>CAVPEQ010000002.1:0-460166 GCA_963703465.1 uncultured Acidobacteriota bacterium | reverse complement strand
CGGCGGTTTCGTGCGCACAGGGGTCGGGCGCGTGCTTCGCTTGCCACAACTTCTGCCCCAGGGTGGTGCCGTTTCTTTGCCCTGCTGCGGCGCGATAAGTCTGGGCCGGGATTTGTCGGACAGGAGTGTCCGACCCACACGGTCCCTATGTGGCGTCGGGCACGATCGGATCTCTTGCTGTGGGCGATTTCATAATGTCCCAGGCTTCGCGATATTTGATCAAACGACACTTTTTCGATTCAGGGCGAACAGAAACGGAATCGTGACCGGCGATGATCTCCGTTGGAAAAATGTACCAAACGTCTTTGGAAAACACGTAGGCAACGAGGAAATCAATCTCGTCGGCGGAATACCTTGAATGAGAGCCGCCCGTGGTTTTCACTCGATAGGAATGCTCGGACCGCTGCGATGCAAGCACAGATTTGACTTGCACGCGCCAAAACACCTTCTCGAAGCGGACAATGACGTCGTAGCGGTCGTTATCTCCCCAGGGTTTGGCGACGGCGAAGCCCATGCTTGCGGCTTTACGCATGAAAGCGAGTTCAGCGAGCTCTCCGACACTTTTGTTGCTGAGCTTGGCAGTGTGCTCAAGTTCGGATGCGATGGTTTCTTTTGAAAATCCCAAGTTGTGGCCCCTAAAAATGTGGTCTGCGAAGCTCGTTTGTAGAGCGAATGAGCTTCGCGGTTGTAGATAGTGGAATATCGCCACGGCTGGAAGCCGTGCCCTACCCGGACTGAAATTCGCCGCAAAACACAAAGAGCGCGGCTATGGCCGCGCTCTTGAGAGTTATCTGATTGCTATATCCAGAGTAGCAGGTTGAAAGGGGTGATTGTGCCATGTTTTGGAACTTTATATTTGGAGCAGGATGAGCAGCTTACCCGGAATTAGGCTCTGGAGAGGGCTTGACAAGAATTTTCCACAGGTCGCCTGGAATGGTTAGCTCTCGGGAAGCTTCCGCCTTTTTATACCGGTAATCGCGGAAGCCTCTGTCAGATCACGCGAAGGGTGGGTCCCCATGGCATGGTTGAAGCACGTTGCGCAAACGTAGTCAATTCCCGCCCTTCGCAAACGGCGCGAAGAACGGGGCACCCTCGATTTTGCTGATGCCAGATCAAAGCCTGGGCCACCCAGCCCCCGTCCTTTGCGTTTTTGGCGAAGGGCGGGAGTCGGAAATGCTGGCGCCAAGTGGGTTTGATCACGTCTCCATAACAAAATCAAATAGCACGCGCAGCATCGCCGCCCACCCTTGCAAAAAACGCAAGGATGGGGCACCCTCAGTGGGAATGGCGCACTCAAAGATCGTAAAGGTGGGCCGCCCGCCCACTTCGAATTACGGGGTGCTGTTCCAGGAGAATTTCAGCGTCAAGGTTTTCTGCTCGCCTTCATTCAGGCGCACGATTTGTCCTTCAGTTTCATGTGCCTTGAAGAAATCAGGGTCGTTAACGTCAGAAGGCTCTCCATTTAGCACGAACACGGTATAGTCCCCTGGATTAAGCCCGCGCAAGCTGAATTGGCCGCGCGGGTCAGTTAGAACTTGCTGATAAAGATCGGAACGCTTTTGGCGGCTTGCGCCTGGCGCACAAAATACTTGCGCCTCTGACACTGTCTTGTTATCGCCGTCCACCACAGTGCCGACGATCGTGCCACCCCTTGCGCTGGCGACAACTTCAACGATAGAGATACCAGGTCCGGTAGCGAATCCTGACTCCGCGACATCCGCGCCATTCACATTTACTTCCTTCACGAAATAGTCGCGAAGATTGTTGGAACCCGCGCTCAACACCACGTGATAATTCCCGAGGGGAACGCTTTTGATTTTGAAAGTACCGTCCTTTGCGACGTTGACAGACAGGGGCGAGTCGTAATCGTCATCGTCCGAATCCAGAGACACACTGAGTTGCGTCCAGTTGAATGGCTCGTTGTCATCCATGCGAACACTGCCGTGCACCTCTCCCAAAGGCTCAGGCGCCAGGCGAAGATCGTCGACGTCCGATTCGCGCACCTCCACAATGTCAGTTCCGCGAATCGGACTAAGCGAGCGTCCATCGGGCGATGTGATGCTCACATGGTAAGTTCCAGGAACCAGACCGGAAATCTCGAACGTTCCATCTTTCCTAATCTCTCCCGAAAATTTTTTGATCAGCGGCCCGCCAGGCCGCAGCGTGACTGTGTCCGGACCTAGGTTCTGGCCATTGCGCGACGTACCAGGGAACCCAGCAACCTGCCCATGTACCGAAAAAGTTCGAGTTACGATGAGACCGAAGGACGCCTCGGCTGCGTCACCCGGACGCAGGTCCAGGCTCACGGCCTGACCGCGATTCGTAGTTCCCGGAAAAAAGGTGGGAGCAAACACTCTGCCCGCTTCGTTGGTGTTCCGGGGAGGGGGAGCCGCGTCCGTTGCTTCCGCTAGAACGAAGTATTTGCCCGAACTCAGTCCCGCTATTCGATACTCACCGCGCTCGTTGGTCTCCGCGCCCCCTGAAATACCTGCCATTGAGACAGCAGCTACCTGCACCTGCCCCAAGGGATCGCCCTGTGCGTCGATTATTTTACCCGTGATCACTCCGGTCGGAAGAACGCGGAAAAGCAAGCCGTCGAGTTGCTGTCCCTGCGCAAGCGAAATCTGTTGCGAGGAATCCTGCTGCGATGTTCGGCGGCCGGTAACGAAGCCCGTTTTCTCGAGTGAAACTTGGTATTCGCCAGCAGGCACACCGTCGATCCGGAAATGGCCTTCCGCGTCGGTGAGCCCAGATGGCGTGTTTGGGTCGCGGCGTGCGAAAGAGAATTCCATGCGCCCGTCTGAAAGCAATGACACCATCACCTTACCGACTGGCATTCCGCCTGGGGACTGCAACACCTCTCCGGAGACGCTGCCAAGTGGAGGGGCTTGGTTTTGCGTGGACAAAGGCGAAACTTGCGCGGCCGTCGCTGATAGGAGCAAGAGCGAGGACAGCGGCAAGAACGCGAAGCGCATACGAGATTGGACGCTGGCAGCAGGAAAATGGTTCCCCCGCACGTTGCGGCGTGTAGTCTACCAAGGAGAAGACTTGAATGACCTAGCTAAGACGATGGGCTGCCCGCGGTGATTCAAACGAATCCACTCTCAGATCCCATTCAACCCAAACACCGGCTTGAGCGGGCCACTGTCTGCGCTTTCGTGTTTTTCGTTTTGCCTCTTCGAACCGATTGCGCCCATCCGCAGACTTTAAACACAAGGTTCCTCCACTCCGCAGACTGCCGCTCTCGCGGTAGTCTGCTGCGGTCGGAATGACAGAGTTGGGGAGATGTGAACATCCCCACTCAAGCCAAAACCGGGCTTGAATGCGCCACCCTGCCGAAATAACGGCAAGAGAAATGAAATTCAAAATCCCCACCCTCCCCAAAAATCGGGGAAGGATGGGGCACCCGGGACAAGGATCGGGCACCCGCAGAGACAACTTCGATTAGCCAGACGGGTTATCGTAGGTCATGATTTTTTCCCGACTCGCGCTGTTGTTGCTGCTTTTTCTTTCTCTTTCTGCAATTGCGCAGCAAGCGTCAACTAATTCCGCCAGGCCGGCCCTTGACCTTACGCCTGACGCGAATGGATCGCTGTCGCAGGCGCAGATGCAGGCGTTGTTTCGGGTTGTCGCGGAAAAAGATATCGAGAACGAAAAGCGGCTGCGCAATTACACATACATCGAGCGGCAGGTGCAGAATTCGGTGAATGGCAAGGGAGAAATTAAATCGAGCGAGGTGAAAACTTTTGAGGTCCTGGAAATTTACGGTGAGCAAGTGGAACGGCTGACCGAAAAAGATGACAAGCCGCTCTCGCCAAAAGATGCCGCCAAGGAAGACGAGAAGATCCAGAAGATCATCGATAGGCGCAAGAACGAGTCAGAGGGCGCGCGCAGGAAACGTGAAGAACATGAAGCGAAAGACCGCGAAGACGGCCGCAAGTTCGTAACTGAAGTGGCTGACGCTTACAACTTTAAGCTGATCGGGACGGAGCCGGTTGGCGGGCGCGAGGCGTGGGTGATCGATGGCGAGCCGCGTCCGGGATATGTGCCGCATATTAAAGAAGGAAAGTTTCTTTCGAAATTTCACGGACGGGTGTGGGTCGACAAAGCCGATCTGCAGCTGGCGAAGATGGATGTGGAATGTCTGGACACGATTTCATGGGGCCTGTTTCTGGCGCGATTTCACAAAGGCTCGCGGCTGATGCTGGAGCAGACGCGAGTGAATGACGAAGTCTGGCTGCCGGCGCATGTGACGGCGAAGATCGATGTGAGGCTGGGGCTGGTCAAGAATTTCGACGTGGATTTGGAGCAGAGTTTTCGCGATTACAAAAAGTTTGGGAGCTCGTCGAAGGTGGTGGCGGGGGGCGAGGTGAGGGAGAAGAGATAGTTTTAAAGTCAAAATCCCCACCCTACGAAAACCGCATAGGGTGGGGCACCCTCGATAGTTATCCCACCGAATTTTGTTGAGGCAAACGGGCGATCGTCAGCGGGTCGAATTCGCCGGCGAAATATTTGCTCAACGCGGCGATGAAAATCTGATTGTCCTGCGTGGCTTGCGCGAACAGGGTCATCGATGATCGGAATTTCATGGCGTCGATTTCGCCGAAGATAGCTTCAGCGGAACGGCCTTCGACGGCGTTCACCAGTCGAGTACATTCAATCAAGCGAGAGCCGAGGATAGGGTGTTCGAGGTAAGCAGCGGCTTCTTGCATAGAAGCAATTCCGAAGAATTCAGAATTCGCGCTGTGGCCGAGGCCTTTGAGCTGAGGAAAGATAAACCAGATCCAGTGGCCGCGTTTGCGGCCTTGTCTGAGTTCTGTGATTACTCCGGCGATGATGGATTCCTGAGCATCGACAAAGCGTTGCAGGTTGTAAGGATCGTCAGCACGCAATGCCATGATCGGGAAGGATAACATCGCGTGACTATATCTTCGTAACCGTGGACATTGGCTATTGGCGCACATTGAGCGTGCAGATTCGGCATTAGGGCTATGTCTCTTGGTCTGGGGAAAATAGTGATATTCAGGAATACAGCGTATGATTAAGGAGATGACTTATATCGCTGAACACCTCTCGAACCTTCGCCAGGAAATCACCGACCTCCGAAACATGAACGCTAAGTATTCCAACAAGAGCGAGCACGGCCCGCTTGATCAATCGGCGCTCGAAACCCGCACCAATCGCTTGCGGGAAATTAAGCAAGAATTGTCGACGATGCTCGAGCGTCCTACCGACCCCAAAGTGTGGTGGGAAAAACTTCGCAAGCCGGCGCCGGTCGCCTAAGCGGCGCTTGCCATCCTGCGCCGAGCTGCTGCCCATTTTGTTCTCGCGCGCTGCACAGACTGACATGCACTCTTGTCGATGCGAAGGCATAATAGAGGCATGTGTAGAAATATAAAAATGCTCTTCAACTTCGATCCGCCAGTCACGGAGGAAGAGATTCGGGCGGCATCGCTGCAATTCGTAAGAAAGATCAGCGGATTCAGCAAACCTTCAAAAGCCAATGAGCCGGCTTTCATGGCGGCAATCGATGAAGTGGCAGCGGCTTCGAACCGGCTGCTGCGTTCGCTCGAAACCACCGCGCCGCCTAAGAATCGCGAAGAAGAAGCTGCTAAAGCGAAAGCCCGCGCCGCGGTGCGATTCGGCGATTAGCGCTTATTGCAGCCGCCACGGTGAGCGTTCCGGCCAATGCCGCATGGTCTCGGTTGCCCAAGTCGTGGATTTATCGTTATGGCAGGAGGTGCACGGGTTGGGAATTTTGTACTTGTCGGTCATTTGCGGCGTAACGAAGCGGAAGGTGTGCGCGTGCACGAAGGTGTTCGGCGGACCTTCGGTTTCGATCTGCGGCATATGACAAGCGATGCACTGGCTTCCTGGAGAATCTTTTTTGTGATGGGTGTGTTCTTCGAGCGTGGCTGTGCGCGGGCCATTTGGAGAAAGCGGGCCGTGGCAATCTAAACAGAGTTTGTCTGCCGGCTTGATGAGTTGGGCGTAATTGTCGGTGCCGTGGACATCGTGGCAACTGAAGCAGGTGATTCCCCGGCGATACATAACGCTTTGAACAAAGTCGTTCCCCTGCATGCGGTTTTTGTGCGCAGTGCCGTCGGGGAAATAATAAAAATCAGTCGTGCCCAGCGAGCGCTCTTCTAATTTCCAGTAATCCTGCAGCCTGCCGCCAACCTGATAGCCAACCGGCCAATCGTAGTACTTCTCTTCTATCGGAACTGTTAACGGACGACCTTGCGAGTGGCATTGAATGCAGGTGTCAGTGGCGGCGACGTAATTCGTGTGCGAGGGATCGAATATGTTGGCACGAGTTGGCTGCGCCGCATGTTCGCTACCCGGACCATGACAGCGCTCGCAGCCGACGTTCCACTCGGCAACCTGCTTGGTGTGAATGTCGTATCCAACCGAGTGGCAACCGTCGCACGTGGGGCCAGTCGGGCGCTGCATATTGTCAGGCGGATAATATTGCGCCCACCAGTCAGTGCCGGGTTTTACGAAATATTTACTCCAGGCATGGTTTTTGATTTCCCATTGCACGGGCAGCGGGTAATAATCGTCGCCCACTTTGGTGAAGTAACGCTGCTTCCAGAGGCTTCCGTAAACGAACGCGACCTGCTCGCGGGAGAATTTTGCCACGGTGTTGGTCGCAAGGTCAGGAATGATTGCGTCTGGGTGCTGGCGCGGATCGCGGACAATATTCGCCATCGGCGTCTTCTTCCAGCGGTCGTAAACATCCGCGTGACACTTCGCGCAAGCGTGGGATCCTACGTAATGCGCTGAACTGATTGCGGTCTGTTGGGTTTGTTCTGCTTTTGTGAGGGGCCGGAGGTCGCGGATGAAAATTACCAACTGCCAAAGGTCGTCTGTCTGCTGGTGAGGACTGCCCCAGGCGGGCATGCCGGTGAGTTGCACGCCATTTTCAATGATGTAATGAATTTCGCCATCGCTCAAGTTTTGAGTTTGACGCGAACGAAGATCGGGCACGCGCGGATAAAGGCTTCGGCCAACCGGAGTGGTCCCGCTACCGTCGATGCCGTGACAATTCGCGCAGCGCGCCAGAAAAATCTCGCGCCCAGTTTGCAGGTTATCAGCTGAAATTTGCAGAGGATTGTTTTCGCGCCGGGCGGCACGTGGAATTGCAAAATTTCTCACACTACGCGCGATCACCCGCTCCAGCCGCGACGGTTCCGTGGTTGCGCGAAAGCCTCGAGCTAACAGCCATGCAGCAGCGATCACAAAAACAAGCACGAGGCAGACAACGATCAACCGGATTTTGTTTTGACCGCTCATTTGCGGATCGCGGTTATTGCCGCCCGATTGGCCATGTCATTTGTCGCGGGTAAGACGCGTCATTTTATCCGATGGCGGCCTTGATAATTGTAAATTTCTCAATGAATCATTCGTGATCATCAAGGTAAGGTTGCACAACTTTGCGAGAGATGCGGCGCGTTGCCTCCAGTTCTATCCGCCAAAGTTTTAGTACAATCAATGCTCCAGCTGTAGTCGTGTTCTTCTGGTTGCTGTCCTCCTCTGAAAGATGCTGCCTGCACCAGCATTTCTGGCCGTTTTCCTTGCCCAGCATGGGCTTTCGCAATACGTCCGTCAGCATTTTTTTGACACTACATTCAAGGGCATTTACCACGCCAATGCATTCGATATGGCGCTGCTCATCCCTTATTTCGTGGTGCTGGTACTGCTTGCCAGTTATGGAATCCATCGCTACACGCTGGTTTATCTTTACTATCGCAACAAGAAAAACCGTACGACCGAACCGGCGCAGAAGTTTTCTGAGCTGCCGCGCGTGACTGTTCAGTTGCCGATTTTCAACGAACAGTTCGTGATCGACCGTTTGTTGCAGGCGGTTTGCCGGCTGGATTACCCGCGGGAAAAATTGGACATACAAGTGCTCGACGATTCCACGGATGAGACGGTCGCTGTAGCCCGCGAACTGGTGGAGCATTATGCCGCCCAGGGGTATCCGGTCACTTATCACCATCGCATGAATCGCGCGGGATTCAAGGCGGGCGCGCTGCATGAGGGGATGAAGTCTGCTACTGGGGAATTTATCACCATCTTCGACGCCGATTTTGTTCCGCCGCCAGATTTTCTGCAGCGCACGATTCATCATTTCACCGCCGAAAACATTGGCATGGTGCAGACCCGCTGGACGCATATCAACCGCCATTATTCTTTTCTGACTGAGGTTGAGGCCATTCTGTTAGATGGCCATTTCGTTCTGGAGCATTCCGGGCGTGCACGCAGCAACGTGTTCTTCAACTTCAACGGGACCGCCGGGGTGTGGAGGCGCGCCGCGATTGAGGCTGCCGGCGGATGGGAACACGACACCCTTACCGAAGATACCGATCTCTCGTATCGGGCACAACTCAAGGGATGGAAATTTATTTATCTGCAAGACGTAGAGTGTCCGGCTGAACTTCCGGTGGAGATGACAGCGTTCAAGACCCAACAGGCGCGCTGGGCCAAGGGCCTGATTCAAACCGGAAAGAAGATTCTGCCGCGCGTACTTGAGAGCAATCAGCCTTTTAAGGTCAAGCTTGAGTCCTGGTATCACCTGACCGCAAATTTGAGTTATCCGCTGATGGTGGTTCTGTCGGTCCTACTGCTGCCGGCGATGGTTATTCGCTTTTACCAGGGCTGGTTTCAGATGCTCTACATCGACGTGCCCCTATTTTTGGCGTCGACGTTTTCGATTTCTAGTTTTTACCTGGTATCACAGCGCGAACTTTTCCCGAAGACGTGGCCGCGAGCCTTACTGTACTTGCCGTTTTTGATGGCGCTCGGAATCGGGCTCACCGTAACCAATACGATTGCGGTGATCGAAGCGTTGGTCGGGAGGCAAACCGCGTTCGCGCGCACGCCGAAATATCGCGTGGAATCTAGAAAAGATAAACTCCGAGCAGCTAAATATCGCAAGCGCCTGGGGTGGGTGCCATGGGTCGAAATCCTGATCGGCGGCTACTTCGCGCTTACCGTCGTTTATGCCGTGCAGAACGAAAATTATCTAACCGTGCCGTTTCTATTACTCTTCGTAGTCGGTTATTGGTACACGGGTTTGATGTCCTTGCTGCAAGGTCGTTTTGCAGGATTGACTTTGAGCGCTTCCGAAAATCACTCTAAACCTTTTCCGGTTGGCGTCTGAAAGCTGAAAAGCCTTTAACCGCAGAGTTCGCAGAGTAAAGCGTTGAGATCGCAGAGAAAGGCGAATTGCTTAGATTTTCTCTGCGAACTCTGGCTTTTCTCCGCGTTCTCTGCGCTTAAGAGCTTTATTTTTCTCATGCCATAAACCGCTCGTCGGCAGGTGTTTCTTTTCATTTCAGCAGCGCAGAGTTAGAATGCGTTTCGCTTCCATTGCATTCTTGAGGAGGACCTCATGAGCTACCGCAGTCTGGCTCTTTCGATTTTTTTGGCGACTTTGCTGGTTGTGCTACCGAGTTGCGGAAACGGGCACAGCGGCGAGACTTACATTTTAATTTCCACGAACGTCAAAGTGCCTTACTGGCAAAGCGCATCAGCAGGGTTCAGCCAGGCGGGCGGGCGGCTGGGCGTCGCATACGCGTTTAACGGACCGGATACCTATGATCCAGGGGCGGAACACACCACTTTCGAGGCTATCATCCAGAAAAAGCCGTCGGGCATTCTGGTATCGGTCGCCGACCCGGCCGTGATCAAGGACTCGATCGACGAGGCCATTGCGGCGGGGATTCCAGTCATCACCATCGACTCTGATGCTCCATCCAGCAAACGCCTGTTCTTTATTGGCACCAATAATTACCAAGCGGGACTCACCGGCGGAAAGCGACTGGCACAGGAACTCAAGGGCAAAGGCACGGTGGTGGTGTACACCATGCCCTCGCAGTCGAATCTGAATGAAAGGCTCCAGGGATACAAGGCTGCGCTGGACAATTCTCCAGGCATAAAGCTGTCTCACATTGTGGACATCAAGGGCGACCCTCGCATTGCGTATGACAACACGACGCAATTTCTGGCCAATGACAAAAAGGAACACATCGACGCATTTGTGTGTTTAGAAGCCTTGTCCGGAAAAGAAGTCGCAGGGGTGCTGAACGATTATAAAGTCAAGAACCGCACCATCATTGCGATGGATACCGATCCTGACACGCTGCAATGGATCCAGAAAGGCGTGATCGCCGCCACCATTTCTCAGAAGCCGTACACAATGGCGTATATCGGCCTGACGATGCTCGACAACCTGCATCACCAGCCGCTGAAGTCGCTGGACACAGATTGGGCACACGACAGCTTTGCCCCGGTACCGGCGTTCGTTGATACCGGATCGGCGCTGGTGGACAAGAGCAACGTCGACGCGTTCATTGAAGCCAGCAAATCCATTTCGGGGAAATAGAAGAAGATGATAATGATGCGAAAGATTTTGGTCGGCTTAATTTTTTTGTGCGCCGCGTCTTTAAGTTCGACGGCTTTAGATCGTCAGGATTCAGCCGACTATCACGCTCGCCGCGTGAAACTTGGTGCAAGGCTGGATGGCAATGTGGCCCTGGTTTTTGCGCCGCCTGAAGCTGAAGGTCCGAACGATCTTTACGGCTATCGCCCGGATGATAACTTCTATTATTTGACCGGCTGGCCCGAACCCGGGGCCGCTCTTCTGATTGTGGCGGAGCGTGCCGCGGCCAACAACAATCCTGCGCGTCCGTATACAGAAATTCTTTTTCTTCCCAAGCGTAACTATTCTCAGGAGCAATGGACGGGCCCGAAGCTTGGTCCGGATGATCAGAAAGCCGCTCAGATCACGGGCTTTGAACGAGTCGAATCGCTCGACAATTTGCGCGATGAGTTGGTGAAACTGCTTTCCGGACGTAGCAAAATCTACACCGACGTGCCCGCAACCGGCGAAGATTCCAATTCGAAAGTACCGCTGCAATGGCTGCAAACTGCAAATGCGTTTCCGGTGGGTACATCGTACGACGACATCAGGCCGTTGCTTGGTTCGTTACGCACCGTGAAAGATGCGGGCGAAGTGGAATTGATCCGCAAGGCCACGGATGCCTCAGCGGCCGCGCAAATAGCGGCGATTAAAGCGATTAAGGCTGGAGTAAGAGAACGAGAAATCTCCGCTCTGCTGCAGTATGAGTGGGGCAAGCGCGGGTGCGAGCGTCCGGCGTACGCGCCCATCGTGGGTTCGGGTCTTAATTCGACTGTCCTTCACTATTCCGATGACTCCGGAACTATTCAGAACGGCGATTTGGTGCTGATGGATGCTGCCGGCGAATATTCGCTTTACGCGTCTGACATCACTCGAACGGTGCCGACGTCGGGAAAGTTTAGCGCGCGGCAACGGGAGATTTACGAGATTGTTTTGGGCGCGCAAAAAGCCGCGATTGCCGCTTTCCAGTCGGGAGTGTCGCACTTACAACGCAATCAGTCGAACTCTCTCCAGGACGTCGCAATGAATTACATCAATTCCCATGGGAAAGATCTGCACGGCCAGGCTCTCGGCAAATATTTTTTCCATGGACTTGGACACTACGTCGGCTTGAACGTTCATGATCCTGGCGACTATTCGGTGCCGCTCGGACCGGGGATGGTGTTCACCATCGAGCCGGGGATATACATTCCTGAGGAAAAGATCGGCGTTCGCATTGAAGATATGTTTTACGTGGACAACAGCGGCAAGCTGATTAGATTGACAGAAGCGTTGCCTCAGGCGCCCGATGAGATCGAAAGGCTGATGTCCGGGAAGTAAGGTGAGCTGAAGATCTTTAATCGCAAAGAACGTAAAGAAATACCCGCAAAGTGCGCAGAGAAATAACTTGCATTAGTCTCTGTCTTTCCTGCAACTCGCGTTCTGATTCCACGTCTCAGCTAGTGAAGATTTGTATGCTAGCCGCTCTTCTCTGCGCACTTTGCGGGTATTTGTTTACGTTCTTTGCGATTAAAAGCTTTTTTTCTCATCTTTCTGCTCGACTTTTTGCTTTCCCAAAACCCAGGAAGTACTGAGAAGCCTAATGATTCTCGACCCAGCCGAGCTTGCGTTTTTGGTATCCTAAAGCATCGTGCGGATGATCTGGTGGTTTCTGATCGTTGCGATTGCCGCCGGGGCTGTGGTTTGGGCCGCCTTGTCTGCGTACATTCAGGTGCGTAAGCGTCTAAAAAGGGCTGCCAACCTGCCTCATGACACTGAGCCCGGACCCGAAGATCACGTTAGCACATAGGAAAGGTGAGACGAATGTCATTGTCAGCAACACAGGTTGCGAGCCCGCGTAGCCGCGCACTTGAGATTGCAACGCAGATTGCAATTGTGATAAGCGCAAGCCTCTTTGTGGCGCTGTGCGCACGCATTTATATTCCGCTGCCGGGGACGCCGGTGCCGCTGACAGTGCAAAACTTAGGAGTCTTGCTGGTTGGGCTGGCGCTTGGCAGCCGTCGCGGATTTGCGGCGCTCGCGCTTTATCTGGCAGAAGGCGCAATGGGAATGCCGGTGTTCAGCCCACATGGGTTCGGTGGCATTGCGCAAATTCTCGGTCCTACGGGCGGATACCTAATCGCATATCCATTCGTCGCAGCGCTTACGGGATATATCTTCGAGCGCGGCAAGCCGGCTTTCACGCGCGCCGCTTTGGCTTGCCTGGCCGGCGAAGTGTTGCTATTCGCGTTTGGGATCTCATGGCTGTACGTCTATACGCATTCTTTTGCGAAGGCGCTCAGCTTCGGGCTCTACTGGTTTGTTGCTGCGGAAATTCTGAAGATCATGTTCGCCGCCGGAGCAGTTCGCGGCTGGCAGGCTCTCAGCACGCGAGACTGATTCGCTCATAGTTCACCACCTTACGGAGAAGCCTAAGTGTCCAGCCTCACCGCCGTCAGCACTCGCGAAATAACAATCGCCCATAGCCCCGATTCCGACGACGCCTTCATGTTTTACGGACTCGCGACCAACAAGGTGCAGGTTCCGGGCCTGCGGTTCACGCATACGCTGTCTGACATTCAGAGTCTCAATCAGAAGGCGATGCAAGGCGACGGCGAGTACGACGTGACCGCAATTTCTTTTCATGCTTATCCATATCTTCAGAAAACTTATGCACTAATGACTTGCGGCGGGAGCGTGGGCGAAGGTTACGGGCCGATGATTGTGGCGCCGCGAGCCTTTTCGGAAAGCGAAATTAAACAGAAGAAGATAGCGGTACCCGGTGAACTCACGACTGCTTATCTGGCGTTGAAATTGTTTGCTCCACAGATTGAAACCGAAGTTGTTCCCTTCGACCAGATCATTCCGCAGGTTCTGGAAGGAAAGTACGAGGCCGGTCTGATTATTCATGAGGGCCAGCTGACTTATGACCGCTCAGGGCTGTACCGGATTCTTGATCTGGGAAAATGGTGGCTGCAAACTACTGGGCTACCGCTGCCGCTGGGCGGCAACGCGATACGCCGGAGTCTGGGACCCGAGCTGATTTCAAGCGTTTCGAATGCGCTGCGCGACAGCATTCAATATGCCCTCGACCATCGCGAACAGGCGTTGCAATATGCCATGCAGTTTGCCCGCGACCTCGATCCGCGGCTGGCCGACCGCTTTGTTGGCATGTACGTGAATGAACGGACCTTAGACTACGGTGCAGATGGGAAAGAAGCGATTCGGCGTCTGCTCGAAACAGGCTATCGCGACGGAATTATTTCGATTGAGCCGCAGGTTGAGTTCGTGGAATAAGGCCATTCGTACGGCTAGGCGACTACGCTGATACCTGCGCGGCGTGCGGCGCGCCGGAGTTGATCGTCGAGGGTGGCTAAAGGTAAGGCCTCACGCAGGGCCAGCTCAAGGTAAGCTGCATAGTATTCAGTCAATTGCCCTTGCCGAGCTACCGCAAGAACGTCCCCGAAAACCGACTCTACTTGCATCGTGTCCACGATGATGGGCAGTAGAGTAAGGTTCCTCAATGCAGCCGTGACTTGTGCCGTCGAAAGACACTTTCGTCTTTCGGCGGTGAGCAGAGCGTTCGCTATCTCAAACGGCCAGATCGCCGGAACAATCGCCTTCCCCCCGTCAGCCATTAAATCAAGCAGCTTTTCCGCGCCGGGGGTGCTTTGGTCAGGAAAGCACCAGGCCAAGGCCACGGATGCGTCCAGCACCAAGCGATTAATAGCGTCGGCCTTCATCGATCAGCTCGCGTAACGTTGTCCCTTTGAGGCGGGCCCGCTTGCGAATATTTCGCAGGTTGCGAACAACTTCTTTCAGGTCTTGTTTTTCGGGTTGCGTAGCCGTCACCAGCTTTGCAACAGGAATTCCGCGACGCGTGATCAGGATGGTTTCGCCCTCTGAAGCCTCTTGAAGTAGCTGGGCCAGGTGGGTTTTCGCCTCGAAAGCACCAACTGTTTTCATAACAACTAGTCTATCAACTAGTTGTTTATTTAACAAGGCTGAAAAATGTCGCCAATGCGACCAGAACCGGTGGAACGGGCGCGCAAGCTCTAACCAACTCGATATCATGATTGCGTGACCAGTTTGACGCCAGATGATCCCCAAACTCTTCTGATCGACGCCGACGATACGCTGTGGGAAAACAATATTTATTTTGAGCGCGCGATCGCGGACTTCATTTCTTTTTTAAATCATCGCGAAAGGTCGCCGGCTGAAATTCGCGAGATCCTGAACGATGTCGAACGCGAGTGTATCGTCACCCATGGCTATGGGTTGCCGAGTTTCACGCACTCTCTGGTTAAGACGTTTGAGCACCTGTCAGTTGAGCCGATCACTCCCGCGCTGCATGAGACGATCCATGGATTTGCCCGCACCATCGCCGAGCAACCGGTGCAAATGCTGCCGCGAGTCGCAGAAACACTTGAGTATCTTCGAAGCCGACATCAATTGATTCTGGTAACGAAAGGAAATTTCCCGGAGCAGTCGGGGAAAGTGGAGCGCTCAGGAGTGAAGCATTTTTTTCAAGAGGTTGAAATCGTGCCGGAAAAAAATGCTTTGACGTACGAGAAAATTATCAGCCGGCATCGGCTGGCCGGCGAGAGGACATGGATGATTGGCAACAGCCCAAAGTCTGATATTAATCCGGCTCTTGAGGCCGGCCTTAACGCTGTATTTGTTCCACATGATGAAACCTGGGTGCTGGAGCACGAAGATTTGGCCGAGGCGAAGCCGCCGGCGAGATTGCTGGTGCTGACAAACTTTGCGGAGTTAGCGCGGCACTTCTGATGTTGAGACTGGGCGGATCTTTGATTTATTAGCTGAGGGCTGAAAGCTGATGGCTAACTGCGAACGTCACTCCGCGACATATGCAATCTGGTTCTTGAAGATAAAAAGATTCGGCTTGCCTTCGCGAGTCAGGCGAAGCATGTTGCGGTCGTAGTATTCGATCCACCCGTTGACCACCTCCCCATCGACCAATTTGATTGAGACCGGCTGCTTTTTTTCAACCAAACTCTTCAGGTGGGCGGCTTCCTGGTTGGTGGTCTCCGGCGGCGGAGACTTGGATTTTTGCGGGGAGGAGGAGTCAGAGAAAGGCATTGGGAAATTGTACAAGAGACCGATTATGCCGCAATTAGAACGACCGCCGCTCTGAGAGCGACGGCCGCATGCTTTGTGAAGACTTAAAAATTCAGTTTTAGAGTGAACTCAATTTGACGAGGGGCGCCGAGCGCATTTACTCCCGAACCCAGGCCGAGGCGCAATGCGTTCGGTTGCGGATTGGTGGTCCCATTTGGCGATCCTTGAGTTCCATCCAGAATGTTGCTGAATGGAACACCGGCACCATCAAAGTTCGCGAAGTTAAAAACGTTGAAGAATGTAATCCCGGGACGCAGTTCAACGCTCTCCTTGATTTTGAAGGCCCAGTTCAAACCGAAGTCAAAGGTCTTGAGCCATGCCTGGCCGATCGCTCCCGGAGGCGCGAGGGCGAGGGGTCCGAAGGGCTGACTGGCTGTCGGGGTACTCCCGCCGATTACACCTCCCAGTGATTGAAGGTCGCTGAGAGTCATCAGACCATTGTTGATAAGCACTTGGCCGGCCGGCGTGGCTTGCCCAACCATGGTGTTATTAAAGTTGGTGATCTTCTGGTTGAGACCGCTGACTCCAAAGCTGCGGCCAAAACCGCCCACGTTGGTTCCAGGCAGCAGGTCTCCAGCTCCTCCGTTCGAGCCGAAGCTACCATCTCCAGTTCCGTCGCCGGTGATATCAGTTTGGAAGATGCCGCCAGGCGCGCCGCTGACCGGCAATGTGACGTTAGAAGGCAACGGGCTGCTGAAGTGGGCGGCAAAGGTCATCTGAAAGTTTTTTACCAGGTTCATGTAGCCGCCAAAGGACAGCTGGTGGGTACGATCGAGGCCGTTCGGACCGATGTAACGCGTCGGGTCGTTATTGTCTTGAGAAAAATTAATGAAGTCGTTGTCCCGCGCGGTTGACACGTACCGGGAATATGCGTACGAAACCTGCAGGTTGAGCAACTTCGTGCCCCGAAACGGATTTTGCACATCCTGCTTAAGAGACATTTGCAGGCCGTTATAAACGGAGCGGCCGATCGGGTAAAGCAACTGGACGGCACCGAAGTTCGGGTTCATGCCTGGGAAAGCGGCACCGTTATTGGGCGTCAAGCACGTGGTCCCAGTCGGGTCGCAGGTAAAGGCGGCGGGGAACCCGGAGAGACTTGAATATCCAGAGTCGAGGCCTCCTGAAATCGGAACGCCTGCGGGATTTGTCTTTGCCTCCGCATAATCGGAAATCGTGGCGGGGCGAGGCTTCCACGTGGGTGTGCCATTTATGATGTCAGTCGTTCCATTCGCCGGATCTGTGGGACAAGGAAAATTATAAGACTTTGCTATTGTAGGCAGAGCCTGCCCGCAATTAGTCAGGGTCGCTGCGATGGCAGCCTGTGCAGCCGCAATGTTGGGATGTCTCGAATCGCCCACGTGATTTGCGTCCACCGTCAAAAGATTGTGCGTCGCGACATTACGCAGGTAGTCCGCAGTAAGTACCATGCCGCGTCGAATTTCGTGCTGAACGCCGAAATTCATTTGCACCGAACGCGGAGTCACGTAGTTCGGAGCGAACAAGGATGTTCCGGTGATGTCTATGCCGTCGGTGAGTGCGTTGCCCATGTAGACAGGATTGACGGCGGGTCCGGCTGCGACTGTGGCAGCCTGATACTGTTTTTGCGCGGCCACAATCTGTTGAACTACGCTGCCGATGGGCTGTCCGCAAAATGCTGTTCCTGGAGAAATTGGAGTGGTTTGGCCGGGCAACGTATACGTTACGGCAGAACCATTGGTGCAAGCATTTTGGGTTGAGAGGAACAATCCGCTTGCCAGTCGGCCTGGTGGATCAAACAGATTGTTATTCCAAATTGAATTTTCGTAGTACAACCCGATGCCTGCCCGGAAGACCGTCTTGCCCTTTTTGGTCGGATCCCATGTAAGACCGACTTGGGGCCCGAAGTTATTATTCGGTTGGTTTACAGTGTTGCCCAAACCGGGGCTGAGCTGGTTAAGAACTGGAAGCGGCCCCAGGTTGCTATCAGTTCGACCGGTGTCGCGCACATATCGAACTCCATAAGTCACAGTCAGATTCGATCTCGCTTTCCACGAATCCCCGAAATACCAGGAGATTCGATTGTCCGGGCCTTGTCCGCCGCCGGGAAATCCGAATGCCGACTGGGTTGTTGAAAAGCCTTCGCCATTCCCCATGGCAACGGTCGTGACCGGGTAGTTCAGGGGATTGGCGGCGCCTCCGGGAAACACGTTGAACGGGGTCGCGGTGCTGGGCGAGTTGACCGCAGGTCCCAAACCAAGAAATTCAGCAAATCCGCCGCCGTGCAAATGGTCCCATCCAAAACCGTAACGGAAGATGTGATTTTTCCACGGCGCGCTGCCGTCATACTTGAGCTGGTGGTTCGATTGCATGGTTGCTTGAGGCGCGAGGAAATTGGGACCGGAGCAGAAAGGATCCAAGCCCGCGGTTAGGCAATTCGGGTCGCCGCCGATTGACAATTCAAGGCCGGGCGCTGGGTCAAAGATGGTCGAGCCGGTAACGGCATCGGTAATACCGTTCTGGAATTTGTGGTATCCGAAGCGAATACTGTGGGTGAACCTGCCGGTATTGAAATCAACACCGACGGCGTGATCACGAGCGTGATTTACGTTGGCAAAGGGCTGGAACGAGTTGGGAATGAATGGAAGCACGCTACGATTCTGGTCAAACACGAAGCGATAGAAAATTTTGAAGCGGCTGACCTGGTAATCTAACCGTCCATCTGCCTGGGTCTCGCGGAATGGCGAGTTGAAACTACCCGTTAGACTGGAAAAAGAACCCGCCGGAATGACGGGATCGAGCAAATCTTGTTTGTTGCGCTCACCGCTTAGAAAGAAGAAAAGCTTGTCTTTAAGAATGGGGCCGCCGAGACTGCCTCCAAACTGGTTTCTTTGGAAAGGGTTCGTGGAATCTCCTGGAAGGGCCGCATTCAGACTCTGATCGCGGAAGTAGTAAAACGCGTCTCCGTGAACGCCGTTGGTGCCTGACTTGGTGTTCAAACTGACGGATCCCGAGGAGGTCAATTCGGTCGATAAATCCAAGGAAGATTGCTGTAACGAGGCCTCTTCGATTGCGGAAAGGGGAACATTCATGGTTGTTGTGCCGACCGTCTCGTCGCTTATGTCCAAGCCATCAAGTTCAATCCGTGCGGTACGCCCAAATCGTCCGCCGAAAGAAACTGACGAGAAACCGTTCTTGGTGGGGTCAAAAGTTCCGCCGTCTTGGATTTGAACGCCGGGTTCAAGCTGCGCGAGGTCGAGGAAATTGCGGCCGTTAATCGGAAGATTCTCGATCTGTTGCGCGGTAAGAATTCCCTGCACTGTTGCCTGTTCTGTGTTGACTGCCACCTCGGAGCCTTGAACCTCAACGATTTCGCTTTCTTGTCCCACGGTCAGCTTGAGGTTTGCGGATGACGTTACGTTGACCTGAACTGTTACCGGGGTCTGCGAGGTCTTGAAACCTTGTGCCTCGACCCTCACCATATATTCGCCAGGGTTGAGTGCACCGGACGCATAGGTACCTGTGGAGGTAGTAGTGACGGAAAAGGTCTGGCCGGTGCCCTTGTTGCTGATCGTGACTTTAGCGCCCGATACTAGAGCGCCACTTTGGTCTGTGATGGTTCCTTGAATACTGCCGGTAGAGATTGTTGTCTGTGCGGAGATGGTTGAGGATAATCCAACTACAGTAAGTGCGGTCAACATCAAAATGCTGATGAACATCGATAGGTGTTCGCGGAAATTCATATCGACCATCCTTTCTAGTCGTGAATTTTTCTGGGCATGGAAACCGGTGGGTCAGGATCGCGCCAAGGAATGTACTCCAAAATCCCCGTCAAGGACAACAACACTGACATTCCTCCGATAAGGCGCGTAGTGACCTGATCGCCCATTTGCCTGATTTCGCTGCAATCGGGACACCACGAAAGTGCCATCAAGGTGGTTCCCGGAAATCAATACTTTAGACGTTTCACGGTGCTCTTCTCTATGAAATCTTGGATTTATTTTTAAGAAGACGTAACTTTACAATCAGCCGAACCTGCGAGGTTGGTTCGGGTAAAACTCAAGGCCTGCGTGGTCAGTTAAGATAGCTGACGCGGGTCGGCAACAGATACTGAAGGCTTCTTGTCGGAAGGACTGTGTTTGAAAGATCATCCATGAAAGCTCTGGTTAAATCCAAAAGTAAGCGCGGCCTGTGGCTTGACGATGTTTCTGAGCCTGAGCCAGGCATGAATGAAGTTAAAGTGCGGGTGCTGTTTACCGGCATCTGCGGCACCGATCTTCACATTTACGAATGGGATGAGTGGGCAAAGTCTACGATTCCGGTGCCGATGGTGATCGGGCACGAATTTGTCGGCGAGATTGTGTCGGTGGGCGCGAATGTTTCTGACTTTCATCCGGGAGAATTGGTGAGCGGCGAGGGGCATGTGACCTGCGGGCGCTGCCGGAATTGCCTGGCGGGCCGGCGGCATCTTTGCGCTCACACTCAGGGCGTGGGAGTGAATCGGCCGGGCGCGTTTGCCGAGTACATCGTGCTGCCGATGTCGAATATCTGGCGGCACGATCCGAAGATCAAGCGGGAGATCGCGGCCATCTTTGATCCGTTTGGCAATGCGGTACACACGGCACTTTCTTTTCCGGTGCTGGGCGAGGATGTTCTGATCACCGGCGCTGGGCCTATCGGAATCATGGCGGCCGCAGTGGTGCGGCATGCCGGCGCACGCTACGTGGTAATTACCGACCTGAATCCTTATCGCCTGGCGCTCGCGGAGAAACTGGGTGTGACGCTGGCGGTGAACCCGCAAGTTACATCGCTCAAAGAAGTGCAGAAGAAACTCGGCATGCAGGAGGGATTTGACGTCGGGCTGGAGATGTCCGGCAATCCCGCCGCGTTTCGCGAGATGCTGGAAAACATGAGCCATGGCGCGAAGATTGCCATGCTAGGCATTCCGGCGAAAGAAATGGCCATCGACTGGCACCAGGTGATCTTCAGCATGCTGACGATCAAAGGCATTTACGGCCGCGAAATGTATGAGACCTGGTACAAGATGACCATGATGCTCGAATGCGGGTTGGATATTTCGCCGCTGATCACTCACGAGTTTTCTTATCGCGACTACGAAAAAGGGTTTGATGCGATGCGCTCGGGAAACTGCGGCAAAGTTTTGCTGGATTGGCGGCAGGTCAGCTGATTGATGAAGTGAGCTGCGCAAAAGCCGCATTCGCGGTCTGACGACTGCATCCGCTAATATCGAATAGTGTTTGATTTCAAACGGGTCCGCCCTAACGAAGGGCGTCTTTTTGTCATCATTTCGATTGTGATAGGTGTGCTGGCGGGCACGGCCGTCATCGGCTACCACTTCTTCATAGCCTTCATCTTCGACAAAATTTACTGGCGTGGAATTGAGCACAGCCTGCTCTGGAAGCGGATCTTCTTCCCCATCCTGGGTGCGCTGTTCGGTGGCGCATTGCTTCTGCGCTGGAATGATGCACGCGGCAGCGGAGTAAACCAGGTTCGAATTTCCCTGCTGGTTCACGACGCGCAGATGTCAGTGCGAGGAACCATTGGAAAATTTTTAGCTTCTGGGATAGCCATTGGCACAGGACTTCCGCTCGGACCCGAAGACCCGGCCATACACATTGGTGGCGGAGTAGCCTCGGTGCTTGGCCGATTGATGTCGCTGTCGAAGAAACGGTTGCAGGAATTGATACCGGTGGGCGCGGCCGCTGGTCTGGCGGCGGCGTTCAATACGCCCATTACCGCGGTCATTTTTACCCTCGAAGAAATCGTCGGCGACATCAATGCGCCCATGCTCGGATCGACAGTGTTGGCTGCAGTGATTGCGGTCATGATCCGGCGAGCGGCACTGGGTCCACAGCCGCTTTTCGCGGTCCCGCAATACTCTTTTTCACATGCTAGCGAACTATTGCTGTTTGCGTTACTTGGACTGGTGGGCGGGGCGGCATCGGCGGGATTTACGCAGCTTCTGGCAGTCCTTCGCGGACGACTTGGCCGCATTCCCCGCCGCGGACCGATCGACGTCATCACGGTTGCTGGAGGCATGGTCGCAGGGCTGATGGCCATAGTTGCGCCACGCATTCTCGGAGTTGGCTATAGCACCGTCAGCGATGCGCTCAATGGACAACTCGTGCTCAAGGCGCTGATCCTGCTCTTTGCCATGAAAGCGTTGGCCACTGCGATCGCCTTCTCTTCAGGCAACTCGGGCGGCCTGTTCGCGCCCTCGCTTTTTATCGGGGCCATGCTGGGCGGGGCCATAGGAACAGCCGGCGCACATTACTTCCCTTCGCAAATTCTGTCGCCGGGAACTTTTGCATTGGTCGGGATGGGAGTGACCTTTGCTGGAATCATTCGTGCGCCGATTACATCGTTCTTCATGATCTTTGAAGTCACGCAGGATTACCAGATCATGCTGCCGGTGATGATCGCCAACATGATCTCCTACGCGGTTGCGGAGGTGTTGCATCCCGAACCGCTGTTCGATGTGCTGGCACGGCAAGACGGAATTCGGCTTCCCCGCAAACAGGACCGCCAATTGCAGACGCTATCCAATTCTGAAGCCATGAAAACACCGGCCATCGTGCTGGACGCGAGAGAGCCTGTGAATAGCGCTGTGAACCGCATTCCTCAGAGCGGGATTGAGGCTTTTGTGGTCGCAGATGGCAACCGCCTGGCCGGCGTGGTGACCCGTGCTGCACTGAAGCAAGCGACGGCGGATGCGAATGCATCGCAGCCGGTCGGATCGATCGCGGTTTTGCGGGAGCAGTATCTTACTTATCCTGACGAGTCGCTGGCGCTTTCGCTGGAGAAACTGCGTCAAGGTGCAGTGCTGCTGCCGGTGGTAAGCCGTCTACAACCCGACCGCCTGCTGGGAGTGTTAGAGGCTAGCGATGTGCTGCGGGCTTACCGGATAGCGGTTGAGCCGATTGAAGCGAAGACGGTCAACCCCGAGGCACGGGAGACCAGTCTCGAACGCCCCGAATAGGCGCTGTGCAGATTTAACTCGCGACATTGGTTGCGGTACCATGAAAGGTTGCGCCCGTTCCCTGCAGAGCGGCGCGCCTCGCTCCATGAGGAGTTCATTTCTATGGCGACCATTTCCCAAACTAATCCTGCGGTTCCGCTGACCAAAAATGAGCACTTGCTGCGCTGGGTGGAAAAGATGGCCGAACTCACGCGGCCCGATCGCATTCATTGGGTGGATGGTTCGCAGGAGGAATACGACCAACTGTGCGACGAAATGGTCGCCAGCGGCACGCTGATAAAACTGAATCAGGATTTGTGGCCGGGATGTTTCCTAGCACGTTCGGACAAGAGCGACGTGGCCCGGGTGGAAGAGCGCACATTCATATGCTCCCTATCGAGAGATACGGCCGGTCCGACCAACAATTGGGAAAATCCCTACGAGATGCGCCGTAAGCTGAGGACGCTGTTCCGCAACTCGATGAACGGGCGCACCATGTACGTTTTGCCCTTCAGCATGGGACCGGTGGGATCACCGATGTCGCAGATTGGAGTGCAGCTGACAGATTCGCCTTACGTGGTCGCCAGCATGAGAATCATGGCGCGCATCGGCATGGCGGTGTTCAAAGAGATCGACAAGGATTACAAGCGCGTTGTTCCTTGTCTGCATAGCGTGGGAATGCCGCTCAAGCCCGGCCAGAAAGATGTGCCTTGGCCGTGCAATGATGAAAAGTACATCGTGCACTTTCCGGAAGCCCGCGAGATATGGTCGTACGGTTCGGGATACGGCGGGAATGCGTTGCTCGGCAAGAAATGTTTTGCGCTCCGCATTGCCTCAGCCATGGCGCGCGACGAAGGCTGGATGGCCGAGCACATGCTGATCGTTGGCGTCGAAGATCCTAAAGGTCAGAAGACCTATGTGGCTGCCGCATTTCCGAGCGCTTGCGGAAAAACAAATTTCGCGATGATGGTGCCGCCGCCCGAGTTTAAGGGCTGGAAGATCTGGACGGTGGGCGACGACATCGCGTGGATCACGCCCGATGCGGAAGGGCGTCTGCGCGCTATCAATCCGGAGGCTGGATTTTTCGGCGTGGCCCCGGGCACTTCGGTGAAGACGAATCCCAACGCGATGGCCACGCTGGCCAAGAACACAATTTTCACCAACACCGCGCTCACGCCCGAAGGCGGGGTGTGGTGGGAGGGCATGACCGACAAGCCCCCGGCTGAGTGTGAAGACTGGCAAGGCAATCTTTGGACTCCGGAGATCGCGAAGAAGACCGGAGCAAAGGCTGCGCACCCGAACGCCCGTTTCGCGGCCCCGGCACGGCAATGCCCGACCATTGATGCGTCGTGGGAAGATCCGACCGGCGTTCCCATCAGCGCGATTATTTTTGGCGGGCGACGGGCGCATACCATCCCGCTTGTGTATCAGGCCTTTAATTGGAGCGCAGGCGTTTACGTGGGCGCGACCATGGGCTCAGAGATGACTGCGGCGGCGGCGGGCGAAGTGGGCAAAGTGCGTCGCGATCCCATGGCTATGCTTCCCTTCTGCGGATATCACATGGGCGATTATTTCCGGCACTGGATCAAGATGCAGCGCTCGCTCACCGTGACGCCACGCATCTTTCACGTGAACTGGTTCCGCAAAGACGAAAACGGAGAATACTTCTGGCCCGGGTTTCGGCAGAATTTTCGCGTGCTGAAGTGGATCATCGATCGCGTGCATGGTCGCACCCGCACGAAAGAGACACCCATCGGATGGACACCATTTTACGAGGACATCGACTGGAAGGGCTTGGAATTTCCGCGAGAAAAATTCGATGAGCTGCAACAGGTCGACCGCCCCGCGTGGAAGCGCGAGGTGATCAGCCATGAGGAATTGTTCATCCTGCTGCACGCGCATTTGCCGCCCGAAATGATTTACGAGCGAGAGCTGTTGATCTGCAGGTTGTAGAGTCTTAGAAGCAGGTTCGGCTGGCTTTGATCTTTCCGCTGCGTATCGCCGCGGTGAATTTTTCGTAGTCTTGGGTTGTCTGGTCGGCATAGGCAAAGGCAAACTTTGCCAGAGCCTTGTCCCAGCGTTCACTGCCGCCTAAATATCCCGCAAGCACCGCTGGATCTCCCGAGCGCGCATGCCCTTTCGCCAACACTTCCCCACACGTGATGGCATATTCCGTCAGTCCCGCGCCGACTAAATCTTCATCTGAAATGGAAGCTTTGTGGTCGCTGAGTTGGCGCACCATGTAATCGGCGCCGGCGATTGAAGTCCATCCCAGCATGATGTCGGACTGCACTTGCAGCATGCGCTGCCCATGCACCACGCGTTGGCCTTGGTGCATAGTGGTTTCTGGAGACTTCACATGCGGCGCATAGGCCGACTGCAACGCTTCTTTGATCTGCAAAAAGAGTGGGTCGCGATCGCCTTCGCCGGCTAAATGCAGTACCACATAGTCATGAGTCGCAACGCTTCCGGTACCGACGATTTTGAATGCGACATCGACCGGGCGATAGAAATCTAACGCCGCCTGGCTGCAGCCGGGCAGAGTTTCTCGATACGGCTTGACCGATTGCAGAACCTGCTTAGCCTTCCACTTTGAGGGGTGGGTCAACACGGGTTTCACTTCTCTGAAAACTCGTTTTGATCCACGCCGAACGGTGAGTTTCGCGAGTGTATGTTCGGGCGTTGCCCGCTCGGCCCGCTGCAACACCGACATTGCGGTTCTCCCGATAAATTGACGATGAATTCTGTATTTATGCACTTCGAGACATGTCATCCGCGAAAATTCCGTTATTTTGATGCGATATATTCTCGCGCAGGTCATCACCGCGTCGTGGCATTGATGCTCAGAGTTTCCTGCCTCCCGTCCAGCCAGAACCAGGCTGGCCGCCAGCCTTTTCAGGTCCCACTCCCATGGGCCGCGAATAGTCTCGTCGAAATCGTTGATGTCGAAAATCAGGCGGCCGTCGGGCCCGGCGTAGGCGCCGAGATTGCGAACATGCGCGTCGCCACAAATCTGGACGGAAATTCCGGTTGCGGGCAAAGTAGCGAGGTCGGCTGCCATGACAGCGACAGTTCCGCGAAAGAAGGTGAACGGGCAAACCGCCATGCGAGCCATCTTGATTGGCACCAATTCCGGAATACGCCGGCGGTTGACTTCCAGAATGATTTCAATCGTATCCTGCTTGCGTTTGTTTTTATTCCAGTTTGACTGGTCGGATCGCTTAAGCTTTTCGCGCAGGTTTTGTCCGAACTGTAAACGTTCCTGCAGGCTTCGATTGGGCGCAATCACTAGCGAACTCCAGCACCGGTCTTTTCCAGCGCCGCCTCGAATGCGTCCAGTGAAAGCGAGCGCAGAAGATTGCGACGCAGTCCGCGTTCGACATCGCCTAATCGATCCGCGGCAGAGGAAAGCCACGCGAAATCGGCGGATTGCGAAAGCTTCTGCAGTTCGCCCATCACATCCGTGTTTCTGACGAGCGCTGGAGATTTTGATTCCAGGAAAAGAAGGTCCTGCAACAATGAATAGACGCAACCAAGCAAGGTTTCGATTTTTCCCCGGCCCTCTGCGCCGGCCCGATAAGTCTCTGTGATTTTGAACAGCTCGGTGTGATCGCCCGCCTGGAGCGCGGTTCGAAGAATCGTGAGCGCATCCGCACGGGCTGTGGTGTAAGCTTCGAGATCGAAGTTTCGTGCCCGCCCTACTGCTCCGTCTGAAAGCCTTGCCACCAGCGATCGCTCTTGAGGCTTCCACTCCGGACGATGCTTCGCCAGATAGTTCTCAATCTCTGACAGCGAAAGATTTCGCAACCGCAAAGTCATAGTGCGGGAGCGGATGGTCGGCAGCAACTCTCCCGCGTTTTCGGTGAGCAGGAAGATGGTTGCGAAGTCCGGTGGCTCTTCGAGTATCTTAAGCAACGAATTCGCTGCTTCTTTCATAAATGCTGAATCCGTGAAAATAAAAACTCGCTCACGGCCCTCCCCCGGGCGAAAGTAGATTGAGTCGATGACCCGCCGCACCTGGTCTACTTTGATCATCATCTGCGGCGGGTCGGGAGGAATGACCAGTACATCGGGGTGGGTCTGGATGAAGAGCCGTGTATCTTTTTTCTCGGTCTCTTTCATTCCTTCCCGAGATTCAGCGGCCTCAGCGCAACGCGCGGCAAGGTCTTCAAGTTGACCGATGCGAAGGCAGTTGGAACATCTCCCACAGAAATCAGGAAGATGGTCGACAATCGTGCGCTCCAGGCAATTCATGGCTCGCGCGATCATGGTAGTCAGTGTGTATTTTCCGGAGCCAGCAGGTCCGGCGAGGATGACACCGTGAGGAAAACGGTCCCGCGCCAGCATTTCGCGGACGGTGTGAACCACTTCTGCGTTACCGTGAAAATCTGAAAAAGGCATATTAGAAAAGGTCCGTATCCGAAAATCAGCCTCGAGATAGTGCCCAGCGGAAAGCGCTCCCCGCACCGCCTTCGCCACGCAACTCGATTGTCCCCGGGTTTGCACGAGCTCGCACTCGCATTCCATTGACCTCGGCCCGCTGCAAACGTTTCGCTTCTTCCATTGAGAGCGAGAGGCGCAAGCTCCAAGTATTTCGTACTGAAGGGTTATACCAGCCTTCGTATCCTATCGAAGTTTTGATTACACCCAACAGCGGAGATTCAAAGCGAAACGATTCGAGCGGCAACTTTGGCGCCAGTATTAATCCACTCTCGGTAAACTCCAGACCCAATAGTTTAGTTGCGGAGTACAGCGGGCATGCATGGGTGTGCATGTTGAGCACCGGAAAATC
Organism: uncultured Acidobacteriota bacterium; assembly: GCA_963703465.1. Taxonomy (GTDB): domain Bacteria; phylum Acidobacteriota; class Terriglobia; order Terriglobales; family Acidobacteriaceae; genus Gp1-AA145. The sequence continues at coordinate 432,872 of CAVPEQ010000002.1, read as the reverse complement.
GGTCCAGCCGAATGGCTTGCCGCCAGTGGTTTCGCCGGGATGCTTGCTCAACGCAGAATTCAGAACATCGGGGCCGCTCCAGGTTCCATACCAAATTTGCGGATAAATTTCCGCATGCCGCGCAAAAGAATTTTTCTTCCACTCGTCCCAGGCCATGGCGCCATCGACCCGAGCCAGCGCCCAGATCAGAGTCTGATTCAGCGATGGCCAGACTCCGCCGGCCACTTGGGTTCCGGGCTCCATCTTCCAAACGCCTTGTGTAATGCGATCGGGGCTATCGCTGATCTGCATCGCTCCAATCGGCGAGGGCTTGCGTAGCTCTTGATCGATTGCTTTCAGCAGAACCGTCGCCTGGTCTGCGCTGGTTGCTCCGCTGATCATCGCCCAAGGTTGCGGTTCGATCCACAATCCCTTTTCGCCCAACCAACCCAATGTCGGACCCAACCATGCGCGCCGAAACCATTTCCCGGTCCACTGTTTTTGCACGGCGTCGCGATGATCTTCCGCTTTCTGGCGAACTTCCGATGCAAACTTCGCGTCGACCCCGGTGTAGGTAAGCATTGATGCGTAGTAGTCGAAGACGTAGGCCGCCATCGCCGAGTTGAGCACACTCTCGCTTTTCTCGGCACACTCTTTCTGTGACGCTTGTGGCACCCAGGCATTTTCCAGACCATCATTCCAGTCATCGCGGAGCATGCGCATCAGGCCGTACTGGCCGGTTTTCACGTCATCGATCAGATGGCGGTAACAGCGAGTCAGGAGATTGCGGACAGTTTCTCCTTCGGCGCGCACCCCATAAATAGGGACCACCTTAGCGTCGAGGAGTGCGATGTCGCGGGTGGCGAGCACGTACTCGCTGATAACCCACAGCAGCCACAACGGCATGTCACTCGAATTATCGGAGGTCGTCGGCATGGGCATGCCGTGGCCGACTATGCCGTAAGGAATGGACCCGTCCGCGCGGACTTCTTTTAAGGTGTATTGCAAAACATCTCTTACGATTTGCGGATCGCTGAAGATGAATGGCAGGCAGTGTTGCAGGGGATCACGCGCGGCGCCCTGAAATCCCATTACGTACTGATAAATGCTCGCTTGCGAAATGACGTGGTGATGGAAAAAATCGTCGTAGGTGAGTCCGCTGCGGAGGTAGTAATGGTTCCAGGCAGTTTCTCTTTCGACCCAGGGTTCGCGCTCAACCTTGAAACGCATACCACTTTTCTTCCATTGATTGCTGGAATCTTCGAGCGCAATGGCGGGGTTTCGACGATATTTGGTCGCCAGCGAATCCAGATCGACTCCGCTCGGGAGGTAGCCGTATAAAAAGGTGAGCGTCCGACTCTCGCCCGGCTTTAGCGCGAACTTGCGTTCCAGGAGCAATGCGCTTTGGAGGCCGGAGGAGCTCAAATCGCCATCCAACGGGCGATCTAAGCCGCTCGGATGTTCCGCACCGCCGATGCCGAAGAAAACTTTTCCGTTAGTGCTGAATCCATCCGCGGGTGCGTCAAGCGAAAGGAGAAATGTCTGCGGCGGATTCAGATCGTCGAATGCTGCGAGCTTCGGAGCGTTTTTGTCGGGCGGAGTCAGAAATACGTCTTCACCTTTTTCAAGATTAGCAACAGCGGCATTGAATTGTCGTTCTTCCGCCGGATCGCGTCCGCTGAATTGCTTACGTTCAAGAAGGCCAGAACCATCACTCAACTTGCGAAAACTATGCTCGAATCGATCGCCAAAATTGCGGCGCAGCTCGTGCATGTCTTTCGCCGATTCCATGAATGAACGAAATGAAAACTGATAAAGCTGACATCCCCAATACTCAATCCAACGCAGCTGCGCGTCTGCTGCGCCGTTATTCGTGATTTTCACTTGCGAAATCAGGACAGGATCGTCGCCGAATGGTGCGAAGATCACGTGATCGATGGTATGAGCGTTACTGGAAGCTTTTTTGCGGAAATATCCGATCCCGAAAATCCGGTCGAAAGTCTTCCCGCCCCCCGGATAGAACGTGCTCAAAGCAGATTTTCCGTCGGTCAAATATCCAAAGCCGCCGGCGAATGCGCCTCTATCGGGAGCGTAGTCATTCAAGAACTTCGGAGCGCCCTCGTCCTGTCGCACACGAACGTGTCCGTAGTTCGAAGCAAGCGCGACTATGCGGTCGTTTCCGATTTGATGAATGTGTTCGGTCGCCGACAACATTCCAGAATTAACTTCAGTTACCGCCTTGGGGTCGTGCGCCTGATCGCACGTGTAGTGAAATGCCGGCAGGCCAAATTCATCTTCGATCCACGAGCCGAAATAGCCCGATCCGTAAGGCTTTTGCCCGACAGAGTTCGCACCCACGCTCAACTGAGTAAAGCCCAGAAACTCCGGCAATAATTTCGCCGCGGCTGCAGCTTTTGCGGAATTCGCCAGAAATCGCCTGCGATCAACGGGCATTCTGAGCTTTCCTTGATGGAGCTTCTACACGCAATTTGTCTGAGACCGTCTGCAGAATTTTGGCGTGCGTTCGGTCCCGCGTGCCGCGCGCATCGATCACCACCACGCGCTCTGGCTCGCGTCTGGCTATCGCAAGATAAGCGTCATGCACGCGAGTAAAAAAGGCACGATTCTCTTTCTCAAACCGCCCTTCATCAATTCCGGCGGTAATGTGGCTCCGGTTTCGCCGGCGGGCGCGTTCCACGCTGGCATCCACATCGGAATCCATCAGGATGGTGAGGTCGGGTTTCAGATCGCCGCACAGCACTCGGTGAAGATCGAGGATTGGCTTACTTCCCAGCTTGCGCCCGCCGCCCTGGTAGGCTTCGCTCGAATCAGTGAAGCGATCGCAAAGCACAATCTGTCCCGCACTCAATCCGGGCAGAATCACCTCTTGAATATGCTGCGCGCGCGAAGCGAACATTAATGCCAGCTCCGCCATGGGTGCAAGACCGGAGGTGCGCGTGTCCAAAAGCAGGCTACGGATTTTCTCGCCGGTTTCAGTACCGCCGGGTTCGCGCGTGACGACAACAGAGAAATCCTTGTTGCGTTAATTTTTCCGCCAAGCGGGCCAATTGGGTGCTCTTGCCGCAACCGTCCAATCCTTCAAACGTGATGAATTTGCCGCGCCGCGGAGTCACGCATCGATGATACCAATGAAAGTTCCTGCCGGGCCGAGCCGAGCCGCGGCTTAATTAAATCGTTTCTCGCGAAATCTCGATCAACAGAAGGTTCGAGCGGATGTTATATTCATGAGTTTGTTAGGAACCGAACAAAGGAGAATCCAGTGAGGACTTCCCCCCTCGTAATGCTCTTAACAGCTGTAATCATGTGCCCGTTGGCGTTGCACGCCGCACCTGCCGCGCCTCATATTAGTATCGCTCTCGACGCTACTGACGCCCCACGAAAAATCCTGCACGCCCAACTCACGATCCCTGCCGTTCCTGGCACCATGACGCTTTACTATCCGAAATGGATTCCGGGGGAGCACGCGCCGAGCGGGCCGGCTATCGATTTGACCGGACTTAAATTCACCGCCAACGGACAATTTCTGAAGTGGCGGCGGGATCTGGCTAATAACTGGGCCATCCATGTGGAAGTCCCGGCCGGAGCGCAGGAAGTGCATGCGTCACTGGATTATCTGGAACCCGGAGAGTCGGACCAGAGCTTGTTTTCAGCTGGCTCCTCGGCTACGCAAAAGATGCTGGTGATCAGTTGGAACCAGGTCCTGCTTTATCCCAAGGGCTGGACCGGCGACCAAATTACTTACTCGGCTTCGCTGCGGTTGCCGCCGGGCTGGAAGTTCGGAACGCCGTTGCCGGTGGCCTCGCGATCGGGGGATGAGATTCACTTTGAATCAGTTTCACTTTTCACGCTGGTTGATTCGCCGATCATCAGTGGCGAGTACCTCAAGGTCGTGCCTCTCAATCAGGGACAGAACCCGCCGGTCGAAATGGACATTGCCGCTGACAGTACGATCGCGCTGGAAGCGCCACAGCAGGTTTGGGACGAATACAGCAACCTGGTAAAGCAGGCCACGACATTGTTCGGCGCTACTCACTATCGCGACTACCATTTTCTTTTCAGTTTGAGCGATCATGTGGCGCATTTCGGGCTGGAACATCACGAGTCCAATGACAGCCGATCGGAAGAACGGACGCTTATCGATCCTGCGCTCCGGTCTCTGCACGCGGGGTTGCTGTCGCACGAATATGTGCATTCATGGAACGGCAAATACCGGCGGCCGGCCGACCTGGCCACTTCCGACTACGAGCAAACCATGCAAGACGATTTGCTCTGGGTTTATGAAGGACTGACCGAGTATCTGGGCGACGTGCTTGCGGCACGGAGCGGTTTGTGGACGCCGCAGGAATATCGCGACGAGTTGGCGGGGTCGGCGGCGATGCTGGATCATCGTCCGGGGAGGACGTGGCGGAATTTGCAGGACACCGCGGACGCCGCTGCATTGCTTTATTACACGCCCAAGGAGTGGGATTCGTGGCGGCGCGGGGTCGATTATTACGACGAGGGCGAACTCGACTGGCTCTGGGCAGACAGCATCATTCGCCAGCAGACCGGCGGGAAAAAATCAATCGACGATTTTTGCAAATTATTTCACGGCGCGCCCAGCACTCCGCCCATGGTCAAAACGTACACTTTCGATGACGTGGTCAATACGCTGAATCAAGTCACTCCCTACGACTGGCGCGGTTTCTGGAACGAGCGTTTGAGCAGTCACGGTCCTGGGGCTCCCTTAGGCGGGATTGAAGCTACGGGATGGAAAATTGTTTACGACGAAGGCCGCTCATCGATGATGCGCGCCTGGGAGGACGATCATCGTACGGTGAACGCCGCGTTCTCTGTCGGGCTAATCGTTAAAGAAAATGGCGACATCGAAGACACCATCGAGGGCATGGACGCGGCTCATGCAGGAATCGGTCCGGGGATGAAAATCCTTGCGGTGAACGGCCGCCGATTCACGCCACAGGTTTTTCGTGACGCGCTTTATGAGGGCAAGAATACTTCGCAGCAGCTGCAGTTGCTGATCGAAAATACTGACTACTTCCGGACGTTCGTCCTCGATTACCACGGCGGAGAAAAGTATCCGCACCTGGTTCGCGAGGAATCAAAGCCGGACACCATGACCGAAATTATTCGGGCACACTGAGGCTAAGCGTTCTCATCCACGCCTGCGAGAAGATCTGTCTCGGCATGCAGTTCGCCAGGGTTGACTGATGCAGCTAAGTGGTAGAGTTCGCTTCCAGCGCGCCGGCGGGCATTTTCTTCAAATAGCGGCCAAAGAGGCGCTTGCGTCTTATGCGCTTTGAAGGCCGCAATTTTTGTCTCCAAATATTTTTTGATGTCGATGACTGTGGTCTGTGGCGCAAACGTGATCGGCGGACGGTTGGGCAGCGCGAAGTCGGCGGTTCCGTAGTACAGCTTCTGCGCGCGGTGGGGATCCAAACCGTTTTTCAGTTGGTCGGCGTAACGATTGGGACGGCCCGCCCAGTGAAAGGCGAGCGTCGCGAAAATTCCCGCCATGGAATGATCGGGGTGCCCGGTGACTCCGCCCTCGGGGCCGAACGTGATAACAACTTGCGGCCGGAACTCGCGGATTAACTTTGTCAGGTCATAGACGACGCGATTAAGTTCCTGGCGGTAAAGTTGCCCGTCCGGATAATTCAAAATAATCGGCTTGGATACTTTGAGAATCCCGCACGATGCCGCGAATTCCTGTCGGCGAAGTTCGGCAAGCGCCTGATCACTCCTCGCCTCACCGCGGTTGGTCGCCGCTTGCCCGGGAGTGAGGCAAACCACGCTGGTCTCGACTCCGCGCTCTGCGTACCCAAGCAGCGTGCCCCCAAAACCGCCGGCTTCGTCGTCGGGATGCGCGGTGATGCACATCAATCGCAACATGGGCTGATTGTAGCGGATATGCAGAGATTCGCAGAAACTGAGCAATTGTTTTCCTAATAAATAGCTGGTGGAAAAAATTGCATCCAATAGAATGAGGCAGGCTCTTTATGCACGTCCTGATGACGTCCGACACCTTGAACGGCAACATCTGGACGTACACGCGGGAGCTGATCTCGGGCCTTATCGGGCGCGGGATGCGTGTCACGCTAGTAAGCTTCGGCGAAATTCCCCTGCCTGAGCAGACCGCATGGATGGAAAAACTGCGCGGTCTCGACTATCGCCCCACCGCATTTCGACTTGACTGGATGCACGAAGGCCAGCAGGATTTTGCCGACGCATCGGATTATCTTTGCGCGCTGGCTGCCGATATCAAGCCGGATTTTTTTCACTCGAATCATCTTTGTTACGGCGCGCTGCCCATTCCGGTCCCGCGAATCGTGGTGGCCCATGGCGACCTGGTCACTTGGTGGAAGTCGGTGCACGGTCATGGTCCAAAGGAAAACCCGTGGATGCACTGGTATCGCCACGCAACTTCCCAGGGATTGTCGGGAGCGTCGGCGGTGGTCGCCGGTAGCGACTGGATGCTCGAAGCCGTGCGTGCCAGCTATTCCGCATCTATGCATGGAGTCGTGATCAATCACGGACGAAATCCCATCCACTTCAATCCCTACGTAACCAAGAACGATGCGGTGCTCGCGATTGGCCGCATTCTTGACCCCGCCTCGCAGGTGAATCTGCTCGCTGAAAGATCTCATCCCGTGCCAGTCTGCGTGGTGGACGCCAAACAGGCGGCGCACTCGGCCGAAACGGTGTTTCGCACCGACGTCGGATTCAATGACGGGCATGAGGGAGTAGTGCTACGAGGGCCACGTTCAGAGTCGCAATTGCGATTGCTCTACAGCCGCGCATCGATGTATGTTTCCGCCGCGCGTTACGAACCGACTGGTATGACCATTGTTGAGGCCGCGCTCTCGCGATGCGCTCTTATCCTGAATGACATTCCATCCCTGCGCGAGATTTGGGGACCAGCTGCGGTTTATTTCCGCACCAACGACGCTGACAGCCTCAGCGAAGCGGTGCGCATTCTCAACAAAGATGCAGAACTGCGCCGTAGTTTTGCGAATCGCTCTTTCAATCGCGCCCGCGAGTGTTACAACTCCAACCGCATGACCAGCAATTACATTCAACTGTACCGCAGCGTCGTCAATCAATCCGCCAAAGCCGCCTAAATCATCCTTCGCGGAGTGGCAGACATTCCGTAGAAGCTGGTATCTTTCTTGGTTGCTCTTATTCCATCGGAGGAAGCATGGCGGCGGTCAAAATTACAGTCAGGAAAAACGGTCCTTATCGCGTAGAAGCCCCGGAAGGTTCAATTGAATTGGTGGATGCTGATGGAAATAAATATGATCTGACGGGCAAGCCTGCGTTTTCGCTCTGTCGCTGTGGGGCTTCGGTCAATAAGCCATTCTGCGACGGAACCCACAGCAAGATGGGATTCCAGGCTGCCGAAGCCGCCGTCAAGAAATCTGAAGAAGGCACTCAACCTTAAGGGCCGCCCGCCGCGTCCAATCTTCATACGCGATTCAAAGGGGGCAAATGGCAGAATCGAACGATAAAGACCTTGGAATGCGCCGCAATATCACCCGGCGCGACTTCCTGAATGGGATTGCAGTCACCTCTGGGCTTTCGATGTTGCCTCCGCATTTGTTGGCGGCGCTGGAACATGATCTCGATCCGGAGAAATCTCCTAAATATTATCCTCCAGCGTTGACCGGCCTGCGCGGCAGCCACGTGGGATCGTTCGAAGTTGCTCACAGCGTTCGGGACGGAGATTTCTGGCAGAAAGCTGGAACTCCAACCGACACTGGCGAGAAGTTCGATCTGATTGTGGTGGGCGGCGGGATAAGCGGACTCTCTGCGGCTTACTTTTTTCGTAAAGCGAATCCCAGTGCGCGGGTTCTGATTCTTGACAACCATGACGATTTCGGCGGCCATGCAAAGCGTAATGAGTTCACCGTTGGCGATCGCAAGCTCTTAGGATTCGGCGGAACTTTCTCGATTGAGAGTCCGGCGCCGTACAGCGCAGTCGCTAAGGGCGTGGTTGAAGATCTCGGCATCGATGTGGCGTCATATCCCAAGTACGTTTCCAAAAACCTTTATAGTTCGCTCGGCCTGCGTCCCAATATTTTTTTTGACAAGCAGACATTTGGGACGGACAAGCTGGTCATAAATCCCGCCCCCATTGGCGCCGGCGAAAGCGGCGACTCGTTGCGGTCCTCCGCCGAAACATGGAAGGCGTTTTTGGCCGAAGCTCCTATGTCGCAGAAGGCGAAGCAGGATTTTCAGGATTTATTCACCAACTCAAAAGATTACTTGCCTAGCCTTTCTTCAGATGAAAAAAAAGATCGGTTGGCGCGCATCAGTTATGCAAACTTCTTGACCGATCTCGCGCACGTGGACGGGCAAGTGGTGAAACTTTATCAATCCGCTCCTCACGGACTGTTTGGCGTAGGAATCGACGGTGTATCCGCGCAAGACGCGTGGGGCCTCGGTTTACCGGGGTTCTCAGCCATGAAGCTGGAGCCGGGGCCCGGCAAAGGCATGAACCGCGACGCCATTTCTAATGAGGAAGCAGAAAAATATTTTTTCCACTTCCCCGATGGCAACGCGTCCATCGCGCGCATGCTGGTTCGTAAACTAGTTCCGCAGGCGATGGGCGGCGATTCGGCCACGGACATCGTCACTCAAAAAGCAAACTACGCAAAGATTGATGATCCGTCTTCGCCGGTGCGGATCCGGCTGAGCAGCACGGCGGTGCGGGTGAAGCATGTCGGCGATTCTGCGACCGCGAAGGAAGTGGAAATCACCTACTCGCGACTTGGAAAGCTTTATACCGCGCGAGCGCCGTATACCGTGCTGGCGTGCTGGAACATGGTCATTCCGTATATTTGCACCGAGTTGCCGGAACCTCAGAAGCAGGCGTTGCACTCCGCCGCCAAAGTTCCTCTGCTGTACACCAATGTCGTGCTCCACAACTGGAAATCTTTTCAGAAGCTAGGAACCAGTTCGGTTTATGCGCCGAATTGCTATCACTCAGCGTTTACGCTCGATTTGCCTGTGAGCATTGGTGGATATGAATGCTCCAAGTCTCCCGACCAGCCGATCGTGATCCACATGATGAAAACCCCATGCAAACCAGGGCTGCCGGCACGCGATCAGCATCGCATGGGACGGATCGAGTTGTTCATGACTGAGTTTTCAACGATGGAACGTAATATCCGCGACCAGCTTGCCCGTACGCTTGGGCCAGGCGGATTCGATCCTGCCCGCGACATTGCTGCGATTACCGTAAACCGTTGGCCCCACGGGTACGCCTACGAATACAACTCGCTGTGGGATAAATTCTGGATTGATGGCGGAGAAATTCCCTGCGAGGTGGCGCGTAAACCTTTTGGGAGGATTACTATCGCAAATGCTGATGCAGGCGCTTATGCGTATACCGATGGTGCCATTGATCAGGCGTGGCGGGCGGTGAATGAGTTTCCGAAGGCTTGAGGGGTCTGATCGGCACGTGTGAAGAGTCTCTAAACCTGTGATAAAAGCTTTTAGCGCAAAGAGCGCGGAGTATCTGCAAAGAACGCAAAGGCGATAGATATCTGCGTTCTTTTTTTATTTCAGCCTCATGCATTTCAATGGATAGTCTTGGTTTTTCGCGACATGTAATCCATCAGCAGATATTGGCCGAGAGTATAAGGAGTCGTGAAGTAGGCTTTGCCGCGGCACATCTCGGTCACCTTCTGCACGAACTGCACCAGGCCGTAATCCGAGGCCAGCATGAAGGTGTTGATCAGAATGCCGGCGCGCTTGCACTTTGAAACTTCCTCGAGCGTTTGGCTCACCACCAGCGGATCAAGACCAAAAGCGTTTTTGTAAATCCGGCCGTCTTCCAACGTCAGGGCTGACGGCTTGCCGTCAGTGATCATGACAATCTGCTTCATGTCCTTCTGTTGGCGTCGCAGGATGCGTTGCGCGAGGCGAAGACCTTCCCGGGTGTTGGTGTAATAAGGACCGACCTTCACGCGCGCCAATTGAGAGAGCGGAATTTCTTCTGCAGAATCGTGAAAGAGAATCAGCGACAAAGAATCGCCGGGATATTGGGTGCGCAGAAGATGCGACAGCGCCATGGCGACTTTCTTTGCGGGGGTGAAGCGGTCTTCTCCATACAAAATCATGGAGTGAGAGCAGTCGAGCATCAGCACGGTTGCGCATGAGGACTGGTACTCGCACTGGTGCACGTGCAAGTCGGAATACTCAATGTTCAGCGGTGTTTTCAGACCTTCGCGTTGAATCGCACTGGAAAGTGTGGCAGTGATATCGAGATTCAGGGTGTCACCGAACTCGTATTGCCGAGACGCACCGCTCGCTTCGATTCCAGTGGCCATGTCGCGCGTATCATGACGGCCAAAGCTTGACTTGCCCAGTGACCCCAACAGATCGCGCAGGGTCTTGTATCCCAGGAAGTCGAGGCTCTTGTCGGTGATTTCAAAGCGCGCTTGCTGTTGCGCATCTCCGACCTGGCCTCCGCCGGTGCTCGGTCGCTTGGACGGGTCGTGAGGCTGGTCGATGCTGATGTAATCTTCCTGCTGCATGCGCTCGATCAATTTTTCGATCAGCTCATCGAGGGATCCCTGACCTTGCATTTGCTCCAATTGCTCGCGCATTTCATCGCTCAATAGATCACTGTTCATGAGCGCCTGCTCGATCGCATCGCGCAAGTCATCCAGAGTTTGCTCACCGTCGGGAAGATCGTAGTAGGAAAGATAGTTCTGGAAACCGCTTTGCAATAGATAGTCGGATAGCGCGCCGAGCAAATCCTCCATGCTCATTTCGCCGGCGGGGTCGGGAACGTATTTGGTGTAGCGAACGCGTTTCATAAAAAGCTGTCAGCCGTCAGCTCTCAGCCATCAGCAAAAGCTGAACGAAAACGGCATTGGGCGTTCGTCGTCGGCCGTTGGCCAGAACCCTTAAGCTGTCATTCATCTGACGAAGTCTATCGCCGGCATCAGTCGTCAGGGCCAACGCTTTGGCTGAAAGCTGATGGCCGACGGCTGATGGCTAATTCAGCGGCCTTCTGCTCCGATACGGAAGTTCCTCGCGCTCGTACGGCTTCTCGCTGGGGCGCGGCTGTTTTTCGCCGGCGGTGAATACGCGCTCTTCGTTTCTGCCGATGCGTTTGAGCGCGTATAGACCTTCGAGAATAAATTCCGCGGCGGAGACCTGGGCCTCTGCGCTGTCTTTGGGGCCAACGTTCACGCGTGTTAGTTTGTCCATCAGGCCCTGGATGCCGCGCAGAGCCTGCAGAAGATCGGCAGCGGCCGCACTCTCAGCAATCTGGATCTCACCGCCCAGGTCGAACCACTGGATCACCTGCTGCATATTGGCGCCGGCAAAATATTGGTCGTAAGTTTTTGCGATGGCGTTGCGGATGAGTTCGCGGCTTACGTAGTCCGCGCCCTTCATCTCACCCTCGTATTCGAGCTCCAGTTTTCCGGTGATCGCGGGCAGCGCCGCGTATACATCACCGATGCGCGGTACCGTGAGTTGCTCGTTGTAGCGGATAGCACGGCGTTCGGCGTTTGAAATCACGTTTTCCATACACGAGATGGGCAAACGCTGACTGACGCCAGAGCGCTTATCGATTCGCTTATCTTCGCGCGCGGTGAAGGCGATTCGCTCGACCACCTCTCGCACATATTTGGGAAGCACCAGTTTATTGCCGTTGCGGACTGCCCAGGCTTCTTGGGCCGTAATCGCAATGCCCTCTTCTACGGTTGCCGGATAGTGCGTGCGAATTTCAGAACCGATGCGATCTTTGAGCGGCGTAATAATCTTCCCGCGGGCGGTGTAGTCCTCAGGATTAGCAGTAAACACGAGCCCGATGTCGAGCGGCAGGCGAATGGGGTATCCCTTAATCTGCACATCGCCTTCCTGCATGATGTTGAACAGGCCGACCTGAATTTTTCCGGCAAGATCCGGCAGCTCGTTGATGGCGAAAATTCCGCGGTTGGCACGGGGCAACAGTCCGTAATGGACGGTCAGTTCACTGGAGAGTTCATGGCCGCTGCGTGCTGCTTTGATGGGATCTATATCGCCGATCAGATCGGCGATGGTCACATCGGGCGTCGCGAGCTTCTCCACGTAGCGCTGCTCCGGCGTGAGATAAGCGATGGCCGTGCTATCCCCGCATTCCGCGACCAATTCCTGGCAGCGGCGGCAGATGGGCGCATAAGGATTGTCGTGGATCTCGCATCCCGCGATGTACGGCATGTGAGCGTCGAGCAGAGACGTAAGTGCGCGAAGTATGCGACTCTTGGCCTGTCCGCGCAAGCCCAGCAAAATAAAATTATGCCGCGACAGGATTGCGTTAACGATCTGCGGGACAACCGTGTCGTCGTAACCCACGATACCAGGAAAAATCGCCGCTTCTTTATCTTTATCTTTATCTTTGCTGGTTCGAAGACGGCTAATCAGGTTGTCGCGCAGTTCATCCTTGACCCGTCGGGTGCGCAATTTTTCTTCTGAGAACGGGCTACGGCGAAGTTCACCAAGAACACGGGGAAAATTCATTGCGGAAATACTCCAAAGCCCGGTCAGTCAGCAAACGCCGCCTGAAGAGCCGAACTGCTTCGATTATACGCCCGCGGTGTGGATCGCTATTTTACGTGGCCGTTTCCGCCGGCCCTGTGTTTGGCGCTCGCACTGCGGTGTAACGCGGGTAGGATGCGTTCGAAAAACGAAATGATCGCCTGGATGCGCTTGGCCTCAGAGTTCATCTCTAAAAGCGCCTGCTGAAAGTCGGGATCGAACGGAAGCGACCCCGCCAGGCGGTAGGCGACTTGTGCGGCGGCGGCTTTTTCGGTTTCCTCAGCCTTGGCACCCGCAAGTTCCATAATCTCGCCGTGTAGAGCCAGCGCCTTTTCGATGTCTGAAGCCGCAGCCGGATCGGCCTCATCTTCCAGATAGAAAACTTCCGCTTGGAAGAAACTTCGTTGCTGGTTGACCTGCAGCACCTCGAAACGCCTATGGCCTTCCACCAGAATATTCATGCGTCCGTCAGGATAAGTCTGAAGCACGTTAATTACTTCGGCGGTGCAGCCGATGCTCACAAAAGCTTCTTCCTTGGCGCGGATGATACCGAATGGGCTTTTCTTCTCAAGGCACTCTTTGATCATTTCTTTGTAGCGCGGCTCAAATATGTGGAGTGGCAAGGGCACACCGGGAAGAAGAACCAGATCGAGCGGAAACAACGGAAGCAGCATGCTCACGATCACTCCCTGCCACGACTGTGGAATGGAAGCGTGGGCAAGCGGCGCCCGCGCAACGCCAATCCATTGATTGTAATCGCGTCTTGACTTGATCCGCCAAGCAAGGTACAAACCCGGCATGGCATCTTCCGCGTTGGCGAAGGAAAAACTTTCCGGAAAAGTGGTGGTCGTTACCGGCGCATCCATGGGAATTGGAGAAGCGATCGTCGATGTTTTCGTGGATCACGGCGCACAGGTAGTCCTACTGTCGCGCGATTCCAACCGGCTGGAAGCCGCGCGATCGCGTATTGGGCACCTCGATCAGACACTTGCTCTGGCCTGCGACGTTCGTCATCGCGAAGAAATCGATCGCGTGATCGGACTTATCATGCATCACTTTCATCGCATCGATATCTGGATCAACAACGCCGGTCATGGATTGCTCGACTCTGTGGCCGGCATGCGGATGGATGATTGCCGGGAGATGTTCGACACCAATTTCTTCGGCACCGTAGAGGCCATGCAGGCGGTCATTCCCATCCTGAAGCAGCAGGGCTCAGGCGCGATCATTAATGTCTCCAGCGTGGCCGGCCATATTCCGCTGCCGTTTCATGCTGCTTATAGCGCGACGAAATTCGCCATGAACGCGATCGGAAAGGCGGCGCGGGTCGAACTAGCCGGAACGGGAATACACGTTACGACCGTGTGCCCGGGATATGTGCGGACCGATTTCGGCGCTAATGCAATCAAGGGCAATGAGCGGAAAGAAATTCGTCCGGCCGCGGCGCGAGGGATAAGCGCAAAGCGGGTGGCACGGGCAACCCTCAACGGTTACTTGAAGCAGAAGCGCGAAGTCATTGTCCCGTGGACGATGCATCCGGTCGCCAAAATCTACCAATTGTTTCCGGGAGTGGTGGAGTGGTCGATGATCCGAATGGCCAAGCCCAGACCCTGACTTCTATATGGGTGCAAAAGAAAAGCCTGCACATTACCCAAGCCTGCAGAATGCGGTGGTCTTGATCACCGGCGGAGCCAGCGGGATCGGGGCCGCGATGGTGGAGCGGTTTGCACTGCAAGGTGCGCGAGTCGCGTTTCTGGACAAGGATGAAGAAAGCGCCGCCGCATTAATCAAGGAATTGTCTGCTGTGGCCCCAAAGCAAGCGGTCTTTTTCAAATGCGATCTGACTATCATCGCAGACCTGCGCTCGGCTATCGAGAAAATAGAAGCACAATTTGGGGCGATCGGGGTACTGGTCAACAGCGCCGCCAGCGATGATCGCCACAAATTCTCCGAAGTGACTCCCGAATATTGGGACGAGCGCATGAACGTCAACTTGCGGCATTACTTTTTCGCAATTCAAGCAGTCGCGCCGCAAATGGCGCGGACTGGCGGAGGCTCGATCATCAACCTGAGTTCCATCGCCTGGATGATTCCCTCGACCGGATTGCCCGTTTACGTGACTGCAAAAGCCGGCATCGTGGGCCTGACGCGAACGCTGTCACGAGAGCTGGGCCGCGACAACATCCGCGTGAACTGCGTTTCGCCGGGCGCGATTATGACCGATCGCCAGCGCCGTCTATGGATGACTCCAGATTATCTGGCCGAAATTATGCAGCGCCAAAGCCTGAGGCGCGAGTTGATACCAGATGACGTTGCCGACTCGGTGCTGTTTCTCGCGTCTGAACAGAGTGCGGCGATCACCGGTCAAAACTTGATAGTGGATGGGGGTTGGGTCTAGCTCGGACTCCCGCCGATACTTAAACCATTTCATCAAGCATTGCCTGCATCTCAGACTGGGCGTGGGTGTCACCCTTTTTAGCGGCAACTGTAATTCCCTCTCTTAGCATCTTCACGGCCTCGTCCTGGCGTCCACTTTTGGCCATTGTCTGCGCGGCCATGAAATATCCGGCGGTGTAGTCGGGATGGGCTGATAAGAGCTTTTCGAATTCCTCGATCGCCTGTTTCATTTGTCCGGAGTTCGAATACTCAATGGCCAGGCCGTAGCGCGCAAAGGCATTCGTGGGATCCTGGGACAGCACCTCAGTCAGGGTTTCAATTCGGTTCACAATTATGTTTTCTCACAACGGGGCAACATAGCTCAACCAGGCAGAATAGATTAAACTTGAATACCGCAAGCGGCTTGCGGGATGGAAGGGCGCCGAACCTTGGTGTTCGCCGCAGGCTTGACACTGGCGATTATTGCCTGCGAGAGTAGTCTGCACTACCGCCCTGCCAGTTGTACCTGTAATTTCTGTATTCCATAAACATAGGTATTTGAATGCTTCCGGGCCGAATCCTGTGCATTGATGACGAAGAACTGGGTCTCTTGGTGCGCAAGATGACCCTTGAGGCGGAAGGGTATGAAGTAACTATTGCATCGGACGGCCCGAGCGGACTGGAATTGTTTGGTTCGCAGCCCTTCGACCTCGTCCTTCTCGACCACTCCATGCCGGGGATGAACGGCGGCCAGGTCGCGGAACAACTGCGGCAGCGCAGCCCCGGCACTCCTATCGTTCTTCTTTCCGCATACGTCACACTTCCTGAAGAACACATTGCGCTCGTCGACGCTTACATTACCAAGGGGGAATCTACAGATCTTTTATTGACGACGGTACGAAACTTGATCGAAAAAGCTAAACGCGGAGGCCTGGCGAAATGACCACCAGCCAGCAGGTTTTCCGAAAGCAGATAAGACGGTTGATCCTAGTTCCCCTGCTTGTCACTTTCCTGATCGCCGTCGTCCTCGAGTTGCAGGTTCATCGCTTGGCCAAAGCTCAGGATTGGGTTGACCACACCGACGTAGTGCTTGCGCAGAGCAGGCTTCTGCTGCGCTTTATGATCGATCAGGAGACTGGGCTGCGTGGTTACCTGCTTACTCATGACAACAATTTTCTGCAGCCCTATCACTTCGCGGAAACCGCTCTGCCCGGCCTGCTCGATCAGATGCGAGCCAATATCGCCGACAACCCCGAGCAGCAGGACCGTCTTGCCAAAATCCGCCTGAGTTACGAACAGTGGCATACGTACTCTCAGGAGGCCCTGGCTATGCTCCAATCTAATAATCCTGTCGTCGCATCAATTCCCTTCAACCTTACGGGGAAGCAGATGATGGACGCAGTGCGGGGGCGCCAGCAGGAATTTGTCGACGCCGAAGAAGCTCTAAAACAGGTCCGGGCGAGACGTTCGGGGAGTGAAGGCAGCGGGTTGCAATGGACGCTACTCGGGCTATTGATCGTGCTCGCGGCTACGCTCGTTAATGAGACGCGGGGCAATCTGCGCGCAGTCGATTCGGAGTATGGGGCGATGCTCGACGACTTGCGCAAACAATCTTCTGCGCTAAGCGAAAGCCGCGAGCGCCTTCGAGTCACGCTTCAGAGCATTGGCGACGCGGTAATCGTCACCGACGCCGAGGGCAAAATCAACTTTCTCAATGCGGTTGCCGAACGGTTGACCCAGCACACGCAAGAGCAGGCGATTGGCAAGCACCTGGACGAAGTTTTTCGGATCGTCAGCGAGGAGACCCGCCTGACGACGGAAAGCCCATTCAGTAAGGTAATGCGATTAGGAACGATAGTTGGTTTGGCGAACCATACTCTTTTACTTCGGCCTGACAGCAGCGAAATCGCGATCGATGATAGTGGCGCGCCGATTCGAAATTCGGACGGTCAAATTTTTGGCGTTGTCTTGGTCTTCCGAGACGTGACCGAGCAGCGTGAAATATTGACCGTTCTCAGGTCCAACGAAAAGCTGGCCGTGGCGGGCAGGCTGTCGGCGAGCATCGCCCACGAGATTCATAATCCGCTGGAGACGGTTCGCAATCTGCTTTTCCTGATTCGTAAGCGGAAAGAAAGCACTGACGAACATCTCATTACCATGGCGGAATTGGAGCTTTCGCGGGTGGTGCAAATTACCAAGAACATACTTAGCCTGTACCGCGAGTCGAAGCAGGTCACGCCAATTAAGCTCAGCGAGGTTGTTGAAAGCGTTTCGATGCTGTTGCAGCGCCGCATTCGCGATGAACAGATTACGTTCTCGAGCAAGTTGCTGACGGAAGCGCAGATCTCCGCTTTTCCGGCGGAAATGCGGCAGGCGGTGTCGAACCTGATGAGTAATGCGATTGATGCCGCGGGCGGCGGTGGAAACGTCGAGGTAACGGTCGAGGATTCTCAGCTGAAGGATTCTCGGCCCGCGGTGGCGCTGACCGTAACGGACGACGGACCAGGTATCGCCAAAGAAAATCTGCCTAAGTTGTTCCGTCCGTTTTTTACCACCAAAGGCGAGCAAGGCACCGGCTTGGGGCTTTGGATCACCCACGGAATCGTGGCCAAGCACGGAGGCTACATCGAGGTCGCGAGTAAGGACTCGGGCGATGATCATGGCACAACCTTCCGACTGATGTTTCCCAGGCTGGGGGCAGAAGCTCGTTCTGCGTGAGTTTGGCTCCGCGAAAAGATGAAAATCATCTACACCAGTTTGGCAGTTCCAAGTAAAATCTTCGTTGATTCCCGAAGGAGTTTTATTTGTCCTGTCCTTTTTTTATGCCCACCGAGCGTGCGGACGACATTGCTTTCCCGCATCCTGCGCGTTTGCCGCTAGGATCCAGTTGGCGGGGGACCTGTCTCGCGCCTAGTCAAGAGCAGGCAACGCTGAGCAGCATTGAACTCGAATCGTGCAATCTGGGATATGCGAAATCCTGTCCGCGCTTGCCGAAAGAGCGTGCCTGCGATGCCGTGCGGTTCGCGGTAGTGAATGAATCTCGCGAATCGATTTCTTTGCAATTTGTGCTTGAGAAAGCTTATCTTCCAGCTTCGCACGGCACGCTGGCATACGATCGGCATTCCGGGAGCTGGACCTCGACTCACCCCGATCACGGCATCCAGAAAAAGGCAGAATGTTTTTTGCAGTCTTACCTTAACCGAAAACTTACATGAACGAATCCCCTGAACAGCTGATGCCGCGACCCGTTTCCGATTCGCAATCGGAGATGAACGAAATTGTCCTGCCTAATGATGCAAACCCCCTAGGCGCTTTGCTGGGCGGACGTCTTATGCACTGGATCGATCTTGCCGGCGCGCTGGCGGCGCATCGCCACTCGCGCAATTATGTGGTGACTGCGTCCATCGATCACCTGGACTTCTGGACGCCGGTGCACGTCGGCGATCTGGTGGTGCTGAAGTCGTCGGTGAACCGCGTGTTCACGACTTCAATGGAGGTCGGGGTCACGGTGTGGGTAGAAAATTATTTGTTGGACGAACTCCGCCACGTGAGCTCGGCGTATCTCACATTCGTCGCTGTCGATGCCGCGGGGCGACACTTGAAGGTCGCGCCGGTGATCCCCGAAACCGACGAACAGAAGCGGCGCTACGAAGACGCCGGACGCAGACGCGACATAAGAAAAGCCGAACGGCAACGCCGGCAAGCCAACATCCGCTGAGGATTTTCCTCCGTGAACCTTTGTGCCCTTAGTGGTTACTGGTTTTGAAAAGCCTTAACCACGAAGGGCACTAAGTACCACGAAGGAAAACTCGACTGCTACAGCGGTATTCCCATGAGGATCTTCACCGCAACGGGTTGGTTGTTCATCTGTGCCGGACGGAAGACCCACTTCCCCAGCGCCTGTGCGATCGGCGCGCTCACGTGCGCGTCGGGAGTTTGCTTCACCGAGATGTGACTCAGCTTGCCGTCTGCACCCAACAAGGCGGACACCACAACTTGCCCCTGGGGATATTTCTTTTCGAGGTCCGCCGGAATTTGCGGCCACTCTCGCATCACCGGCGAGGGCGCGATCAGTTGACCATCGCCTGAAGATGCGATCCTGCGAGCGCATATTGCAGCGTCCAGGTCGGATCGGCCTCTTGCGGCGTTCGCTGCATGGGAATGTACACGGTGTAAACTCGTTCGTTTTCGAAGACTCCAAAATCCTGCAGGCCGCCGCCGCTGCTGGCCGTGGCGACGATAGTCATCTGATATGGCGTTTGCGGGGTCACGGTCAGGCCGGAGGAATTGCTTGCCGAAGCGCTGTTGCCTTCTTCACCCTGAATACTGATGCCCGGGAATGCACCCGAGCCCGCGCCGCTGCCGGCGCCTGAACCGGTGCCCGCACCGTGACCGGAGCGGCCAGCGCCTGATCCGGCGGATCCGCGGCCATTGCCTGTGCCCGCGCCACCGACTCCCGCGCCCGAGGTGTTTCCCGAGCCGTTGCCAGTTCCCGCAGAGCCGCCGCCGGTTGATTCAGCGGCATTTCCGGAACCACCGCCGGCAGCCGCGTTGTGTCCTGCGCCGTTTCCGGTATTCGCCGCCGACTCAGTCGCCGCGTTCGCCGATTGAGCACTGTCCTGACCGGTGGCTGGCGAGTCAGACCGTGTGCCGTTTGTTTTTCCGGGTGTCGTCGTATTTGGATTTAGCGTTCCGCCGGGAGCGACCGCAAATCTGCCGCGCGCTTCACCTGCGGGAATCTTTGCGTTGCTGGAAGTGGGCAGCGGCATCGGGCTGAGCGATAACATCGGCTCGGCAGCTTTGCCGTGCATCTGCATCTTGGCGATCTGGGCCGTCGACGGAGGCGCAACTTCTTTTTCCGATTTCTCTGACTTCTTTTCAGCCGCCACTTTAACCGGCTGCGGAGCCGGCTTTTCTACCGGCTTTGGTTCTTCTTTCTTCAACTCTTCCGGCTTTTTAGGTTCAACCTTCGGAGCCTCCGGCAGCGGTTGCTCGGCAGCGGGCAGCTTTGGCATTTCTGCCTTCGCCACGAAGTTCGGGGGCTTTGGCGACCGGCACATTCCATTTCGCGTTGCGACGCAGGTCGGAATCGCGTTTGACCTTGATTGGCTGCACCGCGAGGTGAGGCTGCGGCAGCGCCGTCTTTGGCGCAAGCAGAGATGTGGGCAGGCGAGTCTCCGCCATCTGCACAATGTTAGGGAGCGGAACTAATTTCTTCAGCGGCTCAGGATGGACCATCATCGGCCGCAGCAAAGTTTGGAATGCGTTCGTGGGATTCGGAGGATCCGACAAAATAGCTTGCGCGCCGGGATAGGCCAGGCCTTTGCTCGCCCGCGCTGGAGCCGCCGATGATTGCTGTGGTTTGCTGCGTCCTCCGCCGGGGCTCTTTTGTCCTTCGGTGCCGCCGCCGACTTCAGGCAGATAGATCAGGTGACTCTGCGCCGATTGCGAACCGACGATCAGCGTCTGGCCGTGGAACGAGGGCAACACATAGGTGATGAGCAGGAACAGGCCAAACATCGCGACTTCGTGTCCGATGATCGAGTACAAGAGACCGCGTCCGGGAAGAAAACCGAACTGGAAAGTGCTGAACGTCGGAACGAAGTCGGATCGCCTGCGGGAAGTCGTCGGGGCCGGCGCGGTCAAATTGATCTGTGTCGCTGCAATCAGCGGAACCGGGAACGAAGCGGGCTGCGCAAGATGCTGGCGAGTGTCTTGTAAGACTCGCTGTAACGAATCCGGTATGGCCGGCACTGGATCTTGCGGTGGGGGCACGAGCACAGACATCGATCCCATCGCTGGACGAACTTCCGCCTGCAAAGTGGGATTCAATGGAGTGAGTACGTCTTCGCCAACGTGCTTTCGCAGATCATCCATTACCGATGACAAAAAGTCGGGGCTCAATGGCGTCGATGGCTCGCCCAATTTACTTGCTGGATCGGTTTGGGGAGAGGCATCCGGAGATGTTCCATTCCGCGGCTGACCGTTCTTAGGCGCTACTCGAAAATCCGGAATGACGCCTTCCAAAATCTTTTTGCGCAATTCTTCGATCGATGGCAGATCGGAAATTTCTTCAGAAGAAGTCGGCTCTGAAGATGCGCCGGCCTCTTTATTCTGAGCTTGGCGCAAAACTGACTGGATGATCTGCATGCCCATCTCTGGCCAGTTTTCTTTTTCAGGCTCAGCTTCGATGGGTTCGTGGGCAGTTCTGGGAGCGTTGCCGTTGCTGCCGTTGTGCGGAGCTTTATCCGGCGAAACCTGTGTTTCTTCCTGCGCTTCTTTGATCGGAACCAAAACTGGGTGTTTATCGGAGAGAATTTCGTTGCTAAAGTCTCCGGGAGCGTTCTGCGCTTCCGTAGATTTCGGTTCTTCGATATTGAGCCCGAGGGAAAGAAAAGCCATGATTCACTGCACCCGTAAATCTGGATTATTTTTGGCGGTGCGCGATTGGCCAACACCGGCTGGAAACGAATTGGTAAAGAAGATCATTGGAGGAGAGAGGCCTTCAGGGTGTAGTACTCACGATTTGGGACTGAGGCCGACAGTAATTGCGGAGCCTCCCGCGATGTGTAATTGGTCAGCGACGATATTGCCGATGATGTATGCATTTGCGCCGCTGCTCAGGGTCAGAGTCTCGGTAAATGCCGTCGGGTCACAGTTGACACCGCTGCCGCTGGCATGTCGTCGAGTTGCAATGGTGAAAGTACAAGCTACCAACTAAGCCCAAAAGAACCGGCAGAACTCCAGTGACAGGCTGGGCTGCGGGTTGTGTGTCACGATCGTGAAAGAACAGTATCCCTCTCTCTTGGCCGGCACCTAAAGGATCTCCGTACGGGCCAGTGCACGGCGCGAGAAGCACATTACCGGTCAGAGTCGTAACTCCAGATGGCACATTCGAGATGCAGGTCAAACTCGAAAGCTGCACGCCGTAAGTAGGGTCCGCGCAATTGAAAATACGTTCCCTGTCCATGGCTGTTCACCATAGTGTCCCGGACTGCGACTTTATATTTACGCGTGCTCGAGCCATGCAGATAAAACAATGTTCCGCCGATGTCGCCACCGGTTCCGTTGGCCGGGACGCAAGCAAGTGTTGATTGTCCAGCGACAAAGTCTCCGTCAAGGTAGTAGATTCCAGGCTCGAAAACCGCTAGCCGTCTCGTCGACCGATTTCTCTCGACGCAGATGGAAACTGACGTACCTGTCGTGGCGACATGGAACCGCTGCTGGATAATAACCAGGCTGATAGATCGTCACACGTGACGTTGCGGGACATCGTAGCCGTGTTGGCACAGGATGACTCACGCATCCGGTCGTACAGTCTTGTGCTGGCTTGGTTGGTGCATCGTATCATCGCGAATGGATCCGAAGTAATCCCAGCAGCATTTACCCAGCCGAGTTCCCAGTCCCGAAGTTTACGTTTGTGCCGTTCGCGTCCGATTGAGACTCACGCGTAACCACGGCGAAATTTCCGCCATTCCCGCCATTCGCCTGACTGAGATCAACTGTTGCGGAAGACAAGTCCACCGCCGCCGGATCGCTGGAGTTCACCTGAATGCTCTTCTGTGACCCGCCGAAGACCGTCAGACTGGAACCGCTATCTGCTGTCATGGTGTTCGCAGCACCCGAATTTGGCGCATTTGGGTTGAGCACCAGAATTGGAACCGTCGAAAGCACATTACTCAAACCACAAGTCGATTTCGCGGGAACTGTTGAGGTCGCGCCAGCGCCGAGGAGTCGGATGAATGTCGTCGGAACACTGTCCGTCACCTGCAATTGCATGTACGGCGTGGATACTTCATCGGCGGCACATACCGGTGTTGAACTACTGTACGGGATCGCGGTCGGACACGTTGTGGCTGCTGAAACGCTTCCGGAAGCGGGAAAGCTGACCTGGATGCCCTGCAATCCCGAACCAGAATAGCCATTGAAACCTGCATACTGGCAAGGCGGGAAGGTGCTATTTGGAGTCGAATTACTTCCGCCGCCAGTTGTGCCGGAGCACAGGAAACGACTTGCCGATCCAGTCGCTGGCATTCGGCAGCGATGCTCCGGCCGCCGTAGATAGCAAATCCATTGCGCCCGCGGTGCATGCCGCGTCGGCGGCAGTTTGCGCGGACTGGCGATGGAACCACAGGTTCGCGCCGTCCACAACGAAGCCGACTCCGCCGATCAGAAAAATTCCCATGGCAAGAACAAGGAACACGGCGGCCTGGCCGCTCTCGCGGGCCATGCGCCTGCTTTTGCGAGATCGGGATGTTGAACGCGTCGCCATTTTTCGTTGACTCAAAACGCTATCCTGCCGACGGAGTTTGCGGAAACCGTCACACTCGCCCAACGCAATCCGAATATCGGTTGGTAGGGATAACTCACGCTGACCTGAACCGCGCTTCCCGGCTTGTTATCTCCATCGGGGTAGCAGGCGTTAATAGACATGCTGGAAGTGTTATGGAGCGACAAAGCCGCGTATGTTTGAACTGTGCTGAGCAACGAACCACTAGCCGCGGTTGAACACGGTGTCGAAAGCGATTTCACAGTGTCGGTCACAGTTGCACCCGCGCTGGCGCCGTGAACGATCGCATAGCGCACGCCCTCTTTGGCCGCATTGGTGAGGGCGGCATAGGTGTAGATGAACATCGTCATCTCCAAAATGCTTACCAGCAAGACCACCAGAAAAACCACGACCAACGCAAATTCAACTGCGGCTTGACCTCGCTGCAGACGTTGACGAGCAGAGTATTTTGCCTGAGAGTTCATGACCCCATCGCTCTCATTTCCGCGTGTCGAGTAAAGGTGCAACTGCCGTTGACTTTGCAGGTCGGAAAACTACCAACCACCAGGTTGAACGCTGCAGTGGGGATGAGGGTGTTAAAGGTGTAGGAGACGTCGATCCGGTTCAAGGCAAAACCACTTGCTGATTCTGGATCGGAGTCGGGCGCTGAGAACTGTGCGCCGGAACCGGTGGGGGATGTTGTGCAGCTCGATGTTGGGGCCGATCCACTACCGCTTCCTAAATTAAGAGAACAAACTTGAACTGCCAAGGTGCCGCTGTTAAAACTGCTCAACTCCTGAGAGATTAAAGAGCTGACCGTGGTCGCCGTAGATCCAGAAGCTGTCGGCAGCGATGTATTAGCCACCGTCGACGAACCCTGAATCGCGTACTCGATTCCGTTGCGCGCGGCGGATGTCAGATTTAAAGTCACCAGCAGGAAGTAGCCGAAGTTCACCGCATTCAGGATCAGCACCAGGAGCAACGGGATCATGAGCGCCGTCTCAACCAGGCTCTGGCCCCGGCTGTCCCTGATTCGTGAAAGTTTGCGGGTTGGCATTGCGGTTAAACCTTTACTCCTGCGCGAACTTCGACTTATGCGATCCGGACGGCGGAGCGGAACACCCGCACGGGATCGACCGCTTTGGGCGCATCCTCGCGTATGCTCGAAGTCACCGGAAGCTCTTCCACGATCTCCTGCAACTCAGCTTCCTCTTCCGGCGCACCAGCAACCTCTAATTGGTTCAAGAGCCGATGCAGATAACACCGGCTGATGCCCAGCTCTTTGGCAGCTTTCAGCTTGTTGCCGTTGTGGGTCGCCAGCGCCGAACGGACCAGATCGCGTTTGAAACTCTTCAATGCCTCGTGGAACGAGCCGCGCGGCAAGTCGTCCGAGATGCTCAGTCCCTGCAGCTCGGGCGGCAGATCGTCGATGCCGAGACGCTCATGCCCGTTCCCCAGCACCACGCTACGCTCGATCACGTTCTGCAGTTCGCGCACGTTGCCCGGCCACGCATGGCGCGACAGCGCGCTCATGAACCCAGGCGTCATGCTGCGGCATTGCTTCTTGTGGAGTTTGGCGAAGGTGCGCAAGAAATATTCAGCCAGCAGTGGGACGTCTTCGGTCCGCTCGCGCAATGAAGGCATCGCGATCTTGACGACCGAAATCCGGAAATACAGATCTTCGCGGAAGGTGCCTTCGCGGACCATCTGCTCCAGGTTGCGGTTCGTGGCGCAAATTACGCGCACGTCGATGGGATGAGAAACGTTCGATCCCAGGCGCGAAACCGTGCGCTCCTGCAATGCCCGCAACAACTTGGCTTGAAGAGGAAGGGCGAGATCGCCGATTTCGTCGATGAAAATGGTGCCGCCGTTGGCTTCTTCGAAGCGTCCGCGACGACCCTGGCTGGCGCCGGTAAATGCGCCGCGCTCGTGACCGAAAAGTTCGTCGTCGATCAGCGTCTCGGGGAACGAGCATACGGAGAATGCGACAAAGGGTTTATTAGCGCGCTGACTAAGCTGGTGAATCGCGTTCGCGACCAATCCTTTTCCGGTGCCACTTTCGCCGGTTACAAGAACAGTAGTAAAGACACCAGCCACTTTGTGGACCACGTCACCCACGCGATCCATGGCTGCGCTGTTTCCCAGCAGGCCATCAATTCGACGCCCGCAGAGCATTTGTTGTGCAGCTGCGAGTTCCCGCGTCATGGCGGTGCGACGGCAGGCACGATTGATTGCAAACCGCAACTCCTGCACATCCAGAGGCTGTTCCAGAAAATCGACAGCGCCATCACGGAAGAGTTGCAGCGCGGAGGCGACGTGTTTGCCCCATCCAAAGGTGATAATCGGCGGCGCGAAAGGAAGCTCGGAGGCGGAGCGCAAAAGAAAACGGTGCGATTGTTCTTCCGAGGCAAGGTTCAGGAGAATCGCATCGGTGTCGCTGTTGGCGATTTCAGCGATCGCCTGCTGCGGCGCGAAAACCTGCCGGATGCTGTAGCCCGATTCACCGAGAACCTCTTGCAAAACATTGCCAAAGGCTTCGTCCGGATCAACCAACAGAACGCGTTTTACTCTCTCCCCTAAGCTCGGACTCCCCAAAACGACAACCCCTTTCCACATTTCCCGCTACTCACCACGCAAATTGAATACGTCGCGGAGGAGGATGCGCGGTAGCTTGCTCTTCGATTTACGCTGGAGCTGGAAACCTGGTTTCTGCCTTGGGCCAATCCCAAGCCTGTCAATGCTGTTGGGGGAGCATAATACAGAAGAAACTGTATAGCAATAGGATAGCCAAAATAAATATAGGAAACCAGTTGGAAAACATTGCCGAAACCTATCCACTAGTTCATCGGGGAGTGTAAACCTTTGCATACAGTAATTGGGGAAGTGTAAAACGAATTCGAATTCCATTATCCGTCGTTTATAGTTGAAGTTGTGTAGTACTTTCGGCTCTAAGACCATTTGGCGTCAGTTGGAAGGTCGATTGCACTTGTCCCAGCAACGGCTGTTCTCAGAAAAACCCCGTGACAATTCTTACCGAGACAAAGCTTAGTTCGAGCCCCATTCCCGCACTTGTCGCGAAGCCGCCTGGCGACTTCGTGAGTTTCGACCCGAATTTCCGAGGCCGGATCAAAGCCGGAACCTCATTCCTGGCGGTGCTTACCCTCGGGCTTATAGGGGTCCAGTTTGCTGTAACCATGTCCAAGCCGGATTTTAATGATCCGGACATCTGGTGGCACTTACGAAATGCACAATACCTGGTGCAGCACCACCAGTTTTTGCGCCAGGACATGTATTCATTCACCGCCGCCGCAAAGCCGTGGGTGAATACAGAGTGGCTGAGCGAAATTCCCTACTTTTTGACCTATCAAATCTTCGGACTGTCGGGCCTGAAGGCGATGACGTTTGTGCTGCCGTCAATACTGATGCTTTTGCTGCTCTATCTCTGCTATGAGGAGAGTCGAAATTTCAAGGCATCGGTAGCGGTGTGCTGCTTCGCGAGTTTGCTGGCGGTGGTTTCCTACGGGCCCCGGACCATCCTCTTCGGCTACATTTTTCTGGTTGTTCTGCTGATCATTCTTCAGCGCTTCAGAAAATATGGAAGCGGGCCGCTTTGGGTTGTGCCGTTGTTGTTCTGCGTGTGGGCGAACACGCATGGATCCTGGGCGATCGGGCTGATTTTGTTTTTCCTGACAGGAATAGCCGGCCTGGTTGGCGGTTCCTGGGGACGGGTTGAATCTACCCGCTGGACGCCGGCGCAGATGCGGCGTCTCGCTTTGGCGGGGGCGGCGTCGGTGGCGGCGTTGTTCGTCAATCCTTACGGATGGCGGTTGGTCTATTACCCGTTCGACCTGGCGTTCAAGCAAAAACTGAACGTTGCCCACGTCGCCGAATGGGTGGCTGTTAATTTCCAAGACGCACGCGGCAAGCTGGTGTTCCTGCTGATCGCCGCCCTGTTTTTGGCAGGGTTGCTACGAAATCGCCGCTGGAATCTGGGCGAACTGCTGATGCTGTTATTTGCGCTTCACACCGCGCTTACGCACATTCGATTTCTTGTCCTGCTCGGAATTGTTATGGCCCCGGTGCTCGCCAAGCTGCTCGACTTTTTCCCGCCATACCGACCGGAGTTGGAAACCCCGCGAGTGAATGTGGCAGTCATGCTGGCCATGATTGTCGCCATGGCTTATTTCTGGCCGCATGCGGCGGCCATTCGGAAATCACAGGAGGAAACTTATCCTGCCGGCGTACTTCCTTTTTTGAAGGCTCACCCTCTGCAGGGCAATATGGTGAATTACTACCTCTGGGGCGGATATCTGGAATGGAACGATCCCGCGGTTAAGGTTTTCATCGACAGCCGGGTGGATATTTTTGAATACGCGGGTGTGCTGCAGGATTATCTGGATCTACTGGGATCGGACTCACTGGTACGCCGGCTCGATCCCGTCATGCAGAAGTACAACGTGCGTTACGTTTTGTTCCCGCCGGGCGACAGTTCCAATCCGCTGCTGCGGGGAAGCGGGCTTATTTATCTGCTGCAGCATGATCCGCACTGGAAGGTCGCGTATCAGGACAAGATTTGCGTGCTCATGGAACGCTCGGGAACTTGAGCTGAAGCGGCGTTAGCAGCTGAGCCCGCGCTCATTTTTTCCCGGTGACTTCGCTCAGGCAGTGCGCCGCGTAGGAAACCTGCTCGTCCGTCATCTCTGGAAACAATGGCATACTCAAGACCTGTTCGCAGGCTTGTTCGGTGAACGGCAGGTGCCCGGGTGCGTGGTCCAGGCTCGAAAACGCCTCCTGCAGGTGGACCGGCTTGGGATAGTGGATCGCTGTCTGCACTCCCATCTTTTCGAGTTCGGCGCGAACCTTGTCACGATTCTCCACATAGGCGACCAGCAAGTGGTACACGCACTCCGCGCCGGCGGGATCTTCGGGGAGACGCACCTTCGCATCCTGCAAAAGGCGCGTGTACAGCGCGGCGCAGGCCTGGCGTTTTGCCGTCCATTGCTCGAGATATTTCATCTTCACGTTGAGCACCGCGCCCTGAAAACCATCCATGCGGTAGTTGTAGCCGACGTATTTGTGCAGATAGCGCGTGGACTCGCCATGACTGCGCAACGAGCGCGCCACGCTTGCGACTTCATCGTCGTTGGTGGTTAATGCTCCGCCCTCGCCGTACGCGCCCAGGTTTTTGCCGGGATAAAAACTGAACGCGGCGGCGTGCCCGAACCCGCCAACGCGCTGGCCCGCGTACCTGGCGCCGTGCGCCTGGCAGGCGTCTTCGATGATCAGCAGGCGATGGCGGTCGGCAATTTCCATAATCGAATCCATATTGCAGGGCCGGCCGTAAAGATGAACGGGGATGATGGCGCGCGTGTGCTTGGTGATCGCAGCCTGGATGGCCGCCGGATCGATGTTCGCGGTCGCGGGTTCGATGTCGACGAAAACGGGCGTCGCGCCGGTGTAAACGATCGCCTCCGCAGTGGCGATGAAAGTATTCGCGCTGGTGATCACTTCATCGCCTTCGCCAATGCCGGCGGTCAAAAGCGCCAGATGCAAGGCGCTGGTCCCGGAATTCAGCGCAACGCAATGTTTGACCTCACAATATTTCGCAAACGCCTGCTCGAAACGCTCCACTTCTTCGCCTAGAATGAAGCTCGCGTTCATGCAGACGCGGTCGAGCGCTTCGCGAATTTCGTCGCGCAAGAGGGCGTATTGGGCCTTTAGGTCAAAATAGGGGACGGTTATGCTTGCGGTTTTCACTCGGCCTCCGGAGGCTATTGGCCCCATTTGAACCGCTAGCCAAAATCGAGACGGGTAATGTTTACGATTGTATTCACTTGCCTGAGTAAGAACCACGGACTACGTTATGGATGCAGAGAGTTTGGCGACCCGCTTGCATCTCTTGAACAAACGGCCTCGTAAAAGGCGGTGTTCACTTCGGTTAATGTCTACGATTCAGAGTCCCGCACTGCCAGAACTTCGCTGCGAACCAGGAATCGCTCGGGCTCCTAAATCCAGTTCGACCGGCGATTCATGTCTCCTCGAGCGTGCAATACCCGCGTTGGTGTTCCTCACCTCATTAGCTTACCTGTGCCTTTTTCGGCATTTTTCTACTCGGGATCTGGATGAAGGAATCATCTTGCAGGCCGCTGAAAGGGTCTTACGAGGACAGATTCCGTACCGAGATTTTTTCATTTTCTACACTCCCGGCTCGATTTACATTCAGGCCGCGTTATTTAAAGTTTTCGGCGACAGCCTGGTGGTGGCACGCACCGGCATAGCGTTTGTCGGTGCGGCGTGTTCGGTCGTTACTTATTGTTTAGCACGGCGTGTCTGTTCTCGAAAAATTTCGTTGTTTGCGGCGGGGATGACGACGCTTGTCAGCGTAGCCTACCGATTCGTGGTGGTGCACAATTGGTACTCTACCCTCTTCACCTGTCTAGCCGTCTACGCTGCGGTGCGGCTGTTGGAATCCGGGAAGAGAAGCTGGTCCTTTTTAACCGGGTCACTAATGGCATTGACAATACTGACGGAACAATCTAAAGGGGCAGTGCTCCTCGGCGGATTCGTACTAGGTTACGTGATTCTTTGTCGCGCCGCTCGAAAGGGAGTTGCACCTTCGAGATTCTGGGCCTTTGGGGCCGGACTCATCTGGCCGTGGGTGCCGACACTGCTCTACTTCGCTTCAAAGCACAGCACAGTGGTGATGTTTCAGCACTGGTTTTGGCCCCTAAATCACTATACCCAGGCAAATCACGTGTTTTACGGACACCTTAGTTGGCCTGAAGAAGCTCGCGACTTTCTCCATTCCGGGCCGCTCTGGATCAGAATTTGGGAGGGCTTAACACTTTCTCCTTTAATTATTTTTCCTATATTGCCTTTGGTAAGTGTAGCTTGGCTCGCTTTTTGGACGAAGCAGGTCTGGAACCACAAACGTAGCTCGGCGGATAGCAGGTACTACGTTCTCTTAAGCGCAATATTTTCCGGCCTGCTGCTTTCAATCTTCATCGTCAGAACCGATATTACCGACTTCGTATACCTAGCACCGCTATGGTATGTGGCCCTCGCCTGGGTTCTGCAGGAACGGAACTCGTCGTATCCCTTGTTGCAAAAATTGCGTCCATTTCTGCAAGCGTATATTTACATCGTCTTTGGGATGCTGGGTTTCGCGCTGCTCCTCGGCGCTAACGGTGCATCATTTAGAAGCCAAACACGACGGGGCGTCGTGGTCACTTCTACGAAGGAGACCGTCGTTGAAGCCGTGCAAGGGCGGATTAGGGCCGGAGATGAATTGTTGGTTTACCCCTATCTGCCGCTTTACAACTATCTGACGGCGACTCACAGCCCCGCGAAGTTAGATTTTTTTCAAGCGGGGATGAACACTCAGGAACAAGCGCAGAGCATCATCGACTCGCTCCAAAGCCGAAAGACGCGGTGGATACTGTTTGATCCTGAGTTTTTAACAAGAATCCCGTATGTTTGGCCTCACACCCCTGTCGCCGCGATCGCGAATGATCCGGTAGCTGACTACATCGTGAGTCATTATGAGATGTGCAAGGTCTTACCGTCGGGTGCAAGCCTGAATTTTCAGCTGATGGCGCTCAGAACTCAGGGGTGCGGGTCACCATCTGAATTGCCTGCCCCTGCTCGCGGACGGTAGTTTTGTGGATTTGGATACTACCGCCGCGCGAATCTGATGATGGCTCTTTTGTGCCATGTGACGGTTTCAGGTTTGTGTGAAACTGGAATTCGCCGTGAAACTCCCAGAGATTTCCAAAAGCCTGACTATGCTTGCTCTCTGCGCATATTCTACTTATGTCACGATATTTGTGCTTTTCATGGTTATGTTGATCGTTCGTCCGCACTACGATACCTACTCGTAGGCCGACGATAAGCTTATTGCGCCGACCCAGATTAAGGCACAATGGCAAACCATGGGCCAACAATGGGGTCCTTATGCCCGGATGCGCTATGTGAAATGTCACACCGATTCCTCCGTGCGAGCCGAACACGTCCGAGAATGCGTAATGCTGGAGCGGCTTGCGCGGCTACCTCCGCGACATCTCAAACGTGTCATCAACCGACATTAGTGGCCAAAGAAATAACTGTAAACAAAAGTATTCAGCCGGGCATGTGATCTTGGCAAGAAGGTTTCAACTTTCCGGGAGGTGTTCAGTTTCATCGATTAGTTGGCCCTTGCTAAACTGCTCTAATCAAGGTCTTTCTGTCTCAGGAGCTTACCTATCTCAGCCGAGCCCAAATTTTCCTGGGCTGGAGTGGCAATTAACATGCAGGTGTGACCTCAGCACCGTTTCTTCGCGCCGATTCGAAAAGAAGCAACAATTAAATTTGAGGAGACTACACACTATGATGACTTTCGCCCGTAATCTCGCCGTTCGCCTGCACAGTGATGAAAAGGGTCAGGGCCTTGTGGAATACGCCTTAATTATGGGCTTAGTTGTTCTTGCCGCCGTATCCACGATGTCAAGCTTGGCGAGTGTAATAAACGCTTCGTTTAGTCACGTCATCACGGTTCTTACCAGCGCCATCGGAAGCTAAATAAAAGATTGCGTTCCGACGACGTTCCCCACTGCTCATTTCACGATTAGCGAGCGCAATACGGGAACGCCCTTTTGGGCGATGCTGGGCTTTGGGGACAACGAGTCTCCCTGTCCGCGCCCTGATGTCTGTCAGCGTGTTGGAGGTGAGTTACGGCTGTACGACGATTAATGATGGCTTTCGTGGTGGCGGCGGTTTTAGCCGGCGGTATTACATTTCTGTTTTACCAGCGGCTGAACCGGAATCAGCCGGTCCATGGATCGACCGTGCAGGTCGTGGTCGCGGCGGCTGATTTGCCGGTCGGCGTAACTCTCTCCTCAAAAGATCTGACGACGGTCGATTGGTTCAGCGACACGTTGCCCGCAGGAGCGTTCACTAAACCTGAGACGATCGTCGGGCGTCCTTTACTTTATCCTCTATCCGCAAAACAGCCGGTTCTGGAGCGTGACCTTGGCGTCCAGGGCGCAGGCATTGGGCTCGCGGGCAAAATTCCCGAGGGCATGAGAGCGACGGCGGTCCGATCGAACGAGATTTCGGGTGTGGCGGGATTTCTGTATCCCGGCTCACACGTTGACGTGCTGGTGACGTTAACGCCTTCCGGCGGAAATATGCCGACGACCCGGACGGTGCTGCAGAACGTTCAGGTGTTGACGGCTGGCCAGACGATCGAGCCTGATCCGCAAGGCAGGCCGCATTCGGTCAATGTCGTGACCCTGCTGGTGACCCCTGAAAATTCGCAAAGACTTCAACTTGCCAGTTCACAGGGCAATATTCAGTTCGTGCTGCGCAGCGGAGCCGATCACGAGCAAGCGGAGAGTAACGCCAACCCGCCTCGACCAACTTTTTCCCAGTGACAAGCCGCCAGTGGTGAAGGCGGTGAAGCGCACTGCGCGCCAAGCGCCCCCGATGTACATGTTGGAAGTCATCCAGGGGACCAAGCGCTCGGAAGAAAAATTTAAGGAATAAGGATCTCTATCCCAGCATGAGAACTTTGAGCCGGACACCAATAAGGGGCCCGTTATTCGCTCTGGGGTCGATCTTGCTGCTGTCAGGGCTGCCAGCGCTCGCGCAGTCCGAAGGCCAGGCGTTGCATGTGTTCGTCGGCAAATCGGTTGTGATCAATATGCAGGCGCCGGTCTCGCGGATACTATCGAGCAATCCTAGCGTGATCGATACTTTGGCGACCTCGCCCACGCAGGTTGTGGTTGAGGGAAAAGCGCCCGGCGTCAGCAGCCTGATCTTGTGGGACTCCAGCGGGCACTCGCAGATTCTTGATGTCACGGTCGACGTGAACATTTCTCATTTGCGCACTGCGATTGAGCAGACCTATCCCGGCCAGCAGGTCAATCTTCAATCCGATGGCGCGCACTTGATTCTGACGGGAACGGTTTCGGACGCGAAGATTTCCGAAGACATCGGCAAAATGGCCGTCAGCATATTCCGGCGGGGTGGTGAATTCCCTGTCGGTCGCGCCCGTACACGAACAGCAAATTCTGCTGCAAGTGAAGTTCGCGGAAGTGGACCGCACAAAGATCCAACAGTTTGGAATCAACTTGCTCAGCACCGGCGCGGGCAATACGCCGGGGACAATCAGCACGCAGCAGTTCGGAGCGCCCGCCATACAGGGCCAGCTTTCAAATACTATCGGCCAGAGAGCCAACGGAAATAACACCGCTGGTTTTAACAGCTCTTTCCAGCTGAACAATCTGCTAAACATTTTTCTGTTTCGCCCCGACCTGAACCTGGGAGTGACCATTCAGGATCTTGAGAGCCGGAACGTGCTTCAGATTCTGGCCGAGCCGAACTTGCTGGCATTGAACGGCCAAAAAGCGAACTTTCTGGCTGGCGGCGAATTTCCCGTTCCCAGTGGTACAAGGCGGAGCAAACGTGGGCGCAGTCACGATTCAATTCCGGCCGTTCGGTGTGAAGCTTGACTTTACAGCTTTCGTCGGCGCTGATCACGTGATTCGCATGCACATAGCTCCGGAAGTGAGCACGCTGGATTTCACGCAAGCGGTCACAATTTCTGGATTCACCGTGCCTGCGCTTTCCACGCGGCGCGCGGAGACTGAAATCGAATTGAAAGATGGGCAGTCATTCGGCATCGCCGGCTTGCTGGACAATCGCGCGCAGGTGCAACTGAGCAAGATCCCGGGCATTGGGGACATACCGATCCTAGGAAATTTCTTTCGTTCGCGCTCAATCAACCGCAGCGACAGCGAACTGCTGGTGATGGTGACTCCGCGAATTGTCGATCCCATACAGTTGAATGCGCCGGCGCCACTGCCGCCTGCAAATCCGGTCAAGTTTCTGGATAATCCGCGATTTGATCAGGGCATCCCGGCAAGTCTGACCGCACCAGGTAAGACGCAAACTCAGCAACCATCGAGTACGAAATGAATCTGATGTCAATCAAAGACGCGCCCAACAGTTCTCCGCGCGAAGGCTTGAGCAGTAACGACCCCCTGTCGGTAGTCGGCATTTGTCTGGATGACGAGACTTGGACGGTATTGCAGTCGTTCGCAGAATCGGCGCCCCTCATTCGGTTACGCGCTCATCTGTCGGAGTACCGAACCCACGAAACGGACCCTGGAAATGAGTGGGCGGGCGGACCAGCGCCTGAGATCTGCATCCTGGATTTCGATCGTGATCGGCGCAAGGCCGCAGCAGCGGCTGAGCATATACATAGCGTTTCACCGGGGACGGCGATTTTTGCGGTGTCAGCTGATTCTCAATCCGACTTGATTATTCAAGCCATGCGCAGCGGGTGTAGCGAATATCTGGTGAAGCCGATGGGGCGCGAACAACTGCTGAATGCAGTGGCGCGAGTTGGCGGACGAAGGAAAGAGCGTGGGCAAACCTCGCGGGCCCACGTGCTCGCCTTCATGGGCGCGAAAGGCGGCTGCGGAGTCACGAGCATCGTCACCCAACTCGGCGTGCTGCTGGCCAGTTCGTTTTCAAAGCGCACCCTGATCGTTGATCTTCATCCGGATTTTGGCGACGCCGCTTTGTATCTGGGACTCACGCGGCACCGCTATCACTTCTTCGAGTTGGTCGAAAACACAGACCGCCTGGATGCCGAACTGCTCCAGAGTTTCCTGGCGCGACACCCGAGCGGCCTGGAGTTAGTGCCAGCGCCGGAAGGCACCGACGCACAACGCAGGATTCTGCCGGGCGCGGTAGCGCAGACTCTCGACTTCCTGCGCATGCGTTATGACTACATCCTGATAGATATGCCTCCGGGGTTGAGCGACGAAAACCTCGAAGTGGTGCGGCACTGTGACCAATTACACATGGTGGCAGTAGCGGAAGTTTCGGCCCTGCGTAATGTAGCTCGCCAATTTAATTATTTGACCCACAAAGAAATTCCGGTGGAGCGCTTCCGGGTGGTGCTGAACCGTCACCAGAAGCGTTCTTTGATCACCGACGGCGAGATCGAAAAAACCTTGGGACAAAAAATCTTTTGGAAGGTCCCGAACCAGTACGCGCACGTAGTCAAGGCCATCAATGGTGGCGAACCGATTGCACATCTTTCTACGTCAGAGGTCACCAAGAGTCTTACGGAACTTGCCGTTCAACTTGGAGCGAAGCCCGCCGCCAGCGAAAAAAAGAAGGAAAGTACGGGCTTTCGCGGTTTCTTAGGCAGGTAGTAAAGGGGACAGTATGGGCGAATTCAATTCACTCGCGTCACAACTCGGGGCAACAAACGGCCTACCAGTGGCCGAAATTAAGCGCACGGGCCTGAGCTTCAAGGAATATCAGGATCTGAAATCCAGCGTTCACCGCGATCTCATCAGCAGAGTGGACCTGGAGCGCGTCGCCAACCAGCGCGACGATCATACTCGCGCTCAGGTGCTGTCAGTCATCCAGGATCTGGTTGCGAATCTAAAGACCCCGTTGAGTGGACGCGAGCGTGAACGCCTCGCACTGGAAGTGCTGGATGAAGTCTTTGGTTTGGGCCCGTTGGAGCCGGTGCTACAGGATCCAACAGTAAGCGACATCCTGGTGAATGGCCCCAGGCAGGTTTACGTGGAGCGTGGTGGCGTCCTTGAAGAAAGCAATCTTATGTTCAAGGACAATGCGCACCTGATGAACATCATCGACAAGATTGTCTCCGCAGTCGGAAGACGCGTGGACGAGTCTTCACCGATGGTGGATGCGCGGCTGGCGGATGGATCCCGCGTCAACGTGATTATTCCTCCACTGGCAATTGACGGACCCCACATTTCCATCCGGCGATTCGGTCATATTCCAATCACTGAAGACGACTTGCTTAAGAACCAGACCTTGACCAAACCGATGCTGGAGTTGCTGCGTGCAGCGGTAAGAGCCCGCATCAATATCGTGATTTCTGGAGGCACGGGCGCCGGCAAGACCACCCTGCTGAATGTCCTTTCGGGATACATTTCCGAAAAAGAACGAATCGTCACCATTGAAGACTCGGCCGAGCTGCAACTGAAACAGCGCCACTGCGTGCGCCTGGAAACCCGGCCCGCGAACATTGAAGGCACGGGGTCGATCATGCAGCGGCAGCTGGTGATCAACAGTTTGCGTATGCGTCCCGACCGCATAGTGGTGGGCGAAGTCCGGGGCGAAGAGGCGCTCGACATGTTGCAGGCGATGAACACCGGTCACGATGGCTCAATGACCACGGTCCACGCCAACAGCCCACGCGACGCGATTGCCCGTATCGAAACCATGGCGCTGATGGCCAACTTAAACCTGCCGGAAAAAGCGGTTCGCCGGCAGATCGCGTCCGCGGTTCAACTGATTGTTCAGATTTCGCGTTTTACCGATGGCTCGCGCCGCGTAACCCATGTCACCGAAATCAGCGGCATGGAAGACGATGTCGTGAGCATGCAAGACGTGTTCGTGTTCGACAGGCAGGGTATTTCTCCGGATGGGCGGGTGCTGGGCGCCTTTACTGCGACCGGAGTGCGGCCTAATTTCTCAGAGCGATTGAACGCTTCGGGAATCAATGTGCTCGCATCATGGTTTGAGCATTCGCACAGCATTAATTAGGAAAAAACGACGCTATGCCTCCATTGTTGATGTTTATCTTGCTGTTGATCGTAAGCTTCGCAGTCATCTTCTATCTTGTGCGTCCTACCAAGACTGAGGTGGCGGTGCAGCGCCACCTGGAGAGTATCAAGGTCTCAAACACCCAGGAGAATGAACAATCAGCGATAACCATTCTTAAGGAGGAAGGGTACAGTCCGAATCCCGCCATAAGCTCGATCGTGAGGCAAATTCCTGGCGCTAAAGAAACACTGGATTTGATTGGACAGGCCGGGCAGTCGTGGCCAGTGAGCGCGGTCATTGGAATTGTAGCCGCTGCAATGCTGGTTACTGCAGCGATCACTTCCTTCTTCCTTCCTGATGTTCTTCCGTTATTGGCGGCCTTTGTAGTTGGATGTATTCCGTATGTATACCTGCTGATTTTGCGGGAAAGGCGACTCCGGCTATGCGACAAGCTTTTGCCCGAGGCAATCGACCTGATGGCTCGCGGCCTACGCGCCGGTCACGCTTTGCCTGCGGTGCTTGAGATGGTCGGAGAAGAAGTTTCTGAACCTTTAGGGACCGAGTTCCGCAAGCTCCACGAAGAACAAACGCTCGGGCTGCCATTGCGCGACGCGGTCATGAACATGGTCTCCCGCGTTCCTCGGGATGACATGCGCTTTCTTGCCACGGCAATTCTTTTGCAGAAAGAAACCGGAGGCAATCTGGCGGTAATTTTAGACAAGACGGCAGTCGTTGCTCGTGAGCGAGAACGATTGCGTGGGCAGTTGAGAATCTACACCGCGCAAGGGCGGTTTACCGGATGGATTCTCTGCTTCATGCCGTTTCTCATGTTCGGGCTGCTTAGCATTCTGAACTGGAACACAGAAAAAATGCTGTTCACCGACCATCTGGGAAAAATTGCGGTCTATATCGGAGTCGGATTTTTGGTTTGCGGAATTCTGGCAATTCGCCACATTGTGAACGTAAAGGTTTAGCGCATGGCACTGATAATTCTGGGCGTCTGTTTATTTTTTGGCTTCCTGCTCTTGTTCTTGCTGCTCATGCCGCGGCCATCAGCAGCAGGCGCATTGTTGGAACAGGCCACCAGAACTACGCGCGCGACGGAAGATGTTCCCGTCTGGCGATCTGCCTTCAATGTTGACTATCTTGCGAAGCCGTTCACGTTCGTACGCGGCCTGTTCTCGCCTGAACCTGATCCGGACCTCGTGCACCGGCTGGCGCTGGCGGGATACCGAAAGCCAGCCCACGCCGATGTTTTTCTTGGTGTGCGATTAGCGATTCCGGCCATTTTCGGAGTGCTGGTCGCCCTGTTTGTCCCGAGCGCAACCATATTCTTTTTTCTGATAGCGATCGTTCTGGGGTTTTTTATCCCGGACTTCTGGCTCTCGCGCGCGATCACGCAGCGGCGGCAAAAAATTAAGCTCAGCCTTCCTGACGGATTAGATTTTCTGGCGATCTGCCTGGAAGCCGGCTTGGGGTTGGACCAGGGAATTATTCGGATGGGCCAAGAGTTGCGCGTGAGTCATCCCGAACTGAGCGAAGAGTTCGTGCAAATCAATCTTGAACAGCGAGCCGGCGTCGCTCGAGTACAGGCGTGGAAGTCATTCGCGGACCGGGTAGACCTGGAAAGCGTCCGCTCGTTTGTAGCTATGTTGGTGCAGACGGAGCGCTTTGGGACACCGATCTCAAAGTCTTTGGGAATGTTCTCCGACGCGCTTAGGACGGCCCGTCGGCAGAGGGCCGAAGAATTGGCGGCGAAGACGACGATTAAGCTGGTTTTCCCGCTGGTGTTTTTTATTTTTCCGACCATGGGAATTGTGGTCATGTTGCCACCGTTTATTTCAATCGTGCGCAACCTGCAGAATTTTGTGAAGTAGAAATGGCATTCCAGTTGTTGGAGTTAACTTCAACGGGAGGTGAGGTAAATGGATAACGTAACTCTGATTCGCGTGGTTTCGGGAGTGTTGGCGGTGGTTGTGCTCTTCACAC
Organism: uncultured Acidobacteriota bacterium; assembly: GCA_963703465.1. Classification (GTDB taxonomy): domain Bacteria; phylum Acidobacteriota; class Terriglobia; order Terriglobales; family Acidobacteriaceae; genus Gp1-AA145. The sequence goes on along the minus strand of CAVPEQ010000002.1, from coordinate 394,126 downwards.
TGATTTACAGAATGAAGAAAAAAGCGCCTCGCTAGACTGCATTTTGACCCTCAGGAAGGGCACGTATGTTCAGTAAACAAAGGCACGTATTTGTCTATAACAAAACTAGGGAAACCTTTCTGGCCTTTCGAGTCGCGGTCGCCGACTCGATCCTGGGCCGGTTAGTGGGCCTGCTCGGAAGAAAGTCTCTCGCGCCGGATAGCGGCGTCTGGATCGTGCCCTCGAATGCGGTGCACACTATCGGCATGCTGTTTTCGTTTGACTTGGTTTTAATTGATAAAGACTTCAAAGTTGTAGGTCTGCGCGAACTGGTTCGACCATTTACGGTGACTTGGCCGAACCACCGCGCTGAGAGCGTAATTGAGCTTCCGGCACATTCGATCTTCCGCAGCCGGACTCAAATTGGGGATCAACTCCTGATTGAACGGTACGAGGCGAAAAAGCCGCCGCGGTCCGGTCCGTCCGTTGGGCATAGCTCCGATCAGGAACGTTCCAGCGTGAATGTCGCCGTGGCGGGACCGCGTCCGCAAGTGGCGGTGGCTCAGCAAAGTTCAGCGATGGATCTGTCGCGATCGAACTTCGTCGACACCGAGACGCGCTGAAGTCTGGGCAAACAACATTCTTCGCGCTTTGTCGAAAAAGTTCGGCCGCGTGCTGGTAATTCTTTTCTGTCCTAAACAGTTATATCTTGATCGCTTTTTCCGTGTGCTTTCGCTCGTACCAGCAGGGCGAATACCCGGCATGTGGAAACAATGAATTCGCGCACGTATCGGGTTGCGGCGGCTGGTAATCGTACAATGTCTTTCCGTTTTTTTCCTGAATGGCGTAATAAAATTGCACTGTCACCGTGCCGTAGGGAGTATGGCCAGTTGCAAGTTTGTATCGCCAAGTCAAGTAATCGACCACATAGATCAGCACGCAGACGGCTATTAACACTGTCAGGGTGAGAGTCGCGACCTTTTTCATCGGCGATGGGTCTTCATCACGCGTATTCTTTATTGGCGATTTTGCCAGTTCAATTTACAGTTACATAACAACTGCCGGGATTGAGTTGCATAGGCTTGCTCAGGGAGACTCCTGAATGTTCTCGCGTCTGAATCGAAACCTAAATGCCGCATCGTCGACCCGGTCGCTGATTGTTAGCTGGCTCGTGTTCTTGGGATGCGCCGCGGGTGTCTGCCACGCTCAAGAACTGCGACTCCAATTCGATCCCTCAAAAACTACGATTGCTTTTACTTTAGGGGACGTCCTGCATACCGTCCATGGATCTTTCCAATTGAAGCGTGGGGAAGTGGAATACAAGATTGCCGGCAAATCTGTGAACGGCAATCTTATCGTCGACGCCACTTCTGGGCAAAGCGGCAATCACAGCCGCGACCGCAAGATGCATAAAGAAATTCTGGAAAGCGCGCGTTTCCCTGAAATCATCTTTCGCCCTGATCGTGTGGAGGGCAACGTTGCAGCGCTGGGCACCTCAAACATCCAGGTTCACGGGATATTTTCCATTCACGGCGCTGACCACGAACTGACGATGCCGCTAAAAGTTGAAGTGTTCCCTGATCACTGGACTGCCGACACCCATTTCACAGTCCCTTATGTGAAATGGGGTATCAAGAACCCGAGCACGTTCGTGCTGCGGGTAAGCGAATCGGTTGAAATTGACGTTCACGCCGCCGGAGCAAATCCTTCTCCGGCTGCGCACTAAGGATTGGCTCCGGGCAAATCTTCAAACTCAGTGCGAACTTTTCCATCTGGGCTGATCGTGTGCACAGCAAAGCCCAGTTCGCCTCCCCATGGCAACCAGGCAGTCGATGGCGCTACGTGCCATGTGATCCCTTCGCGCTCAAAAACGCGGCCGTTGTGCCAATGTCCTACCAGCATGTCTTTAACTCCTAGCCGCCGCAGGAGTGTTCATCTCCTTTGAACGGTAGGGTTCGCTTATCACCCAATAGGGCTTGGGATCGGGGAATTTTCCATCGTGGAAGACCGGGATATGCTGCACCCCGATGACAATCTGTTTTGAATCCTTGTCGTCTCGATGCAATCCATTCAGCCACGATAACATTCGCTCCGACCCGTCTTCGGTTTCGGGCGGAAGCGGAGCTGCCGACTTGGCGCCATACACGTCGTAGTTTCCCAGGAGCTCCGAATCAATCACCACGAACCGCACAAATTTGACTTGAAAGTCGTAAAAGTCCTTGCCGAAGACTCGACGATAGCGCTCGACGTCGTTGCTATGGACATCATGATTTCCTGGCACGTAATAGAGAGGTGCCTGCAGCTTCTTGAGGATTGACCGGGCTTCATCCCAAGCCTGCGGATTCTCCCCGATATCACCAGAAAGTATCACCGCGTCCGGATGCCGGTCGTTAATCATTTTCACTGCCTGCTTAAGATTTTCGGCGGCATGAGGCGCGTGGTGGTCGCCCAAGTGGGTATCACTGATTTGCACAATTGAGACCTGATCGTCGCGATCGTCCCGGGCACGGGGGGCGTCTTGAGCTGTAACCGGCACAACTGCAAGAAGGCAGAGCGCAACGCACGCTTGAGTGAAGAGAAAGTTTATCTTCATAAATGTCCTAGAGGCAGAACCCACAAACAGGGTTGTGCGCTTCACTATCGAATTCTGCTCCCGATAGTCGTTTTGCATTATTGACCGGCTTGACGCGTGCAACTACATTCCTGAATTCTGGAGACATGGTCTACAGTTAGACTGAAAATATGAGTAGTTCCTCCACCATCGTGCCCGTTCCAACGAAGAAGCGGCGCTGGAAAAAGATCACCGCGGCGATCCTCACCGGCGTATTCGTCCTGTGGTTGGGGTTTGTGACTTTCATGTGGGATGCCATGCACAAGCCGCCAGAGGATTTCGCGCGTGTAATGTCGCACATGCCGTGGGAAGTCTTCCTTGTCGTACCATTCGAGACTTTGTGGACCAGGGCCCGCGCCGGCGCTTTGAATACGGGCGATGCCGCACCTGACTTCTCACTGGCTAAGCTCGACAAAACCGATACGGTGCATTTTTCTGAGCTCAATAAAGCCCAGCCAGTGGTGATGATCTTCGGCAGCTACACTTGACCGCCCTTCCGGCGGGAGGTGCCCGCCCTTAACAAACTTTACGATCAATATGCGAACCAGGTTGCGTTTCTTGTGGTGTACATTACCGAAGCCCATCCCTCTGACGTGTGGCAGATGCAGAGCAATATTAAAGATAAGGTGATTTTTGCCACTCCTAAAGACGAACAAGAGCGCGCGTTGATAGCCGGGGCTTGTGTCCGGAAGCTTGGAATTAAGTTCCCTGCAGTTCTGGACGAATTCGGAAACTCGACTGAGAAGGCTTATACCGGCTGGCCGGATCGAATTTATTTAATCGACCAGAACGGCCGGGTCGCCTACAAGAGCAAGCCCGGTCCATTCGGATTCAAAGCCGCCGAATTGAGCGCAGCTCTCGCCAAATTACCCAAATCAAGCACCGCGGAGAGGTTCGACAAGACAGAGATCAAGCACCTGTCGCCCGATCTTGCCTTCTGATCAGGCCTGCGGCTTGGAGCGCTTCTTGCCGACGGTGAATTTTTCCGACGAAAGTAAACCTAAATTGAGGGCGTATTGCACGATCTGGGCGCGAGACTTCAGGCCCAGTTTCTCGGCAAACCGCGAACGGTAGGTTTCCACAGTTTTAGTGCTGACGAAAATTTGCTCGGCCACTTCACGGCTGCTGAAACCTTCCGCAACTAATTTCAACACCTGCATTTCACGATCGCTGAGCAGACTACGGGCCGCGGAGCCATCGCTGTCGGACGCATTCGGGCTAATCGCATCACGGACCAGAACTTCTGCTAGTTCAGAGTCTACATAAGTGCGCCCTTTGTAGACGGCGCGAATTGCAGTGAGCAGATCCGCATCAACGCTCTTTTTCAACACATAGCCGGAAGCCCCGGCGGACAAGGCAGTTCGTAAATATGCCGGCTCCTCGTGCATGGTGAGCAGCAGAATGCGAGTGGATCGACTCCTGGTCACTATGTCGTGGATTGCATCAAGGCCGCCGGATCTCGGCATGGTCACATCGAGGATGGCAACGTCGGGCTTGGTGTGCTGAATTGCTGCCACTGCCTCAATACCGTCCTGCGCTTCTGCTACCACGGTCATGTCCGCCTGCGCGTTGATAAGCATGCGCAAACCGGCGCGAAGGATGGCATGGTCATCGGCCACGACGACACGAATTTTTTGCGGCTTCGCCATGAATTAGAAAGAACCGGAAGCGGTTTCCTGGGAACGAGCCAACGGCAGCCGGACCTCAATCAACGTACCTCTATTCGGCTCTGATTTGATATCCAATGCGCCTCCCAAAATGATCGCCCGTTGCCGCATTCCTTCAATTCCCAAATGTTTCGAAGGAAGATCGCTCAGATTGCGTGACCTGAAACCCTGTCCATCATCGCGAATAAATAATTTTAGTACCGGATCATTCCACTCAAAACGCACACTTACCGAAGTTGCGCGGGAATGGCGCGCTATATTGGTTAATGCTTCCTGAATAATCCTATAGATACCGATCTGGAATTGCGTGTCCAATTCAGAGAAGGAAGTTTCGCCAAAATCCAAGTTAACCGGGGTGTTGTGCACTGAGAAGTGCTCCCTGGCAAGTTTCTCAATTGCCTCCTTCAACCCGAACTGGTCCAGCACGCTGGAGTGCAGCCCGCGGGCCAGCCGGCCGACTTCTTCAATCGCTTTTGAAGTAATTTTTCTCAGCTCTTTTGCTTGATTCTTCGCGTCTTTCAGCTGGCGTGCGTCGCCAAGCGATCGCAATCCCACCAACAAGGACGTCATCAATTGACCGGCTTCGTCGTGCAGTTCGCGTGAAATACGCTGCCTTTCCTCCTCTTGAGCTTTCAGCACCCGCTCCAGCAGAAGCCGTTGCATCTCTTCCCGCCGCTGCGACTCCTCGCGAAGTAACTTTGCGGTAATGTCCTGCACAATGGCGAGCCGTGCATCTTTTCCATTTAGGTGTAGTGGCGCCCAGACTTCTTCGACGTCGAGTACCTTCCCGCTCTTTGTTTTGTGCTTGTAGACCGTGCCGGTTTGAAATGCGGGCGCTGTGCCATTTGTCGGAGTGGACCCGGGCAACGGTTCGTCGGCCATGATGTCACGGGTGGTGAGTGCGATAAATTCCTCTCGCGAATACCCATATTGCTGGACCGCGGCTTCGTTCACCGCCAGAATGCGCAGATCCGAAGCGCTGAAGACCCAACACGCTAAAGGATTGGCCTCAAAAAAAAGCCGGTATTGGCGTTCAGAGGTCCACAGCGCTTCCTCCGCTTTTCTGACCCTCAGCAGCGCGCGTACCGTTGCCAGCAGTTCTTCCTGCTGCACGGGCTGGACCAGGTACGCATCGGCGCCGCCATCCAGACCAGCGACCCGGGCCTCGGTTGAAACCATGGTCGCCGAAAGATGCAACACCGGGATTCGAGCGGTGGCTTCATTGGCCTTTATCTGTTTGCATACTGTGAAACCATCAATGTCAGGAAGATTGACGTCGAGAATAACGAGATCGGGGATCTGGGTCGCGAGATCCAAGGCCTGCCGGCCAGTGCGCGCTTCGAGAACCTCGAAACCGGCATGGCGAAGCACGCGAGAAAGCGCATATCGCTGAGCGTCGGTGTCGTCGACGTGCAGAATCTTCAGAAGCTTGGGATTCTGATCAGCATCAGAATAGGCGATCGCTGCTCATCGTCGATAAAGTGATCTCCGCCCTGACATTATGCACCTTCCGTTGGGCACTACGCACTTCGTTTCGGGCTTTCCTTCGTGAACCTTCGTGCCCCTCGTGGTTCATGGTCTAAAAAGCAATAACCACGAAGGACACGAAGGTTCACGAAGGAAAACCCAGATGCCCTTGTCAGGGATTTCCCTATGCCCGATGAAATATTTAGGAGAACTCCTGATTTCACATGCAACCACATCCTGAGACACTGAACCCATATATGAACGAGCTTGGCGATCCACTGTCCATCCAAAATGTAGTTGATAAAGCAATGGAAGACCTTCGCCAAAGTTCCGCATCGCGTAGCAAGTCGGGGGAAAGAACGAACGTGCAAGATCACAATGAAGAATGGGCACAACTGTGCCAGCAGGCGGCGGTTGAAAAAGATCCTGAACGGTTGATGCGACTGGTCGGCCGAATCGTTGAATTGCTGGACGCGCGGCGCGGTTCCAACGGTCGCGTCAGCAATGGCGTTTCGGCGGTGAAACCTAACACCGATTCCAGTAACGCTTGAATCGTGAAGCGCGGTCCTTGGCAAGGACCTAGACCGCATCTCGTAACGAACTCTTCAAGGGTATTGTGGCTTGAACGACAGTGCCTTTAGCTGAAGAGGCTATTTCTGCGTTCCCCCCAAACTGCCGCATTCTTTCGTGAATCCCCATTATTCCGACGCCTGGAATAACCTGATTACCATGCAAGCGGTGGGGCGAAATCCCCCTGCCGGAATCGGAAATCTCGACATCAACGGTTTCCGGAGTGCGGCTTAAGCGAATCCTCGCGGTCTGGCTGCCGGAGTGACGGTGAATGTTTGTCAATGACTCCTGCACCGTGCGGAAAAGAGCAATCTCCATGTCGTCCGGCAACCTGCCGAACTCAGGGCTGGATTTGAGATCTACCGAAATGCCGCTGCGTTGCGCAAATCCATCCGCGTACCACTGCAGCGCCGAAGGCAGCCCCATTTCGTCAAGCAACGGGGGATGCAGCAGATACGACATGGTGCGAAGCTGACGGGTCATGTCGTCATTGATCGCGATGGTTTGGGTCACGAGTGTCGAAATCTTTTCACCCTTAGCCTCCTGACTCATCTGGTCGAGAAACATCTTCATGGCTGCCAGCATTTGCCCGGTGCTGTCGTGCAGTTCGCGGGCGATGCGGCGCCTTTCTTCGTCTTGCAATCTGAGCAGTCTGGCCGTAAGCTGGCGGACTTCCTCAGTCTTTTCCGACAAGTCCCTGGTGCGCTGTTGCACTCGAAGTTCTAACTCGTTGTGGGCCTGTTTGAGTTCCTCGCGGGCTTTCTCGGCTTCGACGGCGTGTACGCGAGCTTCGCGCTCTGCCTGTTTCAAGCGCAGCAGTGCGCCGACAGTTGCCAGCAGCTCTTCGCGCGATATCGGCTCCGCAAGATAGCCGTCAGCAGCCTCCAATCCCCGCACGCGATATTCTTTGTCAGTGAAAGTGGCTGAAATGTGCAGTACGGGTATGTGCGCGGTCCGCGGATTTGCCTTCAGGCGGCGGCACACTTCGAAGCCATCAACGTCAGGGAGACGTACGTCGAGGGTGATGAGATCGGGAGACTGATCGGCGAGTTCGAGGGCCTCCGCACCGGTGCGAGCCTCGATGACTTTGTATCCGCCTCCCTGCAGTGTCCTCGATAACGAGTAGCGAAGGGCATCGTTATCATCCACCGCTAAGATTGTGATCTCCGCCATTAAATGATTCCCGCTCTCCCTTTCAGTCGGCAAGCGCTCAGACGTGGACTTCGCTAGTACTGGCTTTCGTTCGTAAGCCGGCACGCAAAAGCGCTTCTGCAAATCGAGTTTCTGCTGCTTCTCGCGATTTGGTCTCTTTAGGAACGATATCGACCGCAGCGTGCAGACGTTCGCGTTCGTGACTCTCAAGCACTTGAGAGGTATAGATCACCACGGGGATCTCGCGAGTGGCAGAGTTTGCCTTCAGTGCGTCCAGAACTTCGAAGCCGCTCAAGTCGGGCATGGATAAATCCAAGACAATGAGATCCGGCAAAGTCTCTCTGGCTAGCTTTAACCCTTCATTCCCGCCTCGTGCTTCAAGCAGGCGGTACCCCTTGTTCCCGAGTACGCCCTTCACCAGATAGCGCGAGATCTCATCATCGTCAACAATCAAGATACTTCCGTATTCTCTCGCCAGAATGGCCTGCAATTGCGCGATGAGCCAGGCGCGGTCGATCGGCTTAGCATGGAAGGCAGTCGCCCCAAGCGCCATGGCTTTGCCTTCGTTTTCGACAACCGTGACCACGAATACCGGAATTTCTTTGGTTGATGGGTTTTGTTTCAGCTCCTGCAGAAGTTGCCATGAGTGCTCACCTTTCAGGAGCACGTCGAGAACAATTGCGACAGGCTTGAACTCTTCGAGGGCGCGGTGGGCTTCTTTCAAATCCTGCGCCGGCACGACCTGAAACTCAGTGCCTTTTAAATACTTTTCATAGATAAATAGGGCTTCGCGATTATCCTCCACCACCAGCACCGGCAGCTTGGAAGCGTCCAATTCGCGCTTGACGTCAGGCACGTAGACCGCTTCGGTCGCGCCGGTATAGGTAATTGGAATAGAGGCAAAGAAGGTCGAACCAATTCCGACCTGGCTCTTAACGTAAACATCGCCGCCGACCAGTTGCGCCAACTTGCGCGATAACGGAAGTCCCAGGCCAGTTCCCTTCGCCGTCTTCTGCAGCTTGCCTTCAACCTGCTCCCACTCCTGGAAAATGCGTTCCACATCGGCTGGCGCGATTCCGATTCCCGTATCGGCGACGGAGAACACGCAGGTCTCGTCGTGTCCCATGCGGGCTGAAACTCTAACCTCACCACGCTCGGTAAACTTCAACGCGTTGGAGATGAAATTTCGCAGCACCTGTGAAATCTTGGCTTCGTCCGAGTACAGCTCAGGAATATTGACCGGGTCTTCGAACACCAGCGAAACCGACGAGTTCTGGGCCAGCAAAGGGCGCAACATGCCGCGCAGAGCGGCAAACAGGCTTTCGACGGTAAATGCGCCGGGGCGGATCGTAACCTTTCCGGCCTCGACCTTGGCCAGGTCGAGCAGGTCACTGACTAGATCTGTGAGGTCTTGAGCGGAGCGGCGAATGAATGTGACTTGTCTTTCCTGTTCCGAAGTCAGTTCCCCATCCATGCGGTCGATCAGGATCTGGCTGAGCGCGAGAATCGAATTCAACGGGGTCCGAAATTCATGGCTCATGTTGGAGAGAAAATGGCTTTTCAACTCCGAGGCCCGCTGCAGAAAATCGGCCTTGTCGTTTAACTCTGCGTACAACGCGACCACTCCACGGTTGGTTTCATCCAGTTCCCGATTGAGCTGCGCCAACTCCAGCTGACGCGCGCGTAATTCCTCGAGGGTCCGCATGAGTTCCTTATTCTGTTGCTGGAGCTCTTCGTAAGGATTTTCGGAAGGCTTACGTTCAATGGTCGCCAGCAGTGAGTTAAGTTCGGAGTCGCCCAAGCGCGTGAACTTATAGGGAATGATCTTGCCCAGAGTAACTTGGGTGCCTTTTCCCTTTTTCGTCTCTACTTCGAAGCGGTCGAGAAGGCGCTTGGCGCCGACCATTCCAATACCCATGCCGGTTTTCGAAACATATTTTCCATCGAAAATCTCATCCAGATTCGGAATGCCCGGGCCGTGATCGCGGACCGAGATGAGCAGCATTTTGTCGAGGCCATTGTCGACCTCGAAGTCGACAGAACCACCGCCAGCATACTGGTAGGCATTACGCACAACTTCGGAAACCGCCGTTGCGATGCGGGTCTGCGCTTGCACATCGAACTTCAATGCAGCGGCAATGGTGCGCGCACGCTGGCGCGCCAACACCACGTCGTGCTCGTACCGGATCTCCATGGTCAGGAGCTTCAGCTTCATGACGGGTTCGCCTCGGCGCGACTTTTTGCAACCAGCACGGTGACATCGTCACGTTCGCGGTAGAAGTCGCGGTACAGAATGCCGGCGATCAGTCCGGGATGTTTGCTCCAAATTCCGGGATACAAATTGAGGTCCCAGCCCGATCGCAGCCCGTCGGAGTACATAACTAAAATGCTGTTACCGCTCCACGGGAAAGTGAACTCCTGAATTCGCTGCAGGTGGTGCCCGATGGTGCCGTTGTGCGAGGCCATTCCGCGGCTGCCTTCAGGCGTCACAATCGAGGCACCAATATTCCCCACTCCCGCGTACGACAAAAGTTGCTTCTCTAAGTTCAGCGAGGCGATCGCCATGGCAGCACCACGTGTCTTTTTCAGCGCGTCATGCGAATCCTGCAGGATGGGGCTTGGCGAATCTCCGCGGGATTCGCGAAATATTCTTTGCGCTTCCTGCGCGGCTTCGTCAGCCAAAATTCCGTGACCGAGTCCGTCCACCACCATCAGCAGCATGGATTCGGACGTCTTCTTGACTCCCCAGCCATCGCCGCAAACATCTTCGCCTTTGATTGGAATTGACACCACGCCAACCTCTATTGGGCTCAGGTTGGGTGCCACCTTTTTGTGGGGCCAAAATTCCGCCAACACTGCGGTTCCGTGGCCAGGAGAGGTGTAGATGTCGAAGGTGTTTGAAAGGCGCTTGATCGCGCCCAGGCCGTTGCCTCCGGTTCCGGCAGTCGAAAAGCCATCACGCAGCGCCGCGGTCAAATCGCGGATGCCGGGACCTCGGTCTAATCCCAGAAGGCGAACCCCGGAACTGCCATTGTTGGCTACGGTTTCGACGATGATGGTTCCATTCCCGGCATGCTTCACCAGGTTGGTCACCATTTCAGTCACCGCAATAGCTAGAGAACCACTCTCGCGCTCTCCCAGCTTTGCATCCTCGGCCAAAAGCGCCGCGTGACGTCGAGCTTCTCCCGCATGGGTGGAGTCAGTGACTCGGATGATCATCAGATTTTAGGCCCCTACTTCCACCGCGTAATCGTGACCTTCGTGCCCGAGCCAGGTCTGGATTCGATCTCAAACTCATTCGCCAAGCGTTTCGATCCGCCCAGTCCCAGGCCAAGGCCCGCCCCAGTAGTGAAGCCGTCTCGCAGGGCCAATTCGATGTCTGGAATTCCAGGTCCGTTGTCCTGGAAGATGAGGCGGATGCCTACACGCGGGCCGTTCAAAGATTCCAACTGCATAGTTCCACCCCCGCCGTGAATGAGGGTATTGCGCGCCAGTTCGCTAGCGGCGGTCACCAGCTTGGTCTGGTCCACTAAAGATAGCCCGGTCTGGCTAGCCACTTCGCGCACACGTCTACGTGCCACGACTACGTCTGGTTCGGAGGCTACGGGTAGAGTCTCGCTACGGACGACTGCCATTTTTGATTGCCTTGATCACTTTGTGACCGTTCAGCGACAGCTTCAATAGTTCCATGCCGGCGTCTACGTTCAGTGCAGTTCGCACGCCAGGCAAAGACATCCCGAGTTCCACCAGGGTGATCGCAACCGCGGGCTGCATGCCGACGACCACGGTTTGCGCGTCGAGCACTCGCGACATGGCTGCGATATTGCCCAGCATTCGGCCGATAAACGAGTCCACGATTTCGAGACTGGAAATATCGATCAATACACCACGCGCGCCGGTCTCACTGATTCGGGTGGTGAGGTCCTCTTGCAAAGTCATGGCCAGGCGATCATGCATATCCACCTGGATCGTCACCAGCAGGAACTCGCCCATGCGAAGAATCGGTATTTTTTCCAAGAAAACTCCTATGCGGTTTGAAGCGAATGCTCGAGCGCTAATCCAGTTCGCTGCAAGGCCACGGCGAACGCGTCAGACAGAGTGGCCTTCGTGGTTACATCCAGCAGGTTGATGCCCAGGTGCACAATAGTCTGCGCAATTTGCGGGCGAACCCCGCTAATGATGCAATCGGCTCCCATTAATCGGGCAGCAGTGACGGTCTTCAAAAGATGTTGCGCGACCACGGTGTCAACCGTGGGAACGCCGGTAATGTCGATGATCGCCACTTTCGAATTTGTCTTAACGATGTTTTCGAGCAGTGCTTCCATGACTACTTGTGTTCGGGCACTGTCGAGGGTGCCAATGACGGGGAGAGCCAGAATGCCATCCCATAATTTGACTACCGGCGTGGAAAGCTCGAGCATCTCTTCCTGCTGGCGGCGAATAATCTCTTCGCGCGTCTTCAGGTACATCTCAGTCGTGAATAGGCCGAGTGAATCAATTAACTCCGTGGTTGCCCAAAGTTCCGCCGCCAATGCGCCTGCGTCGTTCCCCATCTGATCCCGCAACAGCGTGAACAGAGGCTTCTTCACGGATAACACGAACGTGGCAGTTTCAGTCGGTGTAAATCCCTGCTGCGCACGGCTCCTGGAGATTTCAGCCAACTGGTCCCGAACCGGCTGCCAGGCGGGGGTTTGCAAATCGGAGCTGCCGGACTCAACTCCCTGCCGCAGGAATTTGAGAAATCGCGAACACTGAGATCGTAGATCGACATCTTTAATGAGGTCTGCGCGCCGCGTGGCGCCGCTCATCTGCTTTATCCACTCATCGAGTACGGCGGCTTCGTGTTTCGCAAGAACTTCCGCCACGCCATTGGAATTTTGCAATCCTTTGTTCATCTTTCGCTCCTAAAGAAAAGGAATGTGCCGAGATGAAAAGTGTGAGAAGACACCTGCCGCGTACTTTCTAGGAGGAAGGCTGCGGCATCCCGAAACAATTGATGATAACTCAAGGCGTAGGCGGAGAGCCACAAATGAGATGCTTCCGTTATCTGCCCGTCGGCGAAGTTAGGCCGAATGTTCGCCGTCGTACAGAACTGCTGTTATCAATGCGGCTTAGTCGTTTTCTTCCCTAACCAACTGCTGGCCGGTCCGGGCCAAGGCGAGGGCAAATGCGTCCCGCAGCGTCGCCTTGCTGGTGACATCTAGCAAGTTGATTCCCAGATGAACGATCGTCTGCGCAATCTGCGGGCGAATCCCGCTAATGATGCAGTCCGCTCCCATCAAGCGCGCTGCGGTGACCGTCTTCAAAAGATGCTGGGCGACAACTGTGTCTACTGTGGGAACGCCGGTAATATCGATAATGGCGACTTTTGAATTGGTCTCAACAATCGCTTCCAGAAGCGTTTCCATGACCACTTGGGTGCGAGCGCTGTCCAGCGTGCCGATCAGTGGCAGAGCCAGAATTCCATCCCACAGCTTCACTACCGGAGTCGATAACTCCAGCATGTCCTCTTGCGCGCGGCGGATGAGATCTTCCCGGGTCTTGAGAAAGACCTCAGTCGTATAGAGTCCAAACGCGTCGAGCAATTCGGTAGCGCCCCAAATCTGGTCAGCCAAAATCTGGGCGTCGCGAACATCTTCTCTCAGCCTGCGAAAAAGCGGTTCCTTAAAAGAAAAGACAAAAGTCGCAGTCTCGGTTGGAGAGAAACCCTGGACGGCGCGGCTTTTCGATATTTCGTCGAGCAGGGTACGTAGTTCCTTCCAGCGCGGATCGCTGGGATTGCTTGCGCCTACGTCGTCAAGGCCGGTACGAAATGTGGATAGAAACTTCTGGCATTGGTTTCGTAATTCGGACTCTGCGATCGAGGCTGAGCCCCGGCTGGAGGCATGGATGGTCTTGATCCACTCATTCAAAAAAGATTGCTCGTCGCGCGAAAGGACTTCAGAGATGGGACTTCCAATGCCTGTAATTTGAGCCACGATTTCTCCTGGATACGGAATTCCCGCCGGGGTTCCACTTTGTCCAGGTTCACAGGGGCTGAATCTGAGATGCCGAGGATGGCTCCGGTATAACTTAAGGCTACTCTCTTCAAGGGCTTTCCGCAATCGGGATGCGCAGGGTTAGGAACATGGAAAAGGGGGCGGCGCCTTGATTTCAGCGCTCGCTCAGCAGGCGCGAGAGCCTTTGAAGTGCGCCTACATTGAATCCTGCAACCGCTCTAAGGCGGGAGAAAAACTTACATCGTCTACCCGACGATTCTTCTGCTTCAAACCTATTCGTCGGGCCGCAACTTTATCCGTAATTGCCGTGTTTCCTCACATAGAACGTTTGGAAGGCGTTTTGCAAGAAGTAACGCCAGGTGGGAGCAAAAGTATGGAATCCATCGTTAATCCTGAAGTGCGTGAACTGTGCAGGGCGGTTTCGCAGGAACAAGATTCAGAGCGGCTGAAAAGACTGCTAGACGAATTGCTGACCGTGTTGGACGAGCGTCAACTCTTGGCATCGTTGCTCTGAGCAGTTTGCGAGGTCTGGTAGCGTCGCGAAGGATCGCAGGCCCACTCATATAATCCGGAACTTTCGTCGAGTGAGATTGTAGAAAGTCTAGATTTCCTCTATACGTGCGCTTCCCGGTTCCGTATCCAAACAGACAATCCAGAAAAGTTCTAGTTTGCTGACGATTTGGGTCCGGACGTAATTCAGAGCCGGCGAAGTCGCGATCTCAGCAATCACTCTGAGACACGGGAAGATCGCCACGAGCAGCAACTCTGAAAACGGTACATTGCTCCAACCCGCATTTTCGTTTTAGAATTCGCAGCGGGAGCCAGCAAATGTCAGACTATCCTTCGAAACGCTCCGATCCTAACCCTGCCCAAGAAAAGCAATCTGGGGGAACTACCCGGCGAACGTTCCTAAAATCTGCCGGTCTGGTTTCCGCAAGTGTCGCGAGCCTCGACGTGCTGCATGAAGTCTCACACGCTCAAGCTACCGCGGCCCCGGTACGCGCGCTGGGTCCAGACAAGGTTGCCATTAAACTTCGCATCAATAACCAGGTTCACGCGTTGAACATTGAGCCGAGAGCAACTCTCGCGGAAGCACTGCGCGACGAGTTGCACATGACGGGAACAAAAATTGTGTGCGACCGGGGCGCGTGTTCCGCTTGTACAGTGATGCTCGACAAAACTCCAGTCTGTTCCTGCATGACCCTGGCAATGGATGTTGGGACGCGAAATGTCACCACTATTGAGGGTCTTGCGGAAGGCGACAACTTGCACCCTGTGCAGGCAGCGTTTGTGGCGCATGACGGATTGCAATGTGGGTTCTGCACCTCGGGCATGGTCATGAGTTGTGCCGCGCTGCTGGAACGAAATTCCAATCCTACATTGGACGACGTGAAGACCGCGATCAGCGGCAACATCTGCCGTTGCGGCACTTACCCAAAGGTTTTTGAGGCGGTACTCGCCGCTTCCCAGAGTAAAGGAACATAGTCATGTTGATTCAAGAAAACCAGACGAAAGATGTACGCGGCGGCACGAAGGACGAGTCCAAGTCTGTTCAGCAGAAAAGTCAACAGGGCGAGGGCGCTCAGCATACAAAATCCCCTGCAAAACCACCTCATGCTGCTACCCTGCGTGCCGGGATTGCGGGGGCTGTTGACGCGCAAGATCAAATGGCCGATGTAAAGCGTCTTGTGCCTGCTGACGAGGCCGCTCCGTTGCCGCTGAATGATGAGCTCAAGGTTGTGGGCAAACGTGTTACCCGTCTCGATGGCGCTCAAAAAACCACTGGCCGAGCTCGCTACACCGCAGATGTTTACCTTCCTGGAATGCTTTACGCAAAGATGGTGGGTTCGAGTTTGCCACATGCCCGTATTCGGTCAATCGATACCAGCAAGGCTCAGAAGTATCCGGGCGTGAAGGCGGTTTACATTCTGCAACACTTGAGCGACGTCGCAGAGGTCAAAGACAAATCGAAAGAAATGCCTTCCAAATTTCCCATTGTGCGATTTGCTGGACAGCCGATAGCAGGCGTGGCGGCAACTTCGCAGGCTGCAGCGAACGAAGCCGCAAAGCTGGTGGAAATTGACTACGAGCCTCTACCCTTTGTCACCACGGTAGAAGAGGCGCGAAAGCAGAATGCACCGGCGGTGTATCCTGCACCGGCGGAAATGGCCGCTACGGCGGGCGGCGGAGGCGGTGGTGAAGACGTGCCTCAACACGGCAATGTGCGCGGACCCGCTATTGGGCCTCATGGTGGAGAAAAAGGTAGCACGCAAAAAGGCTTTGCGGAAGCCGATGTAGTTGTAGAAGGTGATTACCAGACCCAAGTCCAAACGCACAGCGCGCTTGAAACCCATGGCGTAGTCGCCGACTGGAAGCCGGACATGCTGACCGTGTATGCCTCAACCCAGGGGACCTCGACGGTTCGCGACGAGTTCGCTGAGATATTTGAAATCCCCAAGAGCCGTATCCGTGTGATCACCGATTACATGGGCGGAGGCTTCGGAGCGAAATTTGGAGCTGGGAATTTCGGAGTGATTGCGGCTGCGCTTTCGAAACAAACCGGGGCTCCAGTCAAGTTGATGCTCACAAGAAAAGAAGAACATCTCTCGGTCGGCAACCGCCCGGATGCGCGAATTCATTTGAAAGTGGGCGCCAAAAAAGATGGAACATTGACCGCGCTCCATCTCGTCAGTTATGGCACCGCCGGCGTGGGAACGGGCGCCGGAACTGCCGGCCCGACTCAGAACATGTACAAATGCGCAAATGTTTTGACGGAGGAGTATGACGTTTTCGTCAATGCCGGCCCCGCGGCTGCAATGCGGGCTCCCGGGCATCCGCAGGGATGCTTTGCGTTAGAGCAATCGATCGACGATCTAGCTGAGCGGCTGGGCATGGATCCACTTGCCCTGCGGGACAAAATCGACGAACATCCAGCTCGGCGGGAAGAGCGCAGAATCGGAACAAAATTGGCGAATTGGTCAGAGCGGCACAAGCCGGGAGTGGATCCGGGGCCGGTCAAGCGGGGTGTGGGAGTTGCACAGTCGGTTTGGTATCGCATCAGCAACAAGGATTCAGGAGCGGAAGTCCGCATCAGCCGCGACGGATCGGTCGAACTGCTTTCCTCGGTCCAGGACATTGGCGGCGGAATCCGCACCGTTCTGGCGCAGGTGGTCGCCGAAGAATTGGGCCTGCAGCCTCACGAGATCTCAATGCGCATTGGCGATACCAACTTCCCTCAGGGTCCACCGTCGGGCGGAAGCATGACCACGAATTCCATCACGCCCGCCGCGCGAAATGCCGCATATAAAGCAAAGCAGGAGTTGCTGGGTCAAGTGGCGCCCGTTCTCAATACATCTGCTGACCAGTTGGTGATGAGCGAGGGCAAGGTATTTGCTAAAGATAATCCTGGAAACTCACTGACCTTCAAGCAGGCCGTGGGAAGGATGAAGACGGATGAAATTGCGGCCCGGGCCGGCCGAAATGACGATTACGGCAGCGACGGTGAGAGCAAGGGCAAAAAGACTATCGAACGCGTCACCTACGGCGGCGTTCAATTTGTGCAAGTAGCAGTAGACACCGAAACCGGCATCGTGAAAGTCGAGAAGGTCTGGGCGGTGCACGACTGCGGGCGTCCGATGAACCCACTGCTGCTTGAGAGCCAGATCAATGGCGGCATTCTGCAGGGCATCTCGTATGCGCTGTACGAAAATCGCGTGCTCGATCGCAATTATGGTTTCATGTTGAACACCAACCTGGAGCAATACAAAATTCTTGGCTCACGCGAGACTCCGGAGATCAAGGTGCACATCATCGAACAATACTTCGGCCTTTCATCGACGGACGCGGGCGGCATTGGGGAGCCTTCCAAAATTGCCGTGGCTGCAGCGGTTGCTAATGCTTTTTACAACGCCACTGGGGTGCGCATCCGAGAGTTGCCGATGCGTCCCGCGGCGGTTCTGGCTGCGCTCCACGCGGGAAGAAAGGAGATGACGGCATGAACAAATTTGAATGGGTGGACGCTACCAGCGTGGATCAGGCGATCGCGGCCGTTACCTCAGACTCGGCGTTCAAAGCGGGAGGGGTCGATCTGCTGGATTTGATGAAGGACGACATTTCCGCCCCCAAACGGCTGGTCAATATTCGAAACATACAGGGGCTGAGTGAAATCCGCGAAGACGAGCGGGGCCTGCATATTGGCCCACTGGCCACGCTCGCTGAGATTGCAGAGCACCGGACGATCCAGAAAAAGTACCCGGCAATTTCTGACGCAGCAGAACGCGTTGCCACACCCCAAATCAGAAATATGGCCAGTGTTGGGGGAAATCTGGCGCAACGACCACGCTGCTGGTACTTTCGCTCAGAAGATTTTCAATGCCGCAAAAAAGGCGGCAAGCACTGTTTCGCCCAGGATGGCGAGAATGACTATCACGCAATTTTCGATAACCGCACCTGCGCGATTGTCCATCCCTCAGGCATCGCCGTTCCTCTGGTAGCGCTCAATGCTAACTTGCAGATCACATCTCCGAAAGGAAAGCGCGAAGTCTTGCTGGAAGAATTCTTCGTCAGCCCCGAGCAGGACGTAATGCGAGAAAATGTCCTGCAGCCGGATGAACTGATCACTGCCATTACAGTCCCGGCGACTGACGCGCGCAGTGCGTATTACAAGCAGGGCGAGAAAGAATCTTTCGACTGGCCGATTGCGGATGTAGCGGTTGCGCTGACTATGCAGGGCTCCCGCTGCAGGAAAGCCAGCATCGTGCTCGGCGCGGCGGCGCCCCGCCCTTACAGGGCAAAAGCTGCGGAGGCACAGCTCGCCGATTCAACGATCAACGAGGACACAGCGCGCAAAGCCGCTCAGCAGGCGGTCGCAGCCGCAACCCCATTGGCAAATAACCGTTACAAGATTCCGATCTTCGAAGCCATCATCCGCAGAACAATTCTGCGCGCTGCGGGCTTGAATGCAGAAGGGGTAGCCGCATGAATTCTCTAAATGTCATTCAGGAACAGTCTGGCATCTGCCGGCGTTTGCGGACCAAGACTTCATTTGGCACTTTCATCGGCAGCGCGAATTTCTGGGAAGATGGAGAGTCGACCACCGCGGTGTACTGGTGCCTGGACACGATGGGTTCCGCCGGACGCGACGACCAGATAGCTCATCCGCATAACTGCCGTGCCGGCCGTGAGTGTTTCAGGGCGCGGGATTAGGTCCTGACCATTCCCACTCGGGATAAGAAGATAAATGGCAGGCACGTGGGAGATCGAACCCCAGAGCTCTACGTGTCAAATCAGGCGAAAATGGCATAGCTTTTTTGCTTTTTCGTTTCCTGCATCCAAAAAACGATTTGAAATCGCTGGCATTTCTCGTTTTCCACGCGCGCAACATATCCCTTGACAGTTATATACTCCATGACGTATATACAAAGAGTGGGATCTATTTTCGAAATCATTGCGGAGCCGAACCGTCGGGCGATATTGAGCCTGCTAGTTGTGTCACAACAGTCGGTGGGAGAGATCGAGCGACAGCTTCGCATGTCGCAGCCGACCGTGTCCAAGCACCTGCGAGTGTTGCGAGATGCAGGTTTCGTGGAATCCACGGTGGACGCTCAGCGCCGTCTCTACCGGCTGAGACCTGAACCGCTTCAGGAACTGGACGTCTGGCTGGCTCAGTTCCGCCGCTTCTGGTCCGCCCACGTGGATGCTCTAGAACGCCACCTCGACCGCATGGATAGAGATCAATCAAAAACGACTAATAAAAAGAAAGGAAGACGACGCGGCCCAAGCCGCGGACGTGAGAAAGGAGAAACGAAATGAAAATCAAAGTGATGAGCCTATACGTGGATGACCAGGAGAAAGCTTTGCGCTTTTATACTGAGACACTTGGCTTTATAAAGAAGACTGATTTCAGTCAAGGCCCATATCGCTGGCTGACCGTGGCCTCGCCTGAAGAGCCGAATGGCACTGAGCTGCAGCTGGCACTGAACAACAATCCTGCGGTCAAAACTTATCAGCAGGCCTTGTTCCAGCAAAACCAACCGGCAGCCATGTTCTTCACCGACGATATCAAGGGAGACTATGAGCGGACCAAGGCCCGTGGCGCCGAGTTCACCATGCCGCCAACCGACGTGACTGCTTCGACCATTGCCATGCTGAAGGACACCTGCGGCAATATCATTCAGGTTACAGAGCTGAAGCGCTGATAGTGCGGGGTTCAGCAGGATCACGCCATTAAGAGCGTGATTGGCGTTCGCACTACGGTTCCGCCCAACGACCAACGACATGGTGGTTACAACGTAACGTTCAGGATGATGGAAAAATGATTGATCGAGAGCAATACACACCGGGTCGGGCCAGCGAGGCGCAGGTGCGAAAGGGCGGAGACAAGTGGACGCTTATCCTAGTTCGCGAACTGGGTCACTCGCCGGAAAAAGTCTGGCAGGCGCTGACCGATCCGGCACAGCTGCGCGAGTGGGCTCCTTTTGTGGTCGACACGGGCTTGGGTACGGTTGGAAACACGGTGAATCTCACATGGGTAGGAAATCCCACGCCGATGGCAGCAAAAGTGATTCGCGCCGAGGCTCCCAAGCGGCTTGAATACGGCGACATCCGCTGGGAACTCGAGGCTATCGGTCGCGGAACGCGCCTGACCCTGTGGCACGCGATCGATCGCCGCTTCATCTCATGGGGAGCCGCGGGCTGGCATATCGCTTTCGATGTTCTCGATCGGCTGCTCGGGGGTGACCCAATGGGACGCATCGTCGGCATCGAGGCGATGAAGTTCGCCGGCTGGAAGCGACTGGTCGCGGAGTATGCAAAGCAGTTCGGCGTTGAAACTCCCGGCTCGACCCCTCGGGCGGGTAAACAATCCTGAATGGAGAAACTTATGACCCAAGGCATCACACGTTCAATTGTTCGTTGCGTTCATCTCATCGTTGCAATTCCCATACTCGGGTACATCTATAGTCCATTTGACAAGCTTCCAGACTATGCATCCGCAACCCGGTTCGTCTTCGTTCCTTTCATAATTATTTCGGGATTGTGGATGTGGAAAGGCCAGCTCGTCCGACAACTTATTTCAAAGAGATCGGCAGCATAACAATATGTCAGAACGAGCCTTATCAAAACGGCAACGCGAGGAAATCCTCAAAGCAGTGCAATCCCGCTTTGAGAAAAACATGAACCGCCATAAAGGTCTTGAATGGGCGAGCATACAAGCAAGGCTCGAAGCCAACTCTGAAAAATTGTGGTCACTTAACGAAATGGAACGCAGCGGCGGTGAACCGGATGTTATTGGTTATGACAACAAGACTGGCGAATACATTTTTTACGACTGTTCAGCAGAGAGTCCTAAAGATCGACGGAGTCTTTGCTACGACCGTCAAGCGCTCAATTCAAGGAAAGAAAATAAGCCAAGAGATAACGCGCTTGATATGGCCGCTGCCATGGGTATTGACATTTTGACGGAAGAACAATATCGCGAGCTGCAGAAGCTCGGTCAGTTCGACACAAAAACGTCGAGCTGGGTTAAAACGCCATCCGCTATCAGAAAACTCGGCGGCGCCATCTTTTGTGATCGCCGCTACGACACCGTTTTCCTCTATCACAATGGGGCAGAGTCTTACTATGCGGCCAGGGGATTCCGCGGCTCTCTTAAGGTCTAGCTATAACAACCTCTTGTCTTACTGCACGTCAGCCGAACAAACTCTGCTACTCTACCCAGTCACAAAAACTTTCACCTTATGGGGGATTGATGATCCGCTCGCTCACTTTGTTGGTTTGTTTGTTGGGTGCTGCAGTGGGGCTTGCGGTCGCTCCGCCCGACTCGATCTCCGAACAAGCGCACCGGCTGCATTTCTCTTCTATCGTGCTGGATACGCATGACGACACCACGCAGAATCTCTCCTCCAAAGACTTCGATCTCGGTAAGCGCAATTCCATGGGCAGCATCGACATTCCCCGCATGCGCGCAGGCGGCATGAATGCAATTTTCTTTTCCATCTGGATTGATGGCCGCATTCTGGGACCGCCGGCGATCCAAAAGGCGCTCGATCAGATCGACGAGGTACGTGAAAACGTGCGCAAGTATTCGAAAGACTTGGCGCTAGCCCGCACTGCGGACGATGTACGGCGGGCCCACGCTCAAGGAAAAATTGCGGTCCTGATGGGCGTCGAGGGCGGCCACATGCTGGGCAACGACATACGCATGGTGCGGATCTACAGCGATCTTGGGGTTCGTTATATGACGCTTTCCCATTTCTACAACGACGAATGGGCGGACTCATCTACCGATAAGCCGGCACACAACGGGCTCACCGACTATGGAAAGCAAATCGTCACCGAAATGAACCGCCAGGGTATGCTGGTGGATATCTCCCACGTTTCCGACAAAACGTTTTACGACGCGCTGGCGATAAGCAAGGCGCCGCTCATTGCGTCTCACTCCTCGTGCCGCGCGCTGTGCAATCATCCTCGCAACATGACCGATGACATGATTAAGGCGCTGGCGGCAAAGGGCGGCATAATTCAGATTAATTACGAAAAGAGTTTTCTCGACCAGGCCTACAAAGACGCGGCGGACAAGACCAGTGGTGGCGTGGTGGCCACGCTTGACCGGTTCAAGAAAATGTGCGGCGATGACGACGCATGCGTGGGAAGAAAGATGGCCGAGCAGGAAAAACAGGATGTTGCCGACGGCAAATTACCGCATGTGTCGTGGACGGAGATCATCGATCACATCGACCATGTGGTTAAGATGGTAGGCGCTGATCACGTGGGGCTGGGATCCGATTTTGATGGCGCCAACATGCCAGAGGGGATGGAAGACGCCACTCACTTGCCGCAAATCACCGACGCTCTTCTCAAAAAGGGCTACTCCCCTGCCGACATCCGAAAAATCCTGGGCGAAAATACGCTGCGGGTCTTGGCAGCAGCGGAGCAAGTGAGCCGCGAAATGGAATCCGTTCACTAGAGCGGTAGACCGCAATGCGTAATTTTCCGGCACAACTTCGACGCTGCCCCACCTCATCTGAACCTCATTACTTCAGGAGACCGAATGCCCGCAAAGCCAAAAAATACGATTTGCCTCTGGTTCGACAAAGACGCCGCCGATGCCGCGCGCTTCTACGCCGCGACCTTTCCGAATAGTGAAGTCACCGCTGTTCACAAAGCTCCGGGTGACTTTCCGGGCGGCAAGCAGGGCGATGTGCTGACCGTTGAGTTCACCGTTCTAGGCATTCCCTGTCTCGGTCTCAACGGTGGCCCGACGTTCAAGCACACTGAGGCGTTTTCTTTCCAGATCGCGACCGACAATCAGGAAGAGACCGACCGCTACTGGAACGCGATCGTCGGAAATGGCGGCCAGGAAAGTGCGTGCGGATGGTGCAAGGATCGCTGGGACCTCTCCTGGCAGATAACCCCGCGCGCGCTAACCGATGCGCTAGCCGCTGGCGGCGGTGAGGCAAAGCGCGCCTTCGAGGCGATGATGCAGATGAAAAAGATCGACGTCGCTAAGATCGAGGCAGCCCGGCGAGGCTGACGTGGAAATCGATGGGTGCTCCATTCGATTCCGCTTTTGGCTTAAGTGGGGCACGTCTATAACTGGACAAAATCTGCCGTCTGACAACTAAAGAGCTACAATCCACCGCATGGCTGCCAATATTTCGCCGGACGCAGCGGCAGAATCCAACCCGCCGCGATCGCTCGAATCAACCCAGCCCGATCTATTGACCATTGCGTCCATCGCCATGGTTGCCTCCGTGGTCGCGAACTTTATCCACGAAGGCCTTGGTCACGGCGGCATGTGCATCGCCACGGGTGGACATCCGTTGGCGCTCTCCACCGTGCACTTCGAGTGCAGCCCGGAACCCCGTCTGGTAGCGGCGGGTGGCACGCTCGCCAATCTGATATTCGGCGCACTCTTTTGGGGCGCCGCGCATGCCGTCAAGCACGCCGCACCTTGGCGTTACTTCTTCTGGCTGCTGATGACGTTTAATCTGTTTGAGGCTGGCGGATATTTTCTGTTTTCCGGAATCGGTAACATCGGCGATTGGACAGCCGTGGTCGCGGGATGGCAGCCAGAATGGGCGTGGCGCCTGGGCCTTGTCGCGCTCGGAACCGTCACCTATTTCTTTTTGTTTGTGCCTCTGTGCTTGCGCGAACTGCGCCCGTTCCTGAAAACGGACGCGAGGATCCGTGTGCGCCGCGCGCGCCAACTCACGCTCGTGCCTTATTTCACCTCTGCAATTCTCTCCTGCGCAGCAGGCGCGCTGAATCCAGTGGGCCCGGCATTGATTCTGATCTCCGCCGCAGCGTCGTCACTTGGCGGGCACTCCGGTCTGGCCTGGATGTCGAACCTGCTCTACGGGCCACGCATTCCCAGCACCCAATTGCAGATGCCAGAAATCGAACGCCGCTGGGGATGGGTGATCGCCGCAGTGATGCTCGCGATCCTGTTTATTGCGGGACTAGGACCCGGTGTGAAGTTTCGCTCGGCCTAGCGAGTTACCAGAAACGGCGGCTCAATTGTCAATGAGGAAAGAAAACAGGTAGTGGGTCAGTCTCGAAACTGACCCACTACCAGAAAACAGAAGGGTGGTGCCCCACAGTCGAAGTCCCTTAGGGTTTCGCCGGCAGCGGCTGCCAGAGCTCAATCTTATTTCCATCCGAGTCATAGATCCAGGCAAAGCGACCATAGGATTCATCCATTCGTTTGGCATCAATCTTCACTCCCTCTTGTTTTAAGCGGTCGAGCAAAGCATCCATATCGTCCACGATGTAGTTGATCATGAGCGGTTGCGTGGCTGGGACATAGTCAGTGGAGGCGGGGAAAATAGTCCAAACGGTAACGTGTTCCTTTTGCGGGTCGTCGTGTTCGCGCCACGGAAGCATCGCGCCATGGCCTGTGTCGGCGAGTCCAAGATGCTTCGAATACCATTCGCGCATCTGATTACGATTCGCGGATTTGAAGAAGATACCGCCGATTCCAAGGATGCGCCCGCGCTGCTCCATTTTCACAGGCGGCTTCGACTTTTCAGCTTGCGGAGATTTCACGTCCTGTCCTCCTGTTGAGCAAACCGAGATGAGCAACAGCGAGCCGAGCGCAATTGTGCCCCACGGTATTTTTGGCATCGGCGGATTATATATAAGCTTCAATTCGAAGAAAGTAAAAGATTCGCTAAAAAATTCGCCGCGATTCAGCACTTTTTTAGATCGCGCAGGAGGTCTCGGGCTGGCTTGGTACCACTAGAGAACCAGGCTTGCGAGAGCTCGAATACCCACTGGATGCGCCGCCGCTGTGGCGCTACATGGCGAAAGATGCGTTAAAGGCACCGCGTGTGGATGCTGTGGAACAATTCCGAAAGGCGATCAACGAATCCGAACAGCAGCAGCAACAAAAGCCCTAAGGATGTACTTGTTCTGATTAAGGACAACCTCCCGCCTGACAGATTTGGGCATCGACAACGGCGATATCAGCACTTCATTATGTCGCCTGGCGCCCAATTTCTAAGTGGAACACCTGACAAACCGCCCTATTTTGGGCCTGTTTCGCACTTTTTTTTTAAAACTTCTTCTCCGGGCGCTGAGAAATAAGTACACTTCCGTCATCCACTCAGGACTTGCTGTTGCTGCATCCGCCCGCCGGGGTCAGCCCGTTCAAGGCCAAATTCAGTGTTGAGGTTTTGTATGCAAGTGCGACTGCATGCGCTCGCAGTTCTGTTCGTGCTGTTTTGTATCACTGCTGTCGCGCAGGCGCAAACGCCGGGCACGGGTTGGGTCACGATCAGTGGATCTCTGCAAGATCCAATTTATCCGTGCGGCAATTCCACTTGCCCCACTTACGATTCGGGACAGGTTACGATCACGATCAACGGATTTTTTGCCGCGACAAAATATGGAAGAGCATCGCAAACGACCGCGGCATCAGTGGCGAAAGCTCTTGCGGCCAAGCTGAATTCAGCGACATCTCCGGTAACGGCGACGGCGGCGAAGAGCAAGATCACGGTCACGGCAAAAACCGCCGGAATAGGGTCGAATTATCCTCTCTCAACTTCAGTTACATACAACACGCTATTTGCAAAGCCATCTTTCATCGCGACTCCCTCTGGTCCGAATCTTACCGGCGGCACGGGAGCTGCGGCATCGATTGGAACGCTAGTGCAGCAGACGGCGAATAACACGAGCCTCTGCTCGTCGTCCAACGATCCCGCAGTAAATCTTGTTTACTGCACAGCAGTGTTTGATGGCGTCGGTTCGAATACAAATGACCTTGGAGTGCAAACCCTCGTGCCCGGCTCGCCGGCCGGCCATGTCTCGAATCTCAGCATCAAGCAACTCATGTATCCCGGTTGGAACGGGCGGGTAATCTGTGAATACCAGCCCTGGTTTGGCCTTAGCAGCCACAAAAGCGTCGGCTATAACGAGAATTCGCCCTCCACGATTGCCGCTCAAGACTCATACATGCTGGCAGAAGGCTGCGACATCGTGCTCGTGGATTACTACGGATCGCTCAGTCCAAACCAGAGTTTTAACCTGACTACAACTAACACGTTATTCGCCGACGCAAACGGGCGAAGCGGTTATCCATTGAAGTTCGGCATCATGGAAGACAAAGGCGCGCTGAAATCAACTTGCCCGAGCTCGGGGCAGACGGAAAGCGCAACCGTTACCTGCCTGCAGAACGCACTCATGCAAGAAATGGATTACATCAATACTCATTACACCAACAGCCCCGCATACTGGACCGATGCCGGTCAGCCGGTAGTTGCGTACTTCGGAGGTAAAGGAGACTGGCCGGTTTTAACCGCAAGCGATTGGGACAGCGTCTGGGCTGCCGTTAAAAGTTACACTGACACTTATTCAATTCCCTTTAAATATGTGTTCCAGTTCGGGTCCTTTACCACGAACGCTTACGACGCCGGCCGATACGGATGGGTGCAACCTCCGGCGTACGGCGCGACACAGCAGTTCTGGTGGGGAGCGAACAACAGTTCCAGCCCGGTTTATCTGGATAATCTTTACAACGCAGGACTGAACCATCCATCGCAACTGACCATCGGCGCGCTCTATAAAGGCTTCGATGATTTCGAAGCATCATGGAGCGGTAACCGGGTGATCGCGCAGCAATGCGGCCAAGTGCTTTTGAAGACAGCCAATGAAATTTCGCAATATTTCGGTGGCACGAAACGGCAGATTCCATACGTGCAGGTCATCACCTGGAATGACTACGAAGAAGGCACGGCCACCGAGGAAGGGATTGACAACTGTTACACCGTCAGTTCCTCAATCAGCGGAAATGTTTTGAGTTGGTCGCTGGTCGCATCCGACGCGGTTTACGCTTCGACCTCAACCGTGAACCATTTCACCGTGTATTACGCAGACGCCTCTAACAACCTCTACGTAGCGGCGAACAATTTGTCCGTGGGCACGAACTCTCTCGATCTCTCCACCATCGTCCCGCCCGGAACCTGGACGGTCTATGTGGAGATGGTCGGGCAGCCGCTCATGATTAATCGCATGTCGAATGGACTTGCGTACATTCACTGATCGATGCGGTACCTTCCGTTTGTCAAGCGGCTGCGTGGGGCTGCACCGTATGGCACCTAAGTACTTGTATTATGTCTAACTTAGCGAGACACATTCTTGACCACCGCAGGCCAAACGCGGACTAGGTGCTCCACATTTCACTTCCGTCACTTCGCTTTCGAGTCTTTTCTAAGGTTTGCGGCTCCCTCCTCTACCTGACTCACAACGCGACATCAGGGATTTCCCCATGCCTGCTACCCCAACAGCCCGATTGTTGACTCTGGCCGATGCTCCTAACTTTGAGAGTGTTAACGAGGAGCGAGGGACGTGACTACTCTCAAAGCAGCTATGCCGATTCCAGTCGTCGTCGCACTTTTAGCAGGAGCCGCTCTGGCGCAAGCGCCGACAACCCTGAACCAACCCGCGCTGACCACCGTAAAGAATGTCATTTACAACGAAATGCATCCCTCCAGTTCGAACAATGTTCACTGGAAATATCGTCTGGAGAAGACATCAGGATCAAAGGAAGAGACACGAACCGTAATCGAGACGCAGTCGGGTTCACTTGATCGTCTGGTAGGCGTTGGTGGTCAGCCTGTAAGCGGGGCCCAGCAGGCTGATGAGACCAAGCGCATTCTGAAATTCGCTCACAATCGCGATGAACAACGAAAGGCCGAGGAGGCCCGCCGCAAAGATGCCGAGCAGTGCGACTCCTTTCTTAAGATGATCCCCGACGCATTCGTCTTCGAGTATGCGGGCGAGAACGGTACTGCAGTGAAGTTGAGCTTTAAGCCCAATCCACGCTTTCAGGCGCCGTCTCGCGAGGGGCGAGTCCTCCAGCAAATGGCGGGAGAAATGTGGGTAGACGGCCGGCAACAAAGGCTTATCAGCATCAGCGGCCGTTTGATGAATGAGGTTAAATTTGGCGGCGGCCTCTTAGGGCATTTGGCCAAAGGCGGCCAGTTCACGGTGAAGCGGGCTGAGATCGCGCCCGGCGACTGGGAACTGACCGAGCTCACCGTCAACATGCAAGGCAAGGCACTTCTCTTCAAGAGCATCGCCGTGCAACAAAAAGAAGTTCACAGCAATTTCGAACGCATGCCGGATGAGTTCACTGTCGCCGACGCCGCGAACGCCCTGCTCAAGCGGACTCTGGTCGCCGAAAACCGCTAACCCCGGAGAACTTGTCTGTATCGAAAGCAACTAGTGAGGTGATCGTTTATCATGCCGACTGCCTGCATGAATGCGTAACAAATTGTCGACCCTACGAAACTGAATCCACGTCTCCTCAAGTCCTTGCTCATCGCGTCTGAGTCCGCGGTTCGTGCAGGCAGTTTGCTCAAATGCTTTCTGACATTCACCCGCGGCTTGTCACCGACAAACTGCCAAACATAACGATCGAACGATCCGAATTCCTTCTGCACATCCAGAAAGGCTTTCGCATTTTTCACCACCGAGGCAATTTTCAAGCGGTTGCGGACAATGCCCTCGTTTCGCATGAGTGAGTCCAGCTTTTTGAGGTTATAGCGGGCAATTTTCTTAGGATCGAAACCATCGAAAGCCGCACGGTAATTCTCCCGCTTGCTCAGGATCGTGTCCCAACTCAAGCCCGCCTGCGCGCCTTCGAGCACTAGAAATTCAAAGAGCACGCGGTCGTCATGAGAAGGCACTCCCCATTCGCGATCATGATACAGAATCGCAAGTTCATTCCTCGCCCAATCGCAGCGAATGAGATTTTTTGATGCCAAGGCTTTCATTGCACGATTTTACAATTAGAAATTCGGCGGAAGGTAATCAACACCCAACAATTTGGGGTTCAATTTCTGAGACAAGAAATGCATTTCGTTCGTGATAAACTCGCCCCAATTCTGTTTTGATTGCGATTTGGCAACTACTGTGTTGAAAGGGTCTCATCCATGTGTCGTAATCCGAGGTTCTGGACAAGACTGATAGCCTTGCTGTATTTTTCGGCGGTTTCTGCGGCTGCGCATGCTGAGAATTTGAAGCCAGAAGAGATCGTGGCGCACCATCTCGACTCAATTGCTCCAGCTGAGGCACGCGCCGCGGTTAAATCCCGGGTGGTTCAGGGGACGCTCAAATTTCATGTGTTAGTCGGAGGTGGCGGAGATGTAAGCGGCACCTGGGGTCGGGTCTCCGAGCAGCGGCAATCTAACTTTGTGATGCGATTCGCCGCGGGCGGCGACTGGCGTGGTGAACAGTTTATCTTTGACGGCGAACGCACCAGCTTCGCCACTGCCACTTCCTCTCATACGCGTTCGGTGTTCGCGCAGTTTGTCAGCAGCCAGGATTTCATCGTCAAAGAAGGTTTGCTAGGCGGCGAGCTTTCAACCGGATGGGCTTTACAGAACCTTGATCAGACGCATGCCAAGCTTCAATCCTTGGGTCGCAAGAAAATCGATGGGCGAGAACTCATCGCCATCCAATACATATCAAAGGCGAGCACCGACTTGCAGGTGCGGATCTATTTCGAGCCGGACACATACCGCCATGTGATGACGGTTTACACCATGGACGTTTCACCGAACATGGGGCGCGAAATCACAGAAAGCGCCTATCAGCATGATAACCGTTACACCATCGAAGAGCGCTTCAGCGAGTTCAAGCCGGTCGACGGCTTAACCCTTCCCACTCACTACCGGCTTCAATACACTCAGGAAGTGCAAAACCAAGCCACTCAGCAGGCGGACAAGTCACAACTCCTTGGCACTACCCGCGTATATGACTGGGACATGACCGTCGAAAATCTGCAGCACAATGTCTCCCTGGACGCGGCGAATTTTCATTTGAAGTGATCAATGGCAGTCGAAGCCTGCGCGCGAATGCGCCGCAGTCGAACAATCGCGCGAACCCGTTCCGGCGTCAAGTCGGCGGGGGGCTGGCCCACCCATTCCCTGTATGCACTACCACGTCTGAGGCTGCCCCAGCCTTTGCGATTTTCAAAGGCTGGGAACCTCGAACGTTTGCGCCATTGGATTTTCCTAGCTTGAGCATATTCAACTTGCTTCTAACTACACCAACAGCCCTGAATCTAGGTCGGTGATAACCCACCTTCGAAAACCACGAAGGGTGGGGCGTCCTCATTTGTGGCAATAGACGCTAAGAA
The DNA here is from genome assembly GCA_963703465.1 of uncultured Acidobacteriota bacterium. Lineage (GTDB taxonomy): Bacteria > Acidobacteriota > Terriglobia > Terriglobales > Acidobacteriaceae > Gp1-AA145. Next base: position 364,039 of record CAVPEQ010000002.1, on the reverse strand, counting down.
AAGCTGGGCCAGCCTACGTCTGCCGCTCGGCTTTCATCTGCCCGCCGCAATAAAAAAGAGCGGCCATTTGGCCGCCCTTGTACCGTTCTAAGTTGTTAGAAGCGGTACAGGAAACCCGTGTTGATGCGAACGTTGTTGTTGTCGCTCAGGCCGTTGAAGCTTAACCGCATCCAGTCGAGGTTGATGGCGCGGAAAACCATTTTGTGTTTCCCGAAGTCCATGCCGCCACCGATCATGATCGTGGATCCGCTTACGCCGATTCCAGCCGCTCCCGCATGCGCGCCACCGAACAAAGCGTGGACGTATGGCGAGAAGTTGCCCTTGGGGTGCGAAAGCACCGGGCCAACCGTGTAGGTATAGAGGCTCTGACCCTGGCTGAATCCTGAACCCAAGTCGCCAGTGATGCCGACCGATTTCCAGATGTAGAAATTGGCAGAGGTGCTGAAGCCATTGGCATGCCATCCACCGTCGGTGCTGGTGAACTGATATCCACCGAACACTTCAGGCTTGGGCATTTCCCCAGCCATTCCGAACAACGAAGTCATGCAAACTAAAACCGCAACGCCGATAAGTTTCTTCATTTTCTCCCCTAGTGATTTGAAGTGGCACCAACTCCGTCCTCATACCGGCGTGTCTTGCTGCCGGGGTCCGTTCCATTAGCTCGAAACGGATCCCGAAGTCCGGATCCTATCCAGGTGCTAACCGAATCTTCGACGTTAGGGGTTAACCAGGCAAGTAACAGAAGCAGAGTGAGTGTGTAGGCCTTCAGTAACCGCAACATTCCACTAACGGGAAAACGGTACTATCCCGAACAGAGGAGAGATGGTTCCTATCATTCCGGCGACCTCTTCCCTGGCAATCCAGGCAATACCGGGCTACCCGCGGCGTGTGAGACACTCGTAATCTCCAACTACGGCGTATATGTCGGGAACTCAACAAACCGTGCTCGTTGTGGATGACATCGAGGCCAAGCGCTATGTGGTGTGTCGCATGTTGCACGCTTCCCATTACGCCACCGTCGAAGCGGCCACCGGACGCGCCGCGGTCAAACAGGCCCGCAAGCATCTGCCTGACGCGATCATTCTCGATATGAATCTTCCCGATCAGAGCGGCTTGGTAACTCTCCAACAATTGCGCGCTCAAAAAGAAACAGCCTTCATTCCCGTCGTGTTTCTGAGCGCCGTCGCCCATTCTCCTTCTGATCGCACACGCGCCGAAGCTCTGGGCGCATCTGCGTACCTCTTCAGTCCAGTGCAGGCTGACACACTCGTTTCCGTGGTCCGCGGCATTATTGAGCGCGGCGTCTCCAGCAAACCCTAGGGGAAGGGTGTTATGTCCGCCCCTTTTGTCCGGTGCGATACACTGTGCACCCGATTACGAAGCGTTACGATTGGGCCCTTTTAACCCGCTAAAAATGCGGGTAGCCTTGATTGCAGTGGGTTCCATTTCGCGTAGCGGGCGCTTGTCAGCGAGGGTGAAATCGAGATGAAAGATGCAAGCGTGGACTGGCTTTCATGCACCATCCGGATGGTGGAACAAGTGATGGAGCGCCATGGCTTCGAAGAGAACGAGCCGAAAATGCAATCTCCTCCTCCGAAGCCGATCGATGAACAACTTTCTTCCTGGAACAAGGTTCTGCGTGCCGCTTTTCTATTCCGCGCTACTGACTAGGACGTCAGGCAGGGTTTGCCGAAAAGGCGATCCCGAATTTGCTGCGACTGCGGTTCGCTCCTCTTTTGCGGGGCTTCCAATTTGCAGCCAACAGATCATCCGAGAGCTTGATCCATCGGCTAAACATATCGAGTTCGGCGGCGGGCGCGTCCCCGCAATCGATGGCGCGGCAGAACGCTATTATGCTCATTTTGTTCAGGTTGAAAGGGAAAGACCGATTCGTTTGTCCAGCGTTGCAGTGCCCGTTGGTCATAAACGTCTCCTACTCTTCGGCACCCGATAATTCCCGAACGCCGGTCAAGATGTGTCCATCCTAGCGACAGCACACACCTATGTACGATAGGGGACATTCTGTATGACCACGTTACGAAAGGCCGTGTCCCCATAGAGGGGACCCATTGTCCATGTGGGTTTGGCCTGTCCTGTGCGGAGTCGAAGGAAGTATTTTCGAACGCATTTGATTCGTAAGGCGGCGCTGCCATGGAAGACCGGCCTTTCAGGCGCGTCAGAAAGGAAAATGATTCACGCACTTTAGCGCCTGGGGAATCCGCCCCATCGCCTCTGTGATTCCTCTGTGTTGCTCAGTGCCCTCTGTGGTTGAGATTCAGAATTCCAGCTCACGCCCGGCAACTTTGTCTTCTGCTACCATCGTCTAAGTTTGCTTGCAGCGCTAAACAATTCCTGAAAGCAAGGACGCAAACTGTGCTCACCGAACTACTCTCCCGCTGGCCGCTGATTCGACAAATTAAAACAGGAGCCGATGGTACAGGCGTCGAAGCAATGTCAGAGCGGACGCGCAACCTGCGCCCCAAGACCGAGGGAGCCCAGGTGGCGCGCTCGATTTGCCCGTATTGCGGCGTCGGCTGCGGACAGCTCGCGTTCCATAAAAACGGCAAGCTGATCTCAATCGAAGGGGATCCGGAGTCGCCCATTTCGCGCGGCCGCCTATGTCCCAAGGGCGCGGACACATTCGAACTGCACACCCACCCGGGGCGATTGCAAAAAGTGAAATACCGCCGGCCACATTCCACGAAGTGGGAAGAGTTGGAACTTGAGACGGCCATGAACATGGTCGCCGACCGCCTCTGGGATTCACGCGAGCGCACCTTCCAAGAGAAAGACGAAAAAAGCGGCGAGCTCATAATGCAGACCAAAGCCATCGCCCACCTCGGCGGGGCCACCCTCGACATCGAAGAGAATTATCTGATCAAAAAACTTTTCGCCGTCGGCCTGGGCATGGTGTGCATCTCCAACCAGGCCCGTATTTGACACAGCTCCACCGTTCCAAGTCTTGGAACGAGCTTTGGAAGGGGCGGGGCTACCACTGCGCAACAGGATCTGAGTAACGCCGACGCGATCCTCATTATGGGGTCGTCGATGGCGGAAAACCATCCCGTGGGATTTCAGTGGGTGATGGAAGCGCGGGAGCGCGGGGCGAAGGTCATTCATGTTGATCCGCGGTTCACGCGGACGTCGGCGATGGCGGACATATGGGTGCCGCTGCGCGCGGGGAGCGACATTATTTTTCTGGGCGCGCTGGTGAATTATGTTCTCGCGAATAACAAAGATTTTCGTGAGTACGTGGTGAATTACACCAATGCATCGACTTTGTTGCGAGACGATTTCAAGGACACGGAAGATTTGGATGGGATTTTCTCGGGATGGGACGCGGAAAACAAAAAGTACGATCCCGAGAGCTGGTCGTATCGTGGGGCTCCGACGAAGGGCCAAGGCGGCAACCACAAAGGACACGAAGGTTCACGAAGTAAAACCAGCACTCCGGGACATGCGGAATCCGACGGTGGGCACGGGAAAGATCGCGGGGGTGAAGCGCAGCAGGCCAATCAGTTTGAATCCGATCGGTCGTTGAAAGATCCACGTTGTGTGTTTCAGGTTTTGAAACGTCACTTTTCCCGCTATACGCCGGAGATGGTGGAGCGCTACTGCGGGGTTCGGCAAGATGTTTTTCTGAAGGTTGCGGAGACCTTCACTTCGGCATCAGGACCGGAGAAGACTGCGGCAATCTGCTACGCGGTGGGATGGACACAGCATTCGAAGGGCGTGCAGATTATCCGCACAGCAGCGATCCTGCAACTGCTGCTTGGAAATATTGGAAGGCCGGGCGGCGGGATTCTAGCGTTGCGCGGACACGCGTCGATTCAGGGATCGACGGATGTTCCAACGCTTTATGACATTCTGCCGGGCTACTTGCCGATGCCGTTTCTGGAAGCCGATGTACCGACCTTGAAGAAGTACATCAAGAAGCACGAATCGCAAACTGGCCTGTGGTCGAACTTTGACGCGTACATCATCAGTTTGCTCAAAGCTTATTACGGGGACGGCGCAACCGAAGAGAATGATTATGGATTCGGCTGGCTGCCGCGCGTGACCGGCGACCACTCCCACTTCGGCTATTGGCTGGAGATGAAAGACGGGAAGATGGAAGGCTTGTTCGTCATGGGACAGAACCCGGCGGTTGGAGCTTCCAACGGAAAGCTTGAGCGCACGGCCTTATCGAAGCTGAAGTGGCTGGTGGTTCGCGACATGGTGGAGACAGAAACGGCGTCGTTCTGGCTGGATTCGCCGGAGGTGACGCGGGGAGAGATGGATCCGCGAACTGTGGCGACGGAAGTATTTCTCTTCCCTGCCGCAGGTACTGCAGAAAAAGAAGGTACGTTCACCAACACGCAAAGGCTTTTGCAATTTCGACAAAAGGCTGTGGATCCGCCTGGCGATGCGCGAAGCGAAACCTGGTTTATGTATCACCTGGGACGGCGGATCAAAGCTAAAGCCAACGGCGATACGCGGCCGCGAAATGCGGGGCTGAATGCGCTGACATGGGAGTATCCATTGGGGGGAGAGGATCGCGACCCCGATGTGCAGGCGGTTCTGAAGGAAATTAACGGGTATAGCAAGGACAAAAAGCCTGAACCACAAAGGGCACGAAGTATCCCGAAGGAAAATTCGAAAAACCTACCACAGAGATCACTGAGGAACCCCGAGGAAGACACAGAGCGAAGATTGCTGACTCATATTCAAGAACTGAAGAATGACGGCAGCACGGCGTGCGGGGCATGGATTTATTGCGGGGTGTTTCCTGACGAGGGGCGCAATCTTGCGCTGGAGCGCAAGCCGAAGGATTTACTGGGGCATGGATGGGGATTCGCGTGGCCGAATGATTGCCGGATTATTTATAACCGGGCATCAGCTAAGCCGGATGGAACGCCGTGGAGTGAGCGCAAGAAGTTGGTCTGGTGGGACGCGGAAAAGAAACAGTGGACGGGACTCGACAACGCGGATTTCAAAAAAGATCTTGCGCCGGACACGCCAGATGATCTACCTAACGGGAAAGGGGTTGCGGCATTAGGAGGGGTGCGACCGTTCACTTTGCATCCGGACGGTGTAGGATGGCTTTTCGTCTCTAGCGGATTGAAGGATGGACCGCTGCCTACGCATTATGAAGCGCTGGAATCCCTGATCCACAATCCTCTTTATAAGCAGCAGGAAAATCCGGCGGCGCAGAAAAAGCAGCGGACGGATAATCCGTATGCTAATTCGCCCGGAGATCCACGTTATCCCTTTGTGCTGAGCACCTATCGCTTGACGGAACAACATACGGCGGGCGGGATGACGCGGACGCTTTCGCATCTGGCGGAATTGCAGCCGGAATTGTTTACCGAGGTGTCTCCGGAACTGGCGCAAGAAATTGGTTTACAGCATGGAGATTGGGCTACGATTTCGACGGCGCGCGCGGAGGTCGAGGCACGAGTGCTGGTCACGCGGCGAATGCGACCGGTGATGATCGATGGCAAACAGATCCACCAGGTCGGACTTCCCTATCATTGGGGATACAAAGGCATGGCCAAGGGCGACGTGGTGAATGATCTGCTGGTGATCAGCGAAGAACCGAATGTCCGAATTATGGAAACCAAAGCGCTGGTGTGTGACGTGAGGCCGGGCCGGAGAAAGCAAAACCATTTACCGCAGATTTCTCAGAGAGAAGTGATCTGAGCTTCAATTCCAGGTCGGATATCGTTGAAAGAGAAGAAAACACAAGGTCCTTCGACTCCGCGGATCAATTCGCAAGCGAATCGATCTGCTTCGCTCAGGATGACAGGATTCAGGTGGTTCGCAAAATAAGTTTGAGGTCAGTCGTGAGAGAGCGATTGAAATTGAGATCGAGGAACAAATGGCGATAACAGCGTTCCTGACGGACTCGACGTTATGCATAGGGTGCAAGGCTTGCGAAGTGGCGTGCAAGGAATGGAACGCCGTGGGCGAAGATGGCCTGAACTGGAGCGGGTTCTCGTATGACAATACCGGAGCGGTGGGGGCCCAAACTTGGCGGCATGTAAAGTTCGTGGAGCAGACTCCGGAGCCGGGATTAGGCGGCAACGCTCCCGAGATGAATTCGTGGTCGTTCTCGTCCGATGTGTGCAAGCATTGTGAGAATGCGGGGTGCCTGGAAGCGTGTCCGACAGGCTCGATTGTGCGTACCGAATTCGGGGGAGTCTTCGTTCAGCCGGATATCTGCAACGGCTGCGGGTATTGCGTGGTTGCGTGCCCATTCGGAGTTGTCGAGCGAAATAATGACGATGGCCGGGCATTCAAGTGCACGTTCTGCTATGACCGGCAGAAGGTGGGACTGAAGCCGGCGTGCGCGAAGGCGTGTCCCACGGAGTCGATTAAATTTGGAGAGATCGGCGAGCTGAGACGGGAGGCGGAGAACAGAGTCGCGCAACTTAAAGATCGCGGCATGAAGGATGTGGAGTTTTACGATGCTTCTGATACGAGTGTTGGCGGAACGCACGCTATGTTTATAGTACGAGGCGATCCGCGTCAATATAATCTTCCGACGAAGCCGGAGGTGCCGACGATTTATTTGAAGAGGGCGTGGCGATCGTCGGCGATTGGGGCGCTGATGCTGCTGGGTGGGGCAGTGGCGGCATTTCTGGCGGATGGGAGACGCCCTTGAGAAAGAATACGAAATTGGCGGGCGAGGGCGCCCGCCCCACACCGGATACTTCCGGCGAGGAACGGCTCATTGAAATTCGACGTGAGGCGGAAACTACAGGCAAAGTAGTTGCCCAAGGTGTACGCCCGCGCGGGGCGCCATTCCCGCAAGCATCGCCAGAGACTGGATACTACGGAATCCCGTTGCTCAAAGAGCCTTCGTGGACATGGGAGATCCCGCTTTATTTTTTTGTTGGCGGAGCGGCGGGCGCGGCGGCAGTCGTGGGCTCGGTGGCCAGCTACACGGGTGCAGGTCGCAAGCTCGTAAGGGATGCGCGGTGGATTGCGGCCGCAGGGTCGGTGATTTCTCCGATGCTGCTGGTGTCAGATCTCGGCAGACCTTCGCGGTTTCTGAATATGCTGCGAGTGTTCAAGCCGCAGAGTGCCATGTCGGTGGGGGTGTGGACGCTGGTGGGATTTTCTGGAGGCGCGGCGGCAGCAGCGTTTGCACAGGTGCTTACGGATCGTTACGGGCCGTCTTTCCCTGTCCGCGTTATTGAGCAGGCGGGGCAGGCGGCATCTCTAATGTTCGGGCTTCCCTTCTCGAATTACACGGGCGTGTTGATCGGGGCGACGGCGATTCCGGCGTGGAATGAAAATGCGAGTGATCTGCCAATACATTTTGGAATGTCGGGTCTGTCGGCCGCGGTGGGACTGCTGGAATTGATGGGAAATGACAAGAGCCGTGCGTTGAGCACATTGGGCCTGGGAGCGGCGCTGGTTGAGTGCTGGGAAGGGTTACGGATTGAGACGCGGAGTGCGCCCGCACTCCAACCGCTTAAACATGGAGCCAGCGGGACACTGACGCGCGCAGGCGGACTGCTGTCCGGACCGTTGCCGGTGGCGTTACGACTGATTAGTTTACTATCCGGATCACGATCAATGCGAAAAGCGGCTGCAATTTCTTCTGTGGCGGGGTCTTTGCTGACACGAATCGGATGGGTCTATGCAGGTCATGTTTCGGCCAGGGATTGGCGGGTGCCCTTGGGAATAAAACCCCAAGAATGACTTCGTTGTGACGCACGTCTACAGCCTTTGCGCGCAGCCGGGGCATAATAAAAGCAACCAGAGAGTGGCCATCGCCTACGCTATAGCTCCGGCGAAGCGATCCATGCTCGCCTGTGCTTTTAATTCCCAAGCTTTTGTCTGTTGTTGCTTTGCGATCGTCAAGGACTGCTCGAAACAGGATCGGGCCAACGCGCGGTCGCCGCTCTTGATGATTAATTCGCCCTTGATGCGATACAACTCGGCTAGCGCGTATCTCTCTCCGCTTTGCTCGGATTGAGTTATGGCCTTTAAGATTGTCGAGAGACCCTCTTCTAACTCTCCGGCTTTCAGTAATTGGCCGGCTATTAAACCCAAAAAGTGGGTGGACCAAAGTCGGCCACCCCTGGCTTCATAACCTGCCAGGCCCTGCCGCATCAGCGCGATTCCATGCTCCTGGCCCATTTCGGCGTCGGCCCAACCCAAATCAATTTTTCCAAGCGCCACCCAATATTCCAGGCCATATTCTTCCGCCAGCTTCAGCACCTCGATCGCGTGCGCGCGGGCAAGCAAGGGCTCACCCCGCAACTGGTGAAACTGGGAAGCAAAGTGTGCGGCGCCGACTGAGCTTTGCGGATGCGAGATCTCTCTGGCAAATGCCAGGCCTGCTTCTATGCGTTCCAAGCCTTCATCCGCGAAACCCAGGGTCCATAAGGCTCTCCCCGCGAAACATTCACTCAGCACTTTGCAGTCATGACCGATATTCAACAACGTGTAGGAGCGATAGCGGTTCGCAGAGTAAAGTTGCGAAGCCCGATCAAGATGTTCCAGAGCTTCCGTACATCGGCCCAGCTCGATTAATGTGGCTCCCATGGCGCGGTTGGCTTCCATGATCAGCGTCGGATCGTTAATTTCAGCCGACAGCTCCACCAATCGTTCTGCGATTTCCTGCGCGGCTTTGAGTTTTCCGCCCATTATGTAAGAGAAGCCGAGTAGATAAAGCATGTTGAATAATTGGGGCGACTGCGCTTTCAATCCAAACAGGTCCTTTTCTTCGGCATACAGCTGGGCTAATTCGGGCGAAGTAAAGCCCTTGGTGGCCATGAGTGAAACGATCAGAATCATGCGCAAGGCAATCTCTTGCGGCAGAGACTCGCTCGATACAGGCACGGCTTTCAGAGCTTCCAAACCTCGCCGTGCAAGCCCAGCGGCCTCGTGATGCGCGGACTTACGCATGGCATTTTCAGCCGCCTGCACCAAATATTGCAGGGCACGCGGCCAGTCGCGGCTTTGTTCAAAGTGCATGGCCAATTCCGCCGCGATCTCGGCCTGCCGTTCACCGTAAATCGCGACTTCGCATTCCGCGATGCGGTGATGAATTTGCGCGCGGCGCATGGGTGGAACCAGCCGGTAAGCAACCTCGCGATAGAGAATGTGGATGAAGCGGTGCTGCGGAGTAACTGTGCCATCCGGCAATTCGAGCAGCAAAGCGGGAGTAAGAAACTGATGCCGCCTGGCTAATTCCTCACTTATTTTTTCCACCCATTCGACAGGCCTGTCGAGCCCGGCGGCAATGGCCGCGCATGAACATTCCAGTCCCGCTACGCTGGCCCCTTCAAGGACGGTGCGCTCGTCGGGGCTGAGCCGCTCAATCTGGGTTTCGATTAACTGGCGAAGATTGGTTGGAACTTCTTGTTCAACGTTCGAAAGGTCAACCCTTAAGCGCCAGACTCCCTGATCTTCAGCAACGATTTTTTGACGGGCAAGGTAATCGACCAGGTTGACCATAAAGAGCGGATTGCCCTCGGTCCGCTGGTAAATAATGCGGCGTAATTGAAGGGGGAAATCGTTCCCCGGGAACCGCGCTTCCAAGTAATCTTTGACCGCGCCCTTGGAAAGATACTCGAGGGGCAGCTCATGGCAAAGGCCATGCGCCTGCAATTCCCGTTTCACGCCCTTCAAAGGATGCTCGCTGAGTATCAGATCCACCGGGCGATAGGTGCCGATGACCATCAAGCGCGCTGGGTCATGGCGTCGCGCAAGATATGAGACCAGGTCAAGTGTCGAGTAGTCGCTCCAATGCAAATCCTCGAGGACTAACAATAAAGGAGATTCCGAAGTCAGCACCTCGATGGCCTCAGCCATTTCTCGCAACATGCGCTCACGGGTTGCGCCCGCGGTTTCGGATTGCAGACGCTCCCGCTCAGACGGGGGAACCGCCGAGGGCATTTGTGCCAGCCAGGCCGGAGCCACTCGCCGCAGTGAATCTAAAACTTGAGCGCCGCCGGGCGATCGGCAGAGGCGCGAAAATCCGTCGAGCACGGGCAGATAAGCTTCTCCGGCGCCGTAGTGTTCCAGGCACTGTCCTCGTGCAATGCGAATCCCAGAGATTTGGCTAGCCTGTTCCAGGAAAGCTTGCAGAACGGTAGTTTTCCCAATTCCCGCCTCCCCGGTAACGAAGACAATGTGACGTTGCCCCGCGCGAGCACCGTCCAACCAAGCTCCTAAGTTGGCCAGTTCCGTTTCACGTCCGAGTATTCCGCTGGTGAGAGGTGAAGAGGTGATCGCGGGAGTCTTCGATGGCGGTTGTGCACGAGTCGTTTTAGACAAGGAGCTTCGCGTCTCGCTCACTACCGCTCCGGGAATTTTGCCGATGAAGCGGTAGCCGCGGCGGTGGGCGGTCTCGATGTAAGTCGGCGATTCAGCGTTATCGTTCAGCGCCTCGCGAAGTTGACGGATGTTGTCTTTAAGAACTGCATCGCCGACGAATGTGTCGGGCCAAACCGCGTCCAGCACCTGCTGCTTGGTGACAAGGAGACCCGGTCGCTCGACCAGCAGCTTCAGAACTGCAAACGCTTTTGGCCGCAGGGATATCGCACGCGTACCTTGCCACAGGCACTCGTTGGCTAAATCGAGCCGAAATCGTCCAAATGAAATGTCTTGCGCGGCCTGCATAAGAGAACCGTCCGGCCGAAAGATTTCTTGTACTTTGATTGCCTGGCTCACTGCGCGGCTGCAATTAATCTGACGCCACCCACCGGCAAGAATAACAGCGCCAGCAGCCAAAACTTCACTACTAAAAGATCACCTCAACATCACCACTACGTTACGACACTCGCTAAAGCAGTAGCTATTCTCGGATCGTGACAAAGGAATTGCAATACGCAAACGCATTCGTGATCCAGCTTCGGGCGACGGGTGAGAAGAAGGGGAAAAGGGTGCCAGGGAGAGTTGAGCATGTGGCCTCGGGTCGCACCGCAACTTTCCAATCAATCGACGAATTACCCCAACTCCTGCTGAGAATTCTGGAAAGCATGACTTCGACTAGCGACCAGGAAATTGGATGAATTGCGTCGGGCGAATCCTTTGAACCTAAAACTCAAGGAGAAACAAATGAAACACTGCATCGCACGACTTTGGCGCCGCGGAGCTGCCGGCACTGCGTTCCGTGGATTTCTAGCCGGGGCTTTGACCTTGGCCACTTGCGGTATCGCAACCGCTCAACTCGATAACGACCAGAATCTGAAGTTCAAAGGCGCTATTGGTGTGATTCCGGTCACCGGTGTTGCCGCCAACGGAACCGTCAACCTCAATGTTGTGAGAGGCGTCAATCCCGGCGCGCCATGGCGGATCGCCGACCTGAACGCCAACATCAGCCCCGACGGCCATATCAAAGTCGTGGGACGAGGGCTTCTGCTCGCTACCGGCAACGGCATTGGAACCAACGCCGGTCAGAGCGTGCACGCCAGCCTCTTCTGTGGCGCGGCTGCAACCGCCACTGAACAGGACACGAATCTGGCGGGAGTGGCCCTCGATGCAGATGGCGACTTCCGGATCGATGACTACTTGTCGCCGATTCAACCGACACCCTGCACCAACCCGGTGTTGCTGATCCGCAATGTCGGTGGAGTGTGGTTCGCTGCCGGCATACCGAAACTGGATACCGATCACGACGCACGGTAAATCAGGCAACGGTCCGGCAGGGACGCATCGATTGCTGAATTCCCTGTCGGGCGCAACTTTCAACTGCTCGTACCCAATTCCAAATGGAGAAACAAAATGAACTATCTCAATCAGCGATACGCGTGGATTCGTAAAACTCTTATGACTGCTCTGGTGGTTGGGTGCGCTTTCGGCGCCATCAACCAGGCGGCCGCACAAAGAGTCACTCCACCACCTACATCCACCGACATTACAGTACCGGTCGGAAACACGGCGTTCCTGGTCGGACACGCTTTTGGTTCGCAAGGATACACGTGTCTGCCAACAGCTACGGGCGGGACCGCGTGGAATCCCACGGCGCGGCCCGAAGCCACTTTGTTTACCAATTTTTTCGGACAGCAGATACAGATCATCACCCATTTCGCCAGCATCGACGCCAATCCTAACGGCTTCGCGGTTAAGCCGGTATCTCTGGGCGGCAATGCCACCTGGCAAAGTTCTTTCGATACCAGCAAGGTTTGGGCAGTGGCGACCGGACATGTCGATCCCGGCACTGAGCCAGCCTGCCCCAACAGCGGTTCGATTCAATGCCTGCGGTTGCAATCGATCGGGAACCAGGAAGGCCCAAGCGGCGGCGGGTTGCTGGCAAAAACCACCTTTGTTCAGCGCCTCAATACCAAAGGTGGAGCAGTTCCTACTACAGCATGCTCTGTGGGACAGACTCAGTTGGTGCCGTACACAGCTGACTACTTTTTTTACCACGCGGATAACTAACCGTTTCCCTGCGGAGCCTCGGGCCGTGTACGCAACTTACACAGAAACTGGTGTTCTTTGCGTACACACCCGTTGATAGAAGTTGACTGACATTTGAAAGATCAATCGCATTTCGGAGGGCAATTACCATGACGACCGTAAAACTGTTGGTCCTGATTTCGATTGCGATGTCGGTAGCGGGATGCAACAGCGTGAAGACGCAAATGGGGTCGTCGGGTTATTCGCAGACGAACCTGGTTTCCGATGTCGCAGGCGCCAATCGCACCGATCCGGGGCTGATTAATCCGTGGGGACTCGCTTTCATCCCCGGCCAGACGTTTTGGATCGCGGACAACAAGGTTGGCACGTCAGAAGTGTTCGATGGGTCAGGCGCACTCGAAGTGCCGTCGAGAATCGTCATTCCTAATCCCTCGGCCAACATTCCTTCCGCACCCACCGGTGTCGCTTTCAACCCGGTCGCCGAAGATTTCGTCGTCCGCGGCACTCCCGCACAGATTCTGTTCGCCACCGAGGACGGCACGGTTTCCACCTGGGCTGAGGTTGGTGGAGATTTTCCTGAAACTGCGCTGCTTGCGGTAGACGACTCGAGGGCGGGCACAGTGTTCAAGGGTCTGGCAATCGTAACTCCGGCATGCTGCCGCGAGTATCTCGCGCTTGCCGATTTTCATGACGCGGAAATTGTTACTTACGACATCGGTTTTAACCGGCTTGCCACCGTCGGAACATTCACGGATCCAAATCTGCCGGATGGTTACGCGCCATTCAACATCCAGCAGATCGGCGGCCAGGTCTTTGTAACTTTCGCTTTGCAGGATGGCACAAAGCACGACCCGGTGAGTGGCGAGGGCAACGGCATCGTCGACATTTTCGACCCGGAGGGTGTTTTCATCCGTCGCTTTGCTTCGAACGGGCCGCTGAATGCGCCGTGGGGAGTTGTTCAAGCGAGCGCTGATTTCGGTCCTTTTAGTAATGACATTCTGATTGGCAATTTTGGAGACGGCAGAATTAATGCGTTTGATCCCGGAAGCGGCAACTTCCTCGGCCCACTTCAAGACAGCAGGCGGAGCGCAATCGCGAATTCAGGTTTATGGGGGCTGACGTTTCGAGCCGACGGAGTTGGCGATCCGAACACTCTTTATTTCACGGCCGGTGGGAACAATGAGAAACACGGATTGTTCGGAGCGATTGCGTTCTTACAGTGAAGGACTGAATAGGTTATGCACATTATTTGGCGACATCCCGCACCGCCGTCGGCGACGAAGCCGCAGATCGAGCAGCTAGCCGCGGATGAGTATGGGGCAGTTTACGGAGTGCGCATCCACGGCGAAACCAAGGCGTTCGAATTGATCCTGACTCGTCGCTCAACACAAGCAGCTGATTTGATGTTGAGGATTCGCTGTTGTGAATCTTGACCGAGTAACAAACTTTGAAGGAGCAAGCCCAATGATCAATAAAACCTCAGTCATGTTCGACGCCGTAGACATGCCGCTGACCTGGAAAGAGTTCATATCTCAGGTCACAAAGCGCCCCGCCGAATGGGAACGATTCGAGATAAACACCTCCGCCGCGTTTGGCCAGGTGAGCGTCGATTTCCTGTCGATGGAAGTCCATCGCTCCAACCGGCTAGTCACTATGACAGCGATGGAATTCAAGGTGTTGAAGTTCTTCGTCTCGAACCCGAAGCGCGTCATCTCGCGAGACGAGTTATTGAATGAAGTCTGGGGGTATGACAACTATCCCTGCACCCGGACGGTCGACAATCACGTTCTGAAATTGCGCCAGAAACTCGAGCCGGATGCTCCGAATCCGGTTTACTTCCGTACCGTGCGCGGAGTGGGTTACAAATTCGTTCCTTAGAGGAGCTGCGTGTGGATCAAACAACTATGGCGTTGAAAGCGATCGACGATTTCAGAGATTGCACCACTTGCATTTCGGATCCCGACACGGCGCTGGTGCAATCCACCAAAAGCGGAGACATTTCTGCTTTTGAGGAGCTTGTAAGAAAGTACGATCGCAAGCTATTTCGAATCGCTCTCAACGTCACTCACAATATTGAAGATGCGCAGGAGGCTGTACAGACAGCGTTCTTCAAGGCTTACACGAATTTAGACCGGTTCGAGGCAAACGCGAAGTTCTCAACCTGGCTGACCCGGATTGCGGTGAACGAATCTCTCACCAAGCTTCGTAAGTTGCGAAGCCAAGGCCATGAAGTATCCCTGGATTACGAGAATTCGGGTGGGGAGTCCGTACCTTTGGACTTTTCAGATTGGCATCCCAATCCCGAACAACTCTACGGCCAGTTGGAATTTCGGGAGCTCCTGAGCAAGGCTTTAAACCAGTTGTCACCAGCTCTGCGGGTAGTATTCGTGCTCCGTGATATTCAGGGGCTATCCTACGACGAGACGGCAATTGCATTGAAGCTCGAAACCACCGCTATAAAATCCCGCCTCTATCGTGCTCGCCTTCAACTGCGCGAAGAGTTAAGTAAATACTTCAGCCGCAATCAGGTCAGAAAAGACTCACCTCAGGCCGACCATTGCAGAACCGTATAAGAACGAGCCGGAACTTCGAACCTGGTTCGTCCATTTGCGGTGGTTGGCTTTTCAAACTGCTGAGGGTGTACTTTGGTCGGCGCATCGAAGCTGTTCACCGCTTTCAGATCATCTCCCGTCAGCACCTGTGCAGTCACAAGCCGAGCGGCCGGCGTATCCTCCCATACGATTTCAATCATTCGCGGTTTGGACAAATCGCGATTCAAAATGAACAGCGAAGTTTGGCCATTCTGGGGATTCACAGTTGCAGCTGCATCCACGTACGGGACGGGATCCATATGAGAAACCTCATAGGTCGGCGATTGCACCAGCAGGTTCAGCACATTTCCGTTGGCGTACTGCAAGGCCCAGGCGTACGGGTAATAAATTGTCTGGCGGAACATGCCATTCGCGTTGGTCATGATCGGCGCAATCACATTAATGAGTTGCGCCAGACAAGCGATCTTCACTCGATCGGCGTTACGCAGGAGGGTGATGATTAGTCCACCCACCAGCAGCGCGTCTTCGAGGTTGTAGATTTCTTCCAGAAGGTGCGGCGCTTCCTGACGATTGCCGTCCGTGGCCGCTCCGCTGCGCTCGCGGTACCAGACATTCCACTCGTCGAAAGAGAGCCACAACTTTTTCGGCGAACGATGATGTCCGCGCACCAGGTCGCATACCGCAAGGCTTTCCGCTATCTGACGGTCCATGGTGAGATTGAGGGCTACAAATTTCTCGCTGCTGCCGCCAGTCTCTTCCGGCGTATTTCCGAAGTAACGGTGTAGCGAAAGCCCGTTGACGTATTCGTAACATTGCTCGAGGACCTCGCGGTCCCATTCCAGATAAGTTGGCATGAGCGGGCCGCTTGATCCGCAAGCAATCAGCTCAACTGAGGGATCAACCGCGCGCATTTGCCGGGCTGCGTCTTGCGCCTTCAGACCGTATTCGGTTGCAGTCATGTGCCCGATTTGCCAAGGGCCATCCATTTCATTGCCCAGGCACCAGTGCTTCACTTTGTAAGGCTCGGCATAGCCGTGTTTTCGACGCAAGTCGCTCCACTCGGTTCCCTTTTCAACGTTGCAGTACTCCACCAGTGCCGCGGCTTGCTCAGGAGTTCCCGTCCCCAGGTTGAGACCCATGAGGGGCTCGGTACCGACCAGCTTGCACCAAGTCATAAATTCGTCGGTGCCAAACTGATTCGACTCCAGCGTATTCCAGGCTTTGTCGAGCACGACCGGCCGATCCTTCTTCGGCCCGACTCCGTCCAGCCAGTTGTAGCCGGATACGAAATTGCCGCCAGGGTAGCGAATGATCGGAACTTTGAGCTGCTTGATCTCGTTCAGCATGTCGGTGCGGAATCCGCTCGAGTCGGACAGTTTATTCCCCGGATCGTAGATGCCTTCGTAAATGGCGCGTCCCAAATGCTCCAGGAAAGAGCCAAACATATTGCGATCCAGCGGCGAGACGGTGCGGCGCGAGTCTATGAAGATTCGCGAGGGCTCGTTCGAATTTGGCGATTGCGTTTGAGCGTTGAGAAATCTCCCGAGAAAAGAGTTTGTCGAACAGGCCAATCCTGCAGTGGCCGCCTGACGCAAGAACCGCCGCCGTCCTTTTAGAAAAGTCATCATGCCTCCGAAGTCGCTTGAAATGGAAAAGAGGTGTGCGCGAGAAGTTATCACACTTGGCAAGAGAAGTAAACGTTTACGCGAAATAAGGTTCAACCTCGCCGGCGCCCTTCCATAAGCGATTCTTATGGTGAAGAAATTACAGTGGGGCCACTCAGAACCGTTTGCACCAAATCTCCCAACTGCTGAGCGGTGAACTCGTTTCCTTCGAGATTAGCAACCAGCCGCCCCTGCCGATTGATGATCGCAGTATGCGGATTCTCCCCTTGCAACCGCAGTCCGCGCCTGTTCCTGCCAAATATTCAGCAAGGCCTGTGCGGCATCGGTGCGCTCTGGAGCGATGCGGAGTCCATCCTGCAGCGGGGAAATGGCGTCATGCGGCCTCCCCATTTGAATGTAGAGAAGGCCCAGGTGGATGTGAGCACTGGCTGAACCCGGTTTAATTCCTATAGCACGCTGAAATAATTCTTCGGCGTCAGCATTGCGTTGTTGCTCGGCGCGCAGAAGACCGAGAAAATCCAAAGCTCGGTAATCATTTGGGGACTGCTTAAGAATCGTCTGAAGTTCGCCTTCGGCACGCTGCAGGTTGCCGACGGCGAGCGCCTGCGTGGCGTCGCGTAACGAATTATCATTCGCCGCCTGAGCAAGAACGGAAAGCGAAACAAAAAAGCAAAGGCAGAGAGCAAGTATTTTTGCCGCGGCATGCCGCAACGCCGTGACCTCATACATCTCTTGCAAGTCTAATGTTGCGATGCCATGCCTCCGCTCTTGGAATTTTGCCGGTGGATCAGGCCCTCGGTCACCTTGAATTGTTCCTGCGCGAGCTCTGATTCCCCCATTCGCGAATAAACTCTTCCGAGAAGATAGTGCGGTGAGCTGTTGTCGGGATCGAGACGGATGGCTTCAATTAGCTGCGATTGCGAATCCTGCAGACGTCCCAAAAGAAACAGCGTGCGGCCCAGTTCGTAATGCGCTGGCGCTGAATCGAGCTGGATTTTTAACGCTTCAGACAATGGCGGTTCAGCCTCCGGGGCGCGGTTTAACGTGTTGAGCAGTCTGCCCAAATCAACATAAGGCTGAGGAATTTTTGCGGACGCGGTCGCGTCCATTTCAATGGCTTTTCGATACGCAGCCATGGCTTTCTCATTCTGGTTTTTGGCCTCAAAGCAAAGGCCGAGATTGTCTTCAGCTTTCGCATTCGCCGGCTCTTGCCGCAACACTTCTTCGAATGCCGCAATCGCCGGGTCGAACTGGTTCTGCTGATAACGCACGCGCCCCAAGTGATAACGCGCCTCTGCGTCCTGCGGGTTTATTTTCAGCGACTGCTCCAGATATCGGGCGGCACTCTCGTAATCATTCAAGAGAACGTAATCGAGAGCGGCAATCTTGAGATCGCTGGCCTGAGGCGCTTTCAATTTCGCAGCGCGAGCGAAAGCCTCGAGCGATTGCCGAGGTTGATCTTGCCGAAAACGCACGTAGCCTAGGAGATAAAGCGCATCGTCGGAATCGGGATGACTGGCGAGATAAGAATCAAGCGAAGCAGCGGCACCGGAAAAGTCGGCAAGGTTGACCTGCGATTTTGCGCGATAGAGAAGCGCATCAGTCTTCCCCGGAGATGCCAGCTCACAATTTTGAAACGCTTCCGCCGCTTCCTGCCAGCGATGCTGATAGAAAAACTGATTGCCCTGCTGGCAGCCTTCGGTCTGCGCCGAGCCCAGTGTGACCAGCAGCAGTATCGCCGCCACGACAATAAGACCCCTTCCACCGCGCGACCCACAATGTGAAATGAATGAATTCATTTCGCCGGTTCCGTGATCTTCACAATCTGGTCGGCTTTAGCATCTTTAATTATCTGGCGAATGCCGCTCGGCCAGCGTATTTCGATTTCGCGAATCGAAGCCGCCGTGCCCAAACCAAAATGCACGCGCTTATCGCTTGACGACTGATAACTGCTGCTTGTTGTCACAGTCGCGAACTGGTCGCCGCTCGTGGTCGAAATCCGAACCTGCGCGCCAATACCGTCGCGATTGCTTTTTGTGCCGACCAGATACAGGGTGACCCAATGGTTAGAGCTTTCTGTCTGATTGAGCAAAACCCACGCCGGGCCGTCATTTGAGGTGACTACCACGTCCAGTTTCCCATCGTTATTGATGTCGCCAGTCGCTAGGCCACGCGCTGCCCATTGCTGATGAAATATGTCCCCAGACATCGCCGACACGTCAGAAAACTTTTTGCCCTGCTCGTTATGCAGAAGCAGTGGAGCCTCACGATAATGCAGGTTCGGCTCGTTTACCTGGATGGTATCCATCACGTGGCTCTGCGCGACGAACAGGTCCTTCCACCCATCATTGTCGTAATCCATAAACCGCACACCCCAGCCAGAATGCAACAGTGAAATCTGGCCGAGGCCAGTGGCGCTGGTCACGTAATCGAACGAACCGTCTTTCAAATTGTTGAACAAAGCATAGCGCTGGTTCGCGAGGTCAGTGATGACAATATCCGGCCAACCATCGTTGTTATAGTCTTCAAAATCGATTCCCATGCCGGCGAAACTGGTGCCATTGCCATCGAGCGCAGCGCCCGAAGGCAGACCCACTTCCTCAAACGTCCCATTGCCGCGATTGTGAAAAAGAAACTCCGGAATCGAATCATTCGCCAGCATGAAGTCCATATAGCCGTCGTGATCGTAGTCCGCGATGGCGAGGCCGAGCCCCTTCCCTGGTTTGTCGACTCCGGCCTGATGCGAAACTTCCGAGAATTTTCCATTGCCGTCGTTGTGAAACAGCAATACTGACTCGGGCTTAAAAAGATCGGGATGGCAATACGAACGAAAACCCTCTTCGCGATGGCCGCAGTAAATATCGTCGAAGTCCCACTGCATGTAGCGCGCAACAATCAGGTCGAGCCGGCCATCGTTGTCATAATCAACCCATGCCGCGCTGGTCATCCATCCTGAGCCCGCTACGCCCGCGGTGGCCGTCACGTCAGTAAATGTGCCGTCGCCGCCGTTATTGTGATACAGCGTGCTGTGCCCGTAGCCCGCAACATAGAGATCTTCGAATCCGTCATTATCGTAGTCACCGACGGCTACCCCGGTGGAATATCCGATGCCCGCGAGCCCGGCGTGGTCAGTGACGTCTTCGAATGTGCCGTCTGATTTCTGATGGTAAAGCCGGTTCCAATACTGCGGGCCATCCTTCTTCGGAATTGTTCCTTTGGGCGTGGGATCGTATAACGGCGCGCCATTGGCGAAGAATATATCGAGCCGTCCATCGTTGTCGTAGTCGAATAAAGCGACTCCCGAACCCATTGTTTCGAGCAAGTATTTCTTGCTGGTCGTGGAAGCCTGATGGCGAAAATGAATGCCTAGCTTTTCGGTTGCGTCGATGAAGTGACCGGCCGTCGCCACAGATTGAGCTGAAAGGCGCGGAGCAATGATCACAGTGAGCCCCAAAGACACAATGACAACGGCCTTGGACCAGTAAAGATTCCGCATGAAAAATGAATGCCTGCGCCTAGATTTCAGTTTCGCGCTTCAGGGCAGGAATGGCTTTGTCATATTCATTGCGGCGATAGTGCGCGATCCCCAAAAAAAGATGCGCGCCGCGTAGTCTGGGTTTCAGTGCAAGGCTGTGTTCGAGGGAAGCGATGGCCTGCTCGTACTGCCCCTGCTGCGTTCGAACTAATCCCAAATTGAAGGACGCTTCCGCAAACGAAGGATTCATTTTCGCGGCCGCGGAGAAATCCTGAGCTGCCAAGTCGAGATTGCCGGCGCGCAGAGCTTCTGTTCCCTGGCGGAATAAACTTTCCAGTGTACTAGCTTGGGCTTGAAGACCTGGAGGGCAGACAGACGCGAGAACACACAAGGCTAGCGTCGCGGCAGCCACACTCTTCATCGTCCCGAAAATTTAGTTGGGTTCAATGGCGGTTGTCAAGCAAAATTCAGAAAACGTTTACCAAGCCATTTAGAGTGGGTATTAAGCTTTAAATCTGCGGGATGATTTAAAACTCAGTGCCCCAGGTCAATCGCATCTTTCCCTTCTTCGATGGAGTAATAACGATCCACTCCGCCTGGCAACTTCAACCGTTGCACCATTTTATCGGGCCAATGAATTTCGACCTGATCGACCGAAGAGGTGTCGCCCAAGCCAAAATGAAGCCGCTGGTCATTGGACGAAGCAAAGCTGCCGCCGCTAATCACGTCGCGGCGTTGGCGGATGCCGCCGGCACTCAGGTACACCGCTGCTCCCACGGCATCACGGGGAGATTTCGATCCCCCGATCAACTTGAGTCCGACCCAGTGGTGATGGTCTGAACTGACGTTTCGCAGCAAGAGGGGTGAACCCTCCAACTGATTAATCACAACGTCTGTCTTGCCATGGTTAAATAAATCCCCGAAAGCGGCACCGCGTCCAACCAAAGTCATTGCCAAACCAGTTCCCTTTACCGGAGGAATGACCTCGAATTTCCCCGCCTTCAGGTTGTGAAACAGCAGTGGGCGCTGGGCGAATGTCGTGCCCCAATCACTTTTATCCACGCCAGGATATACGTGGCCGTTCACGGCAAGCAGATCGAGCCAACCGTCATTGTCGTAGTCGAGAAATCCCGTTCCCCACCCGAGAAATGGAATCGTGACTTCTGCGATTCCTGATGGATAACTTACATCCGTGAAATTTGCGTCGCCCTCATTTCGGTAAAGCGGATTGTAGTCGTCCGAAAACACCGTGTTGTAGAGATCAAGCCAGCCGTTGTTCAGATAATCGCCGACGGCAATGCCCATGGAGGCGGTCTCTTTACCATTTTCATTCAACGCGTATCCGGAAGCGTAGCTGGCGTCTTCAAACATTCCGTTGCCCTTATTGATGTAAAGGTAGTTTGGCGTGGAATCATTAGCGACAGCCAAATCGACTTTGCCATCATTGTTAAGGTCCGCGAAGACGGCGGTCAATCCATAGTAGGAATTCTTGTCATCGACGCCGGCTTTCGCGCTGACATCGGTGAAAGTTCCATCTCCATTGTTGTGGAACAGGTGATCGGGTTCTCCCATCAAGCCGCGTGGGCCGCACATTACCTTCAGCCCGCGGAATTCGCAAGTTGGGAACGCGACCATTGCGGTTCCCGGGATCGGTGGACGCTGAAAGTCGTAGTGCACATAACCGGGCACAAACAGGTCAAGGCGGCCATCGCCATCGTAATCGCCGAACGTCGGACCGGTCGACCAGTTGCCGAGAGCTACTCCTGCTTTTTCGGCCACATCAGTGAATGTGCCGTCGTGGTTGTTGTGATAAAGCCGGTTCTTCCCAAAATTCGTAACGTAAAGGTCGGGCCAGCCGTCGTTGTCGTAGTCGCCGACTGCCACGCCGAAGCCCCATCGGTCGTTGATGACTCCTGCCTTTGAGGCAACGTCAGTGAAGGTTCCGTCATGATTGTTATGGAACAAAGCGGCATGCGGTGACGTGGCCTTACCGTTTTCCGCGTCATAGGTCGAACCGTTCACCAGGTAAATGTCGAGCCAACCGTCATTGTCATAATCAAGTAAAGCTACGCCTGAGCCCACGGTCTCAATAATGAACTGCTTCTCTGGCGTTCCCATAACGTGCCGCCAGTTGGACAAGCCAGCTTTTTCCGCAATGTCCTGAAAAACCACTGGGCCGCTGTTCACGAACCCGCCAGCCGTAATGGGACGGTGCTCGGCATCCAGGACGGCGGGATGCGCAGCGCCCGTAGAAACCGCCCCCTCAGTGTGAGGTCCTTGCGGAGATTGATCTGGAATCGACTGTTGCGCCTGCGCGTTCAACCCGACGAGAAGAGCCGCGCAAGCGTAAACGAAAGATGAAAAGAATTTTCTAAAATGCATTTAGAACGCCAGTATAACTGGCTGGAAACGGATCGCATCGGGATCAGGGCTGAATTTGCGGCCATCCGCTTAGCCATGCTAGTGAGTTCACGAAAACGTACGCGCCACCGTCGGGAAGATGTAAAGCATGGAATGTAATCAGGTCTCCATTTTGAGGATCCAGATAGACGGTCTCGCCACCGGGCGCATTCCAGGTTGCGCCATTTCCTGCGATCAGTTGAGTCCCTCCACCCTGCATCATGTCGGTTCCGTTCATGTCGCTGAAGGGACCATGCGGACTGCTGCCTCGCCCGACCATTATCCGGTAAGTGTCTTTGTAAGGATCGGGATTGCAGCAGTCATCAAAAGAAACGAACAGATAGTAATAGCTCGGGTCCCGCACCGGAGAGGTGGCTCCTGCGAGGTGGTAGTCATTCAAGACCGACGATGAAGTGCCCGGCGCTGAAGGTGATTGTCCCGACCCTCCGCACGATGAGTATGCGAGACAAAAAGGCAGCAAAAGCGAAGCCCAGATTGACCGAATCATTCGTGATTCATTAGACGAGCTGGGTGTGCGGCCAGACTTGTCGTTGTCAGATGTTATCAAGTTTCGCGCTTTGCTCGATCCTTCCAATGAGGTCAGAGGCTCGTTGCCTGCACTTGGGTCAGGGAAACCCAACTAGCGCAACGCTGCACACGCAACCATTCCGCGAATACTAAAGCTATGTTTTAATTGCTCGATGACTCCAATACGGTTTGGGTTCTTGTGCAGCGTTATTTTATTCGCGGTATTGCCGGCACATTCGCAGAGCCCTGAGCCTCGGTCAACTCAAGACTGGGCAGCCTACGGCGGCAACCCTGAGCAAACGCACTACTCGCCTCTGACTCAAATCAACAAGTCGAATGTAAAGCAGCTTGAAATTGCCTGGTCGTATGACACTGGCGAGACAGGAGGCCTGCAGACCAGTCCCCTTGAAATCGCCGGAATATTTTACGGCATTTCGCCATCCCAGAAAATTTTCGCGCTCGACGCCGCGACTGGAAAACTAAAGTGGAAATTTGATTCCGGCATCGTGGGCACGCAGCCCGATCGCGGCCTTGCCTATTGGGCCAGCGCGGATAATAAAGATCGCCGCATCATCGTCGGCGTGATGAATTTTGTTTACGCACTCAATGCCGAAACCGGCCAACCGATTCCCAGCTTTGGCGATCACGGCCGTGTTGATCTTCGCGAAGGTCTGGGACGCGATGCGGCTACCGCTTTTATTTCTTTAACCAGCCCGGCAGTCATTTACAAGGATTTGTTTATCGTCGGCGGCCGCCTGCCGGAAACTTTGCCGGCGCTTCCGGGCGATATCCGCGCCTTCGACGTTCGCACCGGAAAACTCCGTTGGAGCTTTCACACCATTCCGCATCCTGGCGAGTTCGGATATGACACCTGGCCGAAAGACGCCTGGCAAAAAAGCGGTTCTGCCAACAACTGGACTGGAATGTCGGTTGATCCGAAGACTGGCATTCTGTATGCGCCGACCGGCTCCGCAGTTTTCGATTTTTATGGCGCTGACCGGATCGGCGACAATTTATTTGCCGACACCGAGCTTGCGCTCAACGCTGAAAGCGGCGAGCGTATCTGGCATTTTCAAGCCGTCCATCACGACATTTGGGATCGCGATTTTCCATCTCCGCCAGTTTTGGTTACGGTGATGCACGATGGGAAGCAAGTCGACGCGGTCGCGCAAACTACCAAACAGGGCTTCGTTTACGTGTTTGATCGCGCGACTGGAAAACCGCTCTTTCCGGTTGAATCTCACAAATATCCCGCGAGCGATTTGCCGGGTGAGGTCGCCGCGGCAGAGCAGCCGCTTCCAACAAAACCTGCGCCCTATGCCCGGCAGCGCCTGACCGAGGACATGCTTACCAACCGTACGCCTGAAGCGCACCAGTGGGCGCTCGAACAATTTCGGACTTATCGCAGCGATGGACAATTCGTTCCCTTAAGCACGAAACAGAACACGATCATTCTTCCGGGCTTCGACGGCGGAGCAGAATGGGGTGGCCCGGCGTTCGATCCAGAGTCAGGAATTCTCTATGTGAACTCCAGCGAGATGGCCTATGTGGTCAAGCTCATCGAGAACACCAGCGATCCATCCAGTGGTAAGGGCATTTATCAGAGCCAGTGCACCATCTGTCATCGCGATGACATGAAGGGCTCGCCGCCACTATTCCCGTCATTAGTTGGCGTGGGCAATCGCATGACTCAGGAGCAAATCGCGGAGCGAATTCGAAAGGGTGGCGGCCGCATGCCCGGCTTTCCCGATCTCACTCCGGTACAAATTAATGCGCTCATCAGTTACGTAAGCGAGGGGGAGAACCAAGAGCTGCCATCTGGGCAACCAACTCAGCCGCTCATGCGTTTCCGGTTTTCCGGGTACACCCACTTTCGTGACCCCGACGGTTATCCCGCCATATCTCTGCCTTGGGGCACTCTAAATGCCATTAACCTGAACACCGGGGAATATGCATGGAAGATTCCATTCGGCGAATATCCGGAGCTTGCCGCGAAGGGTATGAAGAACACCGGCAGCGAAAATTATGGCGGGCCAGTTGTGACGGCGGGTGGCCTGCTCTTCATCGGTGCAACTGACTACGACAAAAAGTTTCGCGTTTTTGATAAATCCACCGGGGAATTGCTGTGGGAGACCACGCTTCCCTTTTCCGGTAACGCCACACCCATCACCTACCAGGTGGATGGGAAGCAGTATGTGGTGATCGCGGCGGGAGGAGGCAAAGACTTGAAATCGCCCTCCGGCGGAGTTTACGTGGCGTTTGCGTTAAAGAGTGGCAAGTGAACCGCTGGGAATTCGTTCGTATAATCAACCGAAAATCTTAATCCCGTGAAAACCATTCAAGGTCCAGCAATTTTTCTCGCGCAGTTTGCGGGTGACAACGCCCCATTCAATAACTTGAAGGAAATTTCCCGATGGGCTGCTTCGCTCGGCTACAAAGGCGTGCAGATTCCCAGCTGGGACAGCCGTCTTTTCGATTTGAAGCGCGCCGCCGAGAGCAAAACTTACTGTGACGAAATTCATGGCACACTGGCAGCGAACCAGGTCGCACTGACGGAACTTTCAACCCATCTTCAGGGACAGTTGGTTGCTGTGCATCCCGCATATGACGAGGCATTTGACGGATTCGCGCCAACATCTGTTCACCGCAATGCCTCAGCGCGCCAGGCCTGGGCGGTTGAACAACTGGGATACGCGGCGAAGGCTTCAGCCAATCTTGGGCTCGCCGCGCATGTGACTTTTTCAGGGGCGCTGGCGTGGCCGTATTTTTATCCGTGGCCACAACGCCCGGCGGGACTTGTTGAGGCCGCCTTCGACGAACTCGCAAAACGCTGGCAGCCGATCGTGAATGCGTTCGATGCAGCTGGGGTCGACTTGTGTTTTGAGATTCATCCTGGAGAAGACCTCCACGACGGCGTTACGTTTGAAATGTTTCTTGACCGTCTAGGCGGGCATAAGCGCTGCAACATTCTCTACGATCCCAGCCACTTCATTCTGCAACAACTTGATTATCTCGAGTTCATCGACATCTATCACTCGCGAATCAAGATGTTTCACGTGAAAGATGCGGAGTTCCGGCCGAGCGGACGCCAGGGAGTTTATGGCGGATACCAGCCCTGGATTTCACGGGCGGGCCGCTTTCGGTCGCTGGGCGACGGTCAAGTTGACTTCAGAGGCGATTTTTTCCAAACTTACACAATACGATTTCGGGGGATGGGCAGTTCTCGAATGGGAGTGCAGCTTAAAAAGTGGGGAGCAAGGCGCGAGAGAAGGGGCGCCATTCATTGCTCGCCACATTATTCAAACCGCGGAACACAGGTTTGATGATTTTGCAAAATCGGGCGCTGATATTGAAGCCAACCGCCGAATGCTGGGGATCGTCAGGTCGAAAGGAAATCACTGATGTCGATTGAAGGTTCCACTCACAAGCAAAATCGGCGACTCCGCCTGGGAATGATTGGTGGCGGCCCAGGAGGATTCATTGGTGCGGTGCATCGCATCGCCGCGCGTCTGGATGATCGATATGAACTAGTCGCCGCGGCGTTGAGCTCGGATGCGGAGCGAAGCCTTGCCGGCGCGAAAGAACTGAACATACCGCGCGCGTATCGCAACTTCGAAGAAATGGCCGCGTCTGAATCAAAGCGGCCGGACGGGGTCGAAGTGGTGTCGATTGTCACCCCGAACAATTTGCACTATGCGCCCGCGAAGGAGTTTCTAGCAGCCGGAATCCATGTGATCTGTGACAAGCCTTTGACCACCACGCTCGGCGACGCACTGGAATTGGCTGAAATGGTTAAGCGAACTGGTCTGGTGTTCGGAGTGACCCACAATTACACCGGTCATCCCATGGTCCGCCAAGCCCGTGAAATGGCGCAGGCCGGAGAACTCGGGCCAATTCGGTTGATTCAGGTTGAGTATGTACAGGATTGGTTGTCGACTCCGATCGAGAAAACTGGCCAGAAGCAGGCGGAGTGGCGCACCGATCCCGCGCGCAGCGGACCAGCGGGGTCGCTCGGCGATATCGGAACTCACGCTTACAATCTGGCGTGTTTCGTGACCGGCTTGTCCTGCGAACAAGTAGCTGCCGACGTGACTACGTTTGTTCCCGGAAGGCGTCTGGATGACAACATTCACGTGATGCTGCGTTTTGCAAAGGGCGCCAAGGGGGGTCTTTGGGCAACTCAGGTAGCTCCCGGAAATGAAAATAATTTAAGCCTGCGAGTCTATGGCGAGAAGGCCGGCATCGAATGGCGCCAGGAAGATCCCAACCATCTCGTATTCACGCCCCTGGGAGAAACGCGGAGAATTATTCGCCGGGGGAGCGCCGGCACAGGCCGCGCTGCCACTCACGCAACCCGCATTCCCAGCGGCCATCCCGAAGGATATTTGGAGGCGTTTGCGCAACTCTACACCGACCTTGCCGAACAGATCACCGCGAAGATCGAGAATCGCCCGCCTGATCCAGATTCGCTGTTAGTACCGGGTGTGAAAGACGGTGTGGACGGGGTGAAATTTATCAACGCGGTGCTGGAATCGTCGCGCAACCGCTCGGCATGGACTGCAATTTCGCATTCGCACTGAGGGTTGGCAAGTTGCCGCAATTACACAATGAAATAATCAGAATTTCGTGCAGCATTGTCCTTGAGGAAGCCAGCATCACGCATTATCATTTCGCACAATGGAAACTCCGGCCCCTGAAGTTGTTCTGCCCGAGGAAAAACGCCAGATCCAAACTCCGCTAATTAATCGGCGCGACTTGATTCGCGCGGCGCTGTTTGCCAGCGCGGCTTCGGCGCTGGGAGCAAAGTTTTCTTTTGCGCAGGCAATCTCGTCTGGCCTTACTCCGGCTGCGCGCGGCGAAGATGGCTCAAAGTTTCTAACCGATCCCAACTGGAAAGCAATTTTTCTCAACCAGCACCAGAACGAAACATTGATCGCGCTGAGCGATGTAATCATTCCATCCACCGATACTCCCGGCGCGAAAGAAGCGCAGGTCAATCGTTATCTCGATCTCTTGCTTTCGGTGCAGCCCGCCGAGTTCCAGACCCAATTCGTGGATGCGCTGGCTTTCATCGATAGCGAAAGCCAGAAGCAGTTCGCAAAGGATTTTCGTGAAGTTGCCATGAACGATCAGATCTGGCTCTTGACAGCCTGGGCATACCCCTCCGATAGCGATCATTGGATAAAAGCAAAAGGAATATCCGACCCCGGGCAACAGCATTTCGAACGAATTAAAGCGCTGATTGCCGCGGCATTTTATGGATCAGAAATTGGTCTTAAAGAACTTGGCTGGGATGGCGAGTTTACTCACGGTCCATTCGAAGGCTGCGAGCACCAACCGGATGCTCATACATAACTAATGTCAAAAGATCCTCTACAACAGACGTACGATGCGATCGTTGTCGGTTCAGGCGCGACCGGTGGCTGGGCAGCGAAGCGACTCTCCGAGGCAGGATTGAAAGTTGCCTTGCTCGAAGCTGGCCGCGCGGTAACTGCGAGAGAGTTCACCGAGCACATGCCCTCTTTTCAGCTGAAGTATCGCAACCACTCGCCCGAGGTGATGCGGACCCGCCCCATCCAGCGGCAATGCTACGCCTGCATGGATTACAACTACGAATGGTTCGTCAACGATCTGGAAAATCCTTATAGCACTCCGGCGGACAAACCGTTCACCTGGCAACGGCTTCGTGTGTTGGGAGGCCGATCGTTGGTTTGGGGACGGCAGAGTTATCGGCTGAGCGACGTCGATTTCAAAGCCGCCAGCCGTGACGGCTACGATGTGGATTGGCCATTCTCCTATGCTGACCTCGCACCGTATTACGATATCGTCGAACGATATGTCGGCATTACCGGAGCCGCCGAAGGTAACGAGATGTTGCCAGACGGCCAATTTCTTCCGCCGATGAAAATGAGTTGTGGAGAGGTCCGGCTGCGCGACAGCGTCAAGAAGAAGTTCGGCCGCACCCTCACCATTGGCCGTGCCGCCATTCTGACTCAAGCTCATAACGGCCGCGCCCCTTGTCATTACTGTGGCCCGTGCGAGCGCGGTTGCATGACTTATTCCTATTTCAGCAGCCCCTTCACCACGGTCAAGGACGCGCTCAAAACCGGGAACTGCACGCTCATCACCGACGCTATCGTGAGCCATGTTGATATGAATCTGAACGCTAACAAAGCGCGGGGCGTCACATTCATCGATCGCACTACCAAGCAAACCAAGCAAGTTCGCGGAAAAACGGTCATTCTGTGTGCGCAGGCGCTCGAATCAACGCGCATTCTGCTGAACTCTTCGACACCCGAATACTCCAATGGCTTGGGGAATTCCAGCGGACTGCTTGGCCATTACTTGATGGACCACGTTGTGGGCGGCGGCGCCAGCGGAACGTTCGCAGATTTGAATATTCTGCCCAACGCCAATCCTCCCCACCGGCCGAACGGAATTTATGTAGTACGGTTCCGTAATACGCCGGCGACAGGTAAGCATCCTCATTTCCTTCGGGGCTACGGATTTCAGGGCGGGTCGATGCCCGAATTCAATATGGCGGCTCCCGGCCTGGGAGCAGACTACAAGAAGATGGTGAAGCTCGGGACTTACAAGGTTTCACTTGGCGCCTTCGGAGAGTCGCTCGCCAACTTCGATAATTTTTGCGCAATCGATTCCAATCTCAAAGACGCCTGGGGAATTCCGGCGCTCCGAATAAGCATGGCCCACGGAAGAAATGAGGCCGCGCTGATGCGCGACTCTGGCATAGCGGCGGCAGAAATGCTCGAGGCTGCGGGAGCGAAAGAGATCCGGCTGACTACTCACACTGAAATGCCGGGCATGGCAATCCACGAAGTCGGCACCGCAAGAATGGGAGATGATCCTAAGAAATCGGTCTTAAATTCGTTTTGTCAGTCCCACGACGTGAATAATCTTTTGGTCACAGACGGTTCCGGTTTTGTTTCCTCGGGATGTCAAAATCCAACGCTTACCATGATGGCGATTACTGTACGGGCCTGCGATCATCTGGTCGAACGATTTAAACGCAACGAGGTATAGGCGATGCGAAACCTTTTCAGTCGTCGTAAGTTTATGAAAGCCGGGACCGCGATCGCCGCGAGTGCTGCTCTGCCGGCGGACATCTTTGCTGCGGGGAAAAAATCCGTCCTCGTCTTCACCAAATCATCCGGTTGGGAACACGACGTGGTGAAAAGAGTAGACGGCAAGCCAAGCATTGTTGAGCAGGCGATCACTTCGCTCGGCAGCAAACATGGCTTCGACGTGACCCCCACCAAGGACGGCAGAGTTTTTGATTCAAACGATTTCCATAAATATGCGGCCGTTTTGTTTTTCACCACCGGAGATCTGACGACAGCAGGAACCGACAAGAACCCGGCGATGTCTCCGCAAGGCAAGCAGTCGTTACTCAGTGCGATTCACGATGGTCTGGGCTTTGTCGGGGTTCACGCCGCCAGCGATACATTCCACACGCCGCCCGACCCCGAAGGCGGTGCGAACCGTTACATCGCCCATGGAGACAAATCCGATCCCTATCTGCGGATGCTCGGCGGTGAATTCATCACTCACGGCAGTACACCGCGGCTGCAAACTACCAACATCATCGTTAACGACCCGAAATTTCCCGGCCTCGACGGAGTTGCATCGCCGTTCAGCTTCAACGACGAGTGGTATTCGCTCAAAGATTTCAGGACCGATTTGCACGTGATCTTAACGCTTGAGACCACAGGCATGAGCGGCAACCCTTACCAGCGGCCGCCTTATCCGATGACCTGGGCGCGGATGGAAGGTAAAGGCCGAGTGTTCTACACGGCCATCGGTGACCGCCCGGAAAACTGGGCGAATGCTCTTTTCTTGAATCTTCTCGGCGGAGGAATTCGCTGGACCATAGGCGACGTCAAGGCTTCACTCGAGCACAATCTGACCCAGGTCGCGCCCGGCTACAATGTGATTCCGCCAAAACCTTAGTTCAGTTAGGGCGATTCACGACGACGATTTCAGCAAGCGGTCGAGTTTGAATTCAACTGGTGGCGTCTCCCGGCCCAGCACTGCGTCGCTGGCCATGTCTCCGAATACAGGACCATGTTTGAAGCCGTGACCCGATCCTCCACCGACAATCCAAACATTCTCCGCGACGGGATGATGGTCCAAAATGAAGTTCCTGTCCGGGGAGTTTTCATATTGGCAGACGCGGCTTTCAACCAATGGCGCATCGGCCAGTGCTGGAAAACGAAATCGTAAGTAAGCGCGCGCCGCCCGCAGGCCCTCGGGTGAAATGTCGCGCTCCATGGTTGTGGGATCGACGATTCTTCCGCGAGTATCGTCGGCGATCTTGAAACCTCGCCCCTGATTTCCGGGAATGCCGTAAAACCCCAGCTTTCCAGATGAGCCGTCAACTTCAGGCTTGCTATCGTCGCCCCAGACTGGCAGGTGCGCATCGGTGAAACGTAGATCGCCGGCGGGGGGTCCGAAGAAAAACACCTCCTGGCGAGTGGGAGTGACGAGCGGCGCTAAAAATCCAAAGACTTTGCCCAGCCAAGGTCCGCATGCAAAAACGTATGAATCGGCATTTAGCACTTCACCCGATCCAAGCTTAATTCCCTGCATGGAGTTCGATGCGATCAAACCAGGCGCTACCTGCGCCTGCCGGTAATCCCCACCTTGTTTGACGAATGCATTCAGCACCGCCTCACAGGCGCGCCGCGCTGCCAGGTAGCCAGAATCCGGCTCGTAAACGCTCCAGGAAGTTCCGTCAAAATTGATTTGTGGCCAGCGGTGGGCACACTCGGTGGCGGAAAGTTTCTCATAGCGAACGCCGGCTTCACTCAGCAGTGGCAACGATGCGCTCTCATACGAATCATCGCCGCCCGCCATCCAAAGTACACCCGTACGAAAGAAAAGCTTGAGGTTTGATTGCTGCTCGAACTCTTGCCACAACGGCAACGATCGCGCGGCCATATGCGTGTATATACGCCCAGAACCATAAGTCGCGCGAATTACGCGGGTCTCGCCGCCGGAACTTGAACGAGAATTTGACGGACCCCACGCGTCGAGCAATGTGACCTTGGCTCCCTTCTTCAGGAGCTGGAGAGCCGTCCAGCCGCCGAATGCGCCCGCACCAACCACAATCACTGAGTTTCGACGAGACATTGTGTGTGAACCGATCAGATAAGCGTCGCAACGGAATTCCCCAAGCGGAGCGCTCATGAAAATCTGCCGGGCTTTGCCGTCCTAACGCAGTCCGTACAGGATTCTAGCAACGCCAACTAACGGGCACTACAATTTCTGATCAGGACCCGGGCGGTGGCCTTCTAACCCGGCTGCCAGGGTCCCTTGTAAAACTTACGAGCGGAAATTAATTATGAGCTGGTTTATCTGGGCTTTGCTCTCGGCGTTCTTCGCCGGGCTTACGGCAGTTCTTGCGAAGGTTGGAGTCGCCAATGTGAACTCCAATTTGGCCACGGCTATCAGAACTGTCGTGATTCTTATCTTCGCCTGGTCTGTTGCTGTCTTCACCGAACGGCAGCCTCTGTCGACAATCGGCACCCGAACCTGGGTTTTTCTCGTCCTTTCCGGCATCGCCACTGGATTGTCATGGCTATGCTATTTTCGCGCCTTGCAACTTGGCGAGGCTTCGCGAGTGGCTCCTGTGGACAAGCTGAGCGTTGTGATCGCCATCGCGCTGGCGGGGATCTTTCTCCACGAAAAACTGACGTGGCATCACTGGTGCGGGGGACTACTGATTTTCAGCGGCGCCCTGGTACTGGCCTACGCATGATCGGCTGAACTGTAACGTCACGGTGGAAAAAGCTTAAGATGTAGTCGTTCGAATGTAGTCGAAGCTCAGGCCAATCACTCCAATGAAAATTCTCCTTCTGGGCGCGGGCAAAACCGGATCGCTGGTCGCGGAAGCGGCACGCGAGCGCGGTCATGAAGTCACAGTGCTGCGCTCGGCCGAAAACGCTCACGCATCTGCGCTGACGCACGAATTCCTCAATCCGATTGAAGTCGTTTTGGATTTCACCACCCCCGATTGCGTGCTGGCGAACATTCGCGCCTGCGTGGCCGCCAAGAAGAATATGGTCGTAGGCACAACTGGGTGGTATTCGGAAATTCCCAGGATTCGAACCGAGGTGGAAAAGCAGGAATGCGGCTTCCTGTACGGTTCGAATTTCTCTATCGGCGTAAATCTGTTTTTCGATCTGGTGCAAACTTCCGCTCCTGCCTTGCAGCACAAGTATTTGCCTCACATCTACGAGCGTCATCACGCGCAAAAGAAAGACGCGCCCTCGGGCACGGCCGTGACCATTCAGAACTTATTACAGAAAAATTCCGATCTGGAGATTGAAGTCACGTCCTTCCGCGAAGGCGAAGTGGTCGGCATGCACGAAGTCGTGCTTGATTCGGCCCATGACACGATCTACCTCTGCCATGACGCCAAATCGCGGCGCGGCTTTGCTGACGGCGCGGTGCGGGCGGCTGAGTGGATTGCAGGCAAAAAAGGCTTTTTCGATTTTAAGGATGTTTGGCGGGAAGTATAGCCGGCCGAGTTTTCCTTCCCTCAGCGATTCGCGCTATCTTATTCTCATGCAGCTTCGCGGATGCGGCACCGCCCTTGTAACCCCATTCCATCTGGATGGATCGCTCGACGAGCAGGCATTCAGGAATCTGGTTTCGTGGCAAATCGAATCCGGCATCGATTTCCTCGTCCCATGCGGGACCACCGGCGAAACTCCGACGCTCACTCATGAAGAATGGCTTCGGGTGATTGATCTGACCATCGAGGTCGCTGCCGGGCGCGTGCCCATCGTCGCCGGCGCAACTTCCAACTCGACCCGTGACGCAGTTGCCAAAGCGCAGGAAGTCGCCGCGCGGCCGGGGGTCGATGCCATCCTTACTGCGTCGCCTTATTACAACAAGCCGACCCAGGAGGGCCAGTACCAGCACTTCAAAGCCATCGCTGAGGCGGTGAACAAGCCCATCATTCTTTATAACGTGCCCGGCCGCACTGCGGCGAACCTTGAACCCGCAACGGTGGCGCGGCTGGCTGAGATTCCAAATATTGCAGGAGTAAAAGAAGCCAGCGGTAATCTTACGCAGATCGCGGAAATCTGCGGCGCGGCGCGCGAAGGATTCTCTGTTTTGTCAGGCGACGATGCGCTGACCTTGCCGGTTATTGCGCTCGGTGGCGTGGGGCTTATTTCTGTCGCATCCAATGAAATTCCGCGCGAGATGGCGGATATGACGCGGGCCGCGATGAACAACGATTGGAGCAGCGCGCGACAAATATGCCGCAAGTACTTACCGCTCATGCAGGCCAACTTCATCGAATCGAGCCCTATGCCGGTGAAGGCTGTTCTCGCGATGATGGGACGCATCGAGGAAGCTTACCGGCTGCCGATGGTTCAGGTCAGGCGCGACACGCGTTCCAAGCTGCAAAAAATCGCGGCTGAAGCAGGACTGATAGCTAAGGCTGAAGTCGCTGCCGCCAACGCTCACGCATTCTTTGTATACGAGAACTGGGCCTCGGGACCACACAAAGCTGTGCTCCATCGCTCGACCTGCGGCCAGTGCAGCAACGGAAAGGCCCGCCCCGCAGGGCATTCGGCGAATCATGCCCAATGGCACGGACCGTATCCCACGCTCGCGGAAGCCCGCCAGATCACGCACACGCTGCCGAATGTACTGATTCGCAGCGAGTGCAAGTGCATTTAACGCAAATGCAGAAGTAAGAGTCAGAATGCAGAAGTAGCGATGGCTTTAATTCTGCATTCTACTTCTGACTTCTGACTTCGCCTTCTTTCCTTCCTTTATACTTGTCGGTCGATGGAATCTCTGCAATCTCAGATTGAGCGGCTGGCTTCCGCCGATCAACTCGGTCGCGACGCGCGCGAAATATTTGTTAAATTTCGCGACGCTCTCACTCGGGGAGAAATTCGCGCCGCCGAAAAGACAAGCAGATAACTGGAAGGTGAACGTCTGGGTAAAGCAAGGCATCCTGCTCGGATTTCGCCTGGGCGAGATCACGCAGATGAGCAGCGGCGAATGCCTTTCATTCGTCGATAAAGATACCTTCCCTGCCCGCAAATTCACCGTTGCTGACAAAGTAAGGGTTGTGCCCGGAGGGTCATCGGCGCGGCTGGGCGCGTACATTGCACCGTCAGTTATTTGCATGCCTCCCATGTTTATCAACGTCGGTGCATACGTGGATGAAGGCACGATGATCGATTCCCACGCGCTGGTCGGATCGTGCGCGCAAATTGGCAAACGCGTTCACTTAAGCGCCGCCGCGCAGATTGGTGGCGTCCTCGAACCAGTGAACGCCGCGCCTGTGATCATAGAAGACGACGTGCTGGTCGGCGGCAATTGCGGAGTTTATGAAGGCACGTTGGTTCGCTCGCGCGCGGTTTTAGGGGCCGGCACGATTCTGACCCGATCCACCCCACTTTACGATCTGGTGAAGGAAGAGATTTATCGCGCCGCGGATGGAATGCCGCTGGAGGTCCCGAATAGCGCTGTAGTTGTCCCCGGATCGCGAGCCGTCAACAAAGGCAAAGCAAAAGATTGGCTAATATCGCTTTATGCCCCAGTCATTGTGAAATATCGCGATGAAAAAACAGAGCGCGGGGTTGAACTTGAAGACTGGCTTAGGTAAAGAATAAAGAAGTCAAAAGTAAGAATTAAGAATGCAGAAGTAATTATTTCGTGTTTGAATTCTGCATTCGAACTTCTGCATTTTGACTTGCACTTTTAATATTTCACAATCGCCGCAAACGACTTCGCATCCAGGCTTGCGCCCCCCACCAGCGCGCCGTCGATTTCTTCCTGTGACATGAGGGCTCTGGCATTCTCCGGCTTGACCGAGCCGCCGTATAGAATTCGCAACTCGTCGCCGAATTCATCGCCAAAGGCCTTCGCCGCCTCGCCGCGGATGAGCACATGCGCATCCGACGCCATCTCCGGCGTCGCGGTCTTTCCCGTGCCGATGGCCCACACTGGCTCGTAAGCGACTACCAGCTTGGCTGCCTTTCTTGCCGAGAGAGCATTGAAGGCCCGCATGCACTGGCGGCGCAGAACATCTTCTGTCAGCCCGGCTTCGCGTTCTTCGAGAACTTCACCGACACAAACAATCGGAGTCAGCCCGTGCTCCAGCGCAGCTTTCAGCTTCAGGTTGACCGTGTCGTCGGTTTCGCCGAAATATTGACGGCGCTCCGAGTGGCCGATGATCACGTGTGTGCAGCCGACTGCCACCAGCATCTGCGGAGCAGTCTCCCCAGTGAAAGCGCCCTCCTCTTTCCAATAAACGTTCTGCGCGCCGATCGAAATTTTGGCCCCCTTGGCCGATTCGATCGCCGCATGAAGATCAACGTAGGGCGGGCAAATAACAATCTCATCGCGATCGTGACCAGAAATCAGCGGGAGAAAATCGCGAAAGAATTCCTTTGTTTGTGCGGGGTTCTTATACATCTTCCAGTTGGCGGCGATCAGTTTCTTGCGATTCATTCCGATTTCCTCAACGTGAACAGAGTAGCCGCTCAATGGATCAGCGGTGACAGATCGTGGAGCGAAGAAATCACCGGCGGCCCAACCGGCGAATTTTTCGCGCGGCTCAGATGAATGCCACGCATTCCCAAGGCCCGGCTAGGAACCACGTCGGCTTCCAGATCGTCGCCGATGTGGGCGCATTGCTCATACGAATCCCCGGCCCGACGGCAGGCTTCAAGAAAAATGCTGGGGGATGGCTTTCCCAGGCCAACATCTTCGGAATAGACCATCACGGAAAAATAGTGCAGCAGTCCGGCACGCTGCAATTTTCCTATTTGTTGCTCGCGGGCTCCGTTTGAAATGATGCCGAGTGGTTTGCCAACTAGCGCCCGCAGGCAGGGTTCGGCGTCGTCAAATGGACGAGTCAATGCCTCATACTCGCGAATAAAAACCCGATAACGCGCGTCGGCTTCATCGTCGCTCATTTCAGGAGCAGCGAAAACGTCTCTCATGCGCGACCGTCGCTGCTCCCAAAGCGAAACTTCGCCGTTGCACCAACGCTTAAAGTGTTTGTTGAGGATCTGCTCCCAGGCCGCAGGGTATTCGTCGCGAGAAAATGGAATTGCACCGGGGAAGTGATCGAAAAAGACTAAACTCGCTGCCGCTGAGGCGCTGGCATGATCGATCAGTGTGCCATCAATGTCAAAGAAAATCATGGGGGTGTTCGCGTCCGGCAGATAAAGCAATGCTCTAGCGTTTGTCGGTAAGCGCCTTGACTCCAGGTAATTCCTTGCCTTCAAGAAATTCCAGCGACGCCCCGCCACCGGTTGATATGTGCGAGATTTTGTCAGCTACTCCAGCCGCTATGACTGCGGAAACCGAATCTCCACCGCCCACGATTGAAGTCGCTCCCGCGTTGTCGGCGACCGCGCGCGCCACTTTGAAAGTGCCCTTGGCGAATGGAGCGATTTCAAAGACACCCATCGGCCCGTTCCACACGATGGTAGCCGCGCGAGAAATTTCCTCGGAAAAAAGTTCGACCGACTCCGGCCCAATATCCAGACCCATCAGATTTTCGGGAATGCTCTTAACGGTCTGAGTTTTCGCGCCAGCGTCGATACGGTCCGCAACTACATGATCAACGGGAAGTAAAAATTTCACGTGCCGCGATTTCGCGTCCTCCAGAATCTTTTTTGCCAGATCCAGCTTGTCTTCTTCCACGCGTGATTTGCCGACCGCCTGCCCTTGCGCCTTGAGGAAGGTATATGCCATGGCGCCGCCGACGATCAGCGTGTCGACTTTGGTCAGCAGGTTCTCGATGACCCCAAGCTTGTCGCTCACTTTAGCGCCGCCCAATATCGCAATGAAGGGCTTCTCTGGTTGCGACATCGCCCGCCCGAGATATTCCAGCTCTTTCTCCATCAACAACCCAGCGGCCGATTTCTGTACGAACTTGGTGATTCCTGCAGTCGAAGCGTGCGCCCGGTGAGCAGTCCCGAATGCATCGTTCACGTAATAATCGGCGAGCCCCGCAAGCTGTTTAGCAAACTTTTCGTCGTTGGCTTCCTCTTCTGCGTGGAAGCGCAGATTTTCCAGCAGCAGCGTCTGGCCTTTCTCCAGCTTTCCGGCCATCTCCTCGGCTTCAATACCCACGCAATCCGGGCAGAAACCGACATTCTCTCCGCGCCCCAATTCTTTGTCGATCAACATGCGCAGGCGCTCGGCGACCGTCTTCAGGCTCATCTTTGGATTTGGCTTCCCTTTCGGACGTCCCAGGTGCGAAGCCAAGATCAGACGAGCACCGTGCCGCAGGGCGTACTCGATAGTCGGTAAAGTTTCGCGGATGCGCGTGTCATCCATGACACGGCCATCTTCAAGCGGGACGTTGAAATCCACCCGCATAAGAATTCTGTGATCGTTCAACGGCAGATCGCGAATGGAAAGCTTTGACATGTGCGTCACCAAGAGATCAAGTGATGAGAGGTCAGTGGCCGGTGAACGGACAAGGCTGATCACCAGCCACTGACAACTGTTTTATAGACCTTTGCTTCCGATGAAGTTGATCAGATCACGAACGCGGCAGGAGTATCCCCACTCATTGTCGTACCAGGAAACCACCTTCA
Organism: uncultured Acidobacteriota bacterium; assembly: GCA_963703465.1. GTDB lineage: Bacteria > Acidobacteriota > Terriglobia > Terriglobales > Acidobacteriaceae > Gp1-AA145. The sequence goes on along the minus strand of CAVPEQ010000002.1, from coordinate 325,488 downwards.
CCAGATTGCCGACCACCAATGTGGATGGCGAGTCCACGATCGAGGAGCGCGAGTCGCCCTTGAAATCGGATGAGACCAATTCATTTTCCTCGTATCCCAAATAACCTTTTAACGGTCCGCCCTCCGATGCTTTCTTCATGGCGGCATTCACTTCTTCTTTCGTAGCCTTTTTCTCAACTTGCGCGACCAGGTCGACCACCGAGACGTTGGGCGTCGGCACACGAACGGCGAAGCCGTCTAGCTTTCCCGCCATATCCGGGATAACCAACTTCAACGCTTTTGCCGCGCCAGTGGAGGTTGGAATCATGGAAAGCGCAGCAGCGCGGGCGCGTCGCAGATCCTTATGCGGAAAATCGAGGATGACCTGATCATTGGTGTAGGAGTGGATCGTGGTCATGGTTCCGCTGATGATCTTAAAAGTGTCATGAATCACTTTAACGATCGGCGCTAAGCAATTCGTTGTGCAAGACGCATTAGAGATGATGTTGTGCTTGGCCGCGTCGTACTTGTCGTGATTCACGCCCAGAACCAGGGTGACGTCTTCATTTTTTGCAGGCGCCGAAATAATGACTTTTTTCACTGGGCCGCGCAAATGCTTCTTCGCGTCATTCGCGTCGGTGAACCGTCCCGTGGATTCAATCACCACTTGCACGCCCACGCTCTCCCAGGGCAGCGCTGCTGGATCTTTCTCTTTGAAGACGCGAATGGTTTTGCCATCGACCTGAATGCTATCGGCGCCCGCCGTCACCTTGTTGGGCAGATTGCCCAGCACCGAGTCATACTTCAGCAGATGAGCCAGCGTCTTCGGATCGGTGAGATCGTTGACCGCAACAAATTCCAGATTTGGGTCCTGCAAAGATGCGCGCAGAACATTTCTGCCAATCCTTCCGAAACCGTTAATGCCTACTTTGATAGCCATGTCGCCTCCAATATAAAGTCGATCTGCCCTGATGAAATTTGAGCTGTTAGGGAAACAAGAATGTTAACAGCCACCGGCGAACTGCCGCAAATTGCAACCACTCATTACTCTAACGATTGTAAAGAGTACATCCTGTGATCTTGATCACAAAAGTACGTGAGACTCGCAATTCAAGCTCACCCGGCGATCTCAATTTCCAGATATTCATTCTTGCTATTCCAAAGCGATAGTCGCGCGAATAAATATTTGCGATTAATAACTTCTTTTGCGGGGCCGAACTGCTCCGGCGGAAGAATCCTGGCTCTGCCGGCAAATTCCGGGCCGGTGATTTTCCCTCGAATCGTGCACGGAGCCACTCTCACACTCGGGTTGTTGCGAATGCGCTTGGACTTGCCCGACTCGATTCGTGTCTTCACGTAAAGTTTGTTGTCCCGCTCGGCGAACCAGACCGGGGTGACGACACCAATTCCGCTTTTCCGGAACGTTGTCAGACACACATATTTCTGGCCCGATATTTCTTTTGGAATCGGCATAACCTTCCTACCCTCTATCGCACTTTGGTTGTCAGGCTTTAGAATCGAACACACTGCACAAATCTTAAGTCGCTGGACGCAACGACTGATTGCTCGCCAGTGATCCAATATGTTACAAGGCCACACATGCGTAAATGGATGCAGGACAAACTAAAACGACGTAAAAAGTCTGAAGAGGCCGCAGCCGCTGGGCCGGCGCCACTGCAGCCGGCTTATTTTGAAGCCGAGCCGGAAGCAAGCGCAAGGACCCAACATCGTGAACCAGTCCCTGAGCCGCAGGTCGCGGAGGCCGAATCGGATTGGAATCGTGAATCGGCTGATCCGGTTGAATCCGCTCCGGTCGAACCACGCGAGAATCCCGGGCCGTCAACCGCACCTTCGGATCAGACACGTCGTCCTCGCCGCCGGCGCCGTGGTGGTCGCGGCAGAAAGCGTCCGGGACAGCAGACTTCATCGCAACAGCCGCCGGCTGCGACGGATTCGACAACGCGCCCTGCAACCGCTTTAAGAGCAACCCCCTCCACTCCGTCAGCTCAACAGCCCTCGAAGGGAATCGTGGTGCTCGCCGTTGGCCTTCCTGGATCGGGTAAGAGCTCATGGTTCAAGCGCCATAACATCACGCCCCTATCGAGTGATGTTCTCCGCTCAATGCTTTTTGACGATCCCTCGGAACAGCGTTTTCAGGATTTGGTTTTCTCTAATCTTCGTTCCATGCTGAAAGCGCGGTTGATCGCTCGCCGCCCGACCAACTATGTCGACGCGACCAATCTAACCCCGCAGGAACGCAACAACTGGGTCAAGTTGGCCAAAGATTTCGGTTACGAAGCCCAAGCGGTATTTTTCGACGTTCCACTTGAAGTTTGCATTGAGCGCCACAACCGGCGCGACCGCATCGTGCCCGAAGATGTGATGCGCAAGATGTCGGCAAAACTAAAAGCGCCAACCTTCGATGAAGGCTTCGCAAAGATTACTGTGGTGAGGGTGAAGCAGAAGGCGGAGTAGCAAGGTTTCAAGGTTTCTGATGCGGAATGACGATTGCTATCCGAAAGTTAAGGCACGGGACCGCTACTGAAAACCTCTGTGCTTTCCTCCGTGGAACTCTGTGCCCTCTGTGGTTAGCTTTTGACTTCAACTTCCCCCGCGAAAACCTTGAACCACAGAGGGCACTGAGGTACACAGAGGAAAGCCACAGAGGGGGCATATTCTCTTAAAGCACTCTCGCTCGGGCGAAGGGTGAGTATTTTAGGTTCCTTTCAGCTTCTCCACTTCAGCGTCACTGGCCCGCTCATCGGATGCTTCATCTCTCCACCCGTTCGTTTCCCGTCCAGGTGCGCCGCCTTTAATCCGAAATACCATTTGGCGGGACGATCGGCGTCATCGATCAGCATGAGGTGAGGATTGTGCTTCAGGCCCTCGCTCTGCAGTTCCATGGTGCGGCGGTCCTGCTCGACGAATTTCGCAAAGACAAATTTCAGCAGCGACGGCCCGAACGGTACGAAGCGAAAAATGTTCCAGCACGCGACCACGTCAATCCGGCAGTGGTCGCGGGCAATCGGAGTGACCGTAGTCAATGACGAGAACCAGTACTTCCCTGCCCGAATGGTTTCAAGCCGCAGGTTTGGCAAAACGAAATCTATGGTGGTGGTGATCGAATCAGCGTCGGCGTAGAGACGTAGCAGTTTGTAAGGCGCGCTGTTTGAACTGGGAGTGTGAGCGCTCATGCGAAATCCGTTCGGGATGGGCTCGAAGTGTTTTTGCTTTTCGTGAATGCTGTGCTGCGAGCGCCACCACCATGCCTGATGCACGAACGGGCCATGTGCCGGGTCCATCAATCCGATGATTCCGTGATCGACGGTTGACGGCATAGCCGAGCTAAGATACGCGGTTTTGAATTCTTCGCTGAACGTTGGTACTTGCGGGGCTCGGACGATCGGTTCGTCACGTCGAGTGAATCCTGCGCCGGCAGCACCGGGATCAGGAATGAACACCCAAATAAAGCTGTCGCGCTCTTCGCAAGCAAAACTACCAGCGTAGATGCGATCTATTTTCAGATTCTGATCCAACGTAAGCGACGGAATCAGCCTGCACTGTCCGCTGGCCGCATCAAATTTCCAGCCGTGATAACTGCATTCCACCTGTTCACCGTCAAACCTCCCGCAGGAGAGCGGCATACCTCGGTGAGGACAGGCGTCGCGAAGTGCGAACGCCTTGCCGTTGCGATCCCGCCCAATCACCAGCGGAATTTCGAGCAGCATGGCTTTCTGCAACGCGCTGCCCCTGACTTTTTCTGACGGCAGCGCGCGATACCAGAAGCCGGTGAGCATCAACGAATCCGGCGCTTCGGGCTTGAGTGTATCGGGGGCAGCCATGAGAAAAGTCAGCGTATCACACGGCCTGTGTGGGTTGGACTATCCTGTCCGACCAATGCCGCGACTCGCCGAAAAAGGAGGCGTCTCGGTGGCCCTAAACAGAAGTCAAATGCGTCGGACAAGAGTGTCCGACCCCACACGAGTTACTTCGCGACCGCATTCGCCCGACTCTCGGCGGTCAGCCGGCCGAGAGCCTTCTGCGCGTCTGCTGCATATGGTCCGTGCGGAAGGATTTTCAGGTACGCCCGATAGTAAGTGACCGCCTCGGTTAGGTCTCCTGTCTTGTCGAGCGACTCGGCCAGCCGGTAGGTAGCGATGGCGTCGTCCTGCTTGTAAATCAGGGCGTGCTTGTAGCGTTCAATGGCAGCTTTGTAATTCTTCCGCTTGAAATAATAGTCGCCTACTTCCACATCCTTGGCAGCCTTGTGCGGGTCCCAGGGATGCATCTCCTGAACGTCTGAAGGCGCCTCCTGGGCGTCAGAAATCGCGGCCCCGCTCATGGGGTGGTTCTTCTCATCATCTTTAGGAGGGCTCAAGTCAACCCGGGTGTCTTTGCTGGAGCTTTCCTCGGTAGCGCGCGCAGCACTTTCTTCTTTTTCGTCCTGGCGCGAGGCCTGAGGCAAGGAGTCATCCTGCTGGGCTGCCAGCTGCGGCACAAAGCAGAAACAGACCGAAAGACAGGCAAGTACGACAAAGGATTGACGGATACGCATGAGCCTATTTTACTCCGCGCCCGGCTGGCGAATTGACCAAACTCAAGACACAAAAAAGCCGCCCTGGTTAAAGGGCGGCTGTTGGCGAAGTCCTCCGGGGAGGAGGGAAAACTCTTACATTGAAGGCGGAGCCGGAGTTGCCGCCGGCTGCGTCGTCGCGCCAGCGGTATTCGTCATAAGACGAATATCGACACGGCGGTTGGCGGCGCGGCCTTCGCGGGTCTTGTTCGGCTCGACCGGCTTATCCTTACCCAATCCGATCAAATAGATCTTGTGGGCAGGGATGTTATATTTCGAGCTCAAGTACTGAATCACCGAGTCCGCGCGGCGCTCGCTCAGGCTGTAGTTATAGTCCGAGGGACCGACCGAATCCGTTCCACCTTCGACTGTGATGATGTAGCCCTTGGTGTTCGGAACGGCGCTGGCCATCTTATCGAGCTCGTCTTTGGCCTGGGTCGTCAGAAAGTCTTTGTCAAAACCAAAGTGGACAGAGGTTTCGCTGACGATCTTATAGTTGTCCAGGTTGGTGACGGCATCAGTCAGCACGTCAACCCGGTGGACGGCGTTATTCGCCAGGGTTTGGGCTTGTGCAGCCGTCTGCCCGGCAGCCTGGGCCTTTTGATCCGCGGCTGCAGTACGGGTATTGACGTCTTGAATACCGGCCTGGGCGCGGGCGTCTACGTCCTTAATCGCCTTGGAATTCTGGGCGGTTAGGTCGTCGAGCTCATTGGTCTTGTTAATGATCGGCGTGGTCTGTTCTTTTACGTAATTCTTGCTGGCGCAGCCGACCGTCGCCGCCATGCTTGCAACCAGTGTGAGGACTAACGAAGTGCGATTCATGTGTGGAGGACTCCTTCCTCTCTTCTTAAATCTCAAAAACCTGGGCAACAGTAGTTGAATTCTGTGCCTGGAACCTGACCCGCTGGGACGCGTCAGGTCAAAATCTAGACCGGTTTTACTAACCGGCGGCTTGTTCAGCCAAATCCTATCTGAGCACGAGGGATGCCAACCCTATACCACAGTGCGGCTCCTGTTAACGTACTCAACATACACGGCTTAGATGCCAATCCAGTATACCTGCCGTTGTATGTAGCAGCTGAAATAGAGGAAATTTTATACAGTCTGCGGAATTCCGCAGCTCTCCTTTTCCCGAATCGGCGGATATGCAATTTGCTTCATCCGGGTTGCGGAGTGACTTAGTAAAGTTCCCTAATCAGCTGAGCGCATTGCCTTCCGGGCTAAGAACCGAAACCGCTCTGCGCCTTCGAAGGCCAATTAATCATCAACTAAGATGGGAGTAACAGCTCTCGTAATCGGCAATAGCCCGTATTAGCGCCTCGTCAGTAATCATGGATCTGCAGCAGAAAATCCGGTCAATACCCGCCTTGCCGGGCGTCTATTTGTACAAGAACGCCGAAGGCGAGGTGATCTACGTTGGCAAGGCCAAGAGCCTTCGCCACCGGGTTAGTTCGTATTTCCATGAAGGCCGCTTCTCCGACGCCAAAACTGGCACCCTCGTCCGCGAAGCCGTTGATGTGGACTACATCGTTGTAGCCAATAACAAGGAAGCACTGGCCCTCGAAAACCACCTCATCAAGCAGAAAAAGCCGCGCTTCAACATCCTGCTGCGGGATGACAAGACTTATCCCTACGTGAAGCTGACCTTGGGCGAGCGGTTTCCGCGGGTATACGTGACGCGTCGACTGAAGAAGGATGGCAGCGTCTATTACGGGCCGTATTTCCCTGGAAATCTCGCCTATCGGATCGTTGACCTAATCCATCGAAACTTTCTGGTTCCTTCCTGCTATGTCGACCTCAACCGTTCTCACCCGCGCCCCTGTTTGCAGTTTTACATTGGCCGCTGCCTGGGGCCCTGCGTCGAAGGCCTGACCACGCCGGAGATTTATCAGGAAGCCGTTCGCGACGTGAAGCTGTTTCTGGATGGGCGGCAGGCTGAGCTAGCGAGATCTCTGCGGGACCGGATGCATTCGGCGGCCGAAGCCCAGGAGTTCGAGCGCGCGGCAAAGTATCGCGACCTGATCTCGACTGTGGAGCAATTGCAGGAAAAGCAACGAATCGCAGCTGCCGAAGGCGATGATGCCGATGTGTTCGGGTATCACTTTGAAAATGGCATGTTGGCGGTGAACTTATTCCACATGCGCGGCGGCCGTGTGCTGGATCGGCGCGAGTTCTTCTGGGAGGATTTGCCGGAGTTCGAACCGGCAGACACTCGGGAGAGCGATAAAACGGAGATGACCGACGCCCCGAGCACGAGCCATGTAGGGACGGGCATTCCTGCCCGTCCGGTCGAACTCAGCTCGACGATAGAACCTTCGGTCAAGGGAAATCCTGCGGAGGCAAGCTCCGCCGAACGGGCGTGGACACCCGTTCCCACACCGCCGGAGGTGGAGCAAAGCTCCGGGGGCCTGGCAGAAATGCCTCTCCTCAAACGGGCTGAGGGCGAACGAAGCAACTTCGACCCGTCCCAGTTCTTCTCGCAATTTTTCACGCAACTCTATATCGGCCAGCCTTACGTTCCCCGAAATGTTTACGTCCCGGTCGATTTCGAGGATCGCGAGGCGCTGGAGGAAGTGCTTTCTGAACAACTAGCTGGAGAAGGCGGGCGCGCAACCCGAGTCCATATCGTCGTGCCTTCGCGTGGAGATAAGCGTTCGCTGATTGACCTCGCCGGCAATAACGCGAAGCAACTTTATGATCAGCGCTTCCGAGTGATGAAGCCGAACGCGCGCGCCATTCAGGAAGCATTGCAAGACGCGCTCACCCTGCCCGAGCCTCCGAAGCGCATCGAGTGCTTCGACATTTCGCACATTCAAGGCGCGGAAACCGTCGCGTCGATGGTGGTGTGGGAAGACGGCAAGATGAAAAAATCCGACTATCGCAAATTCATCATACGTACCGTCGACGGCGTGGACGACTTCGCCTCAATGCGCGAGGTAGTCACTCGCCGCTACAAGCGCATTCAGGAAGATAAAAAAGAAATGCCCAGTTTGATTTTGATCGATGGCGGATTAGGCCAATTGCATGCAGCTGCCGAAGCGCTGAATTCGCTGCAGGTCATCAATCAGCCGCTGGCATCGATCGCCAAGCGCGAAGAGATCATTTACGTCTGTGGACAAGAGAACGATCCGATCGTCCTTGATCATCACAATCCAGTCTTGCATCTGGTGCAACTCATTCGCGATGAGGCCCATCGCTTTGCCGTGACCTTCCATCGCAAGCGCCGCCAGATGCGCGACCGTTCAACCGAATTGCGCGAAATTCCCGGCGTCGGCGAGCGTACAACTCGGCGCCTACTGCAGCACTTCGGTAGCCTGCAGGCGGTGAAGCAGGCCGACGTTGCGGCTCTGTCAGCTGTGGTAACTAAAAATCAGGCGGAAGCCATCCTGCAACATTTTCAGAAATAGTTATTTCGCGGCTTCCGATGCAATCCGTTTTCGAAGAGCGTCCTCAGCGCGATCCGCGAGGTTGCGACACGCGGTGGTGTCCACCATCGGATCAGGTTTTGTTCTCTTCGCCCGCGCGTCGACGCGGTCCCAAAAGTTGGAGACATCTGGATGAGTAGTTAAAAGAAGGTCACAGGGAACGGATCTGAAAAACGAAAAGCTCTTTTGGAAATCTGGGATCGCCGCGGGGTACTCAGTGTTGTGAGTGAACTTGAATCCGTCCGCTGAAACCGGCGTAAGGCTGTCCGCATAGACAACGTTGACACATTTGCCGCCCTCGCAAGCTTGCCAAGTCCAGCTGGTGCCGCCCGGGGTGTGTCCTGGGGTCAGGTGGGCTGTGATCACGATTGGACCGATCTTGAATGTCTGACCGTCTGAAAGGACTTCCACATGTTTGATTAGCGCGATGGGCGGGATCACTCCGTATTGCGGATCATCGCGGCCCACTCCGCTTTTCGCCATTACCTCCGCGGTCCACTTGCTGGCCACAACCCGTGCCCCAGACAACCGTTGCAATTCTGCGATGCCTCCGGCGTGATCGAAGTGGACGTGCGAATTGACGATCAGCTTTATGTCTTCGACTCGAAAACCCAGCTGGCGGATGTGCGTGGCAATCTGTCCCGCAGATTCCGCGAGGCCGCCATCAATTAACACATGGCCTGCGTCCGAAGTGATCAAAATCGAGCTCAAGCCATGCGGCCCGACATAGTAGGTGTTGCCATAGATTTGAAACGGAGATTGAGGCTCGTTCCAACTAGCACAGTTGGGGCACGGAAGAGACTGTTGCTGCCCCAGGGCAAAGGTGCAAATCATAAAGAGTGTCGCAAGGGTCAGGTGTATTGACATGGTGGAGTTCTAAAGTACAACATCTTCTTGCTTTCATAAGGGGATAACATGCGAACTTCTGCCTTGCTCATACCTTGGATGGTTCTGCTGTCTTTGTCTTCCGTATCGGCCGAAGACCGGAGCACTGCCCGCTCCATGGTGATCAGCAAATACGGAATTGTGTCGACGAGCTACGTCCAGGCCTCGCAGTCGGGCGCGGAAGTATTGCGCCAGGGTGGTTCAGCGGTCGACGCGGCCATCGCGGCAAATGCCGTGCTGGGCGTGGAAGAGCCGATGATGAACGGGATCGGGGGCGACCTGTTTGCCATTTATTTCGACGCGAAATCCGGCAAGCTGTACGGGCTGAACTCGAGCGGATGGGCGCCGCGGGGACTGACCATCGAGCACATGAAAGCGCGAGACGTACAAAAAATGCCGTTGCGTTCAATTGACGCGGTGACCGTACCGGGCGCAGTGGCTGGATGGAATGCGCTGCATGAAAAATTCGGCAAGCTGCCGTGGAAAGACTTGTTTCGCCCAGCGATTTTCTATGCCGATGAAGGCTATGCGGTCCCCGAACTGGTCCACGCGTTCTGGAGCGGCGCTCCACAAATTTTCGCAAATGATTCTGAGGGCCGGCGGGTATATCTGCCTGGTGGCCAGCCGCCGGCCGTTGGGCAAGTCTTCCGCAATCCTGACCTGGCAAAAACTTTACGCCTGATTTCGACCGGTGGAGCGGACGCTTATTACAAAGGCGAAATCGCGCATGCAATTCTCAACACCTCACAAGCGCTGGGCGGAACAATGTCAGCCGATGATCTCGCGGAATTCCAGCCCGAGTGGGTCGAGTCCATCTCCACCACCTACCGCGGCTGGACGGTGTACGAGTTGCCTCCGAACGGCCAGGGCATTGCGGCACTGGAGATGCTGAATATCATGGAAACATCTGCCGCTTCGCCCGACGGGCCACTCAGCGTCGTGGAACTGCACAAAAAAATTGAGGCCATGAAACTGGCCTATGCCGACCTCGAGCATTACAACGCCGATCCGCGCTTCGCGAAGATTCCAGTCAAAGGACTGCTGTCAAAAGAGTACGCGAAAGAACGCGCGAAACTCATCGATCCTGATCACGCGAATTGCAATGTCGGCTACGGTACTCCGCAAAGTGAAACGACCTATCTGACCGCAGTCGATCGCGAGGGCAACATTGTTTCGCTGATCCAGAGCAATTACGAAACATTCGGCTCCGGGATTACTGTGAAAGGGATGGGATTCGTGTTGCAGGATCGCGGCGCACTATTTTCACTCGATCCCAAGTCGCCGAATGCGTTGGCGCCGCGGAAGCGCCCGTTTCACACCATCATTCCTGCTTTTATGGAGCGTGGCGATCAGCATATCGGCTTCGGGATTATGGGCGGGGCAAACCAGCCCCTGGCGCACGCGCAATTTGTTTCCAATATCGCCGACTATGGAATGAACATCCAACAGGCGCTGGAGAATGCTCGCTTCACGGTTCATCCCGATCGCGGCTGTAACATTTTTATCGAGTCACGAGTGAAACCTGAAGTTTTGAGTAAGCTCGCAGCGATGGGTCACCAGCTGCACGTACAAAAGGAATATTCGACATCCATGGGCCGCGGCAATGCGGTGCTGCACGACTCGAAGGCCAACATGAACTATGGCGGGTCCGACGCGCGAGCGGATGGATCGGCAGAACCCGAACCTGCACCTGCGTGGAAGTAGTTCCCTCCGTAACAGGGCACATGAGGTTACCGCGCAAGTTACATAGGGCAGGCGGGTAACGGGAAGGGCACGGCTTACAGCCGTGCCGCCCTAAGCAAACGAATCGTCGTCGGCACGATCCCTCTTCGGAACTCTGCGACTCCTTGGCGAACTTTGCGATTTAAGATTTCCGCAGTCTTCTATTCTAAATACGATTGTTCCGTCAGCACGCCCGAAAGCTTTTAATCGCAAAGACGGACCGCAAAAGCCGCGAAGTGAAAGTGAAACCCGTGCCCTTTCCGTTTCCTTGATTTCTCACGTGACATTCTAGTGCTGCAGCTTTGAGACGGCGAAAACTGACGGCGTTAATCTTGCAAATCAGGCAGCTCGCCCTTTCGCTCTACAACAATCTCGCGCAAGAATTCCGCGGAAAAATTCTTTGCGAATTCGTGGGCCCGCTCCCGCGGCGTTTTTTCGCTTCGCAACAGAGCGATCTGAACCTCGCGACGCAGTTGCCAATCAGCGTGATCGCTCACCAGCACAAACAAACGTTCCGGCGCGCGCGGTTTCATGAGCGCCTGAACCACCAGCGCCTCAGTCAGCTGTTTGTTATCGAGGGCAGGAGAAATGATTCGCTGATCTGACGTTTGCAGAAGCGCGGCTGCGACCCGTCCCGACGCTCGCTTGGCGAGGGTGATTTTCTGGCCGACGGGAAGGGACTCGAGCCGCATGATTAGCTGCTCCTCCGCGGCACGCTTCACATCGGGCGCGACAGCTGGCGTCAGGGCGAAGTTCATCAGGTCAAACGTGAACATACTGCGCAACAAAGGAATCGAGATGTGGCGCGGGGTGCGGGGATGTGAAGCGAGCGCAACCAGAACTTTGCGGCTCTTCGATGCAATTGGATTCTTTGCAAGCTGCGCCAATGCTTCCGCGGTCACATCAGGTCTTTTGACAACTGCGAGGGCTGCGTCTTCGCTGAGACCCATTGCGGATGGGTTATCCGGGTTTAGGGCAGACGGAAGGTTCTGCTCTGCTGTTCCTGAATTCTCGGTTGAATGGGGTTCAGTCGACATGTTCACACAATCGCACCCCGGCGTGGACGCCCGGGCCTACACCAAACCAGTCGTCACGCGCTTGCAATTTTGAACTCTCTTCTTGCCCGCTCCAGCGCCCCGCGCGCCGGATCGATTTCGCGATCAAGCAATTCCGCTTGCCGATGCCGCGCCCTGAGCTCCTGCGCAAAGCACTTTCGAACGAGTGTACTGCTCGCCAAAACACCCCCGTGGGTTGCGACTGAGACTGAGTGCTCATGGAACAGGCGCTCGATCACGATATCAGCGATACCAGCAAGTTCGCGGCCTGCTCGCTCCAGAATCGAGGCGGCACCTGAATCCCCTCTGTCAGACCAGGCGAGAACAGTGGGAAACAGCGCCGCAAAATCCACAGGCGGATTCCCGTTCAATCGAACAATGAAATCTTCGAAGCTGCTCGCACCCAGTTTTTCGATCAGGTCATTCAAAAATCCGGCAGGCTGGCCACGATCGCGCGCACGCAACGCCTCACGTACCGCTTCGGCTCCAATCCACTGACCAGATCCCTCGTCCGAGATTGGATATCCCCATCCAGCTGCACGTGCGGTTTCTCCTGTTTGGTTCTTGCCATACGCAATCGAACCGGTGCCCGCGATCACCATCACTCCCGGTCCCGAGCCGAAGGCATCTTCAAATGCAATCTCGATATCGCCTACGATCTCCACGTGCCCGCCTACGATGCTGTTCATGAGATCCCGCATCACTCCGGCAATTTCAGGCCGCGCTGCACCGGTGATGCCTGCGCAAGTGCGAACAATCTGCTGTGGTGAGATTCCTGCGTGCACGCAGGCTTCGTTGACAGCGGCGGCCAGAGCGTCTTGTGCGCAAGCTTCGCCGACGCGCTGGACTTTACTGCTCGACGAAGTTGCCCCACCCAGTTCAGACTTTTCATCGCCGACAACGCAGCGGGTTTTCGTGCCACCACCGTCAATTCCGAGGAAAAATGGCATCAAGAGAATTCTAACTGCAGAATTCGCGAGTACTACCTGGATCGTCAGGCCTGATCACCATTCGTAACCAGTGCTGTCTTGACAACATTTAGCTCTCCTCCACGAGTTTGCGAATCCTGTAAATTAGTTTGAAGTTTCGGCGGATGGCAATGAAAAACCGGGCTTTCAAATTCGTCCTTCTGATCGGAGTCGTAAGCTTCTTCGCCGACTTTGTTTACGAGGGAGCGAGAAGCGTCAATGGCCCATACCTCGCGGTGTTGGGCGCGAGCGCCACGCTGGTAGGAATTATCGCCGGCCTCGGCGAATTGCTCGGCTATGGCCTGCGGCTGGTTTCCGGCCCTCTCAGCGAGCGCACCGGGGAGTTCTGGCCGATCACCATTTTCGGCTATGTCGTTCAGATGGCTGCTGTGCCGTTGCTGGCGTGGGCTCCCAGTTGGCAGATCGCCGGATTGCTCATCGTTCTGGAACGCGTCGGCAAGGCAATCCGCAATCCGCCGCGCGACGTAATGCTTTCCCGCGCCAGCAAAGATATCGGGCTGGGATTCGGCTTCGGACTGCACGAAGCTATGGATCAAGCCGGAGCGCTGGTGGGCCCGCTGGTTGTGGCCTTGATTCTCGACCGCCACGGGACCTATCGCGCAGCTTTCGCGGTTCTACTTATTCCAGCGATCCTTACGCTCTGCTTTCTGATCCTGGCAAGAGTTCTGTATCCCACTCCCGAAGATCTCGAGGTCAAACCGAAAGCTGGAGGCGAAGCAACGTTGCCCCGTGTGTTCTGGATTTACATGGCTGGCGCTGCCCTTGTAGCTGCCGGATTCGCCGACTTCTCACTCGTGGCTTTTCATTTCCACAAAGCCTCCATAGTTCCGAATCTTTGGATACCGGTTTTTTATTCGGTAGCAATGGCTGCGAGTGGATTTGGTTCGCTGGTGTTCGGGCGCTTGTTCGACCGCGCTGGAATTGAAATTCTGGTTCCGCTCACGCTCATCTCCGCAGTCTCACCACCTCTGCTTTTTCTTGGCGGATTCTGGATGGCACTTGTAGGCATGGGGCTCTGGGGACTCGGCATGGGGGTTCACGAATCCATCATTCCCGCAGCTGTGGCGACGATGGTCCCTCAGCAAAGGCGGCCATCAGCTTACGGAATTTTTACAGGCGTTTACGGAATATCTTGGTTTGTCGGTAGCGTCATTATCGGCAGGCTGTACGACGTTTCTCTGCCCGCGCTGCTTGGCTTTTCGGTTGCCGCCCAACTGGTTTCCGTTCCAATATTCATCTTCGTCACAAGGACTAATAAGTCGTGAATCAAAGCGCTTCCAGCCTCAATTTATGCGGGTAGCCGAGGCTATAATGGTTTTTCGGTGCGGCCGCATGGTCGCCGAACTTTTTGACCTATGGCTTCGGGCACTCCTATCGGACCCAAAGATCGCAAGCGGTTAATAATCTTCCTAGCTGCCGGAAGCTTTGTGCTGTTTGCAATTCTGCTTTGGGAATCCTCATTCGATTTGCCTTTTATCAATCCCAGCACCACTCAGCAGACAGTTTTTCTGGCTGCACTCTCGGCACTGGTGTTCCTGCTCTTCGTCACTCTCACCTTCGTCCTGGCGAGGAACCTGATCAAACTTTTTGCCGAGCGCCGAATGGGCGTGTTGGGATCGAAGTTCCGCACGCGCCTGGTAGTTGGAAGTCTGCTGCTCTCTTTTCTTCCGGTCATCGTGATGTTCTGGTTCGCCTATGGATTGATGAACCGGTCCATTGAGCGATGGTTTTCGACTCCCGTCGAAGAAGTCAGGCAGGACACCGCGTTGATGGCGCAGATGCTCGCGAAATATGTCGCTGCGAATGCTCACGCGGAAGCCGTATCCATCGCGTCAGCGCCCGAAACTCAGCATGCATTCGACGGGCATAGCTTTTCCGGAGTGCTGAACCAGTTCCGGATGCGCGAGGCCACGCTCCAGGGCGGCTTCGCAATTGCGATTCTAGCCGGCGACGCGGAAGCCAGTTTCGGCGCTCCCGCAGAATGGCCGCTGCTCAAACCGAAAATTCCTCGACCGATTACTTCCGAACCTCAACACATTTCATGGAATGGCGTCGAATACGTTCTCGGTACGGCTCCGGTCGGTGATTCGGGAGAGATTCTGGTGGCTATGCCTTTGCCGGCAAATTTCACCGAAGCCCGGAAGCAGCTTGAACTCAGCCAGCAGCGATACCTTGAATTGGCAAAGGCCCGCCGCACCGTTCGCCGCACTTACATGGTTCTTTTATGGTGGATCACCGGCATGGTGCTGTTTGCCAGTATGTGGCTAGCGCTTTATCTATCGCGCCTGGTGACGCGGCCGGTGGTAGCGCTTGCGGAGGCCACGCAGGAAATTTCCCGAGGCAATTTGGATTATCGCGTGGAAGTTCCGGCAGCGGACGAACTCGGCGACCTGGTTCGCTCATTCAATCAAATGGCCGGAGAGCTTTCCAGTAATCGCCGCAAACTCGAGACAGCGAGCCATGAATTGGGCGCGGCCAATTCAGAATTGGAGCGCCGTCGCCAACATATTGAAACCATCCTTGAGAGTATTCCAACCGGCGTGCTGTCGCTCGACGCCGAAATGCGCGTCCGTCACGTGAATCAGGCGCTGTTGCGAATGCTGCGGCCTTCCGAGAAGCCGCAGATGACATCAACTTTGGTCGGCGCCGCCTTGCGTGATCTATTCGCTCCGGAGGTGCTCGAGGATCTGGAGCACCTGTTGCGGCGTGCGGACCGCATGGGAACCACAACCACCCAGATGGAGTTCGCGATTCAACGCTCGCAATTGAATGTCGCGGTCACGGTTGCCACATTGGAGCATCAGCACGAAAGAATCGGATATGTGCTGGTCTTCGAGGATCTATCAGATTTATTGAGGGCGCAAAAGCAGGCCGCATGGCGGGAAGTGGCGCGCCGCGTTGCCCATGAAATCAAGAACCCTCTCACCCCCATTGCGCTTTCAGCCGATCGTATTCTGCGGCATCTCGATCGCAGCAAGCTGCCCGACGCTGCCTCAGTTGAAATTGTGCGCGGCTGTGCAGAAGCTATCTGCAGCTCGGTTGAAACCGTCCGCACACTGGTAAACGAGTTCGCCACTCTTGCCCGCTTCCCGTCTTCGCAGCCGCAACCCGCAAACATTAACGGGATCGTGGAGAGCGCGCTGTCCATGTTCAATGGCAGGGTGGACGAAATCCATATGCGGAAGTTGTTCTCAACCGATCTTCCGCAGGTAATGGCTGACTCAGACGCGATGAAACGCGCCATCGCCAATCTGGTGGACAATGCTGCCGAAGCAGTGCAGACATCCGCAGTAAAGGAAATCGAAATTTCCACTTCCCTGGTGCCGGATCACGACCTGGTAGAAATCTGCGTCTCAGACAGCGGCCCGGGCGTTACCCAGGACCTGAAGGAACGCCTATTCCTGCCGTATTTCTCGACCAAGAAACGCGGCACTGGGCTTGGCTTAGCCATCGTTAGCCGGATCATCGAAGATCATCACGGATCGATCCGGGTAGAAGAAAACAAGCCTGCCGGCGCCCGGTTCATCATTGAATTGCCAATTGCAGCTCACGCCGCCCCCGCCGCTCACGCGACCTACAATGCTTAACATTCTTATCGTGGATGACGAGGCGTCGATTCGCGACTCGCTGCAAGGCGTGCTTGAAGACGAAGGCTACCATCCTGCGGCCACCGACAGCGGCGAGTCTTGCTTAGAACTGCTGCGCAAAAAAGCCTTCGATGTGGTCCTGCTGGATATTTGGCTGCCAGGCATGGACGGCCTCGACGTGCTGCAGAAGATTCGCGAACTGGAGAATTCACCCGAGGTCATTATCATTTCTGGCCACGCCACGATCGAAACTGCTGTTCGGGCGACCAAGCTTGGGGCTTTTGATTTTCTCGAAAAGCCGCTCTCGATCGACAAAACACTCATCCTTCTGAAGAATGCGCTGCAAGCCAAGAAGCTGCGCGAGGAGAATAAAGACTTAAAAAAGCAGCTTGCGCCGAAGACCGCGATCGTGGGCGAAAGTGTCCCCATGAAGGCGCTGCGCCAGCAAATCCAGGTAATGGCGCCGACCAATGGCCGCGTGTTGATTTTTGGAGAGTCAGGTACCGGCAAAGAATTGGTGGCGCACGCCATTCACGGGCAAAGTCCGCGCAGCAATGAAACCTTTGTTGAAGTGAACTGCGCCGCCATCCCGGAGGATTTGATCGAGAGCGAACTTTTCGGTCATCGCAAAGGTTCGCTGCCCACGATCACCGAAGACAAGGAAGGCAAGTTTCTCAAGGCAAACCGCGGCACGCTTTTCCTCGATGAAGTCGGCGACATGAGCCTGAAGACGCAGGCCAAAGTTCTACGCACGTTGGAGGAACAGAACTTTACACCGGTGGGAGGGGACGAGCCGGTGACGGTGGACGTCCGCGTAATCGCGTCGACTAACAAAGACTTGGAAGAAGAAATTTCACGCGGGAATTTCCGCGAAGATCTTTTTTATCGGCTCAATGTGATTCCATTTTCCGTTCCACCGCTTCGCGAACGCAAAGAAGATATCCCACTGCTCACCGGACATTTCCTGAAAGAATTTTCTGGCCGTTATGGCCGGCGGCCGCGCGAGATCACTGACGATGCGATTGAAGGCCTAATGCGCTACTCCTGGCCGGGAAATGTGCGCGAACTTCGCAATGTGATCGAGCGCATCGTCATCATGAATCCCACCACCGTACGCTTTGATCGCAAGCACTTGCCGCCGCTGGTTTATCGCGACGGAAGCCGCCGCGGTGGAGACTTCCTCACCCTGCACCAGGCGAGGTCGGCTTATGAACGGGATTACATTCTTAAAAAGCTGGACGAGAACCACGGCAACATCAGCCGCGCGGCGGAGGTCCTGGGACTCGAACGCAGTCACCTCTACAGAAAAATGCGGGCCTTGGGGATTGCGCTAAAAGAGTAGAGTACGGAGGGTCTAGTCGGGTTCTCCGACCAGATGTTCAAGCTGCTTTCGCCAATCAAGTTCTTCGACGAAACCCCGCGACTCGCGCCAGTTCTGGCGGACCTTGACGAACAGTTCCAGGTAAACCTTAGTTCCCAGCATCTTTTCGATTTCGATTCGTGCTGCAGTACCGATCTTCTTCAGCATCTCCCCGTGATGCCCGATCAAAATTCGTTTTTGCCCGTCGCGCTCGCAGAAAATAACCGCCGCAATTCGCGTGAGTTTCGCCCCTTCTTCGAATTGCTCGATCATTACGGTCGTTGAATGCGGCACCTCTTCACTAGTTGCGAAAAGCACCTGCTCGCGGATCAATTCCGACGCCATGAACCGCGCCGGCTGGTCCGTGATTTGGCCTTTGGGAAAATAGTGCGGCCCTTCCGGCAACAGCGTGAATAACCTTGTCGAGCAATAAATCCAGGCCCTCGCGTTTGCGTGCCGAGATAGGAATAACTTCGCGAAACTCGCGCAGCGTCGAATATTTTTCGATCAAAGGAAGCAGTTGCTGCTTTCCGCCGCGCAGGAGGTCGATTTTATTCAGCAGCAGGAAAGCCGGCGTTTTCGCGTCCTTCATCACGCTCAACAGAAAGTCATCCACCACATCTGACTTTTTTGCTGCATCGGTAATGATGATTGCGAGATCACTTCCATTTAACGCCTCCCGCACTTCCGCCATCATCTTGCGGCCGAGCGAAGTCGCGGCCTTGTGGACCCCGGGAGTATCGATCAGCACAACCTGCGCACCGGACCTGCCCTTCTTCTGTGGAACATGCAGCACGCCGAGCACACGGTTTCGCGTGGTCTGCGGCTTGGGGCTTACGATTGCAAGCTTTTCGCCCGCGAGCGCATTCAGCAACGTGGATTTGCCTGCATTGGGGCGGCCGATAATGGTGACGAAGCCTGAGCGGAAGGACATTTAAATCAGCTTCATCTGCTGTGAATTTGCGACCGAGACTCTCACCCGTTCAATTCGGCGGTCGGTTGCTTGCAGCACTTCCAGGCGCAGGCCGTCTTCTTCAACAACTTCGCCCTTCTTCGGAATTCTTCCCGCCAGTTCGCTCACCAAACCTGCGACGGTGGCCGCTCCCCGGCGTTCGTGACGCACGCCAAGCAACTCCTCGAGTCGGTCCACGTCCATGTTCCCGGGAACCAGATATGAACTTTCGCTTTCGCGAATCACCTGCGCGTGCTCATGCTCGTCACTGATTTCACCGACAATTTCCTCGACCAGATCTTCAATCGTCACCAATCCCGCAACTCCGCCATATTCATCGATGACAATTGCCATGCGAGATTTCTTCTTCTGCATCTCCCGCAGCAGATCGCTGCCCAGCTTGGTTTCGGGCACAAATAAAACATCGGTGCGCATGAGCGAACTAACCGCGCGGGTATGTGCCTCTGCGTCCGGCACTTGCAGAACATCCTGCGCATAAACTACGCCGACAATATGGTCCAGGCTTCCTTCAAATACCGGCACCCGCGAGAAAGGACGCAGCCGCAGCAGCTCGATAAACTTTTCAACCGTCGTATCGGAGGCTACAGCCACCATCTCCGGCCGCGGCTTCATCGCCTCGCGGACGGTCTTCTCGCTGAACTGCACTACCGACTGGATCAACTCGCGGTTGCTCTCATCGAGGATCCCCTCTTCCTGCCCAGCCTCAATGAGCGCATCCACGGCTTCCGCTTGAGTCTCAGGTTGCGCATCAGAATGCTCTTTGGTCAAGGATGCGACCGACTGCAGGAATCCCAAGACCAGCGTGATTGGTAACGTCAGATAAATCATGCCTCGCAGAAGCGGTACCCACCGGGTCAACCACGCCCCTGTTGTGCGTGAAAAAAATACGAACGGGAGAAAGCGATTGAATACGATGACAATCAGGAGAAGTCCAAGCACGGCTTCCAGCACGGCATCAGCGCTCCAGCTGCCTTCGCCAAATACCGCGAACCCGATCACCATCGCAACTGCGGCCATCAGCAATGGGGTAAGCACTGCCATCGAGAGCGCAGCTCGCGACCGACTAACCTTCAGCTTCGGCTCCACTTGCTGCTCAAATGCGTCGATGTTGTCCTGAAATTCGCGGGATAGAAATTTTCCTATTTCCGCATACACGCGGTCTACGTACGAAGCCAGGGTCAACAGCCCAAAAAGAATGAACAGCGTGATGGCTATGACGAGGTTCATCTCGATGATCGCGCCATTGCGGGTGTCGATTTCGCCGACTTCTTGCGCGCCGGCGATCTTCCACTTCGCTCGATCAAACCCGTCGGCAGTGCAAATCGCCGCCGCAACACGATTTCCTTCTCCGCCATCTCGCCTTTATCGCTTTCATGATCATATCCCGCAAGATGCATCATGCCGTGCAACATCAGAATTCGAATTTCGTCGCGCACTGAATGTCCGAGCCGGCGCGCATTATTTTCTGCGATATCGAGCGAAATTGCGATGTCCCCGACGAAGCCGTCCGCAGAAGGAGGCGCCGGAAACGACAACACGTCTGTCGGTAGGCTCTTCCCTCGAAAGCGCGAGTTCAATCGGCGCATACCGGAATTGCCGGTAATTAAAACGCTGATTGCTCCGCGAAGTCCCGTCGCGCGGCGCGCTTTAAGCGCGAACCCGGCAAGGGCACGCGAGCTCAATCCCGGCAACCTCTTTTCAAAGACGATTATCGAATTACTCATTTAACTTGCGCTTCAGCCTGTCAAAAAAACAAAAGAGGACGCGGAACGCGCCCTCCTCACGAAAACCTGGTTATTCCGCGGGTTCGCTCACGTTCGAAGCCGATCCGTTTCCGTTTGCACTTTTCGGGTCCAGCAAATCCATCTGATCGTCCGCTACTCGGGTTTTGTGTTCATCATAAGCGCGAATGATACGCTGCACCAGATGATGCCGCACCACGTCGCCGTCATCGAAATACGAGAACGCCAGCCCCTGCACATTCTTGAGAATGTCAATCGCCTCCAGCAAACCACTGCGTTTTGCGTTGGGAAGATCGATCTGAGTGATGTCGCCGGTGATGACCGCCTTCGAGTTGAATCCCAGACGGGTCACAAACATTTTCATCTGCTCGGAAGTCGTGTTCTGCGCTTCGTCGAGGATCACAAAGGAATCGTTCAATGTGCGGCCGCGCATGAAAGCAATGGGTGCAATTTCGATCACGTTCTTTTCGAGATAACGATCTACCTTCTCCGGCTCGAGCATGTCGTAGAGCGCGTCGTAGAGCGGCCGCAAGTAAGGATCAATCTTCTCCTGCAGCGTTCCCGGCAGAAATCCAAGGCGTTCACCGGCCTCAACTGCAGGCCGCGCCAGAATAATGCGATTCACTCGCTTCGAGAGCAGAGCCGAAATGGCCATTGCGACTGCCAGATAAGTCTTGCCGGTGCCAGCAGGGCCAATACCGAAGACCATGTCGTGGCTTTCTATCGCGTCGAGATATCGGCGCTGGTTCACGCTCTTCGGTTGCACCGTGCGGCGCCCGAAAGAACGCTGGCGTCCGGCTTCGACCAAGCCACGCAGCGTGGCTTTGGGATCGGCAACCAGCACTCGCAGCATGCTGTTTAAATCGCCGTTATTAAAGGTGTGGCCGCCACGCTGCAGTTGATCGTAATCGGCAATGACCTGCTCGGCGCGGGCTACATCGCGTGGCGTGCCTTCAACTTCGATAGAGTCAGAGCGGAGGTCAATATTGACATTCAGGCCGTCTTCCAGCACATGCAGGTTTTCGTCACGGGTGCCGAACAGGGCCTCGATGTTAGGACTTATTTCAATACTCTTCTTCATTCAGATTCCGTCTTTCGGGTACCCTCGGGCGCAGTTGCGCGTTTCGAGCAATTAGATGTCACTTGTAGGATTGAAGAACGCCCTGGCGTTCCTTCACGGATTGTACTTCGCCGCATGAGGTGGGCAGATAACAATTCTGTTAAAAGCCTACCCCCCGCCCTCGGTGCTAGTCAACCAGAATAGCTTGCCGTTGACCCTCTGCAACTCATTCCAGTAGAATAGGTTATTCAACACCCGCCGGAACTCGGCCTGGGACTTTACAGAAAAGGCATTCACACGTAATGGCAAATCATTTTTCCGCGCTCAAACGCGCCCGTCAGACCGAACGCCGCACCGCCCGCAACCGCGGCAATACCTCCCGCTTGCGGTCCGCTCTCCGTGACATGCGCGAAGCCCTGGCAAAGGGTGATAAGACGGCAGCTACCCAGGCCTTCGGCCAGACCTCGTCCGCTCTGGATAAAGCGATTCAGAAGGGCGTTCTCCACAAAAACACCGCTGCTCGGTACAAATCGCGCCTCAATGCTCGGTTGAGCTCGCTGAAATAAACCCACGGCGGCTGTTCAGGGATCGAAACGAAATTTGTCGCTGGGCTTTCTCTGCGAACTTTGCGGCATTTCTCTGCGAACTTTGCGTTAAAAGCCTTTGGATTCGTCGCTAAACTGGCTGCCAGTAAAAGATCTTAATCGCTAAGATCGCAAAGAAATTCCGCAAAGGGCGCAAAGCAAATCGGCGCCGTTCCGAGCTTGGGCTTTCTCTGCGAACTTTGCGGTATTTCTTTGCGCACTTTGCGTTAAAAGCCTTTGGATTCGTCGCTAAACTAGCTGCCAGTAAAAGATCTTAATCGCTAAGAACGCAAAGAAATTCCGCAAAGGGCGCAAACCAAATCGGCGCCGTTCCGAGCCAACTGATCTTGATCCGCGCAATAAGTTTCAATCATCCGCTTTTCACATCCTCGGCTTTCCTGTAAAGTGTCGGCGACCTTCCGGAGGACTCTACGCACATGATTTACGCTTCAGCCGATTTTTCTCTCCCCACTGACTTTCAAACCAACTTCCTGATGTTGCTGCGGTTGACTCATTTCATCGCCGGCATCATCTGGATCGGATTGCTGTACTTCTTCAACCTGGTGAACATTCCCTTCATGAAGGAACTCGATCCCGCCACTCGCGCGAAAATCACGCCCGGATTGATGTTGCGGGCATTGCACTGGTTTCGCTGGTCGGCGCTCATCACAGTGCTGGCGGGCTTGGCTTACTGGGGAAGCATCGTCGGCTCAGACGCGCGTAACGGCGGCGGATCGGTCGCCCTACCAATGGTGAGCTTCTTTCTTACCTGGACAATCACCTGGGCGATACTTTACGCGTTGCTCATCCCCGGCAAAGGCCCGTTGAATAGAGGATGGGTCCTCGCCATTCTCTTCGTAATCATCATCGCCCACTCAGCGCACTTCTTTCTACACATGAACGACCAACCGTGGGAGAGCAATCGCCTCCTGGCCATCGGCATCGGAGGCGGCATCGGCTGGATGATGCTGCTCAACGTTTGGGGCGTCATCTGGCGCATTCAGAAGCGCCTCATCGCCTGGACCAAAGCCAACTCCGAAAACGGCACTCCGATGCCCGAGAAAGCCGCACGCATGGCCCGCATGGCCTTCCTGACCTCGCGCATCAACGCCTGGCTGACGATCCCGCTTCTGTTCTTGATGGGAGCGGCAAGCCATTACCCGATGTTTGGGAGATGAAAGCAAGGGCGGAATTGCTAGCTTTAAGAAATCAAATCAAAAAGAAACGCCCCTTGCTTTGCAGCAAGGGGCGAAGAAAGAAACTGTGTATTAGAAGCTGAGCTTTAGCGCAGCCTGCACCTGCCGTGCCGATGTCGTGCCATCGGGTTGCCGAACGGTAGAGGTGATTACCCCGAATAGCGGAGCGGCAGCAATTAGATTGCCCAAACTGGATGCATCCGCACCAGGGTTGGTGAAATGCGGATGGTTGAAGATGTTGTAACCTTCGACTCGGAACTCGAGTCCGACACGTTCCGTTATCTTGGCTTTCTTGGCGAACGACAAATTAAATTCCACCAATCCAGGCCCGTAGAACTGATTCCGGCCAATGTTGCCAGGACCGCTACCGATTGCCGGTTGAGCGAAAGCGCAAAGGTTGCTGAAGTATGGCTTGCCCGCAGAACTATCCGGCTGGCAGGTCGGATCTGACGTCGCCGCATATGGATTCCCGACGAGGTCACCCCAGGCCGAAATTCCGGTCCGTCTGACTATCGGTGCTACTGCGAATCTCGAAGGGATGGCCAGTCTGGAGGGTAGTGATTCCCGAGAACTGCATACCTTCGAAAACCTTACCTGCTATGCCATTGTTTAGATACCCTTTGCCTCGACCAAGGGGAACTTCCCAGATATAGCTGATAACTGCAACATGTCTTACATCGTTGTCCGAGTTTCCACGATCCTGACCTAGGTCGCGAGAGTTGCGAGGAAACGTCCGGTTGCCAGCTGCAGGCACGAGCGGATCGACGCCGTCGTCGATCGCGTGCGCCCAGGTATAGGCACCTTGCAGTTGCAAGCCATGGCTCAAGCGATGAGTCACCTTCAATTGCAATGAGTTGTAAATGGAGTTAGCAACCGACACTTGGTAGAAAGGCTGAACCAGAGCATTGTTAGCTACTGCGTTGAATGGGCAGGAACCTGACCAAAGTCGTTAGGCCCTTGCCCGTTCCCTCGTACAGCAAAATACCCGAGACTTCATTTGGAGTACATTCGTAAGCGAATTGTTCGGATCTGCTGCAGTATGCTACAAGCTTATTAACCCGAGCTCGGATCGGGAGGATTTCCATCGATTTGCCGATAAATGTGATGCCCCTCGGAAGCAACATAGGCAAGGTCGATCACATTGTTTCCTGGCACTTCGCGCTGAATACCAAGGTTCCAGTTGTTGCTGGCTGTATTGCGGAAATGGGTGTCGAACAGCACTGGTGCCAGCATCGGAGCCGTCAGGAATGACGGCGGATGGCGGTGTTGGCGGACGGCTAGGAAAGTCACGGTCCTGAAGCGCGGCAGGCGTCGAATAACAGTCGAATGGAAATTGATTATAGTCCTGTTCGAACGGTGGATTGCCACGGGCATTCCCGAAAAGATTTCCGAACACTCGATCGTGGAAGATGCCGAAAGCACCGCGAACTGCGGTCTTTCCGTCGTGCCATGGATCCCAGGAAAAGCCCACACGGGGTTCGATGTTAGAGTAATCGGTCTGATAAAGCTGATGGCCAGTACCCGGGCCCACGATCGACATTACAACGTTCTGCCCAGGCTGGAATGATGCTGGATTTGCGAGAAGGTTTGAAAAATTTGCGTTTTCTTCGTAAGGCACGCCATCCAACTGATAGCGCAAGCCGAGAGTCAGCGTGAGATTGCTTTTTACTTTCCAAGTGTCCTGCCCAAACCAGTCGTATTCGTGTTGCCGGAAGTGCTTGTTGTCCGATACCTTCGCGAACCCCGCTCTTGTTAAAAAACTCTGCGCCGAAAGTCGTTTCCCACGAAACCGTAAAGAGCTGTCGCGGACTCCTCTAAAGCAGATCGAATCGTTGGCCGGTGGCGGAGTCCGGGGGGATTGCTAATCAGGCTCACTCCCGTGGCGGTGAAGAAAGTTGAAAGAGTGAGCTCGCGGCGGGAAAAGAAACTATTCGGCCCCTGTTCAGCGATGTTGCGGAAATCGGATCCAAATTTGAACGTATGTGGCCCTCTGACCCAAGTGATGTTATCGCCGAAACTGGTAGTGCCAGTCTTGCGCCATTGCCCGTCAGAAACCAGGGCGTCACATCCGAAATTGGTAAATGGTGCCCCAAATAAATAGTCGGTGCCGTTTCCGAATTGATCCACTGGGCCTATGCTATCCAGTACATTCGTGCCGGTGCAACCAAAGTTGTCATATAGCTTGTTCCAGCCAAACTGGAAATTGTTGACTAAGGTTGGCTTGATCGTCGAGGTAAGATTGGCGGAAGCGCCCTGAACAATTGCCTTGCTGCTTACACCGCCAACGTTGTTCGGCAGGATGTCATCGTGGAATGGGTTAGGGTCGAAAGAATGGTTGTACGCATAGCGCATGCTCAAAGAATTCTTGCTGTTAATCTGCTGGTCGATCTTCACCACTGGGTTGTAGCTGTTAGTGCGAGAGGAGCTAGGAAAAAATGCGGTTCCCGTCAGACCATCAGCAGAGGACGTCGGATTAGGATATAGTGCAAAGATTTTTTGCACCGTGGGATCAAGCGGCAAGATTGAAAGGGTTGTTTGCGCCGCCGGGCCTAAGATCGATTTGCTCGCCGTTGTAGTTAAAAAGCCCTGTCTTGAACGCCGCAGTTGGAACGGTCGCGCTGCGCGTCAGGGTCGTACGGAAGCGATCAAATTCCTCGTTCACAAAGAAGAAAGTTTTGTTCTTGATGATCGGGCCCCCAAACGAATACCCAAACTGATTACGTACGTAAGGATCCATCGGATTAATCGACCCGTCCGACGAGACCCGGGGATTAAACCAATCGCGAGCTCCCCCGAAACTGTTCCACCGACCAAACTCATAGGCTTCCCCGTGAAAGGCGTTTGAGCCGCTTTTGGTCACAACGTCGATAATCGCGCCGGTGTTCCGCCCATACTCTGCGTTAAAGTTGTTGGTAATGACCCGAAATTCTTCGGTCGAATCCGGGTTGGCGGACAGAAGGCCGTCTGGTATTCCGGGCACCGAGGTGTCGTTGTTATCCACACCATCGAGCAGGAAGTTGTTATTACGTTCCCTCGAGCCATTGACGGTGAATCCCCCAAGGCCGGTATTGGTCTGTGAGGTGCCAGGTGAAAGCAGCACCAGGCTATAGGGGTCGCGTGTGATCAGCGGCAGATCCTGCATCTGGCGAGAATCTACAAGATTGCTGACCTGCGCTGTGTCCAAATCAACGGGAGGCAAGTCAGTACCGAGGACCTGAATCTCTTCGCCTGTTGAACCGGCCTCAAGGCGGGCATTGGTGGTGAGGGACTGATCGACGGTCAACTCCACTTTTTGGACCTTGAACACCCTGAAACCCGACTTGCTGACCGTAATGTCATAGTGGCCAGCGGCCAGATTGGTCACGGCGTACTCGCCCGATCCGCCCGTGGTCACAGTTCGAGTCGAATTGTTGTCGAGATTGTGCGCCGCTACCTCAGCGCCTACGATGACGGCGCCGGTGGAATCGGTCACCGTGCCTTTGATGGAAGCGGTCTGCGCGACGGCGAGCGCCGATAACATCAGCGCAGTTAGCGCGCTTCCAAATAAGACGCGAAGGCTGTTACTAATACGCGAAGGTCGCGTTCTGGCCATTTGAAATATCTCCTGATATTGAAAACAAAGTTTTTGAAAAGTGCTGGGTTCCCACGTTTAAAAAAGGGTTTGACCTGCAGCGTGCAACTTGGCTTCCAAACTCAGGGGGATTATTTGGTTGTCTTATCAGTAGCATGCAGGGCTTTTGTCAAAAATGGAACCCGCGCGCGTTCCAAAAACCGGATTAGAGTTTTTATGGATATGGAATCCTGTAGGGACGAATGAGAGCGCGGGGGTTAGGTGCTCGCCGAACCATATCCCAGCGGCGGTGACATACGCACACAGGGGGCCCAGTTCGACGGATTGTCTTAGCGCAAAAAAAGGCCCGCTCATTGAGCGGGCCAACGATGCATTTTCCTCAAAAAAGCTAGAAGTCCAGCTTTAATCCCAGCACGGTTTGCCGAGCATTGCTTGGGAAGCTGAACCGGGCATTCTCGAAGTTAGGCGCATTCGGGATCAAGAAATTCCTCTGTGAGCCGGTATCCGATATCGGCTGGCCCTGATTCGGGCTGCCGGTCACAAATTGCGGATGATTGAATGCGTTCAAGAAACTAGCCAACAGTTCCAGGTGAACACGCTCGGTAGCGTAGATATGCTTCGAAAGCGTGATGTCCCAGTTATTGATTGGCGGCGTTTGAATCGTGCGCGAGGGGCCGTTGGTACCGTGCCAAAACCAGCAATTGCGAAATCTCCACTCAAAAATTAAGAGGCGCCGTCGACCGGCGCCCCTTGCAATTAGCCGAAAAAATCAGAATAGGAACTTCGCAACTAAACCAATGGTCCTGGCATTACTTCCAAAGGTGGTTTTGGGATCGTTAAAGTTCGACGAACCCGGTGTCGCGAAATTCCGATAGGCTGAAGTCGTGCAGCAGGTGCTATAGCCTACAACGTCATTCACTCCGAGTCCCACGCCGGGATTGCTGCCCGGGATGTACTGCGGGTGGTTAAGAATGTTGGCAAACTGAGCCCCAAACGAGAACCGGAATCTTTCCGTGAATGCGATGGTTTTGTAGACAGCGAGATCGACGTTGTTAGTCGGAACTGTGGCCAAGGTATTCCGGCCCATGTTGGAAAGAGCCCCTAAGCCCGTGCGAATATACTGCGGGCATTGCGCCGCACTGCCGCATGGTGAACCCGTTGGACTAAGCACTTGGTACGCGACTACGTCGCCAGCAGTATTGGTAAGGGCAGCGACGTCGCCACCGGTGCCACGTATTCCTGCTGGATTCAAGATACCGCGATCGCCTGCGCTATCAATATTAAGATTGGCATCCTGAGCGGCTTGAACGGTAACCCACTCAGGCGACTCGTAGGTGTAAACGGGGCTGAATTGCCAGTTTCCAACAATGTTCTTCATGAGCCAATTCCCGCCTTGGAAGTAGGGCAGGCTATACACGGCCGCAATTGTGAACCGGTGCGTCCGCGACAAAGCCGACGTGGCCTTTTCAGCATTGGGGTTAAAGAAATCCTGTTGACGCCGCGGAGTCAGGTCTGTGCTATGAAAGTCGGCAGTACTGTTATCAATCGTGTGGCTATACGTGTATGACGCTTGGAATTGCAGGCCATTCGTGAATCGCCGGGTAAGTTGGGTCTGCAACCCATGGTATGTGGACCAGCCCGTGGGGATGAAGCCTGTAAGGAGGCTGCTGTTGAATCCCGCGCTATTAAGGTTAGCGGGGATTGGATTGATGGACTCCAACGCGGTCAGAGTGTTAGGCAGCGCATCCAACGCAGCCTGACTAGGAGCCGCAAAGTAGGTGGGCAGGGCGTCCGAAGGGGTAACGGGAGATTGCAAATTCAGGATATTCTGCACATCGAGGTGATTTCCACGTGTGCCGACGTAATTGACCTCAGCCATATAGGCCTTGCCGAACGAGTGTTGAACTCCCAAGTTCCAATTGACGGAATAAGGGTACTTCACGTCTGGGGGAATCCAAGAAGAGGTCGCGGCGATCGCATCCGCACGGTCCAGGATCGTAACGCCAGTCCCGCCCCCCGACAATCCACCGCTTCCGAGAAAATTGGGTTGTGCGGCCGTGGGCGCGATATTGTTAGTAGCCCCAATCTGTGGAGGGACGGCAAGAATCCCAATATTGTCATAAAGAGTATCGTAGGCCATACCGAAGCCTGCGCGAATGGCAGTGTCACCGCTAGCGCCCGGCGAATACGCGATGCCAATTCTCGGCGCATAGTCCTTTTTCGGCGCCCTAGGCTTGCTGAAGACAAGTGGCTCATTTACCTGAGGAATAATCACACTGGGCGTGTTAGCCACTTCGTTCAGCTGCTGCCGTTGCTCTCCCAATGGTATGGTCGTGTACTCGTACCGCAGCCCTAAACTAAGGGTCAGGTGTTGATTAAACCGCCAAGTGTCATTTGCGTACCAATACAGCGCAGACTGGTTGCCGTAGTAGGTGGTACTCCCGGAGCTGCGCTGTCCAATGATGTCTGGCGATATGTCATCCAAAAACAACTTAGTATTTGTGTATTCGTAATCCCCTCTAGCCCTCTGAGTGAAATTTTGTGGTGAAATATACTCAGCCCACTGCGCACCAAACTTCAGCGTATGCTTTCCCTTGGTCCAGCTTACGTTATCAACTGCGCTGTAATAATTCTGAATGGTGTACTGCGGTGCATTGTCATCTGGTCCAATGTTCAATCCCGCACCTAAATCAGAAAGGACGATATTCGGAAACGCATCAAGACCTGGGAATTTTTGATTGCCAACCGGAACAGTTTGGTCGAATCGGTTGAAGCCCACTCGAAACTCGTTCAACACCGACGGACTGAAAGTGTGATACTCGCCCAGCGTGAAGAGACGAAATTTCTGTGGCTCGATCTCATAGAAAATTGGAAGCTGAGCTGCGATATCGGGGCCGGATACGTTATTAAATACATATCGACCGCGAATTTGATCCTTCGCCGAAAGATCTAGATCCGCACTTTGGACGAAGTTTTCATAGTTAAGAAAAGCCGGAGGAACAATCGTAACTGAGCCGACTTCAACTCCAGTACGCGCCGGCGAGCTCCCGTCGCAAATTCCGTTCACAGGCGCCCCAGAGTATGAAATACAACCCGTTCCCGCAGCGGCAACTGGCACATATTGCTTAAAAACCCCGAAGTTGCCTGCGCTCAGGTTGGGGTCGGCGGCAATTGCCCCTAAACCTGCAGAAGTTGGCGTGAATACGGCACCCGGAGCCGCGCCGGTAAGTCCGACAGGTTGGCGCTCGAAATCTGTAAAGAAAAACAACTTGTTTTTAATTAGCGGTCCGCCAAACGTCGCGCCGTAGCGATTGCTATCAAGACGCGGGTTGCTGGTGAGTCCCTGCTGAACGAATGTGGCGTCGACAGCATTCAAATTGCGATTCCTGAAATACTCATACAACGAGCCATGAAAACTGTTAGTGCCGGTTTTAATAGTCGTATTGAATTGGCCGCCAGAGGAGTGACCGAATTCGGAGTTGAACTGATTTGAGATCAGCGTAAAATTCTCAACCGCGTCATTCGGAATCGCTATAAGAGCCCCAGTGACAGACTTATTGTTATTGTCGACGCCTTCCACCTCGAAATTGTTGTCCCGCGGTCGCTGACCTCCGACCGAGGGGCCCATGCCGTCACCCATGGCATTTGCGTTGCTTACTCCAGGGTTAAGCATCGACAAATTCAAGACTCCGCCCCCCTGCCCACCAGTTCCGGCAAGACCGAGACTTTCAGCCATTCGGCTGTCATATGTGGTTTGAAGTTGAGCCGAGGTTGTATCAACCGGCTGGGCAACGCCCGAAACCTCTACCGTCGTTGAGCTCGCGCCCACCTCAAGTTTCACATTCGCATTATTAATTTTGTTTAGTTGAACCGGAACATTCGCCACGGTGGTGCTTTTGAAACCTTGGGCCTTAGCCGTAATGTTGTAGGTACCTACCGGCAGTTCCCCGAACCGGTAATCGCCTTGGCTTCTGGTCGTAGTGGCTATCTTTTGCCCAGTACCCGTATTGACCGCCTCAACAGTTGCGCCATTGACAGCGGCCCCCGAGGGATCGACGACCGTCCCAGTTAAGTCGCCACTGATTGCCTGCCCGAAGGCCAGGGAGCAGGCGAGGGCGAGAAGCCCCAGGATTGACGAGAAATAGGCAAAAGCCTTGAACGTGAAAAAGCGATTCATGCGGTGTCTCCTGAAGTAAGGAAATCTAAATTTTTATGCGTGCCTGAGAAAGGCCCGAAACTGGTCTTACAAATTCACAGAACGAATAGACAGTGCAACTCTAATTCCAAAAGCACTCTGGCACTAAGAGATTGGTACAGCAAGGGTTAAGTCGCGTCGATGGCAACCACGGGGCGCGGTTATTCCAAATACAGAATGACAGCAGGGGCAACTATATGAAATCCGGTATTTTTAGAGGGAGAAAACCGTAGGCCGTCGGGCGGAATCCGCAGTGGGTGAGCGATAGACGGCTACCCCATCGGTGTCTCCTGACATAACAAAATCTTAAATTTTTATGCGCGCCTGAGAGAGGCCCGAAGTGTCCTACAAATTTACAGAACCAATGGTCAGTGCAACTCTAATTCCAAAAATGGACATTAGGCCTAAATCCTGTATTTATAATTGTTTACACTGAATTGAAGCGGTCGGACCAACTAAGTCTATTCCAAATACAGAATGACACCCAGGGCGACTATATGAAATACGGTATATTGCCTCCCGAAAAACCTTAGCCCCACTGCGATCCAATTGCCGCCGCCCGGAGCACTGGATCGAACAAACTATCCCACCCGCTTCACGATCGGTGTATTCATTTTGTATTTGCGCTCGACGGTATTTCCGGCGGCATCTTTCACTCGCAGCACAAACGTCGGCAGGTCGCCTTCTTTGCCGAAGTCTTCGTGCGAGACGGTGACGGGAAGAACGCCATTCAGGTTGCGCTCGCGGTAGGCGGTCTCGTAGCGGTGGCGGTGGATGTTCCAGGTAAAAACGCGGGCCTGGTTAAAGTCGAAGGGCTGGCCGTCCTTGGCTTCGGTCAGCACCATTAAGTATTGCGGGACTTTCTTGTCGCTGTCGCTGACTTCATTAAGAATGAAGCATCCGACGATGCGCTGGCCTTCGGCATACTGGGCAACGTCGAGTGGGACATCGAGGTCGATCATGCGGTCGAGCACCCATCCCACATGGCTGTCCTGGTCGCGGACCAGCCACCAATCTTCCATGGGCTTAAGTTGCCTTGCTCCAGCCGGTATCGCCATGGGAGTGCCCGGCAGATTCTTCTCCACCGTGGCGCGCTTCAGAACTGACACCTTCGCGCCTTGCGCCAACTGATAAAGATGTTCAGTGTCCCGGCCGGGTTCGAGGTGAAGATTGGTATCGTTGCGCGTGGTGGCGGTACCATCGACGGGCGAGTCTTTCTCCTGCTGCCGCATTTTCTGGAAGCCGTCGAAAACCTGATGAGTCACCAGATAACGTTGCTCGACCCAGCCTTCCTGTCCGCTGGCCGTCCGAATTTTCGAAAACCGCTTTTCGCGGTCGAGCACGTCAACGCGATCGCCGTTTTTGGCGGTGCCTACCTTTTTGTAAACCTGCGCTAACTCGTCGCGCAGAATGACCTGGGGAGCGGAGACGTAATCAACCTCCAGTACGCGGTTACGCCCTCGATTGCAGGCCGTGAGCAAGGTCGTGGCAGCAAGGGCGAGAATTAAATATTTGCCGGAAAGGTTCACGGATTGAATCAATATAGCGCAGCAATAGGGATGTGCCAGTTACGAACGGATGTCCTCTGCCCCTTGGTGTTTACTAAGCATTCTCTGTGTACCTCGGTGCTACTCTGCGGCTGTATTTGATGGGAATTGGCCGCTACAGAATTCGTTCATGGGTATATCCGCTGGCGCTGAGGGCGGAAAGGAGCTCGGCGATGTGATCGGGGCCGCGAGTTTCCATGGTGATGTCGATCGCCGTGTCGCCAAGATTTACGCCGTAATAGGCACGATCGTATGAGGTCTCGACGATGTTGGCCCGGTGCTGGGCGAGAATCCCGGTCAGGCGATGAAGGGCGCCAGGGTAATCGGGCAGGTGGACGCGTAGACGCACCAATCGTCCGTCTTTCACCAACCCGCGCTCCATAATCCGCGAGAGTAGGCTCACGTCAATATTTCCGCCACAGACCAGCACCGCAACTTTTTTGCCGCTGAATGGGGTTTTGCGGTTGATTAAAGCCGCAGTCGCTGCCGCGCCGGCGCCTTCTGCCAAAGTCTTTTCGCGCTCGAGTAAAAGCAAGATCGCGTTAGCAATTTCTTCTTCGTCGACGGTGACGATGTCGTCGACATATTTCTGGATCAGCGGTAAAGTCTTTTCTCCCGCGCGCCGAACTGCAATTCCGTCAGCAATGGTCGCGGCGGGGCTAAGCGTGACCGGTTTGCCTTCGGCGATCGCGACCTTCATGGATGGCAGCCGGGCGGGCTGAACACCGATTACACGCACCTGCGGATTGGTTTCTTTAATGGCACATGCCACGCCCGAAATCAGCCCGCCGCCGCCGATCGGGGCAATGACGGCTTCGACGTCGGGAACTTGTTGCAAAATCTCGAGGCCCATAGTTCCCTGCCCGGCGATAACCACTTCGTCATCGAAAGGGTGAACGAAGGTCATGCCGAACTCTTGGCTGCGGCGGACGGCCTCTTCGCAAGCTTCGTCATAGTTCGCGCCGTGCAGAATCACTTCCGCGCCATAACTTTTTGTGGCGGAAACCTTGATCAGCGGCGTGGTCAGCGGCATGCAGATTTCGGCGCGAATTCCGTGGCGGCCGGCATGGTAGGCAACGCCTTGCGCATGATTTCCTGCGGAGGCCGCAATCACTCCGCGCGACCGCTCTTCGGCAGTGAGGGTCAGGAGTTTATTAAGCGCGCCGCGCTCCTTGAATGCGCCGGTGCGTTGCAGGTTATCAAGCTTCAGGTAAACCGAATTTCCCGTTAGTTGAGAAAAATATTCCGAACACGCGCAGGGTGACAGGTAGATAGAATCCCGTATGCGATCCATGGCACCGCGGATTTCGGCGAGCGAGACTGCCGGAGCCGCGGCCTTGGCTGGCTTGGTTGGCATGAGAATTGGTTTGGACATGTGACAGGTTCAGGTGCGAGCCGCGGTTCCCGCTAGTAAACTTCAAAAGCTTTTAACCGCAAAGTTCGCAGAGACCGCGCAGAGATCGCAAAGAAGACAATTGTAATCTCGCAGCACGTTCAGCTCAAAAATACAGGTCCTCTCTGCGGCCTTTGCGGATTTTTCTCTGCGACCTTTGCGGTTAAAGGCTTTTGGTCACGGCTGCGAGTTTCACGCCGGCACGAAGTCGCGCCGCACTCGCTGCTTCGGCACCGGCCTGGCGGATTCTTTACTCAAGTAAATATTCATCGACGAAGCCGCTTTTCTTCCTTCCGCGATCGCCCAGACGACGAGCGATTGTCCACGACGCATGTCGCCTGCCGCGAAAACGCCGTCGACCGAAGACATATAATTCGCGCCGGTTTCTACGTTCCCGCGCTGATCGAGCTTCATGCCTAGCCGATCGATCATGCCATTGCGAACCGGACCGCTGAATCCCATGGCCAGCAGAATCAAGTCTGCGTCCATCGTGAACTCGCTGTCGGCCAGCGGCTCGAACTTCGGCGGATTGCCAACTCTAATTCCGTGCAACTGTTTGACATTTCCGTTTGCGTCGCCTGTCAACTTCGTTGTCGCGATGCTCCACGCTCGACTCCCGCCCTCTTCGTGCGCGCCCTCGACCCGCAACTGCATTGGCCACAGCGGCCATGGAGTCGACGGCGAACGCTCAGCAGGAGGCATCGGCATGATTTCGAATTGATGGACTGAAGCGGCTTTCTGACGATGCACCGTACCCAGGCAATCCGCGCCCGTGTCTCCGCCACCAATAATAATGACTTGCTTACCGGTGGCCAGAATGTCTTGCGCTGGGTCGAGTTGGTCGCCATAGCAGCGCTTGTTGGCCTGCGGCAGAAAATCCATCGCAAAGTGAACGCCCCTCAATTCCCTTCCCGGCACGCTCAGGTCTCGCGGTGATTCCGCCCCTCCGGCGAGCAACATGGCATCGAACTCGCGCTGCAAGTCGTCGACCGGCACCGAGTATCCGACATGAGCATTGGTCACAAATTTCACGCCCTCGGCTTCCATCTGTTCAAGACGGCGGTCGACAATGCGCTTCTCCATTTTGAATTCGGGGATGCCATAACGGAGAAGTCCACCGATGCGATCGGCTTTCTCGTAAACCGTGACCCAGTGGCCGGCGCGATTGAGTTGTTGCGCTGCAGCCAGGCCGGCGGGACCTGAGCCGACAACCGCAACTTTTTTTCCAGTACGAAATTTTGGCGGCTCGGGGCGAATGAAGCCTTCCTCGAATCCGCGTTCCACAATGCTTTTTTCAATCTGCTTGATGGTGACCGCAGGCTCGTTGATGCCGAGAACGCAAGCCGTCTCGCAAGGCGCCGGACAAATGCGACCGGTGAACTCGGGAAAATTATTCGTGGAGTGAAGCTGCCGCACCGCCTCTTTCCAGTGGCCTCGATAGACGAGATCATTCCAGTCAGGAATGAGATTGTTGACCGGGCAACCGGTGTGACAAAAAGGCACGCCGCAATCCATGCAACGCGCGCCTTGAGTGCGCAGTTTTTCTTCTGGGAAATCCTGATAAATCTCGAACCAGTCGTTGACTCGCTCTGTTATCGGGCGCCGAATCGCGGTCTCGCGCGAATGCTCCATGAATCCCGAGGCTTTACCCATGCAGCGCCTCCGCCAGTTCCGGCACCAGCACCGGTTGCCCGGGGATGTATTGCTGGCGACTGCGAGTCACGCCCAGCACGCGCTTGAATTCGTGCGGGAAGATCTTGATGAAGCGCGGCAAAATCTCCGCCCAGTTCTCGAGAATGTTCTTCGCGCGTTTGCTGCCGGTGAGTTCGTAATGCCGTTTGATCAGTCCACGAACCAATCGCACGTCGCGCGGTTCGATCACTGGTTCGAGATCAACCGACGCCAGGTTGCATCGCTTCTCCGTGAAGTCGCCGCGCTCGTCGCAGACGTAAGCAATGCCTCCGCTCATTCCGGCGGCGAAATTTCTGCCGCACGATCCGAGCGCAATTACCAAGCCGTTCGTCATGTACTCGCAACCGTGGTCGCCCACGCCTTCGACCACCGCCGTCGCGCCGGAATTGCGTACCGCAAAGCGCTCTCCGGCAACACCGCTAAAGAAGGCTTCGCCGCTGGTCGCGCCGTAGAGTACTACGTTGCCGATCAAAATATTCTCTTCGGCCGCGAATTGTGAATTCCTCGGAGCATGCACGATGAGACGACCGCCCGAAAGACCTTTGCCCACGTAATCATTGGCGTCACCTTCGAGCGTCATAGTCACGCCCTTCGCCAGGAACGCCCCGAAGCTCTGGCCGGCGGAGCCTTCGAATTTTATGCGAATCGTGTCATCCGGGAGGCCCTCTGATCCGTAACGGCGTGCAATTTCTCCGCTAAGCATCGCGCCGACGGTGCGATGCACGTTGCGAATCGGAAAGCTCATCTCAACCGGCGAACGGTTTTCTAACGCGTCTTTCGCGCTCGCGATCAATTCGTGATCGAGAGCTTTGTCCAATCCATGGTCTTGCGGCTGTACGCAGTGGCGGGCGACACGGCCGGGGAGCGGCGGGTTGTAGAGGATCGCCGAAAGATCGATGCCACGCGCCTTCCAGTGGTCGACCGCAGGCTGCCTGTCGAGCATGTCCACGCGTCCGACCATTTCGTCAACCTTGCGGAAGCCCAACTCCGCCATGTATTGCCGCACCTGCTCGGCGATAAAGAAAAAGAAGTTGATCACATGCTCTGGTTGTCCGGCGAATTTTTTGCGCAGCGCAGGGTCCTGCGTCGCGATTCCTACCGAACAAGTGTTCAAGTGGCATTTGCGCAGCATGATGCAGCCCATCGCGACCAGAGGGGCTGTGGCGAACCCAAATTCTTCGGCTCCCAGCAGTGCGGCGATGACGACATCGCGGCCGGTTTGCAACTTGCCGTCGGTTTGCACGCGAATGCGGCTGCGCAGATCGTTCATTAAAAGAACCTGCTGCGTTTCGGCTAACCCCAGCTCCCACGGAATTCCCGCATGCTTAATCGAACTGAGCGGTGATGCGCCGGTTCCTCCACTGTCGCCAGAGATGAGGACAACATCGGCATGGGCTTTCGCGACACCGGCGGCCACGGTTCCGACGCCGATCTCCGAAACTAGCTTGACCGAAATCCGCGCTTGCGGGTTCGTATTTTTAAGGTCATAAATCAGCTGAGCGAGATCTTCGATCGAATAAATGTCGTGGTGCGGCGGCGGAGAAATAAGGCCTACACCTGGGATCGAATGCCGCAAGCGGGCGATGACGTCATCGACTTTATGTCCGGGGAGCTGCCCGCCCTCGCCAGGCTTCGCGCCCTGCGCCATCTTGATCTGCAACTCTTCCGCATTCACCAGATAGTGTGCGGTCACGCCAAAACGAGCGGACGCGACTTGCTTGATCGCGCTGCGCCGCCAATCCCCGTTCGCATCTTTGTTATATCGTTGCTCGTCCTCGCCGCCTTCGCCGGTGTTCGACCGGCCGCCGATCCGGTTCATGGCAATGGCCAGCGTCTCGTGCGCTTCTTTGCTGATGGAACCGAATGACATGGCTCCGGTGGTAAATCGCTTCACGATTTCTTTCGCCGGCTCGACTTGATCTAGCGGAACCGGCTTTCGCGCTTTCTTGATCTTCATCAAGCTGCGCAAGGTGGCGAGGTTCCGGCTTTGCGCGTCGATCAATGCGGCGTATTCTTCGAAGCTTTTGAAATTCTGGTCACGCACGCTGTGCTGCAGCTTGCTGATGGTTTCGGGATTCAACAGGTGATATTCGCCATTCACCCGGAAGTGGTAACTGCCGCCGACCGTAAGCTCAGTGTCAGCGTCGGTGACGGTGCGAAACGCGAATTCGTGCTTGAGTTGGGCCTCGCGGGCCAGCACGTCAAGTCCTACCCCGCCGATGCGTGAAGTCGTTCCGGCAAAATAAGCGTTCACCAGGTCTTCATTAAGGCCGATGGCCTCGAAGACCTGCGCGCCGCGATAACTTTGCAGTGTGGAGATGCCCATCTTCGAAAATGTCTTGAGCAGTCCTTTATTGACGGCCTTGATGAAGTGTTTGACCGCGACGTCGGGAGTCATACTGCCCGGCAGATAGCCTCGGCCGGCAACGTCTTCCAAGGTTTCGAGCGCAAGATAAGGATTGATGGCGCTCGCGCCGTAGCCGATCAGCAGCGCAAAATGCATAACTTCGCGCGGCTCGCCGGATTCGATAATCAGCGCGACCTGGGTACGAGTCTCTTCCCGGACCAGAAGATTATGGACGGCCGCGAGTGCAAGCAGGCTGGGAATCGGGGCGTAGTCTTTGTCCACACCGCGGTCGGACAAGATCAGCAGCGTGTAACCGGACTTCACCGCCAGCGAGGCGCGACGAGAGATCTCATCCAGGGCCGACCGCAATCCTGCTTGACCATCGGCAGCGCGAAACAAAGCGGGCAAGGTGATCGCCAGCAGATCTCCTTGCGAAACCCGGCGCAGCTTTTCGAGATCGCGATTGGTCAGGATAGGATGCGGCAGTTTCAGCGTATGACAATTTTCTGGGGTTTCATCGAGGATGTTGCGCTCGGTGCCGATGTAGCTGATGAGCGACATCACCATTTCTTCGCGGATGGGATCGATGGGCGGATTGGTGACCTGTGCGAAAAG
The DNA here is from genome assembly GCA_963703465.1 of uncultured Acidobacteriota bacterium. Lineage (GTDB taxonomy): Bacteria > Acidobacteriota > Terriglobia > Terriglobales > Acidobacteriaceae > Gp1-AA145. Next base: position 286,998 of record CAVPEQ010000002.1, on the reverse strand, counting down.
CTGTTTGAAATAATTAAACAGCGGCTGCGGCTTGTCGCTCAGGCAAGCCAGCGGGGTGTCGGTACCCATCGAACCCACGGGCTCTTCGCCCTTGGCAGCCATGGGTTCGAGGATCATCTTCAAATCTTCATCGGTGTAACCAAAGGCGCGCTGCCGCGAAATGATGGTCGCGTGGTCCGATTGATGGACGCGCACCGGCTCGGGCAGATGATCGAGCGTGATCTGATTATCTTTCAGCCATAGTTCGTAAGGCTGGCGGGAGGCCAGGCGAGACTTGATTTCTTTGTCGGCGATAATGCGGCCTTCCACGGTGTCGACAAGAAACATTTTTCCCGGCTGCAAACGGCCTTTACGTTTTATCTTTTCCGGCGGAACCGAAAGAACTCCTGCTTCAGACGCCATCACGACCAGATCATCGTCGGTAACCACATAGCGGCCGGGACGCAGCCCATTGCGGTCCAACGTCGCGCCAATCATTTTGCCATCGGTGAACGCGATTGCCGCCGGGCCGTCCCATGGCTCCATCAGCGAGCAGTGGTACTCGTAAAATGCGCGCTTCTCTGGCTTCATGTGCGGATTGCCCGCCCACGCTTCCGGAATCAGCATGGCCATTACGTGCGGCAGGCTGCGGCCCGATTGGAAAAGCAACTCGACTGCATTATCGAAGCTCGCGGAGTCGCTTCCCGCAGGTTCAATGATCGGGAAAAGCTTGTTGATGTCATCACCGAAGCGTTCGCTCGCCAGGATCGATTGTCGCGCGTGCATCCAGGCGACATTGCCTTTCAGCGTGTTGATTTCGCCGTTGTGCGCAACATATCTATAAGGATGGGCCAGCTTCCAGCTGGGAAAAGTGTTGGTCGAAAAACGCTGATGGACGAGACACAGGGCACTGGCCGCGTCGGGATCAGAAAGATCGCCGTAGAAATTCGCGATTTGCGGCGCCAGCAAAAGTCCTTTGTAAACGATGGTGCGCGCCGATAGTGATGGAATATAAAAGAATTCCTTATCCTCAATGTCGGACTCGGCAATTTCTTTTTCGGCGCGCTTGCGGACGACGTACAGCTTGCGCTCAAACGCGTCCTCATCCATCTCGGCAGGCCGGCCGACGAATATCTGCTGGATATACGGTTGCGAAGCGCGGGCCACGCGGCCGATGGCATCGCCGTTCACGGGCGTATCGCGCCAGCCCAAAACACTGAGTCCTTCCTCACGGATGATGCGTTCGAGTACGCCTTCGCAGTTCAGACGCGGATGCTTCTCAACCGGCAAGAAGGTCATGCCGACTGCGTACTCGCCGGGCGCGGGCAATTCAAATCCGAGGGTTGCACACTCGCGCGCGAAGAACTTGTGCGGAATCTGAATCAGCACACCGGCGCCGTCGCCGGTCTCAGGATCGCAGCCGCACGCGCCGCGGTGGGTTAAATTGACGAGGACCTGAATTCCCTGCTCGATGATCTGATGGCTCTGCTCACCGCGAATGCTGGCAACAAACCCCATTCCGCAGGCGTCGTGCTCGTTCGCCGGATCGTAAAGACCCTGACGCGGCGGCAAACCGTTTTGTGTCTTCCAAAGCTGCAGAGGAAATTCCCCAGAGTCGTACGTGAACGCACACATCCCTAGCTGTGTATATCTTTGGTACCGCGATCAGCGGGCAAAAGTACAATTCAGAATTTCGATTCGGCAGATGGAAATTTTGCAAATTTCGCAAATAGCTTGACACCGTTGAGGAGTGAACGCTTTCAAGCGATTCCGGCTGCAACTTTTTCGATTTATCCTATCGGAAAAGTGGTTCGGATCGCGGCTGTGCTTCCGGTATATTGAATGTTCGATATGTCGCCTGCGATCCAGACAATGTCGTTGACGCCTACAGGTACGACGGGCACACGAATTACTGTCTGGCGTGGGCGTTGAGCGACTCCTAAGTATCTGCTCAAGACCCACAGCCCGGACGGCGAGTGGGTCTTTCGTTTTTTGGGCCGGCGCTAGCGGACCCATCGCCGAGGCGGAGACGGGTATAGTCTTTTAGAAGGCATTCTCATGATAGTGATGAAATTCGGCGGCACTTCAGTTGAAGGCGCCGAAGCTATTGAACGGGTCGCAAAGATCGTCGCCAGCCGGCGCGGCGGGCTGCCGCTTGTGGTTGTGAGCGCCATGGCCAAGGTGACGGATCAGCTCGTTACCATGGGACAACTGGCAGCTTCAGGCGAGGCTGACGCCAGCCTTCAATTATTTCGATCGATGCGCGAACGGCATTTTTCGACAGCCAACAGTTTGCTCGGTGCGAAACGCGCTGCCAGCCTGGCGCCAAAACTCGATCCATACTTTGCCGAGCTGGAAAATTTTTTACGCGGATTGGCTGCGGTACGCGAACTGACTCCGCGCGGCAGTGACTATCTTCTTTCTTTCGGGGAATTACTCTCCAGCCTGATCGTGGCTGATGCATTCGCCAGTCGCGGACTGAACGCAACCTGGGTCGATTCGCGTGCCTGCCTGGTGACTGACGCCGCGCACACCCGGGCGGTGCCGCAAATGGCGGAGACGCGAGAAAAATCAAAGAGAAAAATCGTTCCGCTGCTTTCAAAGAAAAAAATCCCGGTGATGGGAGGTTTTATCGCCGCCACGACTGCAGGCGTGCCCACCACTTTAGGCCGCGGCGGATCGGATTATTCCGCGGCGATCATCGGCGCAGCGCTCGATGCCGACCGTATCGAGATATGGACCGACGTTGAAGGTATGATGACCACCGACCCGCGGCTGTGTCCGGATGCCAAAACGATCAAGCAAATCAGCTTCAATGAAGCTGCCGAGCTGGCATACTTCGGCGCCAAAGTGCTTCACCCCGCAACTTTGCTTCCCGCCATTCACAAAAATATTCCTGTATACGTCCTCAATTCACGCAATCTGAAAAGCACCGGCACCGAGATTACCGCCCAGGCTCCTCGCAGCCGCGATGTTTTCCGGGCCATCACCGCCAAGACCGGCGTGAGCATAGTGAACGTTGTCGCATCCCGCGGAATCATGGTGCACGGATTTCTCCGTTCGGTGTTCGAGGCGATGGACCGGCACTCCACCTCGGTTGATATCGTGGCCATTTCTGAAGTCAGCATGTCTTTCACCATGGAAAGCAAGCGACTGCCGAAAGCCTTGCTGGCGGAACTGGAAGAAATTGCGGACGTAACTTGCGACGACAAGCAGGCGATTGTCTGCCTGGTCGGCGAAGATATTCACGGCAAGCCGGGGATTGCGGCCAGCGTCTTTAATACTATTGCCGCGGCGGAAGTGAACATTCGTATGATCTCCCAAGGCGCTTCGGAATTGAACATCAGTTTTGTAATTCAGGAGAGCGATGTTCCGAAGGCGGTGCAGACACTTCATGCGCAATTTTTCCCGGAGGCGGCAAAGACAAATTCAGCCCATACGAAAAATGGCAGCGGCAAACGCGCGCGCCTGAATGGGCGAGAATCCGCCAGGCCGCGGGTGCGGGCTGCCACCGCCGGCGCTGTCGCGGAGCGCAGCATTGAACTAGATTCCTGATCACTTCTCAAACCTAATGAAAGCCGTCACCAATTTGACCGATACAGAAACGGCTTCGCCGTCCTTAGCCGAAAACGGCGGCAGTCTGAACATTGCCATCGTGGGCTTTGGGACGGTTGGCAGTTCTGTCGCGCGAATCCTTTCCGAGCGAGTAGGCGACGATCTTCGCCTCACTCATATCTTTAATCGCCAAATCGCGCGCAAGCGAGTGGGTTCGCTCTCCCCAGCAATTCGATGGACGGAAAATATTGATGATGTTCTCTCATCGGACGTCCACATCGTCGTCGAACTCATCGGGGGTCTCGAACCTGCCGGCGAGTGGATTCGGAAAGCGTTGAAGTCGGGTAAGTCAGTGGTTACCGCGAACAAACAACTCATCGCCCGGCATGGTGCGGAGCTGGTTCGACTGGCTCGCGAGAACGGCCAACATATTGCTTTTGGGGCGTCGGTCGCGGGCGGAGTTCCCGTGATCTCGGGATTGCAAGAGGGCTTGGCCGGCGACGAACTCGTAGAGTTGTGCGGAATCCTGAACGGGACCTGTAATTACATTTTGACGCGAATTGAAAGCGCGGGCGTGAGTTTCGCCGACGCATTAAAAGAAGCGCAAAAGCTCGGCTTCGCTGAAGCTGATCCGACTGACGATGTTGATGGCCTCGACGCCCGCGCCAAACTGACGATTCTGGCCCGAACCGGGCTGCGAGTTTCTGCCGATGTGGAGAGCATTTCTGCGCGAACGATTTCGGTGATTGAGCCAGTCGATTTTGAATATGCCAAGTTACTCAACTGCACTATTCGTCAATTGTCGCGTGCGCGGAAAACTTCGAAGAAATTATTTGCGACCGTCGGCCCAGCGCTGGTGCACGCATCCTCGCCGCTGGCGCGGGTCGAAGGAGCGCGCAACCTGGTAATGTCTACCGGCAAATTTGGCGGTGAAACGGTTTTTGCCGGTCACGGGGCGGGCGGGCACCCGACTGCGGTCGCCGTGGTTTCAGACCTGATTGCGATCGCACGCTCCGGGCAGGTGAATGGCGCGATCCTCGGTGAGGGCGAGGCCCCGGATATTTCCGTCAGTGCCGATTTCACCTCGCGACACTATCTGCGATTTACGGTGCAAGACGAGCCGGGAATCATCGCGTCGCTGGCGACAATTTTTTCGCGACTGGGAATCAACATCGATTCAGTTTTCCAGAAGCCGGGCTATTCGAAATCGAAGCTGCCGTTTGTGATCACGCTCGAGCCCTGCCCGGCGTCGCTGGTCGAGAAGGCATTAGCCCAAATCGCTTCCCTAAAGTTCCATGTTCAACCCTGCCTGAATCTGCCAATCCTCGATTAGGCATCCGAATGCCGCCTGGCGCCTACTTTACGCAATCGCCCGCTTGTCGCGTGAAAATGCTTTTTGGATCAACGTGTAGCGCGCCGCGCCGATCAGACCGGCATCGTCATTGAGAACTATTTTGACCGGCATGTCTTGAAGAAGCGACTGCATTCGTCCCTTACCCAGAAACGACTTCATGAAAATGGGATCGCGCATCTTGGGAACAATTTTTGCAGCGATGCTGCCGCCGATAAAGACTCCTCCGGTAGCCATGAAATTCAGGGCGCAGTTGCCGGTTTCCGAGCCATACACGCTGACGAAAATCGACAAAGTCTGTTCGCAGATCGCAGCCTTACCTTCGAGTGCGAGCTGTGAGATCAGCGCCGGTGGATCTTTTGCCTGTGCGATCTGATCGCGAAGCCAATCAGGTTCCTCGGCTTTTTTGCCGTCGCGCAGAAAGTCGTAAATATTTTTGATTCCCGGGCCGGAAAGAATTCGCTCGCAGCTCACATGTTGAAATTTTTTGCGAAGATATTGCGCCAGTTCCATCTCGAGATCATTCTTGGGCGCAAAGTCGGCGTGTCCGCCTTCGCAGGGAAACGGATGATGGCGAAAGCCGTCCCAGTAAAGGCCCGCGACGCCAAGACCAGTGCGAGCGGAAATCACGGCGCGGTTGCCTTCTGCATCCTCCGCGCCTTCGCTCAAGGTGACGAAATCCTTTGACTCAAGTGCATCTACTCCGTAGGCATAGGCTTCCAGATCATTGATCAGACCAACCGACGGCAGCCTCAACTGCGAAGCCAACTCTCCCGCATCGATAGTCCATTCGAGATTCGATATCTTGCTCTTCCCTGCTCGCACCGGGCCGGCCACGCCAAAGCATGCACTGTGCACCATGATGCCCTCGGTGCCGACGAAAGTCTTTATCAGCTCGGCCAGGCCGCCGTGTTCCTGGCTCTTGTACGTCTTGTCGACCGCGCGGTTGAGCTGGTTACCTTCTGCTTGAAAAGCCGCGAGTCGCACGCGGGTTGCGCCAATGTCACCTGCGAGAATCATTCGATTATCCTCCACACCCGTCCGTCGCGTTGCAGCAACTCGTCGGATTCTTTCGGCCCCCATTCGCCGGAGGCGTAATTGGGAAATTTCCGCGGCGGAAGCGCGGCCCACACGTCAAGCACGGGATCAACAATGCTCCAGCCCGCTTCCACCATGTCCGCGCGCTGGAAAAGTGTCGCGTCGCCGATCATGCAATCGTAGAGCAATACCTCGTAACCGGTGTAAGCGTCCTCGCCGAAATATTTGGAATACTCGAAACTCATATTTACCGAGCCCACCCGCAAAATCGGACCGGGAATTTTCGCGCCGAAACTCAGCGAAATTCCTTCCACTGGTTGAATTTGAATTACCAGCTGGTTCGAATGCTTTTTCACCGGCGCGTTGCGGAACAGATCAAACGGCGTTTTTTTGAACTGGATGGTGATCTCAGTGTGGCGCTGTGCAAGCCGCTTTCCGGTGCGCAGATAGAAAGGCACACCAACCCATCGCCAGTTGTCGATATTTAGTTTCAGGGCAACGAAAGTTTCGGTCCTCGATTCAGGCGAAACTCCTGGCTCGCTTCTATAGGAGCGAACTCGTTCACTACCGATTTCGCCATCGCCATACTGCCCGCGCACACTGTCGTGCAGCACCGCCTCTGAATCCAGCAATTGCACCGCATGAAGAACTTTGGCTTGCTCATCACGGACTGCATCAGCGTGAAACGACACCGGCGACTCCATCGCGGTCAGGCTAAGCAATTGCATTACGTGGTTCGGGACCATGTCGCGCAGGGTCCCGGCGGTATCAAAATATCCGCCGCGCTGTTCGACTCCGACGGTTTCGGCGTTCGTGATTTGCACGTGATCAATGTAGCGGCGGTTCCAGATGGGCTCAAAGATCGCGTTGTCAAAGCGGAAGACCAGAATGTTCTGCACCGTCTCCTTGCCCAGATAATGATCGATACGATAAATCTGGCTTTCCGCGAGTACGGATTTTATTTGCCGGTTCAGGCTTTTGGCTGAATCCAGATCGTGCCCAAACGGTTTTTCAATTACGACCCTCCGCCAGCGGCCGTTTTCCTCTTTCGAGAGCTGGCTCTGTCCAAGTTGTTGCACGATCTGGCCGAAGAATTTCGGGGCCGTCGCGAGATAAAAAAGATAATTGCCTTCAGTGTTGTATTGAAGATCTAGATCTCCAAGCCGCTTCTGCAAAGCGGGATACATGGCCGAATCGGCAAAATCAGCGCGCTGATAGTAGAGCCGCTGGCGGAATGAATTCAGCGCTTCGGCGCCATTTTCGTCCGCGTGCAGGAACGAAGTGACTTGATCGCGAAACTGATCGAGGGTCAGATCGTCGAATGCAACGCCGAGAATGGCGAAGTTGTCAGGGAGAAGATTCGCCTTCGCGAGATTAAAAAGCGCCGGCACCAGCTTGCGTTTGGTGAGATCTCCCGAGGCGCCGAACAAGACCAGCACGCAGCGCGCGGCCGCCTTGGTCAACGGATTCTGCAACTGCTCGGCCTGCGTCAGGACGGATGCGGAAACCACTCGCCAGTTCTCCCCGGCGTGAACTCGGCTATTTTACTCGCACATTGCCGACATCCGCTTCATCATGCTCCCCAACCAGAAAAGTTTCCATGTTATCCACTGACTTTCAGATAAGTCGAATATTGCTCGTCGTTAATCGCTATGAACGGCAGCATTGTCATGGGCCCACTCGCGGTTTGGGCTTGCCACTTACCGCTTCCGGCGTCGGTGGCGCTCAATAATTGTTTCCGTGTGATTTGTCGCGAAGCGGGCTCGACTGGGAAGAGCACGAGCGGTCCCCTCAAAACGGCCACCGTGTCCGGATGCCGAGAGTTGATTGCTTCAAGACGCATCTTCATCGGAAGTTCGAGGCTGACTCGATCACCGCTCTTCCACTCGCGACGCAGCGACGCAAATTTTCCAGGAACAGCTGGTGCGGACACCCGTTTGCCATTGACGGCAACCGAGGCGCCTTCGGCCCATGCCGGAATTCGAAAGTTTGCGGCGAAATCTGTTGGCTTCGAAAGCGCGAATTCAAACTCGACGAACCCGTCATTCGGGTACGAACCCTTCTGAGTGAGAGAAACGTTTGTCCCATTCTGCTGCCAGCGCAGGGTCGAAGGAATGTATAGATTCACGTAAACGCCCTGGTCATCGCGGAAATAACTGTTGATTCCGTAGTCCGTCGCGACCTGAGGCAGCGTGCCCGAGCAACACGGGAATCCGTGGTTGGAATAAACCTTGTGGCCGTCGAAGTTGTAATCGGAGTAGTAGAAGGCGTGACCGTCCGGCTCTAGCGGCTTGGCGCCGAGTACGGTGTTATACATCACGCGTTCCATGCTGTCTCCATAACGCGAATCGCGGGTCACGCGCAGAAGGTATCGCGTTATTTTGAAGTGGCCATAAGAGCCGCACGGCGTCTCGAAGCTGGAATGTGTGCCTGTCAAACTCGCATACACATCGTCGCTGCCGGTGGCGCGAAGTAACTCATCCGGGCCCCAGCCTCCGGTCGCGAAGCTCTGGGCGAGCACCATGTCGAATGCATTTTTGGCGGCGCGCAAATGCATTTCGCTTCCCAGCGTCAGATAAGCCTGCATCGCCGAAGACAGAGCATTCACGTGACTGTAAGCATGTTTACCCGCGAGCGAATTTTCTCCCTCGGCCAGCGGCGCAAAAAACGTGTCATTCAGATAGCGCGCGCCCAATTCTTTGTATCGACCACCCGCCCCGCGTTGGTACGCGAGGAACAAGTTTTCCGGCATGGTGTAGGACTCATCCCAGTTGTAGGAAATATCCTTGCCTGGCCTCCAGCTCTGCCCGTGTTCAACCGCGTGATCGGGAATATTTCGCAGCGCGGTGTCAGTCGTGCGCTGCAGAATTGCAAACGCGTCGGGATCGCGTGCCCAGCGATGCGAGTCGATAAGGCCGCAGGTTAATTTGTCGTAGCAGTATGCGGGGAACCGGTTTTTTGAATAAAAACCATCGGAAATAGTGGCCGCATAAAGCTGATTCAAACGAAGAACTTTGGCGCGCAACTCTGGAGAGCCGGTGATTGCATAAGCTCGCGCCAGAGCCGAGACCCACTGACCGAAGGTTGCGGCGGGCGCAAACCCCGCGTCGAAGGTGCGATAGTCATAATTCGGATCGTAGTTGTACCATCCGCCCAAATCCGCTCCCGGCGCGGGCTGGCTGCCCATTTGCCGCATCGGCTTCATGAGGCTGTCTTCATTCAGTCCCATCAACACGGAAACGCAGTGTTCGAGTTGTGCCTGGTGGAGCTCACCGGTCACTGCAATTTGGCCGTATTCGAATTCTTCAAGTGGCGCCGCGGTCGGTGCACCGGTTCCCGCGAAGGTGAAATTCGAATTAATGGGAATGATGGCTGCGCCAGCAACCGAAAACGTGGCCGACTCCAAAAACTTTCGGCGAGTTACGGATCGATATGGCATGAGTTTTTCCTGACAATGCGGACACTGATCATCGCTCGAAAAACGATTGTAAGACGTTTAATCGTGAGACGTACATTCTTCGTGCGCCTTGACAAACCGCCGCTGATGTGGAAAAAAGGCGAGACACAATTTACGAGTCTGAGTTCCACCTCCATGCCCCTGCGAACCATTTTCTTCCGCAACGTGGTTTTTTTCTCATTTCTGTTAGCGAGCTCGCTCGCTCGGCCGGCAGTCTCCGCCACAAAACAATCTGCCAGCTCTGGCGCGGCTGTTAAACCTTTCCTCGGCCGCTGGGACCTGACACTAAAAGCCCCCGACCGCGAATATCCATCATGGATAGAGATTCAACAAGAAAATGGAGAGCTCAAAGCACAATTTGTGAGCCGCTGGGGTAATGCGCGTCCGCTGCCAGAGATCACAATCACGGGTGGGCATTTAAGATTTGTGTCCCCAAAGGGCGAAGAAGAACGCAAAGACGACATGGTCTTTGAAGGCACGCTGAAGGGGCAAACGTTGTCCGGCACGACCACTGGGCAGGACGGAACTCCGTGGACGTGGACCGGCCAGAAAGCGCCGTCACTCAAACGCGCCAGCGCGCCCAAGTGGGGCAAACCCATTCAACTTTTCAATGGCAAAGACCTTACCGGCTGGAAGCCGGACACACCGAATCCCACGAGCGAGTGGAAAGTGGTGGACGGGAATCTCGTCAGCCCAGGGCATGGGCCAGAGCTTATTAACACCTCAAAGTTTGAAGACTTCAAACTGCACATTGAATTTAATTGTGGAGAGAAGTCCAACAGCGGCGTTTATCTTCGAGGACGTTACGAAGTTCAGATTGAAACCAATTCTGACCAGGAACCTCCCAGTCATCACACCGGCGGCGTGTATGGATTCATCACGCCTTCGCCCGAGCTGCCGCGAAAAGCCGGCGAGTGGCAGACCTTCGATATCACGCTTGTAGGACGAACAGTCACCATCGCTCAGAACGGCGAGACCATCATCGACCACAAAGAAATCCCAGGCATCACAGGTGGTGCGCTGAATAGCCACGAAGGAATGCCGGGTCCGATCTATCTGCAAGGCAGCGAAGATGGGCATGTAACTTTTAGGAACATCGTCATCACGCCGGCGATGAAATAACGCTTGCCAGAAATCTTTCCTGGTCCAGCGTAGCAACACATTAACTGAATTCTCTGGAGGTAGTTGACCATGAAGTCAAGCTTCTTCTCCCGTCGCAAATTTTTAGGGTTGAGCGCCGCCGCAGCTGGTGCAACCATCGGCGGGAAAACTTTGCTTTTGCATCCTGAGCCGCTCTGGGCCGCCGAAGATATGCCTGCAGGCGAACATGTACGCTTTGGTATGGTGGGGATCGGTATGCAGGGTTCAAATCTGCTGGCCGAATCCATCGAATTGCCGGGAATTGAATGTGTTGCCGCCTGCGACCTTTACGATGGCCGCCACACACTGGCGAGAGAGATCACCAACAAGCCCAACCTTCCAGTCACTCGCCGCTATCAGGAACTATTCGCGAATAAAGAAATCGATTGCATCGTGGCCGCGGTGCCCGATCACTGGCACAAGCAAGTAGTGGTCGACGCGGTTACTGCGGGCAAAGATATTTATTGCGAAAAGCCAATGTCGCACAGTCCTGCTGATGGTGTGGCGATGGTCGAAGCCACCAAGCGCACGGGGCGGATTGTCCAGATCGGTTCGCAACGCGTGAGTTCGCTGATCTGCAAAAAAGCGAAAGAAATGATCGCGCAAGGCATGCTCGGCGAAATGATGCTGGTCGAGGGCTGGCTGGGGCGTAACGATCCAACAGGCGCTTGGGAATATCCGCCACCATTCGATCTGTCACCGCAGAACCTCGACTGGGACACCTGGCAAGGCACGGTGCCGAAGAAGGCATTCGATCCGTACACATTCGCGCGCTGGCGTTGCTGGAAGGAATATGGAACCGGACTGGCTGGCGATCTGTTGGTCCACCTGGTCAGCGGCATGATGTTCATGATGAGCATCAACGAAGCGCCGAGGCAGGCTGTGGCGATGGGCGGAATTCGCCGCTGGAAGGATGGGCGCAACATGCCCGATGTCCATGCGACGCTCTTTTATTATGGAGACCTACCGGTCTACATGCGATTAAATCAGGGGACCGAAATGCCGGAGACATATCGCTTCCAGGGGTCAAAGGGCATTCTGGAAGTAACCGAATTCGGCTTGAGTTTCGCCCCGCAATCGGGCAAGGACACGATGCCGAGTTACTACGACAGCAGTTTCCCGCACGCTATGCGTGCACAGTATGAGAAAAAGTGGCATGAGGAGAACGACCCGAAAATAGGCCAGGAACCGATGCCTGAAGCGGTCAGTTACCGCGGCCCGGATTACGATGACATGAAGCCGCATCTGTGGAATTTTTTCCGCGCGGTCAAAACTCGCAAGCCGGTAGTCGAAGACGCGGTGTTCGGTCATCACGCAGCACTAGCCTGCCACATGGCGAATGAATCGTACTTCCGGAAGTCGCCGGTCACATGGGACGAAGCCTCGAACACCATTAGGAGCTGAACTGGCGGCGATGTTTGTGAGGCTCACAAGATGAATATCCTCAACCGCAGGCAATTCGTTGGAGTGTGTGCTGGAGCGGCGGGAGCAACGCTGGTGCCAAACTTGGCCCGCGCCGCCGACTCTGGGCCGTCGGTGCATTTCCCTTCTGATCCCCGACAACGGGTGTCGGTGGCGGCGTATCCGTTTCGCGAATTCATCGTGGGATGGAAAGGCTGGGACGGAAAAACTCCCAGTTCAGTTCCCCGGGCGCAGCAAATCGAACTCAAAGATTTTGCGGCGCACGTTGCCGAAAAATTCAACGTTCACCATATTGAGCCTTGGGGCCGCGTCTTCCCATCAACCGACCCTAAATACCTCGAACAATTCCGCGCTGCGGTTGAAAAAGCGGGGTCCGCCGTGGTTGACATAGCCGTAGACGACGAATATAGCCAATACTCGCCGGACGCAGCCGAGCGCGAGAAGTCCGCAGTTTCGAGCATGCGTTGGATCGATGTAGGCGTGGCTCTAGCTTCGCCGAGCGTCCGCACCCACATACAGGGCCCGAAGGATTCGAAGCCTGATGTGAACCGCGCGGCCGATACTCTGCAAAGGGTCGCGGAATATGGCGCCAAAAAAGATGTCGTGGTGCATTTGGAAAACGATAACCCGGTCAGCGAGGACCCATTCTTCATCGTGCAAGTCATCGACAAGGTGAACAGCCCGTGGTTGCGCGCGCTGCCCGATTTCGGTAACTCGCTAGCTGCGCACGATGAAAACTACGCCTACGGTGCCATCGACGCAATGTTCGCTCACGCATATGGGATATGCCACGTGAAAGCAAACGAAGCCAATGAACAGGGCCAACTTGTACACGTGGATATGGCGCGCACTTTTGCCATCCTGAAAAAGCACAACTACAAAGGATACTGCTCGATGGAATATGACGCGGCCGGTGATCCCTACAAACCGACGGCGGAACTGATCGAGCAGACAATAAAATTTCTTTCTTAGGAATTTTTGGGGTGAAAGTTGCCGCCTCGCCAATTACGGCTTCTGACTCTGTCTCCCGGTAGCCTCTATCAACTGCCGCACCGGTTGAGCAATGACCAGCAAGAGATTAGCTTGAGGCACCTTTGCGGTATCAGCTTGCGCCAGCTGTTCAGTGCGCCAAGCTGCAGGCGAAATCTCGGATTTGTCGAGATAATCCACGGCCGCCAATCCTGCAGCTCCCAAGTTTGAAAGTGCATCAGACAACGGCACAACCTCGCGCAACAGAAAAGATCCTTGGATAAGAGGTTTTAACTTCATGTCATTGTCACGCCATTTTGTGAGCAGCGCGCGGATCTGCGCTTCGGCATCGTGGTCTTGATATCCGCTTTGAATGTACTTCTGCACCCAAAATTGAAAGTGCCTGGCAGTTTCGCTCTCTGGATTCGCATCATCAATCATTCGATTCAGCGGCGCTCTGAAGTCCCAGACGCCTTTAACGTTCTCGAAGCGAGTGTAGTCCTTGACAGGTTCCACCACATCGGCCAGGTTGCGCAGCGCGGAGATGTCCTCTGCGCCTGCCATGCGACGTAACATCATCGTCTCGTGCGATCTCTGAGTCAGCCCCAACCACTCGAGGCGCCAGTTCAGGTTGTCAAGTCGGGTGTACATAGAGTTGACATCTTGAACGTCCTGGGGAGACCACAGCCGCTCGGCGATTGCGGCCGTGCGCGGCCAGATTCGCGAATCGATATTCTCAGGGCTGATCCACTCCCCCCACATGCAGGCTTCTCCGCCGAGAATACGATGCCTCTGCTCGGCCGTCAGAGTAGCCGCAGCGCCGGACATGGGATCGACCGCATAGTGTCGTGAAGCCGGCCACATTAAATCGAGATAGTAACCGAACGAGAGCAGGCCGCTGTAACCTTGCTGCGCAGCCGCAGCCAAAGAGTCCTGGCCGCGCCACGACTGTACAACAATGCTTTTGGGGAGATCGGGGCGAAGAATTTCATCCCATCCCACCATGATTTTGTGATGCTTGCCCAGTATTTTCTGCAGGCGTTGGTTGAAATAAGCCTGCAGGTCCTGATTATTTTTCATGCCATGCGAATGCATGAAGGCCTGGATTTTTGGATTCTGATCCCACGGCTTACCGTTTACTTCGTCGCCGCCGATGTGAAAGTAGGCGTCAGGAAAGAGCTTCGCCATCTCCGCAATGAACTTGTCCAGGAACTTGTATGTGCGATCCAGGGTGGGATCGATGACCGTGTAAACGCCACCCGGCTCGATTTTGTAACTGCCCGGGGTACTGGCTAATTCGGGATAGCCGACGAACCATGAGCGGCTGTGCGCGGGCATATCAAATTCCGGAATCACGCGAATGCCGCGATCGCGAGCATAGTCCACGAGCGTCCTGATGTCGGCTTGCGTGTAGTACAAACCGTCGGAGCCCATCTCGTGCAACTTCGGGAACCGCTTGCTCTCGACCCGAAAGCCTTCGTCGTCAGAAAGGTGAAGATGCAAGACGTTCAGCTTCACTGCCGCCATGCCATCCATGTTGCGCTCAAGCACGTCGAGCGGAATGAAGTGACGGCCCACATCGATCAGCAAGCCACGCCACGGGAAGCGAGGTTGGTCTTTTATGGTGACAGCTGGCACAAAGAATCCATCGCTGCCGGTTTGTGTCAGCTGCAAAAATGTTTGTAACCCGTGGAGAACTCCCAACGTATTTGGCGCCGACAGCTTCGCGCCGGATTCGGTGATGTTGAGCTCGTAGGATTCATTTTCGCCAAGTTTTTCTACGGGCTCGCTTTCGCGCTCGCTGCGGATCACGAGAGTTGCATGGCTCTCTTGCCCGGCCGTCACCTTCAATCGCATTCCAGTCTGGTGGGCGAGTTCCGCGAGAAATCGCTGAACTCCGCGCTCAAGAGTCGCGTCGCGATGACCTGTGATTGCGATCGAAAAAGACTGGGTGACCAACAGATGGCCCGACCCAAGTTGCACGCAGGCCGGCACGGGCATGAGATTCGGTTGCTGTTGAGCTTGACCACGGGCTACGGCGGCAAGAAGAACGACAGCAGTCAGAAAAGTTCGCATAGAAATTAAGTTCCAGATTTCCAGTCCAGCAGGGACGCCGAAAATCCAGTCGGTCGTGATACATCGATCTGGAGATGATTCAATATCTCCGCTGTGGTGAACGATAAATCCACTTTTACCTCTTGGCCCGGCGCGATTGCCGGAAGAGCCAGCTCTTGACGCTCGACTGGAATGTCGCCTTGACCAAAGAACAACCCACGCAGTTTATAACCGCGCAAAGTGTACGCAGGAAGATCGCCCCGCGTTTTGATCAACACCCGGAATTTATCTGCTTGGCGTTCCACGGTGAGCGCTTCAATCGGACTTGACTCGCGCCGCAAAAGTTCATATGACGGTTTGTGCGCGCCGTAAATATCAACCACGCCGTGCACGCGTTGTCGAAGGGCACCCGCGCCGCGATCACCGACGTGTGTGCGGTAATCGTTGTAGCAAAAGAAAATCGCGCCGCTGACAAAATCCTTCGACCGGAACGCGACATCATGCGAGCGCAAGATCTCCATTCGTTGCTCATCGCCCTCTGGACGGTCTGGTGTGCAAGCACAATATCCGTATTCAGAAATCACGATTGGTTTGTCGGGAAATGCGGCGTGAATCTCATCCAAGTTCCGCGCCGCATCTGCTGCCGTACCGGGGGCCCACGTTCCGTAGTATTCATTGGTTTCGATGAAATCCATCAAGCCGGCGACGTCGCGTTGCGGAGTGCTGCCCAACGAGTTCGACGCGTAGGAACACAGGCGGCCGGGATCCAGTCGCTTAGCTTCCTCCAACATTTGCTTGGCAAACTGATACGCCGGCGGATTTTGTCCTTCAATTTCATTGCATAGCCCCCATACCACGACCGAGGGATGATTCCGGTCGCGAGCGATCATTTCGCGCAATTGCTCGAGCCCGTTTTCCATAATGTCGGCGTCTGGTTTGTTCTTCATACCATCGAAGGTCGCGCCTCCCCAAGTCGGGACTTCGGTTTGCATGAGGATGCCGTGACGGTCGCAGTAGTCGAGCACGCGGCGGTCCTGCGGCCAGTGGACACGCGTAAAAATGCAATTCAGTTGCTTCATTTCCGCGTGGTCGTGAACAATCCATTCCTCCGGTTCAGCCATGCCGAACTCCGGATTGCTTCCTGCCATGCGCTCCACGCCCATGAGCCGAACCCGCTCGCCGTTGAAATGAAATGCTCCATCTTTCACCTCCAGTTTTCGCACTCCGAATATGCTGGTAAAGCGGTGGGCATCGCTTGGTCCGGAAATTGAAAACTCAAGGCGGTAGAGATGGGGGTGATCAAAGTGCCACAACTTTGCATTGGGCAAGGTCGCGGCAAACGTGAGCTTCTCGACCGCTCCTGGCACAACGGAAAATTTCTGTTTCGACGAGTGATCGAGTGTGCTCGCAGACACTCCTTCCTCGAAGATCTCAAATCCAGCCATGCCGCTCCACGGCTCCGCCCGCGTATTTCGGACATATGCGGTGATCGAGAGCTTACCGTCGCCATTTGTAAGATCAGGGGTAGCGTCAACCTCTACGCGTTCTACAAAAGCTTTGGGCGTAATCAGAAGTTGAACCGGCCGGAAGATCCCGCCATCATTCGCCCAATCGCTAGAATCGCGGCGGGGCAACATGTGCGAGTTGAAAGCATTGTCCACTCGGACCGCAATGGCGTTCCGGCCTTCGTGCAATGCGTGTGAAATATCCAGAGTAAACGCAGTGTAGCCCTTGCGAGCGTGCTCCCCGACGAGTTTGCCATTTACCCAGACAGTCGCGGTGTGGAAGACTGCTTCGAATTCGACTCGCACCACCGACGACAGCCAGCGCGGGGAAACATCGAATGATCGCCAGTACCAGGCGACTCCACGATAGTCCGCGAAAGCCGGCTCAATCTGCCAGGTGTGAGGTACAGTAACCGGTCGCCAACTTTCACCGGAGGCTGGAGGAGCCTGCCAGTTTCCAGTCACGCCCGCATTTTGGGGATCGGCACGAAATCGCCATTCGCCGCAGAGAGTGACGACTTCTGTATTCAAAGGTTGTGTTGCCGATTCGTCCGCTCGAACGCTAGGAACAACAAGCGCACTCGCCGCCACGGCTGAGCCGGTTAGAAATCTTCTACGGGTGGACATTCGAATCAACGACTGCGACCGACGAAGTAAACCAGCAGTCTAGTTCTCGCGTCACACTTGCGTCCACACTTGCCTGGGCTGATAGCATCGCAACGACATCATTGGTTTTCGGAGCGACATGAATATTCGAAGTTTTTCCCTCGCCATCGTCCTCATACTTTTTACTCAGGCTGCCATCGCGCAACGCCCGACGAAGACCGAAGTCGAAACACGAGTCGATTCAATTCTCAGCAAGATGACGCTGGACGACAAACTGGAAATCATAGGCGGCATCAATGACTTCTTCACTCGACCGAATCCGCGGCTGGGAATTCCGTCCCTGAAAATGTCCGACGGGCCGATGGGTGTTCACGATTACGGATTGACCACCGCATATCCCGCTGGAATTGCGCTCGCCGCTTCGTGGGACCGTGACCTCGCGCATCGGGTGGGGGCTTCTATGGGTAGAGATGCGCGTGCCCGCGGCGTTCACTTTATTCTCGGCCCCGGCATGAACATTTATCGCGCTCCCATGAATGGCCGCAACTTCGAATATTTCGGTGAAGACCCTTACCTGGCTTCGAGGATAGCGGTGTCGATAATTGAGGGGATTCAGGAACAGCGGGTGGTCGCGACCGCTAAACACTTCACCGCGAACAACTCTGAATTTGCACGCATGACGCTCAGCTCCGATGTC
Source organism: uncultured Acidobacteriota bacterium (assembly GCA_963703465.1). Lineage (GTDB taxonomy): Bacteria > Acidobacteriota > Terriglobia > Terriglobales > Acidobacteriaceae > Gp1-AA145. The sequence goes on along the minus strand of CAVPEQ010000002.1, from coordinate 269,224 downwards.
GACGAGAGAACCTTGCGCGAGATTTATTTGCCTGCGTTCGAAGCCTCGGTTAAAGAGGCCAAAGTGGGCGCAGTAATGGACGCCTACAACCTGGTGAACGGGACATACATGACGGCAAACGATCACCTCAATAACGAGATCCTGAAAAAAGAATGGGCCTTCAGCGGAATTCTCATGTCCGATTGGGGTGCGACCCACGATGGCATGGCTGCGTTCACCGGAGGTCTAGATCTTGAAATGCCATCGCCGACTTTCATGAACCGAGACACGCTGCTGCCAGGACTTAAAGATGGCCGACTCGCAACCGCGACGCTTGACGACAAGGTGCGAAGAATTCTGCGCACCGCGATTCTGTTCGGTTTCTTCGACCAGCCTCAGGAGGACACAGACATACCAACCTTCAGTCAGGAAGGGCGACAGGTCGCACTCGAAGAAGCCCGCAGCGGAATGGTTCTGCTAAAGAATTCGAATAATCTGCTGCCGCTCAACCCCGACAAAATCAAAACCATAGCCGTGATCGGCGCCGATGCTTATCCGGCGGTAGTCAGCGGAGGCGGCAGCGCGGAAACCAAACCCTTCAGCGCAGTCAGCTATCTGGAGGGAATCAGCAACCGACTCGGAACGAAAACGAAAGTTTTATACGCGGTTGACTCGCCAGTGCTCGATCAGGTGTTTGCGAATTCAGAATTTGTCACCGAACCCGGTGGCGAGAGCGGACTCAAAGGCGAATACTTCAGCAATCAGGATCTCAAGGGCAATCCAGCTCTGGCCCGCACTGACAAGCGCATTCAGTTCGATTTTGGCGAAGGCAGTTTCGCGCCGGGCCAACCGATCGACCATTTCTCCATCCGCTGGACTGGATTTTTTGTGCCCAAAACCGCCGGAGACTATACATTCTTCACCTCCGCCGACGACGGCGTTCGGCTCTGGGTCGACGATGCGCTCGGAATCGATGACTGGCTGCCGCACTCGCAGACGGTCGATTCTTACGCGAAACATCTGGAGGCCGGCAAGGCATACAAAATCCGCCTTGAATATTTCGAGGATGTAGGCAGCGCAATCGTCGGGTTCGGGGTGACCCGGCCCGAAGAGTATGTAGGCCGAGAAACCAGGCCGCTGGCGGCGAAAGCTGACGCCGTAATTATTTGTGTGGGCTTCGATCCCAAGACAGAAAGCGAAGGCGCCGATCGAACATTCCAACTTCCCGGCGGCCAGAACGAACTCATCCAGCGGATCAGCGCTATCAATAAAAATACGATCGTGGTGTTGACGGCCGGCGGTAACGTGGACATGACTCGCTGGATCGACAATGTTCCCGCGGTTCTCGAAGCGTGGTATCCCGGACAGGAAGGCGGAACAGCATTGGCGCAAATCCTTTTCGGCGATTACAGTCCATCGGGAAAGTTGCCTGCGTCGTTCGAGAGGCGATGGGAAGACAACCCCACATTTCTTCACTACTATCCGGCGCCGGGCGAACACAGCGTCAAGTATGCAGAAGGCCTGTTTCTCGGTTACCGATATTTTGACCGCTCTGAAACGAAACCCTTGTTCGCATTCGGTCACGGGCTCAGTTATTCGACCTTCGCTTACAGCAAAATTTCAGTTACACCCCCTGTGGGAGATTTGTATGCGCCGGTTTCAGTCTCGTTCGAGGTGAAGAATACCGGCAAGCGTGCAGCCGCAGAGGTCGCCGAAGTCTACGTCGGCGACTCTCACGCTTCAGTTCCACGCCCTGTGAAAGAGTTGAAAAACTTCGCAAAAGTGAATCTCGAACCCGGCGAATCGAAGCGCGTCACACTGACGCTCGATCGCCGAGCGTTCTCCTACTACGACGTCAACAAAAAAGACTGGACTGCGGACGCAGGCGATTTCACAATTCTGGTCGGCGGCTCTTCAGACGACATCCGACTGCAAGGTAAGTACACGCTGACGCACTGATGCCGCGCTGACCTGAAATCCGTCCGATGCTTCCCACAGCGGCTGGTTTCGGCTACCCTAAGGCGAACACGCTTAAGCTATCATTGCGAGAACACTTCTCGGTGCGACTTTCACTGCTTTCATCCTCGGCTATGCGACAGTTGGGAATCGCTTTGGTCATCGCGACGCTTGCGTGTTCGGGGAATGTCTCAGCGCAAACGGCCACGAAAACACTCACCACCTTGACTCATGCCGATCAGGTCCGCAAGTTGAGTCCTGAGCAGGCTGCATTGGGGTATCCAGTACGCATTCGAGGCGTGGTCACGATGGACGCTCCCGCGCCAGACTTTTTTGTTCAGGACGAAACCGCAGGGATTTTCGTAGAAGGAAATGTTTCGCAGAAATATACACACGTGCTCGGCGAATTTGCCGAAATCGAAGGAGTGACTGGGCCGGGCAAATTCGCTCCCGTAATCCGCGAAACAACGTTGCGTGTTATTGGCCATCGTGCGCTGCCGAAAGCGCCGCTATTTCCATTTTCGCAGTTAGAAAATGGACAACAAGACAGTCAGTGGGTGCAGGTGCGGGGAATTGTGAGATCGGTGGAGATTGACCGGACATCGTGGCATGAACCGGCACTCGCATTGCGGGTTGCCTCCGAAGGCGGGGAATTCAACGTCCGCGTCCCGATTGATCGCGAACAGAATTTCTCGTCGTGGGTCGACAGCGAAGTCTTGATCGAGGGGGTGTGCGGCAGCCTCTCTAACGCAGACCGCCAACTGACCGGCATTCTGTTCTACGTCCCACGTTTGAGTTTCATACGAATCGAAGCGCCAGCCAAAGAGGTCCCTCTATCCGCCTTGTTGCGCTTCTCGCCCGGAATGGAAGCCCACCATCGGGTGAGAATACGCGGCGTCGTCGAATACCAACATCCGGGAAGCGACCTGTTTCTACAGATCCAGGGCAAAGGTCTTCACGTGCTGACATCGCAAGCTACTCAGCTGGCGGTCGGCGATCTTGTGGACGTGCTGGGCTTCCCTGCAATGGGCGGTACCACGCCAGTCCTCGAAAACGCGGTCTTCCATCGCCTGCGTCACGGGAACGAACCCGATCCAGTAAGACTGGATTTGGAGAAACCCTGGGAACAATTCGATAGCGTATTAGTGACGACCGATGCGAAATTGCTGAGCCGGCAAACGCAACCCGATGGCATTCGACTGATGCTGCAAAATGGCGAGGTAGTTTTTGATGCGACGATGCCGCCAGGTTTTAGCACAGACGCCACCATCCCGTTGAACAGCATAGTGCGGATCACCGGCATATGCCTGGTTCGCAGCGGAGGACTGTGGCGGATTCCAGAGTCTTTGGGGATTTTGTTGCGTTCCCCGCAAGACATGATCGTGTTGCGCGCTCCCTCGTGGTGGAATTTGCGTCACACGATGTGGCTGCTGGCGATTACGGTGAGCATCCTGTTGGTGGTGACAGCCTGGGTGGTTCTGCTTGGTCGACGATTGCGCGAACAAATGTTCATCACCCGGCAAAAATTAAAACACAGCGCGGTGCTTGAAGAGCGCAACCGTATTGCGCGGGAATTGCATGACACGCTGGAACAGGAACTTGCCGGTATAACTATGCAATTGGACCTGGCTACGGACTGTTTTCAGCAGGCTCCGCGTGTCGCAAAACAGGCGCTCGATACGGCCCGCGACATGAGCCGCCACAGCATGATCGAGGCGCGCCGCTCGGTGTGGGACCTGCGGTGCCAGTTGCTCGAACATGGCGATCTGGTGTCCGCGATATCGCAAATTCTTGAGCCTCTGGCGTCGGGCGATCATGCGAAGGTGAACGTCACCATCAAGGGCACTCCTGTGCGACTGCCGGGTCAGAAAGAAATGAATCTGTTGCGCATTGCTCAGGAAGCCGTAGCCAACGCCGTCAAGCACGGGCACGCGCACCACGTGAACATCGAGTTGCTGTACACACCCGCAGCTGTTTGCCTGAATGTGATCGATGATGGTTGCGGGTTCGCTGCCGAGCCAGTCTGCTCCCACCGGTCATTTCGGACTTCTGGACATGCGTGAACGCGCGCACTCCATGGGCAGCCACTTGAACATCCAAAGTGAACCCGGACGCGGCACCAACATTTTTCTGCGGGTCCCTGTGGATGCACCCGACGCGAAGCATGTCGAACTCAAAACCAATACGTATTCTGGTGGTTGATGACCACTTCATGGTGCGGATGGGTCTCTCGTCTTCCCTGAATGTTGAGCCGGACATCGAGGTAGTGGCTGAAGCCGGTAGTGGCGAGGCCGCGCTCGAAGCTTACCGAACTCATCATCCCAGCCTGGTGATGATGGATCTTCGGCTTCCCGGAATGAGCGGCACCGATTGCACTGCGGCGTTGATTCGCGAATTTCCCGACGCCTGTATTCTGATGGTTTCAACCCACTCGGGCGAAGAAGAAATTTATCGAGCGATGCAGGCAGGCGCGCGCGGATACGTGGTCAAGAGCATCGTCCGCGAAGAACTTCTCCGAGCAGTGCGCGAAGTTCACGGCGGTGGCCGATATCTGGATCCAGTTGTGGCATCGCAACTTGCCGAGCGCCAATCGCACCGGTCACTGAGCACACGAGAAATTGACGTGCTGCGCCTGGTCGCAAAAGGATTCGGCAACAAAGAAATCGCCGGCGCGCTCAGCATTGCCGAAGTAACCGTCAAACTGCACGTCAGCCACGTGCTCGAAAAGCTCCACGTGAAAGACCGCACGCAAGCCGCCACCGTCGCCCTGCGCCGAGGAATTATCTCGCTCGATTAGTTCTTGCCGGTCGCCAGCTATACGAAAGTACAGTGTTGACAAGGTTTGTCAGTTGTTTTCTAGTAAAGGCGTCTTGGTATGTTCCAGGTTCGACAAGATGCTGACGCGCGATTTTTTCGCGAAGCCGGTATGAGCCGTTTGAGAGGCCTCGTCTGCTTCTCAAAAACTTATCCGCGGTTACCAATTCTTCGAAGAACGAGGGGCAATCTTATGGGTCACATTTTTGATAATAAAAGCACGCGCATGTTGTTTCGAGTTGTCGTCGCAGTTGTCTGCTTGGGCGGAGTTTCACTATTCGCACAGGTCACGTCGGGCACCATCTACGGAACGGTTAAGGACAATACTGGCGCGGTCGTTCCAAATGCGGCAGTGACGGTTCGAGGGACCCAGATCGGAATAACCCGGGTGACCACATCGTCACCGTCCGGAGAATTCGTTGTCCCCAACCTTCCACCGGCCACTTATTCAATTGACGTTGAAGTTCAAGGTTTCAAAAAACTCGAGTCCCGCCAAGTCGTCTTAAGCGCCGCCGATAAACTCAATGCCGGCGATTTTGTCCTGCAAGTCGGGGCCACCACGGAAACTGTGAATGTCACCGCCGATGCGGGACAGCTCCAGTTGCAGTCCAATTCTGGCGAGCGTTCCGATCTGATCAGCAATAAGCAGCTCAATGAGGTCGCTATCAATGGACGTAACGTTCTCGATTACATGAAGCTTGTTCCGGGGGTAACCAGCAGTTTTGACGGCTCCAGATCGGGAACTGGTGGCCTGAATGCCATGAACATTAACGGCACGCGAGCCAACGAACATGAGTACACAATCGACGGCGCCTCGAACGTTGATACGGGCGACAACGGCGGGACTCACGTCACCATAAATCCTGATGCGATTGATGAAGTAAAAGTCCTCACTTCCAACTATCAGGCGGAATTCGGCAAGGCAGCCGGTGGTCAAATCGCCATCACAACCAAGGGCGGCACCAACCAGTGGCACGGCGATGCACGCTTTTTTCATCGCAACGAGGGTCTGAACGCTAACGAATGGTTTAACAAAAAAGATGAGTTATCGGGGGGTAATCCGAACACACCCCCGCTGTACCGCTACAACTACATCGGCTACCAAATCGGCGGGCCCATCAAAAAGGATAAGCTCTTTGTATTCTGGAGCGAGGAATTCTATCGCCAGCTCATTCCGATTGGCGGGACTACACAGTTCTATACTCCGACCGCATTGGAGCGGAAGGGAGATTTTTCGCAATCGATCGTTCCCGGTCCCACCCCCACATCACCACCTACGCCGGTGGAAATCTCAGGGCCAGGGATTACCAACAATGTGATCGCTCCATCAGCGATCAATCCGCAGATGCAGAAAATTCTAAGTCTCTTCCCACTGCCCAATGTGAGCGGTTTCGGAGTTAATGGCCAGAATTACAATTTTTCTGAGGCGCTTTCGGGCAATGCTCCGCGTCGTGAAGACATTCTTCGGGTTGACTTTCAGGTGAACTCCAGGAACCGCTTATACGGACGCTGGATCCATAACTCTGAGAACGATTCCTCACCCTTCACAGGTAACGGGGGACCTTTTGGAGTGATTTCGTGCGACACTCCGATCAACTTCCCGGGCGGCTGCACGCAAAAGCACCCCGGTTGGAACTTCTCAGCGAACCTGGTGAGTACGATAACCCAGAATGTCCTGAATGAGTTCTCAATAGGCCCTAGTCATACCTTCTCGTTCGTAGATGGGACCAACGGCAATATTTCCCGTGGGACCAATGGAGTTACCCTGCCACTACTTTTTCCGGTAGGCCAAGATCAGTCCGTGCCGGATATTGGCTTCAGCTTTAACGGCGCTAACGTGAACTTGCCCGGGAGTTACTTGGGTGGCACCCCCTGGCACCAGGCGAATACCACCATCAATGTGAACGACAACCTCACTTGGGTTCGCGGGCGGCACACCATAAAGACCGGCTTGTTCTATCAGCGCAATCGAAAAGACCAGATCGCTTGGGGAAATATCAATGGTCAATTTAACTTTAGTACGTCTCCGACTGGCGGCGGCACTTGCCCAGGGGGCACGGGCACTTGCAACCTGGGGGATCCTTTTGCCAGCACTTTGGTAGGAAATTTTGACAACTTTTCCCAATCGACCGCGCGGCCGCTGGGCGAGTTCCGCTACAACCAGCTCGAGTTCTACGTGCAGGATACCTGGAAGATCACACCCCGCTTGACACTTGACTACGGCATGCGCTTCGCATGGATTCCGCCGCAATACGACGCCAAAAATCAAGTCGCGCTGTTCGATCCGTTTGCGTACAGCCAAGCGAAAGCGGTGACCATCGATCCCAGCGGCAATATTATTCCCGCGGACGGAGGAAACCCACTGAATGGCGAGAAGTTTGCCGCAAGCCATCAAATTCCCGCCGGCGGTTGGGACAGCCGCGGCATCATGCCGGAACCACGATTCGGTTTTGCTTACGATCTGTTCAATAACCACAGAACAATTCTCCGCGGTGGCGCAGGCATGATGCACGACCGCGTCCAGGGCAATTTAATCTTCAACACGGTGTTCAACAATCCCGCCGTGGTTGAGACAGCATCAGTGGGAGCCGGAAATGTATCTACTCTTCCGAGTCAGCAGGGCTCCTTCGGAACCGGGGTGCTCGGGAATATTCTCGGCGCGGACAAACGTGGCCAGGTACCTACGGTTTACAGCTTCAGCCTCGGAATTCAGCACGAACTTGCTCGCGGCACAACTCTAGACGTTGCTTACGTCGGCACCATGTCTCGTCATCTCGTAACATCGCGGGACATCAATGCCGAACCGTACGGCACTTTGTTTAGTCGCGCGGCACAAGATCCGAACTGCTCGCTTTGGAACGGTGGCCCGATACCGGCCGTCCAGCCGGGTCTGCAGCCCCAATATGCAGCAGCCGGATATAACTTTAACGGCTGGTGCGCTTTGGGTACCGCGGCATTCACCAGTGCGCCGCTGGTGCCATTTAAAGGTTACGGCCAGATTCCCTATCTCGAATTCAACGGCACATCGAATTACAATTCGTTGCAGGTTTCGTTACAGCGGCGCTTCAGCAAAGGCTTCACTTTCGGTGCGGTTTATACCTATTCGAAGTCATTGGCGACCGCAAATACCGATCAGGATACGCAGGACACCTTCAACCCGCTTCTCGATTACCGCAGAGCAGAATGGGACCGCACCCACGTGTTTGCCGCCAATTACGTTTACGACATCCCCAGTCCGACCAAACACTTTGGAGGCCCCAAGTGGCTTTCCTACATCACTGATAATTATCAACTGAGCGGGATTACGCAGTTCGAGAGCGGCCCGCCGGTTGACCTCAACAATGGTTTCTCATTTCCGCCGGGAAGCGTCACCGGCTCAGATCAGTATGGGGCTATTCCCTTTTACTACAACGTTGACAACAGCGGAAATCCCCTGATCCCCAAAATAGGCCCTCCGAACCGCGGAACGCGAGACGCATTCCAAAAAGGCGGAATGCAAAACTGGGATCTCTCATTATTCAAGAACATTCCCTTCGGCAACAGTGAAGAGCGTTATATCCAGCTTCGACTAGAGGCCTATAACGCATTCAATCATCCCAACTTCTTCGACAAGAATTACGGCGCAAATTGGACCGGACCTTGGGCTTATGCGAGCCCCACTGATCCGCTGACGGTAACCAAGAACTCCAACTGGGGGACGTACTCGGATACATACTCTGGGGTTGGCGGATTTCGGGTTATCCAACTGGGCGCGAAGATCTATTTCTAGGCCCTGTGGAATAAATGGGCTTGAACCTGCTTACTGATGCTCGGTTCACAGCATTGTACAACCCGACTTTGCGCATTAAGCCATGGCCCTAGCGTTTGGGCGTTCCCAGTAGCTGGGGCCAGCTGGCGAATTCGCGGGGCACACTACGAGTATCTTCCCTCGCCTGAGATCTGAGTTAACTATTCCGTCGACGATCGGATATCGAACGGCCAAGCAAGGGCTATAGTGTTACCGGATTATCGCCTCTTCGCTGCTGAAGCAAATAACTCCACGTGGTATACCAGTCAAACCTGATGAACGAACCAGTCATTCTGGAAATCTGCGCCGACTCAGTCGAGTCTGCGCTTGCCGCGCAATCCGGCGGGGCACATCGAGTGGAGTTGTGCAGCGATCTTCTTGAAGGCGGCGTCACTCCCAGCGCTGGATTGATATCGACGGTTCGGCGCAAGCTGGCCATCGACCTGTATGTCATGATTCGTCCGCGAGGCGGCGATTTCTGTTACACCCCTGAAGAATTCGAGGCCATGGAAAAAGATGTCCTCATGGCCAAACAACTCGGCGCCAATGGAATCGTGTTAGGAGTCCTTCAGGAAGATGGCGACGTCGACGTGACAAGAACGCGCTGCCTGGTTGAGATGGCACGTCCGCTGAAGACCACATTTCATCGCGCCTTCGATATGTCACGCGACTTGAGCCAGTCGCTGGAAGGCGTCATCAAAGCTGGCGCCGATCGCGTGCTGACTTCGGGCGGCGAGCAAAAAGCGGAAGACGGGATTGGCAAGATCGCGCAATTGGTCAAAGTTGCGGACCGGCGTATAGCGCTTATGGTTGGTAGTGGAATTACTCGATCTAATGTGCGCCACATTATCGAGGCAACCGGTGTTCGCGAAATCCATGCCAGCCTGCGCGTCCACGAGCGAAGTCCAATGCAGTACCGCAATGAACGGATTTCAATGGGGCTCGCCAAAGGCGGCGAGTATCAGCGTGTTCTAATTCTTCCGGAGGATGTGCGCCGCCTTCTGGAAAGCGCTAACAATGGTGCGCATCATCGTGCATACCCGGGCTAAGTGAAATTCTATTCACGGCGTGGGCGATTACCAACCCAAAATGGTCCCTCACCCACATATTAAGATTATGCAATGACTGACTTTAGCGTTCGCACCCCGCTGTGTCGGTACCATTTTTACTTCGAAGCCGCAATGCTCAGCGCGACCGCTGCTACTTTCGTCTTCTTCATTCAGTGGCGTTACGGATTTAATTGGGGTGATGAGGGCTGGCTGTGGTACATCAGCCAGCGTGTCACCATGGGTCAAGTGCCGATTCGAGATGTCTTCAGCTATGACCCGGGCCGATATTACTGGTCGGCAGCGATTTTCAAAATTCTGGGCAGAGATGGCTTTTTCGAGCAGCTTCTCGCGAATTATCTGTTCGGCATCTTCGGGTTATTGGTTATGTATGTGGCCATGGCTGCGGTTGGCGTGAAGAGGGCGTGGCGAATCGGCATTATTGCCCTGCTTGCGATTGTGCTTGGGTTCCCGCGCCACAAAGTCTACGAGCAATCGTTATCATTGGTTTCCACCGCAGGCATCGCTTATGTTCTTGCCAATCCGGAGAATTTCAAGCGTTGGTTTCTATATGGAATTACGGGCGGCCTAGCCGCATTTATCGGTAAGAACTCGGGGTTATATTTTGGTGTTGCTGCGCTACTTACATTTGTTTTATTGAGAACGTCCGGAATTCGGTTGAGTGTGGTCCGTGTTTTCTCCTGGTTGGTGGGCGGAATTATTGTGGGATATTCGCCGATGCTGCTGATGGCCTTTACTGTGCATGGGTTCGCCTCGGCTTTCTGGCATTCTGTGGTCATGACACGTAATTGGTCTTGGAGCGTGCCAATACCATTTCCCTGGACCTCACATGCACGCGCGCTACATGGGCTGGATTTGGCGCAATGGAGGGCGGTTTCCTGGTTGTGTGTTGTGGTTCCACTGACCTATGTTTTCTTCATTTGGAATGGTTTACGAAAACGGAGTCAGGGGAAACACACCTTAACGCTCGCGGCTTCGCTCACTGGCATTCCATATCTGCATCATGCTTTCCACCAAGCGGATTTTCCTCATATCGCACAAGGAGTGGTTCCGTTTGTTGTCGCGGCTGGCGTTTTTTCCTATTTTCTTTGGGTTCAGGGGAGATGGCGCTGGTCGGTTGCGTCCTCGTCAGCCTTATGCTGCCTGGTACTTGCTTGTTGGCTTCCCATGGAACCTTTGGTTCAACATCTGCGTGCGAGGGTTCGCGCTCCGCAATCTCTTACTCAAATCGATCTTGGCGGTAGGAAATTCGAGGTGCCGGTGCAACAAGCCAACGTTATGCGGACCGTCGAGGATATTTTTCACTCATGCGAAGCCGTCCAGGGAAGCTTCTTTGAGGCCCCCTTTTACCCGGGTATGTACGCATTTCTAAGGACAGTCTCTCCAACTTGGGATACTGACTTCTTCTGGCCGCGAAATGATCGCATACAACAGCAGGAAATTGATGCGCTTGTCCAAAACAAAACATCCTTGCTATTGATCAATAGAGATGCAATGTTTGATGGTCATGAATGGCTGAGGATTGCTGCAACCAATCCCCGGCTGGCACAGTATCTGTTCAGTACCTATAAGCGCGCATCCACACAACTACCGGCCGGCTTTGAGCTCGATGTCTTACCGGGATCGTGCGCTCAAGCTTTTCTGCAAAATAATTCGCGGGCTCAGCAAACCTACTGACGTTCGACTATTGCAATCAGTGAACTACCGAATGGAACTGGCACTTTACCGAACAGTTTTTGTTCCGCTCGCGAGACTCTGTACAAAAATTGGTTGATTCCAGCACGCGGCACAAGAGGCAATTTGGCTTCAGGATGAAAGAAATTCTCGAACGCGTGCACGATGATTTTCGCTATATACATCCAGTGAAAAAAGTAACGCGCTTCGGTGATACGAAGCCCAGCGCTCGCGGTTAACTGGCGAAGGCTAGCGTGTGTATAACGCGTGAAATGGTGATTGAGAACATCGTGGTTCGTCCATAAACTCATGAATGCCGGCACCGTAATCAGCAACGTCCCATTTGGCTCAAGTAATTTACTGGCGTGGCGAAGAGCGCCAATCGGATCCGCTAAGTGCTCGAGCACGTCTAACATCAAGATAAGCGAGTATTTATGCGGAGGGCAGAAGTCTTGGTCGAATGGACAAGTGTAAATGTAATTGTTCTCGGTATTTCTGCTGTTCACCGGTCTAGAGGCGGGCTCGATTCCCTCCACCGTACCGAATTGTCGAAGTCGGGGGAAGAATAAGCCATCCCCGCAACCAACATCCAGGATGTATTTCCATCCACGCAAAGCTTGCAGGCGTTGCAAAGTTTCAACAATGAGCTCGGTGCGAGCGCGCCACCACCAATGCTTTTCAAAAAGCTCGCGATACTGTTCAGCGTACTTGGGATCCAATGGGTTCTCTTACCTGGAGGGGAGGTGCGCGGACGAATTGCTATGCCAAGCTGCATCATGGGTTGCCTGTTCACTATGCACGTTGCCTCGCGCGCCCAGCTTACTCACAACTTTGTCGATAATGTAATGAGGGCGTGCTTTAGTTTCCTCATAGATTCTTCCGACATATTCTCCGATGATTCCCAGGAAGAACAAATTGACGCCGGAAAGGAATGTGATTACCAAAATAATAGCCGTGAATCCCTGAGGAGAATGCCTCCAGAATTTAGCGTAAAGCGAGTACAACGAGTAACATCCCGAGAAGCCAATCGCTATCGAACCCAGAATCGAGGCAGCTCGCAACGGGACGATCGAAAAGGCAAAGATACCATCCGATGCCAGCTTGAGGAGCTTCAGAGCACTATATTTGCTTCGCCCGGCAGGACGGGCTGATCGCTCAACCGATATTCCAATTTGCTTGAATCCAATCCAACTTCTGAGGCCGCGGAGATACCTATGCTGTTCCGGCATTCTGCGGATTTGATCGATCACCCGTCGCGACAGCAGTCCAAAATCGCCGGCATCCAGCGGCAATTGGACTGGTGAAAGCGCTGCTATCAGGCGATAAAAAATCCAGTAGCACCCACGTAACCACCATGCTTCCTTTCGATGTAACCGCCGTGCATAGACCACATCAAATCCCTGTCCGTAAGACTCCAAGAATAAGGGAATGGCTTCGGGCGGATCTTGCAAGTCTCCATCCATAAGCACGGCGACATCGCCTGACACATGATCCAGGGCTGCGGCTAAAGCGGTCTGATGTCCGAAATTCCGCGAGAGAACGATTAGAACCAAACGTGCATCCTCGCGAGCTGCCCTTTCCAGCAATCTCGCCGTCCCATCCGAACTCCCATCGTCAACTAAAACGATTTCATGCGGGCCGCCGGGTATCTGATTCAAGATGCGAGAAGTGCGTTGAAGTAGTTCCGGTACGATTGCCTCTTCGTTGTAAACAGGAATGGCGAGAGAAACGCGTGGCGCCTTGCCCAAGGATTCGTTAGCGCCAAAATCCACAGAATTCATCAGAGACTTCCGCGGGTTCATGATATCAGGAAGAGATAATTTTGCCTGAGGTCGCCCGTGTCAAACCCACAGTTTGTGCACATTGCGCCCTCAAAGGTGCAACCAAGAATTTGAGGAGACTCGCTCAACTGTTTTGGAATATTGGTGCCGGGAGGGGGAGTTGAACCCCCAAGACCCGAAGGTCGGCGGATTTTGAGTCCGCTGCGTCTGCCAGTTCCGCCATCCCGGCTCGGGTGGGTAACGGCTTTGAACTCGGAGTTTAATTGACTGGAAGCGGTTTGTCACGTCGCTGACCGATGGCAAAAATCGTTCGACTGCGCGTTTCTATGCAGTTCCGGTGCTCAACTTGCGGTTGATGAAAATCCCCAAGGATGGTCACCTCTTTATCATTTACCTCGGCGCGATTTTGTCGTAAGTCTTAGTCTCCCTTGGGCACGCGTCCGGAGTTGTTCATCCCGAGCCCCGACTCGTTGGCCTTTGGTCGTCGGCCCTTGTAAAAATCCAATGCTGCGAAGCTAGGATTTTGGCCAAGGACGAAAGCCGAACGACCAACGAGGCAGTTCAGCCTCATGCACGCGGAGAAGATCGACCTGAGCGAGATGGCTCGTTCCATCATAGAAGAATTATGCCGGGTCGCGCCCAATGGCAAGGTGGAAGTCGTTGCCCCGCAAAAGGTCGAAGGCTCAGGGCGCAACCTTTTTTACCTGGGAAGAAATAACCCGGTCAATTTGAGCGTCGCGGCCAGCTACTCACCTTTTCGGGGAAAAACCGGCAGCACACCTTTCCTGCTGCATCCAGTCCCATCAAGTTGCCATCTAAACTTTTCGCGGAGGTTTGGCATGTTGGAATATTTTTGCGATACCTGCCACAAACGAAAAAAACACAGCCAAGGCTGGATTCTAGGGCTCGCGGCAGAAAGTCAAGGAGCGCAGACGGAACGCCGCGAAATCACCATCCTTCCCTCGTGGAGCGAAACGCAGGCCGTACACCCGCTAGCGGTGCACTTCTGCTGTGAACGTTGCCGCGAGAAATATACAAATTGGCTATTCAGCTATCAGATAGCATCGTGAACCACCGTTAGACATTGGATTAACTGAATTTGAGACTGAGCGTGCTCATTTAATATTGGGCCGGAATCCCAGGTGTCCGCCAAACCCACACTGCTTCGCATTCGATGAAGAAGAAAATCGGCTGCAAATGCGCAATATCCTGCGCTCAGCAAAGACAGGACAAATGACTACCCTAATCCCATCAATAACTTAGCTCCGTCCACTGCGAGTTTTACCCGCTCAACCCCGATTTTTCCCCTTTTATTGTCTTAACCGTGCCTTATCCGCAGTAGCTCAATAGGATAGAAGTACTGAAAACCATTAATGCCGTTGGCCTTTGGTCGTCGGTCTTTGGCAAAATCCAAGGCCTCCAGTTCTGGATTTGGCCAAGGACTAAAGACGAATGACCGACGACGCAGTTCAAATTCTTGTTTCGCGAAAGGGCATTGCACAAATGCACAAGCCTATTAAGTACGTAGAGAAGGCAGTCACGATTGGCGCCAAGGGAGCATGGTTGGTATTCGATCGCATGAACCGGATCAAGCCCAACCCGTCACCGACGCCGAAATGGTCGGACAAGCCGTTGCTCAAGTCCTACCAGAAGTCGAAGCCGCCGCTCGGATGGCCGCGCGCCACCGATTCGCTCTGCCCCAAGTGCGTGCCCGAAATCCGCCAGCAGATCCTTGACGGCCACCTTCCTTATGAAGTGCTGATGAACGAGAAGGTCGGCGAGATCAAGGCCACCATCATTGAGCAGGACGGCAAGATCCTGATGGTCAAAGAGTGCCCGAAGCACGGGCGCTTTGAAGACGTGATGTCGATCGATACCGAGTTCTCGAAGCACTTGGAAGACGTATTCCCGGGCCGCGACATCCTGGCCCACAATGACGAAAAGCTGCACAAGCACGGCTCGTCCACGGTGAAGTACGGACGCGGCTCGGTGCTCACCATCGACCTCACCAACCGCTGCAATATGATGTGCGACCCGTGCTTTATGGACGCGAACCAGGTTGGCTTCGTTCACGAGCTGACGTGGGAAGAAATCAAGACCATGCTCGACAACGCCATCACCATCAAGCCGCGGCGTCAGATGAGCGTTCAGTTCTCCGGTGGCGAGCCGACACTGTCGCCTTATTTCCTGGACGCGGTCCGTTACGCCCGCAAGGTTGGATACAACTCGGTCCAGGCGGCAACCAACGGAATTGAATTCGCCAAGAGTTTTGAGTTCGCGCAACAGGCCGCAGAAGCCGGAATGCGTTACGCGTACCTGCAGTTTGACGGCATCGGCAACGCTGCCAATGCGCACCGCAAAGTCGGCAACCTGTTTGACGTGAAGTTGAAGGCCATCGACAACTTGCATCGCGCCGGCGTGGAAATTGTGCCGGTGGTGACGATTGTCAACGGCATCAACAACGAGCAGGTCGGACGTATCATTCAGTTCGCGCTCGACAATCCTAAGAAGATTGGTTTCCTGTCATTCCAGCCGGTCAGCTTCACCGGCCGCGACGAAGCCATCACCGACGATCGCCGCAAAGCGCAGCGCTACACGCTCTCGCACCTCGCACATGACGTAAAAGGTCAGACCGGCCTGGGCGAACCTGCCCGCGACTGGTTCCCGATTTCGTTCATGTCCACCTTCAGCGACTGGGCCGACCTGATGCACGTGGAAGACAAGAACAACGACTGGGGCCAGCTCTCCTGCGGTTGTCACCCGAATTGTGGGACCGGCATGGCGGTGATGATCGACAAGGAAACCAAGGAAGCGGTTCCGGTGACGGCGTTCCTGAAGGGCGACCAGTTGGCGAAAGACATTGCCAAGGTCAACGACGCATCGCGCGGAAAGTTTTTGACCATCGTCGGAATGGCGCTTTGCTTGATGAAGAACTACGACCCGTTCCACTCGCCGAAGCATTTCAAGCTGATGGATCTGCTGAAGAAGTTCGATAAGAACTTCAACGCGACCGGCAAGAACTACGGCAAAGTCGGACCGGACCGCAGCATTGACGACGTGATGAAGCGGCGTAACGATCGCTGGAACTTCCTGTTCATCGCCGGCATGTGGTTCCAAGATCTGTTCAATTATGATTTCCGGCGCACAGAGCAGTGCATCATTCCGTATGCCACGCAGGAAGGCGAGATTTCATTCTGCGCCTACAACACCGGCGTGGGGTGGCGGAACATTATCGAGAAGATGCACATGACGGCCACGCTCACCAAGTGGTACGACGAGCATGGACGGCACGAGATTTTTGCTGGCGGCAAGAGCGTAGGCATGGAGTCGAACGAGCACTCGCTCTATCTGCGGGAAGGAATCGTTACGCAGGAAGAGCAGCGCGATCTCGACAAGCTGGGCATTGCCAAAAACGCACGCGAAGAAAAAATGCGGGCGCGCGATGCCAAGCAGAAGGCTGATCCGGCCTACAACGCTCGGATGGCGTCGCTGTATCGCGAAGTCGTGCTGAAGGAAAAACCCGTGGTCGCGGAGAACGGATTCATCCCACTAGGCGCGCTGGGGAAATCTAACGGCAATGGTCATGCTCCGGAGACGAAGCCAGAAGTGGCAGAGCCGGTGGCGGGAGATTAAATTCAGTTTTCGGTTCTCAGTTCTCAATATAACGGGCCGCCGAAAGGCGGCCTTAGTTTTTTTGCGGCCGGGATCCCCACTCAAGCAAAAGCGGCTTGAGTGGGCCACAATCCAGCCTATTCCTGAAACGCCTTACCGCTTCACTTCAATCTGATCGACGACTTGCTGGACATTAGGCACCTTCGAGGCCAGCAGTTCCGCCTGCGACTTCTGCTGTGCAGCTTGTACGCTGCCGGTCAGGGTCAGCACGCCATTTTTCGCCTTGTAGTGAATGGATTGCTTATCCAGCCGCTTCGAAATCAGTTCCGCCTTATAGTTGCTCTCAATCCCATCGTCCAGGTTTGAGGCGACTGACCTTGCCTGTGACTCATCGCCCACCGGCTGCACGCTGATCTCGTTCGCAATGGTGCGATCTGGCGCAGCCTGCTTTGCGATGTCGCCCGCGCGTCCTTTGGCGTCGTTAGAGTGCAGCGTTCCGCCCAGAGTTACCGTGTTCTTGTCGACATCATCTGACACTGTGACGTCCTTCAGATCAGCTTGTTCGAGCGCCTGTTTCACCGCGTCCGCTTCCGACTTGCGGTTGGTTTGAGTGCAGCCCGCGGCGAGAAATAACGCCGCCAGCAGTGAGGTTGTGATCAGAGCTTTCATCTTCATCTTGTGTGTCCCTCGTATTAGGTTTTTGAATTCATCGATAGTCACCAGCATTGAGCAGATCTCTTATGGCGTAACCTGCAGAGTTGACTGAGATCGTTGCGTTCGATGAACTCGCTTCTTACAAAGATGTCCACACTTAGGACTTCTCCCTGCACCCACTCTTGCTTGTACCCGTTTTTTCCATCATGATTTGGGACTTTGCGGCGGCTTGCCCATGCTTCCCTGCCCGTATCACTTTTATTGTGATCCCCGGGGTCAGGCCGCCTGATTTGCTATCGAGAGATATAACCCTTGCAGAAAGTTGACCCTTTCATCCCGTCCCCCCTAAAATCAGAAAGCCGCCTGATTTTTCACCATGGTGCCCCCTCGTTCAACGGCAGGACAGCAGATTCTGGATCTGCTTATCGGGGTTCGAATCCCTGGGGGGCAACCAAACCATTAGCCATGACTGGTGATCAGGTCGCAAGCCGCCTCGCAATTGTCCTGGTTGAAACCCGCAATCCTCTTAATATCGGCGCCGCCGCGAGAGCCACGGGGAATTTCGGGTTCAAAGATTTGCGGGTGGTAAACCCCTACCAGTTAGCGTTCCGTGAAGCTAAATCAGCAGTCGGCTCGTCGGGATTGCTCAAAACCGCCAAACAATACGACAGCGTGGCCGAAGCCGTGGCAGGATGTTCGCTCGTGGTGGGGACCACAACGGGTCGAGATCGAAAAGTTGATCAGAGTTGTATCCGTTGGCCGAGGGCGCGCTGCTGATCCGCAAGGCGACGCGCTCCGGCAGTGTCGCCATATTGTTCGGCTCTGAGAAGCGGGGCCTTTCGAATCACGCCCTCAGCTATTGCCACTGGCTGATGCGTATTCCCACGCTGGCAAGGCAGCCATCGATGAACTTGGGCCAAGCAGTTGCGATATGCCTCTATGAGCTGGTCCGGCCATTCAAGGTCCCGATAAGAGCGGCAACGACTGCGGCTGCTTCTTCCGCGGAAGTGGAGCGATTGACCATCGCACTCTTTGAAGCGCTTGCACTCAGCGGCTATCTGAAGTCGGTTCCATCGGCTCTCACCGAGGAAAAGCTTCGCCGCCTGGTGCGCCGATTAAACATTTCCTCGCAAGATCTCCCGGTGGGGCTCGGCATGTTGCGGCAGGTAATCTGGAAAATTCGGAGCAGCAGGTGACGGCGCATGGTCTCGAGGGTTTTGTTTAAAGGGCCGTCGGCTCGGTCGATAGTCTCAATACGCCGCCCTGCTCGAAATGGACGATGCCAAAGTGACGGAACGAATCGCGGTGGCAAGAGCTGCTATTGTTGAGCGCATGGAAGAATGGCAACGCGGCGACAAAGGCGAGTACGTAGAGGCGACTGCCCTGCAGGACGCGCTACATTCCTTGCGGTGCCTGGAGAACATCCTTCGCCGAAGTTAGGCGGCTGAGTACCGTCAGCTATCGCCATAAACCGGAATAGCTGCGCCATGAATCACGCGGGCCTCATCACTACACAGGAATAAAGTAACCTGCGCGATTTCTTCCGGTTTCGGCCATTTGGCAAACTCCGCGCCAGGCATGGCTTTTCGGTTGGCTGGGGTGTCGATGATGCTGGGCAAAATGGAATTCACGCGCACACCGGTTCCCTTCAGATCCGCGGCCAGCGAATCCATCATCGCCACCGCGGCAGCTTTGGATGCAGCGTAGGCAGCAGCCCCGGCGGCATGGTCCACTGCAGCTTTAGAGGCTACGCTGACGATTGCACCGCTTCGCTGCTTGAGCATGAGCGGCACGATCGCGCGGCACAAAACATACCCAGAAATCAGATTCAGCTTAAGCTGCTGATCGAGAACGCCGGGATCCGTATCCCAGAGCTTTATCCCGCCCGCATAAGCGCCAACGGCATTGACCAGAAAATCTACGCGGTCATTCTCTTTGACAATGGTTGAGATGAGTTTTTCCACCGCTGCTTGATCGGTAACATCGATTTCAGATCCAACCAGATTGGAAACACCCGCACCGGCTATCTTCTTTAAGTCGACGAATTCCTGCTTTTTTCGATATGTGACGATTACCGTCGCGCCCTGTTCAAGAAAGGCCTGACTCACCGCACGTCCCAATCCGCCAGTGCCCCCGGCTATTAGCGCGACTTTATCTTTGAATGTCATTTTCCCTGCCTGGCTTTCGACAACAAAGCATAGCCACTGCCGTCCGCAATTCGCAACTGGCAATCAAACTAGGCCACAGAAGTATCCATCTGCGCGGAGTCGGCGTTTGCTTTTTCCAAATATCTGGAGGTAATCGTGCGAGCGCTGTACTCCACCTCCTCGTCGGAGAGATAGTGAATTGGCGCTGAGGAATTGATTCGTTGCACGACTTGCGCGAGTCCGCTCATCATTGCCCGCTGAGAAGAAGTCATGGTTTTTTTAACGATCACGCCTCGTCCTCCAATCATCAGGAACGGCCGAGTGTGGTACAGACTCTCGCATTGGTCAATTGAAACAGGGCACGGTACCGCCTGAAACATTTCCGGCGAAGTTGAATTGGAGAATATCGACTGGCAGGGAAAAAGAATTCCTCCCGAAAGAATCGACTGGGAGGCGGAGTCGATGGCGAGAGCATGTATGCCATCGTCTTCGGGCAATCCCCATGATGATCCTTCGGTCATCCCGTCTAGAGCGTTGTAGTCGGCGACGTTTGCCGGTCGGGGGCAAATCGCTAATCTCCGCTCTACCTCGGCAAGCAATTGCGTCACCTCTTCGCAACTACCTCCGGCGATTACGAGGCCGTGATTGCCCAGGACTAGGACGTTCGCATTGGCGGATATCGATAGCGCGTTTTCGATTTCCTGCGCCAAGGGAAGGCCCGAGGGCACGTAGGGAACCCACTGCCAGCGAAGGCCGTCAAGCTGGCGGTGCAACTGGCGCCGGGCATCGCGGCGCACTGCCCAAGCAATCGTATTTACGGAATGCACATGGAGAACAACGGGATGCGGCAGAACCGCGTGCATGGCGGTTTCAATGGAAGCCCACGCATAAACTTCAGCGGGATCAACTTGCCGGCTGATGTATTGCTTCACCTCGCGCAAATCCAAGGGAACGAGTATGTCTTGATCTTTGGCATCCGCCAGCCACCGGCCCGAGGCCTTGATCCAAAGAACATCGTCGAGCTTGATGGACGTATTGCCAGTGCTTGCCTGGGTAAGGAGTGGGTCGCAGCCGATTCGCGCCGACAGTTCCCGCAACTGTGCCAGTTCATTCTTGTGCCGATTCATGCACTCGCCACTCATGCCAGTTCCCCCTTCATTGCTCGGTCTCAGCGCGGCGTAAATTCACTGCATCCAGCTGAAAGATTATTAAGATTGAGTGCGGTAAAAATTCCACGCTGGCGACGCTAACCGGGAACAGCAACCGGTAGAGTCTCGGAAAGCGTGGGAAAGATCCACACCAAATTAGAGCTGTTTGGAGATGCGTGCCGGCGGAGATGTATCTGCGGCTTGTCCGGTAAGAACAATCCAATCACGCGGAAGGCTTGGCTCAGACGACGATATGAAAGCGAGGCGAGTTTCATGAAGACGAGACGAAAAACAGAACCAACCAGAGTTCAACCGTCCTTCGGAAGCGCCGCTGCCGGACTCACACAAGCGGGAGGCTACAGTGACGCTGTGCGGGTTTACGGCGGGGGGATCGGGAACGGTATCAACGGCGGCGACCGCCAAGACGGCCCCCAGAATCCAGAGAAGATATGGCTTGGTTTTCATGCCCGATACCGATACCCATGATAACGGATTCCCGGCGTTCGCAATTTGTAAATTCGTCAAAAAAGGCTTTTCGCCAAGCTCCGAGAATCAGTAGTACACCCGCAGCTTCATAGGTGTGCTCTCGGTAGTCCAGTCGTACTATCCGGCCCGCAGCGTCTGAACCAGCAACTCGGTCTTATCGGAAACTATACCGTCAACTCCGCCGTTCGCCAGGCGGATCATCGATGGCTTTTTGTTAATAGTCCAGCCGAACACTTTCCTGCCGGCCGCATGCACCTCGGCGATTAATGCAGCGGTGATCAGCCGCTCTTGCAGGATTACGTACTCAACCGGCAGTTCCCGCCAGGCGTTCAACTGCTTGCGGGTCTCGCAAATGATACCCAGTGGAACTGACTGGCTGCGCGTCCTGAGGTCGGACAAAACGCCGGGAAGAAATGAGGAAACGACGAAACCACGCCGGGGCGGAAATATAGAAATCGCTTCGAGCACATAAGACTCGAGTCCTGGCACTTTGAGCTCGACGTCGAGGAAGGCGCGACTGGCGTAACCAGCGAGAACATCTTCAAGTACCGGCAAAGCTCTGAGATGCGTGCAGGCGGCGCGGGCGATCGTGATTCCGGCAAATCTGGCTCCGTGGCAGATTACGGGACGGCTGTCAGCGGTGAGTCGCACGTCGAATTCGAACCCGTCACAGCCGTGCTGAAGGGCTAGGTCGAAGGCAGCTATGGTGTTCTCTCGAACTCGAAATGAGCGCGAACGCAGCCCACGATGTCCAAGAAGGAGGGGCATCTTCATGCGCTTCATTTTAAAGGAGTGGCGTTAAGCTCGCGGATTGGGGCTGGGTGCGGTTCAGAATCCGAGCTGCAGCCGGGCGGCTTCGGACATGCGGCTCATGTCCCAGGGCGGATCGAAAACCACTTCTACATTCACCGCTTTCACCGAAGGCAGCTTTGAAATCCTGTTCTCGACATCGCCTTTGAGCACGTTGCCCATGCCGCAGCCAGGCGCGGTCATCGACATCTGGATGTCAATCTTCTTGCCTTGATCATCGACGGGCGTGATCACGCAGGAATAAATCAGGCCGAGATCGACAATGTTCACGGGAATCTCCGGATCATAGACCGTCTTCAAGATGTCCCAGACCATCTGCTCATTAAACTCGCGAGCGTCCTGCGGTGCGGGAGTCTTTTCTGTAGGAGCTTGCTGGCCGATGGCATCCGCATCTTTGCCGTCGATTCGGTACATCTGGCCGTAATCGGTCCAAACGGTATAGCTGTCGCCGCGCGATTGCATGATCCTTACCGGCGTGCCTTCCGCAAGCGAGCTTACAGT
Source organism: uncultured Acidobacteriota bacterium (assembly GCA_963703465.1). Classification (GTDB taxonomy): domain Bacteria; phylum Acidobacteriota; class Terriglobia; order Terriglobales; family Acidobacteriaceae; genus Gp1-AA145. The sequence goes on along the minus strand of CAVPEQ010000002.1, from coordinate 246,808 downwards.
GCCGCTGGGGATCTCGATGACCTCGCAGGTGCGGCTTAGATTGGCGCGGATTCCCGAACTCATTGCTTACTCCGTTTTATTCCGTGGAAATCTTTTCCTGCTTGCCCTCGAGCGCAGCTTGCAACGTGTGCCATGCGAGGGTTGCGCATTTTACGCGAACTGGAAATTCCGAAACTCCGGAAAAGACAGCAAGCTTGCCAAGGTCATCTCGATTGCCATTGGCTTCGCCGGTGGTGACCAGTTTGTGAAACGTATCGAACAATTCCTTTGCTTCGGCCTTGCTCTTGCCTTTCACGGCTTGCGTCATCATCGACGCGGACGCTTTCGAGATGGCGCAGCCCGAGCCTTGAAAGCCGATATCCTGAATGGAGTTGCCGTCCACATTCACGTAAACCGTGAAATGATCGCCGCACAGTGGATTGAAACCTTCCGCCTGCTGATTGGACTCGGCGAGGGTGTGAAAGTTTCGCGGGGCTTTGCTGTGCTCCAGGATTACTTCCTGATACAGATCGCGAAGGTCGGCCATCAGGCGAAGACCTCCTGGACTTTTGCAATTCCATTCACGAGCGCGTCTACTTCTTCTTTGGTGTTGTAAAAAGCAAACGACGCGCGGGCGGTGGCTGGGATTCCGAAACGCTGCATGATCGGCTGCGCGCAGTGGTGGCCGGTACGGATAGCGATGCCTTCCTGATCGAGAATGGTTCCCACGTCGTGAGGGTGAATATTCTCGATAACGAAAGAGATCACGCCGGCACGTTCTTTTGCAGTACCGATCAGGCGCACGCCCGAAATGGCCGAAAGTTTCTCAATCGCATAGACCAATAATTCATGCTCGTATTTCGTAATGTGGTCGATTCCAATTTCGTTCAGATATTCAACTGCGGCGCCAAGGCCAATCGCGCCGGCGACGTCTGGAGTACCCGCTTCAAATTTGAAAGGCAATTTGTTGTAAGTAGTTTTCTCAAAGGTGACTGAGCTGATCATGTCCCCGCCGCCCTGGTATGGCGGCATGGCTTCAAGCAGATGGGCCTTGCCGTATAAAACGCCAATGCCCATGGGCCCAAACATTTTGTGGCTGGAGAGCGTGTAGAAATCGCAGTCGAGGGCCTGCACGTCAACCTTCATATGGGGAACGGCTTGAGCACCATCGACGAGCACAGGAATATTTTTTTTGTGTGCCAGTTCGATCATCTGGGCCAGGGGATTCACCGTTCCCAGCGCGTTTGAAACATGGGCGACAGCCGCGATTTTTGTGCGAGAGCCCAGAAGTTTGGCGAATTCGTCGAGAATGAGTTCGCCCGCGTCGTTAATCGGGGCAACTCGCAGCTTCGCCCCCTTTTCGTCGCACAACATTTGCCAGGGCACGATGTTGGAGTGGTGCTCCATGGCGGTAATCAGGACTTCGTCACCGCGGCCTACGTTGCCCCGTCCATAAGTCTGTGCCACCAGGTTGATGGCCTCGGTGGTACCACGAACAAAAATAAGTTCATTTACATCGGATGCATTGATGAAGCCGCGCACTGCCTGACGCGCGCGATCATGCTTTGACGTGGCGAGTTCAGAAAGAAAGTGCACGCCGCGATGGATGTTGGCGTTCTCCTGCTCGTAATATCGCGTGATGGCGTCAATCACGACTCGCGGCTTCTGCGATGTAGCCGCGTTGTCGAGATAGATCAGTTGTTTCCCACGGACGTCTCGCGCCAGGATCGGAAAGTCGCGGCGGATTTTTTCGACGTCCAAACTGGCTCCGGTTGAGCGCGGACGGACGGATTCGGTCGAGGGACTTTTTGCGACAGTGTTCACCCGATCTCCTCCACATTTCTGCCCAGGTCTTCACTTCGCGCAACCGTCGAAAGCGGTTTCACCGAATTAGCAATCTGCAAAAGATGGGCGTGGATCAACTTCTCGACGTGGTCGCGCGCGACACCGGCGGCCATGCGGTCGAGACACTCATTGGCGAAAGCCAAAAGCAGCAGCTTGCGCGCCGAGATCTCATCGATTCCGCGGGAGCGCAAATAAAACAGCGCGTTCTCTTCCATCTGGCCGATGGTCGCGCCGTGCGTGCACTTCACGTCGTCGGCGTAGATTTCGAGCTGCGGCTTGGTGTCGATGCGAGAGTCGTCGGAGAGCAGCAGATTGCGATTGGTCTGCTTGGCGTCGGTCTTCTGTGCGTCTTTGTGTACGATGATGCGGCCGTGAAACACGCCGTGGGCGTGGTCATCGAGAATGCCGTTGTAGAACTGGCGGCTGGCGCAATGCGGGCTGGCGTGCTCGACCTGCATGTAATTGTCGAGATGCTGGCGGCCGTTGCCGATGAACAGACCGTTGATCAAGCATTCTCCGCCCTCGCCGGCCAGCACCGGATGCACGTTGTTACGGACCAGGCCTCCGCCGAGAAGGACCGAGTGCGATGAAACGTTCGCGCTTCTTCCCTGCTGAATTCGCAGCGTAGAAATATTAAAAGCCTCGCGGTGCTCGCGCTCGATCATGTAATGCGAAACGGTTGCGTTCTCGCCGGCAATAAGTTCGGTCGCCGTATTGCTGAACGCGGCAGTCTCGCCGATTGAAACGTAGTCTTCGACAATCGTGGCCTGAGCTTCATTCTCGATCACGATCAAATTTCGCGGATGCGACATGAGCGGCTTATCGCTGGCAGTCGAAATGAAGAGCAGATAAATAGGATCGGGAAGCACGACGCCCCGGCGCACGTGCACATAACCACCATCTTCCGCGAATGCAGTATTCAGAGCAGAAAAAGCGTCGCGACGAGTGTCGAGATAGCGGCCAAGATGCGATTCTACGGAACTCGAGTTGGCGCTGATTTCTTCCGACAAGCTGTTCACGCTAACGCCTGCAGGTAGTTGGCCGATGGCTGAAAGCTCGCGCGAAAACTGCCCATTCACAAACACAAGGTGGCAGCCAATACCTGCAACGCCGAATTGCTCTACTTCACGCTTCGTCACTTGTGCATCACGCGACAACCCAAACGAAGTCTTAGCGATGGCGGAAACATTAGTGAATCGCCAGTCTTCGTCGTGGGTAGTCGGAAATCCAACTTCGCAGAAACGCGCGAATGCACTTTCGCGCAAATTTCGCAGCCAGGGCAGCTCGCGTCCAGCGGCGCGCTTCTGGAATTCGGTGAAACTGTCAAGATAAGTTCCGAGTTGTTCGGTTTCAGCAATCACGTTTTATATATTCCTTTTATGCCGGGACCGCGTATCCGGTCTCTTCCAACTCCATCGCTAATTCAGGGCCGCCGGAGCGCACAATTCGTCCGTTGACCAGCACGTGCACGAAGTCCGGGACAATGTAGTCGAGCAAGCGCTGGTAGTGTGTGACCACGATCATTGCCCGCTCTGGACTCCGCAAAGTGTTCACGCCCTTGGCGACGATTCTGAGCGCGTCGATGTCGAGGCCGGAATCGGTCTCGTCGAGGACGGCGAGCTTTGGCTCCAGTAGCGCCATTTGCAGGATCTCGTTGCGCTTTTTCTCGCCGCCCGAAAAGCCCTCATTTACAGAACGATTCAGCAGCTTCTCATCCATTTCGAGCAGCTTCAATTTTTCGCGAAAAAGGGGCAGGAAATCCATGGCGTCCATTTCGTCCTGCCCGTGATATTTGCGGACAGCGTTCAGCGCCGAGCGCATGAAGTACGCATTGCCGATGCCGGGGATTTCGACGGGGTACTGGAACGCGAGAAAGACACCTTCGCATGCGGCGTCTTCTGCTTTCATTTCCAACAGGTCTTTGCCGTTGTAGATAATCTGGCCTTCGGTCACGTCGTAGGCTTCGCGCCGCGCCAGCACCTGCGCCAGCGTGCTCTTGCCGGAGCCGTTCGGGCCCATGATGGAGTGCACTTCTCCGGCGTTTACGGTCAAGTCGATCCCTTTGAGAATCTCGTGGTTATCGACTTTGACGTGAAGATTTTTAATTTCCAGTAAGCTCATTCAGTTTCCTCTTCAAGTTTCGTGGAGCTGCGGGCGCCCCGCCCGTCAATGTCGCTGGTTGGCGGGCGAGGCGCCCGCCCTACACAACGTCTGTTTACCCGACGCTGCCTTCTAAACTCACGCTCAGCAGCTTTTGCGCCTCGACCGCGAACTCCATCGGCAATTCGCGAAACACGCGCTTGCAGAATCCATTCACGATCATTGACACGGCGTCTTCCGCCTTCAACCCGCGCTGGCGGAGGTAAAACATTTGATCTTCGCCGATCTTTGAAGTCGAGGCTTCGTGCTCCATGCGCGCGCTCGAGTTCCTCACCTCGATATAAGGGAAGGTGTGGGCGCCGCACTTGTCGCCGATCAGTAACGAATCGCACTGGGTGTAATTTCGCGCGCCTTGTGCGCCCTTCAAGATCTTTACCTGTCCGCGATAGGTGTTCTGCCCATGCCCAGCCGAGATGCCTTTCGACACAATCGTGCTGCGCGTGTTCTTGCCGATGTGGATCATTTTGGTACCGGTGTCGGCCTGCTGATAATTGTTGGTCAGCGCGACGGAATAGAACTCGCCCACAGAATTGTCCCCCTGCAAAATGCAGCTGGGATATTTCCAGGTGATGGCAGAACCAGTTTCAACCTGCGTCCATGAAATTTTCGAATTCACGCCGGCGCACTTGCCGCGCTTGGTGACGAAATTGTAGATTCCCCCCTTGCCCTGCTTGTCGCCGGGATACCAGTTCTGCACTGTCGAGTACTTGATGGTCGCATTATCCAACGCAACCAACTCGACCACCGCGGCGTGAAGCTGATTCTCGTCACGAATCGGCGCGGTGCATCCTTCCAGGTAACTGACCGATGCGCCTTCATCGGCAACGATCAACGTGCGCTCAAACTGGCCAGTCTCGGCGGCATTGATGCGGAAGTAGGTCGAAAGTTCCATCGGACAACGGACGCCCTTCGGCACGTACACAAACGATCCGTCGCTGAAGACTGCCGCATTGAGCGCTGCAAAAAAATTGTCGGTGTGCGGAACTACCGATCCCAAATATTTCTTCACCAGTTCAGGATGATTAAGCACGGCTTCTGAAAACGAACAGAAAATAATGCCCAATTCCGCGAGTTTGCCTTTGAATGTGGTCGCGACTGAAACGCTGTCAAAAACCGCGTCTACCGCAACCCCGGCGAGCATCTTCTGCTCGGTCAGCGGAATGCCCAGCTTTTCGTAGGTGCGCAAAATCTCCGGGTCGAGCTGGTCCAAACTCTCCAGCTTAATTTTCTGCTTCGGCGCCGAATAGTAAACAATGTTCTGGTAATCGATCGCGGGATAATGCACATTCGCCCACTTCGGTTCGGCCTCAGCCTTCTCGAGCGCAGCCCAATGGCGGTATGCCTTCAACCGCCACTCCAGCATGAACTCCGGCTCCTGCTTTTTGGTCGAAATGAGGCGAACAACGTCTTCGCTTAGACCTTTGGGGATCCGTTCTTCTTCGATGTCGGTGATGAAGCCCCACTTATATTCCTGCTGGGCTAGGTCACGGATTGTGTCAAGGTTGGTGCTCATTGAGTACTCCCAGAAATTCGGCTAATGCCGGGGACAAGCTTTCCCCGCTCATCTCTAATGGCGATTAATTGCAACGGATGAATCAGGTCAGCGAGGGTGAGCTTTTCTAGCGCCCCGCGAACTACCTGGCTGATCATTCTCTGATTCATTTTGATGGGACACGACGGCTCAAGGTCGCATATTCCAGAGACGTCGGTGGTGCACTCGGTGAGACCGATTGGTCCCTCGAGAGCAGAGATAATTTCGGCGACGGAAATCTCCTGTGCGTCACGCGCCAGCGTGTATCCGCCCTTTATGCCCCGGTGCGACACTAGAAACCCACTCTGCAAAAGCACCTTCAAAAGCTTGCTTACGGTCGGCAAAGGCAGCTTGGATTGCGCCGCCAATCCGCGCGCAGTGTGAAGGCCCTGCTCGCCGCCCTTAGCGACATAACTCATCAAAACCAGCCCGTAATCGGTTAATTTGCCCAGCCTGATCATGCTTCTGAACTCCGGAAAAAGCTCTACTCTGGATATAGGACTAATTCGGTACAGTTTGATTATAGGGGCTTATGAGGCTGCCTGCAACTTAAGTAACCGCAAAATCGGGGTGGACTCGGATGTCGCGTAAAGAAGCGAAGTGCTTACCTCAGTGAAAAACTCAGCACAGCAACTCTCGTTATATTCGACCGCTGACCCGGCAAGCCCTGCCAACATTGCCATAAGGCTCAATCACTTCCATGGAACATCTATTCTAAAGCCTTTTGGCACGGTAGATGCATCTCTAGTAAACAGGAACCATGCGTTCGGTGCGCACCAAGCCGCACGGCAATCTGAGACGACGCTGGCTCCCTGTAAAAAGGTTTCGTAAGACTTACCTGCCAATTCTTGCCCTGGCCTTTTCCGTTTTTTGCGGGACCGCGTTTCCGGCCACTGCCGCCAAGCCAGTTCCGTCGGTTACAGCTGCCAACTCTGCCATCGTGATCGGCTTTGTGGGAGGGTTCGTCCATAAGAACGATACCCGGCATGCAGAAGTGCAACTGGCGGATAAACTACGCACAGGATACAGTAATCGCGCCCACGTGGATGTCTTCGAAAATCACCGAGGGGAAGACGCCTACAACGCGATCATCAATTGGCTCGACAGTGATGGCAATGGCGGCCTTTCGGATTCCGAGAAGCGCCAGGCGCGGATCATTCTTTATGGGCACAGCTGGGGCGCCGCTGCGGTGGTTGAACTGGCCCGCGAACTACAAAAGCAGCGCATTCCGGTGCTGCTCACCATACAGGTCGACAGCATCACTAAACGCGGCCAGGATGATCACGTTATACCCGCGAATGTGGAACGTGCGGTGAATTTTTATCAAGCCAGCGGAATACTGCGCGGCCTGCCGGAGATCGTTCCCGCCGATCCCTCGCAAACCCAAATCCTCGGCGACTTTCGCTTCGATTACAAAAGACAACCTGAGTCGTGCTCAGCCTATCCCTGGTTCGCTCGCCATTTTCTCAAGGGACACATCGCCATCGAATGCGATCCCAACGTGTGGTCACGCGTAGAAACGCTGATCGGCGAATATTTGCTTCCCACGCAGAGCCAAGCTCAAAACTAGCCTGATTGCATGCTCGTGTGAGCCCGGGCGTCCACGCCCGGGTGGGCGGACATGGACAGCCACCCTACATGGCCTGCGGTAAAACTAACTTGCGTTTCGCAAGTGACATTTGTTAATGTTTCGGGCTATGCTGCGGAAGCTGAAGTCAAAACCGTCGCTCCGGCTGCCCGGTGAGTGTCTCGCTGGAGATGATTGGGGACCGCTGGTCGCTGTTGATCATTCGCGATCTCATGGTCCGCGGCTATCGTACGTTCAAAGAATTTGAGGACGCTGGCGAAGGCGTGGCCACGAACATTCTGTCGGACCGCCTTCGCAAGTTGAAATCCACAGGAATCATTGCGACCGAGGTGGACGAAGCCGACCGCCGGAAGGTAAATTACCGACTTACGCAAAAAGGTATCGACCTCGCGCCGGTGCTTTGGAGTTGCTGATCTGGGGGGCGCGGCACGAAAAGACGGAAGCGTCCTGCGCGGTGATTGAGAAAATGGCAGCGCATCGTGAGGCATTGCTGAGTGAAGTTCGGCGGCGCTGGAAAAATAATGACCCTAGGCCGCTGCAGGTCAACGGGCAATGGATTTGGCCGTGAATTGATTTCGATTTGATTACAGGTGAGAGGAGCGAGTAATGAGCAAGGTACGAGTTCTGGTGGGCACGCGCAAAGGCGCATTCATTCTTAGTTCAGACGGCAAACGCGAAAAATGGGACGTCAGCGGGCCGCACTTTGCGGGCTGGGAGATGTATCACTTGAAGGGATCGCCTGCCGATCCAGATCGTATTTACGCTTCGCAAACCAGCGGCTGGTTTGGACAGATTCTTCAGCGCTCTGATGATGGCGGCAAGACCTGGCACCAGCCGGGAACGCCTCCGGGACAAAAACCCGAGCCCGGGCCGCCGAAAGCTGCCAGTAATAAATTCGCATACGACACGTCGGCGGAAACCGGCAAGCCGCTGACCACTCACCAGTGGTATGACGGAACCCAGCATCCGTGGGAGTTCAAGCGAGTGTGGCATCTTGAGCCATCGCTCTCGGATCCGAACACGGTATACGCCGGCGTGGAAGATGCGGCGTTGTTTCGCTCGACCGACGGCGGAGAGAATTGGAAAGAACTCTCCGGCCTGCGCGGTCACGGCACCGGACCCAAATGGCAGCCGGGCGCGGGCGGAATGTGCCTGCACACAATCGTGCTCGATCCCAGCAATCCGCAGCGTATGTGGATTGCGATTTCGGCGGCGGGCGCATTCCGCACCGACGATGGCGGCAAAAGCTGGAAGCCGATCAACAAAGGGCTGCGCTCGCAATATATTCCTGATCCCAATGCTGAAGTCGGGCATTGCGTTCACCACATCGCGATGAATCCCAAGCGGCCGGGCGTGCTCTTCATGCAGAAGCATTGGGACGTTATGCGCAGCGACAATGCCGGAGACGAGTGGAAAGAAGTCAGCGGTAATCTGCCGACGGATTTCGGCTTTGCAATTGACGTTCATTCACACGAGCCGGAGACGATTTATGTTGTCCCAATCAAGAGCGACTCGGAACACTTTGTGCACGACGGCAAACTGCGGGTCTTCCGCAGCCGCAGCGGAGGCAATGAGTGGGAGCCGCTAACTAAGGGCCTGCCGCAAAAAGATTGCTACGTGAATGTGCTGCGCGATGCCATGGCAGTCGACACTTTGGACAAGTGTGGAATTTATTTCGGAACCAGCGGCGGCCAGGTGTACTGCTCAGCCGATGCGGGAGATAGCTGGAATCCGATTGTTCGCGATCTGCCGGCGGTGCTGAGTGTCGAGGTGCAGACTCTAGGGTAAACAGTCAGACAGGAAAAGACCCGCTCCGGCCACGAGCGTCTTCCTGGCATTGTTTCTGCTCTTGAGGTAGACTCCCTCCGTCTTTTTCGAGGGTCTCTATGGGCAGCAAAGTCCGTTAGCAGCTTACTCGCCGCAAATCGCGGCGGAGAAGCAGCCCACCGCACGGCGATAGAATTCTATGCTCCGGGATAGGTCTGTCCGGAAATCAGCGAATCGAGGAGAAACTTGGGTGGTCTAATTCCATTGGGTGATGCATCTCGGCGGCCCGTGCGCGTCCCTGTCGTCACTGCCGTCATCATCGTCGTGAACGTCATCATCTTTGTGCTTGAGCTGATGCGCGGCGATGCCTTCGTAATGCAGTGGTCGGCCATCCCCGCACAAATTACCTCCGGCCAACATTGGATCACTATCCTGACCGCGATGTTCATGCACGGCAGCTGGTCGCACATTATCGGCAACATGATCTTTCTGTGGGCGTTTGGCCCAGAGATCGAAGATGCCATGGGCCGGAGCAGATATCTCGTTTTCTATCTGGCTGGCGGGTTGGTGGCGATGTTGGCTCAAGTTCTGGCCGATCCCCACAGCACCATCCCAAACCTAGGTGCCAGCGGAGCGATTGCCGCCGTCATGGGTGCGTTTATCGTCAGCTATCCGAGAGACAAAATTCGGTCGGTGCTTTTCATTTTTGTTTTCTTCCGCGTCACGTTTATCCCCGCATTCGTGTTAATCGGCTTCTGGTTCTTGACGCAACTGTTCCACGCCGGTTCGGTGGCGCACGTGCAGAGCGGCGGGGTGGCGTACCTGGCGCACGTTGGCGGCTTCATCTTCGGGGCAGTAACTGGGCGGCTATTTGAGCGCCGGTTGCAGCTATCGTGACGCCTCCGGATCTGCGCCACTTGACCAGGCGATATACAATAGCCATGTATATCATTCCTTGCAGAGGAGCGGGCTATGCAGGTCGCAAAGTGGGGAAATAGCTTGGCGGTGCGTCTACCGTCGGAAGTAGTCGAAGCTCTGAATCTGAAAGAGGGCGACCAGATCGAAATCCGCATTGCTGACGCGCGGGAATTTGAAGTTCGCCGCGATCCCGCCCGGCAGCGCGCCCTCGCGCGGTTACGCCGCCTGCGGCGCCCACTTCCTCCTGGCTTTGTTTTCGACCGGGAAGAAGCGAATGGCCGCTAAGAACTTCTTCGACACCAATATTCTGATCTATGCGGTGGCAAAGGATGATCCTCGGGCGTTCAAAGCAGAGGAACTGTTGGCGGGTGGCGGTTTGATCAGCGTTCAGTCTTTGAATGAATTCGTTGCCGTGGCTCGGCGAAAACTGGGCATGTCATGGAAAGTAATCAGAGAGTTCCTCGATGCGGTCTGCGTTCTTTGCCCCGACCCTGTCCCGGTCTCAATTGACACGCACAAACTGGCGCTGCGCGTTGCGGACAAATATGGTTACAGTATTTATGACGCTCTCATCGTGGCAGCGGCCCTCGAAGTTGATTGCAGCACGCTCTACTCCGAAGATTTGCAAGATGGACAGGTTATTAATCAGCAACTGGCAATTCGGAATCCATTTCGGTGAAGGGTCAGGGAGCTTGCTTAGTACTTCCTCGCCCTCGGCGGAATCAGGCTTACATCCACGGGCTCGAACTCGAACTTGGGCTCGTCCGCGTCGGGAGCGAAATAGGCTTTCGTGGTCTTCAGCCAGTTCTTGTCGTCGCGCTCGGGGAAGTCAGGCTTGTAGTGCGCGCCGCGTGATTCATCCCGCATGCGCGCGCCCTGAGCGATGACCCGCGACAACTGCAGCATGTTGTAAAGCTGACGGGTGAATACGAACGACGTGTTTGCCCACATCGAGCGATCGCTCAAATTCACATGTTGGAAGCGTTCGATGAGTTCGACCAGCTTGGCGTCGGTTTGCTGCAAGTTTTTGTTATAACGGATGACGGTGCAATCTTTGGTCATCAGTTCGCCAAGTTCGCGCCACAAGCGGAAAGGATTTTCGTTGCCCTGTGACGTCATTAAGCCGGCATTGATTTCTTCCTGGCGCTTGCGCTCTGAGTCGAAGTGGCCATTGCTCGCTGCCGCCTTCTGATTACGCGCATATCGCATGGCGTTAGGGCCAGCGGTAAACCCACCGAAGATACATGAAACCAGTGAATTCGCACCCAGTCGGTTCGCGCCGTGGTACTGATACTCGCACTCACCGGCGGCAAAAATTCCCTGGATATTCGTTGACTGGTTGAAATCGACCCACAGTCCGCCCATGGTGTAGTGCATACCGGGAAAAATCTTCATCGGCGTGGTGCGAGGGTCGTCGCCAACAAATTTTTCATAAATCTCCAGAATGCCTTCTAGCTTGCGGTCGAGGGTGGCGCGGTCGATGTGCGTGAGGTCGAGATAAACCATCGGCTTGCCGTCTATGCCAAGGTTGTGCTCGTAAACAACCTTGAAAATCGCGCGGGTGGCGACATCGCGGGGCACCAGGTTGCCGTACTTCGGATACCACTCTTCGAGAAAGTACCAGCGGTCTTTTTCCGGAATTGAGTTCGGATCGCGCTTGTCACCAAGGGTCCGCGGAACCCAGACGCGTCCACCCTCTCCACGCGCCGACTCCGACATCAGGCGCAGCTTGTCTTCGCCGGGAATCGATGTTGGGTGCACCTGAATAAATTCGCCGTTGGCGTAATAACATCCCTGCTGATAGAGCGCCGATTGCGCCGATCCGGTGCAGACGACGGAGTTCGTGCTCTTTCCGAAAATGGCTCCGACACCGCCGGTCGCCATGATGATCGCGTCGGCAGGGAACGTTCGCACTTCCATCGAACGCAAATCCATGGCGCAAATTCCGCGGCATGTGCGCTGGGAGTCGAGAACCGCTGAGAGAAATTCCCACGACTCGTATTTCTTAACTTTTCCCTCGGATTCGTAGCGCCGCACTTGCTCGTCGAGCGCATACAGAAGCTGCTGGCCGGTAGTAGCTCCAGCAAAAGCGGTGCGGTGATGCAGCGTACCCCCGAAGCGGCGAAAATCGAGCAGCCCTTCCGGAGTACGGTTGAACGGCACACCCATCCGATCAAGCAAATCAATGATTGAAGGCGCGGCCTCGCACATGGCCTTGACCGGCGGCTGGTTGGCGAGAAAATCGCCGCCGTACACTGTGTCGTCGAAGTGCTGCCAGGTGGAGTCGCCCTCGCCCTTTAGATTTTTCGCGGCGTTAATTCCACCTTGCGCGCAGACCGAATGCGAGCGCTTGACCGGGACGATTGAGAAAAGGTCGACCTCGCCGCCCATTTCAGCGATCTTGATTACCGCGGCAAGGCCTGCAAGGCCGCCACCCACGACGATGATTTTTGGATTAGCTGCCATTTTTAAAGATTATTCACCACGGAGACACTGAGGCACGGAGAAATACGATCAAATATCTTTGCGTTGTTCTCCGCGTCTCAGTGTCTGCGTGGTGAAATCCTTTTACATCACCGCATGGTGAACGAATCCATTTCATTCCCGGTCGGCTTAAAGGGTTGCTGCCGAACGGACAAAAACGAATACATGGTTATAGCGCCCACTGCTACAAACCCGATCCCGATAAGTAGGCAAATGTACCCCCAGCGCCTTTGCGCGATCGGGCCCTGGGTGATTCCCCACTTCGCGGCGAACAGCCACAAGCCGTATGCGAAATGCCATGACGCACAAATAATTCCTACCGCATAAAACGCGATAGCCCATGGATGGCCGAACAATTCGTTCTGAACTTTTCCGAACGCCGAGCCCGGATAAGTCAGCAAGTGCACACCGCTGAATCGCAGATGCCACGTGTGCCAGACCATATAGAAAAACGCGATGGCGCCGGTCCAGCGCTGCGCTGAGTACATCCAGTTCCCTGCCCACGGATAGGCCACAGCATTGCTCTCGCCGCGATACCAGATATAAAAACCGTAAAGCGAGTGATAAAGAATCGGCAGCCAGATACCGAACAACTCCAGTCCCACAACGAACGGAAAGCTGCTTAGGAATTCAACCTGTTTGGTATATGCGCCGGGGCCCTTGGTCGCAAAGGCATTGGAGAAAAAATGTTCAACCAGGAACAGGCCAATGGGGATGATGCCGGTAAGGGAGTGCAGACGGCGCAGAAAAAACGAGTACCCCTGCCCCGCCCGCAATGGGGCAACGCCGCCCTTAACTATTGTGCTGGTTGAACTCGGAGCTGATGCCAAACGGTCCCTTAATTCTTAAAAGAAGATAGTCGAACCTTTTATTATGTTGGCCGGAAACGGGCCAAGTCAAGGAAGGAGGCGAGGAATCGCCAGGACGATCGAATGCAATTTATTGCGCGAGTCGGACGATTGCGTAGTTCTCTGACGGGACTGGTCCGAATGCATAAGGCAATATCGACCAATAGGAATGATAGAAGCCGGCGCCGATCTCTGGAGAAGTTGTGCTCGCACAGTCGTGCATGGGCAGCTCAATGTTTTCCCGTGAACCGCGGAACTGCGATGTAACATCTTCGGGCCAGACTCTCGAGTATGGTATCACCAGAAAATCCCCTCCTTTGGTCTGGGGATGCGACCAATCATAGGGACGAGCCCCCCGCGCCTGCATGTAATATTGAAAACCCGAGTGTCCCAAAAACCACACGTTGTTATTGCCAGCGGTTTCTTGCTGGACCAGAGATGCTGCGGTTCGCGCCGAGTTTGCGGCATCGGTGTCGGCACGAGCCAGCCACAGCGACACAACACCGCAAGCCAAGAGTCCGACAATAACCAAGGCCTTGAATTGCCGGAGCGGATTTGCGGAGTGCTTTTCCAGTCGGCGCGCCAGCAAAATTCCAACCGCGGGCACCATCGGCAATATGCTTCTCGCGTTGATCGTCCAGTTCAAATATGAGGTGAACCAGAAAGTGCCTGCTACCCAGAGCAGCAGAAGCAATGAGTCGGGATCTCGTTCGCGCCGGTAGTCTGCGATTGCCAGCGCCAGGGTGGAAATTCCGCCGGCAATAAATAGGATGAGTTCGACACTGATGATCGTCCAATGTTCATTGCGTGCGGTAAATGCTTGTGGACTTGCGGCCGTCAGTCCGAGGCGCATAAGGCCCCGCATAATGAAAATCGCCGCCGCCCCGCTCGCAAGCGTCGCCCCTACGATTTGCTTTCTCGACCAGATAAATGGCGCCAACACCAGCGCGGGCAGAACACTGCCTCCCATATAGCTGAGCGTCATCAGAGTACGTGCCCCTTTGCTCGCATGGGTCCACAAACGATGATTGCGCGAAAACTGTGCTGCTGTGGCCAACAGCCCGTGCCCATAGATTTTGGCGGTGACAAATTCATATCCGGCCAGCACCGCAAATGGAAATATCAAATACCAAGCCCATGAAGCCACGCGCCGCTGCCGAGCAAATGTGAAAACAAAAAGCAAAGGAACCAGGGCCGCGCCGAAATATTTTGTGAGTGCGGCGGCGGCAATTAAAAAAACCGAGGCCGCTAGAAAACCTGCCTTGTTTGAATCGATGCCCTCAATCCAAAAAATTGTCGCCCATATCCAGAGCGCCAACATCATGGGATCACACATCACGCTGCAAGCCGAAACTAATAGGGCCGGCATCACTAGGGATGCAGTCGCAGCTACCAGAGGAGACGACGTGAACCGCTTCGCCAATCGATATGTGCCGAGCACCAGCGCGATCGTTGGCAACAGAAACGCCAGATGCAAGGCACGCTCTGACCATCCAGCGATTCTTCCAGCGGCAGCAATATAATAGGCGGCCAAAGGCGGGTTCTGCGTTACGTCTGACATCTCGGCCGCACTTTTATTCCAATTGACTTCGAAGCCATAGGGATTGAGAGGCTGTTGGACGATGTGCTGCGCCGTCCAAATGAACAGCGGATCATCGGTGGAGAAGGCACGCCCGGAGAAGGGCAAGAAACAAACAAGAGTAGCGGCTAACAATGCTAGATACGGAATCCACCAGTGAGAAGGCGCGCGCCGTGTGCTCTGCGCAGCCCGGAAAGTCGTGCTCCGAGCGGTTCTCGCTCTGCGACCGTAGTGCCCTTTTTCATGCTTGTCGGGTCATCTCCGCCGCGTCAACTGTGCCGACAGATTCACGATCAATATACCGGAGTTGCGTATCCGCAAGATCGCAGTAAGGTAACGCACCTAGGAGAACTCGGTGCGGAGCAGCATAAGGTAAACTGCCCGTTATGAAGTCCGAGGTAACGGTGAGACCGCAGACATGGAAGACAAGGCTTATATCGCTCGGGCCGCGATGGACATCATTCGTTGCCGCGAACCAAAATACTTTTTCGAAATTCTCGCGCAGTCCTATCTTCCATCTGCTGGTTGTGGTGGCAGGCCTTCTTATCATTTTTTCCCGGCGGCCTGATGCCATACTCAACGCTCAGTTTTGGGCGGAAGATGGCCAGCGCTGGTATGCCGACGCTTATCAATTTGGCATTCGGTGTCTGCTGATTCCCGACGAACTGGGTGGCTACTTTCACAGCGTTTCACGGCTCAGCGCATTGACGGCATTGATTTTTCCTTTCTCGATGGCTCCGCTGGTGATGAACCTGTTCGCGATCGCAATACAGATATTGCCGGCCAGCATATTCCTCTCCTCCCGATTTTCAAATATTGCGCTATGGAAAAGATTGGTCGCCGCCTTCGTGTATTTTGCGCTGCCGAACACCTACGAGGTCAATGCCAACACCACGACCATTCAGTGGCATTTAGGACTGCTGGCGTGCATGGTGTTGCTGGCACCTTCGGCCCGCAATTGGAAGTGGCAAGTTTTTGACGGCGTGGTTTTGGTGTTGATTTCACTCGACAGTCCTGTTGGAGTCGTACTTCTGCCGGTTGCGGCGGTGGTGTGGTGGATGCGGCGAAGTCGCGGGTCAGCAATTTCGCTGGCGATGCTCTTGCCCGGCGCTCTAATTCAAGGACTCACAGTGCTGTTTTCTCATGCCCGTCCGGTGGCGGAAAACGGCGCGAACCTGCATCGCTTAATCAGAATTTTGGGCGGTCAAATTTTTCTTTCGTCATTGCTGGGGAATATGACATTGCTCCACATGACATGGAGACACTTCCCTAATTACGTGTTCACAAGAGTAACCATCGCCTTCGTAGTCGGATTGGCGATTCTGTTTTATGCCCTTCGCTATGCGCCTGCAGAAGTGAAACTTTTTATTCTGTTCGGATTCGCTGTTCTGTCACTGAGCCTGGCGCACCCTATCCCTGGACTGGCGCCTCAGCCGCAGTGGGAATTATTGGCGTTTCCCGGCCATGGCAACCGCTATTATTTTTTGCCGTCAATCTCGTTTCTTGTGGCTTTGGCTTGGATTGCGAATAGCGGTTCAAAAATACCTCACCGCATTGCGGCGGTGTTGCTCCTAATGTTGCCGCTTGGAATCGTCCGTGATTGGCGATATCCAGATTTTGCAGATTTGCACTTCCAAGAGTATGCGGCCAAATTTGAGGCGGCGCCGCCAGGAGCAACAATCGCAATTCCGCTGAATCCAGTCAACCTTGCCCACTGGACGCTGGAATTGACCAAGCACTGACTGGTTTGTGGCTGGCGCATTACTGAGGCATAGTTTTCATTCGCGGACTCGGGATCAGCCGGGCTTCAGTCGCGCGCTGCACGTCTTCGAGCGTAAGATCCGGCGCAATTTCCTCGAGCACGAGTCCGGCCGGGGTCACCGCGATGTAGGCCATCTCGGTGACGATGGTGTCGACAACTCTTACACCAGTCAGCGGCAGCGTGCATTTCTTCAGGATTTTGGGTTGGCCTTCGCGGGTGGTATGTTCCATGGCCACAACCACGCGCCGCGCGCCTGCGACCAGATCCATAGCGCCGCCCATGCCCTTGACCATTTTTCCCGGAATCATCCAATTCGCCAAGCTGCCTTCTTCGTCCACTTCCATCGCGCCCAAGACGCTCAGGTCAATGTGGCCGCCGCGAATCATGGCGAAAGAGTCTGCGCTCGAAAAGTAAGACGTGCCCGGCATTTCAGTGATGGTTTCTTTTCCGGCGTTAATCAGATCGGGATCTTCCTGGCCCTCGATCGGATAGGGACCGATGCCGAGCATTCCATTTTCGCTCTGCAATACGACGTTAATTCCACGCGGAACATAGTTCGCCACCAACGTTGGCATGCCGATGCCGAGATTCACGTAGAATCCATCGCGCAATTCAGCGGCGATGCGCTTTACAATGCGCTCGCGTTTATCGTGATCTTTGGCGAGTTTGGTCATAAAGTAGTTGTGCGCCATTGGTCGTGCGTCGTTCGCGAAAAATCGGGTTGGCCGATGATCAAGGAACGACGAGTCTATTTAATTCACCTTTCGAAGCGTCCTTCTCTCGATCCTTCTCTCGTATATTTCGCCCTGAAAAATTCGCTGCACGTATACGCTGGGAGTGTGGATAAGGTCGGGAGCGAGTTCTCCCACTTCAACTAAGGTCTCAACTTCAGCGACAGTGACCTTCGCGGCGGTGGCCATCATTGGATTAAAATTTCGCGCCGTTTTTCGATAGACGAGATTTCCCCATTTATCACCTTTCCATGCTCGGACGAAGGCAAAGTCCGCTTTGAGAGCGCGTTCCATGACATAGGTGCGCCCATCGAATTCGCGGGTTTCTTTATTTTCGGCAATCAGAGTGCCGACGCCGGTGGGAGTAAAGAATGCCGGAATCCCTGCTCCGCCGGCGCGTATACGCTCGGAGAACGTTCCCTGCGGTACCAACTCGAGATCGATTTTCTTTTCCAATACCATCTGCTCGAGCAAACGATTTTCGCCGACATAGCTACCGAAATGCCGGCTGATTTGCCCCGCCGCAAGCAGAAGACCCATACCGTATCCGTCGACGCCCACGTTGTTGCTGATGGTCGTAAGATTTTTGGTCCCGCGCCGAACCAGCGCTCGAATCAGATTTTCCGGGATGCCGCAAAGCCCGAAACCGCCAATCATCAGCGTCGCGCCATCGGGAAGGTCCTGAATGGCTTCATCGGAGTTGGCAACAACTTTATTCATTGGAAAAATTGTAAAGCAAGACTCACCACGGAGGCATGGAGGCACGGAGAAAACGATTGGCGTATTCGATTTATTTTTGCCGACTTCTTCGGCCTCTACTTCTTGGTTTTCTTTTCCTTCGTTTTCTCCGTGCCTCCGTGACTCCGTGGTGGTGAGCTCGGCGTTTTCAACTTGTGCGCAAGGTCGAACTCTTCTTCCAGTTGACGGCTGTCGAGGTTCTCGCGAATGTGCGCCAAACGCTGCTCTAACTTGAGCAATGCATCCGAGATGGCCTGCTTATTGGTGAGCGCAACGTCGCGCCACATTGAATATGGGCTGCCTGAGATGCGTGTCATCTCTCGCAGCGCACGTCCGCCGGATTCTAGCACCGGAGCGCCTTCTCCATATTCCTCAACCAGGCTTGCCGCGAGCGCAGTGGAAACAAATTGCGGAATGTGACTGATCCACGCACAGAGTTGATCGTGCCCCTGCGCATCGAACTCGGAAATTTGGGCCCCGATTTTCTTTAACCACGAAACGTATTCACCAGCCAATCCACGCCGGACATTTTGGCCGGGCTGCGGTGTCAGAAACCAAACCGCGCCGCGAAAAAGATCCGGGTCTGCAAAATTGACCCCGGAATTTTCTTTCCCCGCCATAGGGTGCCCAGCAAGAAACCGGTCGGGAGCGCGGCTCCCAAAGGCTTTCTGGGCGCGCAACACAACTTCAGACTTAGTGCTGCCAACATCGGTTACGAGAGCATCGGCCTGGAGATGCGGCGCCAGTCGCTCAATGAGATCGATGATGGTGCCGACGGGTGTGGCCAGCACAACCAGATTACTTCCCTGGCAAGCTCTTATTGGATCGGTAATTCCGTGGTTGATCGCTTTAACTTTCTTCGCGTTGCGCAGGACGTCGGGCTGATCGCAGCCGATGATCTTTCCCTCAAATCCTTTCTTTTTAAACGCCAGCCCAAGGGATCCACCAATGAGGCCGATACCGATGATCGTGATTTGGCGAATGGGCACGAAAAGATTGAATCAATTAATCATTGATGCATTGAATCATTAAAAATCCTATTCACGCGGCCTTTGTTGACTCGAGCATCCATGAATCAATATTTATGCGATTTTCCGTCCCACTGCGGATGCGATCATCTTCAATGAGTCCATCAGTTCGGCAAACTGTTGCGGATAGAGCGACTGCGCACCATCCGACAAGGCTTTGTCAGGATTGTGATGCACTTCGATTAGAAGCGCGTCAGCGCCCGCGGCAACCGAGGCCCGCGCCATGGGAGCAACTTTGTCACGAATCCCGGTACCATGCGAAGGATCGGACGCAATCGGAAGATGCGAAAGTTTGTGGATGACCGGGATCGCACAGATGTCGAGCGTATTGCGAGTGTAGGTTTCAAATGTGCGAATGCCGCGCTCGCAAGTGATGATGTTGTAATTTCCGCCCGCCATGATGTATTCGGCGGAGAGCAGAAGTTCTTCGATCGTTGCCGCAATGCCGCGCTTAAGAAGAATCGGTGTCTTCAACTTTCCCAGCTCACGAAGCAGATTGAAATTCTGCATGTTGCGCGCGCCGACCTGCAGAATGTCTACGTAAGGAAGCATGACCTCGATTTGGGAGATCTCCATGACTTCGCTGATGACCAGCAGGTTGTACTTGTCGCCCGCCTCTCGCAGAATCTTCAACGCTTCGAGTCCGAGTCCCTGGAACGAATAGGGCGAACTGCGAGGCTTGAACGCGCCGCCGCGCAACGCACGCGCGCCAGCTTTGGCAACTAGTTCGGCAACCGTAAACAGTTGCTCGCGTGATTCGACGGAGCAAGGCCCGGCCATGACGACAACATCTTTGTCGCCCACCTTGACTCCGTTGCGAAATTCAATAGTCGTGCCCTGCGGCCGGAAGCTGCGTCCCGCCAGTTTGTACGGGGCGCTGATGCGATGAACTTCCATCACTCCGCTGAGAACTTCCAGGTTGCGAGTGTCGAAGTCAGTACGCGCGCCCACGGCGGCGAGAATCGTCTGCCGCTCGCCGGTGGTGCGGTGAACAGAAAATCCCAGCTCTATCAGATGTTCGACCACCACCTGAATCTGGTCTTCGTTTGCGGTCTCCTGCATTGCAACAATCATAGAGAGCTTCTAGCTATTAGCTTTTAGCCTTTAGCTCGGTCGCAGTTTTTGCTAAGAGCTAAAAGCTAATGGCTAAGAGCTGCCTTTAATCATTTACCTCTGGATCGATCTCCGTATCGCCTAGGCCATCACCGGACGCAACCGGCTCGGGCGCAATCTCTTCCCGCTGGATCGCGCGCATGATGTCCATGATGCGCTCGTAGATGCGCTGCAAATCGCGATCAGGAAGCGGGCCTTTATTTGCCTGGCGCGCATTTTCAAACACTGCGCGTTCGCGGTTAGGCTCATAAATCGGCATGCCGAGATCGCGCTTCAATTTGCCGATTTCGTGGGCCGCACGTGCGCGCTGGCTGATCAACTCCACCAGCTTGCGATCAATCTCGTCAATTTGCCGCCGCCAATCAGCGATATCCATAGAAACGTCGTTGGTCTTCGGTCGTTGGTCGTCGGCCAAGACACTAGGCCGCCTCGGCTGATGCCAATCCGAAGAAAAGATCGTCCTGCTTATGATTAAAGTAAATGCCTCTGAAGCTAACTGCCGACGACCGACGACCGACGACCGACGAGCTGTTTTATAAATTCTGCCACAGCTTCGGCTTCCGTGCCGGGATTGCTTTCGATTGTCTGTACAACAGCGCTGCCGACGACCGCGGCATCGGCAAATTTGCCGACGGTCGCGATCTGCTCAGGCGCCGAAATTCCGAAGCCGACTGCGATGGGCAGTTTGGTAAATTTGCGCAAGCGCTGAACCAGTTTTTTTGCGTCTTCGGGCAATTCTTTGCGAGCGCCGGTGATTCCGGTCCGCGAAACCGCGTAAACGAACCCGGTGGAGAGTTCCGCGATCCGCTTGAGCCGGGCATCAGTGCTGGTGGGCGCAGCAAGAAATACGGTCACCAGATTACGCTTCCGCATGTGCCGCATGTATTCTTCGGCTTCCTCGACCGGCAGGTCAGTAATGAGTGCGCCATCGACTCCGGCGTCTGCGGCCTTTGCGGCAAACTTTTCCAAGCCCATTCTCAGAATCGGATTGAGATAAGAAAATATAATCAGGCCGGCATCACTTTCGCGTCGGATTTCAGCCGCCAGTTTCAAAACATCCGAAAGCGCAACTCCATTTTTCAGCGCCCGTTCGCTGGCCCGCTGGATGACGGGTCCGTCGGCAACGGGATCACTGAAAGGCACGCCCAGTTCGATGACCTCGGCTCCCGCGGAAATGGCTGCCAGCGCGACTTCGCGGGTTACGCGCAGATCAGGATCGCCGCAGGTGAGGTAGGCGACGAGAGAGGGACGATTTGTGAACGTAAGCGGCATCAGGCGATGAAGTCGTGCCGAATCTGTTTCGCACAAATAAGCAGGTTCCTGATGGCGAAAGCCATTCGGAACGACAGCTAAATGATTCATGCAAGATCTAGTTTTTCCCTCAGAATCCCGACGTCTTTATCCCCCCGCCCGGAGATGTTCACGATCACTACTTCCGACTTCTTCATCTGCGCCGCGCGCTTGATCACTTCTGCCACCGCGTGAGCCGATTCAAGGGCTGGAATAATTCCTTCGGTTTGTGCCAACAGTTTGCAGGCATCGAGCGCCTCACAGTCAGAGGCGGCGACGTATTCCGCGCGTCCCGAATCTGCTAGCCACGCGTGCTCGGGACCGATCGACGGGTAATCCAGTCCCGCGGAAACCGAGTGGGTGAGCGCGATCTGTCCGGCTTCGTCCTGCAAGACATACGAATATGTTCCCTGCAACACGCCCGGCGATCCGCCACGGAAACGCGCCGCGTGATCGCCTAAATTTTCGCTGCGGCCGCCGGCTTCGACTCCTACCAGCTTCACTTTCTTATCGCCGATAAATTCGTGAAAGATTCCGATCGCATTCGATCCCCCGCCCACGCAAGCAATAATCATCGCCGGCAGCTTGTTTTCGGCTTTCATGATTTGTGCGCGCGCTTCGCGTCCGATCACTTTGTGAAAATCTCGGACCATGGTCGGGTAAGGATGCGCGCCCAACACGCTGCCGAGAAGATAATGCGTGGTGCGGACGTTGGTTACCCAGTCGCGCATTGCTTCGTTGATGGCATCTTTCAAAGTGCACGATCCAGAGTCGACGCCACGAACCTCGGCGCCCAGCAGCCGCATGCGAAAAACATTCAACTCCTGGCGGCGCATATCCTCGGTGCCCATGTACACGACGCACTCAAATCCAAGCAGCGCACAGACGGTTGCAGTCGCGACCCCGTGCTGCCCGGCGCCGGTTTCGGCGACCACGCGATGCTTGCCCATGCGTTCGACCAGCAGGCCCTGACCGATGCAGTTGTTTATTTTGTGGGCGCCGGTGTGCAGCAGGTCTTCGCGCTTCAAGTAAATTTTTGCTCCGCCCAATTGTTCGGACAGTCGGCGCGCGAAAAATAACGGCGTTGGCCTTCCTGCGTATGTCTTCAGCAGTTCGTCGAGGCGTGCCTTGAAGCGCGGGTCTTTTTTCGCCCGTTCGTACTCACGTTCCAGTTCTTCGAGCGCAGCCATGAGAGTTTCAGGGACGTAGCGACCTCCCCATGGGCCGAAGCGGCCGGGCTGAACAACCAGGGTTGGGCCTTTGGTTTTTGGAGCTTTGCCAGATTTGGCTGCCCCACCTTTCGCACCTTTCGAAAGGTGGGAGCCACGACCGAGATTCCCGCGTTGCTTTTTAGTGACGGATGCAGTTGCCATTAGTTTGAATCCGCCTTGTCGGCTTCACGCACAGCTTTTACAAAGGCGCGAACTTTGTGCGGATCTTTTTTCCCAGGTTTCGCTTCCACGCCAGAAGAAACGTCCACTCCCCAGGGATGAAGAACGCGGATGGCGTCAGTCACATTTTCCGAACTCAAGCCGCCAGCGACTACGAGCTTGAATGGGCCCTGACGCAACTCGTCAGCTAGTGAAACCGTCTTGTTCCAGTCGAACACAATCCCCGTTCCGCCGGGTTGAAGTGCACTTCCAGAATCGAGGAATAAAGCCTCAAACAGTGGCAATAGATTTGGTTGACTCGAAAGCTGATTAAAACGCGCGAAACTGTCGGTTAGACGCCTGATACCGTCGTCATAAAGCTCTGCAGCCGGGAAAGAAACGAACGACTTGTATCGACGGGACCCACCGGCTGCAACTAGCCCGGCAAAGTTCTCCGGCACAGTTGTAAACGTCCATTGGAAGGCGGTGAGATTGCCAGGAAACTTTAATCCGCGCGTTTGGTTTTCAACAACAACCGCGACTTTATCCATGGGCTTCGGCAACTCCTCAATTATCTCAGCGACATTTTCCACCCTGACATTGCGGGGACTTTTCTCGTAAAACACGAACCCCACCGCATCCGCGCCAGCTTCCACGGCGACGAGAGCGTCTTCCAGGTTCGTGATGCCGCAAATTTTGATCCAAGTCATAAAAGCAGTCGTCGGTCGTCAGTCTTCGGCCTTCGGCACAAGCTCCGATGAGTTCAGCGGAACCGGGATCTTAGACACCCACGTCCGCTATCAACGTCATAGATCATCGAGCGATGGCCGACGCTGCGCTTGCCTCTGCCAGCAGCGATTTCAGCGCCTCCCCCGGCTTCTCCGATCGCATCAAAGTTTCGCCGACCAGAAATGCGTCGTACCCTGCTGACCGCAATTGCGCGACATCAGTCCCGCTCT
Source organism: uncultured Acidobacteriota bacterium (assembly GCA_963703465.1). Taxonomy (GTDB): domain Bacteria; phylum Acidobacteriota; class Terriglobia; order Terriglobales; family Acidobacteriaceae; genus Gp1-AA145. The sequence goes on along the minus strand of CAVPEQ010000002.1, from coordinate 223,118 downwards.
CTATTCCACTCTCGGCGACCGCCAGCACATTTTCAGGAAGGCGTTCCGCGAGTCGAACGGCTGTCCCTAAATCGACTTTGAAAGTACGCAGGTCGCGGCTGTTGACGCCGATCAGATCGCAACCTGCATCGAGCGCACGCTCCAGTTCATCTTTGTCATGAACCTCGCAAAGCACACCCAACTCGTAATCTTCCGCCTTCTTCTTCAGCGCAATTAGTTCGCCCTGCGACAACGCCGCTACAATCAGCAAAATCGCATCAGCCCGGTTGGCTCTGGCCTCAACAATCTGAGATTCATCGACGATGAAATCTTTACGAAGGCAAGGCAGCTTGGTTTCCGCGGACGCGATTTTCAAATTCTCCAGCGAGCCCTGAAAGAATTCCTCGTCGGTCAGTACAGACAGAGCAGCCGCGCCTGCAGATTCCAGTTCCATGGCCAACTTCGCGGGATCAAAATTCCCGCGAATCAATCCTCGCGACGGCGAGGCTTTCTTTAGTTCAGCAATCACAGCGACGCCCGACTGACTCGCCGACTCAAGTGCGGTCCGGAAGCCGCGCGGAACGTGCAAAGCCGCCTCCCGCTCCAACTTGCCCAAGTCCGCTATGGCGCGATTCATGCTCACTTTGCGGCGCGTGCCAGAGAGTATGTCAGCCAAATTCGGCATCGTGAATCTCTTGATTATATGGGAAAAAACGAAAAAAACCGCCTCAGCTCGATCTCTAGGCCGATCCAAAGCGCCTGGTTTTTGATACGCTACCCGTCTATGCGTTTACTGCGGATTTGCTTCTTCTTAGTTGCGCTGACCGCCAACCTGATCGCGCAAGATCTCAAGCCGGTTGCCGAGCGCCTGGCGGCACAGAACGCGCTTTTTGACGAGCAGTACGAATCCGATCTGCGCGCCTTTCCCGAACGGGCAACCGCTTTCGGAGATTACCGCTACAATGACAAGCTGGCGGAGCGATCGCTCGCCGCCATCGTCGGCCGAAACCAGACCGACGAGCAGTTCCTGGCGCGACTGAAGGCAATCCCCACAAAAGATTTTTCCGACCAGGACCAGCTTTCGCACGATCTGCTGGTTCGCGTGCTCGAACAACGCATCGCCGATTTTGAGCTCAAAGAATACGAGATGCCGATAAACCAGCAGAACGGCATCCATACCAGCCTTGCCGATCTGCCGCTTTCGGTTCCGTTGGATTCGGTCAAACATTATGAGGATTACATCGCGCGCCTTCGCCAGATTCCGCTGGTATTGACTCAGACGACGGAGGTGCTGCGCGCCGGCATGCGTGACCAACTTATGCCTGTCCGCTTCATTGCCGAAAAACTTTCTGGCCAATGTGACGGTATTGTTGCTGCCGATCCATTTCTGCTGCCCACTAAGAAATATCCCGCCAGCATTTCGGCAGCGAACCAGAAACGGTTGACCAGCGAAATTGAAGCGGCGAGCAACCAGGACGTGCTGCCTGCTTACAAAAAATTCTCCTTATTCTTGCGCACGGAGTATGCGCCCAAGGGCCGCACCGCGCTCTCCATCATCTCTTTGCCAGATGGACAAAAGCGCTACGAAAACGATATTTACGCCCGCACCACCACACGCATGGCACCGGATGAAATCCACGAGCTGGGTCTTAAAGAAATCGCTCGTATTGAGGGCGAGATGACGGAGATTGCGAAAAAAGAAGGTTTTTCGGATCTCGCCTCATTTCGCGCCTCGCTGAAAACCAACCCCAAATATATCCCCAAGTCTGCAGAACAGATTCTTGATGACTTTCGCCGGTATATCGAGCAGATGGAGCCGAAGCTCCCTGAGCTATTCACCCTGCTTCCCAAATCGCCAGTCACAGTAGAGGCCATCCCGCCGTTCCAGGCTGCCGCGGCCACGCACTACGTCACTGGCACTCCCGACGGCAAACGTCCCGGACGTGTGGTTGTCGCGACCTCGAACTTTGCCCAGCGGTCGCTGATCGATGACGAGGCGACTGCCTATCACGAAGGTATCCCGGGTCATCACATGCAGTTGTCGGTGCAACAACAGCTCACTGGATTGCCCAAGTTTCGTTTGCACAGTCTTGGCTTCAACGCCTACGTCGAAGGCTGGGCGTTGTACTCCGAGCAACTTGGCAAAGAAGTTGGCTTCTATCAGGATCCGGTTTCCGATTACGGCCGCCTGTCATCGGAGCTATTCCGGGCGGTGCGCCTGGTCGTGGATACGGGAATTCATTCCAAAGGATGGTCGCGCGAGCAGGTAGTAGAGTTTTTCCGGAAATCCGGCGCGGTCGATGAACCTACGATTCAATCTGAAACCGATCGTTATATTGCGTGGCCTGCCCAAGCTCTAAGCTACAAACTCGGACAGCTGAAGTTTCGAGAGCTGCGTGAGCGGGCTCAAAAAGAGTTGGGCCAGAAGTTCGACATTCGGGCATTCCACGACGAAATGCTCGACGGCGGAACCCTGCCATTGGACTTGCTGGAAGAGCGCACCGACAAATGGATTGCGGAACAAAAAGCCAAATGATCCGGCGTGGCGGCCAGTCAGGAAATTCGGCGATCTTAGCTGCCCTTTTTTAATTCCACCAGCACTTGGCGGGCTATTTCCTTTAGGGTCTCAAAAACACCTTGGCCTTGAAAAGCCACCGCTTCGAGCACCGGTTCGTCTTTGCGACGAAGCTCTTTGGTGAGAGCATCAACGGGCAGAATATTAGGCAGGTCGCGTTTATTCAGCTGCAATAAATAAGGGATCTTATGGAAGTCGTAGCCGTGCTCTTTCAAGTTTGACATCAGGTTATCGAGCGCCTCGACGTTGGCGTCCATGCGCTCTTGTTGCGAATCGGCCACAAAAACAATCCCGTCCACACCACGCAGAATCAACTTACGGCTGGCGTCGTAGAAAACCTGGCCGGGAACTGTGTAGAGATGAATGCGGGTCTTGAAGCCGCGTACCGACCCGAGGTCCAACGGAAGAAAGTCAAAAAACAGGGTACGCTCGGTCTCGGTGGCCAGCGAGATCATCTTGCCCTTCTGTTGTTCGGCGGTTTTTTGATAAATGTACTGTAGATTGGTGGTCTTGCCGCCAAGGCCCGCGCCGTAATATACGATCTTGCAGTTGATCTCGCGGGCTGCGAAGTTGATAAAGCTCAAGACTCTCCCCAAACGGCGGACATTTTCACCGTTCTCCATGCGCAAACTGTGCGCAGGCATAGGTTTGGCGTTCCGCTGATTTTTGGCTTGTTCCTTTGTTTTATACCATATGCGCGCCGTTGGCAGCAGCGTTACCCCGGTTACCAGTTTGGGCTTGCACTTTAAGAAAACTTGGCAAGCGCCGCCTGGGCCGCGTGATAGCCGCACATGCCGTGCACTCCTCCCCCGGGGGGAGTGGAGGCTGAACAGAGGTAAATGGCGGCGTCTGAGGTGGCGTAGTGACGCCAAGTAGGTCTGAAGAGGAACTGGCGGGCGTCCAGTGCGCCTCCGCCGACGTCGCCACCCACCAGATTGGCATCTTTTCTTTCCAGATCCGCTGGGGAAAAGACTCTCCGTGCCAACACGCAATCGCGGAATCCCGGGGCGAAGCGCTCTATCTGGCTCTCCAGCCTCGGCAGCATGTCCACCTTGGATCCATTGGGAACGTGGCAATAGGCCCAGGCGGTGTGCTTCCCGGCGGGCGCTCGCGATGGGTCAAAGACACTGGGCTGGACTAACAAGACAAAGGGACGCTCAGGGTGCGATCCCACGCGAACGGCTTTCTCGGATTCGGCGACTTCATCGAAGGTTCCTCCGAGGTGTACTGTAGCCGCGCGGAGACAGTCAGTGGCCCGCCAAGGAATTGGGCTGCTCAAGGCATAGTCCACTTTGAAAGCCCCGGAGCCATAACGAAAACTCTTGAGTTGGTGTTTATAGCGCTCGGACAGTCGCTCCCCTCCCAACTCCAACAACTGCCGCGGGGTGACGTCGAACATATGCAAATCGTAGTCGGAGAGCTGTTCGATATTTTCAAGTCGCGATGAAGTGCTTATCTTGCCGCCGAGTTTCGCCAGATAGCCGCAAAGGGCGTCGGTGAGTGATTGCGCCCCGCCGCGCGGAATTGGCCAACCTACCGCATGTGCCGGAATTGCTAGCGACATGCCGAATCCTCCGCTCAGCGCTTCGTCCAGCCCTAAGCAAGAGTGCGCCGCCAAGCCTGCAAACAAAGCCCGCGTGCGCTCACTACGAAAGCGCGAGACCACGCTTCTTGCAGAACGCAGCCCATTCATTCCAAAGCGCGCCATCAGGAATGGCTGTTTGGGTATTCGAGTAATCGGACCTAGCATGTCGGAAGCGAACTCCGGCCAAAGCTCGACAAACGGCTGAACCAGATCGCCCCAAGCTTTTCCATCTTCTCCGAGCGACAATTTCGCCTCCGCGAGGTCGCGTTCGAGAACGACCGACATGCCATCGTCAAGCGGGTGGGCCACAGGAGCCGGCGAGTGTATCCATTGCAGGCCGTAGTCGGCGAGCGGCAGCGACGAAAAAAACGGCGAGCCCGCCCCCAACGGGTACACCGCTGATCCGAAGTCGTGCTTGAATGCGGGGAGAGTTAATTCAAGTGTGCGCGCTGCTCCGCCTGCAGTGGGCTCCGCTTCAAATACGTCGACTTGCAAACCTGCTTGGGCGAGTACGATTGCCGCCGCAAGCCCGTTTGGTCCGGCGCCGATTATGCAGGCCCTGCGTTTCCCGCGATTAATGCGCTCCATGCCGTGTTACTTAGTGATACCATGCCGCTGAATATGAGCTGCAGATTTCGAATTCTCTCATTCATTCTTTTCGTCCTGGCCGCAACCACCGTAGGTTGGAGCCAGACTCCGCCTCCGGACGTAACAGTGTTGCACGCTGCGAGACTTCTTGATATCGGCAGTGGACGCATTGTGTCTCCGGGCGAGGTATTGGTAAAGGGCGAGCACATTGTCGAAGCCGGCACAACCGTGAAACATCCTTCCGGCGCAGTCGTCGTCGACCTTGGCGATCGCACTCTGCTGCCGGGCTTAATTGACGCACACATCCATCTCTTCCTTCATCCCGGGGCCGAAGACCTGCAGACAGTTCAGGAATCGGTGCCGCAGCGGACCATTGTCGCGACGCTGGCCGCGCGGGACGACTTGATGGCGGGATTTACAGCCGAGCGCGATATGGGGACCGAAGGCGCTGGCTCAGCCGATACCGCGGTTCGCGACGCGATCGACCAAGGAGAAATCCCCGGTCCGCGGCTCAGGATCAGCGGGAACGCGATCAACATTCTAGGTGGACACGAAGACGCCATCGGCTACAACCCGGCGCAGCATGTCTTGCCCAACGCCGATTTCGCCAATAATGCCGAGCAATTGATTGAAGTAATGCGTGAGCAGTTCAAACAGGGATCGGACTTCGTGAAGATTTATGAGACCGGCGCGGATGCCGTCCACGACGGCGTTCTTTCTAGCCCGTATCAGTACACCGAAGCCGAACTGAGCGCCGCGGTTCGGGAAGCTGCTCGCGTCGGGAAACACGTTGCCGTGCACGCAACCGACGATCCAGGAGCTTTGTACGCAGCTCGAGCCGGAGTTGCATCGGTTGATCATTCATTTCAGATCGGCGACGAGACCATGCGCATCATGCACGAGAAGCATATTTTCGCTGTGCCGACTTTCACCATTCAGGAGTACTTCGCAGCGCACCCGCTGACGCCCGGCGGCGGGCCGAAAGAGCAGGCTATTCTCGATCTGCACGCGCAGAATTTCCGAAAGCAGCTTGCTGCTGGTGTGCCGATCGCCATGGGTTCCGACGTTGGACCATTTCCTCACGGCACCCAGGCGCGCGAGTTGGAATTGATGGTTAAATTCGGGATGACACCGCTCGGCGCATTGCAAGCCGATTTGATCAATGGCGCGAAACTGCTCGACTGGGAAGGCCAGATCGGCACACTGAAGCCTGGGCATTTCGCGGATATCATCGCTGTCCCAGGCAATCCGCTGAACGACATTACGGCGTTGCAGCACGTCGAATTTGTGATGAAAGGCGGGACCGTGTACAAACGGCCGTGAATCATCCGCCAAGCGGCTCGGCCGCGTTTGCCTCCACTCGCTCTCTGATGTATAAACCTGTGTTCGTCCACAAATTATGACATCCGCTAAAGCTGTTTTGCTCGGTCTCTCACTCTCCATCGGTTCACTCACCTTCGCTCAAGGCAAACCGAAAATAACGCTCGATGAGTTCTTTAACTCGGTAAGTTTTTCGTCGGTGAAACTATCGCCGGATGGAAATTCGGTCGTTATCGGCACCGAACGCGCCGATTGGCACCGGCAAATTTTTAGCAAGAATTTGTGGCTGTACCGCGGAGCGGGTGACAATGGCTCGCTCATTCCGCTGACCCAATCGGGTCACGACTCTGATCCGCAATGGTCGCCTGACGGCCGCTGGATCGCGTTTCTCTCCGACCGAAAACCCGACGCAGACGATGCGGACGATGACGATGACTCCGACAAGAAGGACGAGGGCGTCGACCAGATTTATTTGATTGATCCACGCGGCGGTGAGGCCTTTGCCGTGACCAGCGGGGCCGAAGAGGTGCATGCCTTCACCTGGTCTGCCGATTCGAAGACGCTTTATTTCGCGACTCGCGATCCCTGGAGCAAAGAGCAAAAAGACGAATACCGCAAGCAATGGAAAGACGTAGTGCAGTACCGCACGGCGGAACGTGGCGACACTATATTCGCTTTGGACCTTGCTGATGCTCTGGCGACTCACGCGGCGGCTCCCGCCAAGGCAAAGACAAAAGCTGAGAAGCAATCCGATCTGACGCAGGGAACCCGTCCAATCACAAAATCCCAATGGCGTGTTGAGCAACTGCTCACTTCACCCGATGACGGCAAGCTGGCCTTCATGGCCAATCCCATCAATAAGCGCGAAGAAAAATTCGCCGATTACGAAATCTATGTAGTTGACCTGCACAATGTGGCGCGGGCGCCCTCGCCCGCGAAATTGGAAGATGAAGCCCAACCCCGCCGTCTAACCCATAACCAGGCCGTAGAGCACGACCTGCATTGGGCCAACGACAATCGACACATTTTTTTCACTATCGATGTCGGCGATGTCACCGGCCCCTATCGCGACCTGCAACCGCATCTTTACTGGATTGATAGCGACAGTGGCGCAGTCGAACAGTGGGCCAAGGATTTCGTCGGTCCGGTGGAACACTACGACGTTGCCGGCGACAACATTCTCGAATCCGCGCGGCTTGGGACTGAGGTGCAGATGTACTCGGCGTCAAAACCCGAGCAGTCATTTCATCAGATCAGCGACTGGAAGGGCACCTACGCATCAGTTTCCACCACTCCGCATTCCTCGCATGTCGCATTCCTCTATTCTTCGCTGGATAAACCGGAAGAAGTTTATTTGGCCGACAACGCTGCCGATCTCAGCCACGCGCGGCCGATCACATCGTTTAACAAGCTGTTCACCGAACGCGAACTGCCGCAAGGCAAGCCGTATCGCTGGAAGGCCGACGATGGAACGACGGTCGAAGGAATGCTCATCTACCCGCCGGGAAAGTTCGAGGCCAAGAACCTGCCGATGTTCACGTTCATTCACGGAGGACCGGCCGACGCTGACGGCAATCACTTCGAAGCCGACTGGTATCAGTGGGGAATTTTCGCGGCGACGAATGGCTGGCTGGTATTCGAGCCGAACTATCGCGGATCTTCAGGATATGGCGACAAATTTCTCGCGCAGATCGTCCCGGTGATCGTCTCGCGTCCCGGCAAAGACATTCTGGAAGGCGTGGATGCGCTGGTGAAAGACGGCATCGCCGACCCCAATCAGCTCACCGTCGGCGGCTACAGCTATGGCGGATACATGACCAACTGGCTCATCACACAGAGCACGCGCTGGAAGGCCGCTGTAACCGGCGCCGGCGCGGTTGAGCACGTCGGCAACTGGGGCAACGACGACACCACCTTCGACGACGCCTACTTCCTCGGTGGACGCCCCTGGGAAGCCCCCCAGCGCTACCACGACGAAGCCGCCATCTTTCAGATCAATAAAGTCCGCACCCCGACCCATATGGTCGGCGGTGCTGATGACATTCGCGTGGCCGTGCTCGAAGACTATCTCCTCGAACACGCCCTGTATTCTCTCGGAATTCCCAACGCATTGCTAATCTTCCCCGGCGAAGGCCACTCCCTCGACAAAAACCCCTGGCACGGAAAGATCAAGGTGCGAGAGGAGTTGAAGTGGCTGCAGAAGTATGGGGGCGTGGGGGAACGGAGTAGTACATTCACTACATTTGGTTGATTCATAGAAAAAAGGCTGGGCGTTTGGCCCAGCCTTTGATTTTTTTCCAGTCGAATTAGAACGAGTAGCGCGCTCCGATCTGCATCACACGCGGTTGACCCTGCACCTGAAACAAATTGCCCCAGTCAGGCGGAGGTGTGGACTGGGTTAATCTGGGATCCGCAGTTACCGAGAAATCAACGATTCCAGTCAGACTCTGCGTGTTGGTCACATTGAATACATCCCAACGTAGCGGCAGTGTTGTCCTTCCCAAGGCATCTTAAAGGACTTTGAAAGTCCGAGATCAAGATCGAAATATCCGGGATAGCGGAAGTAATTTCGCGGTCCAGTTTCGCCCGGGTAAGCATTTCGGAAGTTTTGGTAAACGGCCGTTCAAGTTACATCGGTGCCAATAATCTTCGGAGCGGAGTCCTTGGGTTTGCTGGGGCAAGAGTGGCGGGGCGACAGAGGAGTAACATTGGACTGTACCTCCCAGTTTGTTGCCCATTGACTTTCGTCAAACGGCGAAGCTCCTGTTGGCAGTCCAGTATTCCAGCGGAAGATGCTCGAAAGCTGCCAACCACCGAATAAAGCATCCGCAAACTTGCCAGCATTCGGCATGAATGGCTGACCTTGTCCAACCGGGACCTGCCAGACTAAAATCCGCGTTGATACTGTGTTTTACGTCGAAGTCGGAACTGGCGTAGTTCTCTCGTTGCCGAAGCGAATTGTTCGATGAATGCTCCGTTGCCTCCGCTATTGTTCCCGTACGCCCCTTCAGATCTGCAAGCCCGAAGCATCATCGAGAGAATGGGCGAAGGTGTAATTGAAATCCAACGTCAACTGCTTAAGCGCTGCCGGTATGAAAATGTCAAAGCGTTGTAATTCGAATTTCCAATACTCGACCAAGTAGACAATGCACCAAACTGCGGCTGCATGAACCGCATCGGAAATGGGTCGCCCAATCCAAGGGTTGGATCCGTGAACCAAGGCATTGTCTATTTCAGCCTGAACGTCAGTCCAGTCATTCGCCTGAATAGAAATCCACTGCCGAAGCTGATAGCCCAGGAAAGCCTGGGCATTGGTCCAACTGCAATCCAAACCACACCTGGGTCTGATTTGAGTTGCAGGTACCGGTGCCATAGTCGAAATTCTTGAGAATGTCTGCGCGCTTCCGGCGGGAACAGGTCATTGAAATACTGCTGTATTTTGGCCGGCAAGTTCGGAACTTGATTAATAGCAGCATCTGTGCCGTATTTCTGGCGCAATTTCTCAATGTCGCTCCGGCCGTATACCAGTCCACCCCAGTTTTCGGATCCCGCAAGTTGTTGAATTGAGCAATGTCGCGACGAGCCAGCAGATTCCGGCCTGCTCGGCCAATATACGAAGCGGAGACCATGCCACCTTTCGGAAGCTGCCGCTCCATGGTGAAATTCCACGTGTACTCGGTTGGCGCGTGCAGCGCTGAATCAAGGACTGCTCGATGCGCTCGCCAAAATTATTGACCCATCCAGCGCTGGAGTGCATTGCGGGCAAAAGCAAACTGGTGAACTGTGCCTGGCAAATGCGAACCAGAGGGCGAACATCCTGTCCGAATTCGGTGAAGAGGGGACCGGGTGCGAGGTCCTGTCCGTGACGTCAAAACTATTGGCGTGGTTTAGGAAATTCTCCACATACCCAATGCTCGAGTTACGTCAAAATCCACAGCGAACGCTTGTCCAAAGTAGTCATTGGTCATAGCGAAGCCACCTCGGAGAGAGGTCTTGCCATTATCCGGAGACCAAGCCGCGGCGATCCTGGGCTGGAAATTGTTCTTGTCCCATTTGTAAATCGGCTGACGACCATTTGCCGGACCTGACTTGTTGATGGTAATCAGGATAGTAAAGTTCTTCCCCTGGTTCCGGCCGCAACGCGTTGAGCGAAATATTGTCCAAGCGGCATCGTGGGCTGACTTCAAAGCCATTCTTTTCGTAAACCGGACGTTCAAGACTGTAGCGAAGTCCAACGGTCAAGAGTCAGGCTGGGGCGCACCTTCCAAGTATCCTGCACATACTCGTCGTACGCCTGAGTGGCAAAATCACGAACGGAAGGCGAACCGGTAGGTTGCAGCGAACCATCGTGGGCGAAGGTGAAATACTGCATTGTATTGAGTATAGTCGACCAATGATCGCAGTCGCGGCGTCTCGAACTTCTCGTTGAATTCGAGAGCGACTGCCCATTGTTTACCTCCCGGCAATCCATTAGGAAAGCCGGGCTCAGGGCACTCGAAAAGTTTGAAACGCGCATACACGTTGGATGCCCGCCGCCGTAGTAGAAATCTGGGTTCATCTCGGCGAAATCAAGGCTTGATGAAGTCAATTCGCGAATTGCTCACCAAGCGAACATTACCGCCGAACTGGATCGTGTGATTTCCATGCATCCAAGAGAGATCATCCGTAAAGTTGTGTACCGGTACTATTTGGGACAATGGGTGCAATTGACCATTTGGCTGAAAGACAAAACGGAATTCAGTGTCGTTCCCAAAGCTGTCGCCGCTGTTGGTGAAGGCTTGGCGAGTCAACCCATAACGGAAATTGTTTACCCAATTATTTCCAATGGTCCACGTATGTCCAACAGCAAGTCCCCAGTTGTGCGCCCATACCTGCGGCGAAATGGATCCGGGCAGCCACTGGGGTAGAGTCTGATGATCATTCTGGATCTGAAGTCTTGCGAACAACGACTTGCCTGCTGGTTTAGATTGAAGTCGAGGTCGCCCGGTATGAGCATTCAATTGAACGGCGTAGGTGCGTTAAAACGGAAGCCTCCGGTGTTTAGTTGGTCGCCGTTCGTTAGATCATTGTTCGGATACTTGGCGGCAGCTGCCGCAACGCCTGAATCGCCGCGGATTCAGGCCAGCGCTGGATAAACTTGCGAATTTTGACCTGTCAGTTCAAGGAGCGCGTGGTGCAGGCTGTGCAGGCGGCATCGGTGCAATAATGGTAATTAATGATCCCTTGACCCAATGTTGGCTAGTGGAACGATTCGGCTTACGCTCTGACTGCTGGCATCGCGCCGGCCCGCATAATCGTAGAAAAAGAAAAGTTTGTTCTTGACGAGGGGACCGCCCAACGGCGCCTTCAAATGTATTCCTTACGAAGAGGTGGGCGCTCAACCTGCGGCGTGGAATGATTGTTGAACCAATCATTCGCGGTAAATCCCCGTGACCGGTAAAATTCCGACGCAGCCCCGTGCCAGGCATTTGTGCCCTGCTTTGTCACAATATTGATCTGCGCGCCTGAGGAACGGCCCTGATTGGCATTTCCGTTTGCGGTCGTGACGCGAAATTCCTCAACCGCTTCAGAATTCAGTCGCAAAACTGGTCCGCTAGTGATGTCGCCGCGATCATTATCCAATCCGCCCATAACAAGCGTTCGTAGTACGAGGTATTTCCGCATTGCCGGATTCGGCATTGTTGATATCGACACCATCGAGAGTCACGTTCGACTGATCAGCGCGTGCGCCGGTGACGTATCCTTCTCGAGTCGAACCTGGCTGCAGACTGAGCAGGTCGACCACATTCCGCGCTTCCAGCGGAAGTTGAGTAATCTGCAGCGAGTTGAAGTTATTCCCGAGTGTCGCGTCCTGAGTATTAATCAGTGCGTCCTGGGAAGTGGCAGTCACTTCAACGTTTCTGACAAAGACCCTAATTCTAAAGCGACACTTGCATCGGTTGGCTTTCCTATCAAGGCGTCGACATTCTCTACGATCTTTTTCTTAAAGCCCTTTGCATCGACCTCAACTTTGTACTTAGCTGGGCTAATGAGATCAAAGACATAGGTCCCCGCGTCGCTAGATTTGGCAGTTCTCCACGTCCAGCGTCACATCCGTCTCGGTTGGTTTTCCGATCAGCGCCTGAACATTCTCTACCCCCTTCTTCCTGAAACCCTGGGCGTCCACGTCCACGCGATAAGTAGCCGGCGTAATCAGATCGAAGACATAGCTTCCGGTGTCGCCGGATTTGGTATTTCGAATCGCATTCGTCTGGGTATTCGTCAGGGTCACAGTCGCATCCGGGACTACGTTCCCACTGGGATCCGTAATCGTGCCGCGGATGGTTGACGTGCCGGTTTGGCTCCAGGACAAGGATGCCGCGAGAATCAGGGGAAGAAGAGCAACACTTCTCAGGCTGCGCATAAGGTTCCTTCGATGACTACAGTTTTTTAGCGTCGGGCATCGACGCTCATTCAGTTTCGGAGCAGCGAGGTGGCGCGTCGGCTCCGCTACAGATCAATTGCGTGAGGCAGTGTGGCACTTTTATCATTGCTGATTTGCGACTGTCAACCTTTTTAGCTGCTATAAGTTGCCCAATCAATGCGAGCATTTGGGGCCGTTAGAATTGTCGACGACTAAAGACGATTCGCTCCACCATTCGTCCCCCGCAGCCCCTCATTCGTCACCGATAGACCGATCTGAGATCGAATGGTGATCAGAATGCTAAAATGAAAAGATTACATGTCATCAAAGTCGTCACCTGTAGCCATCCCTGAAGCGCCTGACACTTCTCCTACGAAAGTTGGATTCGTCAGTCTGGGGTGTCCTAAGAACCTCGTAGACAGCGAGGTGATGATGGGCATGCTGGCGCACGCCGGGGCGGAACTGGTTTCGTCCGCCGAAGACGCCGAGGTCATCGTTGTAAACACTTGCTCATTCATTGAGAGTGCGCAACAGGAGTCGGTAAACACGATTCTTGAGATGGCGCGACTGAAGTCAGGCAAGGCTCGCAAGCTGGTCGTTGCCGGATGCCTGGTGGAGCGTTTTCGCGATGACATTCGAAAAAACATTCCGGAAGTGGACGCCGTGGTCGGAACGGGTGAGTTGGAAAGCATTCTGGCGGCGGCGGGGATTACGTCACGCGTCCCGGCGAAGACGGATGATTCGCCATTTCGAATTCTGACTTCGCGGCCAGAAGGCGATGCGCGCGCCGCCAACGGCCGTTTCTCTCGCGAAAATTGGGACGGCGCCATCGCTGACCTGCCGAATTACTTATATGACGAAGCCACTCCGCGCGTGCTGGCGACGCCCAAATATTCCGCCTACATCAAGATTGCCGAAGGCTGCGATCATCCCTGCGGGTTCTGCATCATTCCGCAATTGCGGGGGAAGTTTCGCTCACGCCGATTCGAGTCGGTGATTGCGGAAGCCGAGCGACTGGCGCATTCCGGGGTACGAGAGATCACGCTGATCGGCCAGGACACGACCTGCTACGGCGAAGATTTCGGACTGAAAGACGGTTTAGCGTTATTGCTGGAGAAACTCGCGGCGATCGACGAACTGCGCTGGGTGCGCTTCCTCTACGCTTATCCGAACAAGATTACGCAGCGTCTGCTGGACACCATTGCCGGTCACGAAAAGATCTGCTCTTACGTGGATGTGCCGTTGCAACACGCTTCTGCTGCGGTCTTGAAACGAATGAAGCGTGGAGGAAGCGCCGACATCTTCCTGCGGACCATTGAAAAGATGCGGAACACAATTCCTGGTGTAACTCTACGCACATCGTTCATCGTCGGATTCCCGGGCGAAAGTGAAAAAGACTTCGAGGACCTGTGCGGCTTCGTGAAAGAAGCTGAGTTCGACTGGATGGGAACTTTTTCCTATTCTGACCAGGAGGGTGCGGCAGCATTTTCACTGGATGAGAAAGTTTCGCCGCGGGAAATCGAACGCCGGCGCAAGCACCTGATGCAGATTCAAAAGCAGATCAGCCGCCGCAGAAAGAAACATTTGCGAGGCCAGGAATTCGATGTCGTGCTCGAAGGGCCGTCGGAAGAAAGCGATCTGCTCCTCGAAGGGCGCAGCGCGATGCACGCTCCGGAAATCGACGGCAAGCTTTACATTGCCGACGTGCCTGACGGTTTGATTCCCGCGGCCGGCGAATTCTATCGCTGCCAGGTTACGGAAACCCACGATTACGACCTAGTTGCAAAAATCGTCTAGGCCTGGCTCAAGGCGCACTCTGGCAATCGTTCCGCAAACTCGGATCCAACCGTCCTGCCCCCGCGGTCCACACATGTTCAGTCACAAATTTCAGGAGCGGCTGAGCGCTGCCGATGTCGCCATCCCCCGAATAGAAAAACGGAATATCACGCCGGTTGAAAGTGCTGGAAAGAATGATGTCCTGCACGCTTGATGTCCGGTAGATTTGCAGATTCAGCATCTCCCCAGACATGGGCAGCGTCATATGCGAAGTCTTCCGATGATGAATTCCTGCGATTGCAGGATCATCCAGGAGTTGCTGCAAGTGTGACACTTCTTCGGGAGCGAATTTTCCGCCGGTGATTTTCGTTTCCACTCTCTTGCTTCCCTCTTTTTGCTCCTGCTCCTCAGCTCGATAAAAACCGTTGGCGACGACGAGAACGCAACTTTGTCGCGCCACATGCGATTTCACGCTTAGGAAAGATATTTGCAGCAAGGCCGGCACAGGTTCAGGCTTCGCGGCTGCGGGATTCGATGAATCTAGCGGGATGGAATTTTTGCCGGCTGGGGGAGCGGGCTCGGACGGCGATTCCTCACTTCGTCTCTTAAGCGCAATTTTGCCCGGCGGCAGGCAATTATTTTTGCCCGCGTCCTCTGACAATTCCTGGTGCGGAATTTTATGCAGATCATTCAGCCAGCGAGTCAGCGGCTGCAGCGAATTACGATACGGCTCTTGGCTTTCGGCGCTGCGAAACGTAACCTCCTGCCAGTGATCGTCCCGCGATATGTCAAGCCGCAGGAATTCTGATTTGCGAATCAGCGGCTCTTCTATTTTTTCCTGAGAAAGAGATTCCAGTTTGGAATCGTGCAAGTCATTTTGAATTCGCCGCAATTTCTCGGCGCTCAGCGTTCCCTCGAACACTCGAGTCGAGTCACCGACATCCGATTCCAGATGAAAGAATCCTGTTTTCTGCAACAAAACGCATTGGTGGGATTCAATGCTTGTGTGCTCCATGCGTAACAAGTACGGAGTAGGCTCGAGCTGTGCGCAGGCAAGTGTCGACGCAAACGCCACTAGCAACAATTTCAGGATTGAGAAGCGGCTCACTGATTCAGGCGGCGAAATGGACGCCGCAGAAGAAATTTTACGCGGTCTTCTTTAGTACCAGCGCTGAATTCTTGGATCCGAAGCCGACGCAGTTGCAGATCGCGTGTTCGATCGAGGCTTTGCGGCCCACGTCCTGCACGTAGTCGAGATCGCAATTCGGGTCGGAGTTTTCGAGATTGATAGTCGGCGGCACCTGCCCGTGTTCCATGGCGATCAGCGTGGAAGCAACGCTGGCCGAACCGCACGCCCCCTGGGCGTGACCAATCTGCGATTTAAGCCCCGACATGGGAATTTTGTAAGCGTGCTCGCCTAGAGCGAGTTTGATCGCCCGCGTTTCCACGCGGTCGTTCATTTCGGTTGAAGTGCCGTGAAGACTGACGTATTGGATATCGGCGGGGCCGATGCCGGCTTCGTCGAGAGCCAGCGAGACGGCGCGCGCGGGCTCGTCCGGCGAATCACTCATGCGCACGCGATGGTAGGCCTCACAGGTGGCGCCGTATCCGGTAATCTCCGCGTAAATCCGCGCTCCGCGTGCTTTCGCGTGTTCATATTCCTCGAGCACAAACATCCAGGAACCTTCAGCTAAAACAAATCCATCACGATCGGCGGAAAATGGGCGAGACGCGCGCTCAGGCTGATCGTTCCAGGACTGCGTCAGCGCGCGAAGCAGCGAATAGCCTTTGACGATACCCTCAGTGACCGGCGAATCCACCCCGCCGGCGACAAACATGGGCTGCACGCCGGCTTGAATGTGCTGGTAGGCATAACCGAGAGCGTCGGTGGATGAAGTGCATCCCGCGGTGACTACGTGGCTGTAGCCGCGAAATCCGAAGCGCATGCTGATTTCGCTGGGGATCGTCCCCATGGTACCGCTGGGAATGCAGAAAAGGCTTACTTGTTTTTCTTTGCCGCTATGCCACAAACGGTATTGCTCTTCGGAAAATTCTTGAGCGCCGCCGCCGGTTCCCAGCACAATTCCGATCTGCCGCTTTTCGTCCACCGACATCGAAGCCATGTCGAGGCCCGAGTCGTTGACCGCTTCCGTGGTAGCCGCCAGGCAAAGGGGCACGACCCGCGAAACATGCTTGCGCTCGCGAGGTTCGACCCAGGCTAACTCGTCAAACTCGGGGATCTCTCCGGCAATGTGCACCGGGAGTTTAGAAGAGTCGAAGCGCGAAATGCGCTTCACGCCCGACTTTCCAGCCAGAACGGCGCGGCAGAAGGCCTCTTTGCCAATTCCGTTCGGGCTGACGGCGCCCATCCCAGTTATAACGACGCGAGGAACCATAGTTGAGTGTGCAGCAAGTTATGATGCAAATCTGCTTGGGGTCGCATGGGCCCAAACCTCAAGTTCAATCCGCCGTCCGCCCGATTTCGGCGGCCAATGGGATAATCATACAGATGCCGCTCGGATTGTACATTTCCGTCCCCTTCTGCAAGACGAAGTGCAGTTACTGCAATTTCGCTTCAGATGTTTTCTCGCGGGCAATGTTCGAGAAGTACGTTGTGCGGCTGTGTGGAGAAATTGAGCGGGCTCAGGAAACCGCTCGCCAGTTAGGCGGTTTGCTGGAGCCGGTGCTCGACTCAATCTACCTGGGCGGCGGCACTCCCACACTTTTGGATGTTACACAGCTGGAACGTATCTTTGTCACCATTCGGCAAAATTTCGAGGTGAAGGCCGAGGCGGAGATCACGGTCGAATGCGCGCCCGGAACTTTAACGGATTCTGTAATTCAGAATTTGCTGCGCTGCGGTGTGAATCGCGTCAGCCTCGGAGTGCAATCGTTTGACGATAAAGAGTCAGCCTCGGTAGGGCGGCTACACAAACGCACGACCGTCATTGACGATATTGCCCGCTTGCGGACTGCGGGAATTTCAAACATCAATGTTGATCTGATCGCCGGGCTACCGCACCAGACCCGCGAGAGTTGCGAAGCCTCTCTGAATGACCTAATTTCGCTGGACGTGCCCCACGCCAGCATCTACATGCTCGAAGTCGATGACGATTCCAGACTAGGGCGAGAGGTCCTAGCCGGAGGACAGAAGTATCATGCGCACTTCGTCCCTGATGAAGACCTGACCGCCGACATGTATGAGATCGCGGGTGCGCGCCTGAACGCCGCCGGAATTCGGCAATACGAGATTTCAAACTTCGCTCGCGCCAGCTTCGAATCCAGACACAACCTGAAATATTGGACGCGGCAACCTTATCTGGGATTTGGCGTCGATGCCCATTCCATGCTGCAGTCGGCAGACGCTGGTTCTGCGGTGCGATTCTCAAATTCTGATTCGCTGGAAAAATATCTGTCTGGCGCCGCAAAAGAGCGCACAATCGTATCTTCAGAAGACGCGTTGCAAGAAGCATTCTTTCTGGGATTGCGGATGAATGACGGAGTTGATCTGCGAACGCTGGAGCTGGAGTTTGGCGAAAATCAAGTCGTTGCCTACTACCAGACTGTTTCCGAACTGACGGGGGCAGGCCTACTCGAAAGAGACGCTGCGACAATTCGCCTCACCGCCAAGGGTAGAATGCTTTCCAACGAAGTATTTGAACGCTTCATTTCGGTCGATCTCGCGGTATAATCCGGCCCGAAAGCGAGGGCACCGGTGGGCCTCTACTCGCACTACGATGGCGCGCATAACCACCCGGTGAACCGCGCGCTGCACCTGATCGCAATCCCCGTCGGATTCTCTTCCCTTATTGTTGTCTGGTTCCACTGGATCATCGCTCTCCTTCTGATCCCCACCGCTTTCGCATTGGCATGGCTCGGACATCTCATCGAAGGCAACAAGCCGGCATTTCTCACCAACCCTGCCCACGTCTTCGTGGCGCCCGTGTGGATGGCGAAAAAAATATTCGGTAAGCGTGCGGCTACCCGGACGTAACCAACCGGTCGGCATCGTCATTTTTGTTCGCCTTGCGCCTGTGTTGTAATTACTCCTTGGTCAGAGGAGTAGCCCTTGGATTTCCAGCTTAACGAAGAACAACTGCAGCTCAAGAAAAGTGTCCGCGAGTTTGCGGAGCGCGAGATTGCGCCCCACGTGCGTAAGTGGGATGAGGCCGGCGATTTTCCTTTATCGACAATCAAGGAATTAGGCAAGCTGGGGCTGATGGGGGTGATCTTCCCTTCCGAGTTGGGCGGCGCGGGCATGGGTTACGTGGAATACGTGACCGCCGTTGAAGAGCTCTCGCGCGTCGATGGATCGGTCGGCATCATCGTGGCGGCACACACTTCGCTTTGCTCGAATCATATTTTTCTGGCCGCCAACGAAGCGCAAAAGAAGAAATATATTCCCAGGCTGGCGAGCGGCGAATTCATCGGCGCGTGGGGACTGACCGAGCCATCGTCCGGTTCGGACGCCGGCAGCGCGCGCATGACCGCAGTGCGCAAAGGGAATAATTGGGTGCTAAACGGCACCAAAACTTTCTGCACCAACGGGCACTATGCCGACGTTCTGGTCGTTGTCGCGGTGACCGATCGTGCCGCACATACACATGGGCTTTCCGCATTCATCGTTGAAAAAGGGACGCCGGGGTTTCGGCCGGGGAAAAAAGAAGACAAACTTGGGCTGCGGGCCAGCGATACTGCGGAATTGATCTTTGAAGACTGCGTTTTGTCCTCTGAAAATCTGCTCGGTCCTGAAGGCCAGGGTTTTGTTGATGCGATGCGAGTGCTCGATGGCGGGCGGGTCTCGATCGCCGCCTTGTCGCTCGGGATGGCAGAGGGGGCGTACGAAGCGGCCTTGAACTATTCCCGCCAGCGCAAACAATTTGGGCGAGCGATCAGCGACTTTCAAGCGATCCAGTGGAAGCTCGCCGACATGGCCACCGAGATTGAAGCAGCCAGGTTGCTGACATTCCGCGCCGCCGCCATGAAGGACGCCGGGATGAAGACTACGCTTGAATCGTCCATGGCGAAGCTCTTCGCCAGCGAAGTCGCCGTAAGGTGCGCTAACGAAGGCGTACAGATCCACGGTGGCTACGGATTCATTAAAGACTACCCTGCAGAAAAGTTCTACCGCGACGTGAAGTTGTGCACCATCGGCGAAGGCACGAGTGAGATACAGCGGCTTGTAATCGCACGGCAGTTGCTGAAAGATTAATGGCTACGGTTTCTGGACAAGGTTGGGGTTGAAGAGCCTTTCCGTCTGCGCAGTTTTTTCTTTACACTGCTTCCTTGAACGTTCCGAAGGAAAATTTGATCTCCCAACTCCGCACCGGTGATCGTCGCGCGCTGGCCCGCACCGTTTCAACCGTAGAAAATCACTCTCCCGGATGGATCGAGCTGCTCAAAGAATTATTTCCGCACACCGGTAAAGCCCGCACTATCGGTCTTACTGGCGCCCCTGGAGCCGGCAAGAGCACGCTCGTCGATCAACTGGCAAAGCATTATCGCGAGCAAAAACACACCATCGGCATCATCGCGGTCGATCCCAGTAGTCCTTATACTGGCGGCGCAATCCTCGGCGATCGCATTCGCATGCAGCAGCATTTTTCTGATCCCGGCATTTACATCCGCAGCATGGCCACTCGCGGTTCGCTGGGCGGACTGGCGCGCACGACTGCCGATGTGGCGCTTGTGCTCGACGCAGCCGGACGCGACCTGGTCCTGATCGAAACCGTCGGTGTTGGCCAGGACGAGATCGACATCGTTCGATTGGCCGATGTCACGGTGGTGATTCTCGTCCCCGGCATGGGTGACGATGTGCAAACCATCAAAGCCGGCATCATGGAGATCGCCGATATTTTTGTGATCAACAAAGTTGACCATGACGGCGCCGAACGCGTGGAACGGGAAATTCGCGCCATGCAGTCTCTGGCCACGCGCGCCGATCAATGGACGCCGCCGATTGTGAAGACGGTCGCAACTGACGGTCGGGGTATCGAGGAACTTGCGGACGCAATCGCAACCTACGAGTCTCATCAGAAAAAACTGGGTTTGGCTTCGCAACGAAAAGTACAGAACTGGGAGGTGCGTCTGCTGGAGATGCTGCGCGACTCATTGCTGCAGCAGGCGCGCGCGGCCCTCCCGGATGATGAACTTTCGCGGTTGGCGGCGCAGGTGGCCGAACACAAACGCGATCCTTATTCTGTGGTTGAGGAAATTGCCGGACGCATACGGCGGTCGTGAGCCAAGGAAGGAATTAGGCTTATAAGTGCTTGTGAAATTCCTCTGTGTTTTTGCTCTGTGAAACTCTGTGCTCTCCGTGGTGAAGCCTTTTTTAAGCCTTCACCCCAGAAGACGCTGAGGATCACGGCGAACCGCCACACTGACTTGAATCCGTAGTCTACTGCCGTTCGTATCCTTTGCCGGTGCGGAAACCTGGACCGTGCTCAAGCGACCCCATAAGCAAACGGCGCAGACGGTGACGGCTCTCAAGGTCCATGTTCACAAACTCAAATCCAACTTCATTGACGTGGGCACGCCGCAGAACGACCTGAGCGCGAATTTTACTCATCCCGACTGTCATTTGCAGATCAGCATCGGAGCCGACCCGCAAGGTATCTGCCTTCGTTCCCATACCGCCGCCAAGGCTCAACTCGTGGACTGAAATCTGTGACTTTCCCCAGGAACTGCTAATGCTGGCCGGCACTGTACGCTTGAGAATGATGCGTTCGTAGCGCCGCTGCCGCACCCATGGACATGCCGGAGCGGAATCGAGCGGTCCGATCGCAAGCTCGCCAGGCTCCAGGCTGCTGTCCGACATGACTTGCGTGGCATAGCGCATATCAATCTTTGCTAATGCTTGAGCCGCGGCAATGCGTAGCTCACGGTGATGCTGCCACTTGAACATCTTCTTTGCTTCGAACAGCGTTCGCAGTACCGGGACTGCTTCCGGTTCGCGCAACCTTCCCAAAGCTTCAATCGCCTTAAGCTGAAGCAGTGGCGAACGCCCCTCGGCCTCGCCAGCCGCCGCCATTACGATCAGTGGGGGCGCAGCGGTGCGGTCACCACTCATTCCAATTTCATCCAGCGCCTGTGGAACGACAGCGGGATCGAGCACTTCAAGAATCTCGAGCAGTGTGCGCCCTCGGTTACCGGCCGCACCATACGCAATCTGCCGCACGATCAGATCGTGATAGAAGCGGTTCAGCTGAGTCAACCGCGACGGAAGTAATTCGAGTAACGCCGGTACATCCAACCGGCTCATCAATCCCACCGAGGAAACCGCCTGCCGCTGGGGGCCGTTGCTGAGCATCTCGCGCAAATACTCATTCGCGCCCGAACCAAGTTCATTGACCAGTTCCACAATGCGGTCGCACTCCTCGCGTTTCATGGCGCGAAAGAAACGGTCCGCCAGGTGCTCGGCCGAGGCTTTAGAGTTCCGGCGTAAAACGCCGACCAGATCAGGATTAGATTTCGATTGTGAAAGAGCATCTTCAATAAAATCAGGCAGCCTTCCTTCGACCCCGATGCGCGAGCGCAATTCTCTTTCGAGCGCCGGACGCCGGCTGGCGACATACTCCATGGCTTCGCAGGTCTGAGCAACCGCCCGGTATTGCTTGCGATGAGCTGCTTCCGAGCTCAAGCGAACGAAGGCAGCGCTTAATAACGCTTCGATCTCAGGATTGGCTTCCTTCGCAATCGCGCCGCCTAACTTCTGCGTGGACTCACCCAGAATGTTCCCTCCAACCAGAGCAAACAAATCTGCAAGCTGGGCAATGCCATCGGCCACGCGAGAGCGATATTCAGGATCTTTTGCAGTGACTGAATTGGCGTAATTGGCCAGGATGGCCGAAGCGTTCTCGCGATCGCTGCGCTGCAGCAGCAGTTCAACGTATTGCCGTACGTTGCGCGCAGGCACGCAGGCGGCATCCTCGGATTGCAACGCTTTCTTCTTGCTGCTTTCAGGGAGCTCTGACCAAAAGTTGCGATCAAGAATATCCGCATGCGACTCCACCATCATGCCGGCCTTGCTCATCTTGGCTTCGTGAATCTGCAGAATCTTCCGCAGATTGCCCATCTGCTGGCTCATCTGCTCGAGCATGTCGTGGACGGCGTTAGTCTTCAGATCACCGCTCTCGAATCGCTCGAGGGCATAGCGGATCGCGAGCTGCTCGGCAGCGCGCATCAACAGCGGTTTGGCGGCCTTCGGGTCTGGCCCGGCGCTCGATAGTTCATCGAGCAGGGTGAGGACAGAGTTTTTGATCTTCTCGTCGGCTCGATCTAATTCTGATCCAATCAGCTCCGGCTTCGGCGATTTTACCGCAGCCAGTTCGCCGAATCGCGTCAGGAGTTGCAGCGCTTGTTGGGTTTCCTTGCTGTTCAGCAGGAAGGGTGAGTTGCTCCAAGTGCCTTCTTCGCTCTTAGTGCCCTTATCAACTGTGGGTTTAGGATTGTGAGATCCTTCGGCGGCGGCAATTACCTGCACCAGCTTATTGGGATCGTTGAGCCAGTCTTTGAATTCCGGACCTAATGACTGTGCCACGATGTGCGCTGCCGCCGTCATATTTACCGAGGCGGCATCGGAGGCCACAAACTTTATTTCATTAATGCGAATGGCTCCCTTGTTGTCCGAGAACGCGTTCTTTATCTGGTCAGCAAGGTCCTGCGCCTTGGCGCCGTTGAAGGCGAAAGCCCGCACCAGCTTCTCAAATTCTTCGGGGGTCACATCTGCAGAAAACTGGATGCTGGCAAGACCGGAAGCTGTAAGCAACTGGGCGAATCCACGCTCGGCCTGTCCGGTCTCAATCGCAACTCCATCCAGCAGAAGCCGCTCGCCTGACACCCCAAGCACAAAATTTCCTTTGCCTACGGGCATTGAGTCTTTGAGTTCAGCCCAGGCCACTTCAAATTGTGTCTGGGTGCGCTTGTGGTCGAAACCGTAGAGGCGCACATACTTCACTAGAATATTCAGGCTATGGATGAATGGGCGTGCTGACGCCTGAGTAATCGCTTTTGTGCCGCTGCTCAGAATGGTAGCTCCCGGAACCTATTAATAGCCTAAGCCGAGAGAAACCCCCGCGCACGTTACCAATGTCATAGGACGTCGGGACACGAAGCCCTAAGCTGCTGAAAAGATTGATCAGTGCTCATCTGGACTCGGGCGGCACTCACGGGGTACTGAAGGTGAGCGGCGGTTGCGAAAGCCAACAGCTAACTGATTTAGTCCGCCTGGCTGCCGGCAGGCGCGATCTGTCCAGGAACTGGACGATCCTTTCCCCCCAAAAGCCGCCGAAAGAACAAGCGAAGGCGGTCCATGTAAAGATAGACGACCGGAGTGGTGAAAAGCGTGAGGGCCTGGCTCAAGATCAAACCGCCGACGATGGTGATGCCGAGAGGTTGACGCAGCTCTGATCCCACGCCGGTGCCGATCGCCAGTGGCAGTGCGCCCAGCAACGCAGCCATGGTGGTCATAAGAATGGGGCGAAAACGCAACATGCAGGCTTCGAAGATCGCGGCCTCGGGAGCTTTGCCTTCACGGCGTTCGGCGTCCAGAGCAAAGTCGATCATCATGATCGCGTTCTTCTTCACGATGCCGATCAACAAAATGATTCCGATCAGGCCCATTACATTCAACTCGCGATGAGTCACCAGCAGAGCGAGCAACGCCCCTACCCCGGCCGACGGCAGGGTGGACAGAATGGTGATGGGATGGATGTAGCTTTCGTACAAAATTCCGAGAACGATGTATACCGTCAGCAGGGCAGTCGCAATAAGCACGGGTTGATTGGCCCGCGCTTCCTGGTACGCAGCCGCAGTCCCCTGAAAGCTTCCATGAATCGTGGTGGGAAACTGGATTTCATTCTTTGCCGCCTCGATAACCAGAGTCGCCTGCCCCAAAGAAACGTTGGGCGCAAGGTTGAACGATATCGTGGTCGCGGGAAACTGGCCCTGGTGGCTGACCGCCAACGATGTGTTCGACGGGCCAAAGTGCGCGATAGCTGAAAGAGGTATCATCGATCCATTCGACGAACCCACATAAACTGCATCCAGGGCAGCCGGGGATTGCTGATATTGCGGGTCAACTTCCATCACCACGTGATACTGGTTGAGCTGCTGATAGATGGTTGAGACCTGGCGCTGGCCGAAAGCATCGTAAAGCGCGTTGTCTATGCCTTGCGGGGAAATACCCAGGCGAGAGGCGGTGTCGCGATCAATAATCACAGTCTCCTGCAGGCCTCGGTCCTGCTGGTCGGTATTTACGTCCCGCAGTTCCTTCAATGTACGCATCTTTTGCGTCAACCGAGGTGCCCATGAATTGAGTTCGTTCAGGTCCTCGCCTTGGAGCGTGTACTGATATTGAGCCTGACTCTGGTGCGCTCCTGTGGTCAGGTCTTGCGAAGACTGCATATATAAGGTGGCGCCGGGCACCCTGGTTAGCTGTTTCCTCAGTTCTCCGATTACTTGGTCAGCGGTGATTTTTCGCTCCTTACCTTTTGGTTTAAGAGTAATAAACATGCGGCCCTGATTCCTGGCCGTGTTGCCGCCGGCAAATCCGACAATCGTCTGCACATTGGGATCTTGCATGACGATGCTCACGAACTGTTCCATTTTTTGGCGCATCGCTGGAAAGGAAATGTCCTGGTCAGCCTGTACCGATCCCATTACCCGACCAGTGTCTTGTTGCGGGAAAAATCCGGTTGGGACCTGGGTGTAGAGGTAAATCGTCAACACCATGGTGCCAAGAGTGACCATGAGCGTCAACGGCTGGTGGCGCAGCACCCAGCCCAGGCTGCTTCGGTAAACTTTAAGAGTCCAATCGAAACCCGCCTGCGAAGCACGGAACAATCTTCCATGCTTCTCCTCCTCAATCGGCTTAAGAATTTGTGCGCACATCATCGGCGTCGTAGTTAGTGACACCAGCAGCGAGACTCCGATAGCAATACTCAGCGTGACCGCAAACTCGCGAAACAAACGGCCGACCAGTCCACCCATCATCAAGATTGGAATGAAAACCGCCACCAGCGAGGTGCTCATGGAGAGCACCGTGAATCCAATTTCGCGCGCGCCCTGGAAAGCTGCCGCCACTGGGGTCATCCCGTGTTCAAGATGGCGCGTAATGTTTTCCAAAACCACAATCGCGTCGTCCACCACAAAGCCGGTTACAATCGCCAGCGCCATCAGGGACAGATTATCCAGGCTGTAGTGCAGCAAGTACATCACCGCAAAGGTTCCGATCAACGAGAGTGGAACGGCAATGCTGGGAATGATGGTGGCGCGAACCGTGCGCAGAAATGCGAACACAACCAAAATGACGAGAAACACCGATATGATCAACGTGATCTCGATGTCACGCACGGACGCGCGAATCGTGGTGGTGCGATCCATGACTACGTCGAGATGGATGGCCGGAGAGATCGAGGCAGCGAGCTGCGGCATGAGCTCATATACGCGGTCCACGGTATCGATGATGTTCGCGCCCGGCTGTCGGAAGATAATAATCAGCACCGCAGGTTTGCCCTGCGCTGCGCGGTCGGTGGTGCCGTGCGCGGAAAGACCGATGACCCGCGTATCGGCGACCGAATCCGACACGTTGGCAACGTCACTGAGCCTTACCGCCGCCCCGTTTTTGTAAGAAACGATCAGCGACTGATATTTGTCAGCCGTCTTGATCTGATCGTTGTCCTGGATCGTCCAGGCATTGATTGCGTTGGCCACCCTGCCCTTGGCGCTGTTCGCATTCGCAGCACCGAGCGCGCTCCGCACCGCATCCAGGCCGATGCCAAGCTTGTTCAACAGATTGGGATTAACTTCCGCGCGCACCGCCGGTTGAGCAGCGCCGCCCACGAAAACCTGGCCCACGCCGTCTACCTGCGCCAACTTTTGCGCCAGCACGGAGTCGGCAGCGTCATACATTTGCGGGAGCGTATATGTGTCCGAGGTGAGTGAAACAATAAGCACCGGGGCGTCGGCGGGATTTACTTTTCGGTATGACGGATTCCCCGGCAAGTATGACGGCAAATTGCTGCGGGCTGCGTTAATTGCGGCCTGCACGTCTCGACCCGCAGCGTCGATATTGCGGTTCAGATCAAATTGCAAAACAATGCCCGTCGAACCAATCTGACTGGTCGACGTCATTTGATTAATACCGGCGATGCGCCCGAACTGACGCTCGAGTGGAGTGGCGACCGCGGATGCCATTGTCTCGGGACTCGCCCCCGGCAACGAGGCGCCTACTTGAATCACGGGGAATTCGACTTGTGGCAAGGGCGCAACCGGCAGGAATTGAAACGCGAGAATTCCCGCGAGCAGCAATCCTATAGTCAGCAGTGACGTGCCGACCGGGCGCTTAATGAATGGAGACGAAACGCTCAACTAATCCCCCGCAGCCGACTGTTCCTGAAAGTGGCTGAATCCAAATCGCGAGAATCTCTGGGACAAACGGTCGAACCAGAGGTAAACCACCGGAGTGGTATAAAGGGTCAAAAGTTGGCTGACCAGCAATCCGCCAACGATTGTGATGCCCAGCGGGTGCCGCAATTCTGATCCTGTGCCCGTCCCCAGAGCCAGCGGCAATCCACCGAATAACGCGGCCATGGTGGTCATCATGATGGGCCGGAAGCGCAGAAGCGAAGCCTGATAGATGGCTTCTTCTGGCGGCTTATGTTCATCGCGCTCGGCCTCGAGCGCGAAGTCGATCATCATGATGGCGTTTTTCTTCACGATACCAATCAGCAAAATAATTCCGATCAGACTAACTACGCCGAGATCGTTGCCGGTGATGATCAGGGCGAGCAATGCTCCCACGCCGGCGGATGGAAGCGTCGACAAAATTGTGATCGGGTGAATGTAGCTCTCGTACAAGACTCCAAGCACGATATACACAGTAATAATTGCCGCCAGGATCAACAGAGGTTCACTTGAAAGCGAATTGCGAAAGGCGGCCGCTGTTCCCTGAAAGCTGGTGTGAATGCTGGCCGGCATCTGGATTGCCTGCTCGGCGGCGTCGATCTCTTTGGTCGCTTCACCAAGCGAAGCTCCCGGCGCCAGATTGAAAGACAAGGTTACAACCGGGAATTGACCCTGATGGTTGATTGCAAGCGTAGCGTTAGTGCGCTCAAGGTGGCTGAATGCAGATAGCGGGACCTGGGTGCCTGTATTCGATTTTACGTAGATACTGTCCAGCGACTGCGGATCCTTTTGGAACTGCGGATCAACCTCAAGCACCACGTGATATTGATTCAGCTGGGTATAGATGGTCGAGACCTGACGCTGGCCAAAAGCGTCATACAAAGTGGCGTCAATTTGAGCGGGCAAAATTCCGAGCCGCGATGCGGAATCTCTGTCGATAACCAGATCCGCCTGCAATCCGCCATTTTGCTGATCACTCGCCACGTCACGCAGCGCGGTCGCTGAATGAAGTTGTTGTATCAGCTTCTGCGACCACACCGAGAGTTCCTGCGCGTCAATGTCTTCCATCGAATATTGATATTGAGTGCGGCTGACGCGGTCTTCAACCGTTAAGTCCTGGATGGGCTGCATATACAGCGTGATTCCCTGGATATTCGTGAGCTGCGGTTGCAGCCTCCTGATAATGTCAGAGGCGCTTGCGCTGCGTTCACTTCGCGGCTTGAGATTGATCTGGATGCGGCCGCTGTTCAGGGTCAAATTTGTTCCGTCAACGCCAATGAATGAAGAGAGGCTTAAAACGTCTGGGTCCTTCAAAATTGCTCGTGCCAGCTGCTGCTGGCGCTGCGACATGGCGCTGAAGGAAACATCCTGCGGCGCTTCCGATATGCCGAGAATGACGCCCGTATCTTGCACGGGGAAGAAACCTTTGGGTACAACGATGTAAAGCAGCAACGTAACTACAAGAGTCGCGGCCGTAACCAGCAGCGTGGTGGTTTGGTGCTTCAGGACCCATTTCAGGGTGCGCCCGTAGCCCGCGATTACGCGCTCATAGACGCGCTCCGACCACACGTAGAACCGGCCGTCCTTGTGATCAGCTTTCGATTTCAGCAAACGCGCGCTCATCATGGGAGTGAGCGTCAACGAAACGAATGCCGAAACCAGGATCGTGACCGCCAGCGTGACTGCAAATTCGCGGAACAGGCGGCCCACAATGTCGCCCATGAACAGGAGCGGGATCAAAACCGCGATCAAGGAAACGGTTAACGAAACAATGGTGAAGCCGATTTGACCCGCGCCCTTCAATGCCGCATCCAGCGGGGAGTCGCCAGCCTCAAGGTAGCGGTCGATATTCTCGATCATTACGATGGCGTCATCGACGACGAAGCCGGTGGAGATCGTCAATGCCATCAGCGTCAAATTGTTCAAGCTGTAGCCGAGCAGGTACATCACCGCAAAAGTTCCTACGATCGACAGCGGGACAGCGACGCTGGGAATGATCGTCGCCCGCAGATTTCGCAGGAACAGGAAGATCACCATTACCACCAGGCCAATGGTGAGCGTCAGTTCAAATTCCACGTCTTTCACTGACGCTCGAATGGTTTCAGTGCGGTCGGTAAGAATTGAAACCCGCACCGCCGCCGGCAGCGAGGCCTGCAACTGCGGGAGCAGAAGCTTGATCTTGTCGGCAACGCTGATGATGTTCGCGCCCGGCTGGCGCTGAATATTCACGATGACGGCGGGAGAGAGAACGGAACCTTGTCCCATCCACGCGGACTGGTCGGTGTTCTCTACCCCGTCGGTGACCTGGGCCACAGCGTCCAGGCGCACCGGGGCGCCGTTTCGGTACGCGATCACGATCGGTTTGTATTGCGCACCGGAGACCAGTTGATCGTTTGCACCGATAGTAAAAGATTGCCGCGCACCGTCGAGCGTTCCCTTGGCCTGATCGACATTGGCTGCCGCCAGCGCAGTACGAATGTCTTCGAGGCCCAAGCCATAAGAGGCTAGGGCGGTCGGATTCGCCTGCACGCGGACGGCCGGCTTCTGCCCGCCGCTGATCGATACCAGACCAACGCCTGTAACCTGAGAGATTTTTTGTGCGAGTTGCGTGTCCGCAAGATCTTCGACCTTGGACAAAGGCAAAGTGTCAGAACTCGCCGAAAGAGTCAGGATCGGCGAATCGGCCGGATTTACCTTGCTGTAGATCGGAGGATTTGGGAGATCGACGGGAAGATAAGTTCCCGCGGAATTAATAGAGGCTTGGACTTCCTGCTCGGCGATGTCGATGTTCTGATCGAGATTGAATTGCAGCGTGATGACCGACGCGCCAAGTGAACTTGTCGAGGTCATCTGGCTAAGTCCGGGGACTTGGCCGAACTGCCTTTCCAACGGCGCCGTCACCGATGAAGCCATAACGGTGGGATCGGCCCCCGGATAAAACGTCATCACCTGAATGGTGGGATAGTCGACTTCCGGCAAGGCTGAAACCGGCAATTGGCGATAAGCCACGATGCCGATCAGCAGTACGCCGATCATCATGAGCGACGTAGCCACCGGCCGGAGAATGAATAGTCGCGACGGATTCATTGCGACGCAGTCCCGCGTTGCTGATTACTGTTCTTGCCGTGGCGGCCGCCTTGCCCCTGGCCGGAATTAGAATTCTGCGGCGTATTTGCGGCATTTTGATCAGAACTCGCACCTTCAGCATTCTGGGTGCCTGATCCCTGAGTGTGCGGTTCAACATGACTTCCCTGCTGAAGTTTGTCCTGCCCGTCAGTGACCACGAGTTCATTCGGCGAAACGCCGGTCGTGATTTCGCTCAAGTTGCCCTGGGTTACCGGAATGGTGACATTGCGAACCTCCACGGTCTTGTCCGGCTTCATCACGTAAATGTAATTTCCCTGAGGTCCGCGTTGCACCGCCGCAGAGGGGACCACCGTCACGTTCTTCTGCGTTTCCAGAAGCAAGTGGATATTTACAAATTGGTTTGGCCATAGCTCACTGGTCTTGTTTTCGAAAATGGCCTTGAGTTTGCCGGTTCCAGTGGTCTGGTCAATTTGATTGTCGATGGTCAGCAAAGTTCCGGTATCAAGTTTGGTCAAGTCGTCGCGGCTGTAGGCGTCTACCTTCAATGTGCCTTTGTGCATGTGCTGCGATACGGTTGGCAACTGATCTTCCGGCAGGGTAAATACGGCCGTGATGGGCTGAAGCTCGGTAATCACCAACATTGGATTTGCATCGCTGGCATGCACGATATTTCCGGGATCGACCAGACGTAGCCCGATTCGTCCACCGGTTGGCGCAGTGATGTGGCAATAGACGAGATTCAGTTTCGCATTCTCTACCGTCGCCTGATCATTGCGCACCGTGCCGTCGAGTTGATCGACGGTCGCCTGCTGCGTATCGACTTGCTGCTGCGACATTGCTCCGGAGTTCTGCAACAGGTCTTTATAACGCTGGTAATTCAGCTTGGCGTCACGCAACGTCGCCTGATCTTTAAACAACTGCGCTTGCGCCTGGTCGAGTTGCACCTGATAGGGTCGCGGATCGATGACCGCCAGCAACGCGCCTTTCTTTACGTTCTCGCCTTCTTTGAATTTCACATCGATAAGTTGGCCGTCGACGCGGCTTTTCACGCTGACGGTGTAATAGGCTTCGATGGATCCCAATCCCGTGAGGTAAATCGGCAAATCCTGGCGCAGGGCGGGAGCAACGGTAACTTGCACGGTCTGAGGGGTATTGGCTCGGGCCCGCGATGGACTGGAACTCGATCCAGAACACGCCGTAAAAAGAGACGGCAAAAGTAGCAGGACTAAGAGGGACGCGAAACGCTCTGGTCCCGCCTTAGATTGCAGCAGATGAGAAAGCATTTGTGTAACTGGCCTCCGCCCCAAGATGCACTTATCTTAATTAATGAAGATCGAGTTGCCCAGACGACGGGCACACATCCACAGGCTTTGGATGTGCATTGAAGTCGATGGTACTCAGACGTTTACAAAAATTTACCTGAACAGGGTCGGAGCCGCGTTCGCTGATGATTAAAAATAGCGAGAACCAGGCGGGCTCACGTATATTGGACGCCCAAGCGGCGATTCCCATGTCTGGCTCGATTGCTCAATCCACTACGATCCGCGATCTCGAAGATATTTCTGAGATCGAGCCCATGCTACGCCTTGAACAGGAAGTTTGGGGCCTCGACGATGCCGACGTAACTCCTGTGACCCTGGTTGTCGCGCTCAAAGCCGCCGGCAGCATTCTGCTGGGCGCGTTCGAAGGCCGCGAACTCGTGGGATTTGCGATGGCCTTCCCCAGCCTGGAACAAGGAAAGATTGGTCTCCACTCTCATATGCTCGCGGTGCGCCCGTCTCACCGACGATATGGGTTAGGCTACCGCTTAAAACTGGCACAGCGAGAACGCGCCGTTGCGATGGGGATTACGGAAATGACATGGACGTTCGATCCCTTGCGCAGCCCAAATGCTCATTTGAATTTCGGCAAGCTTGGCGTCATTTCAGACAGCTACCGAATCGACTTCTATGGCCCGCAGACGTCGAGCCACTTGCACACTAACGGAACTGACCGGCTCTGGGTGACATGGCACATGGCGGACTCGCGGGTTCAGCAACGACTCAGCGGCAAAGACGGATCTGCCGAAGTGCTCGATGCACTGAACCACCTTGAGCCACTTGTGCGTTTCAATGGCGATGGCAACCCGGCGGAAGGCAATTTGGCGGCATCCCTCTCACGGCAACGCATCGCGATTGAGATTCCTGGCGACATGGATCGTATTGAACACGACGACAGGGAGCGGGCGCGTCAGTGGAGGCTGGCCACCCGCCGCGCATTCACCGCAGCCCTGCAAGCTGACTTCATCGTGAAGGAGTTCTGCCGCTCGATTCGTGGGCAGCAGGGACCGGGCGCTTATCTGCTGGAACGTCCTAACGAATGATCGCGGTGATGGGCCCGGCGCTTCAACTCAATGCTCTTTTAGAAAGGGGTTTCCTTCCCGCTCGGCGCCAATAGAGGTGAGCGGACCGTGCCCCGGGATGACGGCGGTGTCATCCGGCAAGGCCAGCAGTTTGTCATGCAGTGAACGCATTATTTTCTCGAATGATCCGCCGGGCAAATCGGTGCGCCCGATGCTCCCTGCGAAAAGCGTATCCCCGGCAATCAACTTTTTCTCCGCAGGAAAATAAAGGCAGATGCTGCCCTCCGTGTGCCCCGGCGTGTGCATGACGTTCGCCATGAGCGATCCCGCGGTCACCGTATCCTGCTCGTTCAAACTGTGATCGATCTCAACCTTCCCAGGAGATTGCATACCTATCCAATCGGCCTGGAGATCGAGCATCTTCAATAGCGTGTAATCGTTGTGATTAAGCAGGATCGGCGCACCGGTGGCTGCGCGTAACTTCATTGCCCCGCCCACATGATCGATGTGAGCATGTGTGATTACGATCTGCTTCACCTTAAGCTGGTGCTTTTCGATGATCGCCAAAACCCCAGCAATATCGTCGCCCGGGTCGATGACCATCGCTTCGCGAGAAACCTCATCGCCAAGGATTGAGCAGTTGCACTGCAAAGGTCCAACAGGAAGGATTTCGTGGATCATGAAAAAAACTTTTAACTATTGGCTTGGGACCCCGTTCGACGAATATTACTTTTTGGGCGCCGGCGCAGTGGGAGCAGGCGTCGTGCCTGACTTCGCCGGAGCTGTTGGATAATTCTGGAACACCGACTTGGGCCCGGTTTTGCGCGAGGCCGCAATCGACAGCGTTATCGACGTTAGCATAAAGATGATGGCGCACCAGGTTGTGGCTTTGGTGAGAACGGTGGCCGCGCCACGCGGGCCGAATGCCGTCTGGCTTCCCTGTCCTCCGAAAGCAGCGGCGATGTCGCCGCTTTTGCCGCTTTGCAGCAGCACGACAATGATCAAGAAGAAACAAACAAAAATGTGAACCAGAGTGATAAGTGTGATCATGAATTAGAAAACCTTTATTTGTACAAAGTTCTTGTGCGCCGAGCGCGCCGGAATATGGTGCGGAAGGGGGGACTTGAACCCCCACGCCTTTCGGCGCCACCCCCTCAAGATGGTGTGTCTGCCAATTCCACCACTTCCGCTAAACTTGAGCGCTTTCAGCGTTTTATCTGGAAACTTGAGACCAACTGGGTGAGGCGGTGCCCACAGAAAGTCCTTCAAAGCTTACACTGACAAGTGGCGGGAGTTCAAGCCAAGCACCTGCAGGTACAGAGCTGAAATCTTGATTACCGACTGCCACATTCATATTCAGCCACTACACATGTTCCAGCCGCAGGCGCTGGAATTGATGAAAAAGCGCCGTCCGAACTTTGCGCAGATTGCAGAGTTCTCGCGCTCTCCCAAATCATTCCTCAAATACCTGGACGCAGCCGGGATTGACCGCGCCGTGCTGATCAATTACGTTGCACCGGATGTAATCGGGTTCACTTCAGAAGTGAATCAGTTTATTGCCGACTACGTAAAGGCCGACCCCAAGCGCCTGATTCCCTGCGGGGGTATTCACCCTCGGCATGCCCGGAATATTGAGGCAGAACTGGAACAGATCCTGCGGTTGAAAATTCGCATGCTCAAGATTCATCCGCCACACCAACTGCTTTTTCCCAATGATTACCTCAACGGGATGAAGGAACTGGAAGTTATTTACCGCACTGCCGAAGCAAACGGCGTTCCAGTCATGTTCCACACTGGAACTTCAATTTTTCCCGGAGCGCGAAATCGTTACGGCGATCCGATTTCTATCGACGATGTCGCAGTCGATTTTCCCAAATTGAAGATCATCCTCGCGCATGGTGGCAGGCCGCTGTGGATGCAGACTGCTTTCTTTCTACTTCGGCGTCATCCGAATGTTTTTCTCGATATAAGCGGAATTCCACCGAGGTCCTTGCTCAAATATTTTCCACGCCTCGACGAAATAGCTGAGAAAACGTTGTTCGGCACCGACTGGCCGGGCCCGGGTGTGCCCGAAGTGAAAGAAAATCTCGATGCTTTCCGATCGCTCCCTCTCAGTGCAAAGACTCAGCAGGAGATCCTTTCGCATACCGCAATGCGTATTTGGCCGGAGTGAGGAACTGGACCTGCCAAAAGAGATCACCAGCGCTGATGAACCTGCGAACGGATCTTCTCGTCGTAAATGCCTTCAATCGCCGCCATGGTTTCGGCCGAAAGTGGCGCCAGATCAGACGCGCGGCAATTATCTGCAACCTGCTCCGGACGTTTGCCTCCCGGAATGGCGCAGGATACAGCGTCGAACATTAGAACCCAGCGCAGGGCAAACTGGCTCATGGAAGCCCCCGGCGGCAGAAGCCGGCGGATTTCTTCGACGGCTTCCAGACCCACTTTGTAATCCACTCCTGAGAAAGTCTCTCCCATGTCGAACATTTCGCCGTGGCGATTGAACTTGCGATGATCATCGTCGGGAAAAGTAGAATCGGGCTTCAGCTTGCCGCTTAACATACCGCTGGCCAGCGGTACCCGCGCTAATATACCGACTTCCTTCTGCTTTGCCTGCTGAAAAAATAATTCTGCCGGACGCTGGCGAAAACAATTGAAGATAATCTGCACGCTCTGTACTTTGGGGAATTCCGTGGCTTTTAGGGCTTCTTCGACTCGCTCCACGCTCACACCGTAATAGCGGACTTTTCCTTCTTTCACGAGATCATCCAGCATTCCGAAAATCTCAGAATGGTAGTAGGCGTCGGTTGGCGGGCAATGGAGTTGGAGCAAATCGAGCGCATCGGCTCCCAGATTGCGTAAGCTGTCGTTAATCCAAGTCGTCAGGTTCTGGCGACTGTAACCTTCCACGGTTTGCTTTGGCAGTTTTCGTCCAGCTTTAGTGGCGACAATGATTTCGTCTTTACGCTCTTTCTTCAGTTGAGCAATCAGGCGTTCACTCCTGCCATCGCCGTAGACATCTGCGGTGTCAATGAAATTGACACCGGAATCGATGGCTTTGTGCAGGGTTTTCATTGCGTCTTCATCTGAAACATGTCCCCAGAAGCCGCCAATCGCCCATGCGCCAAAACTGATCTCCGAAACTTTCCAACCCGTGCGGCCCAGTGCTCGATATTTCATGTCCGTCGCTCCTCGAACATTAACCTTCAGGCCGAAAAGTATAAAGGTAAACCAAGGATGAATTTCCCATCGACTACATTTCGATCTCGCGATTCGAACATCCAGGCGGCAGTTGCGTGCATCGGCCGATGCTGCTAGCTTCTTGTTTTCACTTTTTTGAGCGTAAGAAATGGCCAAACTGTCTCCTTCGCGCGTGTTGAACGTCGCCGATCTTAGGCGTATAGCGAAACGGCGCGTGCCACGGGCAGTCTTCGATTATCTCGATGGCGGCGCCGACGCCGAGATTACGTTGCGCGAAAATTGCCGCGCCTTCGAAGACGTCATCTTCAGGCCACATCAGGCAATCGCAATGGAAAATTGCGATCTTCGCACCACAGTTCTAGGGAACGAGATCTCGTTTCCCGCAATGCTCGCTCCCGTGGGTTACAGCCGTCTTATGCATCCCGAAGGCGAAATCGCAGCCGCACGCGCCGCCGGAGAAGCGGGTACGGGATACATTCTTTCGACCATTTCCGGCCACAAACTCGAAGACGTGAAAGCCGGTACCAAAGGCTTCGCCTGGTACCAGCTTTACCTCGCGGGTGGTCGACCAGCGGCCGAGGGCGCAATGGAACGTGCACAGAAGGCGGGATTCTCCGCGCTGGTGGTCACCATTGATACCGCAGTTGCAGGTTTGCGGGAACGCGATCCGCGAAATGGCGTTCCACAGCTTCTCGGCAAAGGATTATTTGCGAAAATTCCATTTCTTCCGAATTTACTTTTGCACCCCGGATGGCTGGTGTCTTTCTTACTCGATGGCGGCGTGCCTAAACTCGAAAATGTTGTCGTGCCAGGAAAAGGTCCGCTGGACATGGTGAACGTGAGCGAGTCATTGTCGCGCGGCGCGGTCAGTTGGAAGGATTTAGCATGGATCCGCGAGAGCTGGCGGGGACCGATTGTGATTAAAGGCCTGCTCATAGCAGACGACGCTCGTCGTGCCGTCGATGAAGGCGCGTCCGCGGTCGTGGTCTCGAACCACGGCGGCCGACAATTGGATTCGGTTTCACCCACGATACGCGCGCTTCCAGAAATCGTTTCGGCGGTCGGAAGTCAGGTCCAAGTGCTGATGGATGGTGGCGTTCGCCGCGGCAGCGACATTGTGAAAGCGCTCTGTCTGGGTGCGCGTGCGGTGCTCGTCGGTCGCGCTTATGCATATGGTCTTGCCGCCGCCGGCCACCCTGGCGTCACTCGCGCGATTCAGATCTTAAGGAATGACTTCGAGCGCACCATGCGCTTGTTGGGCTGCCAGTCGGTCGGAAGTTTGGACGCATCGTATGTCAACTATCCACGCGAGTGGCGCGCATCTTTTCGCGACTAAGGTTCGATCATCGATTGTTTTTCTGCTCTTGCGATTCAGTCTAAACGCGCAGAATCATGACCTCTGTGGCCTTGATGAGTGCCGCCGCTGTCTGGCCGGTCTTTAGGCTCATCTCGCGAGCCGAGCGGGCGGTGATGATTGATGTGATCTGTTGCCCGCCAATCGATAACCGGACCTCCGCCATCAGCCCGCTGACCCGCACCTCTTCAATGCGACCGACCAATTGATTGCGCCCGCTTACCCGGCGGATAACATCCCTGCGCTCAGCCGCAGTCTTTCCGCGAACGCGGAATAACAAGCGGTCCACTTCTGTTTGCGGGACGCGATGGTGTCCTCCAGGCGTGTGCACGCTTTTCACTTTTTTCTTGTAAATCCACTGTTTGATGGTCGGAAAACTAATGCCCAGCTGCACAGCTGCGTCGCGGGGCGTCAAAAGCAATTTGTTTTTTGTCTTCAGCAATCTCCTGCCAGGCATGCGCTCACTCCTTTCTCGTCGCCCGAAGAAACATTGATTCGCGGGCCAGGTAAAGATTTTCCGCAAAACAATATTTAATCGATCATATTATAGAATTCAATCCGTATTTACGATACAGATTAAGATCGTTGGGAGAAAACAAACCGATGTACAGAAATCTGCTGCCATCGCTGTTAGCCTCTGCCTTCCTCTGCTCCACGCTGGCACATGCGCAAGACGGATACTTCGCTGACTGGTTTGCTCGCGTCGATAAAACTCAGGCCGCACAACCCCATTGGATCACGCCGGTCGCCACGACAACGCCGCGACTAGAAGAGGAGCTTCGCTACGATCAATTGTGGCAAGTGAATAACGAAGGCGCGACCACCAATAACTTTGACGGCGGAAAAGGTCTGGAATTGATTCCCTTCGAAAAAGTAGAGGTCATTTTCAATGTTCCCCCTTATCTCGACCACAATAGCGCCACCACCAAAGATGGATTCGGAGATGTGGCCTTCCTTTTTAAATATCGCTTGTTATCGTCGAACGAGGAGCACGGAAATTACATCCTGACGGCATTTTTAGGATGGAGCCTGCCTACTGGTCAATACAAAAACGGCGCCTTACATGCCGTCATTACCCCCACGGTTGCTTACGGAAAGGGCTTCCACCACTTCGACGCGCAGGGGACGTTTGGAATTGGGTTGCCCGTAGCCGACACCGCTTTGATCGGCCGCACTTACCTGTGGAACAACGCGTTTCAATATCACTGCTTCAAGAAATTTTGGCCCGAGGTGGAATTGAACACCACGTTTTTTCAAAGCGGACCACGTGACGGGATGAAACAAAATTTTGTAACCCCTGGCCTGGTGATCGGCCGGTTGCACCTGACGCGTCGATTGGGACTTACGATTGGCGGTGGATTCCAGATCGCGACCACCCAGTTCCATACCAATAATCACAATGGCATTCTGACGGTGCGGTTGCCTTTCTAGCCGCGAAACTTATGCGATTTGCGATGCGTCGTAACGGCCTCCGGTCGCTATCAACTTTCCGATCTCATCCACGGTGCGGATTCCGCCGCGCGCGCCGTTCTCAGTGCAGTTCAGCGCAGCGGCAGCGCAGGCAAAATCAAGTTGCCGTTGCAGAGACCATCCTTGCAGGAGCGCGTAAATGAATCCTGCGTGAAAAATGTCGCCTGCACCAGTCGTGTCGATGACCGAAACCCGGAACGCATGAGAGTGATGAAACTTTTCGCCATCCCAAGCCAGGACGCCATCTGATCCTAATGTCGCCGCCGTCAATTGGCAGCCAAAACGGCGTTGCAATAACGGAAGAGAATTTTTGAGATTATCATCGCTGCAAACCATCCGCGGAAAGTCTCGGCTGACGATAAGATAGTCAACATTTTTCATCAGTTCTTCGATACCCGGATAAGCTTCATCAAAATCGGCGATCACGGGAATATGCATCTCGCGTGCCCACTTTGCTGCGGTTGTAGCGGCGGCGGTGTCACATCCGTCCACCAGGAGAGCACGCGCCTCTAAGATCCATTCGCGCTTGATTTCACTGGGCTGAAGCCGAAGCCTCTCATCTTGACGACGAATAACGGTGCGCTCGCCGCTTGGGTCAACCAGGATAAACGACTGGTGGCTGGCGCATCCCGGGGCGGCGATAATTTGCGCATCCACTCCAGCACGCGCAAACTCTTGGCGATGAACCGCGGCGGCAGGGTCGTCTCCGAGTTTTCCAACATAGCGGGTTTTTAGCCCCCATTGCTGGCATGCGATGACGGCGCTTGCGACTTGTCCACCCGGCAATACACTTACCGAAGTTGATTCGACTTTTGAACCGCGCGCAGGATGTCGAAGCACGGAAATAAGGGTGTCGGTGGCGTTTAGCCCCACGCCCACCAGATCGACTTTGGATTCTTCGGTCAATTCTTTTCTTTTTGTGAAGATGAGACAAAGCTTAATCAATGCGGCGCGTGAGTTTCTCTGCGCGCGCAAGTAGCAACTCGCGTTCACGGGCATTTTGCGTCAGTGTGGCGGCTCGCTCGAATTCGGCGCGCGCTTCAGCCAAACGCCCAAGTTTGGTCAGGAGATCGCCACGCACGCTGGGCAGCAGATGATAATTCTTCAGCGAAGATTCTGCGTTGAGCTTCTCGGTCAATTCAAATCCCGCCGCTGGGCCTGAAGCCATTGCGACCGCCACGGCACGATTCAGTTGCACCACAGGCGACGGCGCAAGTTCGGCCAGCTCATCGTACAGCGAAACTATTCTCGCCCAATCAGTTTCTTCTGGAGTGTGGGCTCTGGCGTGGCAGGCGGCGATCCCGGCCTGAATTGTATATGGGCCGCGTTTTGCCTTCAGTCTTTCCGCCCGATCAAGCGCATCAAGTCCCCGGTGAATCAGCAACTGGTCCCATTTCCCTCGGTCCTGATCAAAGAGCAGGATCGGCTCGCCGGTTGGGCCGATCCGCGCCTTCGCGCGCGACGCCTGGATTTCCATAAGCGCAACCAGGCCATGCACCTCGGCTTCACGCGGAGCCAGTTCCGCCAGTACACGTCCGAGCCGAATGGCATCTTCACAAAGCGCGGGACGCATCCAGTCGCTGCCCGCGGTTGCCGAGTAGCCTTCATTAAAGATCAAATAAATAACTTCGAGCACCGACGACAATCGCGCCACCAGCTCCGCGCCACGCGGCACTTCGAATGGTACGTGCGAGTCCGAGAGCACACGTTTGGCCCGCACGATGCGTTGCGCGATGGTGGGCTCCGGCAGCAAGAACGCCCGCGCGATCTCATCGGTCTTCAGACCGCCAAGCACCCGAAGAGTGAGAGCGGTCCGCGCTTCGGTTGAGAGCACAGGATGACATGAGATAAACATCAGCCCGAGCAAATCATCGCCGATGTTGTCATCCAGGTTGGCATTGAAGTCGGGCATGGCCATTTGTCGGCTTTCGACATCGCGGCCAAGTTCCTCGTGCTTGCGGATCAGGAGTTGCTGGCGGCGGAAAGAATCAATTGCGCGATGTTTCGCTGTGGCCATAAGCCAGGCGCCGGGATTATCCGGGACGCCAGCCTCAGGCCACTGCTCCAAGGCGGCCAGCAGCGCGTCCTGCGCCAGGTCTTCTGCCATTCCAAGATCGCGAACGATACGCATGAGTCCGGCGATCAACTTGGGCGATTCGATCCGCCAGACCGCGTCGATGGTGCGATGTATATCGGTGGCAGTCACTGCCACCGATCACATCACGTTTTAGCGGGTTACTGCAACCGCCTCAGGCTGATAACAACTCGCCTGGTCAGTTTGTTCGCAGTTCATTTCGTACAACTGCCGCAACTCGCATTCACCCTCCCCGGCGACCGCAAGAAACTTTCTGGCCAGCTCGATCGCGTCTTCTTTCGAGTCTGCTTTTAAGATTGCGAACCCACCCACAACCTCTTTCGCCTCGGTGAATGGCCCATCGGTCACGGACAACTTGCCGCTCGACCGCCGGACGCGCGAACCCAAAGCTGAGGGCAGACAGCCTTCGGTGGCAAGCAGCCAGCCCGCCTTGAATCCTTCTTCAACTAACTTACCCATGGTTTCCATTTCCGCTGCTGTGGGTGGAGTCGTCCGTTCCTCGTGCTTGTAGATACTAAGAAATCGCATGTGTCTTCTCCTTGAATTTATTGAGTTCAGTTCGCTAGCTGGATTCCAGGAGCTCTCGCCACGAATCCTCGCTCTATGGGTACGTCGATTAAGAGACCGCTGAATCGACACCAAAACAAACAATTTTTTACGACGCCTTCTGTTTTTCAACCTGCCGCCGGATACGGTCTTCCTGCTCTTTTAATTCCGGGCTCATCGCATCGCCGAAATCTTCGGTCTCGAACACGGGACGAACCTCGATCTCGGTGCCGCCGTCGAAGGGTGCGCGTTTGAGCCATTCGACGGCTTCTTCCATGGATCGCACCTGCCACAACCAAAAGCCGGCGATGATTTCCTTCGACTCGGTAAACGGGCCATCAATGACGGTACGCGTAGCCCCCGAGAACTTCACCCTCTTGCCATTTGAGGTCGGTTTAAGGCCTTCACCCGCTAGCATCACACCAGCTTTCGCCAGTTGCTCGTTAAATTTTCCCATTTCCTCGAGAAGCTTCTTGTCGGGCAGGACGCCGGCTTCGGAATTCTTGTCGCCCTTTACTATGACCATGACTCGCATCGTTATTTCTCCTTGATTTGTATTAAAGCTTGGCTCTCGGCTTGGAATGGCTTCTGAATCCTCGCTCTATTATCACGTCGAACGAGGATGGAGGAAATCGACGGGGTGAACGATTTTTTTGAGGTAACTCGTGTCGCCTGCACTTTTGTTCTGTCAACGCTTAAGACTCTAATCCCGCGCCCTTTCGAGCTTCGCCCCACTGTTTAGTCAAATTCAACTCTTCGATCCATTTTTCAATATAGCCGCGGTCCAGTCCGTCAAACCTTACTCTGAGTATTGCGGCCACATCTTCAAGTTGCCTGTGCGATTGCGCCAACCTCGCCCACTCGAGCTTTGCAATGATGAGATCTTCAACGCTGGCTATGAAAATAGATATCCCGTGCAGGATAGCTGGGCGGCGGCGGCCGAACTCCTCTTGACTGAAGGGGCGAGACTTGCGAAGCACGAAGTCCACTTTCCATCCGCTGTCCAAGTCGAGTACGTTGAACATCGATTGTCGCTGATGAGCTTCAAGAGCGGCAGTCAATTCCACGTAATACTGAGTCTCTGGTAGAGCTAGAACGAGTGTTTTCAATTGTTCCGGCGTCGCTTGGATGACGAAATCAATGTCCTGGGTTGAGCGAGGGGCGCCGTGGTAGGCACTCGCAAATGATCCTGTGAGCATGTACTGAATACCTGCTTGATCTAGCGCAGTAGTAATACTCCGCAGGACATTGGCAGCGTTCATCGGAGGCGCACAGGCAGGGGCGCAGGCAGAAGCAAAATTCGAATAAGTTCTCGGATAATCAGATCGCGCGACCAGTCCGGATGATCGTCTCGTATCCGTTGGGCGGTGAGTTCGCGGGCAAAGTCGCTCATTTCAAGCGCGAGCTGGAGGCGTTGCTCCCCGCTCATCTTTCGATAAATTTCAATTTGGATCGCCTGGGCAGCAGCAGTCGTGTCCGTCATTCGCACCGCCAAATGTTAGCACTTCAGATTGCATCACCCGCCGGCGATAGCGCCGATCACGATGAACGGTTCTTTGCCGGATATGACAGCATCAGGCAACGAAGCGTCCGGCGATTCGTGAGTAATGTCCTCTTCGCAGGCAAAAAAGCGCAGGAACGCACGGCGCTGCATAGTGTCGTGGTCACGGATCGCGCCGCGCAGCATGGGATAATGCGCCTCCAGGGAGTCAAGCACCGAACGCTGGGTAACTGGGCCTTCGACTTGAAGCGGCACTTCGCTGCCCACATGTGCCA
Organism: uncultured Acidobacteriota bacterium; assembly: GCA_963703465.1. Classification (GTDB taxonomy): domain Bacteria; phylum Acidobacteriota; class Terriglobia; order Terriglobales; family Acidobacteriaceae; genus Gp1-AA145. Next base: position 180,617 of record CAVPEQ010000002.1, on the reverse strand, counting down.
GATTTCGCAGGTGGAATGGAAGTACTATGCGGATCGTAGCCATCGCGTCCTAACCTTCCTAATTGATAGACCTCCATTTTAATCCCGGCCACCCAACTTCCGATCAGCATCCCGTGGGCGAACCTTAAGAGCGATCTCAAATCGCAAAGCAATCTCTTGACATGGGCAAGCAGGGCCATTAGCATATTGATACCGACCGGACGGTCGGTCGGTATTGCGATCACAACCCAGCAATTTAGGAGATGACTGAATGGCCACAGTTTTTTACGAGCATGACGCCAATCCTTCCGCCCTGAAGGGCAAGACTATCGCAATTTTTGGCTATGGAAGCCAGGGCCATGCCCAGGCGCAGAACCTGCGCGACAGCGGCTACAACGTGATCGTCGGGCTCGACCCGTCTCGCGGCAGCGCCAAGCAGGCGAAGGCGGACGGCTTCACCGTTTTACCTCCTACAGAAGCAGCGAAAAAGGCCGACTGGATTCAGATCCTCACCCCGGATGAAACCCAGGCCGAATTTTACGAGTCGGCGATTAAACCGGGCTTGACCAAGGGCAAAGTTCTCGGCTTCTCGCATGGCTTCAGCATTCATTTCAAGACCATCGTTCCGCCACCCGATGTCGACGTGGTGATGATCGCGCCCAAGAGCCCGGGTCACTTATTGCGACGCGTTTATTCCGAAGGCCGCGGCGTGCCGGCGCTGATTGCCATCCAGCAGGACGCGAGCGGCCGCGCTCACGAACTGGCACTTGCCTACGGCTACGGCATTGGGTCCACCCGCGCCGGCGTTTTACAAACCACCTTCAAAGAGGAGACCGAGAGCGATCTGTTCGGCGAGCAGGCGGTACTTTGCGGCGGTCTGACTTCGCTGATGAAGAAGGGCTTCGAGACTCTGATCGAAGCCGGCTATCAGCCTGAGATCGCATATTTCGAATGCATTCACGAAATGAAGCTGATCGTGGACCTGATCTACGAAGGCGGTCTGGATCGCATGCGCTATTCGATTTCTAACACGGCTGAATACGGCGACCTGACGCGCGGACCGAAAGTCGTGGGTGATGAGACTCGCGCGGCCATGAAGAAAATTCTTGCTGACATTCAAGCCGGAACTTTTGCGCGTGAATGGATCGAAGAGAACAAGACTGGCGGAAAGAACTTTGCCGCCCTGCGCGCAGCCGAAAAGAAGCACAAGGTAGAAGAAGTGGGAGCGAACCTGCGCGGCATGATGTCGTGGCTCCAGAAAGACTCTGGCAAGCAGGCGCACAAGGCCGAATCAACCGAGAAGAAGAAGGTTGTGAATGCTTAGAGGCGCCGAAATATTCTTGCAGTGCCTGCGAGCGGAGGGCGTCGACTTGGTTTTCGGCTATCCGGGCGGCGCGATTATGCCGCTCTATGATGCGCTGGATGGCAGCGGCATCCGTCACGTGCTCACCCGTCACGAGCAGGGCGCGGTCTTCGCTGCAGAGGGCCACGCACGCGCGACGGGAAAAGTTGGCGTTGCTATTGCTACCAGCGGCCCGGGCGCGACCAACCTGGTCACTGGTATCGCTGACGCGAAGATGGATTCTGTTCCGCTGGTTTGCATCACTGGCCAAGTACGCAGTGCATTGATCGGAAGCGACGCTTTTCAGGAAACCGATGTCTTCGGGCTGACGCTTTCGCTAACCAAGTGGAGCCGGTTGGTGAAGACGATCGACGAGATCCCTTCCGTGATCGCTGAGGCTTTCTACTGGGCACGTGAAGGCCGCCCGGGGCCCGTAATCATCGATATCCCAACGGATTTTCTCAAAGCAAAAATGGAATTTGCGGGACCTGTGAAGTTCACGCCGAAGCCACGACCGTCGGATTCTGCGGTAGAAGCGGCATTTGGCGACAAGCTGATTTCGTTACTGCAAAAGGCTGAGCGGCCGGTGGCCTTGATCGGCGCAGGCGCAAAACTCTCGGGCGCGATATCCGAACTGCGAAGCCTACTGCGGGAACTCAATATCCCCACGTTCGCCACCGTCCACGGATTGGGCGCGGTCGAGCCGGAAGCTCCTTATTATCTCGGCATGGTCGGAATGCATGGCACTCGCGCTGCCAACATGGCACTGCATGAAAATGATCTGCTGCTGGTTTTTGGCGCGCGTTTGGATGACAGAGTAACCGGGGATCCCACTCGCTTTGCGCCGCATTCCAAAATCGTGCACTTTGAAATTGATCCGGCGCAACTGGATCGGGTTCGCACGTGCGAACTTCCGATCATTGGAGATCTTGCGAAGACCATTCCGGCATTTCATAAGAAGCTGCGCAGCGCGAAGTTGCCGAATTGGAATGAATGGAGAGCTGTGGCTTGCGGCGAAGATCGAGCTGAGCTTGATCCACGCGGGCTTTCGCAACCGACTATTCGTTTTCTGGATGAACTCTTTGGGCGCCTTACCCAAAACAGCGTCGTCATCGCCGATGTTGGCCAGCACCAGATGTGGGCTGCACAACGTTATTGCTCTGCCTCGCCCCGTGGTTTTATCACCTCCGGCGGATTAGGCTCGATGGGCTTCGCGTTGCCGGCGGCGGTTGGGGTTCAGCTGTCGAAACCGGATGCCACCGTGCTTTGCGTCTCGGGAGATGGCGGATTCCAGATGAACATTCAGGAACTGGCCACCGTACGCCGCCTGAATCTGCCCGTCAAAATGGTTATCGTCGACAACAAATATCTCGGTATGGTCCGCCAGTGGCAGCAGCTCTTCTATCAGCGGAATTATGCCGAAACTGATTTAAGCGACAATCCGGATTTTGTGGAAATCGCCAAGGCTTATCGCATTAACGCAGTGCGCGTGCAGGAAGATGTCATGCGCGAATATCCCGTCAGTGCAGATACGGCCGATGCATTAGAGCGTTTTCTGCGGTCGCCGGAGCCGGAGTTGCTGGTGTTCGACTGCGCGCCCGAGGCCAATGTTTATCCCATGGTTCCGGCAGGCGCGGCGTTGTCAGAAATGTTATTCGAGGAAGAATAGATGTAGTGGCGGGTCTCCAGCCCGCTAGGACGGGCGTGGACGCCCGTCCCTACATGGCCGCAATAGGGAGAAAATTATGCACGCATTTCACATTCACTATCGCAACACCCAAGGCACGCTGATGCGCATTCTTACCGCGGTCTCTCGGCGTGGGCTTGATATGCCCTACGTGCAAGCATGCGCCGACGGCCACGGCCAACGCGCGAGTCTCTTACTGGACGTCAACACCAAGCAGATCGGCCAGCTGTGCCGCGACTGGTATGCAATTGTCGATGTGATGGATGTACGTGTGGGGACGCCCACCCCGGAAATGCTCGATTCGGCTACCGGCTTGCCGAGCGCCCATCCGCCGGTGTCCGCAAGTGCTGGGGGTAAGAACGCCAGCGCGGCAATGGCCTAAAATGCCACTACGCAATCGGCTTACGGACTTCCGCAAGCCGTAGTCAGCAAGTCACAGATATTTCCGCTCTGCTCCTCCCTCGCGGCCTGACTTGAGTCGACGAACGTGCCCAGCGCCCAATTCCACTGAATGAATCGCAAAATCGAAACAAAGTCCATTTGCTGATTCGAAACGTAATTGGCCTTCGCGAGTGGCGAAATCACCAGCACCGGAACCCGCGCCCCCAGGCCGATGGTCCCATTCAACTGCGGCGGGGCGACGTGATCGTACCAGCCGCCGCTTTCGTCCCAGATCACAATAATTGCGGTGTTCGCCCAGGCACTTGAGCCCTTGACCGCTTGCACGAAATTGTCCAGCCACTCGATGCCGTTCGCGATGTTTCCCTGCCCGGGATGCATACTGTGTCCGGGCGAAGCATTGACCCACATGACCGACGGCACCGTCCCCGCGGACAGTTGCGTTTCAAAATCCGCGAGTGTGAAATTTTTCACATTGCCAGAATTGGCCGTGGTTTGAAAATACTGGAACGGATTCTCTTGAGGGACATAGTGCGTGCAGGTCCCATTCTGCTCGTTCGAGAAAAATTCTTGAGACCATGCCCATGAAATTTTCGCGGCCGTGAGCTGGTCGCCCACGTTCTGGTAAGTCAGCGGCGGCGTCATGGTCGCACCGATGCTCTGGTTCTGTTGAAACAGCGTGGCGCTGCACGCGTCCAATTGCGGATACCCGTAAGGATCGCTGCCGGTTCCGATGCCCGCCGAGGTCATGTAAAGCATATTGCTGGGCTCACTAGCCATGGCGGCAGCATAAAAATTATCCGCCAGCGCGTATTGCTGCGCGTAATTCCAAAGAGTGTTCACTCCAAATTGCCGGCCGTCGTTTGCTGTTCCAATGCTCGTATTGTCGTAATACCCCATTGATTCATCGCCGTTCTCGAAGGCGTACTTGTCCATTTTTCCCGAGTCGAAGGCGATCTCATAACTAGTGGCGGTGTGATGCAGGTCATCGGGACTGAGATCAGTCATCAGTTGTGGGGTAATGGTATTTCCCGCCTGGTCTACTTGCCGGTAACTGGGTAGCGAAGAATCCAGACCGTGTGTGCTCCCGGGGTAAGTCCCGAAAAGATGATCGAAGGAAGCGTTCTGCATCACCACGATCATCAGGTTCTTAACACCTGAGCGCGGCACTGACGCTTGCGGATTGGGCGGTGGGGGATCGATCTGAGTTTGCGTGCTGCCGGCGCCCCCACCCCCGCAACTCGCGAGAACTATGCACAACGCCAATAACCCCAACCACTGCCCAAGCAATTTTCCCATTCACCGTGCTCCTCAGAAAAATCGTCAAACTTCGATGCCCTTACCACAAGGTAAGTTGCTCACTTTACTGTGCAACCCGCTATCACCCGAAATCACCGGCTCTTTTAGAGTGACTGGGAATTGGGTGTCACTTTCGGTTTCTGGTTCGCTGTCGTAATCTTCTAAATCTATGGATCCGAAACATCGCAGTCGTCTTATCACCGAAGGGCGCGACCGCGCCGGGGCTCGCTCCATGTTTAAAGCCATTGGCTTTACCAGCGAAGATCTGGCCAAGCCCTTGATTGGGGTCGCCAATACCTGGATTGAAACCATGCCTTGCAACTTCCACCTGCGCCGGCTTTCGGCGAAGGTGAAGGAGGGCGTGCGCGCCGCCGGTGGCACGCCCATGGAGTTCAACACCATCGCCATCAGCGACGGCGAAACCATGGGCACTGAAGGAATGCGGGCTTCCCTGGTGAGCCGCGAAGTAATCGCGGACTCGATCGAATTGGTTTGCCGCGGCCAGCTGTTCGACGCCGTGGTTTGCGTTGTTGGATGTGACAAGACTATCCCCGCGGCTGCCATGGCTTTGGCGCGGCTCGATCTGCCCGGACTTGTGCTTTATGGGGGCACTATCGCCGCCGGAAACTTTCGCGGCAAAGACGTCACCATTCAGGATGTTTACGAAGCTATCGGAGCCAACGCTGCCGGAAAAATGAGCGACTCCGATTTACAGGAACTGGAAAACGTAGCCTGTCCCGGCGCCGGAGCCTGTGGCGGACAGTACACAGCGAACACAATGTCCACGGTGATGGAGATGCTTGGCCTTTCTCCAATGGGTTACAACAGCGTACCCGCGATAGATCCGCATAAAGATGAAGTTGCTTTCCGCTGCGGCGAACTGGCGCTCGATCTCTTGAAGCGTGGAGCGAAAGTAAAGGACATTCTCACCCGCGATGCCATTGAAAATGCGATCGCCTCCGTGGCCGCGAGCGGTGGATCTACAAATTCCGTTCTGCACTTACTGGCGATTGCGCGTGAAGCCGGAGTTCCGCTTGAGATCGATGACTTCCAAAAGATCAGCGAACGAACCCCGCTGCTCTGCGATCTCAAGCCATTCGGCCGGTTCGTCGCCGCGGACATGCATCGCGCCGGAGGAATTCGTTTGCTAGCGAATCGTTTGCTGGTAGGTAAAAAACTTCACGCCAATGCGATGACCGTCACGGGGAAGACCATCGGGGAAGAAGCCGGCGCCGCGATCGAAACACCCGGCCAAGAAGTGATCGCGCCACTCGACAGGCCTCTCAAAGCTAGCGGGGGGCTGGTAATCCTGCGCGGCAATTTGGCTCCGCAAGGGTGCGTGGCAAAAATCAGCGGCCACGAGCGGCTGAGCCACCGCGGTCCAGCCCGGGTATTTGAATCCGAGGAAGAAGCCATGAGTGCGGTGACCGGCAAGCGACTGAAAGCCGGCGACGTCGTGGTGATCCGCAACGAAGGCCCGCGCGGCGGACCGGGTATGCGCGAAATGCTTGGAGTCACAGCCGCGATTGTCGGCGAGGGGTTGGGGGAATCAGTTGCGCTTCTGACCGATGGCCGGTTTAGCGGTGCGACCCGCGGCTTAATGATGGGCCACGTTTCCCCGGAGGCCGCCTTGGGTGGGCCGATTGCAGCCGTGCAGGAAGGCGACATCATTCGGATCGATGTCAATGAGCGATTGCTGGAAATGGAAATCAGCGATGCCGAGATCCAGCGGCGAATGTCGAAATGGAAGACGCCGAAACCGCGGTTTGCAAGTGGAGTTTTCGGGAAGTACGCGGCGCTGGTTCACTCAGCATCAGAAGGCGCGATAACACGGCCTAAGTAATTAATTCCTTAGGCGAGCAACGTAGAAACCGACTCGCTTGGGGATCGCTCAGTAGTTGACGGGAGAGGCGCCCCTCGCCACGCAAGCGGCTCTGTGAATTAACCAAAATTTGACGTAAACATAGTTTGCAAGTCTCTCCGCATCCAAGTAACTTGGACTGAGGCGGTGACGGTTTTGGGTAGGGGTAGGTCATTCTTCCAGCTGGTGTTACTTTTCGGGCTGCTGGCTTTGAGCGCAAGTTTGGTCTTCGCGCAAAGCTCGGACCAGCTTGCGCCCACGCTCTCGAGCGCTCACCACGGATTTACGGTATTCGCGCCCCGCGGCCATCGTAGCGGCCCGTTTGGTTCAAGTTCATCGCGACCGACTTCTGCGGGGATCGACTCCATCAAGAACTTCAACGGCGAGTTCCGCGCTCCCGGCGTCGGTCCTTCAGGGAATCCACAACGAAACTGGCATTACACCATTGCCGGTGGCCGCCCTGAGTTGGGAGGAACAACCACCTTTGACGCTCCCATTGTGCCGGTGTCGTTAGATTTGTTGGATTATGACGGCTCGGTTCGCGCGGTCAACGGACATAAGCTGCATTATTCGGTCGAGCCGTTTGTGAGCGCTGTGTTGGCTTCTCCGATTTTTCAACGCACGGATTACAGTAGTAGCGAAGTTCCCACGCAGTTTTCCGACGCGGTTCAGCGGGCCGAATTCAATAACGTGATGAAGTATGACTGGCATACGCTTTTGAAATCCTCGCTGAAGCCGTCGCGGACACTTTCAGTTCCGCGTGGCGCATATTATTTCGCGCTGAATACTGATGGCTCCTGCTGCGCCTTTGTGCTGGTTGATATCGATGTGTTTTCAAAACGGCTGTTTCCAGCGACCACCAACGACATTTCTACCCCAATCGGAGCGGCCGAGCACGCGGGCGATATAACGACTAAAAGCATCGCCACTTTTCTCTTTCCCAACACATTCCTGTATCTCAATCGCAATCCCAATCAATGCTGCGTGCTCGGCTTTCATACCTATGATTTTGAACCCGGCGATGCCAGCAACGGCTTTCGCGAGAAGCGCTACGTATTGAACTACTCAAGTTGGATCAGTCCCGGCTTGTTTAGCCCCGGATTCGAAGATGTGACCGCTCTGAGCCATGAAATCACCGAAAGCTTGAATGATCCATTTGTGGGCAGCGATGGAATTCACGGCATCACTCCGTGGTGGCTTTCGCAGAATGGAAATTGTCAGAACGATCTGGAAGTGGGCGATGCGATTGAGGGTTTGCCGGAATCGTCGGTCCCCATCAAGACCGGCGGCCGGGTTTATCATCCCCAGAACGAAGCGCTCTTGCAGTGGTTCGAATTCCAATCGCCATCAACCGCGCTGGGCGGGGCATACAGTTATCCGAACCAGAGCGTACTTACCTCGCTGTCGCCGAGCATGGGCCTGAACTGCAAGTAGCTGTCAGCTTTCGGCCATCAGTAAAAATGGATTGATGAACCGTCCCTCACCCAGACTTAACTCGTCTGATCGCTTGGAGTGTTGGCGTTTAACCTGATGGCTGACGGCAGATAGCTGAAGGCTATGCTAAAACGAAAACCTCACCTGCAAATCAATCCGCCGGTTGGCTGACGCCGAAGCAAACGGGCCGCCCGCAATATTGATGGATTGCCCGAAGTACTTCGAGCTGAGGTTCCCGACAGGCGGTCCAGGATTGAAGGTATTCAGAAGGTTACGCGCTGAAATGCTGAATGTAAGATTGTAGCGTCGGCTCACAGCACCGCCTCGACCTCCGAAAGGATTATTCCCTCCGGCGCCGCTAAGTCCGCCCGGACCCAGGCCCCCACCGTGGCCACGCCCACCACCATAACCTCGATCTCCTCCTGCCGAGCCACCTTTAGTTTCACGGCCAAATCCAATCGTTTTGCTCAGGCGCAGATTCAAAGTTGCGTCGGATGGCCCGGTGCAATAGTTCATCGGAACTAGACCGGCGGGAGTTTCGCCGGTCGAGAATGAGGGACGCGAAGTGCAGACCGCATTGGTATTGCCGGCAGCAAACCATGGGCGATCATTGAAAATCGAATCTCCGTTGTTATCCTGACCGGTCGTAAGATTGTAGGGCTGCCCAGAATTGATAATGACGAACGGGCTTAATGAAAAAGAATACGGCAGGGTAAAATTTCCGCCGAGGAATACGCGATGGCGCACGTCGAAAGCCGCGCGTCCGTAATCGGCGATCGGGTCGTATTGATTCGAAAGAAAACTCGCCTCCGATGTAGTGCCGCTGGAAAAAAATCCACCAGCGCTGCCACCCGAACTAGCATTGCTATTCGCATAGTTCAGGACGTAAAACCCAAACAGAGAAACGCGGCGCCCGGTGTTCACTCGAACATTGGCGATCAACTGGTTCTGGCGGAAGATTCCGCCGGAGGTGTATTGATAAACATTTTCGTTCGTTCCATTCCGACCGCCTCCTCCAGGAAGAACCGGCGCATTGATATTATCGATGTAGAATGCGTGCTCACCGCGCGAGTTGAGGTAGGTCACAGACACCGTCGCATTTTTGGTGATTTGACGCTCGATGCTGGCAGCGCTTTGTATGGTGTATGGCGCCCGCAAATCAGACGAAATCTGATACATCGTCGGCGATCCGTTGGCCGATATTTGAGTGAAAGCCGGAATTCCCTTTCCGTCGGTAGAGAAGAAATCAGGATTCTTGAGTACTGCCTTCTGCTGTGTGACTCCATTCAGCAGGTCGGCTTCCTGCACCAGGTTATAACCGAAGCGGTCATAAAAAATTCCGAATCCTGCGCGTAGCACAGTCTTCGGCGCGGCTTTCCCATTGCTGCCGATTCCCCAGGCGACGCCTAATCGCGGAGCAAAATCGGCATGGTCATGAATATTGTTTTGCGATTCGACGCGCAAGCCATAGGTGAACGATAAATTCGGCTTCGCCCGCCATTCGTCTTCGGCGTAGAGTCCGGCGTCGAACCAGCCCACGCTCACACTGGGCGTCCCGGTGGTGATGGAAAACTGTGACGGACAATTCTGCGGCTGGAAATTACCCGGACTGCAGGCTCCTCCCACGGCATTTGCATATGCCTGCAGCGCGGCCGCAGGATTCCCGAATGCAGAAAAAATAAATGTTCCGTTGAAATTAGCATCCGTGGACTCCGACGACGTAATCCCGCGGAATCGCGCGCCAAATTTGATCAGGTGATTTCCGTGCGTGATCGACGTGTAATTCTGCAATTCATAATTGTTCTGCGTGGTGCGCACTAATCCTTCAGCATTTTCGCCGCTGGTGAAGGCGCCCTGCACTTCAATCGTCGGTCCGGTACCAAGCGGCAACTGGTGATTGGTCTCTCGTTGAAACTGGAATCGAGTCTCGTTTACAACCTTCGGGCTGAGGATTTGTGTATCACTGATTTGCAGAGTGTGTTCGGTCTCGTTCACGTTATAGGCCTGAACCGGGAGCGAAAACGCGCCCAACCCGGAATTCAGGTCACTGTCGTGAGTTAACTGGTAACGCGCGGTTAAGGTATTGTTGGCGCTGAGCTGATAATCAAAGCGAGGGCTGATGCTGGTTCGCGTTCTTGGATTAGCGATCGATTCAATCAGTGCCGGACCGAAAAGATCGGCCGGATTCACCGCATTGATGGCAGAGAAATCATCCATGTTTCGCCGTGAGGCATCCAGAAAGAACGAGGCCTTTTTACTGATCGGGCCGCCCAGATTGCCATCGAACATTTCCGAATTGTAGGAGGGCTTGGTCGGAACGTATGGATTTTTCGAGTTTAGTACGGAATTGTTATCGTTGAAAAAAAACTGCCCGTGATAATGATCGCTGCCCGGTTTAGTGAGGATTTCAATTCTGCCGTAACCCAACTTGTCATACTGCGCGGAGAACGGATTTTGGTTGATGCGAATTTCGCGAATCGCCGACTTCGGGGGAAGCTGGCCGCCAGTGAACCCATCGATATAGATTTGCCCGCCATTCGGCCCGGCCGCCGGACCCGCCAACGCCTGCAATTCATTCTGCAGTTCGTCGGGGTCGTCAGAGAGAGCGTCGAGGTCTTTACCTTTTATGATCAGCGAACTCGCATTCGACGCCGCGCCAACGTCAAGTTGATTACCTTCAGCTTCAACGTTAACCTTTTCTTCCTGCACTTGAACTTGTAGCGCCAGGTTCAGCGTTTCTTTTTGCCCCGCAACGAGTTGGACGCCTGGCTTCGAAAAAGGCGCGAATCCCTTCGCGGTGGCGGCAACGTTATAGGTCCCCGGTACCAGCGCAGGGATTTCGAATCCTCCCCCTTGATCCGTCGTGGCGGTGCTTTGCTTGCCACCGGGCGCAGTAACGGTCACCGTCGCTTGTGGAATTACCGCGCCGGTCTGATCGATGACCTTGCCGCCCAAGGTCGCAGTAGGCGTTTGCGCGACCGCCACCAACGAGGCCGTCACAAATAAAAATATAAGCAGAAAATTTCTCAACTGTTCCCTCTTGAAGAAGTTTTACTCGCCCGATCCCTCACCGCCCGGCGACGCTCCCAGATTCCACGGTGAAAGAATGGTCGCGGCAGCCGCGCCGCTCGGGGCTGCGGTCAGTATCGGTTCCACACCAGAAATAAGCGTGATTGCAGTCGGTGCGGAGGCCGCGCTGCCTTCCGTTGCCACCACCATAACCGCGTCCCCCTTTTGCAGATCAGAAATTGCCACGCTCGGCATGCGGCTCAGCATCTGCTGGAAATCAGGCGGGCCGCCTCCGCGACGGTATCCTTCGCCCGCCGGCGACGCAGGCGAAGCGCTCGTTCCGCTCTGCCCGCGCCAATTTCCCTGACCCCGGCCTTGGCCATTGCCAGGATCCGCGCTGGCTCCGGCTGGTGAAGATTCGACTGCCCCCGCGCCCTGAGCATTTCCGTTCGCAGCCATAGCGCCGCCTTTCAATCGCGCCGCAAGCCTCTGGGCTGCGACTAGCGGCAACTTATGCATTTGCGAATCATCGCTGATCTTGAGTGTCACCGGATGTTTCGTGATCAGGTCCATCACCGTGACGCTGTGGTTTGCCGCGTCTGCCGAAATTACTGTTCCCGCAATATCCCTGAATGTCCCTGAGACAATCGCTTGCGCGGTGAATTCGCTGCCATCTTCGTTTTTCGTGCCTCGCGCACGAAGCTGGTCTCCGGGCTTGACCTGATCCAACGTGCCCGGCTTAGCTTGATCGAAATTTACCGAGTCGGGCGAATACCGCCGGATGCTGGTCGACGACGAAACATGAATAACGATCGGTTTCCCGGATGATACCAGAGCGTTCACAACCGCAACGGTTCCAGTAGACTGATTGGCTTCTTTCACGATTCCACCTACGCCCTTGCGCCACTCTTCGCGTTCTTGTTGCTGGCGTTCCGCGATGTCGCTTTGCGTCATCACGATCACGGTGGAAGCGGCGACGGAATTCCCTTCCCCGCTCGGCCCAATCGCCAGCATGCGATCGCCCAGGTGGATGTCGGAAGCCTTAATCGGTGTGGCGCTTTTCAAATCAGTTTGTCCGGGCGAAGTGTGAAGTATGCGAGTGGAATCAGTCAGAGTGACGGTGACTTCGCCGGCGTCGGTTGTCAAAACAATTGAATTGCCGGTTATCGACTTCACCGTGCCGACGGCTTTGGCAAACGCGGTCTGGGCAAAAGCGGCCGATAGCGTCAACAGCAGAACGCATTTTAAGATGCCCGGCTGCCGCGACCGGAAGGCATTTTGCCGCAGGTTTTTCATGAATGACTCTGATCATCATTCAATCACGCGACAGAATCAAGGTGGGTAAAGAATTGTCAAACTCCGGTAAACGGAAGGTGAAGAACCCGCCGGACGCCTAACGAGATTCTAATAAGATCATCGACTCGACGCCTCGATTTCGAGAAGCGTCTTTTTACGCTGTAGTCCCCAGCGATATCCGCCGAGGTCGCCGTTAGAGCGCAGCACGCGATGGCACGGGATTGCGATAGCTACAGGGTTGGTCGCACAGGCCCGCGCAACCGCACGAACCGCTGAGGGTCTCCGGATCGCCTTGGCAACTTGTGCGTAGGACTGCGTCTTACCGAACGAGATCGATTGCAGATGAGACCAGACGCGCCGCTGAAACGCAGTTGCCTGAATGTCGAGCGGAAGCGCAGACGACGATCCGGCGCCAGATATTCGCTGTACGATTTGTCCCGCCAGATTCGCCATGCCGTCGTCATCGCGACGCCGCAATGCAAACGGAAACTCGTGCTTCAGACCCTGCTCGAGCTCTTCCTCTGAATCTGCAAACTGAATGCTGCAAACTCCCTTATCTGTCGCGGCGATCAACATGCGTCCGACGGGAGACTCGGTGAATGAATAACGAATCGGGGTCGCAATCGCACCCCGCCGATATTTCGCCGGTTCCATACCTAACTCAGACGACGTCCGCGAGTAGAGCCGGCTGGTCGAGCTATATCCGGCATCATGCATCGCGCGGGTAACCGAGTGGCCTGCTTTCAGATTTTGCCGGAACCCGCGCATCCGGCATGAATCGGCGTATTCTTTCGGCGTGATTCCGAGCACCGCCTTAAACGTCCGTTGCAGGTGAAACGGGCTCTGGCGAAATTCTGCGCCCAGTCGGGCGAGTGTGACCGGCTCATCCAAATGTAGTTCGATGTAACGGCACACCGATTTAATCAACTCCTGCCGCGGATTTCCTGCAATCGCCTTAGGCCGGCAGCGCAGGCATTCGCGAAATCCAGCAGCTTCAGCGTCATGCGGCCGACGAAAAAACGACACATTTTCGCGCTTCGGCCGCTTCGACGGGCAGGACGGTCGGCAATACACGCCGGTCGACGAGACGGCGAATACAAATTTGCCATCACTTGCACCGTCCCGGGCCAGCACGGCCTGCCAGCGGGAATCTTCGATCAAGTTGGTCATATCTGACTGCCTTGGTTGTTCGACGTTCAGAATTGTGTTGTTCATGGCCAAAGATTACGTGCAAACAAAAATTCAGAATATCCGCATCTTGCGGTCAAACCGTTTTTTGCGTACATCCGCGCGAATTTGAGTCTATGCTGCTGATCGCTCGCGCAGGTAATCGGGCAGCGTTTCCTGCCAGCGGCGCATTTTGATTCCATAGGCGGAAAGGCTCGCGTCAGAAAGTACGGAATAGCCCGGCCGGGCAGCGGGCCGCACAAATTTGTCGCTGGTGGTGGGACGCACTATAGTCTTCGATCCCGCCTGCCGAAGAGTTTCCGAGGCAAAGTCGTACCAAGTACACACACCATGATTTGTACCATGAATAATGCCCTTCGCGTCCGCACGGCAAAGTTTGATAATCGCGTCCGCAAGATCGAAGGTGTAGGTGGGGCAGCCGCGCTGATCATTCACCACTTCAATCTCCGGACGGCTCGCCGCCAGCTTTAGAATCGTATCTGGAAAGCACTTCCCTTCCGGACCGAACAGCCATGACGTCCGCACTATGCATGCGTCTGGCAGCAAGCCTAGGATTTTTTCTTCCGCATCCGCCTTACTCTTTCCGTAAGCATTTATGGGATAGCGAGGGTCATCGGCCTCGTACGGCGTATTTTTCGTGCCGTCAAAAACGTAGTCGGTGCTGACGAACAAAAGCTTCGCCCGAGAGTTAGCCGCCGCTTTTGCGACGTTCGCCGCTCCCTGCGTGTTCACCGCGGCCGCGAGTGTCGGGTTAATTTCGCATCCGTCCACATCGGTGTAAGCCGCTGAAAGAACAATCCAATCGGGATTGCTTTCGGCCACAACTCTATCGATCTGATCGGGAGAGCGAATGTCGGCTTGCGCGCTGCCTACGCCGGTAAGGTTATCGGCGGTCCACTGGCGCATCAGTGCCTTGCCCAACATCCCCGTCGCTCCAAAGATAGTCACTCGCATAGATAAGCCAAAACGAATATAGCGCAACTTGCCGGCATCGGCCCTAGCCAGAGAAATAGCTGGGGACGGTATAAAATAAACGTTACCGCCAAATCATTCCCGAGGTGCAATCCATGGCAACCGTTGAAGCTCCGATTCGTCCGCGTACTCGCGCACAGCAAAGCCCATTTCGCAATGAGCCGATGCTGGATTTCACGAAATGGGATGTTGCCAGACAAATGCGCGCTGCCCTGGACCGGGTCCGCGGACAATTAGGTCGCGAGTACGACTTGATCATCGGAGGCCACCGGATTAAAACCGCAGAAAAGATCCGTTCGCTAAATCCCGCGGGTCCTTCGGAAATCGTTGGCATTCACCAGAAAGCCGGCAAGGAACACGTTGAGCCTGCCATGCAGGCCGCGTTGAAGGCCTACGAGCACTGGAGCCGCACGCCGCTGGAAGAGCGCGTGTCTTTGTTGTTCCGCACGGCTGAGATATTGCGCGAGCGCAAGTTCGAACTGATGGCCTGGCTGGTTTACGAGGTCAGCAAAAATTGGGGCGAGGCTGACGCCGACATCGCCGAGACCATCGACTTTTGCGAATTCTACGCGCGCGAGGCGCAACGGCTGGCCGCCGGAAAAGCTCCGGTGCAATTGCCGGGTGAAATCGATCATTTTTTTTATGTTCCCCTGGGTGTGGGAGCGGTGATTCCGCCGTGGAATTTCCCAGCTGCCATCATGGCTGGAATGACGTTGGCCTCGATCGTTTGTGGGAACACCGTAATTCTCAAACCGTCCAGCGATTCGCCGACCATCGCGGCAAAGTTCATCGAGATTCTGGAATCCGCGGGAATGCCTGAGGGCGTTGTGAACTTCTGCCCCGGCGCTGGCGCGAGTTTTGGGGACGCCGTGGTTGCGCATCCAAAAACGCGCTACATCGCGTTTACCGGATCGCGTGAAGTCGGCCTGCGAATTAACAAAGTTGCCGCTGATGTCGCTCCTGGCCAGATCTGGATCAAGCGGACGATCCTCGAAATGGGCGGCAAGGACGCCATCATCGTCGATGCTGACGCCGATCTTGAAACCGTGGCGAATGGCGTTGCCGCGGCAGCGTTCGGATTTCAGGGCCAAAAATGCTCGGCCTGTTCCCGCGTGATTGTCGATGAACGCATTTACGGCAAATTTCTCGAAAGGCTCAAAGACAGCGTTGAACGCCTCACCATCGGCGATCCCGCAACCAACGCCAACATGGGCGCAGTGATCAATGAAGGCTCGATGAAGTCAATCATGAATTACATCGATATCGGCAAGCGTGAGGGGCGAATCATTACGGGCGGAAATCGAGCGACTGATGCGGGCGAAGGCTATTTCATTCAGCCCACTGTGATCGCCGATATTCAGCCGAAATCAAAACTCGAACAGGAAGAAATTTTCGGCCCTGTGCTGGCGGTGATTAAATCCCGCAACTTTGAACAAGCGCTCGATATCGCCAATGACACTGAATTCGGTCTCACCGGCGCCGTCTATACCGGGTCGCGCGACAAGATTGAACTGGCGATGCGCGAGTTCCACGTCGGCAATCTCTACATCAACCGCAAGTGCACCGGAGCGATCGTCGGCGCGCATCCCTTCGGCGGCTTCAACATGTCGGGAACAGATTCAAAGGCCGGCGGCCCAGATTATTTGCTGTTGTTCTCGCAGGCGAAGTCGGTAGGCGAGAAAATCAGTTAGGATTTGCAAACCTCGTGTGGGGCGGACACTCTTGTCCGACCCGTCGACTCCTAATATCGCCGCGTTAAAAAATCAAAAGCGTCGGACAGGAGTCTCCGACCCCACACGATCACTTTCCCACCACTAACTTCGCGATTGTCGAGAGCTGCATGTTCGATGTGCCTTCGTAGATCTTGCCGATCTTGGCATCACGCCAGTATTTCTCGACGGGATAGTCTTTGGTAAACCCGGCTCCCCCGTAAATCTCGATTGCGAGTGAAGTCACCCGCTCGGCCACCTGCGAGCAAAACAACTTGGTCATGGCGGCTTCCTTCACAAATGGCATGCCCGCATCTTTCATGCGGGCGGCGTTATAGACCATCAATCGCGCTGCTTCGATTTCGGTCGCCATTTGCGCCAGCTGAAATTGAATTCCCTGAAATTCAGAAATGCTCCTGCCGAATTGCTTGCGCTCTTGCGCATATTTCGCCGCATATTCCCACGCCCCGCGCGAGACGCCTAACATTTGCGCGCCAATCCCAATGCGGCCTTCGTTCAATGTCTCGATGGCGATCTTATAACCCTTGCCAGCTTCGCCCAAGACATTACTTTTAGGAACGCGGCAGTCTTCCAGAATCAATTCGCAGGTTGACGACGCGCGAATCCCCAGCTTGTCTTCCTTTTTGCCAACAGTGAACCCCGGGAATTCTTTTTCAATAATGAAAGCGGTAATTCCCTTATATCCGGCGGAAAGGTCAACCGTCGCAAACAGCACAAAAATTCCCGCTTCTTTGGCATTGGTGATCCAAAGCTTACGGCCATTCAAAACGTAATCAGTGCCCTTCAACTCCGCCCTGGTCTGCAGCGCAAATGCGTCCGAGCCGGACCCGGCTTCGCTCAACGCATACGCGCCGACCGTGTCTGCCGCCATGCGCGGCAAATATTTCTTCTTCTGCTCGGGATTCGCCCAACGCACCAGCGCATTGTTGACCAGCGTATTCTGCACGTCGACCACTACTCCGGCCGAGGCGTCGGCGCGCGACAGATCTTCGACCGCAAGGATCGCCTCAAAAAACTTCCCTCCCGAGCCGCCATACTGCTCCGGCACCTCAATTCCCATCAGCCCGAGCTGAAAGAACTGTTCAATCAGCGATTTATCGAAAACGCCTTTCTCGTCCATCTCCCTGGCCAGCGGACGAACTTTCTCTTCCGCAAACTGACGCACGTTTTCCCGGAAAAGGATTTCGTCTTCAGATAGTGATGTAAGGGCAGTCAAATTCTGCATGGCAGTTTCCGGCATAAACTTCCTTTCGCAGTGGCGATAGAAATTTTACACCGGGTAAGAGAGGGGGGTATGTACAGCTAGCTTTCTATTTGGAGCGGAACGTTTCCGCCTACCACCAGCCTGAGCGGATCAGTTTTCAGAATTCGCTTAATCTGAGTGCGCGCGTGGGTTGCCCAAGGACCCGTACCGTCGAGCTTCACATAAGACTGCCAGTGCTTGAGGGCTTTACGTGGCTCACGCATCTTCTCGTAGGCAAGCGCAAGGTTGTAGTGCGCATCGGCGTAAGTAGGCGCCAACCGCAGCGCGGTCAAATAGCTTTCCACCGCCTCGGTGATACGCCCAGTTTCATCCAGCACATTGCCAAGATCGAAATGCGCCAGCGCATATCGCGGATCAATCCGCAGCGCCTCGCGATAATGATCTTCCGCGGCCCGATAATCCTGCCGATTGTAATAAAGCGTGCCCAGATTTATGTGCGCGGCCGCGTGCTCCGGATCAAGCTGCAAAACCCGCTCATAAGCAGCAATCGCCTGCAACTGGCTCCGCGGATCATCTTCCAGTGCGACCCCGCGAGCAAATAATTCTGCAACGTCGGCGGCAACCGGTTCCTGCGGAACGGCAGAACTCCTCGTTACCGGAACGCTGGCGATAACTTTTTCACCGGGAGAAAAATCGAACATAAATTGCCCGGCGATCGGCTCCAAGAGACGGCCTTCATGTCGAAACGCCACCCGATGCCGTCCACTGGTGGAAGCATTGGCCTCGAGCAATGGATTTTCCATCCCCGCCGCCTGTTGCTGCATGGCAGCCAGCGATTGCCGTATCTCGATCGGACGCACGTGGCGAGCACACAAGTCACGGACCTTCTTTACCTGCAAAAGATCGAAGAAGTTATAACTCTCGGCGCTGGCAAGAAGCCCGGCTTTTTCCCACGCAAGCAATTGCCGTGGGCTGACTTGCAGAATTCGAATGAGATCTTCTCGGCTGTATCGGTACACGGTTTCGATCAAACTACGCGTATTATCGAAAGCCTGATCTGCTCTCCGCAATAGGAAAATGGGCCTGAGAGGAACCTTTTCCATCAACAATGCAACTTGCTTGGTGCAAACCGTGTGAGTTGCTGTGGAATTCGCGGTCTAAATTTAGGTTTTCGTCATCTGACGCGTCCAATTCCACGTATTGAACAGCCTGTCCGGAAGAGGGGGAGCCCGCACACATTGCGGAGAGCCCGATGCCAATTATCAGTTTTTCGCGATCACTGCAGACGTCGCCTACGAAGCGCCCTTTACGAAAGCGAGTGTCGTTGTAGGTATAGAGACACTAACCTCGGCACTGATCACATGCCTCGCATGGAGGTTCTTGAGCTTGAGAATGAGTGGTGGAGTGACCTCCTGACCTTTGGAAACTAGCAGCACTCCCTCGGCGGTGCGGAGTTCTTGCTGAACAATCATTCCGGGTGTAAGCAGTTCAATCCGGCACTTCTTTATTTCACCTTCCTCGGCGTTCGGATCCAATTCCACCAAGGCACGAAAGAACTCCGGACTAAAGTTTTTGTTTTGAAGAGCCAGAGTGTGCGCCGCTTCGCTTCGCGAAACCCCTTTATGGATCAGCTTTTCATAAGCCAGGATCAGGCGGAGAATCCCCGCTCCCCGTCGCATATCTGGCGTTTCGGTGCCCTCGAATCCGCGCGGAGAGAGCGGTTCGTTTTGGTGTTGTATCATCCACGCGATCAGTTCCAGGCGCGGGATCTTCGACAGCAGATCGTAGGCTACGCGCGGATGCGCATCGTATTGTGCCTGCTCGGTCGGTGTAATCGCCTCACCCTTGAACACTGCCTCGACCGTTTCTGGGGCCAGCGTAACGCAACCCAGTTGGGACATCATGGCCGCCACCTCGTATTGCCAGGGGTCTCCCAGTTTCATCGCGATTACGATATGGCGAATGTAGCGGCGCGCACGCTCGGCGCGGCTGAAGGCGGCGGGGTTAACCAGGCTGAGTACTTCCGTGAGGACCTGTACGCTGCCGCTGAGGGTTTGTTCCAAAAGTTGCTTTTCGGCATTGACCAGACCGTACTGCACCAGCGCCGCACCCAGGGTTTTCGCCATCACCTCTTTGCTGCAGGGTTTGTTGAGGAAACGGAAGATACTGCCTTCGTTGATGGCATTAATAGCGGTGTCCATGTCGGCGTTACCGGTAAGCATGACGCGGATGGTATCGGGCGCTAGAGCCTTGATTCTGCTTAAGAGCTGAATACCATCCATGCCGGGCATTCGCATGTCAGAAACTACGACCGCGTAGGGTCCGTTGTCGGTGGCAAGTTTCATGGCTTGCTCGCCGCCCAAGGCTGTCTCAATGGAAAACTCGCGGCAGAGACTGCGCCGATATCCATCCAGAATGCTGTTGTCATCGTCCACTAAAAGGATCTTTTCAGCCATAGTGTTCTTTTCTCGTCGATTTGTGGTTCTAAGCCTGGCTGGATTTATGCCCCAGCTGAGGCTTCCTTGGCCGAGCCGGAGCCGCTGGGCCGTTCCCCGCTCGCCTGAGGGACATGCACAAGCACGGACCCCAAAATCGTATTTTCGCGCAAGAAGTTTCGCAGCCGAGCCAGCAAGGCGTGACTGATACGTGTCCCTTTCGCAACTAACAACGTGCCATCAGCTGTGCGGACGTTCTCCTGTAAAACCATGTCGCACTTCAGTTCTGAAACCAGGCACTTCATTGCTTCCATGCCATGGGTTTCGCCCTGCAGATTGGATAACGCATTTACCACCAGGGCAGTGAATTGTTCGTGACGATATAACAGCCAGCCCAAGGATTCCTCATGGCTACTCCCACCATTCAGCAGTTGATCGTAGGCAATCGCGACTTTGAGGATTTGCGCTCCCAAAGTAACCGGGTCCTGTCGCAGATCAATCCCTACAGGGGACGATGGCGGAGCTGAATCCTGTTTCGCGATCATGTGCGCCACTGCTTCCAGTCTCGGAATATTTGACAGTAGCTCCCCCGCCACGCTGGCATGAGTGTCATATCTGGCCTGTTCATCGGCCGACAGCGTCTTGCCCGCGTAAACCGCTTCGAGAGTCTTGGTGTCAAGCGTGACGCATCCCAGCTGCGACATCATGCCCGCAACTTCGAATTGCCAGGGCGTATTCAAATGCAGTTCTTTGACGATGTGCCGCACGTACCTCCCTACCCGGACCCCGCGACTGAAAGCCGCCGGGTTCACCAGGCTGAGCACTTCGGTCAATACCTTCACGCTGCCCCTCAGAGTTTTTTCCAGTAGTTCCTTTTCCGCAACCACCAGCCGATGCTGCACCAGAGCCGCAGTTAACGCCTTAGCCAGAACTTCCTTTTCACAAGGTTTGGCGAGAAAGCGGAAGATAGCGCCTTCATTTACCGCGTTGCTGGCGGCTTGCATGTCGGCGTATCCGGTCAATGCAATCCTCACCGAGTCTCCGGAAATTATTCGCGCTCGGGACAAGAACTGCACCCCATCCATCTCCGGCATGCGCATATCCGAAACGATGACCGCGTAGGGGTCTTCTTCAGCGGCGGCAATGGCTGCCAGCCCCTCGCGGGCGCTTGCTGCCGTGTCCAGCAAGAATTCCTTATGCAAGAGACGGCGGAACCCTTCGAGAACTCCAGGCTCATCGTCTACGAAAAGAATTCTTTCGCTCATGATCCTCTCCCGTGCTCAGGCATCGAGCTTGCTTCGCCACAGCTTCTCCTGCTCCGCGCAACCGATCCCGCGCAGGAAGGCGGCGTCGATCTCCGTGCGGTCCCGCAATCGCGAGATACTCTTTTGGTCGTGATAGGTGCTGGCAACATGCACTGCGGCCAGCGGCGAAAACTTCACGCTCAAGCTTTCAGCGGGCTCGTTGTGCCAGGCAACTGCTTCAACAATTGTGGCCGGCAACCCCCACACCCCGAACAAGTAAGCTGCGATCTGACCATGACTGCAGCCGAGCACTTCGCGCTCTGCTGCAAACACTCCCACGTCGGCCTTCGCGCTGTATTCCAGCACCTTCCCGTACTCCTCTTCCAGGGTGCAAGCCAGGATGAGCTTCCCGGCATCGTGCAACATTCCGGCGGTGAAGGACTCATCCTGCGTGCGCTGATCGGTGTTTTCGAAAACCGCAATCTGCCGGGCGCTGTGGCTGACGGCCAGAGAGTGGTCAGAAATCTGCTGTACATCCTGCGGACTCAGCACTCGGCTTTCAAATTGCTCGAATACATGCGCCGTCAGCACCAGTGCCCGGAGCGTGTCCAGACCGAGTAGTTTGACGGCGTGCGAGGCGCGAGAAATTTCGCTGGGCAAGCAAAAGAAAGCCGAGTTCACCAGCTTCAGGACCTTCGCGGTCATTGCCATGTCGACGCCAATCAGTTCATCGATTTTTTGTAGTTCGGGTTCCGGACGGCGCAATTCCTGGTTCAGTTGCAGGTAAACGTGCGGCAGACTGGGTAGGTTGTCGAGCTTGGTGACCAATTCGCGAAGAGCCGGATTTTGCAACAGGTCTTTGAGGGCAAAAGCGCGGATCAGCCGGGACTTCAACTCTTCCGCTTCGCAAGGCTTGGAAATAAACTGGTGAGCCGGATTGACCGACCGAAGAATGGTCTCCCGATCTGATTGCCCCGATAGCACCATGCGCAAGGTCTGCGGGGACCGCTTCTGCACTTCTTCGAGCAACTGCGCTCCGTCCATTCCGGGCATGCGCATATCAGTCACGATGATGTCGAAGGGCTGTTGATCCATCGCGGCCAGGGCTTCATGGCCACCTGGCGCAAAAACCATTTCCCATTCCGAGCGCATAAGGCGCAGACTGCGTTGCAGTCCGCTCAGCACCATGGGCTCGTCATCTACAAATAAAATTCGTTTGGCCATGCTTACACTTCCGAAGATTGTGCCAATGGCATCCGAACGTAGAACGTCGTTCCTCTCCCAGCTTCAGAGTCGAACCATATCTTCCCTCCGTGGCGCCGGACGATGGCGGTGTGCGCGAGGGCCAATCCTTGCCCGGTTCCCTTTCCCACAGGTTTGGTGGTGAAGAATGGCTCAAACACCCGCGAGCGCACCGCCTCCGGTATTCCCGCTCCAGTATCAGAGATAGAGATCTCAGCCCAGTCATCGTCATGCTTGGTCGAGACCACAATCTTTCCTTTGCCCTGAGAACCATCTCCCACGGACTGCGCAATAGCCTGCGCCGCATTGATGAGAAGATTGAGAATCACCTGGTTGAACTCACCAGCGTGGCAGAGCACCAATGGCAAATCCGGGTCAAAGTGGGTTTCCACCTCGGCCACATACTTCCACTCGTTGTGCGCGACGGTGATAGTGGTGTCGATCGCCTTGTTGATGTCGATCGATCGCTTTTCTTCCGCTCCCGGATGGGAAAACTCCTTCATCGCTCGGACAATCTTGCCCACCCTCTGGGTGCCTTCCAGGGACTGCTCAATGGCACGTGGAATCTCGGTCTGCAGGTATTCGAAGTCCGCAGTTTGTGCCAGGGCGTCGAATCGTTGCAGGGTCTGAAACGAAATCGAACCGAGGGAGGCTTCTTGTCTCATTTCCCGGGTAATCGCAATCAGTTGCTTGAACGTCGGCCATGATTCCTGCAGGAATCGTGTGTTATCGCCCACATACTGAGTAGGAGTATTAATTTCATGCGCAATCCCGGCGGCCAACTGGCCAATCGCCTCCAGCTTCTGCGCCTGCCTCAACTGTTGTCCCAGAATCTCGCGATCGGTGACATCGGAGCCGATGATCAGCAACTCATCGATGTTTTCCTCGGGTGCAGTAATCCAATTCAGAGTAAGGCCCAGGAATCGTGTCTCATCATCGCTTACAAACGGGAGGGCATCGACCCGCCGCGATTCTTGGCCCACACACCAGGAACCAATTTCGACCTGCATATCCGAACGCATCCAATGAATGCCACATTCCGCCAAGGGCTTTCCCGCTACTTCGTCCCTGGCAAGACCGAACACCTTGGTGGCCGCCAGATTCCAGCGCTTAATCCGTGAATCCCGGCTGATTCCGATCAGAATCGATGGCACCGAATTGATGAACAGCTCGGCTTCTTCATGCGCCCGGCGCAAGGCATCCTGGGCTGCCTTTCTCTCGGTGATATCGACAAAGGTCACCACACTACCCACAATCCTCCCGTCGCATCTCACCGGGTACGACCAGTATTCGACGGGGATGCTGGTGCCGTCTGCACGCCACACAACCTCGTTATCCACATGAGTCTCACTCCCGTTCTGGAATGCCTTAAAAATCCGGCATTCTTCCACGGGATAACGGGAGCCATCGGCGCGGGTGTGGTGAATGGTCCGGTGCATATTTTTCCCCAACATGTCACTGGAATCCTTGTAGCCCAACGTCCGCAAGAAGGCGCGGTTGCAGAACGTGCAATCCCCGTTCCTATCCAGCCCATAGATTGGCTCGGCGGTGGAATCGAGCAGTAGTTGAAGTCTCGCTTCCCTTTCTTTTAGCTTCTGCTGGGCAAGGATTCGATCGTCAATGATGCGGGAGATAACCACGATGCGTTCGAGGTCACCATAATTGTTGCGCACGGCGCAGCCATGAGCTTCCACATAATGCCAGTCGCCGTTCTTGTGACGGTAACGCATTTCCGCGATGACTCCGTTCGTTCCTTTGTGGACCATTTCTTCAACCGCCCGGCGAATCAGGTCCAGATCGTCAGGATGCACCACCGCTAGAGCGATGTGATCTTGCAACTCGTCGACTGAATAGCCCAGAAGCTTCTGGTACGCGGGGCTGACGTAGAGCGTATTCATCCCTGGATAATCAACGATCAAAATCAGGTCGCCGGCGTTTTCCGCGATGGTGCGAAACAAGCCTTCGCTTCGCTGTAAAGCTTCTTCGGCCGCCTTACGGACTCCGATGTCCTGAATCAGCCCCACGGCTAAGTCGGAGTGCAATTGATCCGCAGGCAAAATCGGCGTGGCCGTCAGCTGTACCCATACCGTTCGCCCGCTCTTGTGGACAAATCGCTTTTCTATTTGCGAGACTGCGGTTTCTCCTCTCGTCAACCGCTGCAGCATTTGCACGCTTAGAGCGATGTCTTCCGGATGAGTAATTCCTTGCATAGTATTTGCCAGCAACTCTTCAGCGGTGTAGCCAATCAGATCGCAGAACGCTCGGTTGATCCAGACACATTGTCCATCGCCGTTGAAAACCACCACGCCCACTGCAGAACAATCCACGATCGACTTGAAAAGACATGTGCAGTCTGACAAATCCTCCGCCGACCCGATGCTTGCGGTGACGAGCTCTGGGGTAGGGTTGGTGGTGGAATTCACTGATACTCCTATTTCGGACAGAAGAACTGGCGACTGCAACAGCGACGTGGAAAAAGGGCCGAGTGACGACGATGTTCCATACTCGCGCCCAACTCGCGCCACGATGCCATATTGAAATAGTCGACATCGAGGCTCCGTGACTTGAGCAATTTTTCCTAGGATGGTGATACCTTCGTTATCCCATCGGAGTAAGATTGGGTTGAGCGAGGCCAACCCGGCAGCGCATTACATAACTGATTTCCGTTCCTGAAACAATCGGCAATTTTTAGCGCGTCACCGGTTGGGAAGTTGCAGGGTTACTCGTTTGCTGTTGATTCGGGACGTAACCTGGCTCAGTCACAGTCAACGGGAGACGCAGGAAAAATGTCGTTCCCCTTCCTTCTTCGCTCTCAAACCAAATTTTGCCATCGTGTTTTTTAACCATTACGGCATGGGCCAAGGCCAAGCCCTGTCCCGTGCCCTTGCCGACCTCCTTGGTAGTGAAGAATGGTTCGAAAATCCTGCCGCGAACGTTTTCGGGTATGCCCGCTCCGGTGTCCTTGATCTGAACCTCCACCCAATCACCGTCGCATTTCGTAGTGATCGTAATCGTACCCTTGGCGGAGCCCTTCTTCACCACATCGCCGATGGTCTGGGCTGCGTTCATCAGCAAATTCAGCATGACTTGATTGAACTCACCGGCCAAACAAGGTACGGGAGGTAGATTGTCGGCAAAACAAGTTTCAACATCGGCCACATATTTCCATTCGTTACGGGCAACTGCAATCGTTGTTTCAATCGCGTGATTCAGGTCGATGGCGCATTTTCCTTCGGACCCAGGATGAGAAAATTCTTTCATCGCTTTGACAATCTTTGAAACCCGGCCCACCCCCTCCAAGGCTTGAACGATGGCTTGCGGAACTTCGCGCAGAAGATACGTGGGATCTGCCTCCTCAGTGCATTCCACCAACTCAGCAATCAAATCTGGAGTAATACTTCCTGCCAGCGACTGTTCCCGAAGGCGCAGGCACAGGCCCAAAATTTTGTTGACGATGGGCCAAGTGTCCTGCAGAAATTTAGCGTTGTCACCGACGAATTGAGCTGGGGTGTTTATTTCATGAGCTATGCCGGCAGCCAACTGTCCGATGGCCTCGAGCTTTTGGGCCTGGCGGAGTTGTGCTTCCAGGACTTTTTGTTCGGTGATGTCGGCGCCGGTAATCAGAAATCCCGTACCTTCGCCGCCGGGAATAAGAGCGACATTGATAATTGTCAGGCCGAGGAATCGCCGCTGACCGTCTCGTTCAAAGGTCACATTCTGGCGCTTTTCCGAGCTTTCTAAGCGGAACCATGCATCAACTTTTCCGAGTAACTGAGCCTCCTGCCAGTGAATTCCACATTGCCAAAGCGGCTGGCCCAGCACGGCGCCGGCAGAGAAACCGAAGACGTTTGTCGCGGCCAAGTTCCAGCGTGTAATTTTGCCCGCGTTGTCGGTGCCGATAAGGATGGAAGGGACAGAGTTGATGAACAGCTCCGACTCCGCATGTGCGGCCCGTAGAGCCGCTTCAGCCGATTCGATTTCCCCTAACATTTCATTGAAGCCATCCACCAGGAGGCCGACTTCATCTTCGGCATACTTGGGCGCGCGCACGCCGAAATTCTTCTCCCTTGAAATCGTCCTCGTCGTGTCCACCAGATCAAGAATCGGTTTTGAAATAAAGTGTTTCAACAGCACGGCAACCACAAACGCCGCAGCGGAAGAAGCGGCCATCAGAATCAGCACGAAGACCACAAAGCGCCGCATGCGGACCTGGATTTCTTGCAAATCCGACACCAGATACACATAGCCGAGGGATTCCCCGTCAAACAGGATGGCATCGCATTCGGTCACCTGGTCCTGATCGAAGCGGCTGCTGATGCTGGGCGAAAGGCGCGGAAGCTGGGCGCGGGGCGCAGAACTAAAGCGCTGGTAGGACGCGAAGGCGCGACCCTGATTATCGTAGATGCGCGCTGCAACGATGTGCGGCTCCGCTTGCAGGACCTGCAGTACAAGGTCGGCACTCTTGGGATCGTTGTAGGTCAGGGCAGCCGTGACGTTGGCTCCAGTAATGCCCGCCAGACTATGAAGATGGTCGACCATGTTGTGGCGTAGGGTGATGCGGTCATAGCTCAGAAAAAAGATGCACGCCACCAGGAGGGCAGCGCTACTGGTGGCCATCATCGTCAGAGTCAATTTGCGGGTAAGAGGGAGCTGGGAGCGAAAGTTCATCGCTCGCCTCCGGCCTGCGGCTGAGACTTAACCAGCCGAGCGATTACCAGAAGCCGCGAACTGATTTTGAGGCCCACTGCGTTGGAAGCATCAGGGTCGATCTCCAGTTCGATGGTGGCATGGCTGAGTGCTAAATTAATCATTCCTCCAAGCGAAATGAATTGATCGTTTTGGCCAACCGTAAGAACACTCGATCGTTGCAGTCCGTTAAGTAAGTGCGCGATGCGCTCCTTATCCGTAAACCCAATGAACAAGACCTGGCAGGCTTTGAATTCTTCTGAGGAATGGGGCGACCGGGCTTCCACCGGTCGCCCGTTGGCCCGTTTCCCAATGACCGCCGATTCCAGCACATCACTGGTGCGCTCATCGCCGACCACGCAGATCACAGCCGGATCATTGGGATTCCGGAAGGTCCCTGAAGGCCAATCCACAAACTTGGCGAAGTTGTAGAGGTAAGCCGCTTTGACCCGGCTTTCCTCTACGGTTTGGGCTGACGTCGGCGCCGATAATCCGAAGCAGACGCCCTGGATCAGGACCCCAATGGCGAATGCCCGCCTAAAGCCGGAAATTTTCACGAAGCAGGACGAAACCCTCGCCCTGTGGTGGCAGCGCCTGCCGCATGAAGAATCGCATTCGAGATGGCGGCGGATGGACATTGCGTCTCAATGCTCACTGGAAATGAAACGCGCGCGTGATTTTTATTCGGAAGTCCCGCCCATTCTGTTGCACCGCAGAACCGGCGATTTCAGCCCCGACCGGATCACGATACTGGCAGTTGAAAACGTCATAAACGCTGGCGGACAGGCGAAAACCTCGGGCGAACTCGCGGGTGGTTAGGGTCAGGTTCGAAACGGCATAGCCGCCAACCTGCGATCCAATCAAAGTGGTCCTTGAGTCGGTATATTGCAGTTCCAATCCAATTGTTAGCCGACGGCGGGCCATCGGGAAAACAACGTTCGCTTTTGCCAATTGGGCTGGCGAATCCGAAAGCCCAAGGCCCGTAACTGCGTCGACTGTTCGCTGTACGGTGTAACTCAGCCGGCCTTCGATACCCGCCGGTATCTTGCCTCCCAACTCGAACTCGAATCCTCGGTTGCGGGCACCTTCGAAGTTGTTGTACACAATGAAACCGTTTTTGGGATCGATTTCCTGGTTGATGAGATCGGTAAATGAGTTAGCAAAACCCGAGGCCGAGATACGGAGGTCAGCTCCCAAGTCTTCCTCCCAGATCAGTTCCTTGGTGCGTATTTTTTCCGGCTGCAAGCGGGGGTTGGGCTCAATACTGACGTGATCGTTGTAATAGAGCTCATAGACGTTGGGAGGCCGAAAGGCTTGGCCGTAGACCAGTTTGAGCGTTGTTCGTCGCAGGGGACTGTAGATCAGGGCAACTCGCGGGTTGGTTGTTCCCCCAAAAGTTTCATAGTGGTCGTGGCGCATTCCTGCATTGAGAATCAGGTGTTTCGTGATGGTGAACTCATCCTGAATGAAAGCCGCCCCTTCCTGCGAACTTCTCAGATCGTTCAGCACCGGCTGGTATGGATTTAAGTTGTAGTTGGTCTGGTTCTGGTGCAAATTATCGCGAAAATGCACTCCAACCGTGGCCTTGTGCTTTCGCCACAGGGTTTTGGTAATCCTGGCATTTGCACCAACCACATCGCCACGCGACGCATCTTGGTTGAGCACATCCCCCATCTGACCGGCGACGGCCGAATAAACATAAACACCGTGGTAAAGGGCGCGGTCAAAAAAGACGTCAGCAAAGAATTCCGCATCTTGGAAAAGCGAGCGGTTGTAGCGAAGGTCGATATATCCGTTTGAATCCGTGGTTTGGCTCCGGTTGTCGTTGAAGACTTGCCCAAAGGACGCGGTGGGTATGCCCTTCACGCTCGTTCCCCCCACGGCTTCTAGAGTAAAGTGACGGAAACGGAGGCTGCCGTAGAAGCTTCTCGCTAAATTACGATCTGCGTTTTCGGCAATGCCAAAGTTGTTCGCGCGGCTATCAAACCCGGGAAAAAATAGATGAGCAGCACCTGCACTATCATAGATAGTCCCCGAGAATAGTCCTTCTACTCCGTGATAGGTTCCGCCAAAGGTGGAGCGTCCCTGGTAAGAGCCGAACCCACCCGCCTCGCCGTCGAATTCAAGCCCGGCGACCGTGGGACCGGTTTTTGTAATCACATTGACGACGGCGAGAAACGCGCTCGCGCCATATAACGAGGAACTGGGGCCGCGAACGATCTCTATGCGTTCGATCAGGTCGACGTCCAGGGGAAATGCGGTTCCCAGTTGCGCCGAATCGTACACGTTGTCATTAAGGCGGTGCCCATTGATAAGCAGCAGAATCTGATCGTTATACCCGCCGGGACGAGAGAACCCTCGCACCCCGACGTAGTAGTAGTTCCGATCATAGGTAACATCGAAGCCGCGGACGCTGCGCAGAGCGTCCGCCAACGTCCGGTATCCGAATTGGCGAATCTGCTCGGCGGTAATAACCGTTACGGAAGACGGCGCCTCCCGGTCGCTCTGCAGATACATGGATGCGCTGTAAACCTGAACACTTTTTAAGTCCTCAGGGTTCAGGTCCATGACGTCTTTGCTGTGCGCCATCGCGCCCTCGAAAGCGAGCAGTACCATCCAAATTAGAGCCCAAATCTGACAGCTACGAGCGTGGGATTGCCAAAAGCCGGCAGTCTCTATCCGCTTCTCCCTGTGCGACTTCATAGATTCCTGCTTGACTAACCAGGGTGAGAGTTCCATCGACTCAAGGGCTAACCAGGCCTCTCAAGGAGACCCAGCCTTATCTATTCATCGGCATTTCCCCCCATAACTCAATCGGCAATTCGCTTGTAAGATTTTTTGGAGTGAAAGCTAAAACATTGAGTTTTTGTGACTGCGTTGGTGATGCCCAACTTCCATTCCTAAGAATGGAACGGGGGCGATAATCAGGTGGCTGGAACAAGGGTAGCTCGGGGACGTTTGCCCGGCCTTATGGAAATTCACAACACCAGGAGTCGCGAGCGCAGCGACAGGAACACGCAAGTGATTGACGGGATGGAGCCGACGAGCGGACTTGAACCGCTGACCTGCCGATTACGAATCGGCTGCTCTACCAACTGAGCTACGTCGGCGTGGGCTGATTACGCTCAGTTTAGCATGCACGAAGCGGCTCCCCGGTCATCCGGTTGATTCGATCTTTTCAGTGCCCAAGATGTGAGGATTTATTCGAGCGCACAAATCGAGATTCAATTCAAAGCATTAACAGAAACTTGATCAGGGTCTCTGGCGCCGTCGATGGCCATACTGGTTAAATCCTCGCCCGACTTTTTCCAGCGTTTTTTCGATGCAGACACTTACGCGAGAGATGCAGGGCAGCAATACGCAAGTAAGGTTTTTACAATCAACGTGAGCCGCTGTCTGGAAACCCTCGTCCATTAAGGCTTTTACCTTAAACGAATGAACTTCTCACTGTAGTATCTAAGCTTTTTTCCTTTATCGTGAGTTGATCACCCAATAGACTCCTTTCAACTTAGCTGCTACCCAAGCGGCCACCAAAAAACTAAGCTGGAGATTTTGTAATGAGATTTGGAAAATTCCTCGCGGTTGTGTGTCTGTTTCTTTCGATTTCGCTTCCATCGTTGGCCGCCTCAAAAACGTATTACGACCTGCAGTCTAAAAAGGGCTGGTCGGGTTACGCCCTGCTGCCTCCCAGTTGGGGGATTTGTTCTGGCTGCAGTTCAGGCGGAGATCGCCTGAGCTGGTCATGGGTTCCTAAGGTAAGTTCCCCCTCAATGGATAGCATCGCAACAAAATCGGTCTATGGCGGAGGATCGACGCAATGGGGCGACGTCCTCTGGAACAATCACCTCATCGGGTCTTTCTCTTCTTTAGGGCTGCCCGATTACAGTCACACGCTCACCGCATCGCTACACAGCTTCACCTATGACGTGTATTTCTGGGTCTGGAAGGCAGAAGTGTCCCAAGCCCTTGAATTCGACATCAACCAGTTCACTGGCGGCAAGTCATTCATTTGGGGGCACGAGTGCCGCGTCGCCGGCGGTCATCAATGGGACATTTATGACAACATCAATCACAAATGGGTCCCGACTGGAGTTTCATGCTATCCAAAGAGCGGCGCGTGGAACCACCTGATCATTCAAGTGGAGCGCACAACCGGCGGTCGGTTGCTTTTCAAGTCCATTACGTTGAACGGGAAAACTGCCACCCTGAATATCTACAAATATCCCACTTCAACTTCCTGGCATGGGGTAACCATCAATTATCAACTGGACGGAAATCGCGACAAGACTCCTTACAACGTCTACCTGGATAAGCTGAAATTCACCATGCAGTAATCGCTGAAACTCTGCCGAAGCACGAAAGCCATCCGATATCGGATGGCTTTTTTCTGCAACTCAGACTGCGGAAAATTTACGATCGCGGTATCAGCCTTGCTGTTTCGCCGCGGGTAAAGTGACCAGCGGGGCAACCGGTCTTGCCGCCGCTTTCAGCGCCCGCCGGTTTGCGACGATGGCGGTTAGCAGGAGGGCGGTAAAACTAACCACCACCAAAACTGCAGCCGGCCAGCCGGTGAGCATTGAATTGCTCCCCATCACTGTAAGCGCAAAGAATACGCACAATAGGTGTACGCAGAAAACCGGCAACGAAGCCTGCCCCAGCATTACCAGGGGCCGGATTGCCATGGGTTTCAACAAGGATCGAAAACGGATGGCAATGGCCGCAACTGCCGTGAAATCCACTATTCGAGCAACGCCAAATTCCCATTTATCAAATAAGGGGGCGAATTTGCCGAAATCCAGATCAGTTGTCAATTGCACATAACGCAGGGTAATGAAACCGATTGCAATCGCAGTTGCCGGAACTAATACAGCCCGCTTCTTTGCCCAGCGGTCGAAGTGCAGGTCGCTGTTAGCCCAATGCACGCCTAGCCATAAGCCGACCAGCCACCATAGTTGCCAGGCCCAGAGATCAAATGCCCCCATTTCGTTCAAGGGGACCCGTAATCCGAATGCATGCGTCAGCCAGTTGTAAACCACGTTCTTGAGGCCGAACTGTGCAAACAGCCAGAGGCCGAGCCCGAGGCTCAAAGTGTATTTCCACCCCCATCGAATCCCTAGCAATACCGCGAACGGGGTCAATGCAAGGAAGATAATGTAAATGGGAAGAATGTCGAGCAGGGGTGGCCGGTAAAACATGACCGCGGCGTCGATAAAGGCGCGATGGCGCCCAACCGTGAAATAGTAGTTAAGCAGATTGTGTACTGCCGGACGGTTTCCCCGCGCGGCAATCGGCGCTTCGATAATGAAAGCCGCCGCCAACAGCAGCAATTGATAACCGTACAAACGCGCCGCCCGCATCCAAACGTTGCGGCACATTTCCGCGCTGCCTTCACGTTGCTCCAGGCGAGCGCATATCCTCCCAGTGAACAAAGCTGACAGGAAAATGAACCCCTCAGTGGCAGCAAAATAGCCTACTGGCTGGTTCAGGTAAATGCTCAGAACCGTAGGAAGATGCGTGCAGGTCATCCACACCAGCATCAGGCCGCGGAGGGCGTCCAGTTCCTCGATACGGTTCTTCATTGGTCTTGCTCACTGCACGTAAATCGCCATCGCACCGCAAACGCGCACAGATTAAGATGAGCGCTTTCCATGGGCGGTCAGCCCTGGTGGATCAGTATCCAGCACATTAGATGCGGGCGCTTCTGGTTGAGGGCGGCTCGATTGCGAAGGATCAAAACTTGCGGCAATTGACCGTAGGAAGCCCGGGTGACACGTCAACAAAAATTGTACGCCTGATTTTGGATAGATCACCTGTCAGGATTGTCACATCACAAATCTTTACAAGCGTCCAAATTTCGCCACTGCTTCTTCAATGGACTTGAGTTTTTCGATATACGCGTACATGGAGTGCTCTTTGAAGTCCATATCTTGGGCGGTAGCTAGCACCTCGGAGGCTTTGGCACGGGGGACGATCGCTACCCCGTCAGAATCTGCGACAACAATGTCTCCGGGGTTGACTAGGACTCCGTCACAGGTGACCGGAACATTTGCGCCGTCAAAACGATAATGCCCGACCGATGTTGAGGGAACATTGCCCAGCGCAAAGACCGGAAAGCCAATTTTCTTGAGGTAGGCAGTATCCCGCACGCCGCCATCGATCACCGCGCCAGAAAAATTCCTGGCCAGCATGGCCGTTCCCATCAACCCACCCATGCCGGCAATGTCGGCGCCGTCTTCTACCACCATCACGTACACCGAATTCGGCCCACCCTGATCGATGGCTGACAGCATGCCGTCCAGGGCGTGCGGGTCTTTATTCTCTTCCTTTTTCAACTTAACCGTAAGCGCGAAACCGGCAAACTTCGATGTGAAGATCGGTTGCATACGATGAGAGAGATACATTCGCTGACCGGTCACCTTTTCCATCGCGTCGGAGACAGAGGCGACTTCCACATGGCGGTATCTGTCAAGCAACGCCGCGTCGGAAGTGAGATCGGCGGGGCGGGAGAACGCAGGGGTGATCGAGATGACCGCAACTATCGCAAGCATAGCAGCCACTGCAATGAATGCGGCCAGACGACGTCGCGCAGTGCCACACAATATGTTTTTCATTTTGTCTCCTCCGGACTTCACAGCCAAATTTCAAGATTTAAGGTTGCGTGGGGTAGTGTGGCAGCGCATTGGACCGATCAATCACCCATTGCGGAAACACTGGCGTATTTAGCGGCGGATGGCCGCGCGTGATCGCCCAGTGATCGATCCAGCTGGTTCCTTCTTCGCCCACGTATTCGTCGGGCAAGCTATAAGCGGAATCGCTGAGCGCATCCTGGAGCGTAATGAATCGATAGCCTCGCTTGCGAAGTAAATCCAGCAGTTCGCCAATATGATCTGCCTCCAGCCAATTCCCGTGCAGCAGCAGAATTTGTTTGGGCTCGTATCCAATCAGGTCCTTAGAGAATTTTTCGTAATAGTCGAAGACCTGGTTGGTGTAATCGTGATACGAATCGACCAGTTTCTGCTCAAGCGCAGTATCGCCGCGGCGCCGCGCGTCTTCGTAAACACCGGCATACATCCAATCCCAGGCGTCCATGGTGATCGGGGCAATGCGGTAGCCGCGCTCGATGAGAAACGCCTCTGCCTGCCGGCGGGTTTCGAGGTCACGTCCGGTATCGAGATAAGGATGCCGGAAGTAGCGCAACTGCATATTGTGTTGCGCCAGCAACATCCGAGTCACGGTCTCGCCACGAATAATTTCTTCTTCCCAGTCTTTTAATCCGACGCGATTCAGAGACGCATGACTGAAAGTGTGATTGCCAAGTTCAAATCCATATTCCGGCCACATGCTGAGCGCCTTGATGCGGTCATCGACTTCGCCAAACTTGTATAGTTTGCGCTCGTTTACGAAACCTACTGCGGGGACTTTTTGATCGCGCAAAGTTCCCAGCAACTTGCTGGTCATCTCAATGATTTCTGTCCCGGTCATGGAATTACCGCCTGCGGCGGGAAGATCATCGATGGTGATTGCAATCTCGCGCTGTGGAGCTTTCTGTGCATAAACCTGCACTGCCAGCGCAACCAACAATAAAGCAACTGTGAACTTGCATCTCTTCACTATTCCATTCATTCGAATTGCTCCCTGGAGCTCACTGATCAAGCCCTGGCACTTTGCCCCGCAGCACTGTAATTGAGGCCTTGGGTAGTATGAACGTAGTTTGCGAATTCGCGGTTAGACTGCGCGCCACTATCGGCCCGTCAGGATCGGCATGACTATTGGGTCCGTCATTGATCCAGACATATTGCTCGCTGCCAAAAGTCGCCACTTTCACGTCGCCACCGAATGACAGCTCTCGTCCGCCATTGACGAACTCGGCACGGACAGCGTGCTGACTATTCTCATCCCGATTGACCAGCATCAGGGACCAGTTGCCATCGGGGCGGAGCACCGCATATGACGTGACCAGCGCGTTACCGTCACCATCTTTGATATCAGCCGACGAAGGGAACATGCGATGAATACCAGAGCTGTGCTGCACCCATTCGCGATTAATCATGTGTGCCGCGAAGTAAGGCGAGGTGTAGCCCTTAATGTTGTAATTTTCATCCGCCACAAAATTCGACCATGACGCCCAGCCCTCGCAGGTATTGTGAATGTCCTGCGGCTGGATCGGGGAGTGATAGAAGGCTGCACCCCCGCCCTCAAAGAAAGATCCGACGTTGTCAGCCAGCCAGAGCGCCGCGAAGATCGTAGTCATAGGTCCCGTAAGCTGCGCGGCAAGATGGTTTTCGGTCACCATTAGTGGGACATTTTTCGGAACGCCGTCGTCGCGCCACACCTGAAGAATGTGTTTCATCAGCTGCGGCTCGGTATACAAAGTCTTCCAGGTAATTTCACAAGGTTCGAAAGGATAATGCTCGAAGGAGACGAAAGCCAGATCGTCGAGGCGGTGATGCGTCTTTAAGTAATCGACGAAACGGCCCATCCATGAAAGTTTCCCGGCCGCATCCGGCCAGAGGGTTATGTCTTCGTTGACTCCTTCAAACACCGGGCCGCCTAGCTTGAGTTTGGGATCGACTTTGTGAAGTGCCGTCGCCCACTGAATGTAGAGTGCGCCGTAATCCTCAGGCATAGCGTGCTTGCCGTCTGGCTCCTCGCCCATCTCAACATAACCGAGGTTGTACCCGCGCTTCTCGATGTAGGCAATCTGCGCCGCTGCGTCATCGGGCGTGCCATAAAGCATGGTGACCGGAACCATTGCCGGCAGGTTATTGGTGATCCCGCTGGTGAAGAGAAGATCGAACCCGGTGTGCTGGTAGCTGCCGCTGTCATTCACATCTTCTGCGGAATGCCAGGGATCGATCGATGAAACACAATACGTGGTTCGCTTCTCAGCCGGATCTTTCGGGACCTCGACGAATCGGCCGCCGCGATCGAAAGTGCCTGCTTCGATTTGCTGGATCGCATAGCCAACACAATTGCGGACATCCTCGGGCCCATGTTCGTCGCAGGTTTTGGAGGATTCGGTCATCAGAACGCGAAGATAGCGCGCGGAAACCGGAGCGTTACTCAACTTCAGCGTGACCGTGCCGCCTTTCGCGTCGTTCAAAGCTCCGGAGCGAAAGACCTTCCACTCACCTTTTGGGCCGGCGTCGAAATTGAGCGCGTCGGTACCCGCCCAATACTCGACCTGGTATTTCGCGGCGTATGGACTGGCCCATTGAATGCGAATTGCACTGACTGACTTCTCGGCCTGCAGATCGACCACGACCCACTGCGGATGCAACGCATCGCTCTCGCCGGTGAACTTGCTGGTGAGATAGGGATTGCTCTTCCAATATGTCAGGTCCGGGCCTTCCATCGGACGATCGCCGCTGCTGGCGAAGCCGCGATGTGGAAGGGCGTAAGCCAGAATGTAACGGGTCGGTTCCTTCAATTCTGTGCTGCCGGTGAAATATCCGCTCTGGTGTGCGGAGTCGCTCCATGTACCGTTTGCGTTCCAGTGCCACGCGGCCATGCGCAGTTCCGTGTTATTGCGGTAAGTCAGCGGCCCCCATCCGGCCGAAAGTGACTCCTGAATAATGTGCGGAGTGAAAACTTTGTTGATGTCGTAGCGGGACAGAGCATCGATCGAACTGCCGAGTGCGCTGTCAGGATCGAATGAATTAATTACGCGATCGGGATTTGCGTCGACGCGAACGGTTCCGATCTGCGTAGCGGATGTGTCGTTACCGGATTGTGCGAAGCTCTGCAGCGTGAAGCCGCAAATGAGGAGCATCATCGCCAGGAACTTTTTCAGCATCCCGCCTCCCGTTTGGGATGGGCCCCGGCGCCGACTGGCGACGATAATTCGTGCTCGCCAACTTCTCGCAAATCGTTGCTAAGCAGCGACGCAGAATTGCTGTCCAGATACACGGTCGCGTTCGGGTGAGTGCGCAAGATTGAAGCTGGCGCCGTCGGGCTGACCTCGCCTGTAAAGCATGCTTTTATCGCACGCGCCTTTCGCTCGTCAGGCACCACTGCAAGAATTTCTTTGGCTTTTAAAACTTGCTGCACCGACATCGAGAGCGCCTGCTTCGGCACTTGCGAGATGCTCGCGAACCACGCCTCGCCCACCTGCTGCTGACGGCAGGCTTCATCGAGATCAACAACGATGTAGGGGTCTTCTACTTCGAAGTCCGCGGGCGGGTCGTTGAATGCCACATGACCGTTCTCGCCGATGCCGAGGAAGGCGATGTCAACCGATGATAAAGCCAGCTCTCTCCCGACGCGCCGGGCGACCGCAGCGGGATCGTTAGCATCGCCATCGAGCAGGTAATATTTCTCAATTCCGGTTTTGTGGATCAACTGTTCAAGCAACATCTTCCGAAAGCTTCCCGGATGCGTAACCGGCAGACCGATGTATTCGTCGAGATGGAAAGCTTCGACTTTGGACCAATCGATTCCCGGCGCTTTCGTCAGAACGTCGAGAAATTCGATTTGCGATGCCGCCGTGGCAGCGACAATTCGAGCACGTCCCTGTGTAGCGATTGCGCTTCGAATTGCACGTTCGGCTTGTTCCGCCGCGGCGCGACTGAGTGAACTCTTGTTAGGAAAAACTTTAAGCACCATGCAGAAGGTTCTCGGCCGTCAAAAACTTCACCGCACTAGAGGCGCTCATTATACAAAAGCTGAAACTTCACGGGCGCGAAAATAAAGATGGATTTTACGGATATAAAACGATTTAATTAGCCGATGAAAACTGTCAAACCGCTTCTTGTTTGGTTAGTGGCTCACAGTGTCCTATGTTCTTCAGCGGGGGCGCAAACCGTTCAAGTCGATATCACACCCTCGCACGTGGTGAACACTTTCCGCCCGCTACATGCGCTGGGTTCGACGGTTGACAGGATCCCCAGCAATGCGACCGATGTTTTCTTTCGCCCTGATCAGATCTCACAAATTCAACAGGCGGGTTGGGGAGTAATCAGCTATCGCCAAAACACCGACTTATTTGTGCAGGCATGGCATTGGAATCAGAAAGGCAAATGGAGCGACCCGTCGGGCAAAGGTTACTTCGTCGGCGATGCAACTCCGAGGCGCGAAATGATCCGCCATTCCTACGGTTATTCGCTGCCGCACCGTGGCTTCACTCGCAACAACGGAACCGAGTTCGATGGATTCTCTCGGTTGGACGACGGCGATGTGAACACTTATTGGAAGAGCAATCCTTATCTCACCAGCAAGTTCACCGGCGAGGACGATTCGTCGCATCCGCAATGGGTGGTAATCAACCTTGAAAAACCCGAACCAGTGAATGCGATTCGCATCGCCTGGGCTGAGCCGTTCGCGCGCGTGTATCAGGTGCAGTACTGGGTGGGCGACGGCGATGCTATGGACGAGCAGGACAAAGGAGCATGGAAAACTTTCGCCTCGGGCGAAAAATCCGACGGCAAGGGTGGAACGGAAACGCTCCGGCTCGATCCGTCCTCGGTCAGCACAAAGTACATTCGCGTCCTGATGACGCAATCTTCCAACACCTGCGACACGCACGGTTCCAGCGATCCTCGAAATTGCGTAGGTTACGCGATTCGCGAGTTGTATCTTGGCACGCTGTCGAACGCTGGCGAGTTCTCAGATTTGCTTCATCACTCCGCCGACCAAAAACAAACCCTGACTTACTGCTCTTCCGTCGATCCCTGGCACTCACCTTCGGACCTCTACGTTGCTCCCGATCGCATGGAATCAGGCGACCAGCCCGGCTTTGATCTCTTCTTTAAAAGCGGAATCACCCGCGGCCTGCCGGCGATCATTCCCATCGCGATGCTCTACAGCACGCCGGAAGATGGCGCGGCGCAGATGAGCTACATCAAAAAACGCGGTTATCCAGTTTCAAAGATTGAGATGGGCGAAGAACCAGACGGTCAGTACATGCTGCCTGAAGATTACGCGACTCTCTACTTGCAATTCGCCTCCGCCCTCCATCGCGTCGATCCCAACTACGCGCTTGGCGGCCCGGTTTTCGAAGGTGTAACCGAAGACATCAAAGTTTGGCCAGACGCGCAAGGTCGGGCCTCATGGCTGGGCCGGTTTCTCGATTATTTGAAAGCACATAATCGCTTGCAGGACCTCAGCTTCATGTCATTCGAGCACTATCCGTATGACGGGTGCGAGACGCCGTGGAAAAATCTTTATCAGGAACCGGAACTGATTACGCACATCATGAAAGTTTGGCGTGATGATGGTCTGCCAGCCGGAATTCCATTGCTTGATACCGAGACCAACGACCACGGCGGGGAGGCCGCGGTCGATATTTTTGGCGCGCTATGGCTTGCTGATTCCTTCGGCGGATTTCTCAGTGCCGGCGGCGAGTCCACGCACTACTATCACGACCTGCCCTACTCGCCGCCACATCCGGCTTGCGCCAACAGTTGGGGCACATATCACATGTTCATGGTGGACGATCATTACCAGATCAAGCAGCGGACGGCGCAATTTTTCGCTGCGCAGATGATCACGCAAGAGTGGGCGCAAAGCGGCGATGCCGAGCACCGTCAATTCCTCGCCACCAGCGACGTTAAGGATTCAGATGGCAATGTGCTGGTCACAGCTTACGCGCTGCAGCGCCCGGATGGTCAGTGGTCTCTGATGCTTATAAATAAGGACCACGATAATGCGCATTCGATCACTATTTCGTTCCGCGATGGCGGCTCAGGGCCGCGACCGTTTGGCGGAGAAGTGACCAGGATCACGTTCGGAAAAGCACAATATCAATGGCACGCGGACAGAAAACGCGGCCATGCGGATCCTGACAATCCACCGGTACGCTCTACCATTTCGGCGGACGACAACACCCAATACGAATTGCCCGCAGCCTCGCTGACCGTCCT
Organism: uncultured Acidobacteriota bacterium; assembly: GCA_963703465.1. Classification (GTDB taxonomy): domain Bacteria; phylum Acidobacteriota; class Terriglobia; order Terriglobales; family Acidobacteriaceae; genus Gp1-AA145. The sequence continues at coordinate 140,750 of CAVPEQ010000002.1, read as the reverse complement.
GCGCGGAAAAATCGCAGCTAACCGCTAATCGTCTAGGCTGAATGCGCGTGCAGCACCTTGACCAACTGCTCGGCGATGATCTGGTCTTCGCCAGGTTGCAGCATGAACGAGTTCATCGCCAGCCCAGGCCGCTCTTCGCCGCCGCCGATAACGACCGACGGTTGTCCGCTGCGCAGGAGTTGCGAAGCTTGCTTCGGCGTCAGCGAAACCCGCTTGTCCCAGGTAATCTGCATATGCGGAACGTGATTCGCGATGTCTGGAATAAAAAATGAAGTACTGACGCCGGGAATTTTCGTGATTTGCGTAGAGATGTTCTCCAACCGCTGTTGCCACTCGCGCGCCAACGCATCATGGTCTTCGCTTAGATAAATCTCCAGCGCTTTGACCATGCCGACGATTTCTTCTTTGCCAACTTTTTGCCCACGACCGAGCGTATCTTCGTTCGGGCTGTTATTGAGAAGCGCGTAATGCACGAGTTCTTCCCTCCCAATAAGCATTCCGGCGCACTGCGGGCCCCGCATAGCCTTACCACCGCTGAACGTGATCAGGTCGTAGCCCATGTTGGCGTAATCCCATAGATGCGACACCGGTGGCGTGTCAGCCGCAGCGTCGTTCATGCAGGGCACGTTGAACTGCTTTGCCAGTTTCGGCCATTCGTCCACCTTGATTTGACCGGCGGCGTTGGCGAAGTTGGTGAAATGCATCATGGCCGTGCGTTCGCTTACCGCCCGGCGCAACTGCTCGTGAGTTTCGACCTCTATGAGCTTGATCCCGGTTGCGCGCAACTGATGGTCGAATGGGTTGCGATGAGATTTCTGAATGATCACTTCAGACTTCATCCCCGTGAGATCAGGCAATTGTTTGATTAAGCTCTCGTTGTCGCCGGTCAGAATTCCCGCCAGCCCTGACTGTATTGCGCCCGCCGCGCCTGAGGTCACCAGAGCGCTGTAGCCTTGCGGTAACTTAAGCATTTGTGCGATGCGCTTGCCCGCTGCAGCTTCGAGTTCAGAAATGCTGACGAAGTGCCGCGCGGCTTGAGCCATCACCGCTTCGACCTCTGGCCGGATCAGCGACCCGCCGAGCGTCGTCATTGTGCCTTCGCCATTGATGACAGTGCTGACGCCGAGTTCCTGGTAAGGATTTCCTGACTGCCCCAGACCGGTGATGGAAGAAGCAGGCTGCGGCGCAGACGGCTTTGCCCCAAAAAGCTTGCGAGGCGTGGCAAGCGCTGCCGCCACCGCCCCCAGAGTTCCCAGAAAGCCGCGACGGCTCGAAGTCAAATTCATTTTGATCTCCCGAATTTATTTTTTCGTTACTGCCGCAATGCAATTAATCTCCACCAGCGAGTTCCCCGGAAGCGCGGCGACTGCGACTGTGGTGCGAGCCGGACCGCCGTGAGGAAAATATGTTTTGAACACCTTATTCATGCCATCGTAGTGATCGATTTTCGTGAGGAACACACTGAGTTGAAGCACGTCGTCCATGGTCGAGCCCGCGGCTTCGACCAGTTTCTTGATGTTGTCCATCACCTTCGTCGTGTGCGCACCGATCTCCCATGATTCGGCTGGACCGCTATCGTGCGCGCCCACTCCCGCGATGTAGGCCACTCCGTTGTGAATGACGATCGGCATGATGAAGGAATTTCCCTGGTTGGGCTTGCCTTCCTCATTCAATTTTTTCACGCCCATGTCTTCATGTTTCGAGGCTTTTGCGGATGAATCCTTTGGCAGCATTGCCGCCAGCCCCACTGCTGAAAGTACTGGAGCCAGACGGGTAGCGAAATTTCTGCGGGTGAATTTATCTGAAATCATAAAACTCCTTCCTCACTTGAGATGAAATGCTTTTAGTTCTTACTGCGGTAGTGTAAAAGAAAAAATGTCACTGCCCACGGCAATGGCAATGTACTGCCTGCCGCCAACTGCATAACTCATCGGCGAAGCACTCATGTCCTGGCCGGTATTGAAGTGCCACAACGGCTTGCCATCGTGCGCATCGACCGCCTCCAACGATTGCGCGTCGTCACCGAAGAAAAGCAACCCGCCGGCAGTAGTCATGGTTCCACCAGTTGAATGTGCGCTGCCAACCTGCGGATATTTCCAGGCAAAAGTTCCGGCAGCAAGGTCAAACGCCAATAATATTTTCTGCGAATTTTCTCCTGGTAAATGTTTCACTCCGGTCGAGTAGAACTCTTTTCCCGGTGTGAACTTCTGCGGTTCTGATGCGGAAAAAAAGTTTTGGCACTGTTCGAGCGCCATAAAGTAAAGCATCTGCGTCGATTCGTTGTACGACGGCGCGAACCAGTTCGTGGCTCCGGCGTACCCGGGACACACTTTCGTCCCTTCAGGTGTCGGCTTGACTTCTGTGCGAATGGGCCGGCCTTTTTCGTCAATTCCCTGCGCCCAATTCAGTTTGTCCACAAACCTGGTCGCTGACAGAAATTCACCGGTACTCCGATCAAGCGTGTAAATAAATCCATTGCGGTTGGCCTCGATCAAAAGTTTTCGCGGCTGACCTTTGTAAGTTGCGTCGATGAGCACTGGCGTTTCGGTGGCATCGTAATCGAAAAGATCATGCGGGGTAAATTGGAAATACCATTTCAATTTGCCAGTGTCAGGATCGAGCGCCAGCACGCAATCGGTATATAAATCATCTCCTGGACGCACACTGCCTTCAAAATCGGGCGCAGGATTGCTCGTCCCCCAATACAAGGTATTCAGTTTCGGATCGTACGTACCCGGCATCCAGGTCGTGCCTCCGCCATGCATATACAGATCGCCCGGCCAACTATCGGAGCCTTGCTCGCCCGGCGCCGGAATCGTCCAGAACCGCCACGCCAGCTTTCCGCTCTCGGCTTCATACGCCGCGACAAAACCGCGCACTCCGTCATCGCCTCCAGACGTCCCCACGATGATTTTGTCCTTCACCACCAACGGGGCGCTGGTCGCGCCGTAATTGCTGTTCCAGTCGGCATAAGGCACGTCCCAGATCAAATTGCCAGAGCGCGCGTCAAGGCAAAGCAAGTGCGCGTTATCCGTCATGCGATACACGCGGTTGTGCCAAACGCCCACCCCGCGACTTAGGTGTCGCGAAGCGTCATCGATCAGCCCCTCAGAGCTCGGACGCGTGTTGTGCCATATCGTGCGGCCAGTTTGGGCGTCAAGCGCGAATGTGTCGTTGGCCGAAGTCACAAACATAGTCCCATTCACCACGACCGGCGTGACTTCCAGATGGTCAGAATTGCGCGCATGAAAGACCCACTCCGCCCGAAGTTGGTTGGCGTTTTTCACATTGATCTGCGACAACGGGCTATAGCGCCGGCCGGAATAGTCACCGTTGTACGAAAGCCAATTGCCGGTCATAGGCGCAAGCATGTCTTGCGTGCTGACGTTGATCTCGCCCTGCACAGAGGCATTGTCTTCTGCGCGCGTACCGCCTATCCACCAAAAAATAAAAAACAGACAGAACAGACGTCGCATCAATTATTTCCTTGCACCAAGTTCAGCCTTGCTTCCATCACATCCTCCCGCGCGACCGAAAGACCACGATTGATGCAAAGTTTGAACTGCCGCAATGTTCTTCGGGTACAAATCGTAAGATAAGGACTTGGCTCGAAGATGCGAGCTAACACATCAAACGAAATTTGCTTGACAGCGGATTCCGTCTTCATCGAGTATTAACACGATTTAATACAGCCTTACATCCTAGTACGCTTCGCAATTTTGTCAACGAATTGTGCAGGGAGTTTGCGACCAGGATCCGTGTAGCGCTCGCGATCCTCGCATTTATGCAGTTGGGCAAGAGATTCAGTTCTAAAACGGTTCTTGGGTGAAAGCTGAAATTTGGGCGACGTCTCTCCAATGAAGTGCGGCGGTATTTCGGGCAAGTTTGCTTTGTGGATTGCAGGCTTGCTTATCCTTTTTGCTGCGGCGATTGGGTATTCGCAGCAGCCGGTTCGGAAGAAGCCTGCAAGTTCTCGGGCTCAGAATCCGTCAAGCGCTCAGCAACTCTTCTCTACGACATGCGCTGCCTGCCACGGGCTAGACGGCATGGGCAGTGAGCGAGCGCCTAACATCATTAGTAGTCCCCAAGTGCAAAAGCTTTCGGCAAGTGAGCTGTTTGGCGTCATCTCCAGCGGTGTGCCTGGGACAGGGATGCCCGCCTTCGAGCGACTGGGGAAGCCGGCGATCACGTCGCTGGTGGCTTTCGTGAAAGGCCTGCAAGGCAAAAATCAAACAGCTCCGTTACCCGGCGATCCAAAAAATGGAGAGGCACTCTTTTTCGGCAGCGCCCAATGCTCAACCTGTCATATGGCGTCGGGCCGTGGCGGATTCATCGCTCCCGATTTGAGCGTTTACGGCCAGACGCATGCGGCTGAGCAAATTAAGTCTGCGATCGTGAATCCGGCTGCGGGAGATTCTGTCAAGCCCCTGGTCATTGCGACTGCCGCGAATGGCGCGCGCTATCAGGGCATAATTCGCAATGAAGATAATTTTTCACTGCAATTGCAGTCGGAAGATGGCGCTTTTCATTTCCTTTCGAAAGCGGATTTGAAAACCATCGATCTTGGCCAAGCATCCATCATGCCTTCGGATTATGCATCACGATTGAGCGTAACCCAGATCAACGACATAGTCAGTTACTTGCTTAATTTGGCGCATACTTCCTCGGCGCCTCGTCCCGCGATACGCCCCCACTCTGACGATGAGGAATAGCGTCGGCCGGCATGTTTCTAGTTTGAAAAAGGCAATTACCGAAATGATCAAACCCAAGATACTTTCGACCATGATTTGGCTTTTGTACGCTGGCTTTTCTGCGAATGCCCAACAGGCTCCTCGAAAATTCGACCTTCAGCCAAACTGCAAACCACGACCCACGGCTTTCTGCATTACTGAGTAGCCCGGTTCATCTTAAGGCCGCCCATTACTTTGTGGATACCTACCCGCGAACCGTCTTGAGGGCCAACACTGCGCCGCTTACGATTAAATCCAAATCGGCTGAGGTTGAGGCCCGAGGAGATTCGATGCGAGCGTTGATCTGTTGGATTGTGATTTTTCTGATGCCTTCGGTGGGCCTTGCAGCAGATGGTCCCGCAGGCGTTCTCTACAGTACGGGGTCGGTGTATTTGGATGGAGCACAACTTGCCAACTCAATGCCGGTGATGACCGGCGACGTTATCGAAACTAAAGAAGTCGGCGTCGCCCACCTAGACATGAGCGGCTCAACCGCAATAATCCAGCATAATGCAATCGTGAGATTTCAGGCTGCCGGCATCTCCTTGGATCGCGGCAGCATTTCAATGGCTACGGGAAAGTCGCTCAGCGTCTCCGCCAGGGACTTCCAGATCACGCCGGTTTCCTCTGCCTGGACACAGTTCGAAGTAACCCGATCAGGCGGAGTCATCCAGATCGCCGCCCGCAAAAATTCGGTCACCATAAAGTGCGGGGTGGGCGCACCCACCTTGATCACGGAAGGTCATCAGATCACCCGCGCAGATGCCCAGGACTGCGGACTGGCACAAAAATCAGGGTCCGGCGCCCCCACCGCGGTGCATGGCGCTATTCTGACATCGCCATGGGCTGAAGGCGCAGGCATCGCCGCTGCTGGAACACTTCTGTATTTAACGCTTCCCCATGGCGACGATCCAGTAAGCCCGTACAAACCTTAACGCCCGGTCGAGATTCGCTAAAGATCCAGCATCCTCAGCCGATGACTCTAGTAACTTTCCACTTCTTTGCGAAGACACAATAATAAAAGATCGCGATGCAGGAACGGCGCATAAATCCACGCAGGAAGATGGTTCTGCCGGTGAAAATCTCCGGCGGCGAAGGCCCAGGGCTCGCTTACACCATGGATATTGCCTCCGGGGGCGCTCGCTTAGGCGGCATACGCGCCAGCCTCGAGACTGGGCAAACCGTCAGCTTGACCCGAAACGGCCGCAAGGCAAACTTCAAAGTGGTATGGGTCCGGCAACTGAGCTCGACTGAAATCCAAGCCGGCATCGAGGCCCAGCAAGGGGTGGAAAATTTCTGGGGCGTCGACCTTTCCGATCGGCAGCAGGGTGGAAAAAAAGATATGGACGCATTGATGAGCCTGCTGAACGCCGCAAAGAAGTCATAATCGGCCTTTCAGTACGGCCACGTACGGACAGTCACAGCAGTGCACTTCCTCTTCCAAATTTCAATCACCAAGCCGCAATATTGTGAGCGGGCCTACCTGGTTCGCACAATCATCATCGAATCCTTGTGAGAAAAAATCGCGAACGTTCGTTCTTCCGCCGCCACTCGTTGAGCATCGTGTCCTCCATCATCCTGCTCTGCTGGATTGTGCTGTACATCCACTCCGACCAGAATACCCACTGGGGCTCTTTTTTTGGCAACGCTATTGCCGATTGGTCCGGCCTGGTGGTCACCGTGCTCGCCACAAAATTTATGTATGAACAAGGGTCAGCCGAAAGCCGAAAACCGCCCCACCGCTTGTTGGCCCCAATTTGGGAGAAGCTGCAGGAGCACTCGCTAAGCATTTTTCTGATTATCACCGGCGCCGCATGGATTTGGGCGTTTGCCCGGGCTGAGCCAAATTCAAAATGGGGACAAGTCGTAGGAAATATTGTCTCTGAATGGACCCAAATTTTTGGTTTGGTAATTCTGACGAAGAAACTAATTGAGACTCACTCGAAAGAAAGTCGATGAATCACTCGTGTGGGGACACCGCCCCTCGGCTGTCCGCTCGAAGCTAGCCTTGCAGTAACCCTTCGACGATCCCGTATGCCTCGCCCAGCGCGGCATCCAGCGCTCCAGCGTCTTTGCCGCCAGCTTCGGCTAAATCCGGACGCCCGCCGCCCTTACCGCCGACTTTTTGAGCGACCGGCGCGATGACTTTGCCAGCCTGAATGCGCGAGGTCAAATCTTTGGTGACGCCGACAATCAGCGAAACGTTCCCATTCGTCGCCGATCCCAGCACCACCACGCCTGAGCCGATCTTATCGCGAAGCTGATCGACCAGCGTGCGCAACTGCGAGCGCTCCAGATTGTCCACACGATGGGTCAGCACTTTCACGCCGCGAACATCTTTTATTTTCTCGCCGATATTCGCAGTTGACGACGATGCAGACTTCATACGTGCCTGATCGAGTTCGCGCGCCAAGCGTTTGATCTCGGCATCTCTCTTCTCAAGTTCGGCTTTCAGAGCCTCGGCTGGAGAGGTAGTATCCTCCTCAGATGAGGGTGCCCCATCCTTGCGCGTTTTTTGCGCAAGGGTGGGAACCACGAACCTGGACACGACGTTCTCTAACTCGTGATCTTTTCTGAAATGTCGCAGCGACCCTTCGCCGGTGACCGCCTCCACCCGTCGCACTCCCGACGAAACACTTCCTTCTTTCAGAATCTTGATGAGCCCAATCTCACCGGTCGCACCGGTGTGCGTGCCGCCGCAGAGCTCGGTCGAGAAGTCGCCAATCTTGATCACTCGTACCCGATCGCCATACTTCTCGCCGAACAACGCCATCGCGTGATACTCATTCACCGCGACATCGATGGGCACGTTCTCAATCACCTCGACCCGCTGGTTCCGCAGGACCTCTTTATTAATAAGATCTTCAATGTCCTGCAGTTCTTCATCTTCAACCGCCGTGAAATGAGAAAAATCGAAACGCAAATGATTCGGCGCGACCAGCGATCCCGCCTGCTTTACATGCTTACCCAATACCTCACGCAGCCCGGCTTGTAACAAGTGCGTAGCCGTATGGTTGCGCATGGTGGATTCACGAATTCCGGTGTCCACGACGGCATCAACTTTATCCCCGACCTTGAGGGTGCCCCGCCCTTCCGCGTTTTGTGCGGAGGGTGGGGATTTTGACTCCCCTTTTACGAGCACCTGGTGCGCCCTCATCCCCTGCACTGGGTAGTAACACCCCTTGACCTCAGCGACAACTGAATTCAGCTCATCGCTATAAAAAACGCCGCGATCCCCCACCTGGCCGCCGGCTTCCGCATAAAACGGCGTGTGATCAAGAATGACATCGCCCTCTTCTCCCGGCTTCAACTCCTGAACCCCTTGACCGTTTTTGATAATGGCCATCACTTCGCAATTTTCAGACCGCGTTTGCAGATAGCCCTCAAAAACCGTCTTCGGCAGCTGCTGATAGGCGGGATTCGCAGTCTGCTTGGCAGCGCCTTTCCAGGATGCACGGGCTCGCTCGCGTTGCTCGGCCATCGCGCCGTCGAAGCCAATTTGATCAAATTCGATCCCTTGATCCCGCGCGGCATCTTGTATGAAATCGAGTGGTAGGCCGAACGTATCGTATAACTTGAATGCCATCGCGCCACTCAGAACGGGACTTTTGTCAGTCACGGACGGAGAGTGGTCTAATTCCGATTCCGTCATGCCGAGCTTCAACAGTTTTGTTCTGATGTCGGGTCTCTGGTTGTTCTCTCTTATGGCTGTTGCGTAAAGACGAACCAGAGCGTCACGTTCGCGAGCATTGGACAACTCCTGTTCGAGTGAACTTAGGCCTAACTCCAAAGTGTGAGCGAACCGAATCTCCTCGGTGAGTACCACTTTCGAGACCCGCTCAGCCGTCTCCTTTAATTCCGGATACGCGTCCTTCATCATGTCGCGGACGGCAAAGACCATTTCATGCAGAAACGGCTTCGTCTGTCCGAGCAATCGACCATGAGTGATTGCGCGTCGAATAATTTTTCGCAGCACATAGCCGCGACCTTCATTCGAGGGCAACACCCCGTCGGAAATGAGAAAAGTTGCCGCACGAGAATGATCGGCGATGACGCGAAGAGAAGCAGCAGATTTGTGTTGAGCCTCACCAATGTCCGTGTAGGGACGGGCGTCCACGACCGTCCTGCGGAGCGACGCTCCGCTCGACTGTGCCGAGCTTGGCTCGGCTGGGCGGGCGTGGACGCCCGCCCCTACATGGCCTGTTGTCAGTTCAGCCGCTCTTTCGATCAGCGGCACGAACAAATCGGTGTCGTAATTCGAGATCACACCCTGCAGCACCGCGGTCACCCGCTCCAGGCCCATGCCGGTATCGATCGAAGGCTTGGGCAGCGGATTTAACTTGCCCGAAGCATCGCGATCAAACTGCATGAACACCAGATTCCAAATCTCGACGTAGCGGCCGCAGTCGCATCCAAACGCACAATCCGCGTGTCCTTGATCCGAAGCCGCCGGCCCCATGTCGTAAGTGAATCTCGCTGCATGGCCCGCAGGGCCCCGTATCGCCCATCTGCCAGAAGTTGTCTTTCAGCCCGAATTCAAAAATGCGATCTTTCGACACCCTGCGCAGCCCACAAGTCGTAGGCTTCAGCATCGCGCGGCACCCCACCTTCGCCGTTGAAAATAGTCACGAACAACTTTTCTTTGGGAATTGCGAACCATTTGCCCGACGTGATTAACTCCCACGCATACGCAATGGCTTCTTTCTTGAAGTAATCGCCGAAAGAAAAATTGCCTAGCATTTCAAAGAACGTGTGATGGCGATTAGTGAAGCCGACATTCTCCAGATCGTTGTGCTTGCCGCCCGCGCGCACGCACTTCTGCGACGAAGTAGCGCGGGTGTAGTCGCGCTTTTCAAGGCCAAGGAAAACGTCTTTGAATTGGTTCATCCCGGCATTGGTGAACAACAGGGTGGGATCGTTATGCGGAACGAGCGACGACGAATGCACCTCGCGGTGCCCCTTCTGAACAAAAAAGTCCAGAAATCTGCGGCGAACTTGGGAACCTGTCAGCATAATGGAATTTCAATTCTAAATGAACCCAACATATCGAATCACTGGATCATCGGATCATGGAGTCATTGCATCCAGATCCGAGCGACGAATTCTCATTCAGGAAGCCACTGGCCTCCGAGAGTGTTCAATGATTCAATGATCCGATGATTCAATGATTTAATTCCGGAGGATCCATGCCCTGCAACCCTGAAATCCTGCGCCAAGTCCCGCTCTTCGCCCTGCTCGACGACGATGAAACCGCCGTCCTTGCCGCCCAGGTTGAAGTCCGCAATTTCGCCCCTCGCCAGCGCATCTACAAAATCGGCGAATTGGGCGACCGCGCCTACGTGCTCGTCTCCGGCTCTGTCCGCGTCACCACGGTGGACGCAGACCACCAGGAAGTCATCGTGGACGAGCCGTCCGCGGGAGAATTTTTCGGTTTTGCTTCTATGCTCGAAAGAACTCCGCACCAGACCACGGCGACCGCGCAGGAGGAATCTGTCTGCATTGAAGTGGACCGCAACGACATCCAAATCCTGCTGGAGCGCAAGCCTCACGCGGGAATGGACATGCTCACCGTCCTCGGTCGCCAGTTTCATGCCTCGCAGCAATTAGTTCGCGTGCGTGCCAGCCGCAATCCCAATCAGATAATTGAGGAAGAAGAAACTCGAGGTGAGCGGGTCGCCGATACCGTCGCCAGCTTCGGCGGATCATGGACGTTCATTATTACTTTCCTGCTGGTTCTGGTTGCGTATTCATCCACCAACGTGGCGCTCAGACACCGCGCCTGGGACCCGTATCCGTTCATCCTCCTTAACCTGTTTCTGTCGATGCTTGCTGCCATTCAAGCTCCCGTGATCATGATGAGCCAGAACCGGCAGGACAAAAAAGATCGCCTGCGAAGCGAACTGGATTATGAGGTGAACCGCCGGGCCGAGGTCGAAATCCAAGGACTGGCGAAAAAATTGAACCTGCTTGGCGACAAGATCGGGGACGTGGAAGATCTGCTGCGAATCAAGCTGCCGGCCTGACCAACATCACGAATCCGTGTCGATCGAATCGCCTTCGAGGATTTCGAGGACATCTTCCTCGACGTCCCACTTGCGCAAAATTGCGAAGATGGTCTTCGCTCCGAAACCTGCGCGCATGAGCTGTCGGAAAACTCGCGCCGCTTGTTTCTTGTCGACAGGTTTTTTGAGTCGCTTACGCCGCAAAAATTCTCGCGCTTGCTTTTCTTCGTCGACTTCGGAGAAGGTCGAGTCCACCGCTTTCTCGAGCACCTGGCTGTGAATTCCCTTTATTTTTAGATCCGTGGCCACGCGGCGGCGCCCCAACTTTTCGTTGTCGCGGCGAAACGCAGAATACGTGGCGGCATACTTGGCGTCATTCAAATATCCCTGGTCCTTCAACTTTCGAATCACGAGCTCGACCAGCGTCTGGCCAATCTCCGTGTCCGCCTCAACTCTCTGGCGCAGCAACCGTTTCAGTTCGGCAACCGAGCGCATTCGACGGCCCAGCGCGCCTACAGCGTATTCATATAACTGGTTCTCGGTCTCGAGTTTACGACGTACAAAGCCCATAAACACCACAGGTACAAGTACTTCCGATTGCGGATATTAACAGAATCTTCACGAAACTTTTGATGACAATGGGAACATTAATGCGTCTATATACGTAACAGCTAAACAGGAGTTAGTCATGCTTACCGTAAGAAGTGACCGCGCCGGAGACGTAGCCGTTATTAAGTGCGTGGGAAGAATTGTGCGCGGCCAAGAAGACACTTTGCACGATGCTGTGCTTGAGCAGAAACTGGCGCGCGTTATCGTGATTGATCTGTCGGAAGTCGAGTCAATCGACGCCGGCGGCCTCACCGTGCTCGTAGATTTGCATCGCTGGGCCGAGAACAACCGCTCTCACCTCAAGCTGGTGAATCCGCGCCCGTTCGTTCATCAGATGTTGACCCGCACCCACCTTAGCTGCGTGTTCGACATCTCGTCATTCAACGAGGCATTGGCTGTGCTCGGATGTGAACGCGGGCACGAACGCGAACGTGCACGAAGAACGGTTGCGGTGGCTGCGTTCTGAAATTGGTGCGTCTAGATGTGAGTGCGGGCCGGGAAGGTCTTCCCGGCCCTTTATTCATTTCTGGATGCGGCTTCGAGATAAAGCTGCAATGGGTTTCAACGGGCTCTACAAGCTCCGCACTGCTCTGGGGCTCTTCCTCTGCGATACCCCCGTGACCTCTGCGATGAGGTTTGGAGTTATCGTCCGCCGAAGCCCGAGGCCTGCATCGCATTCTTCGACATGTCGCTGGTAGAAGAAATGCCCTGCATACGCAGTTTGAAGTCGTCGGCATTCGACGCGTTCTCAAGCGCCGTTTCGTAAGCCACCAGGCCCGCCTGGAACAAATCCCACAGCGATTGATCGAATGTTTGCATGCCGTATTGCGAAGTGCCGGCGGAAATTGCGTCGCGCACTGCGCGGGTTTTTTCGGGCACCAGAATGCATTCACGGATATACGCAGTATTAATCATGACTTCGACCGCGGGAACTCGGCCCTCGGCATCGCTACGCCTTACCAGACGTTGGCTGACCACGGCCCGCAGGACTGCAGCCAGTTGCAACCGAATCTGCTTCTGCTCCGGTGGCGGAAACACCGCAATGATTCGGTTGATGGTTTCAACCGCGTCCAGCGTGTGCAGCGTGGAGAAAACCATGTGCCCGGTTTCCGCCGCGTGCAACGCCGTGCCAATGGTTTCCATGTCGCGCATTTCGCCGACCAGGATCACGTCCGGATCCTGACGCAACGAAGCGCGTAGCGCCGCCGAAAAACTCGGCGTATCCACTTCCACCTCACGCTGGTTCACGTAGCCTTTTTTATCGCGATGTAGAAATTCGATCGGATCTTCGATCGTAATAATGTGTTCCGCGCGCGTTGAATTCACGCGATCAATCATTGCCGCCAGCGTCGTCGATTTACCAGATCCGGTCACGCCCGTCACCAGCACCAGGCCGCGGGGCATTTCGCAAATCTGTTCGATCACCTTGGGCAAATACAATTCATCCAGTGCGCGAATTTTCGTAGGAATTACGCGGAGAACCAGCCCGACGTTTCCCCGTTGCTGAAACACGTTCACACGGAATCGGCCCAGGCCGGCCACGCCGTATGCCATATCAATTTCGCTGGTCTCTTTGAATTTTTGTTTCTGCCGCGCCGACATCATGCTAAACGCCATAGTCAGCATGTCTTCCGCGGTCACACGCGGCTGGTCGGTAAGCGGTACGAGCTCGCCATCAATTCGAAGGTGAGGATAGTTCCCGACCTTCAAGTGCAAGTCGGAGGAGCGACGCTCCATCGCAATTTTCAGCAGATCATCTATTTGCATGCAGACGGGTTCCCGATGCCATCTGTATGATCACCTGAATTCGTACCCAATCAAAGATGACCTAAGTAATGGGCCTTTTCGCGTTTTTGGGGTCGAGCTGGCGTTGAAAAAGGGCGTCGGAATACCGACGGTTTCACCTTTTAGACTAACGACGCAGCGCAACGTTAAAATCGAACATTCCGATGACGCCACGCGCGTTCGCGAGAAAGTGCCTAAAGGACCAGATTCAAACTCCGGAGCCATGATTTTTGTCTAACCTAAGGCGCGGCACCAGAATAAATCGTAAGATTCCCATCATCCTCACCAGCCTCGACCTCGCTAATCCATTTTCTGAAGAAGCGGTGACCCTTCTGGTAAACCCCCAGGGCTGTGCAGCGCGCTTCGGCCGTGCTCTTGAAATCGGAACTACAATTCGATTGGATGGCCTTCCGGTAGGGCGCAGCGTCGTGGCGCGGGTGGTGAACTGCATCAAGCCTGAGAAATATGCAAAGTTCTGGATCCTCGGACTAACCTTGGACGAACCCGGCAACGTGTGGGGAATCGAATCGCCACCGGCAGACTGGCACCTGGAACAATCGATCAGCGCTTAGCTCGGAAGAGTTCTGATTCGATTAATGGGATCGGGCTTTTACCGAAAACATGGTGAGCGCGGTAGGAATCGAACCTACAACCTACTGATTAAGAGTCAGTTGCTCTGCCAATTGAGCTACGCGCCCGGAGGGACTATTCCAAGGAAGGACGACACTGGATTATAACATCGCATCGTGAATGAGCTCGCGCCTTGCTTCGCGCTGCCGAAAGATAAAAGCGCTGATTGCCGCGCGCTTGATCTTTCGAATGATTGCGGAGAAAACGATCGCGGCCAACAGACCTTGATCGCGCGGACAGAACATTGCTTGTGGACCAACAAACTTCATTCGCTGGTGAAGTAGTCGACGGTCACCGGGTTTTCGAACAGCGAGTAGTCGCGCGTGACCACGGTGATGCCGCTCTCGGTCACGAAATATTTTTGCCGGTCTGCTTCCGAATCAAAGCCAATCGTTGTGCCTTCGGGAATGTGCACGTCGCGGTCGATGATTGCGCGCCGAATGCGGCAATGGCGTCCGACGTTCACGTGGGAAAAAAGAATGCTCGAGTCGACTTCCGTATAGGAGTTCACGCGAACGTCGGGCGAGAGCACACTGTAACGAACTGCGCCGCCAGAGACTATGCAGCCGGCTGAAACTATTGAGTCCAGGGCCTGACCGGTGCGGCCGGGCTCTTCAAAAACAAACTTCGCGGGCGGATATTGGCGCTGATGGGTGCGGATGGGCCATGCCGAATCATATAAGTTGAAAACCGGCGAGACCGAAACTACGTCCATATTGGCTTCGTAGTAGGCTTCGAGGGTGCCCACGTCGCGCCAGTAGAGTGCTTCTTTCTTGTTCTCGTCTACGAAATCGAAGCCATACACCCGATAGTCGTCCGCCATCTTGGGCAAAATATCCTTGCCGAAATCGTGGCTGGAATTTTCATCCTCGGCGTCTTTCAGCAACACGGGAATCAGGACGTCAGTATTAAACAGGTAAACGCCCATGGAGGCAGGAACCCGATCCGGATTGCCGGGAGCGCGAATTTGTGTGACCTTGGGCTTCTCCTCAAAGCCGGTCACGCGATTGTCTGAATCCACTGACATGACGCCGAAGCGATAGGTCTCCTCCGGTTCGATCTGAATGGTGGCAATGGTCACATCCGCTGCGGAGTCAACGTGCTGCTGCAGCATCAGGGCATAATTCATTTTGTAGATATGGTCGCCGGAGAGAATCAGAACGTGCCGCGGCTGTTCGGATCCGATGGAATAAATATTCTGATAGACCGCGTCGGCCGTGCCCTGGTACCACTGGTCGCTGACGCGCTTCATCGGCGGCAGCACTTCGATAAATTCTCCCAGTTCAGTGCCTACGATGTTCCACCCCTCGCGGATGTGCCGGTTGAGAGACAGAGCCTTGTACTGAGTGAGAATGTAGACTCGGCGCAGGTCGGAGTTAATGCAGTTGGAAAGCGTGATGTCGATGATGCGGTAGATGCCGCCGAATGTAACTGCCGGCTTGGCGCGGTCGCGGGTCAGCGGATAAAGCCGTTCCCCGGCTCCTCCCGCCAGCAGGACTCCTAAAGTATCTTTCATCTCGCTTCGCTAGGATGAGCAAGCTGCGCCCGGCGAACAACAAAATTTTACTGAAGCCCCTTTTAGCGCGGTAATACTAGCACACGGGATTGGGAAAAGGCCAAAGCAGTTATCGTGAAGCTTCGCCACGAGCGGCAACCGTAGCGCTGGAGGCGTATTTCGATACCGGCAGACGTACCTCAACCAGGGTGCCGGGATCCGCCCTGCGAATACTGATAGCGCCGCCCAACTGGCGAGCGCGTTCTCGCATTCCACCAATACCAACCCCAATATTGGCGCCGCCGTCTTCCATACTTTTTAAAATTTCAACCGGGATCCCACAACCTTCGTCTCGAATAGTCAGCGAAGCCCCTTTGGTATTCGCTCGCAGAGAAATGAACGCGGTGCGGCTGCCGGCGTGGCGATGGATATTCACCAGCGACTCCTGCACAATGCGGAAAATGGCGGTCTCAACTTCCGTAGGAAAACGCGGAAGTGCAGAATCGATGTCCAGGTCGACGGCAATTTTGCTGCGCTCGCTGAACCCTCGCGCATACCATTCAACCGCGCTTCCCAGGCCAGTCTCATCAAGCATCGGTGGATGCAGGAGATACGACAGAGTTCTGATTTCAGAAATGACCTGATCGGCAAGAGTGGCGCTATCAGAAACTATGGCCGAAAGGCTGGCCTCGTTTTGGGTCCGCTGCGCGATGACTCCCAAATTGATGTGGAGCGCGGCTAGCAACTGACCCGCGCTGTCGTGAAGCTCGCGACCCAAACGACGGCGCTCTTCGTCCTGCAAAGTTAATATACGAGCGGACAGCTTGCGGAGCATTTCTTCGGTCTGCACACGTCTTTGAATTTCAGTATGCAGCAGCTGATTGGATCGGGTGAGCTCTGAGGTGCGCTCCTGAATCTTGAGATCGAGTTGCTCGTTGGCGGCCCGGAGCTGCTGCTCGACGCTAATCCGTACGCGCTCGGTGGCGGCATTTTGCTCACGAGCCTCGGCAAGTTGCTGATTCTTGGCGACCAGCTCCGCGGCCATCTGCGAGAGCCTGTTCTTCTCCGGCTTGTCGGGGTAAGGTGTTATTCGTGGCAAATTCAGTGCGGGCTCCCGAGGCAGAGACATCCAAAACAATACTCTGGCACGAACCAACATTTTGCCATACAGGGTTAACCTGATTACGATCTAGTACATGAACTCCGCCATGTATATCGCAACCCGATTCATACGAAGTTGTCGAATGCTGATTCTAGTTGTGGAGCTTGCTTGCGCCGCAGCGAATGGATCGAGCAATACTGGCTCACCTAATGTACAGTGGCAGCCACACGACCTAGCTAATGGTTCTCCCGTTCTGTTCGAAATAAAAGCCTCCACTCGGGTACGCGGAGTCTCCGGCCAGTGGATGGGACACGGCGTAAGCTTTTTCCGCTCGACGTCGAGTAAGGGATGGTATGGACTCGCGGCTATCCCTTTGACTACAAAAGTAGGGTCCTACGAATTGAGGGTCACCGAGACTCTGTCCAGTGGGGAAACCGTGGAGCTTGCCCGAAAAATTCGTGTCAGCAACGCTCCTTATCCCAAGATCACGGTAAAAGTTGCTAAAAAATTTACTGAACCAAGCCCCGATCAGCTCACCGCTATCTCGGCTGATAAAAGCCTGAAAGGAAAGGTGTTTGGGACAATCACCACGGATCGGCTTTGGGCTGGGCAGTTCGTCGCCCCGGTTTCGGATCCGGTGTCTGACATATTCGGGACCGCGCGAGTTTTCAATGATCAGGTTCAGAGCCGGCACCAAGGCTTGGACTTTGCCGCCCCTCCAGGAACGGAGGTTCACGCGATTAATAGCGGCGTCGTAATTCTCGCCCGGCCAATGTTTTTCGAGGGTAACTGTCTTGTCATCGATCACGGGCAGGGATTACTGAGTTTGTATCTGCATTTGTCGGGATTCAAGGTAAAAGAGGGGGATCAAGTGCATACCGGTGAGGCCGTCGCCTTAAGTGGTGGAACAGGAAGGGCGACGGGACCTCATCTTCACCTTGCAATTCGATGGCAGGGAGTTTATCTGAGTCCAGCTATCTTGCTGAAAATAAGGGTGCCTGCCAATTAAACTGTGGAGCAGCTGAAATTCTGTTCCGAATTCGTAACAAAAACGAACAGTGCAACATCGAATCTTGGGTTTTATGCGAAGCTGCTTTCGCTGGTCGTCTGGTAATAGCGTGGGGAAGCGCTAAGTTTTCGCCCGACGGATAGCTATCGGGAACTTGGAGGGCCCCCTCGACAAGTTCCCGATATCTTTTAGTAGGCTAGAGCGCGGCTACTTTAGATTGCAGAATTTCAGGCTCGATCGCGACCCCGTCGCGGTAAGAGACGTATCTCCCCGAGATCGCGGGGATGCGCTCACCTGGGACAACGACTCCCACCAGATTCAGAGGGTCCGCAGCGGAAATCGATACCGTCCCCCCAGTTGGCGGAAGTTTTCGCGTAGCGCGCAGCGACTCAACCGCGACCGGCAAGGCAAACTGTTCGCCGAGGAACCCATCCACAAACCGTCCACCCCGAATTTCGCCTCGCGCTTCCAATCGTCTGAAAGCCAGCTGCAGGTCCCGCCACTTGGGAAGATTGCTTTCGCGAACCAGCAGATCGCGGAAGACTACGCCATAGCGCTTTAACAGCATCCAGCAAACCGATTCGGCCCGGCGATCGTGCTCGACCGCCGAATCGGCATGCAGGATGGCCCACCGACCTGAGCTATGTCGAGGACGAGCGGACTTACCGTTCCCTTGACCGGCGCGGCGCTTGGGATCAATAAGAGCGCGAAGATTGTCGAACCCATCGGCGGTCACCAGCCCGGCGGCAACCAGTTCCCACAATCCGGTTTCAATTTCTGCTTTCAGTTTGCCGGTGGCACGCACAATGTCGGCGAAGAACGAAGCTCCTCGCTGGCGCAGAAGTTCGAACACCTGGTTCGCGACCGGACTGAGACCCTGCGCGTCAGAGAGCGAGGCATGGGGAGCCATCCAGTCGGATTCTTCTCGGATGAAAAACGTGATCGGAGCTACGCTGGTGGGAACTACTCGACGCCGATTCGGCTGATCGCCATTGGAAGATTCAAGCGTCGCGGGATGCGGCGACAGCCTTCCCCACCCCACGGCTCCAGTAAGACAAAGCTGATCGAGCCACTTAGGATCGTAGTCCGCGATCCTTCTTGAAAGCACCTGCCGTTCCCATGCGTTCGCCGGAATTTCAAAGCCCTCAAGCTGACGCAACACCTCGAGCGTCGCCCGTTCGCCCTGAAGCTGGGATTCCGGCGCGACGTGCTGCCAGCGCAATAACCAACGCATGAATTGTGCTGCCGTGACGGGCTGAATCTGCTTGCGGAGAGTAGCCACCGTGAGCCGGTGAATTCGCGCCAGCAGGCGGCGATCGCACCATTCGGTTTCCGTCATGCCAGGATCGGTGAATTTCCCCCGAAGAATGGCGCCGCTGGCTTCCATGCGCAACAATGCCTTTTCGATCTCAGCTGCGGGAAGGCCTAGTAAACCTGCCAATGCGTGGGCGGTTACTGGACCGATATGTCCCATCCAGCCGGTGACCATGGCGAGGGTGGCGTCGTCAGATGAAAGGAGTGCCTGCGGAATGTCCGCGGGAGTGTTGTCTAAAATTGCGCCTGGGAAGATTACCGAGAATGCTTTGGCGCGTTCGGTGGCAATCCAGTAGGTTCGATCACTACTGCGGGCGCTCACTGCTCGATTAGCCTGCGCGAGGCGTTCAAAAAACTGTGCCCACTCAGAAATGGGATGAGCGTGGGGACAGCCGCCCTCGGCTGTCCGGTCGAGCGGCGCTCGACGATCTTCATTTTCTTCCGCAAAAGTTTGTGGTTCAGCTTCACTGAACCAGACATTTGAGGGCGGCTGTCCCCACGTTCGCAAAGGCATGGAAACTGGCAACGCAACCAAGGTGTGCAACACATCGTGCAACTCATCGGCGTCGCGCACATCGGGCCATGCTTCCGCGCGAACCTGCTCGATCGCGCCCGGGTCGAGCTTGCCGACTTCCTCAAGAACCGACTCCGGAAGAATGCGCCGCATCTCAACCGCGCGGGCGCGCCGTTCTTCAAGTGGAGCATCGTCGAGATATGCGTAGGGATTTGCGTTCAGGATCTCGTGCGAAAACTGCGATGGGACAGGCGTATCGACGGCGACGCAACGAATGCTTCCATCTTCCATGCGGCGCAGTAAATCGCGCACCCCGTCGATGTCCATGGCTTCTGTGAGTACGTCTTTCATGACTTCCTTGACCAGAGGATGATCGGGAATCTTAATGTCGCCTTCAATATTTTCCTGGCAGGCGGCAACATCTGGAAAAACCGAAGCCAACAAATCATCTGAGCGAATGCGCTGTATCTGCGGCGGAACTTTTTTGCCCCCCTGAAAACGAAGCAGCGCTAAAGAACGGTTCGCGTCCCAACGCCAGCGGGTACCAAAAACCGGCGCGGCCAGAGCGGCTTGCTCGAGCACGGACTGAACGCTCTCGGCATTCAGGAAGTGAAAGACATCGGCCAGAGGAAAACTGTGCTGCTCGGCCAGCGCGATATTGAGCCCGTTGTCGGTTGCCGCGGCCTGCAATTCAAAATTGAAGCTGCGGCAGAAACGCTTGCGCAGCGCCAGTCCCCAGGCTTTGTTGATGCGGGCGCCAAACGGTGCGTGAATGACCAACTGCATGCCGCCGCCTTCGTCGAAAAAGCGTTCGGCGATGATTGTGCTCTGCGTGGGAACAGTTCCGAGAACGGCCCGGCCTTCAAGGATGTATTGAATTGCCTGGGACGCGCCGGATTCATCCAGTCCACATTCTTCGTTTAACCAGGCGATGGTTTCAGCAACCTGCGGCATTTTTGGAGAAAGCGCCACCGGAGAAATTCCGGGCAAGCGCTCGCTGATCTCACGCCGCAGTTCAGCCACGTGTAGAGACAACTCTTGAGTACGCGCTGGCGCCTCTCCCAGCCAGAACGGAACCGTCGGAGGCGCTCCGTGCGCATCTTCCACCAGCACACGGCCGGACTTGCCTTCAACTCGGCGAATACGCCACGAGGTGTTGCCGAGCAATACGATGTCGCCCGCGTTGCTCTCGACCGCGAAGTCTTCATCGAGGGTTCCGACGATTCCGCCTTCAGGCTCAGCGACCACGGTGAACAATGCAGTTTCAGGAATCGCTCCGCCGCTGGTGATCGCAGCCAGCCGGGCACCGCGACGGGCGCGCAACTTGCGATTCACACGATCATGGTGAAGATATGCACCGTATCGTCCTCGGCGCGCCGCAATGCCTTGGGAAAGCATTTCAACGATGGAGTCGAAAAGCTCACGCGAAAGATTGCGGTAGGGATAAGCCCGTTTGACCAGGGCAAACAGCTCATCTTCATCCCAGCCGGGATCGTCTTCAGAACGACCGTGCGGCTCGGGCACTCCTGTCCGAACTGGAGCCGCTGACTCCGATGAATCCTGGCAAGATCCACTAAAAAGAGGTTCGTTCCCTATTCCCGATGATTCTCTAGCTTTCTCGGACAAGAGTGTTCGAGCCACACGGGCATTGCTGCTGCTCGTGGCGCAAGTCGCTACGATCTGCTGCGCCATAACATCCAGCGGCGAATCGGGAATGATCAAGCGATCAAGATCACCCTGGCGAATGGCCCGAACCAGCGATGCGCACTCCAGCAAGTCATCTCGGGTAGTTACAAATAAGCGGCCCTTAGGGACCGCGCCGCGCCAGTGACCAGAACGTCCCACACGCTGCAGCGCGACAGCAATCGCCCGGGGCGAACTAATCTGGATCACCAGATCGACGGTCCCGATATCAATTCCAAGCTCGAGAGAAGCGGTGGCGATCAAGACCTTGATCTTGCCCTCTTTCAGCTTTCTTTCGGCTTCGAGACGCAAGCGCCGCGAGAGGCTACCATGATGCGCGCCGACATTTTCTTCGCCTATGCGCTCTGCTAGGTTATGCGCAACCCGCTCCACGAGCCGCCGAGTATTCACAAAGACCAGCGTCGAGCGATGCTCTTCCGAAAGCTGAACGATGCGGTCGTAAATTTCATCCCACATCTCATTGCTGGCAACTGGGCCGAGCAACGTGGCTGGGATCTCAACCGCGAGATCGAGTTTGCGCTTGTGACCAATGTTGACGATCTCTGGCTGAGTGCGGCCATTCCCGGAGAGAAAATGTGCCACCTCTTCGATCGGCTTCTGCGTAGCTGAAAGCCCGATGCGGACGGGAGAACGATAGGTCAACGCTTCCAGCCGTTCGAGTGAAAGCGTCAAGTGCGCGCCGCGCTTGTCGTCTGCCACGGCGTGGATTTCGTCGACTATAACCGTCTCGACATCGCGGAGAATGGCCCGGCTTTTTTCCGCCGTGAGCAGGATATAAAGCGACTCGGGCGTGGTGACCAGAATGTGCGGCGGGCACTTCAGCATAGCCCGTCGTTCCGGAGCCAGCGTGTCGCCGGAGCGAACGGCGGTGCGAATCTGCGGCATGAGCAAGCCGCGCTCGCCCGCCATTTGGAGGATTTCGCCGAGCGGTCCTTCGAGGTTCTTCTGAATGTCGTTGCCGAGCGCCTTCAGCGGCGAAATGTACAGAACTTCGGTGCGATCTCGAAGTTCGCCGGCCAGAGCTTTGCGTACCAGGCGATCGATGCAGGCGAGGAAAGCCGCCAGAGTTTTCCCCGAACCGGTAGGCGCCGAGATCAGCGTAGTTCGACCCGACAGAATGTGAGGCCAGCCCAGCTCCTGCGGCTCAGTGGGGGTGCCGAATTTATTGGTGAACCATTCGGCGACCAAAGGATGGGCCCAGGCGAGAGCAGACATCAGGATATTTTAATTCCTTGCTTGTAGTTTCGCAAATTATTCGCCTTTCGGGCTTCTTGGCCGAGTCTAATTCTTACTCTTGCAGAATGTCTTACGTTACTGATATTGTAAGAATTATGATAGATACTTTTACCACCGTGAGTTCCAAAGGGCAGATCGTCATCCCGTCGGAATTACGCGAAAAACTGGGCATCGAAACCGGAACTCGAATCGCCGTCCGCATAGAAAAAAACCATGTGGTCCTGGAGCCCATCAATGAGGGCTATATCCGGCGACTTCGCGGTTCTCTAAAAGGGCCGGTCTCCATGGTTGAAGCTAGGCAGCGAGAGAAGCGCCTGGAAAAATGAAGACCTACGTTCTGGACGCCAGCGCAGTTTTGGATTTGCTGGAGAATGGGCCGGGCGCGGCGCGCGTTGAACAGATTCTCGCAGCAGCAGACAAGCAAGAAAATGCTGTGTCAATGTCTGTGCTGAACTGGGGTGAAGTTTTTTACAACGTCTGGCAGCATCATGGCGAAGAAGCCGCAAGGAGCGCCATTGCGGGACTGTCGCGTCTGCCTATAGAAATCGTGGCGGTCGACCAGGAGCAAGCATTAAAGGCTGGCGAAATCAAAGCCCTGCATAAGCTTTCATTTGTTGATTGCATCGCTGGCTCCCTGGCCGAACTTCGAAATTCTACTCTGGTCACCGCAGATCGAGATTTTCAGAAAGTCGGACGCCGAATTCGCGTTCTCTGGCTCGTTCGTCATTGATCGAAGACACCTTTGGCGCACTCCCTTTGCCTTCCCTGCTTTCATCTGCGAAACTGGCTTAACTTCCATGGGCCGTATCCACGTACTTCCCGAGCATGTAGCCAATAAGATCGCAGCTGGCGAGGTGGTTGAGCGACCGGCATCGGTTGTGAAAGAACTGCTGGAGAACTCGCTCGACGCCGGCGCAACACGAGTGAAGATTCAGGTCGAGGCCGGAGGCAAAAAGCTGATTCAGATCACCGACGACGGTTGCGGCATGGTGCGCGACGACGCATTGCTGGCTTTCGAGCGGCACGCGACTTCCAAGATCAAAAATGCGGAAGACCTGCTCAACATTGCCACGCTTGGCTTTCGCGGCGAAGCCTTGCCCTCGATCGGTTCGGTTTCGCGTTTGCGGTTGGAAACGCGGGCTGCGGACCAGGATTCGGGGACCATCGTCGAAATTGCCGGCGGCAAGATATTTCGCGTCGATGAAGCCGGGCTACCGGGAGGGACTTCAATCACCATTCGCGATCTCTTCTTTAATACCCCGGCGCGAAAAAAATTTCTAAAAGCTGAATCGACTGAGTTGTCTCATATCGCGTCGCTGGTCACGCACTACGCGTTGGCGCATCCTGAGAAGCACTTCGAGTTGCACTCGGCTACGAATGCTATGCTGGTAGCGCCTCCGGTTGCGAGTTACAGCGACCGGGTGTACCAGGTTTTCGGCAAAGAAGTTCTCGATCAACTGATTTCTGTCGCAGCGGAGCTACCGCTGGCGCATGTAGGTTTCCCGCAGCCGCCACCCTGGTTGCGCAAGAAAGAGGAAGACTCGGACGGGCGAGACGCCCGTCCACCCATCGATCCGGGGGCATTGCGCCTTCACGGGTTCGTCTCAAAACCCGAGATCCAGAAGCTGAACCGCAACTCGATTTACACTTTTGTGAACGGCCGGCTGATCCGCGACCGATTGATCCAGCACGCGCTGACCGATGCTTACCGCAACATTCTTCCGCCGACGGTTTTTCCGGTGGTGCTGCTGTTTCTTGAAATGCCGAACGCTGAAGTCGATGTGAATGTGCATCCATCGAAAACCGAGGTGCGATTCCGCCAGCAGACGGTCGTCCATGATTTCCTGCGTGAGTCAGTCCGGGCGGCACTGATGAAGGCGCGGCCGGTACCGCAGTTTGTTACGGAAATTCGGGCACACCCGACCGCCAGTCCTTCGCTGACGCCGGGGGCACGGTTCGCAGGCGCAGAGGCAGCTTCAGCATTCCCGTCGATTCCCGGAGCCGCTGCGCCCGACATTTTCTCTTTGCAGGCGCCTCTCGAGTCAGTTGTTTCCGAGCGCCTGCATTTTTCGGAAGGCATCGAGGTCGAAGCCAATGCCGCTATTCCGGTGGCGCGTTTTCCGCGGCAGACATTTGGCGGCGAGCAACCGCTCTTCGGTGCAGACCGCTGTGCTCCTGCGATTGCAGAAGATGAAGTTCTCGACGCCGATGCTCCTCTGCTCTCGTCGTTGAAGCCCTTAGGCCAGTTACGCGAATCCTTCATTCTGGCGGTGAACGCCGAAGGCTTGTGGATCATCGATCAGCATGTGGCGCACGAGCGTGTGCTATTTGAAAAAGTATTGCGACAACGGGCACAGCAGCAGGTCGAAAGCCAGCGCCTGCTGATGCCGATTGTGATTGAACTCAACCCGGCGCAGCAGCCGGTATTCGCGGAAATTTCGGACGAGTTGCAGAAAAATGGTTTTGAAGCTGAACCATTCGGAACCCGCAGTATCGCCATTAAAATCGCTCCCGCCGGGCTTGAGGCCAGCGACGTTGAGCAAATGCTACATGAGTTGCTCGAGCAGTTTGCTCGCGAAGACCAGGCGCTGAATCTTGAACAGATTCGCGGGCGCATAGCGGCGTCAATCGCCTGCCACGCGGCCATCAAAGTCAATATGCCGCTTGAGCAAAACAAAATGGAGTGGCTGCTGCGTGAACTGGCAAAGACGGATTGTCCGATGTCCTGCCCCCACGGCCGCCCCGTGGTTCTTCGCTACTCGATGAAGGACATCCAGCGGGCGTTTAAGAGAATCTAGCTCCGGTCAATCGATGAGCCGATTGCAAACGATGGGGATTGGCTACAACTGTTCAGGATCAGAACCACTCGCGAAATTGACCGCTGCTAATTACCGGGAACCGATTCCATTACATTGGATTGGTAAACAGAACTGCATCGCTTTGGCGCGAGCCATGCGAGATTGCTACGTACTTTCCATCGGCTGAAAAGGCGCAGCTCCATATTTTTCCAGAAGTGAAATGCGTCAATTGTTTCTGCGGGCCAGATCCAAGCACCTGCTGTGACCAGAGGTTTGCAACCCCGTTGCGCAAATCCGGATAAGCGATGGAACGATTGTCCGGCATCCAGCAAAGCGTGCTTACGCTGACATCGAACGTGGGTGGCACGGCAATTTCGTTTTCGAGCTTTCCCGTATCAGCTGCCAGGAGTGCGCCGCCAAAAGTGCCATTTCTAAGAGCAGTTGCAAAAAGCACGTGCCGCCCGTCAAGTGATAAAAACGGCGGACTGCCTGCGAAGCGATCGGAAAATCGAACCGGGCTCCCACCAGCCATTGGCATTTTGAATACGTACGACGTCGCACCCGGCGGCTGTCCCCAATAGAAAATTGAATCGCCTTCCGCTTGGCAGTTGGCAACTAGCCCACCGTTTGTATTTGGTATAGGAGAAGCGTCTCCCGTCTGCCGGTTAAGTCTCCACAAATCGAATATCCCGTTTGTATCACTTTGATAGAGAATGGACTTTCCGTGGTCGCACACCACCGGAGAGGCATGGAACCTGTGGTCAAAGGTGAGTTGCCGTACGTTAGTTCCATCCGGAGCCGCCATGAATAAGTCCCAGTTCTGCGCATGGTTTCCCACGTAAACTAATTGATCGTCCGGCGCAAAGCTGACGCCATTATTTCCATCCAGCCTGCCCGTCGTCACCTGCTGGGCGTTGTCTGGTGCGCTTGCTGGGCCGGCCCATAAATCTCCAGACATGTTCCGCTGCACTGAAGCCAGGATGTGCCCATCTGAAGACACAGCTACAGACAGGTAATCGCTGAGATCGTTTGACACCCGCCTCACTTTTCCCCCGGGGTATGTGAGTACCCAGAGTTGAATGTTGGCGGCAGTCTTTTCCATAGCTGCTACTAGAATTCCGCTACCGTCGGGAAGCCACGCAAAATCCTGCACGTCACGCCAATGCTTTCGCGACATACTTTTCCGGGCGCCAGTGACTGTATCAATCTCTACAAGCGCGGCCGGTAAGCCATTTGTGTCATTCAGTGTTTTACTGACGGCAGCGATGCGCTTTCCATCCGGCGACCAAGCCACGGCATAGTTGCCGCCAGTCACAGTTCCTGCGTATTCACTTAATTTATGCGCGGCGCTGCCATCCGGCTTGGCAACCATGATCTGAATTTTGCTGGTAGGAACGTCCGCCATCGCGTAGGTCATCTGGCTTCCGTCAGGAGAAAAGGACACGCCGGTATCGACTTTATCGAGCAACAGCCGGGGAGTGCCGCCGAGCACCGGAATCTGGTAAAGCGTGCCTTCGGCACGGTCCACCGACTGCGTGGTGTAGTCGAGAAAACCTCCATCCGGAGTGAACGAAATCGAAGTTATGTTTTGTTCTCCAGGAACCACAATTTGCACTGCGCTGGGAGTGGCAATTTGCCGCACCCAGAGGCTGAAGCGGCCATTCTGGTTTGAGACGTAGGCGAGATAGTGTCCGTCCTGCGAGATGCGGGAGATCATTACGTCGCCGGTGGAACTTAAGCTGGAGATGGTCGCATTCTGGAACGCAGTCGCCGCCATGCCGGAAGAGAAAAATCCGGCGTGGTAGGCAAGGATGGCAGCGGCAACAATCAGCACGAGGAGAACGGTAACGGCAGAAATCAATTTGCGCCGCGACGGCGTTCGCTGCGGGACAGTCGCGGCTGCCACTGACGAAGCGCTAGGCGCCTGACCTGAAACAATCGGCACCGAAGCGGCGGAATCCGAAGCATGGACTGCAATCCTGCCCGAACTCGAGTCCCGCTTTAGCCGCTCCAGATCAGCCCGCATTTCTGCCGCGCTCTGGCATCGTAACCGGGGGTCTTTTTCGAGAGCGTTATTAATGAGTTCTTCGAGCTTTGGAAAAACCTGCGGGTTCAACCGTACGGGCGCCACTGGCGCACGGTTCAGAATGCCGTCAAAGATCACGCCCGAAGTGTCGCCGGCGAAGGGCATCTTGCCGGTCGCCATCTCGTAGAGCACAACTCCGAAAGAAAAGAGATCGCTGCGGGCATCCAGTTCTTTGCCGCGCACTTGCTCCGGAGACATATACGCGACCGTGCCAAGTGCCGTGCCCGGACTGGTAAGGTAATCGCGTTCGATGGTGGCCGTAGCCTCGATCGCGACAGCGCTCGACGATACAACCGCTGGGACGATCTTTGCCAGCCCAAAATCCAGAATCTTTGCATGCCCGCGTTTCGTAATAAAGATGTTTGCGGGCTTAATATCGCGGTGCACAATTCCTTCGGAATGCGCAGCGTCAAGCGCATCCGCAACCTCGATCGCGATCGACAGCAGAGCCTCCATCTCGAGCGGATTGCCGGCAATGCGATGCTTGAGCGTCAATCCTTCTAGGAATTCCATCACGATGAATGACCGGCCTTCATGCTTTCCGACCTCATAAATCGTGCAGATGTTGGGATGATTGAGCGCGGATGCAGCGCGCGCCTCGCGTCGGAAGCGTTCGAGCGCCTGCGGGTCCGCCGCCACGCTCTCAGGCAGAAACTTCAACGCAACGAAGCGGCCAAGTTCGATGTCCTCGGCTTTATAAACCACGCCCATACCACCGCCGCCAAGTTTTTCGACGATTCGGTAGTGCGATATGGTGGTGCCGAGCATGCGGGAAGATGTTACGTGGCGGAGGCGAGCAGGTCAACGCGCGCTCCCAGTTGCAATTGTCATTTCGAGCCTGTTTAGGAGTGCCGACTTTGACATCGAACACAAAAGGTAAATTCTGCGGATTCACGATCTTTAAAATGACAACAGAGTTGCGGTAATCGTAAGCTGTAGTCTCTAGCTCATGACCGACACCGAACTCATCCAGCTTCGCCGCGACAAGTGGCGCCTCAACGGCAACTCCGTGCGCACGCTCGAGGACGCGCACAGCTTTATCGAGTCGGTAGGGTTTTGCCTGATGCTGCCCCTCCCTGCGCCCAGAACTTCGCTGGTGCCGACTTTCGTCGGGGCATGTCTGGGCTCGGACGACAAACTACCTACGCAGCGCAATGCTCTCACCGATCCCCGCGCCCGCGACGCAACCGAACTCATGGTCCGCCTGCTGCGCGACAAGTCTGCATACGAGGCCAACCTCGGCGACGAGAACAATGCACTGCTGCTTTCAGCTTCGGCGTTTCCTTATTTCTACACGCTGGTCGGGGAGCGCAATCCCAAGCAAGCCCCGAAACCCGGCCCGAGGTCGCCATATTCGGAGTTGGCTTGCGACACTTACCAAATCATTCAGCGTAAAGGTCCGATTTCGAAATCGAAGTTGCTGGAAGATATCGGCAAAGGCATTTCAGTACCCGCGCTGGATAAATCGCTCGCCGAACTATGGTCGAAGCTGCGCATCACGCGCGTCGATTACCACGAGCGCGAAGGCGCGTCGTGGGACGTGTTGCAGCGCTGGGCCCCTGAGGCAGTGTCCGAGGGCATTAATTGCTCGGTGAATACCGCGCTGTCAGCTTTGATTTCGAAATACCTGGAGTGCGTCATCGCGGCCGATGTGCCGGAGCTGGAAACATTCTTCGGGACTTTTGTTCCTCGTTCGAAAGTTCGGGAAGCCGTGAATGCGCTGTTAGCCGCGCGCGAGTTCAGCTTCACTTCGGTGGGACACAAATCGTTGATTCAGGTAACGCAACCTCAGGTAATGCGTCGATCTGGGACGGAGTAGATGAGTTCTCTTCAGCGGGAAGGATTTGAAATCATTCCGAAATTTCTTCCCGAAAGAACTATTCTCGAACTTACGGTCTCGCTTGATGAAGTTTCAGCCACGAGAAGCCGCGCTGGGATGCGAAATGCGCTCCGAGTTCCGGACGTTCATTGTTTAGCGAAGGATGAAAAGCTAATTGCTTTGGCGAGACGCGCTCTGGGAGATAAAGCAATTCCCTTTCGTGCAACGCTGTTTGATAAGTCGGCAGAGTCGAATTGGCTTGTGGTATGGCACCAGGACACCGCCCTGCCTCTGCGCGAGCGAAAAGACGTGTCAGGCTGGGGTCCGTGGTCGATAAAGGAGGGTGTAATCTGCGCGCATGCCCGCGTCGGCGTTAGAACAGGTGCTTGCGATTCGAGTACACCTGGACGATTCAACAGAGGAAAATGGACCGCTTCGAGTTCTGCCTGGGTCGCACACGAACGGCGTTCTGAGTGACGACGCCATCCATGACCTATCTATCAAGACTTCCGCAGTGGATTGCTACGTGCCCTCAGGCGGCCTGCTGGTAATGAGGCCGCTCACCGTGCATGCCTCTTCCAAAGCCAAAACTAAAAATGCCCGGCGCCGCGTATTGCATATTGAGTACGCTACATCTCTCGATCTCTCGAACGAACTTGAGCTCCAAATCTGCTAATTGCTGGATTCGAACGGGCCCATCACTCCATGTACAATCAACCCGAAAGATGACCGACTATCCCACTCGCAAACTCATCATTGCCATTGATGGGCCAGCCGGGGCCGGCAAGAGCACCATCGCCTCCCGCTTAGCTCGCAAACTAGGCTATGCGAACCTCGAAAGCGGAGCCATGTATCGGGCGCTGGCGCTGAAGGCGATTGAGAACGATATATCTTTCGACGACGAGGCTGCGCTTACGGAGCTCGCTCACAAGTCGCGGATCAAGATTGAGCCAACCCTGGGCGGAAACCGGGTAATGCTCGATGGCCGCGACGTCACCCATCGCGTGCGCGAGGCCGATGTTTCGCAAGCGGCATCGCGAGTTTCTGTGCATCCGCAGGTACGCGAGTGGATGGTAGCGCGACAGCGTGAATTGGGCGTGAACGGCGGGGTGGTAATGGAAGGGCGCGACATTGGAACGGCGGTTTTCCCCGACGCAGAGATTAAGATTTTTCTCGACGCCGACCCGGTCATCCGTGAACAGCGCCGCATCCATCAGCAGCCGGCGCATGGAACGTCGAGCGAATCGATGGCGGCGGAGTTGCGCGAACGCGATCGCCGCGACCGAACCCGGGCCAATTCCCCGCTAGTTCCGGCGCATGACGCGACCGTAATTGATTCCACTTCCCTGAGTGAAGACCAGGTTCTACAAGCGATTGAGGCGCTGGTCGACAAGAAACTGCAAGTCAGCAAGCAGCCGGAACGAAACGCCGGTTGAAGGCCGCGGCTCGCGCCGCATGCTATAATTTTTAATTCCAAGTCGTTAGAAGCAGACGGAGGATTGTATCGACAAGCGTTTTATCCGCACAAACGAGCGCATTCGCGCGAGAGAAATTCGCGTGATTGGCGATGAAGGCCAACAGATCGGCATTTTGCCCCCCTTTGAAGCGCTCAAAATGGCCCGCGAACAGAACCTGGACCTGGTAGAGATCTCTCCCACCGCGCAACCTCCGGTTTGCCGCATCATGGATTATGGGAAATTTCTTTATCAGCAGGAGAAGAAGGACCGCGAAGCCAAGAAGCACCAGAAGACGATCACGGTCAAGGAAGTGAAGTTCCGCATTAACGTGGACGATCACGACTATGACACTAAAAAGAACCACGTGCTGCGTTTTCTGGATGAAGGCGACAAGGTAAAGGCTACGATCTTTTTCCGCGGGCGCGAGATGACCCGCACCGGTCTGGGAAGACAAATTCTGGAGCGGCTGATTAAAGATATCGGCGAGCGCGGAATCGTAGAGTTTCGGCCGCGGCAGGAAGGCAACACGCTGCACGCGATTCTGGCGCCGAGCGCGAAGAAGCCGGGAGAGAAGCAGGCGACACCGCAGCAGCCGAGAGCGAGCCAAGCGTAAAATCAAGCATTCAGCACTCAGCATTCACTCACTTCAGGTCGGTTTTTGACGGGCTGAATGCTGAGTGCTGAATGCTAAACTGGATATCGAGATGCCAAAACTAAAAACACATAAAGGCGCCGCCAAGCGCTTCAAGAAAACCGCGACGGGAAAAGTGAAGCGGTCACACGCATTTTTGCGTCACATCCTGACTTCGAAGGACAAGAAGCGCAAACGCGGGCTTCGGGGCAGTGTCATCGTGAGCGATGCGGATACGCCGAAAGTAAAGAGAATGATTCCGTACTAGGGATCTCTCTCGTGGTTTTCCTCTGTGAAACTCTTGTCCTCTGGTTGAGCTTCAAAAAAGTCTAACCACAGAGGACACAGAGTTTCACAGAGGAAAACCACAGAGACAAGCGAGTGAAGAGGCACATCCTGCCTCCAGCCGCTAATTTGGAAGTTAAAAAGGAGCAAGACCATGCCTCGTGTAAAACGCGGAACTAAACGCCGCGCCAAAAGAAAAAAGATATTAGACCGCGCCAGCGGTTATTTCCTGACAAAATCAAAACTCTACCGTTCGGCGAAAGAAGCCGTCGAACGCGGCCTGAAGTTTGCCTATTCCGGGCGGAAGCAGAAGAAGCGCCAGTACCGCTCGCTGTGGATCGTCCGCATCGGCGCGGCCGCCAAGCTGAATGGTATGAGTTATAGCCAGTTCATCCATGGATTGAAAACCGCGGGGGTTGAACTCGACCGCAAGATCCTGGCTGACTTGGCCGTCAGAGACGCCGCCGCTTTTAAGAGCCTCGCCGAGCAGGCGAAGGGCGCGATTAAAGGGGCAGCATAGTTGGCATTCAGCATTCAGCACTCAGCATTCAGCCCCGACAATTAGGACCGCCTTCGAAGGGCCCCCTATTTATGGACGCGTGGGGAGGTTCATATCTGTTGGCGGGCTTAGCCCGAGCGCTTCACAGTCATGTTGAGTCTTTCAAAGAGTTGGCTTGAATACCTGCGGTCCCAGCCCGAGACAGGAATGGGCTATCAAGTTGTCACGATAAAAACGAAGGATGGAAAGATTTTTCCTCAAGCAGTTGTGAATTCGGGTCACGTGACTCGAATACGCCGTTTCAGCGAAATCCCGTTCACCCAAGAGGAAATTGCGGAAATCACGGTCACACACGACAAATAGGACTGGAAGACTGAGCCGCGCAGCGGCGGAATTTAATTAGCCCCGCACGTAAGTGCGGGGTGTGCGTCGACAAAAGAGAGAGTCCCGTCAGGGACGGCACATCGCCGAGTGTCGTCCCTAAAGGGACTCCGTGTCGGAACAACAACATCCCAGCACTCACGTGCTGGGCTATTTAGATGTCGCCGCTAAAGCGGCTGGGTGGGCAGATTGCAGCACACGGCGCAAGCCGTGGCTGTTTAGACAAATTTGAATCAGCTCCGCGAGGGGCGAAAACACCGTGGCCTACACCGTCCCAGAATTGAAAGATTTTTCGCCGGCGGCACTCGATAAAGCCGTCGAAAAACTTCTTGCCGCCCTTGAGAAAGAATCTGGCGGACTCGCGGACGAAAATCAGCGCAAAGCCTTTCGCGACCGCTGGCTGGCGCGCAAAGACGGCATACTTACGCAGGTCAACGAACTCTGGCTGAAGCCCGCGCCGAAAGACGCAAAGCGCGAGGTCGGGCAGCGGGTCAACAAACTGAAATCCGAAGTCGAAGCCAAAGTTGAGGCCGCTCTTTCGCAAGCGCCCGCAGAAAAAACCTCATCCGCGATCGACATTTCCCTTCCCGGCATCCGGCGACCCATCGGCGCCGAGCACCCGATCATCCGCACGCAGAACGAGATCATCGGCGTGTTTCGCAATCTCGGTTACTCGGTCGCCGAAGGCCCGGTGATCGAAACCGATTACTACAACTTTGAGGCGCTCAATTTTCCGCCCAACCATCCCGCGCGCGACACTCAGGACACCTTATTCATCGCGGGCCAGGAATCGAAGCCGCGGCGTGAGCAATTGTTGCTGCGCACCCATACTTCCCCGGTGCAGATTCGCACCATGGAAAAGCTGAAACCGCCGCTGCGAATTCTGATTCCCGGCAAAGTGCATCGCAACGATCCGCCCGACGCCAGCCACTCGCCAATGTTTCATCAGGTCGAAGGCCTAGCCGTCGATACCAACATCACCTTCGGCGATTTGAAGGGCACGCTCGACCACGCGATGAAGGCGCTGTTTGGCTCGGAAGTAAAGACCAGCTTCCGGCCGTCGTTCTTCCCTTTCACTGAGCCAAGCGCGGAAATGTTCGTATCGTGTTTCGTCTGCGGAGGCAGCGGCAAGCGCGGGTCTGACAATGCGCCGTGCCGTCCCTGCAAGCAAACGGGATGGATTGAGATTCTGGGCTGCGGCATGGTTGATCCGAATGTTTTTGAGTTCGTGAAGCACAACGGGTATGACCCGGAAACAATTTCCGGCTTTGCTTTCGGAATGGGAGTAGATCGGATCGCCATGCTGAAATATGGCCTCGATGATCTGCAGTTGTTCTTTCAAGGCGACGTGAGATTTTTACAGCAGTTTGGTTAGGTTGGCAAAAAACGTGTGGCGCGGGCGCCCTCGCCCGCGAAAGTTCGATAAAGAGATATGAAACTTTCCGCAAATTGGATCCGCGAATTTGTCGATCTGCCGGTGGACGATAGGCAGCTTGCGGAAGGTCTGACCTCTATTGGCATTGCGGTCGAAGGCGTCTCTGGCAAAGGCGCGAACACGGTTTTCGAGATGGAGATTGGGACGAATCGGCCGGATGCGATGAATCATTATGGGGTCGCACGGGAGGCGGCAGCGTTATGTAAAGTTCAGCTCAAGCCGATTGAAAGCTCAGCGGCTGAAGCCGCGAATTCGTTGAGTGCGCGCAACGGAACGGCTGAAGCCGCGCCCTCCCGGAAGTCGGACAGGAATTCAACATTTCAAATCGACATCGATGACCGCGAAGGTTGTGCGCGGTACACGGCGCAAATTATTCGCGGGGTGAAAATCAAATCTTCTCCCGAGAAAATTGTTAGCCGTCTGGCGCTGGTGGATCAGCGGGCGATTAACAATGCTGCTGACGCTTCAAATTACACCTTGTGGGAGATGGGGCATCCGACGCACGCGTTTGATCTTGACCTGCTGGAGGGCGGCAAGATCATCGTGCGCCGCGCGCGACAAGGTGAAACGCTGAAGACACTCGACGGAATCGACCGCAAACTTTCATCCGACGACCTGATCATCGCCGACGCCAAAAGACCCGTCGCGCTTGCTGGAGTCATGGGCGGATTCGACACCATGATCACCGAGAAAACGAAAAACATTTTGATCGAATCTGCCTGGTTCGATCCGGTCGCGGTCAGAAAAACCGCTCGCCGGCATGGGTTACACACCGATGCTTCGCATCGCTTTGAACGTGGTGCCGACTATGCGGCCACCAGCCTGGCATGTTCTCTGGTCGCGCATCGCATTATCGAATCCGAGGGTGGTGAAATCATCGGCGATCAGATTGATGCGATCGCGCGCGAGCTGGATCAGGCGCCGATCTCAATCCGCCTGACGCAAGTGCAGCGGATTCTGGGCAGCAAGCAGCAGGTCGAGGAGATTGTGTCAATCCTCAAGCGGCTGGGTTTCGAACTGGTTCCAGAGCCGGACTCGCAGCCGCAATTTCTAGTTCGCATTCCGAGTTGGCGCCTGGATGTCGAACGGGAAATTGACTTGATCGAGGAAATCGCGCGCCTGCATGGCTATAACAACTTTCCCAATACTCTGCCCGCATTCGCCGGCGCGGTCGTGGAAAACCCGAACGCTGCAAGGGAAGCCAAGTTGCGATGTTCCCTGCTCGCATTAGGCTACGACGAAGCTGTGTCGCTGAGCTTCATTTCGCACCAAGATGCGGAGACGTTTTCAGACTCGCCGCTGATTGAACTAGCAAATCCGCTGAGCGAAGAAGCTTCGCTGATGCGGAGCTCGCTGGTTCCGGGAATGCTCGACATGCTTGCCTACAATCTCAATCGCGGGACGGAAAATGTTCGCCTCTTCGAGATTGGCGACATTTATCAAGCCGCGGATGATGGCGCTTCTGAACATCGCCGCATCTGCCTGGGCGCGACGCTTTCGGCGCTGCAACATGACATTCCTCAAGGAAGCTTGCTGGATAAGAGCAAAGGCGAATCTCATCTGGATGTTTTTCGTTCGTTCAAGGGTGACGTGACGACCCTGCTGCGAAATTTCGAGCGCAAGGCTTTGACCTTCGAGTCGGAAGTCTCGGAATATTTCCAGCCGGGGAGCTCAGCACGAGCGCTGCTGGACGGCGAACCGGTTGCGCAATTCGGGCACCTTGCATCTGAGGTTGCCGCCGCGCGGAAGTTGAAGCATGAGGTTTTCATTGCGGAAATATTTGCTGACCGGCTTTTTGCGCGGCCTGCGCGTGAAATGCTTTACCGTCCACTGGCGAAATTTCCCGCGGTCGAGCGCGACTTCTCATTCGTATTTAAAGACGAGACCACTTTCAACAAGATCAAGGCAGCCATTCAGGCTCTTCACCTGAAAGACCTGCGAAGCTTTGCGCCGGTTGAAATATTTCGCGGCGGATCGGTTCCGATGGGAAGCTATTCGATCCTGCTGCGCGCTAAATTTCAATCCTTCGCGCGCACCCTCCGCGAGGATGAAGTTAGCGACTGGTCAACAAAGATCGTCGGTGCGCTCCAGCAACTCGGCGGCGTTCAAAGAGCTTAGCTTTCTCATCACCCTCCCCAACCTGTCATCCCGAGCGAAGCCGTGTGATTCGCGACGCGAATCATACGCGCAGTCGAGGGACCTGCTCTGCGCAGGCAGCGCCAGAGCTGCCGGCAAAGCAGGTCCCTCGACTTCGCTCGGGATGACAGGGTTGGGGTATTTTTGCTGAAGATTTAGAATGACCGCAGCATGGCCGACTCCGTCAAAATTATTGAGTGCCCTCGCGATGCCTGGCAAGGCTTGCAGGAGCCGGTCCCGACCGACCTGAAGGCGTCCTATCTGAATGCCTTGATCAGCGCGGGATTCAAGCACATTGACGCGGTGTCA
This sequence comes from uncultured Acidobacteriota bacterium, assembly GCA_963703465.1. Lineage (GTDB taxonomy): Bacteria > Acidobacteriota > Terriglobia > Terriglobales > Acidobacteriaceae > Gp1-AA145. Next base: position 104,784 of record CAVPEQ010000002.1, on the reverse strand, counting down.
TTCGTGTCATCCAAAGCGGTGCCGCAGATGGCCGACTCGGAAGAAGTCATCAAAGAACTCGATCCACCGGATGACGTTGAAATTATCGGCATCGTGGTCAACGAAAAAGGCGCGCAGCGGGCGATCAATACTCAAGCGGTGAGCACGCTGGGATTTCCGTATTCTATTTCTCCAACTTTCCTGCAGAAAAATCAGCACCAGACTCCAGAAGAATCGCTGGACGAACTGGAGCAAGTCCAAAAAAAAGTCGACGACGCTGGCTTGAATATCGTCGTTTATATTTCGATGGCCTTCGGCAATCCCTACGGCGACGCGTGGAGCATCGGAGAAGTCGTCAGCGCGGTGGACGTGCTTGAATCCAGCGGCATAAAAATGATCTCCCTCGCGGACACGGTCGGTCTCGCTTCCGCGGACCAGGTTAGAGAGTTGGTTTCGGCCGTAATGGAGAAATATTCGTATCTGGAAATCGGCGCCCATCTTCACAGCCGGCCAGAACTGGCGGAGCAAAAAATCCTGGCTGCGTATGACGCGGGTTGCCGACGCTTCGATTCTGCGATAGGCGGGCTCGGCGGATGTCCCTTCGCGCAAGATGCGCTGGTGGGAAATATTCCCACCGAACGTGTGCTGGGAGCGCTGAAGCAACGGGGCGCGGAATTGCCGACGCTCAGGTCGCTCGATACTCTGCTGCGGGCGTCGGCAGAAATTGCGGCGAGATACACGCAGGCGCATGCCGCTGATTAGATGGTCAGCTGATAAAAACCAATAACCACAAAGGGCACGAAGTGCCACGAAGGAAGTCTCAAAGTGAATTAACTCGCTTTGTACGGCTTAAACCCCGCCAACTGCATGCCGCGTTGCGCTTCTGGATTTTCCATAAAGACTTTCCAGATGTAACCAGTGCGGGCGTTCTCCGCCATGACCATGGTGATGCCGGCATCGATCCCGACCACATCGCTGTCGTACCAATTCTTCAGCGGATTCAATCCATCCACGAATCCGTAACCACTCCACGCTTGCGGATATCGGGTGCGAATAGTGCGCAAGACCTGCATTGTCTCTTGCGGTAGAAATGGCAGCGATCCGCCCGATGCATGCGGCGCTATCGTGCCGTCGATGGGCCCGGTTGCCGGCGGTCCGCCCCAGACTACGTACCCATTGGGCGAATCCGAGGCGGTGATGCCCCACAGATCGGCGCCGAAATCTGGAAATTGGCGATGCAATTCCATGCAGAAGCGGCGATGCACCCGAGTCGCTGTTACCGAATTCTGAAAGTAATCCGCATACTTATCGCGCTTGCCGCGAAAATCAAACCAGGCCTGCGAATACTGGTGTACAAACAGCGGCGCGAACGATCCGATGTAGCGCATGCCTTCGTAGTCAAACGGAATCCGCTTCCAGGCATCCCATGCTTCCGGCCGTAACGGATAAGTCGGCGAACCCATTCCCAGCAGATACATCATCATCATCTCGTTGTAATAGTCCCAGCGATACGGAAGGAATCCCGCCTCCGGCAGCCATCCGTGAGAAAGTAGCGACGTATCTTCGGAGAGCCAGGTCCATTCCACACGGTTGCTGATCGAGTGTGCCAGCAGCGTTATATCAGTGTCACGAAAATGAGTTCGGCAGGTGAGGATGCCACATAGGAGAATTGCCGTATCGATCGAAGAAATTTCCGAATCCCAAACGCGTTCGCCAGTATTAATGTTGGCAAAGTGATAGAAGAAACCGCGATGGTTCGGCAGCTTATCGTGCAGAAACCTTAGAGTCGCAAGGACGCGGTCCCGGGCTTCGGCGCGCGAAATATATCCGCGCATGTCCCCGATGCAGAGTGCGGTTAATCCAAATCCGGTGGCGGCAATGCTAGCAACGATTGTATTGTCGCTGATGGCTTTGCGTGCGTTACAGCGGTCTTTCACCAGACCGGTTTCCGGGCTGGCTTGTTCGAAGAAATAGCAGCAGGTCAGACGCTCCAATTCATCGAGCAGTTGGTCGTCTTCGGGCGAAAAAGGCGATCCTGTGCTTTTCACCAGCGGCGCGGGCTTCCCCGCAGGCGATTGTCCGAACATGGATCGTGCCCGACTGAAAGGCGCCAGCACAGCTGCCTTGCCCATACTTCCGAGTAGCTGCCGTCGCGAAATACGAGGACTCCTAGCCACCGCACGATGTTAAACGATCTGGCCGCCTGAGAGGATGCACAGGATTGACTGAGATGGAACTATACCTTCGGCCGTAATAGCGGCATGATATTAAGAGTCGAGATGAGAGGAAAAAGAAAAGTTGGCTTAGTCGTCGTCATAATGTTGCTGATAGGCGCGGCTGTTGGGGTGTGGGGAGTCCGCTATGTCAGGAACCGCACGACGACGCTGCGCGGTGCGGTGATCACGGCAAACTCCGATCCACGTAAGCAGTTGCCAGTCGGCGGGGTGGAGATCACGGCGACTGACGGAATTTCGGTGGTGCGAACATCTTCCGATCCGTCCGGATTATTTGCCGTGGCACTGCGCAAGCGCATCTTTCGCAATCACCTGGTAACGTTGCGTTTCCGTCACATGGACTACGCTCCGCTCAACATGAACGTAATCGCGTCGGGCAAGATTTACATCGCCCACATGATTCCCATCCAAACCGAAAAGCCGATCGAGCGCAGCCTGGCGACCCAGACTATTTCAAACAATATCGTGGTGCGCTATTCCATCAAGACCGCCACGGTGATGAACGTCGCCAGTGCGGCGAAACCCTTTGAGGTGGAGAACAAGGGGGATCAGCCGTGCAGTGAGCGTCCGCCGTGTTCGCCGGATAGGAAATGGAAGGCCGCGATCGGAGCAGCCACTCTGGATGCCGGGGTCGGCAACGAGTTCCGCAACATCCGCGCGTCGTGCATCGCGGGGCCGTGTCCATTTACCCGGATTGAATCGCCGCAAGTGGAACAAGACGGCCGCATCATTACCGTCAGCGCGCTGGTCTGGTCGGATACAGCGACTTTCCTTGTAGAAGCTGAGGTTGTTCATCCCATGATCAGCGACCTGGTACGCAACTCTTACCCGGTCATTTTTGGCGACGCTTTGAACTTCAGTTTGCCGCCTGCCGCAGAAGGCGTGAGTTTGCAGGCTGAGTTGAATGGCGAGAGCATCGTCTTCCCCTTGGGCCCGGCGCTCGTCTTGAGCTGGGCCGATTGCAATGTGCGCACCAATCCCGATCAGACGCGGGTTTACCGCTGCACCCTGAAGCCGGAGTACCGCTGGACTCATTCCAAAGCGTAATTTGTCATTGTAATTTTTTGACACTTTTGGTTCGCGTCCAAACAACCCCGGTTACAAGAAGGCCATCTTCTGCTTAGTTCAACGAACTCAGCTTTTCCCCGTTTTGGAGGTTCCCCCCATGAAGTTCGCATTTCCCCGCTTGTTCCTGGCCAGCTTATTTTTCGGTTTGATTCTTCTGGCTTCATCAGCCTCAGCCCAGTATCGTGCCTCGTTACGTGGCACGGTTACCGATCCCAGTGGTGCCGCCGTCGCCGGCGTGAAGGTAACGCTGGTGGACACCAGCACCAGCCGTACCGTGATTTCGACCTCGGATGCCAACGGCATATATCAATTCAACGCGCTGCCCGTGGCGCCTTATCGTCTGACGGCGGAGGCAGCCGGCTTTAAGCCCACGGTGCTCGAAGACGTTCACATCATCTCCGATCAGCCCAACGGTCTCGACGTTCAACTACAAGTAGGCGCGACTACGGAGACCGTTACGGTATCGGGTATAACCGAAGCGCTTGACACTGAGACTGCTACGGTGAGCGGCACGATCACCGAGAACCAAGTCCAGCACATGCCATCGTTCGGGCGGGACGTATTCCAGCTGACTCAATTGGCGCCCGGCGTATTCGGCGATGGTGCCCAGGGAAATGGCGGCGGCGGCCATAATCTACCCGGAACCCAGGGCCCGGGCGGGACTGGCGGCAACGCCGGCATTTTCCAAACGGAGAATGGCCCGCAAGCCGTAGCAGCCGGCCAGCAATACGAAAACAATGGTATTTCGATCGATGGAATTAGCACTACCAGTGCCGTCTGGGGAGGAACAACCATTATTACTCCCTCCGAGGAATCCGTCGACAATGTAAAGGTGGTGTCTAACAGCTATGACGCGGAGAGCGGGCGTTTTGGAGGGGCCCAAATCCAAGTCACCTCCAAGAGCGGCACCAATGATTTCCATGGAAGTTTATTCTTTTACGCCCATCGTCCAGGTCTGGACGCCTATCAGCCATTCAACGGCAACAATAACAAACCGGTCAGGGATAACAGCTTTTTTGATCAGTTGGGCGGCAGCGTGGGCGGACCAATCTGGAAAAACAAAATCTTCGCTTTCTTCAATTATGAAACCATTCGCAGTCCCCAGGCGCAAACAAATATTTCTAACGGATGGTACGAAACACCGGCATTTGACAAGTCAGCGCCGGCCGGCAGTATCGCCGCAACATATCTCAGCTTTCCCGGAGCTGGAGTGGTAAGCAGGGGAATCAATCCTTCTACCTGCGGCGACGCTGGTTTGGCGGAGGGGGTAAACTGCGCCACCATCCCGGGCCAGGGGCTGGACATCGGTTCACCGTTAACTACAGGCTTGGGCACGCAGGATCCGACTTGGACTAGCGCAAGTAATCCTGGGGTGGGAAATGGCCTCGACGGAGTCGCAGATATCGCCAATTACATAACCGCCAGTACCAGCAAGTTCTCGAAGGCCCAATATAATGGGCGACTCGACGCGAACATCACAGGTACAGATCGCATCGGCTTTGCCATTTATTGGGTGCCGCAGACGACCACGTTCCTGAACGGACCGGCGCGTCAATATAACTTCTTTCACCACGATCAAATCAATGAGGCATTTTCCGCCATTTGGAATCACACCTTTTCTTCTAGTCTCCTGAACGAATTTCGCGTGAATGCGGCGGGATGGCATTGGAACGAGGTCGCTTCAAATCCGCAGTCGCCAAGTCGGATCTTCAATACCTGGAACGCGCAGAAAGACAATTTTGGACCCCAGATCGGGTTTGCCTGGAGTCCGAGTATGTTCAATGACAAACTGGTGGTCCGTGGCGGCTACGGCTTGGGCTACAACCAGGAAGAAATCGCAATTTCGTCCGGCATCGTGAACAATCCCGGGTTGACGGTGAACCCGACCTTTAACATGTCGACTCCTGGTTCACCGAATCCTGGCATCATTTATGCCCCGTCAAGCGACGTGCACTCACTGAACAACTACCCATCCAATGCGAACACGCTCTCGACGTTTGGCTCGAATGGTTTACCCGCAAACGGCACCCCAGTTAATGTCAGCATCTTCCCTCGTAACCTTCCCACCATGCGTGTCCATCATTACTCGCTGGATACCCAATACGACTTAGGCCACCATTTGATCGCGACTCTGGGCTACATGGGGAGCATTTCACACGATATCTTCTTCCACGAGAATCCCAACGCCACCCCAGCAGTTCTCGGCATTCCTCTGAATCCGCAGATCGGTGGCGGGGACTTTTGGGGAGTCTCAGGACACGGCAACTACAATGCGCTTCTGGCTGAGCTGAAGCATCAGTTCTCGCAGCAATTTATGGCAGACGCTCAGTTCACATGGGCAAAGACGATGGACACTAGTTCGGGCCCTTATTTTGAGCAGCCCTATCCGTATGATCCGAGCCTGAGTTACGGACGCTCAGACTACAATGTGGGCAAAGCATTCAAGCTGTTTGGTGTATGGCAGCCAGTCCTGTTTCACGGCGATAGAGGATGGGTGGAGAAAATTGCTGGTGGTTGGTCGCTCAGCGGCATCTTCAACATTCACTCCGGATTCCCCTGGAGCCCTCTTGTGAATGTTAACGGCGGCAGCCTCTACTGCGGAACCTGCGGCTACACTTCATTGTTCCCCATCTATCTGGGCGGCGCGGGGACCAGCACCAGCAACGATCAATTCAAAACGGGCTCGAATTACTCGAAGGGCAGCTTAGCGTATTTCGCAAACCCGCGCTACACTCCCTTTGGCGGCACCAGCTCCGGGACCGCGCGGCCACAACTCGGTCTCCAGCGCAACTCCTTTAATGGGCCAGGATACAAAGACGTGGACTTGACGCTCTCAAAGGCATTTGGCTTTCCTAATATGCCAGTACTCGGTGAAAACAGTAGGGTTGAGTTCCGACTCGATGCCTACAATATCTTCAACAATTTAAACTTCGATCCGGCGAGTATTTCCAATAATATAGGGGACCCTGATAGCGGGGACGAATAACGCAAGCTTCGGCCAGGCTCAGGCTGCCTTGGCTGGCCGCGTTGTCACATTAGGAGCGCGGTTCAGCTTTTAATTCTTAGATTTTCCAGTGGCGTGCTCTTAACCGAGCACGCCATTTTTGTGCTTTGGGAAATACTAGCGAGAAGCCTTCGGCGTAGTATCTACCTTGAATCCGATCTTCTCCATCATCGGCTTGATTTCCGGATTGGACATGAACAATTTCCAGATCAATCCGGTGCGGTAGTTCTCGATCATGACCGTGATCGGCGCCTGGTTCAGACCCATGTAAATCGGCGAGACCCAATCCTGGCTTAGATTGATAGCGTCACGCGGACCATAAACTCCCCATACTTTGCCTCCAAGATCGCGGTAAACATGTTTGAGCATCGCCATCGATGCTCTCGGCGTATAGGGAAACGATGACAACGCTCCGGTCAACGTCATGGTGCCGTCGTCATCTCGGGGCGTTGGCTCGTGGGGCATATAGCCGTCGGGACCGTCGCTGGCGGTCAATCCCCAGAAATCAGCGCCGTACCCTTTATAGTGACCGGGATTGTTTTCGGAATAAGCCAGATTGATGCGGGCCATGTTTCGATTATTCTGAAAATAATCTGTGAAGCGATCGTGGATGTCGCGCGGATCGAATCCCATGTACGAATAGTGAGTGAAGAATAGCGGTCCACCCGAACCGACTCCCACATCGAGCTTGATGCCGTAGTAAGTGTGGCCGTTGGTATAACGCTCACCGTCTGTAGTTCCTGACCATCGCTTTCGATATTTCGCTCCCGGCTCTTTCTGGTTTGCCCATCCCGAGTAGTAAAACTGCGCTGGAACGCCGTGGGTTGGCGAAGCAATGGCCAGCAAGTACACGATCATGCATTCGTTGAATCCGGTGATCTGATGATTGATGTACCACGACCAATCAGGCGACCAATGCCAGTAAAGCGCCGGGCTCTCGGGCGAACGCCGATACCAGTCCCACTCGACAGTTTCCCAGAGGTGCGAAATCCGAGTGAACAGATCGCGCTCTGCTGCGCTCGTCCCATTGAAATACTGCCGTGCCGACAGCAAGCCTTCCATCAGAAAAGCGGCCTCGACCAGATCGCCGCCGTTGTCGAACATGTCGAAGACGGGTAGAGTCTGTCCGGTCGTCCCATCCATGAAATGCGACCAGACGCCGTGATAGCGTGGGGCTTTTTCGAGGAAGGTGACGATCTTGGCAAGACGGTCAAGGCCTTGTTCGCGGGTAATGAAACCGCGATCCACGCCGACAATCAATGCCATGATGCCGAAGCCGCTCGCACCGGTGGCCACAATGCGATCGTCGCCGGGAATATTCTCTAGCGTCGTTCCCGCCACCGGATGCGCTCCTTCCCAGTAATACCGAAAGCAGGCTTCTTGCAGCATGGTAAGCAATTCGTCGTCGCTCATTGCTTTTGTAGTGGCGCTGGCTGGCTCCGAAAAAGACGAGAGCCGGTATTGATGGTCTGACGCTGCAACTCTGTAATAGGCCGTCACTCCCGGCTTGCCCAAATAATCTGTGTAGCGATTAATTCCGGGCACCTGAATTCCGATTGGCTGGAAATTATTGCCGTCCAGGGAACGGTAGACAACATAACGTTGCAGTGGCGGTGATTTCAGCGGCGCCCACGAAATGTCGACGTGTCTCTCATAGCCTCGCGCTGCGATATGTTGTGGGGCTGGCAAGACGGAATTGGCGTCCGTGTCTTCGGAAGCGCGCGCAACGTCGATTGCTACGTCATCAATGATGAGCGTGTGCTCACGATCATCTGCCTTGCCTTGCGAAAAAGTGACCTTTACAGTTTGATCGGACTGAAAAGCATGATCGGAGCCGGTCACAAACTCTCTTAGCGGAATCGCGACCTGCACCCACTTTCCCGCCGGAATACTCGACAGAAATTTCCCGACTTCAAGAGCTCGCGAGAATCCACGACCCACGTCTGATAGCCAAATCCGCGGCAGATCGTCTCCGGCAATTTCACCTTTCGAAAAGCACCAGAAGTACAGTACATCGCCATCAAACTTCATCTCGCGATTCCTGAAATCCATGGCGCGGACGCTGGCTTCCCAGCCACCATCCGGTGCGGAGCGCCACTTCAGACGAAGGGCATTAGGCGGCGTGAAGAAAACATCATGACTGACTGGAAGCTTACCCTGAAGAACTTCAAGGCTGGAAGGCGACGACGCCCGAGCCTCGCTGTAGTAATACGCGTCAGACTCAAGACTGTTATCGAAAAGAATGTGTCGGTAATATTCGGTGTCCGCCCTGCAGAACGAACAAAGAGCAACGACACAAATAAGACGGCAAGTGGTATGCCTTAGCGAGCGCTTGGCTACTCTGAATTCAGTCGGCATAGATGCAATTAGACTACTGCATCTCTAGCCGGCCACTGACGCATTTCCCGATCCAGTTTTTAGTGCCCGAACGCCACGTTCAAGCCTGTCGTCAGGATCACGTCGTTTTGCTTTTTGCCCACCGGCGGGTTGGTGACGTACACGTCCGCGAATGAGTTTTGCCAGCCGAACCATTTGCTGATTTTTGTGACCGAGGCAAAATTAAATGTCCCGCGATAATCGCCAAGACTATTGAGGTCCGGAAAGAAATAAAGGTTCTGGTTCAAGACGGTGCTCTTACCCAGCTTGTGCATCAGTTCTTCTCCCAGGGTAAGAGCGATCAGGTTGCGTTGCAGGGTGCTGTAGGACTCACGCGTGTAGTTGACGCCTCCAAGGAAATCAAGCGTGGTGTTGTCATTCTTAATGGCGTGGTAGCCAAGTCCTCCTCCGAACACCGAGCGCAGATTCAAGTCTTGCAGCGCATCGGCGAAGAAGTCAGCACCGACGAAAGCAAATGTCTTCGGGTTCAGGTCGTGATCGTAGCGGATGCCGCCAGCTTCTGTGTTGCCGGTTGTTGAAGAAACGCCAATGGTCAGCGGTGGCGGAACGGGGTTGGGCACCAAGGTTGTGCTTCTGGCATATATGGTATTGGCGTACATGGCCAGCTTGGACTTCAAACTCTGGCGATCTGCAAGAAAACCGATTGCCAGATTCTTGGTCTCGCTATTTCCGCCGGTGAATGAAAATCCGGCATTCACTCCGCCTTTCCATCCTTGAAGGAGCGATGCTTTCTCCATTTTTTCGTAGGCGGCTTGTTGGGACAAACTCTTAACGCTGCCTACCGGAGCCGCGACTTCGCCCGATGAAGTCGCAACTTTGACCGTGTCATCAGTGGTCGAGACCGGCCCGATAGCCGTCTTTCCATTCGGCAGTTCCACCCGCAAGGGCTCGCTGCTTTCAATACCCTTGACCGAGTCCCACTTCACCGTAACGTCTCCGGCGTATTCCGTGTGCAGGACCAGGGCTTTACCGTCAGACTGGACAATGGTTCCAGTGAGGCGGTCTCCGTTTTTCAGCGAAACCTGATCGGCCAGAGCAGGAACAGCGGCGACAAGAACGATTAACGCGACGAAGTTGGTTAATTGGCGCACAAATCCCTCCATTCAGGACTGCGCAATTAGTAGCTACTTAGGTGAAAGAGGTTGTACGAAAGATGAGACGATCACGTCGAACTCCGCGCAGCGAATATTTACGGTTTGGCGTTGATCTCCAGTTCACTGCCGTGACCATCGTCGGGTACCGCCAGGCTGAGCATGTGATGTACAGCATCGAGAGCGGCCTGGCCGGTCTTGCCACCGGTCGTGTACGCCGCGCCGGAAGTCTGGCCGTAAACTTCAACTCGCAGTTCAGTCCACCATGGACGATAACTGCCTTCGTGCGGTCCAATGTGCACTTTGACCGAGTCGGCGGCAGCTTCGCAGGTAAATTGCATTCGCAAAAATTCGCCGTGCTTGTATGCCATGGTCTTTCCATCATCCTGATAGAGCGAACCTTTGCAATCGCGACCAGGATACACGCGCAGAGTGAGTGGTCCATTAGGAACTTCGTTCGTGCTTTGGATTAGCGACTGCATGGGCACAATGGCGCCTTCGCGCACGAAGACCGGCAAAACCTCCAGGGTGGGATGTACCGAGGCCTGCATGGGTGCGGCCGCCGAAGCAGTCTCCTGATGCAAACGCTCTCCGCTCCAATAGTCGTACCAGTCTCCCGGAGGGAATTTCACCGCATATGCGTCCGGTTTTTCTGGGAAGGGCGCCGGAGCAACCAGCAGGTCGGAGCCGAAAAGGAATTCGTTACCCGTGTCGAGATCCAGCGGATGCTTGTCGGCGGCAGCGTCAGGGAATTCAACAAACAGCGGTCGCAGAACCGGCACGCCGGTGCGCGACATTTCTTCAACCGCGGTATATAGATACGGCATCAGTTTGTAGCGTTCTTCGATATAGCGGCGGCGAATGTTTTCCTGCTCGGGCCCGTGCACCCAGGGTTCGCGGTGGGGTACGCCCTTTTCGCTGTGGTTGCGGTCGATAGGCTGAAACGTCGCCAGTTCCGTCCACTTGGTTAGGAGTTCGGGAGTAGGTGTGCCGATGAAGCCCCCGCCATCTGCTCCGGCCATTCCAAAGCCGCTGAGGCCGAGGTTCTCGAGCATGGGAGTGGTCAGGCGCAAATGGTTCCAGGTGGCGCTGTTATCGCCAGTCCATGTCTCCGCATAGCGCTGGCCTCCGGCGTATGTTGCGCGGGTGAGCACAAAAGGCCGCTCATTGGGAGAAATCTTCAAAAGTCCTTCATAAGTCGCGCGAGAATTCTCCATCCCGTAAACGTCGTGAACTTCAAAATGAGTGGCGGTGCGCTGCTTGAATCCGGGCTCATCGATCCGGTGCTGAACATCGCCGGGAATAGTCTTGTCCGGAGTGCTGAAGACCGACGGCTCATTCATGTCATTCCAGAAGCCGGCGACACCGTCGGAAACAAAAGTCTTGTAAAGCCCCCCCCACCACTCGCGCGTGCTCTGCCGGGTAAAGTCGGGAAACACGGAGGGCCCCGGCCACACAGTGCCTTCAAAAATCGACCCGTCGGGATTTTTCACGAAGTGGTCGCCGGCAACGCCAGTGTCAAAGGGGGTGTAATCTGCGTTGGGCAAAAAGGCGATGTGTAGGTCGGTGATGGTTACAACGTGGAAATTTTCTTTTTTCAGAGCGGCCAGCATCTGCACGAAATTAGGAAACTTCGCCGGGTCGACGGTAAACGGCCGGTTGTTTATCTGAAAATCAATATCCAGATAAAGCCCGTCCGCAGGAATTCGCTCCGACCGCAATTTCGCTGCGATTTCGCGCAGTTCAGCTTCGTTCATGTAACTGTAACGCGATTGCTGATAACCCAACGACCACAGTGCAGGCAACGGAGGAGGCCCGGTGAGCCAGGCATAAGTTTGCAAGACCTGCTTTGGATCAGGACCATACAGCAGATAGTAGTCGATGGGCCCGCCATCGGCCCCGAACGAATAAACTCCATTGGCCTGCTTGCCGAAATCGAAACTGGTGCGCCAGGTATTGTCCAGCAGCACGCCTAGCGCACGCCCGGCACGCATGGTCAGAAAAAACGGAATGCTTTTGTAAATGGGGTCGGTTGATTCCTGAAAATTGTAAGCGTCGGTGTTCCACATGCTGAACGCCTGGTTGCGCCGATCAAGTGGGCCAACTTTATCGCCGAGCCCAAAATAGTGCTCATCCAATGGCATTTTTTTGTAAATGCGGAATGCCTTGTCGTGAAACTCTGACGGCCAGCCGGCGGCATCTTCCTGGATGATGTTTCCCTGGAGATCAGTCACGACCAGACGAAGGGACGAGCGCTCGATTTGGACCCGCAGAATTTTCGTCCGGAAACCTACGGCTGCTTTGGTGTTCTCCGGAGTCACGGTTGCACGCTGTTGACGGGATGAAAGAAGAACCGCCCAGGACGCATCTTCCGGCAACACTCCGTCGCGTCCAATGCGCACGCGAATGACATCATCGCGTAGAGCTAGTATCTGAATTACGGCTTTCCGGCTGTTGACTTCAATGCCGTCAGCGAGAGCTTTCGCACCCGAAAATTCGTTCAACTCCGTCAAGGCGGGATCGTACGATTTCTGTGGCGTGGCGAAAGAGTTAGTCGCAATCAAAAGGTTGAGAACAACCAGACAGCGCACAATCGTAGTTAAGTCCATGTAGAGGTCGATTTTACAAGAAGGCGGGCGTCGGCCCTTCAATCTCCACAACTCTTAAAACCTTGTCATCCCAAACCCGCAGTCTGAAGGGGAGCAGGAGGAACCTCGCGAGACCTGCGAAGTTGACTCGGACGCAGGCGGGACCAATAAACTGACGGCGCGTGATAATGCGCAATATGCACTCCAGTCCCGTCTAGGTTCCAAGCAATCCAATCGCCTCGTACGATCCCTCTCTCGTCCGCTCTTCGCGAACGAGTTTGGGATGACATGTGAACTACAGGTGTAACTTTTCCTCCTCCTGCGAATCCAATCAGCTGCGAGGTGATTCGTGAGCGCTAAGACGAACTCTGCAATTATTTCTAAAATCACAGCGGTAATAGCAATCATCGCGATGGCGTTCCTGGTATTTGCCGCGAAGGGAAACCGGGCCAATGCCGCCGAAGGCAGCGTTGTTCTTCCTAACCCGTCGATTGATGCGCCGCTGGCCTCGACTCCCGGCAAGCAAACCGCAGTTCTCGCCGGCGGCTGTTTTTGGGGAATTCAGGCGGTATTCCAGCATGTTAAAGGAGTGAAAGAAGCCGTCTCGGGTTATTCCGGAGGATCAGTCGCGTCGCCCAACTATGAAGAAGTGAGCAGCGGCAATACAGGCCACGCTGAATCGGTGAAGATTATCTTCGACCCGTCGCAGATTTCATACGGTCAACTTCTCAAAGTGTTCTTTACTGTGGCCCATGATCCGACGCAGTTGAATCGCCAGGGGCCGGACACCGGAACCCAATATCGCTCGATAATTTTTTACGGCAATGAGGAGCAACAGCGCATCGCCCAGGCCTATATCTCGCAACTTGGGCAGGCAAAATTATTTCCTGCGCCGATCGTCACGCAAGTCGTGCCGCTGAAAGCGTTTTACGTAGCCGAGGCTTACCACCAGAATTACGCTACGCTTCATCCCGACAACCCGTACATCGCGATCAACGATGCACCGAAAGTGGAGCACCTCCGACTGCAACTTCCGGATTTGTATAAAAAATAATAGCGGGAACGAAATGCGTGAGTAAATGGTGGGCAGTGCAGGACTCGAACCTGCGGCCTTCTCGGTGTAAGCGAGACGCTCTAACCAACTGAGCTAACCGCCCACGAAGCTATCAGCCCTCGGCTGTCAGCTATCAGCGACCGAATCATGTGCCCTGCGAGTTCAAGGTCAATGATCGGCGAAACTGCGGGACTCTCGCAGTATAGGGAACGGCGCAAACCGCGGTCAAACTTTGCGTCCCTGCTACACTCGCATCGTGCGGCGGCTGATTGTTAATGCGGACGACTTTGGTCTGAGTTCAGGCGTGAATCGGGGCATTGTTGAGGCGCATGAGGGTGGCATTGTCACCTCAGCGACGCTGATGGCTTGCGGCGCGAAGTTTCAGGAGGCGGTCGACTGGGCGGCCCGAAGACCTCAGCTCAGCGTTGGCTGCCACGTGCTTCTGGTTGACGCATCGCCAGTGCTTGAACTGCAGCAAGTCTCAAGCTTGGCGACGGTAAATTCCGGAACGCCAAGGTTCCGCGACAGCCTGCTAAGCTTCGCCGGCCTTGCTATCGCCGGGCGCCTCGACGAAGATCAGATCGAAGCTGAGATCACGGCGCAAATCGGCAAACTGCAAGCTGCTGGAATCCGCGTTTCCCACCTCGACTCACATAAGCATACGCATGTCTTCCCGGCAGTATTCAGGCCAATGCTGCGCGCGGCGCAGAAGTGCGGTGTCGAGGCGGTACGAAATCCCTTCGAGCCTTTGCTCTTTGCAGGAACAAAAAATTGGAAGCGCCGATTTCAGTTGGGGATGTTGCGATCCTTTCGGGCCACGTTCCGAAAAGCTCTGGAAGAATCCGGCGTGAGCACACCAAACGGCTGCATTGGCATTGTCGCGACTGGCGGCTTGACCCAACACACGTTTCGTCAGCTGATTGAAGCATTACCTGAAGGCACATGGGAGTTCGTCTGCCATCCCGGATACAACGATGCTGAACTCGACAGCATTAAGACCCGCTTGCGCCACTCGCGCGAAAGAGAGCTTGCGATTTTGACATCGATAGAAACTAGAGCACTGCTGCAACGCCAGCAGATTGAACTAATTTCCTACCGCGAGTTCGCCTCATCGCCGCACCCGGAACCAGAAGTATCAGCACCTTCGTCTCAGGCGAAGTGACTGATGGTTACTTCCGGGAGTATCTCTAGGTCGATATGATTGTGCAACGCTATGGAAAAACGCCCAGAATCCAGAGTTGAAGCCGACATCCCGGTGCGCGTTTGGGGCATGGATGCTGACGGAAAACCTTTTTTTCAAAGTGGTCTGGCCGGCAGCCTTAGCAGCGAAGGCGCACAGCTCACCCACCTGCATCATTGCCTGAAGGCGGGCGATATCATCGGCATTCAGTACGGCGAGAAAAAAGCACGATTCAAAGTCATCTGGGCGAATCCTTCCGTAGCGCCGCGAAAAAATAAGGCCGGAGTGTTGATACTTCCCGACCAGACCGCCCCTTGGATGGATCTTGCTGCTGAGAACTCCACCAAGCCTAAGGAAAGCGGGTCGGACAAGCGCAGATTCAGCCGGCACAAAGTGCAATTCCCCATGGAAATCAGTTTTGAAGACACGCGTCGTGCCCACATGCAGTGCAGCGCAACTGATATAGGCGGACGCGGTTGTTACGTTGAAACCTTCTCTCCACTGGCGATCAACTCCGAGATCATCATTACGTTCTGGCTCGATTCGGAAAAAATCCGAGCGTCCGCACTGGTTAGAACCAGTGACCCGGGAGTGGGCATGGGAATTGAGTTCACCGCCCTAGAAGATCACATCCAGGAGCGCCTGCAAAAATACATCGAAAAAATGGATAAGGGATTTTCCCGGGCGGCCACCGAAAGCGTCTAGATTTCTGGCTGCCATTAATCCGAATCCTTGGCTCGCTTTCCCCATCGAATGTACATGCGGGACAGCCTGAAAATCGGCATCACCTGTTACCCCACCTACGGCGGTAGCGGTGTAGTTGCCACCGAATTGGGCCTCGAATTGGCGCAACGCGGGCACGACATTCACTTCATTTCCTACGCCCAGCCTATTCGGTTGGATCGCCCTACCGCGAACATTCACTACCACGAAGTAGAAGTCTCGCGATACCCGCTGTTCGACTATCCTCCGTACGATTTGGCGCTGGCCACGCGGATGGCCGAAGTTTCGGAGCTGTACGATCTCGATTTGCTGCATGTGCATTATGCGATCCCGCATTCGGTGAGTGCATTGCTGGCGCGGCAAATGCTCGCTGCCGGACCAAAGAAGCGCAAGCTGCCCTTTGTAACCACGCTGCACGGAACCGACATCACGCTCGTTGGACAAGACCGGTCTTATTTGCCCATCACGCGTTACTCGATTGAAGTGAGCGACGGGGTCACCGCGATCTCGCAATATCTGCGGGAGCGGACAGTACGCGAGTTCGAAGTAAAGAACCAGATCGAGGTGATCTACAACTTTGTGAATTGCGACGTGTATTGCCGCGACAAGAATTTTGCCGAGCATCGCGCGCAATATGCTCCGAATGGCGAACGCATTCTGGTTCACGTGTCGAATTTTCGTCCGGTAAAGCGGGTCACGGATGTGATCGAAATCTTTGACCGGGTTCGCAAACAGATTCCCTCGAAGCTATTGCTTATGGGCGACGGTCCGGACCGCTCTCCGGCTGAATGGTTGGCAGTGCAAAAAGGCATCCATACCGACGTGATATTTCTAGGCAAGCGCGAGCAGGTTTACGAAACGCTGGGAATTTCCGATGTTTTGCTCATGCCCAGTGAACTCGAATCTTTTGGCTTGGCGGCGCTTGAGGCCATGGCATCGGAAGTCGTGCCTATAACCACGAATGTTGGTGGCGTGCCTGAAGTCGTCGAGCACGAGAAGAGCGGCTTCTTGGCTGAGGTTGGAGACGTGGAAACAATGGCTCGCTACGCCATCGAAATTCTCAAGGACGAGGGCCGCCTTCGCGCTATGGGAAAACAGTGCCGCGACGCAGCGCGCGCTCGCTTCTGCACCACCAGGATTATTCCGCAATACGAAGATTTCTATCGGCGAGTGCTGGAGCGCTCTTCGTAGACGGTCGCCGGCAACTTCGCATCCCCGGGCAGGATAGGGAGCCGCAGCCGAACCAGAGTTCCGGTGCCGTTGCGGCTGTCGATGGTCATGCGGGCAGTCTCTCCGTAGAGGACTTTAAGCCTCTCGGCGACATTCGCCATTCCAATCCCGCCTTCGCCAAACCCAGCAGGCCGTTCGAGCAATTGGACCGAGCCCATGCCGACACCGTCGTCCTCGACTTCAATTGTCACGTGCAGATCTGAAATTTTGCTGCGCAAATAAATACTTCCGCCGTCGATCTTCGATGAGAGCCCGTGCTTGATAGAGTTTTCGACCAGCGGCTGCAGTAGCATGCTGGGCACCATGACGTCCAACGACTCAGGATCCAACTCTTTGACCACCCTGAGTTTATCGGCACCGAAGCGAACCACCTCGATGTCCAAATAGTTGTCGATGAAATCAATTTCTTCCTGCAGGGCTACGAACGCGTCGCTGCTGTGGAGCAGCCGTCGAAGGATGGTTGCCAGCTTGATGATCAGTTCGCGCGCGGTGTCGGGGCTCACACGCACCAGCGAAGAAATTGAGTTCAAAGTGTTAAACAGAAAATGGGGATTGATCTGATTTTGCAACGCCGCCATGCGTGCACTAAGAAGCAACTGCGCTTGCTCTTCCAATTTGATCTGCAGCCGGACGCCATTCCAGATTTTTAACTCGATCACGATAACCGTGACCGAGGTAGCGTAAATCAACAAATCAACCCAAATGGGATGGGCGGCGTAGGAGTACCCCGGAAGCCAGCGCAGCACCACGGTCTGCAAGAAGCGCATGGCCACGATGCTGAATAGAAAGAGCATCTGCCAGTCCGAGAAACTGGGCCGGGTGTCGTCGCGTCGCATCCAGCGGATGATGCTCAGATAATTAAAAGGAGAGAAACGCCAGACTTCTTCTTCATTAGGCGCGAACATACGCAACTGGCCAAACACCAGGCCTACTGCGGCATTCACCGGCAGCATCAGCCATGCGCCACTGAATACAGCCAGCAGGAGCCCGCCGGTCACTCCCGCGAAGCGTCCGGCAATCACGCCCAGCAGGACGGTGGCTTCGAAAGAAAGGTCCCCGACGAAGGTGCTCTCGGCGCCGAACCTCACCCATATGCCCAAGGCCAGGTGAAATCCCAGCCACGCCGAAACCGCCAGCCATATGGCGAGATATGTTTTGTCCTTAAGCGAACGGGTTTCGCGAAACAGGAGCGACTTGAACTCGACCGATCGAACCAGGCCGGCGGCAATGGCCGCGGCCACGCCTAGCTTGACCAGCAAATTGATGAGGATCAGCCGATATTCCATGGATCACGACGCCTAGGGAGAATGTAGCACTGTTCGACGGTCGGAAGGCATGGGGTGCTTCTGCACTGTGTCATCCCGTCTCTAACGACTTCTAGGCTGTCAAGAGCGCTGTGGCGACACTTCGGTGCCGACGCCGAGGAGAGCGCCAATTCGCTCTAGCAGAATGCTTTTGATGTCTAGACCAAGCGCTAGAAAGGCCCGATGATCCCGCCGATCTGGCGAGGTGGTGGGAGCTTGCGTTCTTGCAGCACATCGAGATACTTCAATCCGGTTCCAGTGTTGAAAAGTACAACTTTATCTTTGTCGGAAAGAAACGGCAATTTTCCTTCAGCCGGCTTAAGTAGTTTGCAATAGGCTGCCAGGCTTGCGGCGCCTTCGGGCGCGGCAAAAATTCCTTCGTGTCTCGCCCAATGGCGAACCGAGTCTCGGATTTCAGCGTCGGTTACCGCGACTGCCGTCCCGCCGCTGCGCTTGAGAATGTCGAGCACCAGATAATCCCCATAAGGCTTGGGAACGCGGAGTCCAGCTGCGACGGTGGACGCGTTCTTCCACATCTCCACCGTATTCTTGCCTTCATTCCATGCTTCCACAATCGGAGCGCAGCCAGCGGCTTGGACAACAATCATGCGTGGACGTTTGGCTTTTTTGGATAGCCAGCCGAGCTCTTCCATTTCCTCGAATGCCTTCCACATGGCGATTACGCCCACCCCGCCGCCGCTGGGGAAAACGATCGCATCGGGCATTTTGCCGCCGAGCTGTTCGAACAGCTCGTATGCCATCGTCTTCTTCCCTTCCACGCGATACGGTTCTTTTAACGTGGAAAGATCGAACCATCCTTCTTTATCTTTGCGCTCACTCACCATCCGTGCGCAGTCGCTGATGAGGCCGTTTACTAGAGTCAAATGGGCACCATAGACCTCGCATTCCACGCGGTTCGCGAGGGGAACATCTTGAGGCATGAAGATGTGCGCTTCGATCTGGGCAGCGGCCGCGTACGCGGCAAGAGCGCTGCCTGCGTTTCCCGCCGACGGCATTGCGACTTTTTTTATGTCCAGCGCCTTGGCAACGCTGATCGCAACAGAGATTCCTCGAGCTTTGAACGAGCCTGTCGGATTCAAGCCTTCGTCTTTGATCCAGACATTGGGAAATCCGCGGCTCAGGAGGACGGGCGTGAATCCTTCACCCAGGGTAATGGCTTTGACCTCGGGAAGGACCTCGCGGTACCGCCAAAGACTTGCTTCCTGGCGCGCAACTGTGTTGGGAGTGAATGCAGGTTTGATCGCCTTCAGATCGTATCGGGCGAATAGAATTCCGCCATCTTTTGGGCACACGTTCTGGGGGATATTGGCTGCAGAGTGAGTACCACACCTGGTGCATTCGAGGTAAATGACTCGGGACACAGGAAGAGTTTAGCAAGTTGCCGTTGCCCTTTTTCTGTGGGTGTTCGTAGCCGCCAACTCCGCAATAATAGCCACTATGCACTCCTACCTCGTCTCAGTAGCTCGAGAAATTGAGCGTCTTCAAGCTTTCTTCCATCACGCCTACCTGGGCTGCAGAGTTTGAAACAAGTACAAATGAAACCAGCTGTGTCTTGCAGATTGTCGTAAAGATCTTAGCGTGCTTGAGTAGTGGCGGTTCCTTCTCTTCGAAATCCGAAACTAAGAACTTGTGGCCAGCAAGAGTAGTGCTTTGAGGCTTCGAGGCAGGCGTCGCTCTGCCTCCTGCTAACAGGGTGCTAAGCTTTTTTTCGGCTTCAGTATCCGCTAGATTAGACCAATGAGCACGGGGATAAGTAACTATCATCATCTGGTGCCACTCGGGCGCATTGTCGGGCTCGAGTGACGACATGCTCAAAAGTAGGTTTAGTGCATTACCCGTATAAGCCGCTGCGTGGCTTCGGGCTTCTTTATTTGCTGAAGAAGTCCGGTCCTGCATACCCATTGGCGGAGAGTAGCGTATGCCGAGATCTGGAACGGAAAAGGTATTGCCCGCTGGCGCACTGTTTGCCGCGATCTGGAAGACCAGGCAAAGTGCGCCTGAGAAAATTAGGGCAGCGGTTTTGATCACGCAATTCATGGCTGCCGATTCTAACGTAACTCCCTAGCCTAGAATCAAGTAGGGTCGTTCGTGCCGTGGCCAGAAGTTGATGCAGCCGGCTGTGGATTTCCGCCAGATTTCACGACGCTGGTAACTGCTTCAGCAGGCCTTTGGCCTTCCGAAACCACGGTCGTTCGCGACGTCGGAGATAGCCGGGCAGAGTCGGTTTCTTGGCGAGAATGCGCTGCGTCCAAACACGGGCTTCGGCATTGCGCCCTTGGGAGGCCAGGAAACTTGCATAGTTCAGATAGGTCTCGGATAGTGTTGAGATTTGCGTCGCCTGGCGAAAGAGCGTGTCAGCTTTTTCGATCTGGCCGGTCTTGGCATATGCGTGGGCCAACAAACCGGCGGCGCGGTGAAAATCGTACTGCGGGTCTTTAGCTACTACGCGCTCCAGGTCAGGCAAGGCAGCCGGAAAATCTCCGAGTTCAGTTTCGGCGATTCCTCGACGGTAGAACGGATCGGGCGAGTCGGTTCGCGAGGAGATCGCTTTGTCATAACACTCACGCGCGCGATCGAATTTCTTTTCGTCTAGATAAAGGTCGGCAAGTTCTTCATAATTCCCCGCCGAGGGATTGTCGAGAATGATGGCCTGAAGTTCGTGAATTCTGCGCCGCCGGGGAAAACCTTTGAACGTTTGTCTTAATAACCCAGCGTCTGGCAAAACTTCAGCAAAGATATAAACCAGCGCGCCGATCCACCCGCCGATGAGGATGATCCATAGCCAGTAGTTGTCAGGCCGGCGACGGATGAAGTGGACAATCGCAATCGCCTGCAGAACTAAGTTCCACGGAAACAGTAGTGAGTAAAGGAACCCCATGGATTTGCGAAATATAGCAGAAGCATCGGGGAGTGATAAGTGGCAAGTGGTCAGTGGCTAGTAGTTACTGACATCGTCAGCGGTCAATCAGCCACTTTCCACTGGCTGCTGACCACAGCTGTTAAAATCCACCTAGTGACTCCGCCCATTCGCCTGATTGCCGTTGATATTGACGGCACCCTGCTGAACTCCCAATTCCGCGTATCCGAGAAGGACCTGCAAGCCTTGCGGCGGGCCAACCAGCAAGGGATTGAAGTCATTCTGGTCACCGGCCGTCGACACGCCTTTGCATTGCCCATCGCCCAACAACTTGGGTTCGATTTGTGGTTGATCAGCTCCAACGGCGCCGTGACCCGCTCTTTGCAGGGTGAAGCATTTCATCGAGATCTGCTCCCTGCCGCTACGTGTCTCGAACTGTGTGCCGCAATGCAAGAGTTTCGCGGCAACATGGTTGTGACCTTCGACAAAGAATCCAAGGGCGCTCTGGTGCTCGAGCGCATGGACGAACTCACCAGCAGCATTCGACACTGGCTAGAAAAGAACATGCAGTACATCGAATTCGTCGTGCCGATTGAAAACGCGCTGGTCGCTGATCCCGTGCAGGCCATGTTCTGTGGCCCGATTGCCCGAATGCAAGCGGCAGTGGGTGCTCTTGAATCAGCACAGATAAAGGACCAAATCACCGTAGTCCGAACCGAGTATTCGGCCCGCGATCTGTGTATTGTGGATGTGTTGAACCGCGATTGCTCGAAGGGCCATGCGCTTAAAAGATGGGCCGATTACCGGGGTATTCCGCGCGAACAGGTCATGGCCATTGGCGACAATTTTAATGACCTGGAGATGCTTGCCTTTGCCGGACAGCCGTTTATCATGAGTAATGCTTGTGAGGAGCTGAAGTCTCGTGGCTGGCCGGTGACTTGTTCCAACGACGAAAATGGGGTTGCGGCCGCGGTCGAGCAAGTACTTACGAGAGAGCCCGTTGTTTAACTACATCGTGCGGTTAAATCTCAAATTCGGATCAGCAATTTTTCTGGTTGCGAGCGGCGCATTTTCAAGCGCAACCGACCTCGCCGTTCTGCGCAACGGAAACTCGATCCGCCATGAACGTCGCCAAGTTGTTGGCACGGTCACTCGGCTGTACTTGAGCGATTCCGCCAGTGGCTACATCGAGATCCCAAACGACCAGATTGAGCGCTTCGAAGTCGACAATACTTCACAGGTTCCGGCTTCCTTAGCGGCAAACCCGGCGCAATCGAACTCACTAAATACACTAGCAAGTTCCTCATCTTTGAATGCACGAGGGCAGCGAATCGTCGATCGCGAGAGCTTGGAAGCAATGGTGAACGGCGCAGGCCAACGGCACCAGATTGACCCCGACTTCATCAACAGCGTGATTCGCGCCGAGAGTGGTTTCAACAATCGCGCCGTCTCTAGAAAGGGCGCGCAGGGCCTGATGCAGTTGATGCCGGGGACCGCATCGCAACTCGGCGTGGCGAACTCATTCGATCCCAATGCGAACGTTGAAGGCGGAACGAAGTATTTACGCGAACTGCTTGAGAAATATAACTACGATGTGCCCAAGGCTCTGGCGGCCTACAATGCCGGATCCCGTCGCGTCGATCAGTATCACGGTGTACCGCCATATTTCGAGACCCAGACCTACGTTGCGAAGATTATCCGCGACTATAACCGCAAGAAGCTCGCGCAAAATCCGTCACTTGCGCATTCAGCGAAATCCGCCACCCAAGATGCAAAGACTGCAAAAATGGCGACACCGAAATCGCACATCCTTAAAACCGCAGCCGCAAAACCGCTTGCCGGGACGGAGTCTGCGTCCCGCTGAAGAATCCGGCCCTCAATTGACCCCATCATCAGTCCCGTTTACCTTGTCACTGGAGTCATCCGTAATCAGTCGCCTGCGCCGATGAACAAAAAACAACTTCTGACCACCACGGTGGTGCTGGCCCTACTGGGGCTGCTGGTTTATTTTCAGGTGCAGCATTGGCGGCGTTTTGATTGGGCGCGCTTTCGCACCGTCAGTCACGTTGATCCTCTTCACATTGCCGCCGCCATCGGCCTCATCTATCTGACCTATGTTTTGCGGGCGCTTCGCTGGAAAGTTTTTCTGGAGCCGGTTCGCAAAACTTCCACCTGGAAAATGGTGCCACCCACTTTTATCGGATTCACCGGGCTCGCATTACTGGGCCGGCCGGGTGAATTCATTCGTCCGTATTTGATTTCACGTTCAGAAGACTTACCGTTCGCATCACAAGTGGGCGTCTGGACGGTAGAGCGTATTTTCGATATCGGCGCTTTTACGGTGCTGATGACGATCGACGTCTTTTTTTCATCCGCTGTTCGGGTCAACCCTTATCTGCCCAAGTTTCGTTTCGCCGCGATTGCTCTGTGTGCGATTGTGGCCTTCGCCAGCTTTCTTGCGTTTCTGGTTCGGGTGCGCGGCCATCAGGTTGCTGAGTTGCTCCACCGCCTCACCGCAAAATTTTCTACTCGCATGGCGCACACGGTGGACCAAAAAGTGCGCGCCTTCGGCGAAGGACTCAACACAATTTCTGGCGCAAAATCTTTGGCAAAGCTGGTCGCGATCTCGCTGGTGTTGTGGTTCATGATCGCTCTGGCTTATCGCGAGGTAGCCCACTCTTATCCGAGCGAAACGTTGGATCAAGGCCCGGCGGCCGTTGATGTTGAGACCGCAGATCTGGCGAGCCTCCCGGAGACCGCCGGGCAACCGCTCTCAGACGACACGGTAGCGACACTCAATGGCGCGCTACAAAGCAAAGGATATTCGCTCCGGTCGATGCAAGGTGATGTCTGGTTGTTCCGCCAGCGTAAACGTATCAAGAAAGTCGGAGACCGTCCTCACCTAGCGAACATGGACGTTCCCCACGTCCTGCTATTAATGGGCTTCAGCATGATTGGCTCTGTGGTTCAGTTGCCAGCAGTTGGCGGTGGAAGTCAGTTGGCGGTAATCAGCGCGCTTCAAGTGATCTACGGCATTCCGCCTGAACTCGCGCTCAGCTGCGGCATTTTGTTGTGGCTGGTGACCTTCATGTCCTGCGTTCCGGTCGGCCTGGGATTTACGCATCAGGGACATTTATCTTTGCGCAAGCTTTCGAAGGCTAGTCACGAGAAGCAGGAGTTAGAGAAAACATAGGCTCCTAAGAAAAGCTTTAACCACAGAGGAACACAGAGAAATAGCACAGAGGAATTGGCTCAGAATCACGTTCCTCTGTGGCTTTTCCCTCTGTGAAACTCTGTGCCCTCTGTGGTTAGAATTTTTCCGCTGATACAATGAAGATTCACCTTTAACTTATGAAGTGCCCTTTTTGCGGCTTTGCTAATGACAAGGTCGTGGATTCGCGCGAAAGCAAGGAAGCCGATTCCATTCGCCGCCGGCGGGAGTGTCTGAAATGCCAGAAACGCTTTACCACTTACGAGCGCATCGACGAAATTCCCTACATGGTAGTGAAGAAAGACGGCCGCCGCGAGAAATTTGATCGGCAAAAAGTTTTGAACGGATTGTTGCGGGCATGCGAAAAGCGTCCGGTTCCGATCAGCAAATTGGAGCAGATTGTGAACGACGCGGAGTCCTTCGTGATCGAATCCGCCGAGCGCGAGCGCAAGACCAGCGAAGTCGGGGAGTTGATCATGAGCCGACTGCGACGCTACGACAAAGTAGCGTACGTAAGGTTTGCGTCGGTCTATCTGGACTTTAAAGACGTACAGGAATTTATGGCGGAGTTGAAGGATCTATTAAAAACGAAAGAAGCAGAACCACAGGTCAAAAGTACCGCAAAGCCCATGTAGTGACGATGTTCATGTAGGGACGGGCGTCCACGCCCGCCCGGGCGAGGGTAGATCAATTCTTGACGAACATTGCCCGGGCGTGGACGCCTGGGTTTACACGAATTTCTCATGTCTCACAAAATCACTCTCATCCCCGGCGACGGAATCGGCAGCGAAGTAACCCAAGCAGTGGTGCGCATTCTTGAAGCTACCGGGCTGAAGTTCGAATGGGAAACCGTTCAAGCCGGCGCCGAAGCGTTCGAAAAATACAAAGAATACATTCCCAAGACGCTGACCGAATCCATCGAGCGCACGCACGTTGCGTTAAAAGGCCCGATAACTACGCCGATCGGCGGCGGCTTTGCCAGCATCAACGTTCAATTGCGCAAGCAGTTCGAGCTGTATGCCAACTTTCGCCCGGTGCGCAATCTTCCGCACATTCCTACGCGCTATCCCGACGTGGATTTAGTAATTGTTCGCGAAAATACCGAGAGCCTTTATTCGGGACTGGAGCACGAGGTTGTTCCGGGGGTAGTTGAAAGCCTGAAGATCATTACCGAAAAAGCTTCGACCCGCATCGCCCGCTTTGCGTTCGAATACGCGCGTAATAACAAGCGCAAGAAAGTCCACTCCATTCACAAAGCCAACATCATGAAGCTTTCGGATGGGCTGTTTTTGCGCTGCTCGCGCAATGTGGCCAAGGAATATCCCGAAATCACCTACGGCGAGCACATCGTGGACAACACCTGCATGCAATTGGTCATGAATCCGTACCAGTACGACGTGATGGTAATGGAAAACCTTTACGGCGACATTATTTCGGATCTGTGCGCGGGACTCGTAGGCGGCCTCGGGCTTGTTCCCAGCGCCAATCTCGGCGAGCATTGCGCCATCTTCGAAGCCGTCCACGGCTCCGCTCCCGACATCGCCGGTAAAAATCTAGCGAATCCAACAGCGCTTCTGAGGTCGGCACTGCTCATGCTGCGGCACATCGGCGAGCCCGATGCCGCGCTTAAAATCCGCAATGCCTTGGAAAATGTCTATCGCGACCGTGAGAAGCTGACTAAAGATGTTGGCGGCAAAGCCGGCACGTCAGAGTTTGCCGATTCGGTAATCGCAGCCATGCAGTAATTTTCGCGCTCATCCGCGGAGCTAGCGAACTTTTTCGACTCTGTTAGAATGGCGCGTTCGGAGGAGCAACTTGAAGTCCGATCCAACCCCTTTTAATCCAGGGTTTCACCGCTTCGCTGTATTCACCGCGTGCGCGACTTTCATTTTGATCATCGCCGGCGCGCTGGTCACCAGTAACGACGCGGGACTGTCAGTTCCCGATTGGCCGACTTCTTACGGGCACGTTTTTCGATTGCCACCGTGGATTGGTGGTATCCGGTACGAGCACAGCCATCGCATGATAGCGGGCTTCACGATCCTTCTGACCGCATCGATTGCGCTGTGGACGTGGCTTGCCGATCGCCGACGCTGGATGAAGGTGCTGGCTTTTTGCGCGCTTGGCACCATCATTGTGCAGGCAGTTTTAGGCGGGATGACGGTTTTGCATTTTCTTCCGCCGGCGATTTCAACAGCCCATGCAGCCGTGGCGCAGACATTTTTTTGCATCGCGGTTTTGATCGCGGTCTTCAGCGGGCGCAAGTGGGTGGAGCAATCGGCCGCCGCGACGATTGATGATCATCGCCCGACCCTGCTTATGCTGGGCCTGCTCTCGATTGTTATTCTCTACGTGCAACTGATCCTGGGCGCACTGTTCCGCCATCAGGGGTTACCGTGGTGGCCGCATGTGTTGAACGCGGTGACCGTCGCTTTGATTCTGACTTGGACTGGTGTTCGTGCGATCACGCAATTTTCCGGAGTCGACGCGGTTCGCCGTCCTGCAGTGCTGCTGCTCTTCATCTTGGTATTGCAGCTGTGCCTTGGCTTCGCGGCCTTCTTCACTCGTCTGGTCTGGAGCATAGGCGCGCCTCAGCCGGAATTTCCCATGGTGATTGCGACCGTCACTCACGTCGCTGTCGGAGCGTTGCTGCTGGCTACCACCGCGGTTCTGACGCTGCAGGTGTGGAGGTATTCGCCCGCGGCGCAGAAGAATGCACCGGCCGCGGCCAGACCGATCGTGCCTTCCCGCCCAGCAGGCGATTTCTCGCCGCAGACGCGCTCGTCGTAAAATAAGCTTTGACCTCTCACATGTCTGCCTCCACGCTAGCGGGATCTATTCCCACGGAAGACCACATAATCTCTCCAGTGATTTCCGTGCGCGAACTCGTGCACCGCTACGACAATCGCAGGGCGCTGAATGGGGTTTCATTCGACGTGCGACCCGCGGAGCTTTTTGGTTTACTCGGTCCCAATGGCAGCGGCAAAACGACGATGTTTCGAATTCTTTCTACGCTGATGGTTCCGGTCGCAGGGCAAGCCGTCATCCTGGGTCACGATGCGGCCAAAGATCCGAGCCAGTTGCGCCGGGAAATTGGCGTGGTGTTCCAGGCCCAAAGCATTGACCTGAAACTAACGGCGACTGAAAACCTGCAGCATCAGGGGCATCTTTACGGATTGCACGGTTCCGCGTTGCGCACAAGAATCAAAGAGATTTTGGAACGCGTACGTCTTGCTGATCGGGCCAAGGACCGCGCCGAAACATTTTCCGGGGGAATGCAGCGCCGCCTGGAACTAGCCAAAGGTCTTCTCCACGGGCCGCGGGTTCTTCTACTCGATGAACCGACCACGGGTCTCGATCCCGGCGCGCGGCGCGATCTTTGGCAGTACCTGAGCGTTCTGCGCGATGAGGAGCGAGTCACCGTGCTGGTAACTACTCATTTAATGGAAGAGGCCGAGCGTTGTGATCGATTGGCGATCCTGAATGAAGGCAAGCTGGTTGCGCTGGGCACGCCGACTGAACTGAAGCGCGAAATCGGTGGAGATGTAATCGTGCTCGAAGCGAAGGATCCGGAGGCGCTGGCAATGCGGATTCGTTCGCGATTCAATGTCGATGTTCACGTGGTCGGAACCCAGGTGCGCATCGAGAAAGACCAGGCGCATCGCTTCGTGACCAATGTGGTGGAAGCCTTTCCGGGTGAGATCGATGCCGTATCAATCGCCAAGCCCAGCCTGGAAGATGTGTTTATCAAGCGCACCGGACACCGGTTTTGGACCGAAGGTCTGCCAACTACTGAGAGTGTGCCCAAATCCAAAGCACGCAAGCATTAACGGACGGGAAGATTTTTTAATGGCTGCAAACAGCACTGCACTGCCTATCACGGCTTCGGAAACCCGCAACGAAATCCTGCTGCCTGCTTTTACGCTATGGCTACGGGAAGTTGTCCGCTTCTATCGCCAACGCTCGCGAGTTGTAGGTGTAATCGCATCGCCCATTCTCTTTTGGGTCGCGATTGGCTCGGGCTTTGGCACTTCATTCCGCTCCGGCGCAAACGGCAACCAGAACTACCTGGAGTATTTCTATCCCGGCGCGCTGATCATGATTGTGCTGTTCACTTCGATTTTTACCATGATGTCAGTAATTGAGGATCGCAAAGAGGGATTCTTGCTGTCGGTCCTGGTCGCGCCGGTTTCGCGTTCTGCCATCGTGCTGGGCAAAGTTTTGGGCGGGACTACTCTGTCCACAATTCAAGGATTGATTTTTCTGGTGTTCGCGCCGCTGGTGGGAGTGCATATCGGCCTCACTGACTTCGCGCTGATCGTTCTGACTATTTTCCTGGTCTCGTTCGCTCTTACTGCGCTAGGCTTCGCCATCGCATGGCCAATGGATTCGACGCAAGCCTTTCACGCGATCATCAATTTGTTTCTGATTCCGCTCTGGCTGCTGTCGGGCGCGATGTTCCCCATCTCCGGCGCGTCGGTGTGGCTGCGTGTGTTGATGCGAATCAATCCTCTCACTTACGGCGTGGAGGCACTGCGGCAATTGCTCTATCCGACAAACCAAAATTCTCTGGCAGCGTCACTCGCGACTTTGGTTTTATTTTCCCTGTTCATGTTCGGATTGGGCTTTGTGATGGTCAATCGACGGACTACCAAGCCCGCGGCATGATCCACGTCATCTCCCCAAAGCCTGATTGATCAACCGAGCGAGCCTGATTCCTGCCAGGGCGAGACGCCGGTTCACAATACCAATATCATTTTCGAAGTAGGTTTCGTCGACCGCGCCGCCATCGTTCAGCCAGACTCTTTTGGCTAACAAAAAAGATTCGCTGGCCCACTGCGCGGGAGTACCACCCCCTTGAATGCTCAGCTTTCGGCTGGCGATCAACTTATTGAGTCGCGCTACGTACGGCTTTTCTGAAATGCCCGTGTGTTCAATCAATCCCGCGTCCCATGCGAAGTGCAGATTGCACGGATATTTTCCGCACTGGATCGAACCGAATTCGGATACATGAATATCATTTCCCCCGCGCGCCTCGCTGATGGCATGCATTGGTTGGTGAACGTCGCCGACAAAGTGCACCAGGAATTTCAGCGCTTCGATGCGGTCCTGCCTGGGCGCATTCCGGTCAGCCAGTACGCGCTTGAACATCGTGATTCGGTCGACCACGCAGTTGTGGTGGTCTTGCAGCGTGTAAGCATGCTTTTCATCCGGCCGATAACAATCGCGGCTCTCGGAAAAGCCGGCTGCATTTTTCGGAATATCGACAAAGTGCCATCCGTAAGTCTCCGGGCGTTCACCCTTGATTTCATCCGCCCAAACTGCCACCGCGGCCAGATCATCGTTACCCAACAATTTCTTCACCCGCAGCCGCGCAGTTGTATTGAGTCGCGTCTCGGCAATGTCGCCGACGATGCGATGGCCCTCCGGTCCCCAGGCCAACGAAGAAGCACAAATCAAAATTAAAAAAACAAAAATGGCCGCGCAATTTTTCATGCGATTCATGTTAACAAGCGCACTTTGCCGCACCAAACTAACTAACAACTCCCGCTGCTGCAATAACTTCGCTGCATGGTACTCTCAAATTGCTCTGGGTCGATTGCTCTCTGGCAAGAGTGGCAGCGCCCAACGAAAATTTCCGGCGCCTGTTGCGCACGGTTGCCATGCTCTCCGATCTCGGACCCGAGATGACGGCGGAGCGGGACTTCGCGCAGACGGCGGACATCATGCTCTCCGCGCTGATGCATTCTACCGGCGCGCGTGAAGGCGTGTTGTTCGTCTTCATCGAAAAACCGGCCATGCTGAATTCGATCGTCGCCAAGGGATTCGCGCTGATCCCCGAACCTTCAGTCATTCCTCTGTTGCCACGGCACGTGCATGCGTTGACCACCACCCAAGGCGCGGTGCTGCTGGCGCAGTCCTCTTATGACACTTTTCTCAGCGCCAACGGCAATGTCGCGCCTGAACTTTTCCGATGCGTGGCTCCCCTGAAAGTGGCAGGAAAACTGGTAGGCGCAGTCGCGCTGGGCCGCCGTGAGAGCGACGCGTTGTATGACGAAGAGAGCTTGCAGTATCTGGATCTGTTGTGTCATTACGTGGCATTGTCAGTGCACAACCATGCATTAACGCAAACTCTAACCCAGCGGGTTGCGGACAATCTCCGTCTCATGGCTTCCCTGCATGGGTTTTATGACAATACCCTCGAAGCCTTTGCCAACGCCATCGATGTGAAGCACGTAAACATTCACGGGCATTCGCTGCGGGTAGGAAAGTACGCTGCCGCGATCGGCGATGCGCTGGGCCTCGATTCAAACGATGTCGCCGCGGTACGTTCTGCGGGTTATCTGCACGACATCGGTAAAGTTGCTGTCGATAAACGGCTATTCGGAAAACCCACGGTGCTCGACGCCGAAGAATTTCGCGAGATGGCCGACCATACAACTGTCGGACATCAGATTGTGACCGGGGTTCAGTTCCCTTGGCCCTTCGTCCCCGAAGTTGTACGCTGGCACCATGAACGCGCTGACGGCTCGGGTTATCCCGATGGCCTGCTGAACGAAGAAATTCCCATGCAGGCGCGAATCGTGGGCCTGGCCGACACGTTTGACGCCATGACCAGCGCGCGGCCATACCGAGAACGAATTTCTCTGGGCGCAACGCTTAGCGAGATCGTGAGAAACACACCGCTACGATTTGATCCTGCTGCTGTACAGGCATTGCTGGTGCAATTGCGCCGCGATGCGGTGGGGACCAACCGCGCTCCGTTTCTCGACAATTCCAGTGGACAGCTGGCGCCCTCGGACATCGATCAGTTGGCGGCCAACCTTCAGCACAAAACTTCCAACGGCCGCCTCTATCTGACATGAAGCAAGATTTAAGGGGCCGCTTCCACAAAAGCACTCAATAAAAATAACTAAAATTGGTTGCAGCTCCGGTCACTTTGCGATCTTTGCGTCCGTCTCTGCGATCTTTGCGATTAAAAGCTTTTCTCTTAGCGACTTCACCACACGCGCATTATTTCTAAAAAAGCTAAAGCCTTTAATCGCTGAGTACGCTCAGTATTGAGTTGCCAAGCTCTATCCGTCCCGGCGACAATTTCTTCGTGCCCACGACCATGCCTTCGCCGAAAACTGCCGCCGGGCAACGGCGACTAAGGTTTTCGCAAATTCTCACCGCGGCCAATCAGCTCACGCTGGTGCGCATGGCGTTCCTGCCGTTCGTGGTGATCAAGCTGGTCGAGGGACACTATCGCGGCGCGCTCATCCTGTTTCTGTTTGCCGGGCTCAGTGACGGCCTTGACGGACTGCTGGCACGCACCCTTCATCAGCAAACTTTGCTCGGGCAATATCTCGATCCTATTGCCGACAAGATGCTCCTCAGCACGACGTTTCTGGTGCTCTCCATCGTGCACCAGATTCCGTGGAAGTTTACAGTTGTGGTCTTCAGCCGTGACATTTGCATTCTCGCGGTGAGCGCTGTCCTCTACACCATCGCCGGATTGCGCGATTTTCGGCCCAGCATTTTCGGCAAAGCCAACACCTTCGCTCAAGTTGCTGCTGTCATTTTTGTGATGCTGTGGCAATTCGATCATGTCCGGTGGGTTGCGACGGCCCGCATCGGCTTCCTGCGCGCGACATTTTTTCTGACCATTATTTCGGCGCTGCACTACGTCTATCTGGTGGGGAAAAGAATGCGTGCGGTCGATCAAAGCCGTGTGATGGCGGGGTGATTTCAGTTGTTGCGCATCCAGTCGTTGCGCCTCAGAACAGCTGGATCTACCTTTTCAGACGCCGGTTTCACGGCGTTGCGTACTGCTCGAAGGGTTTCATGTCGGGCGGGTTAGCGTCGGCGAGGGAGTTTCTTTGCCGAGGCCTCGGATCCGGGTGGTTCGCGGAACGGTTCCACGGAAATGCGCTCGTAACGCACATCCAGCACCGTCAGGTATTCTGTACCGCCCGGCAATTGCAGGACTACGTCGTCGCCCGCCGCCGACTTCATCAACGCGCGCCCCAGCGGTGACACCCAACTGATGTGGTTGCGGTCGAGATCGACCTCGTCGGTGCCCACGATGCTCACCACACGCTCGGCTCCCGCGGCATTGGCATAGCGCACGGTCGCTCCGAAGAATGCCCTGGTCGCCGCCTGCCCCGCTCTCGGAGCTTCCGGGTCCACCACTTCCGCGGCTTCGATTCGCTTGGTGAGAAAGCGAATCCGCCCATCGATCTGCCGCAGCCGCCGCTTGCCATACTGATAGTCGGCGTTTTCACTGCGATCGCCGTTGCCGGCAGCCCACGCCACCACCTCCACCACAGCCGGTCGTTCCCTGGAGAGCAGAAACCGGTGCTCATCTTTAAGGCGCTTCAGCCCACTCGGCGTTATGTAGTTCTTGGTTAGCGTCGCGGGCGCGTCCGGTTGTGGTCTTCTGGTGAAGCCTTTTCGCATCTCGTAGTCTTTCCAGGGCGAATCCAGCGAGCGCACCTAATCGCCGACTAATCTTGAGTTGGCTCGGGTTGCACCACAATCAAAAACACCACACCGACAATGGTAAACATGCGGAATGCCTCTTCCTGCCCATTCCATATTTTCGACTGCCACATTAGAAACCATTCGCCCCCAACATCAAGGAATGCCACCAACCACATCAGCAGGCTCGTCGTCAGGGCAATCACGGCGACGTTCTGTGCAGCGGCGAATTGCGCCCTGTCCGCACCACCATACGATTTCAGCAACCGAACCCCGGCCCACCAGCATAGAAGCATAGTGACTGATTCCCAGCCGATGATGCCGATGTAGAAGACCGTATGTACCAGCGGCGCATTGACGGCGCGCCACATGACATGGTTCCCCGGAAAGGTTGAGTCCATCATCAGGACGTGGCGGACAAACTGATAGTTGGAGCCGTAATCCGTAACGTTGTTTAGGACCAGAGTCGTGTAGAAAAGTGCGATTGCAAAAACGAGAAACGCTTTGGAAACGCGAAGCGCCATTACATACCGCGTGGGTTGTTGCACGCGCGAATTATATCTTCCGCTGTAGCGGGAAATCCACGGAGCGATTTCCGGGAGGGGGCTGACCCACCCTTTTGCGCAACCACAAGTTGAAGCTGCACTATCCTTTCGCGTTCTTTGCGAAAGGGTGGGAACCCGACAGGTTGCACGATGAGATTTTCCCGGTGTCCGAGCTGAGAGGATGAGGGGAGTGGTCTCAAGATGCCGACATCCGTGGTGCCCACCCTTTGAAAACCGCAAAGGGTGGGGCAACCGAAGTTTAGTGATGGCGCCGCGGGTGGGCCAGCCCGCCCCCATGTAAAGTGGAAGAAGCCTCCCTTTTAGATTGGGCCTGCCCCCGGACTTGACTCGATGCGGTAAAATGAAGTGTACAGTTCATTACGTTGAACTGTAGAGTATGCTGCAAACCACTAAAAACGGCCAAAATGTAGTTTCTGCCCTGCACGCCCGCAGCAATTTCGGAAAATTGTTACGGCGGGTGTCGGAAGAGCGGAAGTCGCTGGTCATCGCGAAGCGCGGCGCTCCGCAGGCGGTGCTTTTGAGTATTCGGGACTACGTCCGCCTGGCCGCCCCAGAGCCTGAAATCCTGCGCTTGATTGGGGAGGAGTCAGTCCGCAAGGGTACGGACAAACTCACCTCCCGGCAGATTGACCGCGAAATCGCAGCCGCCCGTCGCGCTACAAAGCGATAATGCTTCCGCTTCGTGTCGTCATCGATACGAATATTGTGGTGTCGGCGGCTCTGCGTCCTTACGGACTGCAACGCACCGTATTCCTGCTGGCACTGACAAAGCCTGCGCGTATGTACGTCTCGCGGGAAATCCTTGCGGAGTACCGGAGTGTGCTCGCACGGCCAGCCCTGAAGATCACAAAAGGGCGACAACAGCAGTTGCTTCAGTTAGTGAGAAACCGGGTCCAAGTGGTACACCCGCGATACAAGCTGGAAGTCACGAGCGATCCAGAAGACAATAAGTTTCTGGAGTGCGCGGACGCGGCCCGCGCCGACTACCTGATCACCGGCAACCAGCGGCACTTCCCAAGATTCTGGAAAAATACCAAGGTCATCACATCGCGAGAGTTCGTCAGCCTCGTCGCCCCGCATTTGCCGATTTAGTGAGCAACGTCTCGTCCGTCCCGAATCCCATCGATCTGCCGCAGGGGGCTGGCCGACCCTTTTGCGCAACCACAAGTTGAGGCTGCCCCATCCTTTCGCGTTCTTTGCGAAAGGATGGGAACCCGACAGATTGCACGACGAGATTTTCCCGGTGTCCGAGCTGAGAGGATGATGTGAGGGGAGCAATCTCAAGATGCCGACATCCGCGGTACCCACCCTTTGAAAACCGCAAAGGGTGGGGCAGCCGAGGTTTAGTGATGACGCCGAGGGTGGGCCAGCCTGCCCCCGAGCTGAGAGGATGATGTAAGGGGAGTAGTCTCAAGATGCCGACATCCGTGGTACCCACCCTTTGAAAACCGCAAAGGGTGGGGCAGCCGAGGTTTAGTGATGGCGCCGAGGGTGGGCCAGCCCGCCGTTCCCGGGAGAGCAGAAACCGGTGCTCATCTTTCAGGCGCTGCAGCCCGCTCGGCGTGATGTAGTTCTTGGTTAGCGTCGCGGGCGCGTCCGGTTGTGGTTTTCTGGTGAAGCCTTTTCGCATTTCGTAGTCCTTTCTAGCGTGAGGGGTCAAAGAGGCTAATGGCGTTTTTACCAACTGTGGCGACGCGGCGGGACGCGCTAAATGCTAGTATCTTTTGTTGCGCGCCAAATTTTGCACGTTAATATCCCACCTCTGAAAATCCACTCGATTCGGAATAATGGTGATAACCCCTTCTTCGGAATTTCAGCTCTATACTCTTGGACAAGATGCTGAAAGCGTCTTCACACCTCGTCAAATTTAAGCTCCAACCTGTTGGCGGCACGACGTTGCGTTGTTTTTTGGCCGCCGCGTTTTACCTTCTGCTAGGAACTGTATTTGCTCTGTCACAACAAGAATCACCTCTCGACGCCAAAATAAACCGTCAGCGCGGGCTGGAGATGCTCACTGATATTCAACGGGTACTTACAGAACAATATTATGATCCCTCGTTCCATGGGATTGATCTCGATGAACGATTCCGGGCTGCCAAAGAGCGAATCAAAGAGCTCCAGACCAACGCTCAGATTTTTAGAGTCATTGCCCAAGCAGTGCTTGACCTGAACGACTCCCACACTATTTTCATACCGCCAATGCATTACAACCGAATGGAATACGGATTTTCGCTGCAGATGGTTGGGAATGTCTGTCACGTTGTTAATGTGAAGCACGGCAGTGATGCGGAAGCACAGGGATTGAAGGACGGGGATGTTGCCATATCTGTGGCTAACATTCCTCCAACTCGCGATACGTTATGGAAGATAGAGTATCTTTTGTACAGGTTAGAGCCGGAACCTGTAGTGAAATTGACGGTGCAGGACGCTAATGAAAGTTCAAGGACAATTTTCGTGAAGTCCCGCGTCCTTACACCAAAGGATGAAGAGCGGGAACACGAGCGACGCTCCAAGCTAGAAAAGAACTTGCCAGACCTGAAATCTAATCCTTTCAAGTGTCACGCCGTGAATGAGGACCTCATCGCCTGCAAGCTCTACACTTTTATGACCGAGCCAGGAATCGTGGACAAAATGATGAATGAGGCGGCAGGGCACAAGAAGTTAATACTCGATCTGCGAGGTAATGGTGGGGGTGCAGTCGAAACAGAAGCACGCTTAACCAGCTATTTTTTTAATCACGACGTAAAGATCGACACTGAAATTACAAGGAACAAGCGTAAGGACCGCATGGCCAAAAGCAATGGAGATCGGGCGTTCAGCGGTCAGCTTTTGGTTCTAGTTGATAGCAACTCTGCATCTGCTTCGGAAATTTTCGCTCGGGTTGTGCAACTCGAAAAACGCGGCAAGATAGTGGGTGATGTCACTGCCGGCAAGGTCATGGAAGCGGTATTTCGCAATTTGGCTGAAATTCGCGGTATTGCGACATACTTCGTTTTTGGAATCGAAGTAACAGTGGCAGATCTGGTGATGAGCGATGGTCAGCGGCTAGAAGGTACCGGTGTGATTCCCGACATTGCGGTGGGGCCTAGCGGTCGCAGCTTAGCGAACAAGACCGACCCAGTGTTGGGATACGCTACTTCTTTACTGGGTGCTCCGATTTCCGCAGAAGAAGCGGGCAAGTACTATTTCATGCGCCCTGTGCCAGAACCAGGTGAGGAATCTGGCATCACAGTCTCCGCAGGCAAGTGATGTTGCACAGGCGATGTCGCCGCATAATTGGAATGAATCGGCCCAGCTGTTTCTCAAATCACAATCGTCACCGCGACTCTTTCTGGGATCCGTGCCGCTCTGCGCAACTGCTCCCGAACTTCGCCAGCGGAGACCATCTTGCATTTTGGCTCCGAGAACCGTCCATATGACCGAAAATAACGTTGTTGTAAATAGGCGATTTGCACTACAAAACTCCTACCGATGAATCTTTGTGCATCCCTGCCCAACCCTTCTTCCGTTTGACCCTTTTTCTTCCCCACCCCTAGAATTGAAGTTCTTTTCACACCATGCCATTTCGCCTGTTCAATACACTTTCCGGCAAAGTTGAGGAGTTCCAGCCGATTGAGGACAAGCAAGTCCGCATGTATGCCTGCGGGCCGACGGTGTATGACTACGGCCACATCGGCAATTTCCGCACGTTTGTCGCGGTGGATATTCTGCGTCGCTTTTTGCGTCAGAGTGGATACGACGTGCGTCACGTGATGAACATTACTGACGTTGACGACAAAATTATTCGCAATGCCGCGCAGGCTGGGGTCCCACTGAAGCAGTTCACCTCGAAATACGAAGGTGCATTTCTTGAGGACGCGGGGGCTTTGAATATCGAGCAGCCCGAACTGGTGCATGCCACTGACCACATTGCCGAGATGGCTGACTTCATTGCCAAGCTGGTTGAGAAGGGATTTGCCTACCGCACCGATGACGGTTCCTATTATTTTCGCATCGCGAAATTTCCCGAGTACGGCAAGCTTTCCAAGAAAGATTTCGCCGGGATGGAGGACGGGGCGCGCGTCGATGTTGACGAATACGAGAAAGACAGCGCGCGTGATTTTGCGCTTTGGAAGGCTCCGAAGCCAGGGGAAACTTCGTGGGAGAGCAAGATCGGGCAAGGGCGTCCGGGCTGGCACATTGAGTGTTCGGTCATGTCGATGGAGGAACTCGGCGACAGTTTTGATCTGCATGCGGGCGGCGAAGACTTGATTTTCCCGCATCACGAAAACGAAATCGCGCAGTCAGAATCGGCTACCGGCAAGCCTTTTGTGAAGTATTGGTTTCATGCACGCTTTCTGCTGGTTGAAGGCGAGAAGATGTCCAAGAGCCTGGGGAATTTTTTTACCCTGCGCGATCTGGTGCTGAAAGGCCACAAGCCATCGTCGATCCGATATCTGCTCGCGTCGGTTCCCTATCGCCATCAGCTCAACTTCACCTTTGGCGGATTGCAGCAGGCGGCCGCATCGGTCGAACGTCTACGCAATTTTCGTCAGCGGCTGGTCACCGGAAAATTCCCTGCCGGCTCAGATCTGAACCTGACCACGCTGGCCAACGACAGTTCTGCGCGTATCCGCGAAGCACTGAACGAAGACCTGAACACCGCCCAGGCGCAGGCTGCGATTTTCGATATGGTGCGAGTCGCCAATGCCGCCATCGATTCCGGCGGCATGAAGCAGGATGACGTCAAGCCGCTGGTCTCGACTCTCGATCAGTTCGACGAAATTTTTGCCGTCCTGAAAGACGATGACGCCGCCAAGATGCAGCAGGTTGCGAATTGGGCCAAGGCTGAGGGCCGGGAAAAGGACATCAGTCCGGAACTGCTCGACGCTTTGCGATCGAACGCGCTGTCTGACGAACAGGTCAATCAGAAAATCGAAGAAATGAAGGCGGCACGGGCGGCCAAGAATTTCGCAGGGTCGGATTCAATTCGCGCCGAGCTTACCGCCAATGGGATCGTGATCGAGCAAACCAAAGAAGGAGTGCGCTGGCGGCGGAAATGATCCGATAAGACGTTTCGGAGGCGACCTGTGGAAAACTCTTGTCAAGCCCCCTGAAACGTCGAATTCTTTGTAAGCTGCACAAAGCAATCCAAAAATAAAATTCGAAAACATGGCACAATCACCCCTTCCGAATTGCTATTCTGAAAATAGGCGTATGCGAACGGCGTCCTGAGCGGGCGCCTTTGCTTTTTTGTACCCAGAGAACGGTCTGCCTGCGATGCTAAAATCACAACTTCCCATGGAATCGCTCGCCGGAACGCTGGAGAAAGTTGTCGCTCGCAGCTTGCTACTTGCGCCTGACGGCCCAATGCTCGCCTGGCCTTTGGCCTGCGGCTCGGCTGTGGCTGCACGCACCCGAGCGGTGAGTTTTCGCGCAGGAATTTTGTGGATCGAAGTGCCGGACGCGGGCTGGCGCTCGGAGTTACGGCACTTAGGAAACCGGTATCTGTTCGCGGTGAACCGTTATTCGCCGGCTGAGATCAGCCGAATTGAGTTTGTACTGCCCGGACAGGAATGCAAAGAAAAGGCAGAAGTAGAAAGAATGCAGAAGTAAAGGCGTAGAGTCTTCCAACGTTCCTGCACTCCAACTTCTGAATTCTAACTTCTGCATTCTGACTTCTGATGAAAGTTACCGACAAAGACGTTAATTACGTTGCGGATCTGGCTAATTTGGAATTGAGCGCAGAGGAACGCACTCGCATGGTCCGAGATTTGAACTCGATTCTCGGCCATGTGGATTCTTTGAACGCGCTCGACACCAAAGACGTTCCGCCCATGGCGCAGGTCTCTGACCGCTATGGCGTGGACGAATCGAAGAAGGGCAGCGAGCGTTTTGCTTATGCCAGCCGTGAGGATGTGAAAGAAGGCTTGCGCAAATCGTTTGCGACTGATGTGGCGCTGGCGAACGCTCCCGACGGCGACGGCGTTTTTTTCAAAGTGCCGAAAGTTATTGAAAGATAATGCAGAAGTGTTCTGCCGGTGTTGAATTTTAATTCTGACTTCTTACTTCTGACTTCGCTTTAGTAGAAATTCTGATTTTTTACTTCTGACTCGTTCTGACATGGACCTCACCGGCCTCACTATCGACTCTGCCCGGTCTGCTGTTGCCGAGCGCAAAACCAGCGCACTCGCGCTGGCAGAGGCGTTCTACGCAAAAATCGAAACTGACGATCAGAAGATCGGCGCTTATCTGATTCTTTCGCACGAGCGCGGCCTGGAGAAGGCGGCGCAAATCGATCGACTGGCGGACAAAGGCGCCAAGTTGCCGCCGCTCGCCGGCGTGCCGGTGGGGATCAAAGATGTGATGGTGACACGAGGCGTGCGCACTACAGCCGGATCGAAGATTCTGGGTAACTATGTTCCGCCTTACGATTGCACTGCAGTCGCGCGACTCGAAGCGGCAGGCGCCGTCGTGTTGGGCAAGCTGAATTGCGACGAATTTGCCATGGGGTCATCAAACGAAAATTCTGCGTTCAAACCGGTGCACAACCCGCGCGATCTCAGCCGCGTGCCCGGCGGATCCTCGGGCGGATCGGCGGCGGCGGTGGCGGCAGACATGGCGGTTGCGACTTTGGGCTCCGACACCGGGGGGTCAATCAGACAGCCTGCTTCGTTCTGCGGAGTAGTGGGGCTGAAGCCGACCTATGGGCGCGTATCGCGTTATGGTCTGATCGCATTCGCATCATCGCTCGATCACATTGGCCCGCTAACAAAAACTGTGAAGGATGCAGCGATTATGCTGGGCATTATTGCCGGGCGCGATCCCATGGATTCGACCTCCGCGGAACTTCCGGTGCCGGATTACGTGGCTGAACTCGACAAGCCAATCAAGGGCATGAAGATCGGAGTCGCCAAAGAATATTTGGGCGAAGGACTGGACGCTGAAGTACGGAGCGCGATTGAAGCTGCGATTCAGAAACTAGCTAAGCTCGGATGCGAGATCGTTGAAGTATCGCTTCCTCATACCAAGTACGCGATCCCGGCTTATTATCTGGTCGCAACCGCTGAGGCTTCCTCGAACCTGGCGCGTTTTGACGGAGTGCGTTACGGATTTCGCGCAAAAGATGTTCGATCGCTTTCCGATATGTATCGCCGTACCCGCGATCACGGATTCGGAGCAGAAGTGAAGCGCCGCATCATGCTGGGAACGTATGCGCTGAGTGCGGGATATTACGACGCTTACTATTTGAAAGCGCAACGCGTGCGCACGCTGCTGACGCGCGACTTTGAAGATGCATTCAAGAAAGTGGATGCGATCGTCGCGCCGACGTGCCCGACGGCGGCGTTTAAGCTGGGCGAAAAAGTTGACGATCCGCTGGCGATGTATTTGGCTGACATTTACACCGTGACTGCAAATTTGGCCGGCATTCCGGGGATTTCGATTCCTGTCGGCACAACGAAAGAAACACTTCCGATCGGCATGCAGGTTTTTGGAAAGCACTTCGAGGAGAGCACGATTCTGCGGGTCGCGAACGCTTACGAAAGAGCGGCGTAATCTCGAATTCTACGGGCGAGGGCGCCTTCGCCCACGCCAGCTTAGAGCTGATAGTACGATCGCCCGCGCAGCTTCGGCATAACATTTTGCCGTCGCGGCGAACTTCGCGGCGAAAGTTAATTCCTTCGCCGCAAACATCACAGACAATTCGTTCGCCTTTGTATCCGGGAAATTCTTCCGGAGGCAAATCAACTTTCACCCATTGCGTGGTGAACAGGTCGTCGTCTGCAATTTCGCGATAAGCCAGCATCTGTTGCTGGTTTTTGGTTTCGATCTCGGGGTGCATCTTGCCGGGCCAGCGCCTTTGACGATTCTTTCGCAGCGATGCGAATGGCGCGGCCGCTGTTCACGTCAACAAACGTCGCGGCCATTTTGCCCCAGTCGCGAAACTTCAGCGCGCGCTTGCCAAGACGGCAGCCAGTTACAACCGCAACCGCATCGGTTGCGCAGCGGTCAATCTCAACAAACGTAACCAGACGTTTGCGGTCTGCGCCTTGAGGATCGTCGATCCCCAACTTCTGCAGGCCCAGCATTGCCATCCGTACGCCGAGCACTTGACCCGCGCACAGGTGACCGTGTGCTTGCTCGGCATCGCGAAGGTAGTCGTCGAAGGATTTCATTAGAACCGTCGTGGATCGTTGGTCGTGCGTCGTTCGCCGGTACTCGTAAGCTCGCCGCACGCTGATGAATTAAAGCCAACGACGAACGACCAAGGACCAAACGCATTACCAACTTCCCATGGAGAAACTATGAAAATCAATTCTAAATCGAAAACTCTTCTTGCTCTGGCGCTGGCGATCGCACTCGCCGCCACCGGATGCAGCGCGCAATGGATCAACACAGCTTTGCAGGACCTGCCGGTGCTCACCCAGATGGCGCTGAACATCGCTACTCTCGTGACTACTTTGGCCGCAGGACAACAAGCCAGCGCAGCAGATACTGCGGTGATCCAGAACATTTCGGCGCAGGCTAGCCGCGATTTAAATTTGCTGCAAACTTTGTACAACGAATACAAAGCCAGCCCGAGCCCTACCACGTTGCAAAAACTTCAGGCCGCTATTTCTGATCTCAATCAGAACCTGCCGACGATGCTGCAGTCGGCCCATATTTCCAATGCCACACTTTCTGCCCGTATCGCGGCCGCGGTGAATCTGATACTGACCACCGTGAACAGCTTCGCGGCCTTGATGCCCCAAGCCACCCCTGCGACGACGCGAAAAACATTCTCACGCCCGCTTCTCCATGCGAAAGATTTGAAGAAGCAATGGAACCAGCAGGTTTGTGCGCCTACCGGCAATGCTGCACTGGACGCGGTATTTGCGGCGAGTGCGTTGCGATAGATCCTTTCCGGTCGTCGGCCTTCGGTCTTCGGTCCTCAGCGCTCACTAGATAAGCACCGCGCGACTTTGCGGTCTCGATCTTGCCGACGACCGACGGCGGATGACGGAAGACGCATAACCCAATTTCACTTGGAGTTCTCATGTCCCTGCCAATCATTGCAATTACCAATGCCTCGACCTGTCTCTCGGATGCACAGGTGGAGGCGACTCTTCCGGCGCTGCAAAAGCAAGTAAGCAACGACTTCCATGCTTACTGGGATCTGGACTGCACACTCGCGTTCCTGGCAAACGATCAGCCGCTCGCTGCGGATTGGTGGCAGATCGCGGTGGTCGATAATCCCGATCAGGCGGGCGCGCTTGGCTATCACGAGCTGACAAGCCAGGGATCACCGCTGGGAAAAATCTTTGCCAAGCTCGACCTCGACAGCGGGT
This sequence comes from uncultured Acidobacteriota bacterium, assembly GCA_963703465.1. Classification (GTDB taxonomy): domain Bacteria; phylum Acidobacteriota; class Terriglobia; order Terriglobales; family Acidobacteriaceae; genus Gp1-AA145. The sequence goes on along the minus strand of CAVPEQ010000002.1, from coordinate 62,506 downwards.
CATCCTGGACCGCGACCCTGAGCCACGAACTTCTCGAAATGCTGGCCGATCCGTGGATCAACTGGTGCGCCGTCGGCAGCGACAGCAAAATCTATGCGCTCGAAGTTTGCGATGCGGTCGAGGCGGACAACCTCGGATATTTCATCGACGGCGTGCTGGTCTCGGATTTCGTCACGCCGGCGTGGTTCGAGCCCACTTGCGCCGACCGCCTGGACTTCAAACAACACGTCAGGAAAGAACTCGAGTTGGCACGCGGAGGGTACATTTCGGTTTTTAACGAGACTGAGGGATGGACGCAGATCACGGCGAAGGGGGGCGCCGGCGGTCCCCGCATTCTGCCGGGAAGCCGCAGGCAGAGAAGGAAACTCATTCGGCCGTCATGGAGGAATAGCTTGCGCTAGTAAGATTCTTCCGGTCAGGACGAGGCTTTGACTTCCAGCGGAAATTCTCGCCGAACCAAATCCATGGCTTCCTGCTCGGACTGCAATTTCCCGTCGAGTTGCGCGTCTTCAATCGCGGCAAGAATTTCTTTGAACTGCGGGCCGGGTGAATATCCCGCGGCAATCAGATCCTCTCCCGTGACCAGCGGCGTTGGACGCACTTCTTCTGGCGGGAGCGAGTTCATTTTTTCCCGCGTGAAGTTGTACAGGCGCAAGTTGCGATGACTGGATTCGCAATCCAGACGATGCAATTCGAGGTGATGATCAAAGCGCGGCAAGCGAATGAATTTTTTGAAGGTCGAAGGATTCATGCGTTCCGCGTCGCCAAAGCGCATGTGATTTTCGACGAGCGCAACAATCTGTTTGGTTTCGTCATTCGAAAATCGGAGCCGGCGGCAGATCGATTCCGCCATTTTTGTCCCCACTCGAGCGTGTTCGTCGAACCGAATGCGATCTGGAGCGCGGCGGAATGTGGGCGGCTTGCCCACGTCGTGAAGAAGCACTCCCCAGGCCAGGGCCGCCGGGCAGGGCTGTGGCATTTTCTCCAGCATCAGCAAGGTGTGTACGAAAACGTCGCCTTCGGGGTGAAACTCAGGCGGCTGCTCGATTCCTTTCATCGCATCGATCTCCGGCAGCACCTCGCGCAGTAGGCCAGTTTCGTCGAGCATTTCAAACGCAATCTTCGCGTGCCCTTCGGTCAGCATGCGTGTGAGTTCGTCACGCACCCGCTCTCGCGAAACTTGATTGATTTGTGACGCCAGCTTCTGAATTGACGCAAATGTCGCCGGTTCAATCGTGTATTCAAAGCGCGCCGCGAAACGCACTGCCCGTAGCATGCGCAGCTTGTCTTCGGCGAAACGAATATCGGGGTGTCCGATTGCCCGAATGATCTTCGATTTGAGATCATCCTGGCCGCCGACATAATCGAGGACCGTATTTTCGATCGGATCCAGCAGCAGTCCGTTGATGGTGAAGTCGCGCCGCTGAACGTCCTGGCGGGGATTTTTACTGAAACGCACTTCATCGGGGTGGCGGCCGTCGGAATAACCTACATCGCAGCGGAATGTAGCAACTTCGACAGTTGACTTCGGCACTCTGCCCAAAAGCAGGTTTCTCGACTCCAGCGGAACTTTGCTCTGCGAAGTTTGGCTTTCGCTCGGAATGACAGATCTTTCGTTTGCTTCTGGAACTGGCACCAGCACCACCCCAAATTGCGCCCCCACTGCATAAGTCTCTGGAAAGATGCGCATGACTTCATCGGGCGTGGCATCGGTGGCCACATCGTAATCGGCAGGTTCGCGCCCCAACAGCAAATCGCGCACACATCCTCCTACCAGATAGGCCTGATGGCCGCGTTCCCGCAGCGTGCTCACGATCGAATTGGCGAATTCGCGCACGTCTTAATGATAAATCCGACTCGGGAAAGAGATCCCTCAGACCCGCCGTACATGTCCGTACGCCATCTATGGCAGTCCCTCCTGCACTTCTAGACTGAACTCACTTAGTAGAAGCTATCCCTTCCAGCGATAGGCGTCTTTTTGCGGTAGTCCGATGTGGGCGAGAACGCGGCAGGCGAATTCGTGTGCCATCTGGTCGAGTGTGGCCGGACGGAAATAGTAGGCCGGGATCAGCGGAAAGATGGTCGTTCCAGCGTCGGCGGCGCGGTACATGTTGCGGATGTGAATTTTGTTGAGTGGAGTCTCGCGGACGCAGAGCACCAGCGGTCGTTTTTCTTTCAAGGTCACGTCGGCGGCGCGCTCGATAAGTTGTGATGCGATGCCGTGGGCGATGCGGGCAAGAGTGCCGACGCTGCACGGTAGCACGATCATGGCGTCCGCGGGATAAGAGCCACTGGCAATGTTAGCGCCGATATCGGCATTGGCCTGCTGATGAATTTTGCGGGACGTGTGACCGAGTAGCTGGGTGATTAAGTTATTGCGGCCGCGTAGCGCAAGTTCTTCGGCCATCACGCGCAGAGCGCTGTCGGAAGCGATGAAGTTGGCGCTCTGAACGCGGGAATCGCGATCGACCGCCAGCAGTAGCTGGCGCAGGAATATCGATCCGCTGGCGCCGGTGGTGGCGATGGTCAAGTTTTGAGGTGAGTTCGGCAACCGAAGTTTGAGCATAGGCAAGCAGCGGGCACAGAGTCAAGGCGGGGATGGTAAAGCGATCAGCTCAGCAGTTGCGGCGAACGGCGGCGCAAATGCATGCGCTGGCAGCGGTGCGTGATGACATTGGCTCGCAAGACTCCTCGCAGGGGCGGGGATACCTTAGGGAATTCACCCAGTACTTTCGCGAATACGATTCCGTTCTTTCGCCTGAGCAATTGCAGCAGCGAATCTCATCCGCCAGCACCGTCCTGATCGGCGATTACCATGCATTGCCAGCATGCCAGCGCTTCGCGGCAGAATTGATTGAATCATCGGCGCGCCACCGGCGAGTGGTCTTAGGCGTCGAAGCGATATTGGCCAGAGATCAAAAAATTCTGGATGTCTGGTGGCGTCGCGAAATTGCGGAAGACGAGTTCAGGCGTCGCCTCCGCTTCGACCGCGAATGGGGATATCAGTGGGCTCCGTTCTACGAACTGTTATCCACAGCGCGCGACTACGCGGAGGGGCTGTATGCCCTCGACTGCATGCCTCGAGAAGACCTGCGTCGAATTCGGTCGCGTGACCGGCATGCTGCAGAAAAGATTTCGGAAATCCGCCACCGTCATCCGGACGCCGCCATCTTCGTTTTGTTTGGCGAATCCCACCTGGCGCCGCAACACTTGCCTAGCACAACTCAGGCATTGTTGCCCGAGGAGAAGATTCTCACCGTGGTGCAGAACGTTGACGCGCTGTATTGGCGCGCTGTGGCGCAGCAAGCTGGCGCGGTGAGTATCGGAAAAGACGCCGTGTGCGTTTTCAACTCCAGCCCTTTAGAGAAATACGAGAGCTATCGATTGTGCCTGGATGGGTGGAACGCGGCGGGCGACGACCTGCCGGACTACGCGCCGGCAATTTACAACCTAATTTTTTCACTCGCCAGATCGTTGGGATTCCGGCTCGATTCGCCGCGTAATGGCACGCAGCCCAAGTATCTGACCGACCTGTTGCCCGAAGTTGTGACTCTGGACGAGTATGCGCGCAATCTGGACTCGAAACTGGAAGACAAATCTTGCGCTTACCTGGCAGACGCAAATCTTTTCGTGATCAAAGAATTTCAAATGACGGAAGCTGCCGAGGAGTGCGCCCGGTTTCTATACTCCGCTTGCCGGGCCATGATGAAACTGCCAACATCAGCTCAGCCCATCGAAGATGCTCTGGCACGATTTGGATCACGCTTACTATGTCCCGAGGTCGAGGCGAAAGATCAAACTGCGACCATCGGGGACTCTCTTTACCACGCCTACCTGAGCGGAAGAATCCCGCTGCCTACATTGCGGCGAATCTTCCTCACCAAACAGGAAACTCGTGAACAAGCGCGGCGAACGCTCGTAAAACTTGAAAATTTGGCGAGAGCATAGAATTACGTTTCTGCTCCGCCGGAAAACCAAACAGCGTTTCGTAATGCTAACCTGAGTACAGACCACTGAGCGATCGCGTGAACTCTGAATCCATTCGCAAGCTTTTCGAACAGGTGCGTGCCGGCAAAGTCGCGCCTGACGAAGCGGTAGAACGGCTAAGGCACCTGCCTTTTGAAGACCTGGGGTTCGCCAAGGTAGACCATCATCGCGCGCTGCGGGTGGGTGCGCCCGAAGTTATTTTGGCGCAAGGCAAAACACCAGCCCAAGTCGCAAGTATTTTCAAGAAGCTCGCTCTCCACGGGAAAAATGTTCTAGCTACTCGGGCCAGCAAACAACAATTCGCCGCGGTTAAGAAAATTGTTCGAGCAGCGAAGTTTCAGGAAAGCGCCCGCGCCATTCTCCTGCGCCGCGACATATCTATTTATGGCAAAGGATTGATCACCGTCATCTCTGCCGGAACCAGTGACATTCCAGTGGCTGAAGAAGCCGTGGTCACTGCTTCGATCATGGGGAACGAGGTTGATCGGCTCTATGACGTGGGAGTGGCGGGAATTCACCGTCTTCTAGCGCACCGCGGCACGATCATGCGGTCGCGAGTGGTGGTGGTATGTGCCGGCATGGAAGGCGCGCTGCCTAGCGTGGTCGGAGGACTGGTGGGCGTGCCTGTGATCGCTGTGCCTACCAGCGTGGGTTATGGGGCGTCGTTCGACGGAATGGCCGCGCTGCTCGGCATGATGAATTCGTGCGCCTCGAATGTTTCCGTGGTGAACATCGACAATGGATTTGGCGGCGGCTATGTTGCTTCTTTAATAAACCGGTTATAAGCCTTTAAAGCACAGTGAATTTCCACAACCAACGTGCGTTCATCCTTGATTTTTGGTCGCGCTCCGGGACTACAATAGAGGTAGATGGAGGCGCGATTATGTTATCCAAATGCGCCAATCCCGATTGCTCTGCTTCCTTTCGCTACTTCCACACGGGAAAGCTTTTCCGAGCTGAAGTTTCTGTCGGATTAGATCGCCGTCGCACCTTGGGCCAAGATGAGAGACGCGACAAACCGCTGCGCCGACTGGAATTTTTTTGGCTTTGCGAAACCTGCGCGCAAGCGATGACCCTCAGCTTCGATAAAGAGACTGGCGTCATGGTTCGTCACAAAGATTATGCGCGGTCCGCGGCCAGTGCCTAGGATTTGTCTCGCGAATATTTTCCGCTGACGGAGTTCCAACGGATGGTAAGCACCTCAGCCATCATGTGCAGCCCATCGCGCAGTGGATGGATGCGGGTACCCTCGGCATCGGACCAAACCACCGGCACTTCTTCTACATTCGAACCTAACTTGTCGGCAAGAAAGAGCAATTCTGCGTCGAATCCCCAACCTTCTATCGTTTGCATGGAAAAAAGCTTTTGAGCAGAGCTGCGGCTGAAGGCCTTAAACCCGCACTGCGTGTCTTTGAACCTCAGTCCGAGCAGAAAGCGCAGCATCAGATTGAATGTGCGTCCATAGAATTGACGAAGCAGCGATTGCCGCTGTGCCTGGGTATCCGGCTGCAGCCAGCGTGATCCAATCGCTACATCCGATCCAGCCTCAATTGCCGCAAAAAGTTTGTTCGCTTCTTCGATCGGCGATGACAAGTCAGCATCGGTGAAGAGCCGTATCTCCCCCGCAGCTTTCAACATCCCGTTGCGAACGCTGTAGCCCTTGCCGCGATTGCCGGGGTTTTCGACCAAACGCAATGCCGGGTTAGCGCGGGCCCGCGTCAGAACCATTTCAGCAGTGTCGTCCCGGGAACCATCGTTGACCACGATGACTTCAGCGTCCCAATGCTGCGCAGCAATGTGGTCCAGCACGCGGTCGAGCGTCGCACCCAAGCGGGCGCTTTCGTTATATGCGGGAATGATGATGCTGTACCGGGGCATCGTAGGTCAACTCACCGCAAGTTGGGGCGAGTGACCATAAAAGGTATCATGCGAAAGGAGAATTCTTGTAACAATGCGCAGTTATGCCACGCGTCTTTGCTTATCGAGCATGAGAAAAAATTCATTGACCAGTTTGGGGTCCCAGAAACCTGCGCGAGCTTCGTCCTGCATGGTGGCCGCGGCATGGTCATGGGTTAGGGCGGGCTTGTAGGGGCGAGCCGTGGTAAGCGCGTCGTAAACGTCAACCACCTGAAGGATTCGCGCCAACAACGGAATATTCTCACCTTCCAGTTTGTCGGGATAGCCAGTGCCATCAAAGTGTTCATGGTGGCTGCGGATAATCGGCAAAACGCGGCGTAACGATTTCAACGGGCGGCAAATATTTTCCCCAGTAATCGGATGGCGCCGCATGATCGCCCATTCTTCAGAATTGAGGTTCGCGCCCTTTTTGAGAATATCATCCGGGACCGCGATTTTCCCCAGATCGTGCAAATAGCCGCCCCGTCGCAAGGCGGTAATTTCTTCGTCGTCCAACCGCAAATGACGTCCTAGGTTGCTGGCATTTTCGGCCAGGCGCTCGCAGTGACCCTCGGTGTAAGGATCCCGGCTTTCAACGCTCAACCCCAATGTGCAAAGAACACTTTCAGCGGTTTCCAGTTCGTCGGTAAATTCCTTAAGCTTCAGCAGCGATTTGACTCGAGCGAACAGTTCCTCGGGAAATATAGGCTTGCTCAAGAAATCATCTGCGCCGGCTTCAATCCCACGCACCCGGTCTTCGCGTTCTGCCAGGCCAGTGATAAGTACAAATGGGATGAGGCGAGTTGCCGGATTCTCTTTCAGCTCACGGCAAAGCTCGTATCCGGATTTCCCGGGCATAATTACGTCTGAGAGCACCAGGTCGGGCGGCTGTTGGAATATCTCTGCTTCCGCCTGTGAGGCATCCGGAACTGCGACCACGTCATAGCCACGGGAAGATAGCAGGTCTTGCATGAGGTTCATGGTGTTGGGGTTATCGTCCACCACCAGGACTCGAGGCAGACGTCGCCGCAATGAAAGGTCGCTCGAACCAGGGTTTTCCGAACCACGCGAGTAAAGGAAAGGCAACTTCCTAGAAGGGTCCATAGGAAAGCAAGGCCAAAATTGCATTCTAATCCGAATGAAACGTTTAATGAGTTATATTTTCGAGGCAGAATAGAACGTTTGGCTATAGGGGCGGAGAGGTAAGTCTCTCGGCTGCTCTGAATTTCTCCGCCAAAAATCGGTAAGTCTATGCACCTGCAGAAAGTTTGTGCGCGTTCTTGGTTCGCGCAATACCATATTGGCGAATTTTGTACAGCAGGGCTTTGTAGCTGATCTGCAGCAATGCCGCGGCCTGCTTACGGTTCCAGTTCGTCTCCTCCAGTGCTTTCGCGATGGCCTCGGCTTCAGCGCCATCTTTCGCGGTTCGCGCCAGAGATTTCAACCCGCCTCCGGATTCCGCACCGTTGCGCGCTGCAGCCGGTTCGAACTCCGCTCCTGTACCGTCGGTACGAGGCTTTAGTTCGTTGATGGCGAGTTTTTCATCACCCAGCACAAGATACCGCTTTACGAAGTTGCCCAACTCACGCAAGTTTCCCGGCCACGAATAATTCGCGCACGCCTGCAACATTTCCGGAGAGTACGGGAGTGGCGCACGCGCGTACTGTTCCGACAACTGCGTCATGAAGTGCTTCAGCAGAATTGGAATTTCCTCTTTGCGTTCGCGCAAGGGAGGAATCTGCAAGGTGAAGGCGTTTAGCCGATAGTAAAGATCCTCACGCAGCCGCTTATTAGCAAGGGCTTCAGGAATATTGATATTGGTCGCTGCCAGAATTCGCACATCCACTTTGATTACCGAGCGGCCACCGAGACGCGAAAATTGCTGATCCTGCAGAACATGCAAGAGCTTAGCTTGCAACGAAGGCGGCATCTCGCCGATTTCATCCAGCATGATCGTGCCCTTATTGCTGAGCTCAAATTTTCCCGGCTTGGCGTGATTTGCGCCAGTGAAGGCGCCGGCCTCATAACCGAACAACTCGCTTTCCAGCAGATCCGCAGGAACTGCCGCGCAATTGACTTTCAGGAAAGTGCGGTGCGCGCGGGGTGAAAGCTTGTGGATCAGCCGCGCCATGACTTCCTTGCCGGTGCCACTCTCGCCCAGCATTAAGACCGGGATATCAACGTTGGCTACTAACGCGGCTTGCGACCGCAGCTTGCGCATGTTGGCTGATGCAGCGACGAAAAAAGTCTCATCTCCAAGATCTTCTATTTCTCCGGAGTAATTCTGCTGGTTGGTGCCCAGGCATTGATCGATGACAGCGTCGAGTTCAGCTTTTTGAAATGGTTTGGTAATGTAATCTACCGCGCCCAGGCGAATGGCCTGCACCACTTTTTTGGTGTCGTTGACGCATGACAACATTACAACTTTGACATTCGGCTGAAGCTTGCGCAGTTTTTCCAGGGTTTCTAGACCATCGATGCCCGGCATCAGCAGATCAAGCAGAACCAGATTGGGCTCCATGCCTTTCTGCACGAGCTCGACAGCCTGCTCGCCGGTTGAAGCGGTTTCCACTTGATGGTCGTCAATCTCGAGCAGCGTCTTGATGTAACGCTGCATCCCTGGTTCGTCATCCACCAACAAAATTTTGGATTTGTCGCGCATTATTTTTTGCCCTCGGAATCCGCTAACACCGGATTCAGTGGAACGATGAAGGAAAACTTGCAACCCGCGCTGGGCTCACTTTCCACCCAAATTTTCCCGCCCATGCCCAACACCAGCCGGCGCGCGATGGCCAGTCCCAACCCCATGCCATCAGCTTTTTCATTCGTGGGCAGGCGAAAGAAGTCGTCGAAAATTTCCAGATGGTATTCGGGAGGAATGCCCGGGCCAGTATCGGAAACGCTGATCTTCACCGAGTTCGGCGCCGTCAGTGGACGACGGCGGCGCTCCTGGTTGATCGCGGGCTTCGCAATTGAACGGCGTTCCCACATATAAGGCTCGGCGTGAAGCCAAACCGTGCCTCCGGCAGGCGTGAACTTGGATGCGTTCTCCAATAAGTTCGACACCACCCGCTCTATCTTTGGCCCATCGAAGGCAAAATTCTGGACTTTTTCATTGGCCAGAAAATACAGCGCCAGACCCTTTTCCTGAAATCGTGGAGACCAAAGGCGGCAAACCTCGGAGAGTGACGCATTAATGTTTCCCGGCTCGAACTTCATCTTCAGTTCGCCGGTTTCAAGCACGCTAAAGCTCAAGAAGTCCTGAATGTAACGCTGCAATCTCTGTCCATTGGAGCGCATATCGCAAAGAACCTCGCGCTGGCGATCATTCAGGCTTCCGAGTTTCTCGCTCTGCAGCATTTCGACATACCCATTCAGGATCGACAATGGGGTCTTCAGGTCATGGGCTGCCGAAGCTAAGGCGTTGGTAGTCCTGAGATATCGTTCTTGCAGCTGCGAGAATTCTTGTGACGGTTCGATCGCTGCCGACGGAGCGTCAGCGGCGGCAGGCAAGCTATCTTTCCCCGAAGCGGGTGATACCTGGGTTATTGAAGACAAATGGGGCATAGTGAGCAAATCACACGAGGGGAGGGGCGCGGCAGCCATCGTGATGAGACTGGGTGCCGTCTCAAATGCTAGGGTACCCATCGCCGGGTGTCAACGAAAAATGAAAAACATTTGCCGGTTTTCGGTAAAATCTTTCCGAAACCAACTCCAGAAAGAACGGCGTTTAACCCTTCAAAATCAACGATTCCCGGCTCAAACCAGCAAAATAGCTCCCTACATACAGGAAACGACTGAGTTATCGACCCAATGAAAGTCTATCAACGGCTCAGGCCAGATCCGTTTGGCACCTAAGATGCGACAAATAGGAAGGGCTCGGCTAAAAAGGGGGCAATACCTTTGGATCGTCCACGGATGAAATCGGAGCGCCGCGCATGGTCGCGACTTCCGCTGCCTATACCGCTATTTGTCCGAAGTCGCGACTCAAAAGGAAAGGACTTGCTGGAATTCGCCACCGCCCTCAACGTGTCGGCCGGCGGGGCCCTGGTCGCCATGCATGGTGCGCTGCGGCCAGCAACGCAGGTTTCGCTCGAAATCCCCAGCGCTCCCTTGCCTACCTCTGCCCCGGTCCGGAAGAATTCGCGTAACCTGCGGGCGAAAGTGGTTCGGGTTAGTCATGCCGACGGTTACAACCTCGTCGGCCTCAAGTTTGTCCAGCCTCTTCTCCCTGCTGACGGCCCTCGTCGAGCTTCGGCCCGAAGGAAAGTTGCTTCTTCGGTGTGAAAAGATTTTCCTACGTTCAGGGGGTAATTTTAGTGATGTTTGAAATCCCGACCCGTGCCCCGCGCCAACTTGCCGTCAAGATGTAAGTTCCTCAACCAACGTCGGTTAGATACCGTCTTTCATAGGTAATAAGATTTCCGCAGGGTTTGGTTGATGGGGTGCACACTCCAGGGTGAATAGCAGAGGTGGCCTCGTATATGTCGAGCACAGTGACAAATTCTGTCAGTTCCCTGGCGCAATCCTTAGGTGAAATTCCACCGGAGGCAGTGGTTTTTGGCCAATCTGAACTAATGCAGGCGCTGCGTTCCCGGCTCGACAAAGTGGCCTCTGCCAACGTTCCGGTCCTCATCCACGGGGAAAGCGGCACTGGCAAAGACATCATAGCCCGCCTGGTCCACGCCCGCTCTCCTTGGAGATCCGGGCCATTTGTGAAGGTGAACTGTCCGGCGATTCCCGGCACTCTGCTCGAGAGCGAGTTATTCGGGTATGAGCGCGGAGCCTTCACCGGCGCCTATGGCTCCAAGCCCGGGCGCGTCGAAATGGCCCATCGCGGTACCCTTTTTCTCGACGAGATCTCTGAACTCGACATGTCCCTGCAGTCGAAGCTGCTGCAGCTCTTGCAGGATGGCCAGTTCTGCCGCATCGGCGCGCAGGCCGACAAAAAAGTTGAAGTGCGGGTGGTTTGCGCCACCAACCGCAAGCTGGAAGAAGAAATCGAAAATGGCAACTTCCGCCAGGACCTTTACTATCGTATTAATGTAGTGAACTTGTTCATGCCGCCATTGCGCGAACGGCGCAGCGACATAGACGGCCTGGTGAACTACTTCCTCGAATATTACAACCGCAAATACAACTGCAAGGCGAGGCCGCTCTCTTCAGAATTGATGGAAGTACTGCAGAAGTATCACTGGCCGGGAAATATCCGGGAACTCGAAAACCTGGTCAAGCGGTATGTGATTCTCGGCAGCGAAGAAGTTATCAGCAGCGACCTGCAGCCGAGGGAGAACGACTTTATCGCCTCCGACATTAACCTGGACGGCCCCATCTCTCTGAAGAAACTGACGCGCCAAGCGACCCGCGCATTGGAGCGCAAGATCATTCTCAAGGTGCTGCACAACCACCATTGGAACCGCAAGCAGGCAGCTAAGACCTTGAACATCAGTTATCGCGCATTACTTTATAAGATCCGAGACGCAGGGTTGCCACCAAATAGGGCCCGCCGCCCACCTGAGGCTGCCAATACCCAAGTGGCGGCCGACTGACCCCAAGCATCAGATTCGAACGACCTGCCTTGGTTGGCTGTATCCGCTCAGATACCTATTGCACGGTAAACTGCACCGTCGTGGTTCTGGTCGCGGTGCCTGAAGTGGCATTCACGGTTACCGTATAGGTTCCAGCCGGCGTTCCCGTGGTGGTTCTCGTTGTTGAGCTGGAGCTGCACCCCGCCTGCAACAAAGCCATTCCCAGCAAAAGGGCGAAGAAAGCTCCAAGCAGCACTCGCCGCTTGCGTGAGGCGCCTGCGCCCATCAGCCCAACGCCTAGAATCGGTAGCCACAAAGCATAAGTGACCCCGTGTTTTATCAAACTGCCCGTGGTCGTTACCCTGGCGGTTGTCGAGATGGCCAGCGTGCGGCTTTGCGGGCCGCTGCTCATGCTTGAGATGGTTGATCCAGTGGGCGATGGGAAAGAGCAGGCTGCTCCCGCTGGCAGCCCCGCGCCACAGGAAATCGCTACTGACTCCGGAAAACCTGAACCCGTGGGCGTTACCAGGACAGAGTAATCAACTTGGCCACCAGAAGGAATCGAGGGGCTCGTGCTCGGGCTGGTCAGCGTAGCGCTGACCGAGAAATCATTGACCGTCGCCGAGCCGCCGATAGACGCGGTGGTGCCTCCGGGAAAGCTGAGGCTGGCTGTATTGCCTACGGAATTCGAACCCTGCAGAACGGTGGTTGGAGCATTAACCGTGACCGTCACCTTCGCGGCAAAGTTTACGCTTTGCGTCGCGCCACACGAGTTTGCAGTCGCCAGCGTTGTGAGAGTTGAACTGTTTACCGTCCCCAGCGTGCAGATAAGCTCGCCGCTTGTAACCGCGGCGCCGCAAGTTCCTTGGCTGGTGCTCGCACTGGTAGATCCGGAGTTGGTATCCAGTTTGTCGGTGAACACGACGCCTGAAACCGGGTCACCCTGGTTGTAGATGTAGTAGGTAAATGTGGCTGGACTTCCAACTCCTACAGGTGATGGGCTAACGCTCGGGTTCTTGGCGTTGCATGCCGGAAGGGCGCCCGCAGGTGTTGGATCGGGCATGGTAAGCGCGGAGGTATTGGGACCAAGCTGAGCCACGAAGGCGTCTGAAGGGCCGGATAGGTTTGCTCCACCGGTTAGGGGAGAGGTGGTCGGGAAACTGCCAGCGGTCTCGCCGGTTACATATGTCTTCAACGAGGAATCAAGCGCGATGCTGGTGCCAATGTCTGTCCCCGATCCGCCTAGATAACTCGACGTGCTGGTACTTGCAGTAGTACTCGTTCCAGTCGTATTGAGGCGGGCGATGAAGGCATCGAAAGCGCCGCCGCCGAAACCGCCCTGAAATGCATTCGCCGTCGTGTGAAATTGTCCTGCCGTGAGGCCCGTTACATAAGCGTTGCCCAAAGTATCGGCGGCGATTGACAAGCCAGCGTCCTGCGCCGTTCCCCCGAGATAGCTGAAATAGTCGAGCGGCACCGTGCCTTGCGTCGTACCAGAAATTGCAGGCACACCAAACTTAGCGACGAAGGCATCGCCGTTACCGCCATTCGCGCCCTGAAAAGCCAAGGTGGTATTAGGCACCGTTATGTTGCTCGAAGTGGTCGATCCCGTGATGTAGGTATCTGTGCCATCAGTGGCAACTCCGTAAGCAACATCGTCGCCGCTGCCACCGAAGTAGGTGCCGTAATCGAGCGCGTACTGTTGCGTATTCGCAGGCGGCGCGTTAAGCTTTGCCGCCCAGACGTCGAGGCCACCCTGCTCGCCGGATTTGTAAGCGTTCGCAATCCACGGTTGGGGAGTGCCCATGTCTGTGAAGTTAGTTCCACCTGCCAGATAGACGTTAAAGCTTGTATCCACCGCAACGGCTCCGCCGACTACCACACCATTCGCCGGAGTGCTGCCCCCGATGTAGGTCGAATACTGCAAGCTGTTCGCGGTGTTTAGCGTGGGATTGAGCTTTGCAAAAAAGAATTGGTTGGTCGCAGCCGGGTGTGCCTGCAGGGCACCGATCGTCGTCGGGAAATCGGATGAAGTTGTAGTCCCGATAACGTAGACGCGCCCCAAACTATCGACCGCCATATTGGAGGCCGTGTCGACTCCGCTTCCCGAGAGATAGGTCGAATAAAGATTGACCGATCCGGTCGAGTCTAGCTTCGACACGAACGCATGGTTGCTGCCGGGTGCAGTCGCCGTGCTCTGGAATGCCGACGGCGTGGTCGGATAGTTTGACGCGTTTGTGGTTCCGGCCACGTAAACGTTAAACCCGCTGTCAACACCCACTCCGGTCGGATATTGAGTGCCAGTACCGCCAATATAGGTCACATAATCCAGCGTCGAAGTGGTCACGCCTCCCGAGCTACCGAGGCTGATGCGCGAAATGAAAACGTTTTGACTGCCACCTGTGGTGTTGGTGGTGTTAGGGGTGGCCCCGCTGAACGAGCCGGTCGATGTCGTAGCACCGGCCACATAAATTCTCCCGCCTGAGTCCACGGCAATCGCGGGACAGTGAGGAACAAAATTAGCGCTCGCGCCGGTGATCGCGGTGCAACTCTCTTCGCCGGCACCGCCAAGATAAGCTGGCAAATGCCAGCACCGGGTCAATCACCAATGCCCGGGTCTTGTCGTAGGCACCCACTTCGAATCCGGCGCTGTTTTTGCCGCGCATTACGAATGATCCGGCGACAGTCTGAGTACCGGCCGGGAACTTCTGATAAACGTGCGGAGCGTTGAAGCGCAGTTCACGTCCGTCTAAACCCAGCACCAGATCGCCGTTCTTGGCGACCGAAACATTCGTCGCGCCTTTGAAATTCAGTTCGATCTGATGAGCATCGCTTCCGGGGGCTACTTCAAAGTCATATTCGAGCTGGTTCTGATTTCCATAAAACGCGAGATCAATACCGGGATAGACTTCGCGGTACTGAACGCGTCCGAACTGCGGGATATTCCGCAGCCAGCGCGATGAATCGTTTCCGATGAAGTAGTTGCTGTGACCCGGCAACCGGTCCGCGCCTGCCATCTTCGGGCTCCGATTCGCTCCGGTTAGTTGCATTTCGACTGCGGTCTGTCCCAGATGATTTTGCAAACGCTGGGGTACTGTAAGAACTGCCGAAGAGGGCGTCAGGTACAGGCCATAACCACGCCCATGGGCTACGAATTTTGCCGCTTCGTCACTTTGGCCCTGATTGGGTTCAAAACTGATGGGAAGTTGCGCTAGCGAAGCCTGAATCTGGGAGGAATTGTGAGCCGGCGAATTGGGGGACTGGGGCGTCGCGATATCGCGCGTTAACAAAAACCCTGCGCCCAGGACCAGAAGAACCAGCAAAACCAGACCACGCACTCGCGCAAAAGCTGGCCCTACCCCGTTGCGATTAACCATCAGAACCCTCCGAAATTCCCGTTTCCTGGAGAAATTAAAAGTATGGGAGAAATGCCGCCCGGCGCGCGATTACCCCAATCCCTGAAATGCATGCCTGGTTGGGGTTTGGTTTGGCCTATCCGGCAGACCTGCACACCCGCGACCTAACTGGCTGAAAGTAAATAAATACTTAAACATCTGACGGATAGGCTGTCAAGTTTGCCCCTGGAAGATCAGTTTTTGGGAATCGAGCTTCTTCATGTCTGATGCAGGGGAATTCGTCCAGAGATGCCGGGGGAGAAGAAAGTGATTGCTGGCAGATGGCAAGTGAGCCGAAATCTCCGGGAGCTTGGGAGTTTAGGCCATAGCTGTTGGCTGACGTCTGATGGCTGAAGGCTTGTTCTCCATCTCCCTGCGGATTCGCGAATATTTTCGCACCAGAATGGTCAAATAGGTCCCGTGAATCACCCAGGTCGCGATATATGCGGCATAGAGGTAGTGCATGGAGTTCATCGCGAACCATCCATCAGTGATTCGAGCGCCTGCGCTTCCTCGACTTTACGTTGGGCGACTTCCAGTTCGTATCGAGTCATGCACAGCAGCAAAGCCATGCAGGAGAACGCCGCCCAGTTGATCAGCAGCACGCGCGCCATTCGGGGATCGAGCGACCCACCGCCGCCGATGACCGGCGAAGGATGTTGGGTCCGGAAAAACCAGATGGAGAAGTAGACCAGCGGAACATCCAGGGCCCCAAAGATGGCCACCACGGCGGCGATCACCGGAGTCTTCCCACCCGTAGAAAATCGCCGCAACAGAAGATAACTGACGTAAATCAGCCACAACACCAGCGTAAGGGTTAGGCGTAGGTCCCAGGTCCACCAGATTCCCCAGACTGGTCGTGCCCAGATAGGCCCGGTGATCAGCACCACTGTGCAAAATACTACTCCTACTTCGGCGCTGACCAGCGCCAAGATGTCAGCCTTCGCGCTTCGTTTGATTAAATAAAGAATTGACGCAACAAAGTTGATCGCGAAAAGCAGGAAGGCGGTCCACGCTGAGGGTACGTGGTAGTAAAAAATCCGCTGCACGTTGCCCATGGTCTGCTCGGTGGGCGCGACAATCAGCGCCTCATAGAGCGCGAAGCTCAACAGGAGCGCAGTTACGACGGCAAGTATTGGAAAACCGCGTTTCATTCGGCTTCGAGCACCAGTTCAAAAAAAAGCAGACAGGCGGTGGTGAACACGACATCATACGCCAGCAACAGAGCGATCCAAAACTTGGCGGAATCTTCTCCAGTCAACACAGCCGTGGTGGCGTTCACCATTCCCAACAGCGCTGGAATAGAAAATGGAAACAACAGCAATGGGAGCATGATTTCGCGACTGCGGGTGCGTAAAGAGATTGCCGCGAAAAAAGTGCCGTTGACGACCAGGGCCCAGGTTCCGAGTAATGCAATCGGAGCGAGCTGCCACGCCGGGCCGAGCGCCCGGAGTTTATAGAACGCGATGAACAGTGGCGTCATGAGCGCTTCCAAAACGCTGACGAAAATAAAATTCCCGAAAGCTTTTGCCAGAAATAAAGGATTCGCGGGCGCGGGCGATACGCGATACGCGTCCAGGACCTGATTGCGCAGCTCGCGCGCCCAAGTCTGGTTCAGAGCTACGACCGCGGCAAATAAAAATGCCACCCAAATCAGTCCACCTGCAATTCGTCGCGATTCCTCAGCCGTCGGATCGAACGCGAAGCTGAAGATCACCACCACCAGCAGCGCAAAAAACAGCATGGCGTTGATCGCATCTTTCGAACGCCATTCCAGGCGAATGTCTTTCGCGAGGGTTGCGCGAGTAATAACGAAAAACCTCATTGCCGCACCTGCAGGTGCGGCGTGCGCCGGATGATTTTCCCGGCTTCCATCCACACAAATTCATCGGCAATCGATTCGAGCAGTCCCGGCTGATGGGTGACCACAAAAATCGTCTTGCCTTGATCGCGCATGTTTGCCAGCAGGGACGTCATTTCTTTGGCGGAATTCACATCGACGTTTGAAAAAGGTTCGTCGAGCAGCAGGAGTTGCGGATCATTCAGAATTGCGCGCGCCAGCGACATTCGTTGCCGCATGCCTTGGGAGTACTGGCCGACCGGGCGTTCCAGATCTGGGTCAAGTTTGACCGCGGCGATTACTTCGCGGCATCTGGCGTGAGGCAAGCCGTAGAGTCCGGCGAAGTAAATCAGGTTTTCCATGCCGCTCATTTCGTCATAAAGCAGCGATGGGTGCGCCATGTAACCGATCTGCGCCCGCACACTTTTAATCTCTGAGCTGCCGAGAACGGAAATGGTTCCGCGCGTCTGCTGCGCCAGTCCGGCAATGGTCCGCAGTAACGTTGTCTTCCCTGCACCGTTATCGCCGACGATGACGTAGAGCTTGCCGGCAGCGAATTGCGCGGTCACCCCGCGCAGCGCGGCGAAGCGTCCGAACTGCTTGATCAAGCCATCGGCCACAACGATGTCGGAGTTGGAGCGAGCCACGCCCATGTGAGAAGCATTCTTTATAGCATCTGGCAAAACCGGAGGCACCACTGCGATTCCTCAAATAAAATGAGGGTATGGCGATCGATATTCCTTCGCAGCAGTGGAACTCTTCCCGCTACGCCGAAAATGCCCGTTTCGTCTCTGATTTGGGAGAGCCGGTCGTGGATCTGCTCGATCCGCAGCCGGGCGAGCGCATTCTCGACCTGGCGTGCGGCGATGGTGTACTGACGAAAAAAATCGTCGCCCGGGGCGCTGAAGTTGTTGGCGTCGACGGCTCGGCCGACATGGTAAAGGCCGCTCGGCAGAGGGGCGTCGACGCACGCGTAGTCGACGCATTTCAACTCGACTTCACGACAGAATTTGACGCCGTTTTCTCAAACGCCGCTCTGCACTGGATGAAGCGCGATCCCGACGCGGTCATTCACGGCGTCCGCCGCGCGCTGAAACCTCGAGGGCGTTTCATCGCGGAGATGGGAGGTCACGGCAACGTGGCCGCAATTAGCGTCGCACTCTGCGCCACGCTGGAAAATTATGGAGTGAAAGATTCGGCCGCGATAGTCCCATGGTACTATCCTTCGCCGGATGAATATGGAAAGCGTCTCAAGCGCGCAGGATTTCGGACCGACTATATCGAACTGATCCCACGCCCAACAACCCTTCCGACCGGAATGCGAGCATGGCTGGAGACTTTCGCGAATCCGTTCACCAACAGCGTGCCGCAGGACGCGCGCGCAGATTTTTTGGATGAGGTCACCGAACGACTTCGCCCGGTGCTCTGCGATTCCTCGGGCCGGTGGACGGCCGATTACGTACGCCTGCGGTTTCTGGCGAGACTATCCAATGATTAGTTGCTGGTGGGATTTGTAGCTGGCGGAAGAGCGCTCATTTTGGAGCCCGCGCCCGCCGGAGTGCCCTGCTGCTGCGGGGCGTACTTGGAGGCGCACTTAGCTTGTATCTGCTTGGCATGGAAGACGCCGTCACGGCCAAAGCTACCTTCGGCCAGCGCCTGGGCATTGTCTTTAAAAGTGTCTGGCGGCGGCTCGGTTCCCGCGTAAACCACGTTCAGCACCTGGTCGTTCTCGGTCAGTGCAAAGTTCACATTGGTGCCGCTGCGCTTGATCGATCCCGGCAGAACGTTGCCCGCGACCCGCAGCCGCTTGGTATAAGCGCCGTCACCCATGCCGCGCAGCTCTTTGATGGTGACGTAGTAACTCTTGCTCTCCTGGACGCCAGTGTACGCCAAATATCCGAGAGCCAGGACAATGACCACGATAGCGCTGCCGAACTTGAGGATTTTGTTGCTCTGCGGGGACATCTGATGAAACTGTACTCGCGCTAGTAAAGCCGGTCAAGCGGCTACGTTGGCGAATGGATTCGTCCTTTCGCGCACAGCCATGCGGCCCGCTTCCCGTAGAATAAATCCTATGATGCACCCCTGGCACGACGTCACTCCGGGCAGCAAACTGCCGCAGGAGTTCAACAGCATTATCGAGATTCCGTTCGGATCGAGCGTGAAGTATGAACTCGATAAAGACAGTGGGCTGATCAAGCTCGACCGTGTGCTCTATTCGGCGGTGTATTATCCCGCCAATTATGGCTTCATTCCGCAAACCCTCGCCGAAGATGACGATCCGCTCGATGTATTGGTGCTGTGCCAGGAAGCTGTCGTTCCCCTTACCATGATCTATGCGCGAACCATCGGGTTGATGACCATGATTGATTCCGGGAAAAAAGACCACAAGGTCATCGCCGTGGCGACTAAAGATCCCGAGTTCAATAGTTACACTGAGGCCGCCCAGATGCCTGCCCATCGTTCGTTGATGCTGCGCCGCTTCTTTCAGGATTACAAGCAACTTGAGGGCAAGGCGGTTGAGGTTGACGAGATTCGACCCGCGGCCGAGGCGTATCCGATCATCAGTGACGCGCTGCATCGCTACAGCGAGCAGCGCAGAAGGGGCTTCGCCAGCCACTACTAGTGTCGGATAACGTAGACCAGGCCTCCAGGCCCGACGGACGGGCGTGGACGCCCGTCCCTACATGGCCACGTTACTCGTCGCCGCGGACTTGCCACCAGTCGGCTTGCTCGAATTGCACCAGCTTCTCGCTGCCGTGCTCGTCGTACCAACTCTGCCAGGCGGTAGCATCGTTCGCGACATTCGCATCCGTGATCTCGTGCAGCGCCAGGAAGCTCCAATTTCTCGTTTGCGGCGTTGTGTTCGGGTCTTGAGTCAGCGAAATCAAATTGGGGACCATACGCATTCGCTGCGCGCGTTTGAAATTGCCGCAATCGGAAACATTGCAGCCGGCGCGGTTGCGCACCATCTCGGACTTATCGTTCACAAAGGAATCGAATAGCTGGTCGAGCGCTTCGTCGGTGCCCAAATATCTCATGCCCTCGACGGCCCACACCCGCACCGTTGCATCGGGATCGTGCTTCGCATATTCGAGCAACACCGGGTAGAGACGGTCGTAAGCCACACCGCGCCCAGCCATCATTCCCATGAAGTAAACCGCCGCCGCACGATATTGCGAATCCGTGCGGGCGCGTTCAATCAGTTGTTCAGCGCCTTGGTCGGTTTTCTGCCACCCATCCATCGACAAATTCAGATCGGCGTTGGCATAGCGAACTCTTAGATCGCTGGAAAATTCTGATCGCCGTTCAAGTTCTTTCATGCGATCGGTCAGCTTGATCTTGCCTAGCCAATCAGGCGATCCGATATTTTGTTCAAAGAGATCCAGCGCATGCGCATCGTGTTCGATGGCGCGCTCCAGCAATTCTTCGGCTTGGCCCTGCATGGGAAGCTGCTGGATACGTTGCACGTCATCGTCGGTCAGTGGAGCGTAGACGATGCGTCCAACCTTTTGCTGGCCCGCTTTGGAGCTCGCAGAATTGGATGGGTGAGTTACTCCCGGATGAAAGCCGGTCACCCTATAGAAAACGTAACCCGTCCACAACATGAAGGTGCAGATGCCGATGGCGACTCCCAACTTATTCGGACGTCGGGCAATTTGCGGAATGTAGCTTCCGTCGCCTGCGCGTTGCGGCGGCCGCGAATAGTCATGACCGAATGAATCTTGTAACGCGACATGGGTGTCGGTTTTCAGGCCGGCCAGCTTTTCAATTTGCCCAACGATCCAACGCGCTTCCTGCCGGTCGGCGATGTTATCGACCAGCGAGAAATCCTTGCCGCCCTTGGTACACAGGCGCACACGATAAAACCCGCTGGTCGCGTTCGAACCTTGAATTCCAACCCCGGCTACCACGCTTTGCACATCGGTGAACGGAATTTCG
Source organism: uncultured Acidobacteriota bacterium (assembly GCA_963703465.1). Taxonomy (GTDB): domain Bacteria; phylum Acidobacteriota; class Terriglobia; order Terriglobales; family Acidobacteriaceae; genus Gp1-AA145. Next base: position 41,918 of record CAVPEQ010000002.1, on the reverse strand, counting down.
CGCGCAGATCCCCCGCCTATCGTGCGCTGAGAAATTATTTTGCCGCCTCCGACCAAGATTCGCGTGCTGCCGAATGCGCTTTGAAAGAATCCGTAGATGAGGATCAGATCAAAGAAACCAAACGCCGCCGCGAAAAGCCAGGGCGCTTTCGAGTGCGCAAGAAAATAAACAATGCCGGTCCAGACCGCTGTGAATAACAGCAATGCGAGCGTCTGGCCTCGGTTGCGGAATGCTGGGAAATAGAATTCGGTCGATCCATCGTTGGTGGTCGAGATGACAACCTTAGGATGAAGCGGCGCGGAGACTTCGGAGGAGTCAGATTCGAATGCGGGAGCCGTTCCCGCCGCCGCAGCCGACCCGAACGAAGTCGCAAAATTAGAAGTTGTGAAGGTAGCGTCGGGCGCTGTCGACGCTGTGCTCCCCGTCGTCCGAAAAACTGGCACTTCGAACTTATCCGAATAATCGACGCCGGGAACGTCGGCCTTTGCGGTCAACAGCCAAAGCAACTGGTCTCGCGGCTGCTCGTGATCAGTTTCGTAAGCATCTTGGGGAATGCCGAAGTCCACCGGGATCGCAGTACCCAGCGGCCCTGATGCCAAGGCTGCCTGCGGCACATTCTTTGCACCCTGCCACAAAACAATTTCGTTGGTGGCTTGTTCCTTGCCCGTTCCGGTGATGATGCGACGCACGCAGGAAAGCTGCAGATCGACTCCATGCGGGGTTTCCGTCGGCAGGCGAAGCTGTATTTGCCCGCTCACGTGCTTGCCGGGCGAAAACGGCAGCGCATGGAATTCAAAGTAGGTTTTTCCATAGCGCTCGCGGCGGATGGTTGACCGAAACGCTCCCACCAGCAGGGTTGCTGGAAACAAGCTCAGGCCGATCAGAATCAGCGCCTTGGGATCGGAGTTGCGCAATAACGGCGGTAGCGCGGTCATCACGATCGGCACCACAATCATGCTCACCAGGACCGTGCCGATCCACCAGCCAATGATGGAATTGCGAGACTCGCTTAACGCTCTGCTTGTGGTCCAGTCGGCGCGCCACAGCCACGGTGAATTCGGGTTCGCGGCTTTAGTGGCCTCGTTTTCCTTGAGCTTCTGATATCCATAAATCGCACCAAACATCAGGCCTGCGCCGATGAGCGCGAACACTGAAGCAAAGATCGCTCCTGCGAGCGGATTGGTATTGTTGTGGACCGCGGACGAGGAAGCGAGGAAAGCGAAAACTCCGAACAGACCAAAGCCAAAGAAAGGCAGGCCGAAAATGAAAAGGAATATTGCTCCGGCTTTGGACGGTTGGGCCACGACAAAATTATAGGGTTGGGCAGGGGTTGGACTTTGTCACTTCTGTGCTAGTGAGTTACTGGGGTCACACCCCAGAAGCTCCAAAGGCCGCTTCCCTGTTTCTAGTACCATATCTACATCCATGAAGCGCATTGCGATTTTGGGATCGACCGGCAGCATCGGCCGCAGCACTCTTAGTGTGGTCGAATCGTTCCCCGATCGGTTTCAGGTCGTAACCCTCGCTGCCGGACGCAATGTCGATCTTGCATTTGAGCAGGCAAAACGATGGCGGCCGCGGGTGATTTCGGTGGCGGCTGAGTCTCATGCCTCGAACCTCAGATCGCGATTGAAATCGGCGGGGATCACCGACATCGAAGTCACGCACGGCGCCACGGGGAATTTGCAAGTCGCTACGCATCCTGACGCCGATTTTGTGGTCAGCGCCATTGTCGGCGTCGCAGGACTCGAAGCCACATATGAAGCGGTACGAGCTGGAAAATCCGTTGGCCTGGCCAACAAGGAATGCCTGGTGGCGGCAGGCGAACTCATTACTGCCGAGGCGCGGCGGCAGGGCAAACCGCTGCTGCCCATCGATAGCGAGCACAATGCTGTCCATCAATGCCTGCGTGGCGGCCGCATGGAGGAGGTCCGGCGGATATGGCTCACGGCTTCCGGTGGGCCATTCCTGCATACGCCGAAGTCCAAATTTGACGAGATCACAGTGGAGCAGGCGCTCAACCATCCGACCTGGAAAATGGGCAACCGCATCACCATTGATTCGGCGACGTTGATGAATAAGGGATTCGAAGTCATTGAAGCCTGCCGCTTGTTCAATATGCCTCCGGAGCAGGTTTCGGTGATCGTTCATCCGCAATCGACAATTCACTCGCTGGTCGAATTCGTGGATGGCAGCATTCTGGCCCAACTTTCCGTGACCGACATGCGCCTGCCGATTCTTTATGCGCTAACTCATCCGGAACGTATCCCTTCCGAGCTGAACTTTAGTCTGAGTGACTTACGGCACCTCGATTTTTGCCCTCCCGACATGGAAAAATTTCCTTGCTTGCGACTGGCCTATGAAGCGGCCCGCGCCGGAGGCGGTAAAACCGTCGCGTTAAACGCGGCGGATGAAGTTGCGGTTTCGGCGTTTCTGGATGGGAGCATCCGGTTTCAGGAAATTCCTGTACTGATTGAAGAAGTGGTTTCTGAAACGCCGGTGGGCAAATTGGAATCTATTAAGCAGGTGCTTTCCGTGGATCAGAATGCCCGACAAAATGCTCGTGAGAGGGTGGCTTCCATGGGCCGGGGATCGACCAGCAAATCACCCGTGGTTGTAGGGACGCGAGAGAACTAACCGATATTTATGAATCAATTTTTCATTTCGCTCTTTTATTTTGTCATTGTCATCGGCTTCATGGTTTTAGTCCATGAATTCGGCCACTACGCGGTTGCCAAGTTGTTAGGCGTGCGCGTCGAGCAGTTTGCCATCGGCTTTGGCAAGCGGCTGTTCGGCTTCCGCAAGGGCGACACCGATTACCGCATCAATGCGCTGCCGTTTGGCGGTTACGTCAAAATGAGCGGCGAAAATCCGATGGACGAACGCAGCGGCGATCCGCGCGAGTTCATGTCGCATTCGCGCTGGGACCGTTTCCTGATCGCCATTGCCGGCCCGGTGATGAATATTCTGCTGGCGATTGTCCTGCTGACCGGCGTGTATATGGTGCACTACGAGCATCCTGCGTACATGGATCAAGCGGCCGTGGTTGGCTGGGTGCAGCACGGTTCCCCGGCGGAGAAGCAGGGCATTCAGCCGGGAGACCGCATCGTAGACATCGATGGCGTGGCAAATCCAACCTGGGAACAGGTCGAAGTCAAACAATTGCTGAGCGCCAACCAGCCGCTTAGCTTCACGGTTCAACGCGGCGATCAGAATATTAAAGGCACGGTTGTGCCAGTTTCTGTGTCGAACTCAGGAGCCGGGGCGGCGGGATGGACGCCATATGAGCCAGTGGTTATTGGCGATTTGGAGCCGGGGATGCCAGCTGCGAAAGCGGGCCTCAAGCCGGGGGACAAGGTTGTTTCTTCGGACGGCAAGCCGGTTCCCTCGATCCAGTCAATGATCGACAGTTTGCAGCAGACCAAGAACAAACCGTTGCAACTTGCGGTTGAACGTGGCGGCCAGACTCTTACTTTCAATGTCGCGCCGGTGCTGGCGGATACGCCCGGCGCCACCGAGAAGCACTATCGGATGGGCTTCAGAAATGCCTCCGAGACTAAAGTGACACAATTGTCATTGCCGGATGCATTCAACCATTCTTTAGCAGACAACAAACGTTATTCAGTAATTCTGCTCCAGTTGGTGGGGAAGTTGGTGCAGCGCAAAGCATCCCCCAACATGTTCTCTGGACCAATCGGCATCGCTCAACAGGCCGGAGAGGCCGCACAGGAGAAAGGCTGGACGCCGCTCCTCGGCTTATGTGCGGCGATCAGCCTGAATCTCGGAATTTTCAATCTTCTACCGATCCCAATCATGGACGGCGGGGTGATCTTGCTGCTGTTTATTGAAGCGCTGATGCGTCGCGACATTAGCCTGCGAATTAAAGAACGCATTTACCAGGCGGCGTTCGTATGCCTGATTCTGTTTGCGGCGATGGTGATTTACAACGACGTTCACAAGATCATTGTCCAGAGGCTGCCGTAGTGAGCAAAGAAGTTGCTGATCGGACATGCTAGCGGTCAAGAAAGGGATTCACCGCGCGCACCTCTCCATAAAGCTGGCCGTGCGAGAAATCTTCGGTGTAAAGTATCTTGGCGCCACCGCGCAAGGCGGCGTGCAGAATCAGCGCATCCCAAAAGGAGATTCTGTACCGCGCCTCAATCTCTATTGCCTCCAGCACTGATGTGGGTAAGTTGGCGACGACATTCCACGCTAGATACTGTTGGACCACAGCAAATGTATCTTCCAGCGATAATGGGCGCGTTAGTTTTCGGCGCACCGTATAGCAGAACTCCTGCAAAACCTGGGTGCTGATTACACCAGTTCCTTCATTCCATAGCTGCTCGGTTAATTTTGTCGCACGCTCATGCTTCCATCCGGCTAGGCGATCGTGAGCATAGACGAGGATATTCGTGTCCAGGAAAAATTTATCGTTCATGCAATTCATCGCGGGAAGCCGGAGGTTTGTACCCTAAATCAAAGCCCTTCTTTAAAGTCGCCAAGGCGCGGCGTTTCGCCTGCTCATATCCGTCCCGCTCGCGAACCGCCTTCTCCAATTGTTCGGCGACCAACGCGCTCACCGACGTGTCCCTTTCCGCAGCGATAACCTTGGCCCTGCGCAACAGCTCCCGATCGAGTTTTAAGGTGATATTGGTTTTCATAAAATCTCCGATAGCACATTTTAACGTGCAGCACGAGTTTACGTGCATAGCGTTCTTCGGTCAATAGTCCTAGGCCATGGGAATGCAGTTGCGGGAGAGCCAGTGGCACCACCGTCTTCTGCTAAACTGAACTTTCCCATGGCCACAATTGTTCGTCGCAAATCCGTTACTTGCACCATCGGCAAGGTTCGCGTCGGCTCCGATGCAGCGGTAGTGGTGCAATCGATGACCAACACCGATACCACAGACGTGGCCTCCACAGTCGAGCAGGTTGCGTCTCTGGCGCGCGCCGGATCAGAACTGGTCAGGGTGACGGTCAACAACGAGGAAGCCGCGGCCGCCGTGCCGCATATTGTGGAACAACTCGACAATCGCGGAATCGATGTCCCGATCATCGGCGACTTCCACTACAACGGCCATATTCTGTTGAAAAAGTATCCGGCGTGCGCGCGGGCACTGGCGAAGTACCGTATTAATCCCGGCAATGTCGGCATCGGCCGCAAGGATGACTCCAACTTCCGCATCATGGTCGAAGTTGCGGTGGAGAACCAGAAGCCGGTGCGCATTGGAGTGAATTGGGGATCACTTGACCAGTCGCTCCTTACCCGCATGATGGACGAAAATTCCCGTTCATCAGAACCTAAAGACGCTCGCGAAGTCACGATGGAAGCCATGGTGGTGAGCGCGCTGAATTCCGCCGCTACTGCTGAGAAATATGGCTTGCGCCCGGATCAGATCATTCTCAGCGCCAAGGTAAGCGGCGTACAGGACCTAGTTGATGTGTATCGCTCGCTGGCCGGGCGGTGCAGTTACCCATTGCATTTAGGGCTCACCGAGGCCGGAATGGGAGCGAAGGGCATTGTCGCTTCAAGCGCAGGCTTGTCGATTCTTCTACAAGAGGGCATCGGCGACACGATTCGGGTTTCACTTACTCCCGCTCCCGGCGGAGATCGCGCCGAGGAAGTTCGCGTGGCGCAGCAAATTCTTCAGTCACTCGGGATTCGCAGCTTCACTCCGCAAGTTACCGCCTGTCCGGGCTGCGGACGCACCACCAGCACTTTCTTCCAAGAAATGGCTGAACAGATCCAGACCTATTTGCGCGAGCAAATGCCGGTATGGAAACAGCGCTACTCTGGCGTCGAAGAAATGAAGGTTGCGGTGATGGGCTGCGTAGTAAATGGGCCGGGCGAATCCAAGCATGCCAGTCTTGGAATCTCCCTTCCCGGTACTTTCGAAGAGCCTAAGGCCCCGGTTTACGTTGATGGGCGCCTCATGACAACTCTCAAGGGTGACAAAATCGTCGAGGAGTTTATGGGCATCCTCGACGACTATGTCGACACTCACTACGCGACTAAGAAAGAAACTGTTGCCGTTTAAGTTCGACCTTGCGGGAACAATCTCTCAAAACCAACCGACAATCGAACTAAGCTGCCGTTTTTTGTTGCGAGCGGAACTTTGCCCATCTCGCTTTTTGTGCAGCAGCAATTCTGCGGCGAGCTGAGGCCGACAAGGGCTTCCGGCTCGGCACCACACGCGGTCCGGCTGACGTTACAGAACCAGCCTGCTTCTTTCTCTGTGCCCAACGGGCGCGCTGCGCCTCCGAGATACGCTTACGTGCGGCTGCGGACAGTGAACGTCCGCGGCGTGAGCCGTTCGAGGTATTCGTGTTAGTGCGGCCCGACAGTCCTTCGATTACCGAAATAGCTTGATCTAACTTCTCGACTTGAGATTGCGCCTGCTTCCGCTCATCTCTCAATTGTTGGAGCGCGGAGTTCAGATTTGACATTGTTCCCCCTCAGTAAGTAGACAGCCCAAAGATTGTAGATGCACTGCACCTATTTTGGCTACTGCATTATCTTATAAATTTGCCTCGTATTCCTAAATGGTGTAACTCCACTTAGAAATCCTGTGACGGTTTTTCTGATGAGTAAGCCGGCACTCACCTTGCATCAGGGAGGCCTGCTTTTCAGGTTGGAATCAGCTAACACTTACTAGCCTGCGGGCGATCACGGAAGATCAGCAATGAGCAGTCTACGACTCGGAAAGAAATTCATACTCGTCGATAACTGCGGCAACTGGGATTTTTGCATCCACCAGTCCATCATCGACGCGAACCACCTTACCCTTGCAACGCACTCGAATGCTCTCGGTAAGAGTAATTTCCGGGGGAAGAGTAAGAGTGAATTCGATGGCAGAGCCGGTGGACATGGGAGCGTCCAGATAAAAACAAATACCCCGCGCGCTGACGTCACGAGTCTGGGCGGCGAGGGATGCAGCGCCTTCGCCAGTGTGGCTTACCGATACCGGCAACCGTAGGGCAAAGCGCCGAGTAGCACGTTTTTCAGCCTGCTGAACTTCCACGTCCATTCCGGGGGACCTTAAACCCCTGTAAGCATGTAGCTTCGCGAGCTGGCTGTCAAGCGCAAGTTGAACCTGCGCTTCTAACGAGCGATCTATCCATTGCGCCAGGTCCCGGCAAAGGTTGTCAAATCGCTCGGACTGGCGACTGATGTAATCTGATAGCAATGGTTTTTGTCCTGGATAACTACGATTCCTTTACCTACAACCTGGTGCAATACCTGGGTGAGTTGGGCGCGGAAGTTGTGGTGCGCCGCAACGATCAGGTGACGGTGAAGGAAGTCAAAGCGATGCGCCCACAGCGTATCCTCATCTCTCCCGGCCCGTGCACGCCGCAAGATGCAGGCATCAGCATTGATTTATTCCGACAATTCGCCGAGCAATTTCCCATTCTCGGAGTGTGCCTTGGACATCAGGCTCTGGGCGCGGCCTTTGGAGCGAAGGTAATTCGGGCCCCTCACCTCATGCATGGAAAGACTAGTCCCGTGAAACACGATGGCCGCACGGTTTTCAAAAATCTGCAATCCCCGTTCATTGCCACGCGTTACCATTCTTTGATTGTGGAAGAGAAAAGTTTGCCGCCGGAGTTAGAGGTTAGCGCATGGACGACTGAGACCGACGGCTCACGCACGATTATGGGATTGCGACACAAAAAGCTTCGTGTAGAGGGCGTGCAGTTTCATCCGGAAAGCGTGCTGACGGTTGAGGGAAAACACCTGATCTCAAATTTCCTGAATATGTAGGGACGGTGTCCACACCCGTCGGAGGGGGCAAAGCTCCGCATCCCCAGACCTGGACGCACGGGGTTACACTGCTCGTTTCTCTTTTACGCCTTCTCTCGCTGCTGCTCTTTCCGCTAACGCCACCGTCACAATCCGCAGCATGTCTTCTCTCGGCGCCGGCTTGCCGGTCCAGATTTCAAATTGGCGCGCCGCCTGGTGGACGAACATCACGCTGCCAGGAATAACTTCTGCGCCGCGTTCCTTAGCGAGTTTCAACAATCGCGTTTCAGCCGGGTCATAAACCATATCGAAGACAATTTTGGCTCTGATCTCGTCCGGATTGAGCGGAGATTCACGAGTGTTGCCCATGCCGACCGGAGTGGCATTGATAATTACATCGAAATGCAGCTTCTTCAAATCTTGCCGTTTCACGGAGCGGGTTTTTGCCTGACGGGCCAATTTCTGCGCCGCCGCAACATTGCGATTCAAGATAAAAATCTCGGCGCCGCGTTCCTTTAAACCAAATACCGCCGCCCGCGCTGCGCCACCGGCTCCTAACACCAGAATGCGGGCGCCGCTCAGCGGAATGCGCTGCTCCAGCGGACGAACTATGCCCGATGTATCGGTATTGAACCCATAAAGCTTTCCGTCCTGCGAACGGACTACTGTGTTACACGCGCCAATCTTTGAAGTATGCGCATCAGTGTTATCCAGATATTTAAGAATCGCTTCCTTGTGCGGCATGGTGACAGCCAAGCCCTGGATGGGTATCTCTCGCACGCACGCCAGCAGATCTTTCAGCGATTTGGTATTCAGTGCGAGAAAAACTCCATTCACATTTTCGCTACGCAGGGCGGCATTCATGATCGCGGGAGAAAGCGAATGCGACACTGGGTCACCGGCAACGCCATACACCTTGGTCACGGCGTCCACTTGATCGATGCGATAAATGCTGCGCAGCTCCTGAGCCGTCACTTGGCCAGGCGCGGTCTTTTCGTCGGCAGCAAGCGCTGCAAACGTGAACGCACTTCCCGCGCGCACGCCCAACACGCGGCTGGTAATTCCCTGTTCGCCCATACAGAGGCCGACTATGCTTTGCGCGTCCTGATGTTTCTCCAGAAATTTCATCATCGTGACGTTGTCATACAAACTGGTGGCCGTGCTTACGATCTTGTAGAAGTCGGCCGGATAGGCGGACATCTTCTTCAAGGTTTCGTCCAGTTTCTGCGTCGCGCGGAAGTCATGAAAAGACAGGACAACGGCTGCCTTTCCCCGAAGTTTGGCCAACTGCGAAGATTTCAGCCGTACCGCAGTCTGAAGTTCAACATCCACCATCTGACAGCCTGCTTCGGCTGCTTTGCCTAAAATCTCAAGCTGCGAATTGATAGACCCCGTGAATTTGCCTCCGCTCGCTGCCCGGCGGCAGGTCGCGATCACTGTCACCTGGGGATGGGTTTCGATGAACTCCCTAATCTTTGGCAGGGCGAGCCCCGGCTTACCAATGTAATCTAACCTGAGCTCAATAAACGGGTTATCTCGAGCGACGGCTTCGGCTTTTTCCAACATTTCAGCCGGGTTCGTGGCCGCAATGGCCACACATACCCGGGACAACCGGAGATGCAACAGCTTGGAATAGTGACTATTTTCGGTGTCCATTAACCGCGCGATATTACAGGGACAAAGCACCGGAGCGCAACAGGATTGCACTATTTTTGGGCAGTAAACTTTTTATCAACGCCCATAGTAGACCTGCGTAACCTTGACCCACCCTGGTTACCTTGCTACTTTCCACATTGGAAGTTTCTTTGTTTTAAGCAACTTAGAGAAACACCGAGTCAGGCTTGTGCCTGGGAGGAATCATGAAGAGAGCTGTATTTTTTCTGTTGCCGTTGATGGCCGGGCTTTCCTGGGCGCAGCAGGGCATGCCGTCGGATGACGCAACTCCGAGCGGTACGATCGCGACCGTCATCAACTTTCCCGTCGAAAAGGTGCAGACGCCCAGTATGGCTGACCTGTATTGCGCCGGATTTTTGCGAAAACCCGAGCCCAAAAGCAATTTTGTGACTGGCGGCACCGAGTCGCCATTCAATACCAATTTCGGCAGCGGCGAGGCCATTTACCTGCACGGGAAAGGCTACGAAGTTGGGCAACAGTACACTATCATTCGCGAACTGCGAGACCCGAACCGCTACGAGCTTTACCCCGGGCAGTTCGCAGCCATTAAGGCGGCGGGGCGCCCCTATGAAGAGTTGGCGCGAGTAAGGATCATAGACACGCGGCCGCACATAGCTATCGCCCGCATTGAGTTCAGTTGTGATTCCGTGGCTCCTGGCGACCTGGTGGTTCCTTTCGAAGAGAAGAAACTCGTCAATTTCCACCCGCCGCTCCGCTTCGACCGGTTCGCATTAGCGGATGGCCAGGCCAGCGGACGCATTCTAATGGCTAAGGACTTCGACACTGAACTGGGCACTGGGGGCACGATTTATGTGAACATCGGTTCCAACCAGGGCTTGAAAGTCGGTGACTTTCTTCGGGCTGAACGGTTAGGCACTGCGGTTACACATGACCCAGTCGATTCTCTCTCTTTTAGAGCTGATTCCTATGAAATGACTCAGAACGAGCCCCCGGTGATCAATCCGACCATGCTGGATCGAGGCCATGGCCCGGTGATTAACAGTGATGACATGCCACGACGGGGTGTCGGGGAAATTGTGATTCTTGGGACAACGCCGACCACCGCAACCGGAATGATCGTGTTTTCGCTGGAGCCAGTTCACGTGGGCGACACGGTGGAACTCGATCAGCAGTAAGCATTCAACATCATCAGAAGTTTCGGGGAGGAGAAATCCTTCCCGATTTTTTTGCTTAAATTACTTTCCGAAAGGAAGGTTGGCATTCTCGAAATCAGAATCTCCGAACACCTCGGCGGTAAAGGCCTCGATTTGCGCGCCGGTGCGCCATGCATCAGGCGGCAGTCCAGCCTTCAGGCAGGTTTGCTCAAGGAAGGTATTCCGGTTCCAGCCATACTCCACTGGCACTTGCGGCAGTAAAAGCCCTCGGCGCGTGCCTTGGGAGATAACGAGCCCGTGCCGGCCAATTTCAATTTCGTCCGCATTAAGGGGACGTAATGGCGAAAGGATACTGATCGAGATATGGAGGGTTCGCGCCTCTGACATGCCCACCGGCGCAAAACGAGGGTCTTCGCTCGCGGCGGCACGCGCAGTTTCCGAGACTGCCCTAAAAAGGGAGGGAGCCGCGACTGGAAACCCGACGCAGCCGCGCAATTTTCCATCGGAGTAAATGGTGGTAAAAACCCCGCGCGGCTCGGCCAGATGCGGAGAAGGAACGGGAAAAGATATATCCCGGCCTTCTACAAGCGCGAGGATTGATTCGTGAGCAATCTGCAATAGCATCTTGCGCTCGTCGGGATCGTATTCGGTTATTGCGCCATTGGAGGCGGAGGCTCGCGCTGAGGCTGGGGTATCAGATGGCTGCGACATTGCGCTTCTTGCGGCGGCTCAGGATGAATGCACGCCTCTGTCGCTTCACGGCGTGACGATCGATTCGCCGCCAGAATGCGGCAAAGTAGTCGGCCGCCGAAATTAAAGACAGCGCCACCATAAACCAAATGGCCATCAATGCGACCCAATGGACTGAAAGTATGTAACGCCCAAACTGCCACTCCCGCCAGCGGTGATCAAGGATTACCGCGACTACGGAAACGATCTGGACGAACATCTTAAACTTACCCAAATCGCTGGCTTCGATGGTGAAGCCCTCGGAGGCCGCAATGGCGCGCAAGCCGCTAACGAGAAATTCCCTTCCGATAATCACTACCGCGATCCAGGCCGGGACGAGAGCCGGATTGAATTGCACCAGAGTGATGAACGCCGCGGCAATCAACAGTTTGTCTGCCAGCGGATCCAGCAGAATTCCCATGGTGGTGATCTGCCCGCGCCGGCGGGCAATGTAGCCGTCAATTCCGTCGGTGATTGAGGCTGCGATGAACAGCGCCGAGGCCAGAATTTCCTTCTCGCCATTCACGCTGCTCAGCCTGCTGGTGGACAGCACCCATATGAGCAGCGGGATCATGCAAATCCGGATCAACGTGATGGAATTCGGAAGATTCACGCGTAAAGACCGCCGTGGGAATTACCCGGTGGGCGATACCCTGATTATCCTCCAGCGCGATTCGTGAAAGCAACGCGCAAAAGGAGGTATGCGTTACTCCAAAGCTTGCGTAACTCACGGAGACACGGGACGGGCATGCCGGGGCGGTAAAGCCCCAACTTGCCTCCGCCAGGCAGTTGAATCTGTGAAAGAGACCCCACCTCTGCTCCTGAATCTCCGAGCACTCGACGCCCTTGGTTTTCAACGACGCAATTTCTTCCTTGATGTTGTTGCACATCAAATAGAGTTCGCGGGGGCCATTCTGCTCTGACGGATGGAAGACACATTCATAGACGACAACGTGTGCGCCAGAAATCACTGGCCCTCCAATCCAACTAATTTTTCGGAGTGGTGGCCGTGGCCGTGCTGTGGTGGGCAATGATCTGGTCTTTGATCTTTTCGTAAAGCGACTGGGGGATGACCTTTTTGGTGACCAGGTCGCGCTTGGTGCGATACGGCCGCCCAGCGATGATCTTCTCAGCATAGGCTGAACCGATACCGGGGATTGCGTCCAGTTGGTCCTTTGTGGCTGAGTTGATGTCCAGCTTCTCTCCAACCGCGGCCGCAGCTTTGGAGGCTTTGGCGCTCATCGAGGAATCCGTGCTCGATTGCGCTGCTGCCGTGGTGGCTATGCCCAGAGCAATGATTGTGGCCAAGATTGCGGAAAACAATATTCTTGAAAAAGTCTTCATGTTTCGTCTCTCCGTTTGTCGTATTTGCCCTTTACGCGTAAATTCCTCGCTGTTTGATGGTGTAAGCCACCCTGTCGATGGCTAGCATGTACGCGGCAATGCGATTGTTTACGTTATGCATCTGGGCATAATGGACGACATCCTGGAAAGCGTTGACCATAATGTCTTCTAACTGTTCGTTGACTACCGATTCTTTCCAGAAATAGCCCTGCCGATCCTGTACCCACTCGAAATATGAGGTGGTGACACCGCCGGCGTTACAGAGGATGTCGGGAATCACAAAAACTTTCTTGTCGGCCAGGATCTCGTCGGCTGAAGCGGTGGTGGGACCGTTCGCGCCTTCGGCCAGGATGCGGCATTTCACACGGTCTGCGTTGCGGCTTGTGATCTGATTTTCTGTAGCCGCAGGAACCAGAATTTCACACTCCGTCAGCATCAATTCTGCAGGATCAGCGCTTTCCGCTTCCCGGAAACCGGTAATGCTGTGGGCGGTGGCACGATGCTGCTCCAGCGCGACTACATCGATTCCATGCTTGTTGTAAATCGCACCGTCAACTTCGATCACTCCGATAATCTTGTAACCCGTGTCGGCCATTAAGCGCGCCGCATTCGAGCCAACATTGCCGAAGCCTTGCACTATAACGCGGGTACCTTCCGGCCGAAGACCGAGTTGCTTCAGCGCCTCGTCGCATACGATCTTGATTCCTCGTCCGGTAGCTTCGCGGCGTCCCCGCGATCCACCAATGTTAATGGGTTTGCCCGTGACTACTGCGGTTACGGTCTGACGCATGTGCATGGAGTAGGTGTCCATTATCCAAGCCATGGTCTGCTCGTTGGTGTTCACGTCCGGGGCAGGAACATCTTTCTCGGGTCCGATAAACTCAATTAATTCCGCGGTGTAGCGGCGGGTCATGCGTTCCAGTTCACCCATCGACATCTTTTTAGGGTCACAAATCACGCCCCCCTTGGCACCGCCGAAAGGAATGTTCACGATGGCGCATTTCCAGGTCATCCAACTGGCCAGAGCGCGGACTTCGTCGAGGGTGACGTCGGGCGCGTAACGGATGCCGCCCTTTCCCGGTCCGCGGGCGATCGAGTGCTGCACGCGAAATCCGGTAAACACCTCGAGCTTGCCGTTGTCCATAGAAACTGGAATGTGGACAATCAACTCACGATTGGGATACTGCAGAACTTTCCACAGGCCTTCATCCAGGTTGAGCTTTTGGGCGGCGTAATTAAAGCGCGCAGATTGCGCCTCCCAGGGATTTATCTCCTGCTCAAGAGAAACAGTCTTCATAGAATCTCCGAAATGATGGCTACGTCAAAGGCTAGCGGGGATGGGGACTGGCGCCAGCACGCAAACTCTCAGATTTTAGACAGCGACAAGCGAGGAAGCAAGCAGAGGAGCGGGGGAAGTAAACGCAATGTACCGAGTTGGGCTATTTTTTGTCCAATTTTTTCGATGGACTTTCGGTTTTGGTTTTCTTGTCGTTACCGTCTTTGCGGTCTTTACTATCTTTGCTTTCCTTACTGTCTTTACTTTCGGCGCTTTCGCCCGATTCCTTGGTGGACTCGGATTTCCCGCCCGATTCGGAACTGGAGGACGGGCCCGATCGTTTTGCGTAATCGGTGACATACCAGCCCGATCCCTTGAACTGCACGGCCGGCGCCGAGATCATTTGCTCAACCTTGCCGCCGCAATCCGGGCACTTCTTCACCATCGCATCAGAAAACTTCTGAATGCGCTCAAAGCGGTGACCGCATTTTTTGCATTCATATTCGTAAAGGGGCATAGGAAGAAAGAAATCTGATTTTAGCAGGGCAATTGAGAAACGTTCAAAAAGGCGGGGTTTCAAAGTTTCAAGGCTTCGAGGTAAAAGGCAGGATCGGAACTGATCTGCAAAAATGAAAGGCGAACCTTGAAACTGTAATTTGAAACTTTGGAAAGCTTCAAACCTTGAAACCTTAATGTCCCGGAACTCATAACTGCTCCCGATGCTACACTCGCGCTCATGGCTTCAGCGGAAGACCTCGCGCCCGGACTGTACCTGGTCGCCACGCCCATCGGCAATCTTGAAGACATCACCCTGCGCGCGATTCGCGTGCTAAAGCAAGCCGACTTGATCGCCTGCGAAGACACCCGCCAGACGCAGAAACTGCTGAATCATTACGGCATCGACACTCCGACTATCAGCTATCACGAACACAATGAGGCTGTGCGCGCGGCGGAACTAGTTGAGAAGTTGGCACATGGTACACGGATCGCAGCAGTCAGCGACGCCGGAATGCCCGGGATTTCTGATCCGGGATTTCGTTTAGTCTCGCTGGCGATTGAACGTGGTCTGTCAGTGGTTCCCATTCCGGGTGCTGTCGCGTTTGTATCAGCCCTGGTCGCAAGCGGCCTCCCGCTGGAGTCGTTCTCTTTCCGTGGATTTCTGTCGCCAAAGAGTGCTGCACGACGGAGAGGTTTGGAGAAAGTGCGGCTCTCAGAACAAACTGAAATTTTCTACGAAGCTCCGCATCGCATTCTGGCTACTCTGGGAGATGTGCTTGCCGTCCTGGGACCTCGGCGGCAAATCGTCGTTGCCCGCGAACTGACCAAAATCCACGAGGAATTTTTACGCGGAACAGCGGCGCAAGTTCTCGATATCGCCAAGAGTCGCGGGGAGATAAAAGGCGAGATCGTATTGATGATCGGGCCGGAAGATGGGGGCGAAAACCCAGTTCCGCGAGTATCCATACGTGACCGCGTCGAACAGCTCATGCGCGAAGAAAATTTTGATGAAAAGGCCGCGTTGAAGAAAGCAGCCAAAGAACGCGGTATTTCGAAGAGTGCAGCTTATCGGGAGTGGCAGACACTCAAATGACCTACGTGGGGACAGCCGCCGTCGGCTGTCCGGGCGAGCAGGTCTCGCCGATTTTGCTGGCCTACTCGTTGAGAAAACAAAGCGGCGCTTCGCGCCGCTGGACAGCCGACGTCGGCTGTCCCCACACGATTTATTTACCCGCCAATTCCTTTTTTACCGCTTCACTTACTACTTTTCCATCTACCCGCATGCCTTGGGTGGCAAATTTGGCCATGACATTTTTCATCACCGTGCCCATGTCTTTCATGGTGGGCGATCCCATTTCAGCGATGACTGCCTTCACTCCTGCGGTGATATCGGCTTCACTCGCCGCTTTCGGCATGTAGCTTTCAATCACGCCGATCTCGGCGGCTTCTTTGTCGGCCATCTCCTGGCGGCCGCCTTTGGTGAATTGTTCAATAGAGTCTTTGCGCTGCTTGATGAGCGTGCTTAGCACCTGCTGCGCTTCTTTATCATCAAGCGGCGACATTTTTTCAATGGCTTTATTCTGCAGCGCCGATTTCACCATCCGCAATGTCGAAAGCTTGGCTTCTTCGCGAGCCTTCATCGCGGCGGTGATGTCTTTCTGAATCTGATCTACGAGGGGCATGCGAGGATTATAACTACGTCGCTCCTGCCGACGATCCTCCATTTTTCCGATACACTAATAAGTAATCGTTTCATCCCTGACTTCATCTTAAAAGGACTCATGCCATGCTGCTGAAGAACCGTCTTTTCACTCCAGGCCCTACTCCGCTGCTGCCGGCTGCTCAAACCGCGATGGCGGCGTTCACTGCGCATCACCGTACCGCCGACTTCAAAGCTCTGTACACTCGCGTTCTCGCCGACATGAAGGATTTCATCGGCACGGCGAATGATGTTTTGGTCGTCGCCTCCTCGGGCACCGGCGTGATGGAGGGTTCAATTTCAAACCTCACCTCGCCGGGCGACAGAGTCCTGGTGCTGACCGCGGGAAAGTTCGGCGAGCGCTGGCGCGATCTAGCCAAAGCCTACGGATGCAATGTGGATCTGGTCGAGAAGCCTTATGGCGAGACGTTCACCATGGATGAGGTTCGCGCCAAACTCACGCCAGAGACACGTGCCGTTTATGTTCAGGCCAATGAAAGTTCAACCGGGGTACGGCACGACGTGAAAGGTATCGCAAAACTGGTGCGCGCAAATGGCGAGACGTTGTTGATCGTCGATGCCATCACTGGCCTGGGAACGACGCATTTTGACGTTGATGGTTGGGGCATTGACGTAATCATCGGTGGCTCGCAGAAGGCATTGATGATTCCTCCCGGCCTCGCTTATTGCGCAATTAGCGAGCGCGCCTGGAAGCGGATGGAGACGACGAAGAATCCGCGCTACTACTTCGATTTCCGTAAAGAACGCAAAGCGGCGGCGAAGGGCGAATCGGCATTTACGCCTGCGACATCGTTATTCGCGGCTTTGGGTGCGGCGCTCGACTTCATTCGCCAAATGGGTAATGGCGATTTGGCTGCCGGGCGCAAGGCGCTGGTCGATAACGCGGAACTCGCGGCGGAGATGACGCGAGCAGGTGTAAAAGCTCTGGGGCTGAAGCTTTATGCCTCGTCCCCAGGTGCGGCGCTTACCGCTATCAGCGCACCCGCTGGAATTGATTCGGGAAAGATTGTGAAAGAGTTCCGCGAGTCGTTCTCGGCCGTCGTCGCCAACGGCCAGGGCGATATGAAGGGCAAGCTGTTCCGCATCGCGCATATCGGTTATTACGATTTCCTGGACACCATCGGCATTTTGGCTGCACTCGAGCATGTGCTGGCTGCAGTCACGGACAAGTCTGTCGAGTACGGAGTAGCGGTACGGGCGGCGCAGGAGGTATTTGCGCACGCCCGCAGCGCTGAAGGGGCGGCAGTCGCCGCCGCGAAGAACTAGCGCCTTCCAAACGGGGAGGGCTGGAAACCGCTAGTTAATCTTGAAATTCATCGGCGTAGAAGTCGCAGCCGCGGTGCCGCCGCCGTACAGGCCGCCCGGCGTACCCGGATTGGTTACCGTAACCGGAACGGCTGAGTTGGCAGTGGCAACCGCACTGGCTGGAATAGCAGCTTTGACTTCAGTCGCGCTATCGAAAGTTGTGGCCATGGCTGTACCGTTGAAATTCACGACTGCCTTCGAACCAAAATTCGTGCCCTGCACCGTCAGCGTGAAGTCCGAACTGCCAGCCGCAGTGCTAGGCGGCGTAAGCTGGGCGATAGCGGGCATGGTGCCAGGTTGCTGTGGAGTGGTTGCATGGCTTGAGTAGCCGCATCCAACGCCAATAGCAGCCACAGCAGTCAATAAAACAACCATTAGTAGCTTCATACTTTTTCTCCAGGAATGTGTTTGCGAACTGAATCGAGTGTAGGAAATGCAGCCGGCCGGAGTGTCTGAGGGCTGTAACTTTCTTGTAAAGGAATCATCGACATGAAAATCGTGATTGCGGAAAAAATGTCCTCGTCGGCCATGAATCTATTGCGCGAGCCTGACTGGACGATCGTTACGCCCGACCAAATCAACGGCAATCTGGCGAAAGAATTGGAAACGGCAGACGCACTGCTGGTGCGCTCGGCGGTGCAGGTCGATGCGGCGCTGCTGGTCAATGCCTCGAAGTTGCGCGTGATTGGCCGCGCCGGCGTTGGCGTGGACAACATCGAGCTCGAACCCGCCACCCGTCAGGGAATCGCCGTAATGAACACCCCGGGCGCCAACGCGGTTGCGGTCGCCGAAATTACGATTGGCTTAATGCTGAGCCTGGGTCGTTTCATTCCACGCGCCAACGAGCTCATGCATGCCGGCAAGTGGGAGAAGAAATCTCTGCAAGGGACGGAGCTTCGCGGAAAAACCCTTGGCATTGTGGGGCTGGGGAAGATTGGACTGGAAGTCGCGAAACGCGCCCGGGCCTTCGGCATGGAGATTGTCGGATACGACCCCTTCGTTTCTCCGAGCATCGCGAAAGATGGCGGCATTCGGCTGGCGTCACTCGATGAGCTGTATGGCGCATCAGACTATTTGAGTCTTCACGTGGGATTGACCCCGCAAACCGAGAACATGATCAACGCCGAATCGTTGAAGAAAATGAAAAAAGGTGTGCGGCTGGTCAATTGCGCGCGCGGCGAGCTGGTAGATGAAGCGGCGTTGGTTTCCGCACTCAAAGAAGGCCAAGTCGGCGCGGCCGCTTTGGATGTTTTTGTGAAGGAACCATTGAAAGACTCACCGCTGCAGAAAATGGATAACGTGATTCTGACGCCGCACATTGCCGGCTCAACCAATGAAGCCCAGGAAGCCGTCGGCCAGCAGATTGCAATGCAGGTCAAGGAATATCTGAAGCACGGCGTGATACAGAATGCGGTAAACGTACCCTCGGTCTCGCACGATGAATACGTTTTAATGAAGCCCTATATCGTGCTGGCCGAAAGGTTGGGATCATTTCTGGCGCAGATCAGCGGCAGCGGGGTGGAAGATATTTCCATCGCTTACACTGGCCACATCACCGAATGGAAGACAGATCTCATTCGCAACGCTGCCATCAAAGGTATTCTGAATGTTGCCGTGGACGAAACCGCGAACCTAGTCAATGCAGCCAGCCTGGCGTCATCGCGCGGTTTGCGGGTCCATGAAGAGCGCAAACCCAAGGCTTCCACGGGAGGTGCGGGCAGCGTGCTTTCAATCGAAATCCGGACGCAAAAAGAGACCCATATTGCAAAAGGCGCTGTGCTCAGGGAGAACGCATTGCGGTTGTTACATGTGGATGACATCGATGCCGAGGCGCCCCTGGGGAAGAATTTAATTTACCTGCGCAATCAGGACGTTCCCGGCGTGATTGGAAAAGTCGGCACGATCCTTGGCAAGCATGGCATCAATATTGCTAATTTTTCGCTGGGGCGGAGAAGTGGGGAACCCCAGCCTGGCCAGCCGCTCGAGGCCATTGCGGTGGTTCAGGTGGATGGCAATGTGCCGGAAGCGGTGGTTTCGGAGTTGCGCGGCATACCCGCCATACATCAGGCTAAAGCAATTCGTCTTGAGTAAGTTAGTACACGACGCGAAAGGAAATGAATGCTGAAGAAAACGCTGTGGGCGGTGGCTTTGGTTTGTTTGTGCGTGTCGTTTGCGGCCGCACAAGACGATGTCGGTCATTTTGATGTCAGCTTCTCTTACGGAGCGGTCTTCAATAAGACATCTAGCAGCGCCAGTACGGGAGTCGCCGTTTCGCCCACGAATTCAGGATTGATTCTCGGCACCTTCCGCTTTCGTTTTAACCGGATGAACGGCATCGAGGTGAATGGCGCCCGGACCGACAATTCCCAGGTTTTTATTTTAGGAACCAATGACTACCGGGCCCAGACCAGCGTCACCGAATTCAGCGGGGCTTACGTGTTGAGCCCGTTTCATTTTGAAAAAATAGAGCCCTTTTTACTCGCTGGCGGCGGAGCTTTACGTTTTTATCCCAGCAACCAATACATCAATGGCAACGCATCTCCTTTCGCCGCTGCCCAGCAGACCTCAATGGCTTTCCTTTACGGCGGAGGCGTGGATTATCGTGTTTGGAAACGTTTGGGAGTGCGGCTGCAATACCGCGGGCTGATTTACAAAGAGCCGACGTTCCACGTCACGCAGTTTTTTACTGGGACCAAGGGCCACATGGCTGAGCCCTCAATCGGAATGGTTTTCAATTTCTGATTTACCGGCTTAGGATTCGAGCGCTGCTTTGCGCAGCTTGCGGGTTTCAGCCAGCAGGGCCATGGAGTGCATCAGGTTCTGCAGCGTGACGATTCCAACTAATTGCTGGTTCTCTACAATCGGAATAATGCTGAGGTTGCGTGCGCTAAGTTTGCGGAAAGCCGAAGACAAGGACTCGGTTTTCTGCGCCACATCGAAAAGGCGATTCATCACCGCCTGCACGTAACCGTTGCCTTCCCTTCGCAAAGTTTGCAGGATCTTCTGCCGGGAAACCACGCCGACCATGTCTGCGCCACGGATCACGGGAAAATCGTCCTGCAAAGAATGCACCGCTTTATCCAGCGCATCTTCCAACGTATCCGCCGGCGAGAGAGAGGCAAAATCGGTCAGCATGATGTCCTCCAACCGAACCGTTTCGAGCACCGAACGAAATACTGCTGAACGATCTTCAATCTGCGCCGCGATGAAGAGAAAAATGCCGATGATCGAAAACCAGTAATTCCACCAACCGGCAAACATAAAGGCAATCGCAAATCCGCGGCCGATGCTGACGGCGCGGCGAGTCGCGCTGACTGGATCCATGGTGCGAGAGAAAACCGCACGCAGCACGCGGCCCCCGTCCATGGGATATGCGGGCAACAGGTTGAAAATTCCCAGCCATAAATTTGCCCACACCAGACTGTGCGGAAGATTTAACGAGGTCACGTATGGGTCCGTCCACAAACGGTCATGGGGCACCGCCACGCGAAGCACGACGGCAGACAGTCCGGCGATCAGAAAATTAACGATTGGTCCGGCCGCTGCAATGCGCGCATCACGTTTCCAATTTGTGGGGATTTCAGGTTGGGCCTCATCGAAAATCGTGACTCCGCCGATCGGCAACAGCACAATACCTTTGGGAGGAACGCCAGAGTGCTTTCCCACCAGCGCATGACCAAGTTCATGCAACACGACCGAGCCGAACACGATTGCCAGGAGCGCAGAGCCACGCCATGGGCTGATAGTATTCCGCGCCAGCTGCTCATTCCCCCATACAAAAACCAGCAGCAGCAGGAACGAAAGATGGATGCGGATTTCGACACCGAAAATTCGCCCTGCGTGAATGGACCAAGTCCGCATCTGTATTCTTTAATCTTATATGGTTAGACGGCGCGGCGCGTGCCGGCGTTGCGGGAGAGTTCAACACCGAAGTGCAGACTACAATGTTCAACCCTGCAGAAAAATAAATTATGCGCATCATCGCCGGAAAATTTCGCAGCCGTCGGCTGGCTTCTCTGAAGGGAGACGAAATAAGGCCAACCTCAGACCGCCTGCGTGAGACGTTGTTTAACGTGCTCACTCCGGGAAATCCTGCGGCGCTCGAAGGCTCGGTGTGGCTGGACTTGTTCGCTGGAACCGGTGCGGTGGGAATTGAAGCTCTTAGCCGGGGCGCGGCCATGGTTTATTTTGTCGAGTCCTCAAAAGACTCGGTTGAACTGATTCGCCGCAACCTGCAGCCTTTGGGAGTGAGCGGAAAATTTCAGGTTCTTCAGCAGAAGGCGGAGATGGCAATCTCCGCACTGGATCGCCAGCAACTCAGGCCGGATTTCATTTTTCTCGATCCGCCATATGCGCTGCGAGACGCATATCGAACCACGCTGGAGGCTCTAGGAAACAGCGCACTGATCGAAAAAGCGTTGGTGATCGTGGAACATGAAAGAAAAAACGATTTGTCGGAGAAATTTGGAGCGCTGCAGCGGAACCGCAAGCTGGAGCAAGGATATGCCGCACTAAGTTTTTACCGTCGAACCTAGTTCAAAGTCGAAAGCCCCACCCTCCCCTTCGGGGAAGGATGGGGCATCCGGTTCAGAAATACTTGGGCCCGTCTACATCAGCAGTTCGTTGGTGCGGCGCACGATCGGGTGCTGCATTTCCTGTAGTTCGTTCTTCACGCAATTCAAGCCGTACACGCACTGCTCAAAGTGATCTGATAAGCGCTCGAACAGGGGCGCGACTTTGGTGTATTCAAAGCAGTCAAATTTCGAGACGATGTAATAACTCTCTTTGCCGGCTTTCACCCAGTCGATCAGGCTTTCCAGCCGATTGCGGCGCAACCGAAAATGATTAATGCTCTCCGGGAACATGCCGGTGTAGAACAGAGTGTAGTCGCCGATGTGCTTGCGAACCTGGCGCTCGCGATCGAATGAGGGGGCTGGCCCGAATACCGGGTTCGATTCCACCAGCATCTCCCCGACGTCGGTCAAAGGCTTGCCGGCCTCATTGCGTACTTTGAACAACTGTTCGGCGTCGCAGAATTCAGCCAGCAAATGGGCCACATAACCGACAACCTCGGAATCCCGAATTCCGATCTCGTGGGCATAATGCCGACCCACCATTTCCAGGAAGAGCTTCTGCAGCGGATGATCGTCCGAAATCATTTGAGCACCTCGGTGTACATTACTTCGGATGCGCTTCAACTCCGTATTCTGGGTGAATACCGCATTAAACAAACGAAAGCAAGTAACTTCCGCAGTAGGAACTACTGCGCGTTCCCTACTAGTTACAAACCCCTGTATCGGCGGGGTGTTTCGTGGCTGGACTTGTTGTCACTCGTGAGTAGCGGCTGCTAATTGGCATTTCTATTAGCATGCGTAAATAAGCATTTTGCAGATCGAGCTGGGCGTTCGGGTACAATTCCGGCTACAAAGCTTTGAGCTTATTTGGCGCTTGGTGGGGCTCGACTGGATCAATGGATATACTGGCGCGGGACCGCGCCCACAGGCGAACGATTTCACTGGGCACATTATGAAAAGAACAAATATTTCCAGCGGTACACCTTATGAGCCGATAGTTGGCTACTCGCGCGCGGTGCGCGTTGGCAACAACGTTTATGTATCGGGGACAACGGCGACCGGGCCGGACGGCAAAATTATCCCCGGCGACGTTTACGCCCAAACCGTGCAGACTTTGAAAAATATCGAGTCTGCACTGAAGCGGTTGGGCGCGAACCTGAGCGACGTGGTGCGCACCAGGATGTATGTGACCAACATCGCGGACTGGGAAAAAGTTGGAAGGGCCCACGGCGAATTCTTCAGCCAGATACGTCCGGCGACAGCAATGCTGGGAATTACCGCGCTGGTTTCGCCGGACATGCTGGTGGAAATTGAAGCGGAAGCCGTGATCGCCGCACCCTCGCCGCGGAAAAGCTCGAAACCAAAATCGCAAAGGAAAAAGAGATGATGAAAAGTTTCGCAACCAAGCTGTGGCTGTTGGTTGTCATCCTACTGGCGCTGGTTGCCGCGGCCACAGCCCAGGCCACAGGCAAGCGCACAGTTATTCACGCCGGCAAATTGCTTGACGTTAAGACCGGGAAGATCGAAACCAATCAGGCCATCGTCATCCAAGGCGACAAGATTATCAGCGTGGGCCCGGTATCGGCGGCTCAGCCTTCTGGCGATGACAGGGTCATCGACCTACCCAACGCAACCGTTCTGCCGGGCCTCATCGACGCGCATACGCACCTGACTTTCGATCCTCATTTTGGATATGAATCCCTCGGTATCTCCGTGCCGCGTGAGGCCCTGATCGGGGCACGCAACGCTCGAGTCACGCTCGAAGCCGGCATTACGACGGTGCGCAACGTCGGAGCAGACGGTTATGCTGATGTCGCCCTGCGCGACGCGATCAATGCTGGCGACGTACCCGGACCACACATGCTGGTGAGCGGGCCGCCCCTCGGCATCACCGGCGGGCATTGCGATAACGACTTGCTGCCTTTTGAATTTCACGCCACTGAGGTCGGAGTAGCGGACGGCGTCGAACAGGTGCAGCACAAGGTTCGCGAAGTCATAAAGTACGGCGCTGATCTGATAAAGGTGTGCGCTACTGGCGGGGTGCTATCGAGAGGTGACGATCCCAACGCCTCGCAATACACCCTCGAAGAGATGAAAGCCATCGTAGCCGACGCCCATCGCTTAGGCAGAAAAGTTGCCGCGCACGCCCACGGCGCGCAGGGCGTGATCTGGGCTTCAGAAGCCGGCGTAGATTCCGTCGAGCACGGCCATCTGATGAACGACGCTGCCATCGCCACGCTGAAGAAAAATGGCACTTATCTGGTCCCGACACTCTATCTGGTCGATTGGCAACGAGAGCACGCGGTTGAAGCCAACCTTCCCGATTACGCGAAGAAGAAAATGGAAATGGTTTCGCAAACCGGAAAGGCGAACGCCAAGAAAGCATTTGAAGCCGGCGTCAAGATCGGAATGGGGACCGATGCCGCGGTCTATCCGCATGGACTAAACGCGCACGAACTGGCGGTGTATGTAAGCCTGGGCATGAGCCCCTTGCAGGCGATCCAGACTGCGACCATCAATGACGCCGATCTACTTGGCTGGTCGGATAAGGTGGGCAGCCTTCAACCTGGCAAGTGGGCCGACATCATCGCAGTCGATGGCGACCCGCTACAGGACGTCACCACGTTGCAGCATGTTAGGTTCGTGATGAAAGCCGGCGAAATAGTGAAAGACGAATACCGTAAATAAGCTGCACTTCAGATCATGATAATCAAAAAAAAGCCGGCTCCATGCCGGCTTTTTTTCAAAAGCAGAGAATCTACTTCTTGGGTGCGATAGCGTCCTTAGCGGCTTTGGCGACGCGGAACTTCACTACGGTCTTGGCCTTGATCTGGATTGGCTCACCGGTCTGCGGGTTGCGTCCCATGCGGGCTTTGCGGTGCGCCTTCACCAGGCGTCCGAGGCCGGGGACAACAAATACGCCGCTTTTCTTGGTTTCCTTAATCGCGGTATCGGCCAGGTGCTCCAGGAATGCGGCCGCCGTCTTGTTATTCAGTTCCGTCTTCTCCGCCAAATGACGGATAAGTTGCGTCTTGGTCAGTCCTGCTGCCATGAATCCTCCTCTGAGTTGCGAAATAATTTCCTGTGGGAATGCGTGTTTATCTTAATACCCGAAGCTGTGGAAAAACATCAAATTAACCGCATTTTATGCGGCTTTTAAATCGGAGGAACCACAAAAGACCATAAAAATCGCCTCTCGCGGCGAACAGTGACGAAAAACCGCATGTAAAACGCGGTTTTTAAGTGTGAACTGAGTAGTACATGGCGGATCGCGCGATCATTCGTCGGCCTATAATTTTCACATGCTATCGGTGTCGACGAAAATTTCGATCCTGCCGCTTCTGCTCACGGCGATCGTGGGATGGGCGCAACCAGCATCGTCTCCCGACGCAATTTCGATAACGACCAAAGCACTCCCTAAGGCTTTGCTGTGGGAGCCATATACAGCGCGAGTGCAAGCTTCGGGCGGTGTAGAGCCTTATCACTGGAGACTAGCAGGCGGGTCGTCGCCACACGGGCTCTGGTTCAGCGATGAGGGCGTTTTCACCGGCGGCCTTAACGAACCCAGCGAAATTAATTTCACCCTCCTGGTTCGAGACAACGGCAATCCCCGCCAGCAGGCTAAACAGAAATTGGTGCTCAGAACTGAAACTCCGCTCACCGCGGACTGGCTACGCAAAGCACAAGTCAATGGCCAGCGGATCGATGGCGCCATCAAGGTTTCCAATCACACCGGCCGCGATTTCGATCTGACCTTCATCGTGCTGGCGGTGAATGATATCGGACGGGCCACCGCGATCGGGTATCAACACTTCCCATTGAAGAAAAACACGATAGATATGGAAATTCCATTCGGCGAAAATTTGTCTCCGGGGAATTACGCGGTCAACGTCGATGTAGTCGGCGAGGAGCCGAGTTCCAAGCATATATTTCGCGCCCGGCTGGTCACAGGAAAAGAATCAATCACTCAAGGTCCGTAACCTAGGGAGGCCGCGAACGCAGCGCCTCCGCGTGGAAGCTTAGAGGCCGTTCTTTTATCTGGGGGAGGAGCGATTGGAAGACCGGCCGCTCCCAGAACGCGAGTGACGCTGCTTTCAACGCGCGAGCGCTGGGCCCGCAGGCGTTAAAAATATAAGAGTCCCGAGGTGATGTCGATCTCATTCATCTCGGCCAGTAGCTCGCTTTAGACCCTTGCCGACCTGCATTGATTACTATCCTTGCGGACCGTAACCGGCGATCGTGCTCGGGCTCCGGGCTTACCGCCAACCGGACAAACCAGTTCAACGCCTGCGGGACTCTATCCTGCCTTCAACTGGGTTTCTCGTTCTCCTCGACCAGCGCTTTGCTATAGAGCCTTACTGGCCCTCCCTCGGTCACTCTGCACTAGCTGCTCGCCAGATTGCTGGTTGCCCAGCGTTCCTGCGTTTGGCTATTGCCTTATGCCGAAGGTGACCTCGCTTGACCCCCGGACGCCGCACCAACCGGTAAAACTTTAGAAACTGTCGAAGAACGATTATGGTTTTACACCTTCTAAACTTTGGGTCAATAGAAAAATCGAAATTACATGTGCTTTGCTTTCAATCGAGTGCAGCTGGTTCACAGGCGTATGCAGCGCAATTTGTGCAGCTACTCAAACCAAAGTTCGAAAACCCTAGTGTTAATCGCGGTTTCTGAGGATTTCTGCATAATTTCAAATCAGTGATTGTTATGAAAATTCAATCTGCGTTTGTGAAAATCGCGCAGAATCCTTGCTGGTATTGCCAAGTGGGCAGAGATAGTTAGCGATGCGGTATAACTGAATTGATTCGTCAATCATTTTAATGGCACAAATTGTTTTTTCTAAGCGCAACTCTTTTGATATCCGGGGCTCGAATATCGCGGCCCGGGCTTGCATCGTTATCATTTTGCTCGTGCTGGGCACTGGATGCGAGGTCCAACGGCGCAGAAGTGATGCCGAGCTCGGACTGACTCCTCGCCAGGCGGCTGGGCGGCACATCTACGACCAGTATTGCGATCGGTGCCATTCGCCTTATTCTTCGAAGAAGCGGCAGGGACCTAGCTTAAAAGGCCTCTTCAAGCACGACTATCTACCCGCCAGCGGAATGCCTGCGAACGACGATCGCGCCAGGGACATCATTCGCATGGGGCGGGACAAAATGGAAGGTTTCGGCAATGTGCTCACGGATGAGCAGATCAGTGATTTGCTGACATATCTGCATTCACTGTGAGTCGGGTCGGTCGGATTCGCTCCCCTGTTTCTCTGTACACCTCCGCGTTTCCTCGGTGTTCCTCTGTGGTTAAGGTTTAAGCGTTAGCCACAACCATACACAGCGCCTGAATGAACTAAAATCACCGCCACGGTTGTTCAGCGGACCTGTTCCGTTTTCTGAGGTCATTTATGACTGACGTCGCATCGAAGCCTATCCCTACAAATGGCAGTGAGCCGCACACGAATGCTCCGTCCACCGAGGTCTATGCGATCTTTGGCGCCGAGCCCGAGGTCCAGGCCTATGCGATGGCCAAGTATTCGCGATCATCGCTTTCGATGAAGGAGTCGCTGAAAGAAATCAGCACACAGAAGGCGGAGAAATTTCTAAACACTTTTTACTTCCAATACGGGCACCGGTCGATTGCGGACCTGGCGCACATTGCGTTAGCGATCGAGAAACTTTCCATTCTCGCCGCTATTGTCGTCGCCGACGAGCAGCGATGGGACGGGCAAGAGCGTTCGACCCGCTATCAGGACTTCAGAAAGAGCGGCTACTACATTCCGGACTTCGGCTCGGACAACGCAGCGCGGCAGGTATACACCCGCACAGTCGACGATCTGTTCTCAGAATACGAATCGCTTTCCGAGAGTATGTTCCGCTATCTCATAGAGACTACGCCCAAACCTGCTGAGATGAAGCAGGAGGCCTACGACCGTACGCTGAAAGCGCGGGCTTTCGATATTTCGCGGTACCTGCTGCCGCTCGCGACCAACACTTCGCTGGGCGAGATCGTCAACGCGCGTACCTTGGAAACACAGGTCTCGCACTTGCTCTCGCATTCTCATGCCGAGGTCCGGCATTTGGGCGGCTTACTCAAGCAGGCCGCTGGTTCTGCGGCTTACAACGTGAATCACGAAGCGTATTGCGTGCTGGTGGAGGAAATTCGTGAGCTTTCACCTGAACTCGCGGAGCGTGCCGAGAAAGAATTATTGAAAGAAGTGCGGGTGTCGCCGACTCTGGTGAAGTATGCAGATCCGAACGCATACGAAATGGAAACGCGGCGTGAGTTACGGCAGATCGCGTCTGAACTGATGAAAAGCGCAGCAATCGAGCCGGCGCGGCTGGTTGAGTTGCTCGACGACGATCCGCTGGAAGTCGAACTGGCCAGCACGCTTCTATACGAACACTGCCATTATTCGTACCGCCAGATCAGGCAGGAAGTTGAAGGCGTCGGCGAGGCCAAGCGGCGCGAAATTATCGACGCCGGATTACGCCACCGTGGGCGGCATGATGAGATGCTACGCGCCTTCCGGGCAGGCCAGCAGTTCCGCTTCGACATCCTCATGGATATTGGCGGCTTCCGTGACATGCACCGGCACCGGCGTTGCATTCAGATTGAGCAAGGGTTTACCACGCGGCATGGCTACGACATTCCTGATCAGCTTGGGCCGGCGGGGGCGCTTTCGCGCTACAAAGCCGCAATGGACAGCGCCTCGGGGGGGGTAGCCAAGCTCGAAACGAGTTCCGTACCCGAAGCTATAGAGAACGCCCAATACGCGATCCCGCTTGGTTTTCGAAAGCGCACGCTGTTCAAGATGGATTTTGCCGAGGCAGTTTACATCTCTGAGCTACGCACTGGCCCTGCCGGGCATTTCTCCTACCGCAATGCCGCCTACGCGATGTTTGAAGAAGTCCGAAAAAGATACCCGGCCCTATCCGGATACTTCCGGGTACACGATGTGCAGAAACCAGTGGATTTGCTGCACAGATAACTCCCTCCGTAGCCACGAGTCCAAGTGAACCGGCGAGGCCGCTCGTCGCTCCATTTATGCGAGTCAGAGCAGGCCCGACGCGCTCCGGCTCAGAAAACTTTGAGATGTATGGTCAGATATTTCTTCGGATTCTGACGGATAGCCTTGATCAGCTCTTGGGTGTCTGTGAGTAGCTTGTTGCTGTTGTCGTAAAGCGACGGGTCATGCAGGAACCTGCCGGCGGTACCTTCGCCCTTGTCCAAGCGATCGGTAATGTTCGACAGCCGGTTCATGGTGTTCTGCAACTTGGCAGCGAATACCTGGTCTTTTGTCAGAGTTCCAACAGCACCCTTGCCGGCGTTGATGTCGTCTGTCAGTTGCTTCAAGTTCGCAACGACCTGGTTGGCGGCGTCATAAAGTGCGGTATCTTTCAGTATCTTTCCGGCAGTCCCTTTTCCGGCATTCAGGTCGTCGATCATTAAGTTGACCTTGTCGATGGTCGTGTTTGCTTTGTTGTAAAGATCGTCGCTATTAAGAAGCTTCCCTAGGCTGCCCTGACCTTGTGCAACCTCGCCAACCAGTTTTTGAAAATCGTTGACAGTAGAGTTCACCCGGTTGTAGAGCGCTGGATCGTAAATTAATTTACCAACGGAACCCTGCCCGCTTTCCACAAACGCAATAATGCGGTCCATGCGCGCCAACAATGCCTGCATGTTCTGCAGCGCATTTTGGGTAGAGCGCATAACATCCTGATAGCCCGGCTCCTCGCTCGTCACTAGAACATCGCCATCGCTTACTTCAGCTCCAATGGCTTTTGAACTATCGATGTTGATATAGGTTTCGCCAAGCACACCCGCGGTGGAGAGGAGGGTCCTTGAATCCTTTTTGAGGTTAAAGCGATATTTGCCATTGACCTTCATCGTGACTTCGACGGGAGCCAGCGGCTTGTTAGGAACCACCAGGATCTTGCTGACGTTACCTATGTCAACTCCGCTCAGGCGGACGGGCGCTCCCACTCGAAGCCCCTGCGCGTCAAAAAAATAGGATTTCAGAATCAGTTTGCGGGTGAATAGCCCGCCGGTGCCGCTCATCAAGATGATCAGCACAGCCAGAACCAAACCGGCGCCCACGACGGTTACACCAACTTTGAGTTCCGACCATTGCAGCTGCTTCTGGCTAGGCAACTGTCCTCCCAAGCAGAATGGCGGCAAAAAATCTCAATACCGCTCACCACCGGCACGACCCGCCGGATTTTCCTGATCATAGCAGAATGACACGGGCATTAAGCCGTGGACGACGCGCCCAGAAGCTTTCCGCGCAATAGCAGCGCCAGCAGATATGAAACCGCCCCACAGATAAGCGTGACGTTCAATCCGAACTGGATGGCGATAACGATGGCGAGTACTGAACCCAGCACACTTGATGCCGCATTCATAGCCCACGCCCACTCGATGGAGTCGCCGTTCTTGTCGCGATTGGCTGCCAGTGCTCGCAGGCCGGCGGGAAACGGCATTCCCATCGCGAAGCCGAGAGGGGTGAGGATGAGAGCGCTGACTGTGAGTTTGACGGCAAATGGTATTCCCACCAGGCGGCTTAAAATGAAGGGTAACATGCAGACGTAAACCATAAGCGCCGACGCGATGATCGACAGCGGCAGCCAGGCTCTTGCCGGATTCGCAATCCATCGTTTAGACACCACGCTGCCGGCACCGCTCGAAAGCAACATTAGAAATACCACCACGGTCAGGGCGTAAGTCGGATGTCCTAAAAATAGAACGAAGCGCTGGATAAAGGCTATTTCCACCAGAATGTATCCCAGCCCGATGGCGACAAAGTACAAAAGCGATGCCGAGTTTCCCGCCCGCTCCTTTTGCAAGATCAGAGGCACGATCAGGAACGCCAGCACCGCCACGAACGAGATCAGCAGCAGCATCGCCAGTACCGCGACCCCCAAGTTAACCTTCCAATCCATCGCACCCGGTTCACTGATGGAACGCCAAATCTGCTCTGGCTTCAAGGTGAAAAAAAAGAATGGCGCGTTGTCGGTTACTGGGCCGACGTTGTATGCATACTGGTTCGAGAATACAAGAGGATCGTTGCTCTTGATGAGGTCCGTAAAAGCATTGCGACCCGGTTGAGCAGGCGAATATAAAAGTTTTAGTTCTGAGTATTTCTGCAGATGTCGTTGAACCGCAGCCTCCTCAGCCGCGGTGAAAGCGCTCTTCTTTGCGAGCACTGCGACTGGAATCCCGTCTTCATCCAATTCACCTTCAGCGACGACTATAAAGTTGCGGGACGTGGCTGATTGCCCAAGTTCGTGTAGCGCCTGCATGGCGACCGAAACCACGCGCAGCGCTTCCCGTGGCTCTTGAAATTCCCAACGCGTGACTGCGACCACGCCATCCGGCTTGAGGTGTTCGAAATACTCGCGAAATGCTTCGGTGGTATAGAGACTGTTCTCGCTAAGCGCAAAGGCGCCGGCTGCCGTAGACGCCCAGGTGTCAACCAATGTCATCTGCAAGACGTCGTAAGTGCTCGGCGCATTCCGAATAAATGAGCGCCCGTCGGCCACATGAACATGCACGTCGGGACGTTGATACAGATGAAATGCAAAGTCCGCATAACGATCGCGCATGATCGTATCGGCGATGATGGGATTGATTTCGACGCCGGTGACACTGTGGCTCCCGTTGGCGACTGCCCGCATCACATCAATGCCGCCGCCAGGGCCGATAATGGCGAAATCGCCATTCGGCCGTAGCGCATTGACCACTCCCGGGGCCGCACCCAACACATTTTGTCCCCAGTCGGAGTCGACCAAATGACCAGGGTCGGAATTCATGATGAAAGTATTGGCGTCGGCGTCGATCACTATAACCCGCGAACCGTCGTCGTTGTGGTCAACCTCGACTCGAGAGATCGCATTCCAGCGCGCGAACTCAACATTTTTGCGGCGTATACCCTTCGCCCAAATGACATCGATAAAACGGCTTGAGGAATTCAATACGATCAGCGCGGCCAGAGCTGCGGTCATCCAGACCGAACGGCTTCGCAAATTAAACGATCCGCTCCAACAAACCGACGCACACGCGGAAACCAGCGCTGCGAAAAGAATGGCATTGGGAGCGCCCATCCAGTTGAGCAACGGGACAACCGCGAGACAAGCGATCGCTCCTCCGATGAGATCGGCTCCATAAAGTCTGGTTACACGGGATGACTCTCGAGAAAAGATTACTGAGAATTGCAGCCCGGTCAGGAAGAAAGGCACCGCCGAGCAAATGTAAATCACACTCAAACGGACAAAGTTCGCCCAGCTTAGATCAAGCGCAACCGGCACGTGCAACACGATCTCGAGCAGAACTGGAATGACGATCGCATTGAGCAGGCTACAACCTACAGTCAGATTACGCGTACTTTGCTGACTGAGCCTACGCTTCCAGATGTGCGCATAAACTCCGCCTGCCCCAAGGCCCAGGAGCGCTATCGAGATCGCCAGAAACGCAAAGTGATAGAAAAGGACTACGGAGAACAGGCGGGTCAGCGCCAGTTCCAGCAGTAGCGTGGCAAAACTGCCGAGCGCAATTCCCGCTACAAGCGTTCTTTCGCGGAGTTGGTCGACGCTCGCGGTCGGACTCTGCAAGGGCAGCGTTTCACTTATGGCGGACATGAAGGGCGTCAGTGTAACAGACGTCGTCCGTCGTTGGCCGCGGTCGTTTGCCTAGAAACGGCAAAAGAGGCACGAGCAACGACTAACTTTCCAGGATCACACTAGCCATCGCCTGCTCAGCGGTATGAGTGATGGACAAGGAGATATTCTTCGTGTTGAGTCGTGCGGCAACTTCGGCGGCTCTAGCGTGAAACTTGATCGTGGGCCGCCGTCCATGCTCACGTACTACCTCAACATCTCGCCAGCGCACGCCATTGTTCCATCCGGTGCCAAGCGCCTTCATGGCCGCCTCTTTGGCTGCGAATCGCGCGGCATATCTCTCGAAGCGATTAGCTTTGGCATCGCAATATCGGATTTCGCCTTCGGTGAAAACCCGGCGGATGAATCGTTCGCCAAAGCGTTTGATCGACTCTGCAATTCGCGGGACTTCGGCGATATCGATGCCGGTGCCGACAATCATGGAATTAAGTTAGCACAGGGCTACAGCAGGCGGTCTCCGCGGTAAATCAGCCGACCGTGTTCCATGCGGGCTTCGGCCATCAACTTGTGCGCCTTCGCAGGCTTCTCGTCATCGATGTGCAGCACCTCGTGTCCATGCGCCACCAACCAGTCTGATACCAGCATGCGGTGACACTTAAAATAAACCCGCTCGGCACACATGTACGCCGTGCGCGAGTGTTTTGTCAGGTCAAGCAATTCTGTCATCGCGCGCTCGAACTCAGGCGTAAGCATGTAATCCGCGTAGTTGCGGAAGCTCGCATTACGCAGTGCGATGTTCGGGGATTCTTTGATCGACTTTTTTCTCATTCCGCCGAGTTCCTTCATCCATATGTAACGTATTCCGGCCTCTGCCAGGCTCCTCTCAAGATTTTCGCGATTAAAGTGCGGCAACCTGCGCGACATGGGAAATGCACGAATGTCTACGAGGGTTTTGATCGAATGCGCCTGCAGAGCGGAAATCAATTCTTCGATTGGGCGAGTCGAGTGGCCGATGGTATAGAGAGTCGCCATGACCTCATCGGATGCCAATTGCTATGGCGAGGGCCTGATCAAGTTCCCTTATTTTGGAATACGAAAGCGATCCGATGAAATGCGTCAACCGAGATTTGTGCACGCTCGCCAGGTCATCGCACAGGATCCAACTAGAATGCTTGAGACCTTCTTCGACGCCTACCGGGACTTGGGTTGAAAGACCCTCTGCCCTGGTGTACACACGAGCGCACACAAGGGTAGGAAATCGCGAGTCAATCAGAGCCTGCCGGCTTACGACCGCAAAGATGCGAAAACTTTTTTCGTCATTCGCGGGCTTGTAAACACGATACAGGTCCCCACGCTTCATTCCATTTCCGGACGCCATGGATCGGCTTGATACTCAAGAGTCTCTTCGGCCTCTGCGTTAAGGCGGTCGGCAGCACGATTTAGAATTTCGAGGTCATGCGCGTAGATGGAAGCACGCTCGCGCTCTTTCAAGTAGCTGCGCACGGCTCGTTCAATGACGGCGGAGCGGGAATACTTCGAACCAGCCAGCCGGTCAATGTCTCTTAAAAGATCTCGAGACAGTGTGATAGAAGTCTTCTCTTTCATACTACCAATATACTACCACGAGGGGAGGCTGTAGCGGCTTAGCTTAAAGATTTAGATTGCGCGACGCTCATCCCCTGAAGTACAAATACGCGCCCAGAATGGAGACCAGTACCAGGGCTGATCCGGCGACCTCGCGCCAACTCCAACTGGCTCGGGTATTGGCACGGTCTTCGCCGGTAGTAGTTTCAAAGGTTAGGTTGCGAATTTTTTCGTAATCTGGCTCAGCCGTCATATGGCTCACGACCACCATGACCATCGCCGAAACAATCGTGATCAGCACACTGAAGTACTGGAAGTAAATATTGTTGACGACCCACAGAAACGATCCTTGAGGGTAACCGTTCTGCAGGCCCCGCAGACCCAAGCTGACCGGCGTATCCACCAGCATACGGAAGGTGCCCAACGCAAAGCCGACGATCATGGCCCACAGCGCACCCTTCGCATTCATGCGTTTGAAAAACACGCCGAAAAAGAACACCACAAAAATTGGCGGTGCCAGATATCCCTGCACGGCTTGCAAGTAGATATAAAGTCCCTGCGCGCCTTTGATCACCGGAATCCAAGCCAGAGCGACCAGTACCATGGCCGCTGTCGCTAACCGACCGACACGCACAAGTTGATGCTGCGAGGCTCCTGGCCGCCACTTCTCGTAAAGATCAACGGTGAACAGAGTGGAGCAGGCATTGAATACTCCGGCTAGAGATCCCATGAGCGCGGAAAGCAATCCCGCCACAACCAGACCCCGCAACCCCGGAGGCAAGAGATACTGCACCAGCATCGGAAACGCGCCCTGCGCGATGGAATCGATCGGCTTGCCATCCGCGCCGATCATCGCTCCCAATGCAGGAATCTTGCCGCTTTTTGCCAGTGCGTAACAGATGAGTCCGGGAATGATGAACAAGTACACGGGAAAGAGCTTCAGGAATGACGCGAAAATAGCGCCGCGCCGCGCCACCTGTTCGTTCGGCGCACCCAGCGCGCGCTGCACGATGTATTGATCGGTGCACCAGTACCAGAGCCCGATAATGGGCGCGCAAATCAGCATGCCCACCCAGGGAAAATAACCGTTGAAGTACCAGGCTTCTTTCACTATCTTGCCGGCCGCGTCAGTCTGAAGAACCGGAGCCCAAGTGCCTTGCACGCCTGGAGGTATCATTGGTTTCCACAGATTGAACATCTCCGAGCCGCACCAGTAGCGGAGTTCGTGCCATCCGCCCAGCTTGTGCAAACCGTAAAAAGTTAAGCACGCCGACCCTAAGATCAGCACAAAGGTTTGCACCGCGTCGTTGTAGGCGACGGCGCGCATACCGCCAAGCGCTGTGTAAAGACCCGTCAGCGCGATCACCAGCACCGACCCGATCCAGAAACTGTCAATGTAAGTGTTGCCGATGGTGAAGTGCAGCTCAGGAAGCAGCGTTCCGAAAACTACACCGCCGGCGAAAATTCCTACCGCAATTTTGGAAACGATAAACGTAATGATGGAAACAATGGAGAGCACATAGCGCGAGCTGGGACTGAATCGCCGCTCCAGAAATTCCGGCATGGTAAAAACCATCGAGCGCATGTAGAACGGCACGAAGACCCAGGCCAACACCAGCAGACACCACGCGTGCAACTCGTAATGGGCAAGTGCAACGCCGCTAGTGGCGCCCGCTCCCGCCAATCCTACGATGTGTTCGGACCCGATGTTCGACGCGAAAATAGACGCGCCGATGACCCACCAGCCGAGATTTCTACCAGCCAAAAAGTAATCCGCCGCCGAATCTTTCCCTTTCCTGACCACCCACCAGGCCACGACTAGCAGAATCGCAAAATAAATGGCGATCACGCTCCAATCGATTTCGGTGAGCTGCGTACTCGCTGGGGTCGCCAGCAATGCCAGGGCGGGATTGGTGCTCATATGTGGCGAATCATCCTCCTGGGATGACATAACGCAAGAACGTTGCTGTTAGTTTCTACGACTCGGCAGCGCGGACAAGTGCCCGCCGCAAGACCTCGTCTTGCGCGGGAAAAACCGTACGAAGATCAAGCAGAACCCGCCCATCTTCGACTCTCGCTATGATGGGAGGATCCGAGCGTCGCAGCCGTGTAGCCAACTCATTCGCGCTCAACTTCCTTGCGGTGATCGCGATCAGCCGGGTCGGCAGGACCGACGAAGGCGCCGAGCCTCCGCCGATCAGCGACTCACCGTCGATCAGATCGGCTTCTATATGCCTCGAACGAATTTCTGAAACAAGATTTTCCTCGCGCTCACTGATCTCCGCTTTCGAAAGCTGCATCATCCTCAGCGTCGGCACGGCCTCGTGGTCGCGTTTGACATAGGCCAGCAGCGTGGCTTCGAGCGCGGCATAGGTCAGCTTGTCCACTCGCAAAGCGCGAAACAGCGAGTTGCTGCGCATCTTCTGTACCAGGTTTTCACATCCGCTGATTAGACCAGCTTGCGGGCCGCCGAGCAGCTTGTCACCGCTATAGGTCACTACGTGCGCTCCGGCGCGGAGGCAGTCCAGCACGCTGGGTTCGTTTTTAATTCCAATTGTTCGCAGATCGAAGAGCGAGCCGCTGCCTAGATCCTGCACCAAAGGCAGCTTGTGCTTTTCCGCCAGCGTCGCCAGTTCTCGGACTTCTGGCTGTTCGGTAAAACCAGTGATCTCAAAATTCGAACGATGGACCCGCAACAGCAGCTTGGTGCGCTCATTGATGGCGCGCTCGTAATCAGTGATTCGCGTGCGATTGGTGGTGCCCACCTCGCGTAAGCTCGCGCCGGATTTCGTCATCACATCCGGAATGCGAAATGAGCCGCCGATTTCAACCAGCTCTCCACGCGAGACGATGACCTCGCCGTTTTCGGCCAGGGTATTAAGCGCAAGCAGCACTGCAGCGGCATTGTTATTGACCACGATCGTGGAAACCGCCGACGCTGCACGGGCGAGGACGCCCGTGCCCCCATCTTCCACTGCCTGTGTGGGGACGGGCACTCCTGC
Organism: uncultured Acidobacteriota bacterium; assembly: GCA_963703465.1. GTDB lineage: Bacteria > Acidobacteriota > Terriglobia > Terriglobales > Acidobacteriaceae > Gp1-AA145. Next base: position 4,749 of record CAVPEQ010000002.1, on the reverse strand, counting down.
CCGTCCGGTCGGCCTCGGGCCGACATCGTCTTGGGAGAGCAGTCTGCGAAATAGCCGATCCACGTGCACGTCACGTTTGCCGCGCTCGCCGGATTCGAGATCAAACTCGAGATTCGAATAAGTCGTCGCTGTTTCGCGCAGGTGCTCGATTGCAGATGCCCCGAGCGGTGCCCGGCCCAGATTGGTGTGGAGGATGACGCCAGTTGCGTTGATTACTGGCCGTAACGAATATCTTAAAGATTGACTTAATTCATTTCTGATCGCGGCGGGAATGCCAGTAAGCGCCAGCCGCAGCTTCGTTTCATCCAGATGAGCGCCTGCGATTTCCTCGCGCAACCGCCCGAGCACGGCGCGACAAGCATCTGTGGTTGCGGATTGGCCATCTTCCGCGATTAAGCCTGCGACTTCCGGATCGCGCAGCAACTCATCGATTGCCGGCAACTCACGATAGAGATCACCCGTTTTCATGAGCGATGATTATCCACTTAAGGTTTATGCAATGGCAACTCACATAAGCAACTTCATCCCACTTCTACCAGTCCGTATGTTTTTTGCCAGCGGGTGCGCATGTGCCGCAGGGCGCGGTCGATTTCGGTGTGCGTAATTTCGGAGTTAGGTCCGGCCAGGACTGCGGCGGCTTCTTTTTTCGCAAGCTCCAGCAGATCTCGGTCGCGAATCAGGTTTGCGACCTGAAAGCTGGGCATGCCTGCCTGTCGGGTGCCAAAAAATTCTCCCGGGCCGCGCATTTCAAGATCGAGTTCGGCAATCTGGAATCCATCCGTGGTGCGGACCATGGCATCCAACCGGCGCTCGGCTTCTTCGGAGACTTTTCCGCTCGTCATCAAAATACAATAAGACTTCGCCGCACCGCGCCCGATTCGTCCCCGCAACTGATGAAGTTGCGCTAACCCAAAACGCTCAGCGTGTTCGACGACCATGACCGCAGCGTTGGGAACATCAACTCCCACTTCAATCACGGTCGTCGCCACCAGGATTTGAACCTTGCCCTGCTGGAATAGGCGCATGACTTGTTCTTTCAAGTCTGCTTCCATGCGTCCATGCAGGACGGCAACATTCAGATCAGGAAATACCTTCTTGCTCAATTCGCCGTACATCTTCATCGCGGCTTTGAGTTCGGTCTCTTCATTTTCTTCGATAACCGGATAGACGACATACGCCTGATGGCCAGCGGTCACCTGTTTGCGCACGAACTGCCACACTTGATCAGCCCGTTCATCACCGACTCGGCGGGTGACGATCGGAGTGCGCCCGGGCGGCATTTCGTCCAGCACGCTGATGTCAAGGTCACCGTAAATAGTCAGGGCTAGAGTGCGCGGGATTGGGGTCGCGGTCATGACTAGGACATCGGGCTCGGCTACACCACTGTCCATGTGGGGACGGGCGCCCTCGCCCGTCCGGTCGAGCGCAGCTCGACGATTAGCAGCATCACCCGCTTCCCCGCTCTTCTTCATCAGCTTGAATCGTTGCAGAACTCCAAAGCGGTGCTGCTCGTCCACAATCACCAAACCCAGCTTTTCAAATTCAACTTTCTGCTCGATCAGTGCGTGCGTGCCGATGACCAGCTGCGCATTTCCCTGCGCAATGTGCCGCCGGATTTCACGCTTGCGGTCGTCTTCGAGAGAACCTGTCAAAAGAACGATCCGGTATCCGGAGGGCTCGAGGATCTGGCGCGCGGAAAAATAATGCTGTTGCGCCAGGATTTCAGTCGGCGCCATCAGCGCGACCTGATATCCGTTTTCTATCGCGATGATTGCAGCTTCGAACGCCACCAGAGTCTTGCCCGACCCCACATCGCCTTGCAGCAATCGGCGCATGGGGTACGGCTTTTCCATGTCGGCGGCAATTTCTTTGAGTGTCCGCTTCTGTGCCCCCGTGGGATGGAATGGCAGAATTTTCTTGATCGCTTCACGCACGCGGTCGTTCAAGCCAAAAGCGATGCCGGTTTGCGCCTTTTGCTCGCGCCGCTTTAATTCCAGCCCGAGCTCAATAAAAAAGAGCTCCTCAAAAATCAGCCGGATGTGCGCCGGGGTTCGTGAAGACTGCAAATCGTTCAGGCTCTCGCCTGCGTCCGGCCAGTGAACTTTCCACAGGGCTTCGTGCGATGGCACCAGATTCATACGTTTCCGGACGGCAGCGGGAATTGACTCCGGCAGCTCAGGCGTGAGGTTCTCCAAAGCCGAGTGAATAATTCGGCGAAACCAGCGCGTGGTCAGCTTGCCCTGGCCTGCCGATTCGTAGATGGGCACAATGCGGCCGATCTCTAACGACTCGGCGGCTTTTTGCTCGGCATCACCGTCGGCCTCTGCAAGAATTTCAAATTGCGGCTGCACCAGTTGCAGCTCGCCGCGGTTTTCTTCCACTCGACCGTAAAGTGCTAACATCTGGCCGGGCTGAAATTTGTCCTTCAGGTAGGCGCCGTTGAACCAGATGCATTTCAGCCGAGCGCGGCCCTGGCCGGCGGTCATTTGGAAAATCGGCATGCGGCGGGTGCGAAACAGGCCCGAGGTCCGGACTTCGGCGATGACGGTTGCCATTTCTCCGACCCGCAGCTCGGCAATGCCACGTGGGTTTACGCGATCTTCATAGCGAAACGGCAGATAATGCAGCAGATCATCGGCGGTGGCGATCCCCTTGGCGAGCAGAATTTCGGCGATGCGCGGGCCAATCCCTTTCACAAACTGAACGGGGGTGGTGGGTTCAAGCATCTCAAGGGATGGTAACAAAAGCGGCACTTGGCATTTAGCACTTAGCCTTGAATCACCTGACGCGCCCTGGGCTAATTGCCAAATGCTAAATGCCGAGTGCTGACTACAGGTTCCGCGGTGTCAAAACCTAGAATGAATTTCGTGCAGTCCCTGATCGCCGTTCTGGCAGGGAACCTGGTGTATTTCCTGGTTATGCCGCACCTTCCGCCCGCGGCACAGCATCATGCGCCGCACCTCGATCTCGGGGTGCTTGTGGACTTCTGGTTCTGCGTTGTGTTCCTCGGTGCAATAAAAACCTTCACCAAATGGGGACGCCGATCGCGCCAGCAACAGCGCTGACGAGTTGGTGATGGCCGATCGAAAAGGGGCACCCTAGATGCGGCAAAGAGGGTAAGCATTTGTCTATTTTCCGTTCCGAGCTTGGAGTGATAACGGGTTTCGCCAATTGACAATCTGGGATTACACCGCTTTCGGGCAGACGCGATATTATTTCCCCCAACGCACGGAGCAAAAGACTTAGATACTGTTCTAGTTCGTGACCGAGCGGATCAATGACGAATCGGCCCAACAAGGCGAGCCTCTGAGCGACGCGAGCATCTTCTGATGAAATCAGGATTTTATGTGCAGGCGCGAAAAAGCGAAATCATTAATACTTATTGTTGCTGCGCATTTTTCAAATCTGGATCAATGTTATAAGCCTTTTCGAGTTCCGCTCTTGCCTGACCCTCTTTTCCTTCCTTCTGAAGCACCAGTGCAAGGTTGTAGTGAGCTTCTGCGTACTCGGGTTTCAAGTGCACGGCCTTGGAAAACTCTTCTTCAGCCCCATGAAGATCGTCTGATTGCAGTAAAAGTAATGCCAGGTTATTGTGAGCCTCTGCAAAATTCGGATCGCGATTAACCAGTTCGCGGAAGACATTGACAGCGGCTGCCATATGGTTGTTCTGACTCAGCACCAGCCCCAGTTGCACGCGCGCATCTGTGTAGTCGCGGTTCAGACTAATCGCCTGTGTCAATTCTTTTGTCGCTTCATCTAAATTTCCTGATTCCGCAAGCCCAAGACCCAAATTGTAGTGGGCCTCTGGGAGATCGGGGTCGCACATAACCCCCTGCCGAAATTCCTCAAGGGCACGCGTATGGTCGCCTTGCCGCCAGTACAGCAGTCCAAGACTGGAGTGGGCCTGAGCGTAGTCGGGTTTTATCTCGAGTGCTTTCTTGTAGAACGACAGCGCTTGTGTGGCATCATTTTTTCGCTCCCATGTGAGCCCCAGGTAGTAGTATCCGGTCGGCAACTCGGGAGCTTGTTCAATCGCGTCTTGAAAAAGCTTCAGAGCGTCATCAAGTTTCTGTTCTTTCAACGCGGAGACACCCTGAAGGGTCAACATTTTCGCTTGCGCTAATCGGGTTCGAAAGTCGCGAAGCCCCCTAAGATCGTTTAACTCTTTCTTTGCCGCGCTGGTCTGGCCCTGAGCGCGCAATGCCATGCCGAGGTTGTAGTGGGCCTGCTCAAAATCCGGCTTGAGCGTGATCGCATGCTGAAACGCCGCAACTGCTCCGGACAGGTCGCCTCCGGCTTTAAGCTCCATACCGAGGTTGTACTGCGCCTCGGGATCTTGGGGATTCAGTTCTACCGCCTTGCGAAAGTGCACCAGCGCATCGGGATGTTTGTCCTGACGACGTAGTGCGATGCCTAGCATCAGGTGCGCCGGTTCAGAACGTGGGTTGAGGACTAGCGCGCGACGAAATGCGGCTGCAGCTCCGTCAATATTGCCGAGTTCGCCTTTTGCACTACCGAGCTCGATATACCGATCGGCCGAGGGTTTCAGTTCTGCAGCTCGAGCCAGCTCACGTTCGGCGCCTGGAAATTCATTTTCCTGAGAATAGATACGTCCCAAAAGGCGATGCGCATCGGCATTGGTTGGATCGAGTTTTACAGTGGTTTGGAGCTCGTTGAGCGCAGCTGCAGTATCGCGCAATTCGTAGAGTGTGGCTCCCAGCCCATAGTGCGGTTCTGCCCATATCGGCT
>CAVPEQ010000001.1:0-700092 GCA_963703465.1 uncultured Acidobacteriota bacterium | reverse complement strand
CCCACTCTCTCCGCCAGATTTTTACCCGCATAAACACTGGCTATTACCAAAGATAGCTATGTTTTGTGCTAATTCCGTGCTGCGGTCTGTGAATGGACCAGCTCACGGACGAACAGAAAGCCGCGATAAGGAAGAACCTCCGCAAGTGGCGTGTTAGGCGCAAAGACGTAATTAGCGGCGGCAACTTTGCTTCTTCCAACGATCAGCGACTGCACTTCGGTTTGAGCGACTCTTCCTCAGTCGATCAGATTGAAATCCACTGGCCAGATAAAGCATTGCAACGGCTGAAGTTGTCGGCGGGCCTGGACCGCTACTACTCCATTGAAGAAGGCAAAGACGCGGTTTCTTTAGCGTGCGTCCACAAGTCTATGGTCCAAAACGGAATCTCCAGCTCCAAATAACTCCGATTCTTCCAGCATTGATGGGGCGCAAGTGGAGATACGGCGCATGTAGCTGATCATCGGTGAATTAAGCCCTCGGAACAGCTCGTCGCAAAGAAGCGCCGGGTGCCCGGCGCCCAGTTCGGCGTCAACTTCTAATTTCTGAGGATGTGAACAGAATGCAGAAATCATGAAACGAGAAATCTTGTGGAATAGTCCGTGGGCGCTTTTAGCACTGGGGTCTACTTCGATTCCTTAATGATCGCTTCCGCAGCGTTGCCGGCCACCACCCAGCTTGCCGACCCGGCCACGACGGCTTCATCCTCAAACCATAGGAATCCGAAATTGTCGATGCACTCTGGAAAATCAGGCTTGATGATGATGTATCCCGGAATCACAGCACCGGGGATATAAGCATTGTCGGCACGATTGTTGCTGTATGTCATCGTCTTCGAGACGGTACCGACTCCAGCTACATACGAAGTGCTGGAAACCGGATGTGTGCCGAGAATGTAGTTGACAGCACGAAGTGTGTATTCGGGGCCGACGAGATCCGGAAACGTCTTGTGCAGGAAATACATTCGGATGGCCATGTCGACCACCGCGCCCGATCCGCCCCAGGTGCCGAGGCTCGGGGGCACGCCGAATGGAGTAGCATCCAATTGCTTGTCCAATCCCGCCATGTATGTTTTCACCGCTTCGCGCATTTGATCTTTCGCGTTCGCGTCGAGATATGGCAATGCTCGGACTGCTGTCCCACCACGGAATTCCATCTGCTGCGGGGTGATCATCTTAGGGAACAATTCCTTTAGGCGGGACTTGTAAGGCTCGGCACCATTCGTGGCGATGGTCAATTCCAGGGCCGCAGCCCAGTCCATGCCGACACCAAATCCGCCACGGCTGAATGCGGGTGGCGGAGCTGGTTGTGGACTAGTTGCGGCGGCTGGTTTATGACCGTCTCGGGCGCCAGAGACCACACCCTGTGACGCCGCCAGCACACCTCCTTCGGGAGCATTTGCCGGAGTTCCTCCGTTTGAGCCGAGATCAGTCGGATACTCTTTTGGATGAGCTTTCGTATCGTTCCATGCTTTGATCGCGGTATCGAGGCAGTCTTTCGCTAACACGTCGTCCCAGCCTTTCAGCGTGTCTGCGGCGGCCGCCAGAGCAGCAATGGCATTCCACTGAAAATATGGATTGTTACTGGTGAAGATCCAGCGATCGTCCGGCTTGCCGGAGTAGTCGCCCTTCACTTCGTTGGGGCCGAGCTTCGGATCGTAAATGCGACCGTCAGTTTTCGATGCTCCATCTCCCACCTGTGTGTATTGGCGCAGATCCGGTTCGTGAGTCCCGCGGATGGCGTGGCCGATGTTGTGGAATTGCGCGAGGATGAGCAATGCGCCATGCTTCACTTGCTGCACTGTATCCGGCACGCCATCGGGACGGTGCATCTCAACCTCGCGAGCGGCCTCATCCACCGTAAGCTCGTCGTACTTCAGATTGAATTCGCGATACGCCAGCGCGAGGCTCTGAATCACGTTCAGCTGCGCCGGTTCTTCGAGATCGAAGTCGCCGGCATCGTACCAGCCGCCCACATTCATCCCAGGGATATGATCGCCGCCTTTGTACTTCCCGTCTGTTGCCGTTGCCTGATTCCAGCCGTCAAATTGCTCGCCCACTACCGGCGCCATCCGGCCATCATCCAGATGCGAAGCGCCGTGCCACATGCGATAGCCTTCGCGAACCGACACGTGATCCATCTGCTCAGCAAGGTGATGATCCAGGCTGTCCTGCCAGATGTTCGCGTAAGCGTCGTTTGAAATGGGGAACGGCGCCGTATGCTGGTCTCCGTACTCAATTACATAGAGACCCGGGTCCTTAACCGGGGTGAAGTCGAATTTTGAATAGACGTAGCGAAGCCAGGGCGTTGAAGGCGTGATCGGGCCCGCGAACATCTGCTTGTAGGATCCGTCTTCCATCAGGCGCAGGACTCTGGCCGTCTTGGGAGCGTTGTAATTCGGGTCGAGTTCGAGCACCGCCACCTTTGAGAAGCCCGGAACATAGCCGACCTGGCTGTGCGCGATCACCGGTGGCCGGGTCCAGTTCGGAATCACATCCGGCCTGATGTGCCAGACGATAGCGCCGGTGGTCTTGCCCGAAGGGATCAGCGAACGCAACACGAACCAGCCGTTCGGCGCGCGATCGCGTCCATCGAACAGCATGAGGCTGGCAGTATCGGACATGACATTCACCCGGGCCAGCGCGTCGTCGACCCCCAAGGTAATGGTCTTGCCTTCGGCGAACGGCTGCGGCTGCGTGTATCCCTTGGCCTTGTCCCAATCCTCGAGGTAGTACGCCTTTTTCGGTTCATCAGGTAGAGGCAAAACCTTCGTCATAGGATCGTTAGGCGTGCGCGGAAAAATACCGGCTTTGGTTCCGTCCACGAGGTAAGCCTTGCCCATGTAGATCGACGGCAGGAACTCCAAGTTGAAGCCCGCGCGACCCGCAAGTTTCTGCGGCAGCGGCTTGTCGAGATTAATGCTGACCTTGACGCCGCCTGGTTCCGCGGCCACTTCCAGCGTGTAACTCAAATCGAACGTCGGAAAAGCAAGGTCGGCGGTAAGCCGGCTGTTCGCCTTGTCGGCATGGCGATCTTTGAGAGTTGCCACCAGGTCCCACTGCTCCGGCGTTGGCATCAGGCGCACGTCGCCGTTAGTGGCGATGCGTTGGCCGTGAAGGATCATCTCCATGGCCGTGTTCTTTTGGTCCACAAAAACCGGATGATACGTGCTGTCGTAGAGAAAAACGCTGAAACCTTGAGTGTCGAGGTAATCCTTGTCGGTCACCTTCATGGCAAAATCGGCGCCCGACAGACCTGGGGCCGAGATCAGGGCCAAGAGGAGACCAACGCTGATTCGCGTGAACATTGGGATTGGTACTGCTCCTTTGCCCAACATGATATGACATCCGCAGTGTCTGGGCCGTTTGTTCCCAGGGCAGAATTTCTGAGCAGGGTATCTAAGCGATGAGCGGCCCATTTCGGCATAGCCTGCGCGATTCCTTCATTAACATTCAATGAGCGATATATGGAATGTTGCAATCAGATGGGATGGAACGGACGAGATCTCCAGCTCGAATCTGCCATCGAAGTAGTGAAGGCGCTATAGATAGTGTGATCATTTCTCTCGAGTGAAGCCGCAAGCAATTGCAGCGCAACGACACGTTGCATTGGAGAGGAAGTCGCTTGGAGCTAGGTGAGCCACTTACCCGCGTCCGATCGGCATTTTGTGTTGACACAATGGATCTCACCGTTTCACTGCCGAAATTGCCTTGCCGGTATATTCCACAGTCATGTCGGGGTTGGTCACGGGTGCGGCTGAGGAGCCGTGCCCGGCAAAGACCCAGACGATATTGATTTGAATGCTCGCAGGCATCTCGGGGTACTGGCCCTTCCTGTCGCCGATCGTCAGAGTCTTGGTTGACTCAGACCAGCGCACTGGAATAACAGCATGCGCGCCCTTTTCATAGTCGTAGCCGTCTCCCGAATCCTGATATAGATCGAAAGCGCCGTCGGCTCCCTGGTAAATCCGAAGCTCGATGGGCCCTGCGGGTCTCTCACTCGTGTATTCAATTTCTGGGCCGAAGGGAATGATTGAACCGGCACGTACATAGAGGGGAATGCGGTCGAGGGGAGCGTCCGCGTCAATTTCGTGGCCCCCTTTCTGCGCTGCTCCGGTCCAGAAGTCGTACCACGCTGGGGAATCGGGCAAATAAAGAGTTCTATGCGTAGCATCGGGTTGCAGCACGGGGCCGACGAGAATTGCGGGTCCAAACATGAATTCATCACCGATATCGCGCGTGTTCGAATCAGTTCTCCAGTCCATCACCAGCGGCCGCTGGATTGTGTAATCCTCATTGGTCACGCGCCAAGCGAGGGAGTAGATATACGGCATCAGGCGATATCGAAGCTTGTCATAGTTGATCAAGATCGGCCGAACTTTGTCGAACGCCCAGATCTCATTTTGCGGGCGGTGCCCGTGAGTGCGGAAAATCGGACAAAATATTCCGTACTCGAACCATCGTGCGTAGAGTTCCTGGAATTTCGGATCATCAACAGGATTGTCGTGCGGCGGCCAATAGCCCCCGATATCCGTTGTCCAATACGGATAACCGGAAAGCGCAAAGTTCAGCCCGGCAGCCACTTGATGGCGCAAACCCCAGTACGAGCCATAAACATCGCCCGACCAGACCGCTGCACCCACTCGTTGCTGGCCTAAGAATGCGGATCGCGTCAGAAGAAAGACCCGTTTCTGGTTCGTCGTCGCTCTCCAGTGCTGCTGGATTCCGAGAGTGTGAGTGAAAGGGAATATATTCGTGTACTCGGCTCCGTTGCCAATCGCAATCTGCTTGTTCCTGAGAATTGCGTCGCCCCAATGCGGCCAGTATTCTTCGGGTTCTGCGCTGTCAAGCCAGAACGCATCCCAACCCTGCGAAAACAACGGGCTGACCAGTTTGTTCCAATAGAAATCGCGCGCCTTCGGATTAGTCGAGTCATACACGTGAGCATTCGGGACATCGAAATGCTTGGCGGCTAGTTCCTGGTAATTCTGCGCCTTGGTATCAAACATTCCCCATACCGACAACATCGCGTGAACGTGCTCATCGTGCAATTGCTTTAGTTCGCCAGGAACATCCGGGAAATTGGAATTGAAAAATGGATCGCCTTCTGTTTTCCACCAGAACCAGTCCTGCACAATCGCGTCCAACGGAATGTGCTCTTCACGGTAACGATGGGCGATGCCCAGGACCTCGTCTTGCGAAACGTAGCGGTCCTTGGATTGAAAAAAGCCATATGCCCATTGCGGAAGCATCGGCGTATGCCCGGTGAGGTTTCGGTATTCATGGATCATCTGGTCCATCTCCGGACCGTAAATAAAGTAGTAATCCACGGAATGTCCTGCAAGCGAACTCAGACTCAAGTCCAGTGGGAACCGATTGTCCACATAGGTAAGTGATGCGGTATTCCACATTAACGCGTAGCCCTTGCTCGACAACAGCAATGGAATCGCGACATCCGTATTGTTCTGGCCGAGTTCCACCGTGGCTCCGCGGTAGTTGAATAAGCCACTCTGATGCTGTCCCAGGCCGTAGAGGCCCTCCGTGAAGTCCGCCGAAAATCGATCTTCGACGTGGAATGTTTTCTCGCCATTCAACTCGACGGGTTCATAGGTGCGAGGAATAGAGTTCCGCTCCCGCAAAAGGCTCTCGCCCGCGATGGTGCTGTATTGGACGTTTCCCCACGTCAATGAAAAAGTCACCTTCAGCTTGTCGGTCGTGAGGATCACCTCATCCCCAGTCTGTGATATCTGGAACTTTGCCCCTGGACAGGACTCTTTCGAATCAAGCATCCATGGCTGGTTCTGTCGGATCGCGTTGGACGGTTCGGGATTAGCGATGAAATGTATAACAGCGGAATGGCAAACGGAAATATGAACCTGCTCGGCTCCCACCGAGAAAGTCATACCATCCGCGGCGGGCGCATACTTTACCGCGGGCAGCGGGGGCGCGTCCCACAATTGCGCCCTCGCATCCATCGGACTCCACAAGAAACAGCACATCGCGAGGAGGAGAGAACCGCTGACTTTGAGTAGCCCGCGAGCGATGATTCTCATGGCGTTTACCGCGCGAAATAACGTCACCATCATCATCGATACTCCGTTCGAGAGATCAAGAAACCGGTTGTTGTTCATTTAGGGTTTTGGACGTTCGCTACGAACTCTCGCGCATGCTCAAGTCAGGATGCCGCACCTCGAATGGCATAGTGGATGACTGTGCTGCGCTCTTCTGAAAACAAGACCAAATGCAGTTCTCTCGGCTAGCCCTAGCCGTTCAAAACGAGATGCGAAGGGCGTAGGCATACTTAGCGGGAGGCTGAGCTGGTAGTTTCACGTGCAGGCCGTCGGGATGCTGCTCAAATTGCAGTGTGCCTTCAGTTCCCAGCAAGGTAACCGCCTGCACGCCATTACTCCCAGCCGCCGGCACGAGGGAACGGATCACCGCTTCGCCATTGTCCGGCCACCCAAGTCCGATGGCATAGAGCACGGCGCCCTTGGTTGTGAACCGAAAATCCCCGGCTGTGTAGTGGGTAGTGTCAGTATCATGAAACGATCCCGCCGCAACTTTGGTTGGGCCTTCGCCAAAAATACGCCACGGACGAGTGCCATAGATGGCCTCTCCGTTGACATTCAGCCAGGCGCCAACGTCAAGGAGAACATGCTGCACTTCTTCAGGAATCGTTCCATCCGAACGCGGCCCGATATTCAGTAGCAAATTGCCATTTTTGCTCACGATATCAATCAGTTGATCAACCACAAATTCTGGTGATTTGAAGGTGTCATTAATAATGTAGCCCCAAGACCTATTACTCACGGATGTGTCAGTTTGCCAGGGCATTGGCCGTACATCGGCCAGTTGCCCGCGTTCAATGTCGAGCACGCCGGAGTGGTCCTGCATTGCGTAGTCCTTGTAGTTGATTACGCCGATGTGGTCACCATACTTCAGCGAACTGTTGTAGTAAAAAGCCGCGAAGCGAGTGAGGTTAGGGCGAATCGACGCCTGCCCAATCCACCAGTCGAAATACACAATGTCAGGATGATATTTCTCCACCAGTTCCGCGGACCGAGCCAGCCAATCGTTCGCCCACGCTGATGAGACATAGGTGAAGTCATCATTAAGCGGCGCGCCCTGTGGATTCATCATCCAGGTGTGGGCGGGACCATAGAGAGCTGCGTATTGAGAGTCATTGATGTCAGAGGGGATTTTGCGGCCCGGTCCTAGGAAGAAATTGTGTTCCACGCGATGCGATGACAGGCCAAAGTGCAGACCTGCGGCCCGTACTGCTTTGGCCAGTTCTCCCGTGGTGTCACGATGAGGTCCCATTTTTGCTGCTGTCCAGTCGCTCACGCCACTGTCATACATCGCAAAACCATCATGATGCTCCGCAACCGGGATGACATACTTTGCGCCTGCCTTTTTGAATAACTCGGCCCACGCAGCCGGATCAAAATGCTCCGCCTTAAACATGGGGATAAAATCTTTGTAGCCGAATTTCTCATGCGATCCATAGGTAGCGATGTGATGCTTGTATTCTGGAGATCCCTCTACATACATCATTCGCGGATACCATTCACTCCCGAATGCCGGGACCGAATAAACTCCCCAATGAATGAAAATCCCGAACTTGGCGTCCCGGTACCATGCCGGCGCCTCGTATTTCTGGAGAGATTCCCAGTCAGGGCGGAAGGGCCCCTGGTGGTCGATAGTGTCGACATCTTTCAACAGGGCCGCGCGCTGCGAATCATATTTACTGCTGGCCTTCTGCCAAATCTGATCGATGCTTTCTGGATCTTGCGAGGCGGTCGGTGCGGTGGCAGTTTGGGCATTCAGATTGGAAAACGCGCATAGCCCCAGCACCAAAATGCTGAGTCTGCGAGCTGACTGCACTAATAATGAAAAATGCGAGAGCATTGTGTTCTTCCCTGAATCACGATATTGAGTTGCAATCAATTCCGGGCTGTACGAAAATCAATAGGCCGCCGGGTCGGGCAATGAGTCCGGCCGGCTGAGTTGTGCCCAGCTCAAGCCGTATAGCGCGACAAACACAAAACAAACCAACGGCACCGCGAATCCGTTACGCATCGAATGCAGGTCTGCGATGTGCCCCATGAATGGTGCTGCTATCGCTCCGCCTACGATGGACATCACGATCAGTGATGAACCCAGTTTCGTGTGTTCGCCCAGACCGCGGATGCCCAGTGCAAAAATCGTCGGAAATCCGATCGACATGAAGAAGAAGCTGGCAAACATGGCGTACATCCCGGTTTTGCCCCCGCCCATCGTGACCGCGACCAGGACCACGTTGATAGCAGAGTAGGCCGCGAGCACGCGATGCGGCTTGAACTGGCTGATCATGGCGCTGCCGCATATCCGCCCGACCATGAACAAAACGAAGCCGATACCGCCCAACCATTGCGACGCCTGAAGCCGTGTAACTCCCGGATCATTCTCCAGAACGTAGTTGACGCAAAAGCTGAAAATACCGGTTTGCCCCGCAACATAGAGAAACTGCGCCGCAACGCCTAGAGTGAAATGCTTGCGCCGGAACATGTCCCAGTTGCGTGAGACGACCACGAATGAAAACACGTACGCGCCGACCAGCAGGATGATCTTCATCGGCTGAAATAGCGCCTGATTCATCTGCAACAGCGTCCATATCAATCCGAGAATTGGAGAAATGAAGAAATACAGCAGCCCCCAAACCAGTGCCAAAACAATTGCGATTGTTACCTGCTGCCTGCTCGTAGGCTTGATGTCATTCTGAGTTTGCGAACGACGACTATCATCCTCGACGTGCAACTCCGGGATTGGCGAGAACGCAAACGTAATTAGTAGCAGAACTACGAAGCAGCCTATCCCCAGGTAAGGTGTGGTCAGGCCACCATTCGCATTGGCGCTGCCTGCACTTGCAAATACAAAATGACCGCCGACTATCGGTCCCAGAATCCAACCAGCTCCGTTCAGTGTTTGAGCGATATTGATGCGCGTGGGCCCGCCCTCCGGCGAACCTAGAACTGTTGCATATGGATTCGCGATTGTTTCCAGGCACGCCATCCCTGCGGCAATAACGAATAGACCAAACAAAAATGCAGAGTAGGCGCCAATCTTCACGGCAGGAATAAACCAGAACGCCCCAGCTGCAATCAATGACAACCCGAGGAGGATGCCGCCTTTATACCCGAATTTTTTTGCGATAAATCCCGCGGGAACCGCCATCAGGAAGTAGGCCAGATAATTCGCCGCCTGCACCAGCCCCGATTGCTCCTTATTGATATGCAACGTGTCCTGAAAATGCTTGTTCAGGATATCGATCATTCCGTTGCAGAAACCCCATAAGAGAAATAACGAGGTGAGGAGAACGAAAGTGAACGCAAGGTTTACACCTTGCGAAGTGCGGAACAAACCGCCCTTAGCAAGCCCAGGACGGACCGTGGTTGTCGATTCGCCCACGCCAATGTTCATGGTGTCCCGTCCAATGCGACCAGAATTTTTCTGAAGCTCGATGGATTCTCACTCCACGAACGCAATGCGCCCGGTGCTTCGTCAAGAGAAACTACCAGACTCACCGCCTGCTCGGCCGGGAATGTTCGCGCCTCCAGAAGCTTGATAACTGCGTGAAAATCTTCCGGCTGTGCATTCCTCGAGCCCAGAATGTCCAACTCTTTCTGTACAAACATCCGCGTCTCATAGCTCACCGGTTCTTTCGCATAGCCGATGTACACAACCCTGCCAGTAAAAGCAACTTCTTCGACCGCAGCTCGGAAGGTCTGAGGAGTGCCGATTGCCTCGATCATCACATCTGGTCCGCTTCCGTCTGTTACTTCTTGCAAGTGCTGATGTAACGGTTCACGAGAAGTGTTTATGGAGTGAGCGCCGCCTGCCAGGCGCGCAAGCTCCAGCTTTTCGTCGTCCACGTCAATACAGATCGTAGTCGCACCGCGGGCACTCGATGCCGCCACGGCTCCAAGCCCAACGCCGCCACATCCGAAAACTGCAACCGTGTCGTCGGCAGTCACGCGTCCTCGTGCCACCGCGTGAAAGCCGACGGTCAGCGGTTCAACCAGGCACAATTCCTTGGGCTTGAGTTTTGCCGGATACAACTTCTCCGCCGGCATTACGATAAATTCTGTGAGAGCACCGTCCCTTTGGACGCCGAGAGTTTGGTTGAGCTGGCATGCATTCGGGCGTCCGCGGCGGCACGATGCACAGTTGCCGCAGCTTGTGTAAGGCGAGAGTGCGACATCTGTCCCCGCTGCGAACCCGCTCTTGCCTTCCACAACAGTGGCACATACTTCATGCCCCAGAATCCGCGGAAACGAAATAAGTGGATTGAGTCCACGGAAAGAATTCAAATCGCTTCCGCAAAAGCCGACCATCCGAACCTTAAGTAACAGGTTTCCGTCCGTGAGCACCGGGTCCGGAACCATCTCGATGGATGCGTGCCCTGGTTTCTGAAGTACGAGCGCCTTCATATTGTGATTCCGAGAGTAGCACTAACGCCTCTTGCGCTTTGTAGAATTTGACCGCCGAGTTTTCGATCGCATCGCAGCGCGGAGTGCACGATAGTCGGTAAGGTTAACGATGTCAAGAATTCCGCAATCCTTCAAATGAAGTCTTCGATATACTGAGGCAACTTCATGAGCACACGAATGAAAGACATCGCAAGAATCCGTGGGGTATCGGTCCTCACTGAGTTGCGCAATGCTTCACGGACTCGTTGACCCCCAAAATGACGATAGCGACTCCGTATCCATCCCCCCTTCAATTAGCTGGACGGCCGAAGGGCGATGGCATACGAGGCTACCACCAACCGGTTCGCTTTCCCGAATGGCACCCGTGACTACCGGAGGCATAATAGATGTCGTTGAAACATGCTCATAAACTCAGCGTCTCAATCGTGCGGAAGTCAGTTCGCAGGTTCAATGTTCTGTTCACTTTCGCTCTCGTGAGTTTCGCCCTGACTTCGTCGGCGGTTGCTGCCGACAAAGTTCAACTGACGATTGACGCGTCGAAACCGGGCGCAAAGATCGATCGCAACATCTTCGGTCAGTTCGCGGAGCATCTGGGACACGGCATCTACGACGGCATTTGGGTAGGCGCGGACTCTCCAATCCCAAACACTCGCGGCATTCGTAATGATGTCGTGGCCGCACTAAAAGCGATAAAGGTGCCAAATGTCCGCTGGCCTGGCGGCTGTTTTGCAGATGAATACCATTGGCGAAACGGAATCGGCGCGGACCGAAATGTAACCCTGAATCCGAATTGGGGTGGGGTGGTCGAGCCAAATACATTCGGCACTCACGAATTCATGGACTTCATCAATCAGATCGGATCGGAAGCATACATTTCGGTGAATGTTGGCTCCGGCACTCCGCACGAAGCAGCTGATTGGCTGGAGTACATGACCGCTCCCACGACAACGACTCTCGCCAAAGAGCGTGCCGCCAATGGTCATGCCGCTCCTTACAAGATCGCCTACCTTGGCATCGGAAACGAGAGCTGGGATTGCGGTGGCAACATGAGCCCGGACTACTACGTGAGCCAGATGAAAATCTACAGCCGCTTCGTCCGTAATTACAATCCGGAGCAGCAGGAGAACCACCAGATGCAAAAGTTCGCGGTGGGTCCGGGCAGCGCTGAACCTCGTTTCGTCGATTGGACCGAAGCTGTGATGAAGGCCTACCAGCAGCACACGTGGAGTTGGGACATCAACGGGCTCTCGATGCACTCATACACGGTGGTGCGCTGGCAGGACAAGTTTAAATCTGTTGGTTTCGGCGAAAGCGAATACGCGGAATTCCTCAAAGAAACTTTAACGATGGACGGTCTTATTAATAAGTATTCGTCCATCATGGATAAATACGATCCACAGAAGAAGGTGGCGCTTGTGGTGGATGAATGGGGCAGCTGGTACGCTCCGTTACCGGGCAGCAATCCCGGTTTCCTAGTCCAGCAGAACAGCATGCGGGATGCGATTCTGGCCGCCCTGAACCTGAACATTTTTGCGCGGCATGCTGATCGGGTGCGCGGGGCCAATATCGCTCAAATGATCAACGTGCTTCAGGCAATGATCATGACTGACAAAGAAAAGATGGCTTTGACTCCGACCTATCACGTCTTCAAAATGTACGTGCCGTTCCAGGATGCAACTTTTGTGCCTGTGGCTTTCGATGCCGGCACCTACACCCACGAGAACATCACCCTGCCGCGCGTGGATGCAATTGCAGCCAGGGATGCTAACGGCAAATTGTGGTTGGAGGTTACGAACATCGATCCCAACCATCCAGTCGACATTGAAGCAAGCATCACTGGTGTTACACCCAAGTCTGCTGCCGGGCAAACCCTTACCGCGCCGAAGGTAGATAGTGTCAATACTTTCGCCGTACCAAATACGGTTGCGCCGAGGCCGATTTCAGCCAGCGTACAAAATGGCAAGCTGGTACTTAGAGTTGAGCCCAAGTCTGTCTCCGTCCTCTCAATTGAAGAGTAAAGCAGGCTGCGAAGAGTCTTCCAGTTTGAAGGTGCTGGCGGTGCACGTGGCGTTCGAGCCCAGTGGCGCAAGTTCGATTTCGTTACTAGCGAGGAGATAAGCGATGCGGTGCTTCGGAATAATGATGTTGTTGCTCACAAGTTTTTGCTGCGCACAGGAGTCGGGCGATTTCCATCCCGCTGAAACGAACGTCTGGGGAGCCGACTTTCCCAAAGTTGACAGCGCTGGAAGAGTAGAGATTCGTGTTAAGGCCCCTGATGCGACGAAAGTCCGCTTGAATTTTTGGAGCGGCCCCAAAGTGGATATGGAAAAACAGTCGGACGGGTTCTGGACAATTACTACACCGCCGCTTGTTCCCGGCCTGCACTATTACACTTTGATTATTGATGGCGCGGAGGTCAGTGATACGAACAGCCGAGCATTCTTCGGAGGCGGCAAGTACGCAAGCATGGTTGAGGTCCCTGAACCAGGCTCTACCTACTACTCAATTCAAGATGTGCCGCACGGCGCTGTACGAGAGGTTTGGTACAACTCCAAGGTGACGGGAACGTGGCGTCACGCATTGGTCTATCTCCCACCCCACTATGACACGCAGGTTAAGACCCGCTATCCAGTGCTCTATCTGCAGCATGGCGCAGGCGAAGATGAGACTGGATGGATCCGTCAAGGGCACGCAAATTTCATCATGGATAACCTACTCGCGACCAAGGGTTGTAGGCCGATGATCATCGTCATGGGGTATGGTTACGCGCGGCGCGTCGGGGAGACTCCTCCTGATTTGACCGGAAAACCGTTTGGTTCTCCTGAAATGATGAAGGCCATGCAAGACATGGCAGCAGCATTCGAAGATGATGTCACGCAAGCTCTGATTCCATATATCGATTCAACATTTCGAACACTTCCCGATCGCGATCACCGCGCGATGGCCGGTCTTTCCATGGGAGGAATGCAGACATTTCAGATCACGCTGAATCATCTCGATCTCTTTTCCTACATTGGTGGATTCAGTGGAGCAGGCGGAATGCTGGTGTTGGGAAATCGAAAGCTGGATCCTAAAACCGATTACAACGGGGTATTTGCTGATTCAACGGCGTTCGCGAAGAAAGTTCACCTGCTCTGGATTGGAGTGGGGACGCAAGAACCGGAGAGATTGCGTACCGGACTATTGAGACTGCACGCCTCTCTTCAGGAGGCTAACATTCAACACATTTTCTATGAGTCGCCAGGCACGGACCATGAATGGCAAACCTGGCGTCGCGATCTCAAAGATTTTGCACCCAGACTTTTTCAATAACCCTGCTCTTCAACCGCGGAGAAGATATGAAGCATTCGAAAACCCTCATCGGCTTGTTATTGGCTGCTTTCCTCACTCTGCTGGCTTGCACCGCTGCTGCTCAGGACAATTCCAATTTGCCTTACATGAATCCCAAGCTAACGCCGGAAGAGCGCGCGGCAGACCTGGTGCACCGCATGACGCTCCAGGAGAAGGGATCGCAGCTGGTGAATCAGGCCCGGGCAATTCCGCGGCTTAAAATTCCAGACTACGATTGGTGGAGCGAGGCGCTCCACGGCGTCGTCGCCGATGGCACCACCGAATTTCCCGAGCCCATCGGACTTGCAGCAACATTCGATACTCCGCATATCCACGAAATGGCGGCTGCAATTGGTATCGAGGGCCGGATAGTCCACGACCAATCTCTACAAGATGGTAACTCAGGCTTTTTTCGCGGCCTGGATTTCTGGGCCCCGAACGTCAATATCTTCCGCGATCCGCGCTGGGGTCGCGGACAGGAGACGTACGGAGAAGATCCTTTCCTGAGCGGGCGCCTGGCTGTGGCGTTCGTCACCGGAATGCAAGGAGACGATCCTCACTACCTTCGAGTTATCTCTACGCCGAAGCATTTTGCTGTTCACAGCGGGCCTGAGCCCACGCGTCACTTCGCTGACATCGACGTCAGCAAGCACGACCAGCTGGACACGTACACTCCCGCATTCCGCGCCGCGGTCGTTGAAGGCCATGCCGATTCTGTCATGTGCGCCTACAACGCCGTTAACGGTCAACCCGCCTGCGCAAATGAGTTCCTTTTGCAGCATACGCTGCGCGGGGCTTGGCATTTTCAGGGATACGTAGTCTCGGACTGCGACGCGGTTCGCAATATTTTCCGGGATCACCATTATCGCCCCACCCAGCCGCAGGCCTCGGCGATCTCATTGCTAAGAGGCATGGACAACGAGTGCATTGATGGTCCCGGTAAGGTCACCGACGATCATGATTTCAAGCCGTATGTGGAAGCAGTTCAGCAGGGCTATCTTCCCGAAACCGCTGTCGATACTGCGCTTATTCGGCTGTTTACCGCGCGCATCCGTCTCGGCATGTTTGACCCCCCGGACACGGTGCCATACAGCAAGATTCAAAAAAGCGAGCTTGACAGCGCCGAGCACCGCGCACTCGCCCGCCGCATGGCGAATGAAGCCATGGTGCTGCTGAAGAATGATGGCGTACTGCCGCTCAAATCGGTCAAGAACATCGCGGTCATTGGGCCACTGGCAGAGCAGACTGCGGTCCTCCTCGGGAATTACAACGGAACGCCGACCCACACTGTTAGTGTTCTGGAGGGAATGAAGAAGGAGTTCTCCGGCGCAAAGATCACCTATGTTGCCGGAACCCAGTTTCTATCTCAGCAGGGTGATCCCGTGCCTACGTCTGCGCTCACCACCCCGGATGGTAAGCCGGGCGTTAAGGCCGAGTACAGCTCTCGTCCGGGTTTCGAAGCCAAAGGTACGCCGCTCGTGTCGCGGGTTGAATCCGCGGTCAAATTGACTGAGGTGAGCCTTCCGGAAGAAGCGAAGGCCACGAAAACGCTTGCGGTGCAGTGGACCGGATTTCTCCACGCCAACGCCACTGCCGATTATTTAATTGGTATTGAGGCCAATGCTTTTGTGCGAGTCTCAGTGGACGACAAGCTGCTTGCGCAGGGATGGGGCAACCAGACTCATATGGGTCAGGTGCACTTGGAGAAAGCGCGTCCAGCGAAATTGGAAGTGAGTTATTCCAGGTTTGGCGAGGGCAAACCGGAAGCCCAACTCATTTGGGCTCGAGTAAACAATGCTCCAGATCCTGCTGCGATAGCGGCGGCAAAGAATGCGGATGTGATTGTTGCCGTCGTGGGGATTACCAGCCGCCTCGAAGGCGAGGAGATGCCGGTCGATCAGCCCGGGTTTTCCGGCGGAGACCGCACCAACCTCGAAATGCCTGAACCAGAAGAAGACTTGGTCCAGGCGGTGGCCGCTACAGGCAAGCCCCTGGTTGTCGTGCTCATGAATGGAAGCGCGCTGGGTGTGAACTGGGAGAAGGCGCACGCCAATGCAATCCTCGAAGCGTGGTATTCCGGGGAGGAAGGCGGCGCGGCAATTGCTGAGACCCTGAGCGGCAAAAACAATCCCGCCGGACGGCTTCCGGTCACGTTCTATAAAGATGTCCACCAGTTGCCGCACTTCGAAGACTACTCAATGAAGGGGCGCACCTACCGTTACTTCGAAGGCGAACCGCTTTGGCCGTTTGGATATGGTCTCAGTTACACCACATTCAGCTACAGCGATTTAACTTTGCCGAGCGCCGCGATCAACGCGGGAGATTCACTTGATGCATCAGTGAACGTGACCAACACAGGGAAGTTTGCTGGAGACGAGGTGGTCCAGCTTTATCTGAAGTTCCCCGACATTGCAGGCGCGCCGATTCGCGCCCTACGCGGATTTCAACGCGTCCACCTCGAACCGGGCGCCAGTCAGAAACTCGAATTTCACTTGAACCCCCGCGATCTGAGTATGGTGACCGATCTCGGAGACATCATCGTGGCGCAAGGCAAGTACACGGTGTCAGTCGGCGGCGGTCAACCTGGGACCGGCGCACCATCGGCCAGTGGGAACTTTGAAGTCAACGGGCAGCTTATGCTGCCGGAATAGTTTTGGGATTCTTATTGGGCTTTCGGACATTTTTCGAGAAACGAGATATTATGCGTTCGCACTTCCTGAGAAACATGTTTTGGGCGTTTGTGGCGGTAAATTGCGCCTCGGCGCAACAGTCAAACTCATGCCCGGGTTTGATGAATTTCAAAGCCCCTGCCGTTGAAATTACCAAATTGGCGGCCATTGCCGCAGGCACTACCGAACCGAATCCGTGGGGCCCGGGTCACAGCACACCGCTACCTGCTTACTGTCGAGTCGAAGGCGTGATGAATCGCCGCACGGGAATTGACGGCGAGGAATTTGGTATCGCCTTTGTATTGGCCATGCCCGATGGATGGAATGGCGATTTTCTGATGCAAGGCGGCGCGGGCAGCAATGGTGTCGTAATGCCGCCGCTTGGTTTGAATGCCGCCGGAGACACGCCTGCTCTTATGCGCGGATTTGCGGTGGTCAGCACAGACACTGGTCATAAGAGTCATCACCCAGGATTTGATTTCAAATTTATGAAAGATCAGCAGGCGTATTTGGATTTTGCGTATCTCGCCAATGCTGAGGTCGCCAGGCTAGCCAAGAAAATCATCGCGCAATATTACGGAAAACCGGCGGCGTTTTCTTATTTCTCGGGATGTTCTACGGGCGGCCGCGAAGGTATGGTTCTCTCACAGCGCTACCCCACGGCTTTCGATGGCATCATCGTAGGCGATCCAGCCATGCGCACGGGACTTTCGAATCTGGCGATTGGCAAATGGATTCCGGTCGCATTCAACCAGATTGCCCCGAAAGATTCCGACGGCAAGCCAATCATCACCCAGGCAATTAATGATAGTGATCGGAAACTCATCATCGATACTCTGATGAAAAAATGCGACGACAAAGACGGACTGGTCGACGGCATGATCTCCGATCCGCTCGGATGTGACTTCGATCCCGCCGAACTGGCTTGCAAGGAAGGAAAGACCGACTCGTGTTTGGCGCCGCAAAAAGTGAGTGCGGTCAAGAAAGTGATGGGTGGACCGAAGACATCGGAAGGAGTCCAGGTCTATCCAGGTTTTCTATACGATGTCGGCATCGCAGCGAATGGCCCGATCCGCGGAATACTTTCTCCCGGCCCTGGCATCTTTGGACCCGCAACCACAGCCATGGAAGTCGATATCGAAGAGGAAGCGTTGGCAGATGTCCAGCCGTTAACCGACTCTATGTCTACAAACCTGACAACTTTTTCCGGGCATGGCGGAAAACTGATCCTCTATCACGGCGACAGCGATCCATGGTTTTCGCCCCTGGACACGTTCGAATATTACAAAGATGTGGCAGCCGCTAATGGCGGCTTCGATGCGGTGTCGAAGTGGAGCCAGCTTTACTTTGTTCCAGGAATGGGACACTGCGGAGGCGGTCAGGCTTTGGACCAGTTTGACCTGCTGGGCGCAATGGTGAAATGGGTCGAAAGAGGAACTGCACCCATGTCCATCACCGCGACAGGCAATGCGTTTCCGGGACGAAGTCGCCCATTATGTCCCTATCCAAAACACGCTCAATACAAAGGGCAAGGCGACACGGAAGATACCCATAACTTCGAATGCCGTTGAAGTCTACCAGATAGCCTCTGCCTGGTTAAGTCAACCAGACACTTACCGCAAGGGTTTAGGAGATGAATGTGTGGGTGCATGCCTGCAGACGACATGCACGGACTCCTGATGAGAGGCGAGTGGATATTTGATGGAACTCGCCAATTCGAAGCGGATCGATTGTAGAGAATTCATGTTGAGTATAATCGCCCGATAGCGACAGTTATCGCCAAGCAGCGCAAGCTGGACTCTGTATACTAAGCACCTTTATGGTTTCGCGTCAGCCACAGGTCAATCACCACGCACATCGTGTCACTTTAAAGTTCATTGCGAATTATCTGGAGCTTTCTTCGACAACCGTTTCGGTTGTTCTCAGCAACTCTCCACTGGCAAGCACAATAGCGGACTCGACGAAGGTACGCATTTGGGAAGCTGTCAAAAAGTTTCAGTACCGCCCGAATCTTTTTGCCCAGTATCTGCAAAGCAAACGGTCCTATAGCATCGCCGTCCTGGTACCAGAAATCGGTGACGAATTCTCTTCCATGCTGATCAGCGGCATCGAATCCAGATTGGCGGAAGCAAAGTTCAACTATTTTGTCGAGAGCCATCGCTTCGCGCCAGCGCAAATTGAAAACTCTCCAGACGCGCTGATGGATCGCCTTGTGGAGGGCATGATTTTCATCAATACGCCGCTAAAGAAGTCAATGCCGGTTCCTGTTGTTGCAATTTCAGATATTACTAAGGCTCCAGGCGTGAAGCGGATCGTAATTGACAACTATGAAATCGCCCGTATCGGTCTGGAACGTTTGAAGGCGCTGGGCCACAGGCGCGTAGCATTTTTTAAAGGCCCCGAAGACAATGGGGACACCGAAGCCAGGTGGGCGGCTATTTTGCGCGCCTCGAGTGAACTGGGTTTGAAGGTAACCCCTGAACTCACCGTCACACTGGGAACTTATTTTTCGATCAATCAGATATCAATGATGGAACGTGGTTACTCCGCAGCAGCGACGCTGCTACGTAGTCGACAACGCTTCACTGCGCTGCTGGCGTTCAATGACAAATCCGCGATCGGCGCCATTCGCGCCATCCAAGACCAGGGCCTGCAAGTTCCCGGGGACATTTCAGTGATGGGCGTCGACGATCTTCAGTTCTCGGCTTATTTTTCGCCACGCCTAACCACCATTCGACAGCCTCTAAGATCGATGGGAGCAGCCGCCGCTTCAACTCTACTGCGGGAAATTCACGGTGAAGCAGTTCCAGAAGAAACCGTCCTTCAACCGGAACTCGTAGTCAGGGAATCTACAGGTCCCGCTTCCAAAGAAGAGTAACGAACCTGCGGGTCATGAAGTTATCCTTCGCTCGGATCGACCGTTTTCCGTGCATTAACGTCCCAATCTGAGCCTCATCGGCTACATCCCGCGTTGCGCTAATTGGGTCGCAGTCAAATTAGTTTTACGAAAAAACTTGACAACTCACATTAACTGGTGACACAGTCTAAACCGATTTAGATCAGGGAACAAACGTTTGTGCGTTTGTACCGCCGCAGCGAATCGCCGCGCATGGTAAGGACGCAGACTCCTGGAGTTTTGCCGCGTCTTCCTGTGTCAGGCGCGAGCGTCAAATATTTTCTGGAGGTAGCCGTGAAAACGTCACACGCAAAGAGAATCGGGTCGGTTTTTGGTAACCACACCCTACGTCTCGTCTCTATCCTTTTCTTGCTGCTGTTAGCCGGCTCGTTCCATGCGTTCGCTCAGGAAGCAACGATGTTGGGTACAGTAACTGACCCATCCGGTGCGGCCATAGCGAACGTTTCGGTAACGATCACCAACGCCGATACCGGCACCGTCACCCACGTCACCACGAATGACGTTGGACAATACCTCGCCGCCGATCTTCACATTGGCCGATACCTGGTGCAGGCGAAGAGCGGAAATTTCAAGCTCGCAGAACAGAAGGATGTCGCGTTGCAGGTCGGCGACCGGCATCGCGTCGACTTCCAGCTTCAACTCGGCAATGCGCAAGAGAGCATTACAGTTGAAGCCAATACGGTACAAGTGCAGGCCGACACATCCGAGATCAGCGATGTGATTAACGGCCAGCAGATCAATAATCTCGCTACCAATGGAAGAAGCGTTGCTGAGCTGGAGGCGCTCGTACCTGGTGCTTCGAGCGCGCAGGGCGACTTCCAGGTCCCGACTTCGGCGGGCGGCGATTTCAACGTGAGCTTCAACGGGCAGCGAGTAGTGCACAACCTCTGGTTGGTGGATGGCGGCGAAGCAGCCGATCGAGGGGGTGGCGGTGGAGCGGATGTTCTTCCATCCTTGGAGGCGATCGCCGAGTTCCGTACACTGACTTCGAACTACAGCTCCGAATACGGGCTCTCCTCGGCGGGCACCATGAGCATGGTGATCAAGTCCGGAAGCAGGCAGCTGCATGCCGAGGCGTTCTACTTCGGACGCAACGATGCTTTCGATGCGCGCAACTTCTTTAATCCTGCTCCTCAAAACGTAACTGAGTTGCGCTTCAATGATTTTGGATTCAATGTCGGTGGACCGGTCTCATTCCATCCGAACAAATCGAACCCCAAAACATTCTTCTTCTACAATATGGAATGGCGCCGCTATATTAAGGGCGGTCAGTTCAACCAAAACGTGCCATTAGCCAGCATCTACCCGGATGCGAGTGGGAACGTTACGCTACCGGCGACAGCTGCGAACGGGAATCCCATTGATGCCGTATGGCCTACCAATATCGGAGCTCTGTTTACGGCTGGCGGTTGTACGGGTGCCGCTCCCACGTTGGGGACCCAGATCACCGTAATTCCTTCGTGCTTAGTCAGTACAAACGCATCTTCACTGTTGGCTGCGGGGATCTTTCCGAAGCCGACTAGTGGCTGGGCCTTCCAGGGCGGAGCAAACCAACCAACCACCGGAAAAGAAGAACTTGTCCGTATAGACCATACGTTTTCGGACAAATTTTCTGTGTTTGGACACTTCATTGCCGATCAGGCGCTGCAAACGTATGGTACGACCCAGTGGAGTGGCGATAACTCCCCTGCCGTCGGCGATACCTTTGGCAACCCCTCTACCAGCTATCTGATTCACGCAACTTACATCATCCGGCCGAATCTGTTGAACGAAGTTTCTTTCGCTTATGACGGGAACCGGATTCACATTTTGCCCCTCGGTGTCTTCGCGGCGCCGTCTGGGTTTACGTTTAACCGCATTTTCAACGCAACCAATCAAGACAACCGCGCGCCTGAGATCAACCTGGCGCAGGCCACCGGCGTTGATTACACGGCCAACTGGACGCCGTGGAACAACACCGCCGATGATTACCAGGTCAGGGATGATCTTTCCTGGACCCGCGGATCCCATCAGTTCAAATTCGGCGGCGGTTGGGCAATCTACAAGAAGGGCCAAGACTACTTTGCTAATACGCAGGGTGGATTTAAGTTCGACGGCTCAGCGACAACGCCAGCAACGTGCCCGAGCAACACGACCTGCGGATTCGATTACGCAGATTTCATTCTTGGGGATGCTGCGACGTACTCCGAAAGTGGCTACAAAGGCCATGGCTACTGGAATGCTATTTCTCCGAGTGCCTATTTCCAGGACAACTGGCGCGCCACTCACCGCTTAACTCTTAACCTCGGATTGCGTTGGGATGGAATTCCGCATACCTACGAAGCTAATGGTAACCAGACGGACTTCTTCCCCAACCTCTACAACCCGAGCAGCCCTCCGCTCTGGGTTCCGGGTAGTAACAATGGCCAGATTTGCGGTGGCAACCCGCTTCCAGCTGGTTGCACTGGGCCTAGCCCAGCCCTTGGTTCAAGCCCGATCCCTTCGCTTGCGGGATCTCTGTTCTACCTCAATGGCATAGGTTTCTCGGGCAAGAACGGCGTTTCCAAAGGACTGGCGAATAGCCAGTGGTTAAACTTCGGACCGCGTATTGGCTTTGCTTACGATCTGGCAGGCAATGGCAAGACCGTGGTTCGCGCCGGCTTCGGCGTCATGTACGAGCGCATTCAGGGCAACGACATGTATGACGGGGCGCAGAATCCCCCGTTCGGATACGCGCTGGGAACCTCCAACGTACTTTTGTCTGATCCTCACAACCAATGGGGTGGAGGAACCATTACGATTCCCATCGTGCCGGCTGGAGTGACCGGAATTAACAATAAGTATCCGGCTCCGCGAAGCTCGCAATTCAGCGCCGGGGTTCAGCAGCAATTGTCCGCGAACACAGTGTTGTCAGTGTCATACGTCGGCAACGTTGAAAGACACCAGAGCTATTGGCAGGAACTGGAGACTCCACCTCAGAGCTTGCTGCCTTGCTTAACCCAGTCAAATTGTGCGACGGGGACCGCAGGTTTCAATGGTCTGGTTCCGTACCAGGGATACAGTTCCGTCAAGGAAGCTTTCAACGGGGGGAACGGGCATTACAACTCGTTGCAGACTGAATTGCACGGCAGAGTAGCGCGTGATCTGCAATTGCAGGTTGCATACACCCTGTCGCGATCCGTCGATCCCACGACCGGCAATGGCGGAAATGGTTTTGACCTCAACTCCGTCACCAACCCGTATGTAGGATGGAAATACGACGTGGGTCCGTCGGTCTTCGACCGTACTCATGTTGCCTTCGTCAACTTTATCTATGACATCCCGGTCGCCCGGAATAGCTCCAGTCATCTGATGAAGACCGTCGTAGGCGGTTGGTCACTGTCCGGCATCGTTACTATGGAATCGGGTACTCCGCTGAACCTGGGAATAAACGGCCACAACGTGGCCAGTATTTTCCCCGGGGGCGGCGACGTAGGCAACCGGCCCGACTTGTCGGGATCGATTTCGTATCCTAAAACGCCAGTAGCCAGCAACGGAGTTGTGACCGGCATTCAGTGGGTAAATGCTGGAGCGTTCGCAACCCCCGCCCCTGGAACCTGGGGCAACCTCGGCTTTGACGCCCTGAGAGGCGCCGGTCGCGACGACTGGAATCTCTCGCTGTTCAAGAGCTTCCTGATCAACGAATCCCGCGGCACACGCTTCGAGTTCCGTGCCGATGCCTTCAATGCGTGGAACCACACGCAATTAGGAGGCGGTGGTCAGAACGGCGGCTTCAGCAACAATTTCGGCTCCGGGAACTTTGGCCAGTACACCTCGGCCTTCGATGCCCGCGAGTTCCAGCTGGGTGCGAAGCTGATCTTCTAGTCTTCTCGTCTATCACTTCTCGCCCCGCCTTATCAAAGGCGGGGCGATTTTATTTGCACCAAAGGTGCTGTGAATGACTGCAGAGCTGAGTGCGTGAAGACAACAGGCAGTGAAGTGAAACGAAATAGAACTTCGGTTGAGATATTATTTCGCTATCCGGGAAGCTGGGCATCTCTGGGCAATCGCATGAAGTCATCGGCCATCGTGCAATTACTCTTCGTCATAGTTTTGGCAGTCGTGGCCTTTGCCTCACAACCGTCTACCCCTTCCGAGGCTATGAATCTCGAACGGCAGGGAAGGTTTGCCGAGGCGGCGGAAGTCTGGCAACAAATTATTAAAGGAAATCCAACTGACGCAGCGGCGTTCGCCAGTCTTGGCGTTGATCTGTCGCGCCAGGCAAAATACTCTGAAGCTGCCTCGGCATATAGGAAGGCGCTTGCGCTCAATCCAGATTTGCCGGGAATTCAACTGAACCTGGGTCTGGCCGAATTTAAAGGCGGCCGGTTCGCTTCCGCCATAGCGCCATTGAAAGCTGCTCTTAAGTCGGACCCTACCAGCGTGCAGGCACGGACTTTGCTGGGGATGAGCTACTACGGATCAAAAAAATTTTCCGAAGCGATCACCTATCTCGAGCCGTTGCTTCAGTCCCAGTCTGGAAATATTGAGCTGCGTCAAATGCTGGCTCAGAGTTGCCTGTCAGCCAGGAACTATTCCTGTGCCGCCGAGCAGTTCCAGAAGATTCTGCAACAGAATCCCGATTCTGTGGCGGCGCATATTCTCACCGGTGAGGCGCTCGACGGCTTGGGACGTACGAATGAAGCTATCGCTGAGTTTCAGGATGCGATCAAGATCTCGCCGCGAGAACCACAGCTTCATTTTGGTCTTGGATACTTGTATTGGAAGTCGCACCGCTACGATGAAGCGAAGAAGGAGTTCGAGGTGGAGTTGTCAAGCAGTCCCGCTCACGCACAATCGCTCGCTTATCTCGGAGACATTGAGCTAAAAAATGGCCATCTTGAGAGTGCCGCTCCGTTGTTAGAAAAGTCCATCCAGCAAGGGAGCGATATTCGGATCGCGTATCTCGATTTGGGCGGCATACGTGCGCAGCAGAAACAATATGCGGAGGCGATTAAAGCATACGCACGTGCGGCTGAATTAGATCCGACTCAGCCCGATGCACATTTTCGGCTGGCGCGGATGTACCAACAAACTGGGCAAGCTGAAAAGGCCAAGGCTGAATTTGCCAAGACTCGCGAACTACATCAGAAGAGCGACGCTGCCGTAGTCCTTCAACTTCCTGCGCCACATTCCCTGCCGCAACCATAAGATATGCATCTCGCGTTGTTGGACCGGGTTCCTAATGACAACCGCGCGAGCGCTCTTATTCGCGGGCTACTGCTCTCGACAGCAGATAGATACGCCTCCCAATCTCCTTTAAACTGATCTGCGAGCAACGTTCCTGGGGCGTGCAAATGCGGGTCCCAACGATTCCAGACGGAACCGCGCACATTCCAGATCATGATGACCATTCTAAGGTCAGCGGCTCGCCAAGACGCAAAAAAAACTCCACCCGAAGGGTGAGCCATATCAGCGTGACCGGCAGAAAATCCGGTAAGACTATTTCCAATCCGGTCTGGTTCGCTTCGGACGAAGACAAGCTCTACCTGCTTCCGGTGAAAGGCTCGGACACTCAGTGGTATAAGAATGTGCTCAAGAAGCCGTCGATGAAGGTGAAGGCCGGACGCGCAGAGGCCGAATTGAAGGTCACGCCTATCTCGGACGCCAAACAAGTGGCATCGGTGGCCGAGAAATTCAGAGACAAATACCGCGCCGGCGACGTGAAGAAATATTATTCGAAGCTCGATGTGGCGGTTGTGGCTCCGTTGCACTGAGAAGGTTTTTCGCAGCTGTTGTCAGACCTGCAGTACGTCACCTTCGCGCGCCACCATTTCGTAGAGCACTGGATTGACGAAGAATCCGATGAACAAGCGGGAGATCAATCCGGCGACAATGACGATGGCGAATGGCTTTTGAGTGTCGGATCCGATGCCGGTGGAAAGCGCGGCAGGCAACAATCCAAGGCAGGCTACGAGCGCGGTCATCATGATGGGACGGAGCCGCAGCAACGAAGCTTCGCGGGTAGCGGTGCGAATGTCCATTCCTTCCTGCCGGAGTTTGTTGATGTAGGAAACCAGGATAACGGCGGTTTCGACGGACACCCCGAGCAGCGCCATCAAACCCAACACTGACGAAACGCTGAAAGGAGTGTGGGTGAGTTTGAGGGCCACCAGCGCACCCACTGGCTGGGTCATGATTACACCCACCGCGATGGTCACAGGAAATTTGAAGTTTCCGTAGAGCGCGAACAAGATCATGAAAATCAGGACTACGGCCAACGGCCCGGTGAAATACATCTGCGATTTGGCTTCGAGAAACTGGCTGTATTCGCCGCCCCATTCCATGGTGTAACCCGGCGGCAGGGCTACCGTCTTTTTCACCGCAGCCTGGCCATCCTTCACCGCGCGCTCAAGGTCACGGCCCTCAATGCTGTACTGCACGCCGATATAGCGCGAGTTGTTTTCACGATAAATAAAAGAGGCGCCGTTTCCCTGGGTAAGATTGGCTAGTTGGCTGAGCGGTATTTGTTGGCCGTCGGGCGTGCCGACCAACAGGTTTCCAATTTCATGCGCGCTGCTGCGGAATTGCGGCTGCATGCGCACAACGAGATCGAACAGCTTTTCACCTTGAATCACTTGCGTGACCGCCTGACCGCCAACTGCCGCGGAGATGACGGCTTCAACATCGGCGACGTTGATTCCATAGCGAGCGATCTTGTCGCGATCAACATCGACTAGCAGGCTGGGCTGGCCGAGTTCGCGAACCACGGTC
The DNA here is from genome assembly GCA_963703465.1 of uncultured Acidobacteriota bacterium. Classification (GTDB taxonomy): domain Bacteria; phylum Acidobacteriota; class Terriglobia; order Terriglobales; family Acidobacteriaceae; genus Gp1-AA145. The sequence continues at coordinate 673,979 of CAVPEQ010000001.1, read as the reverse complement.
AGTTCCTTGAATCCTGGGACCTTGGTAAGTGTGTTCTTGATCTGAATGGCCTTGTCTTGCAAGATGTTCAAGTCATCGCCATATATTTTGACCGCGAGCGAACTCTTCAAGCCAGTCAATGCTTCGTCAACGGCATCTTCGGCGGGCTGAGTGTAGTTGAAGATAATTCCCGGGAAGGCGCTAAGTTTTTTGTTGATGGATTCAATCAGCTGCTGTTTCTCCTGAATGTCTCCGTGCCAGGCCTTGTCTTTGTACGGCTTCAGGCCGACATAGAATTCGCAGTTGAAAAACCCGGTTGGATCGGTGCCGTCGTCCGGCCGGCCGAGTTCGGAACCCACAACTGTGACCTGCGGATAAGACATCAAAATGGCCCGTATCTGGGGAGCAATGTTGCTGGCTTCCTCAAACGAGATCGTATAAGGCATGGTGGCCCGCACCCATAGCGCGCCTTCGTCGAGATGCGGCATGAATTCGCCGCCGATGAACGGAATCAACAGCAGGCTGGCGCCGAAGATCAGAGTCGCGATCACCAGGGTGAGTTTGGGATGATCAAGCGCCCAATCCAACTGGAAGGCGTATTTATCTTTCATCCACTCGAAGGCGCGGTTCTTCTGCTCGCGGACGCCGCTTCTAAACCAATAAGACGCGAGCACGGGAATCAGCGTCAGGGTAAGAATGAGCGCCCCGATGAGCGCAAACGACATGGTCTCAGCCATGGGATGGAAGAGTTTTCCCGATGGCCCGCCCAATCCATAGATTGGCAAATAACCCGCGAGAATGACGGCGACCGAATAGAAGATAGGCCGATCAACATCTTTCGCAGCGGCCAGAATGACTTCGTGAAGGTTATAAGCCTGGCCTTCCCTTATGGACAGTTCACGGTAAATGTTCTCGATCATTACCACCGTGCCGTCGATCACAATGCCGAAATCTATAGCTCCTATGGAAAGCAGATTTGCAGCAACATCGTGGGCGTGCAGCACAATAAAGGCGAACAACAGCGAGAGCGGAACGGTGAGCGCGACAATGATGGCCGCGCGAATGCTGACCAGAAAGAAGATCAGCACAATCAGGACCAGCACCATGCCGCGCAGCAGATTGTTTTCGACGGTGTCAGTCGTCAGGTGTACGAGCTCGCTGCGATCGTAAAAAGGCTTGATCTTGACGTCGGGAGGCAGGATTTCGCGATTCAGTTCTTGCGTCTTGGCCTCGACGTCCTTGAGTACGTTTTGCGTCTGCTCCCCGCGCAGCATGAGAATTACGCCTTCAACGGCGTCGTCGTTTTTCTGGAAGCCGAATTCACCGAGGCGTGGCGCGTGGCCGATGGTGACTTCACCGATATCCCGCACGCGGACAGGCACGCCTTTGTTCGCGCCTACTACGACGTTCCCAATGTCATCGGTGTTTTGTACCAACCCGATGCCGCGGACGTAATAGAACTGCCCGCCTTGTGAATAAAAGCCTCCGCCGGCGTTTGAGTTATTGGCCGCGAGAGCCGCGGTGACTTGCGGAATCGTGAGGTGGTATCCGTAGATGCGCGCCGGATCGAGCAGCACCTGATATTGCATGGTGGTGCCGCCGAAGCCGGAATCGTCAGCCACGCCGTGAACGGATCGGTAAGCCCGCTCAATGACCCAATCCTCGATGGTCTTCAATTCCTGCGGACTTCGGTCAGGACTCTCAAGCACGTAGCGGTACACCAGGCCACTCGGGCTGAACAAGGGCGCCATGCTGGGAGTCACTCCCGTGGGCAATGTTGCTTGAGCCAGACGCTCAAAAACAATCTGTCGCGCAAAGTAATCGTCAGTGCTGTCTTCGAAGGTGAGAGTCAGATCGGAAAGCCCATACAGCGAAATCGACCGCATCACGATCATGTGCGGGACGCCGTTCATTTCGAGTTCAAGCGGAAGCGTGACCAGTCGTTCGACTTCTTCCGCGGCGTGACCGGGCCATTGAGTGATGATTTCGACCTGCGGCGGCGCGAGGTCGGGATATGCATCCACCGGCATTCTCTGAAACGAAATGATGCCGCCGACGGTGATGAACGCGGTCAGCATCAGCACCAAAAACTTCTGCCGCAGGGCTGCTTGGACGATTCGGTGGATCATTCAGCTGGGGTGAACACTGTCATTAAAATTTCTCTGCTGGCGCTGGACTCGTTTCAGCAAAACACGCTCCTTCCACGCTTCCAAGTCGACGGGCGAGGCACCCGCCGCTCCACCCTTCAAATTATCTTTGCAGCGAGTTGGCGAATTGCAGGAACAGGCTGCCGTTTCCAATGACTCGCTCCCCGGCTTTCAAGCCGCTGGTAATTTGCGTTTTTCCGTCCAGGCTTTCTCCCAAGGTGACCGAGCGCCTGGCAAAATGATTTGAAGCGTCCGCCACATAAACAAAGGGTTGATTCTCGTTGTCGCGCAGCACGGCGGCATCGGGCAAGGCAATGGCGTCTTTGATCGCGCCAGCGTTCACCGTTGCCGTCACATACATGTCTTTTTTCAGTTTGTCGTGCGGATTGGGGGTTTCGATTCGAGCCTGCAGAGTGCGCGTATTCGGATCGAGAGAAGCCGCGACGTATGCGATCTTCCCGTGAAATACGTCGGGATATGACTCGGTCTGGATGCTGACCGCATCTCCCACCCGCACGTAAGGCAGGTCTTTCTGATACACGTTGACCAGCACCCACACGGTGCTCGTGTTCGAGATCATGAAACACTGCGTGCTGCCTGGTTGAAGCAGTTGTCCCACCGCCACATCCTGCTCCACCACCAGTCCGCCGATCGGCGCTTTGACGGGCACTTCGAAGGATGGCGGTGCTTTCACCAGCGCATCCGGATCGGTGATACCCATGACTTTCAACGCTGCCTGGGCTGCCACTAAGTCTCCGCCTGCCTGGACTTCCGCCGACTCTGCCTGTTCCAGATTCTGCTCAGCGATAGCGTGATGCTGGTACAAATCCTGCGCGCGAGCATAAGCTTTTTGGGCGAGGGCATACGCATCTTTCGCTTTTAAATAATTGGTGCGGAGCTGCGAATAATCCGGGCTCGCTACATACAGCATGGGCTGCGACTGAGCAACTCGCTCTCCCGGCACCACCACCACCCGGCTGACCGGACCACTGACTTGCGTGATAACCGGAGTAGTATGAAAGCCGTTATAAGCCACGGCGCCCGTGAGTCTCAATGACCGCGTCAGCGTGGTGGGTTCAATGGTCAAAACCTGCACGTGGGACATCTGATTTTGCGGGATGTCAAACAACTCGGGACTGTTTGGGTTGCCGTGGGAACTCGCGGACGGATTAGGCTCCGAACTTTCGCAGCCGGCTAGCAAAAACATGACCGACAACAAGTACGACCGCGGCAATCCATCGCGACAAAGGATTCGTGACGACCTTCATGGCAGGCTCCTCGCTCCTACCGCTTCTTTAAGTTGCTCCAACGCCGTCATATAGGAGGCAAGCGCCTGGCGGTAAGCTAATTGAATCGAGCGGTAGCTGCGTTCGGCATCGAGATAATCCAACAGGCTGGCTGCACCGCGCTTGTACGCATATTCGCTGATGTCGCGTGAATCCTGCGCCTGTTTAAGATATCCGGACGTGTAAAGCTGCACCACTTCATCATTGCTCTTGACAGCTTCGAAGGCATTGGCAACGTCCGAAAGTACGGTATCACTCGCCCCTTGCTGTTGCTCTTGTGCCTGAGTGAGGGCGTAGCGGGTGCGCGCAATTTCACCTTGATTGCGATCAAAAATCGCCAGCGGAAAATTCGCGAAGAACGCAGCTGTGTTCTCACCCGAAACATGGGTGAAATCGAAGGTGCCGGTCACGTCGACTTTGGCGTTGGCCTTGGCGAGACGAATCTGGCTTTGGGCGGCGGTGATTCCCAGTTCCGCTGCGCGAAAATCGGGACGCTCGCGCATGGCCCGCATCTGTAAATCGTCCACATTAGCTTTAAGCGGTTGGTAGGCTAAATCGCCCACGACATCGTAATTGGCCGGCACCGCGTTGTAACCCAACAACTCACGCAAGGCCACCAGCGCTTGCGTCTTTGCCAGGCGGGCGGACGACACGTCCGTCTGAAATTGCAACAACTGCAGTTTGATCTTGAGGTAGTCACCTTCCCCGATGTAGCCCGCCTTCATTTGCACTTCGCTGATATCGACGGCCTGTTGAAAGCCCTGCAAATCTTGCATGGCGAACTGGAGCGTAGATTCAGCTAATAGAACACTGACAAATTGCTGGCCGACGTTGAAAGCCAGAGTCCGCTCGGCATCCGTAACCTGAGCGCGAGTAACGGCCGTCTGATCGCGCGCCGCCTGCAGTCGCCGCTGCCGCTTGTGGCCGCGTTCGAACAGATAACCGATGCCAATATCGAATTGCTGAACATTATTCAGATTGTCCCCGGAAAAATCCTGAGGGCTAAAAATCGGCACGAACTGGGCATCTGCACCAAGGGTCGGATTGGGGCGCAGATTGGCTGTGATTTCCTGAGCCCGGTTTTGCAGGATCGTGGTACGCGTCGCCTGCAGAGCGTGGTTATGGGCCAGCGCCAAATCAATGGCCTGGTCGAGATTTATGAGCGTAGGAGTTTGTCCAACGCTTGCACCCTCTAGCAGTAAGAACAGCGCAGCCAGGGCAAATGATCGAAAGTGCCGAAAGTGCATAGAAATTGGGATTAAAGCGAATTGCTTGCAGCCGAAAAATTCCTAAGGACGCTTGACCCCATTGACGCTCGCCCGGCCTTGTCGTCCGTTACCATCTTTATGATAAGAATGCAGGTTAAGACCGAATGGATGTATTCTAATCCACCACATTCGCACTTCGGACGTACGCCCGATGGTTCCGCGCCTGGAAATTGCCGCGAAAAGGGTTTGTAGGCTGACAATCGATAAAGCAGGGAATTTGCTCGTGATGCTCAAAGGCCCCATGGAAACCGAAGATTTTGGAGAATCGAAGTAAAAATGAAAACGGACAGAACCTCAGCCTGCTGTGAGGGTTCTGCCCGTACTAAGGAATTAATTGACAGTAACGAATTCGGTTGAGAACCACCCGACTCCGTACGCGTCCCAGCCCTTGGCCACAATCTTGTGCAGGCCTGACGCTAGCTTGAACGAATGGCTGATCGATTTGCCCGATACCTGGTAAAGCATTTTGCTATCGATATAAATCTGCATGGTCTGCACGGCGCTGCTGCTCGGAGCAGACGCTGCTATGGTTACCGGCGAACTGACAGTGGCATTAGGCTTCGGAAATGAAATAGTTATTGGGACAGCTATTACATTCAGATTGAGGGACTGTTTGTAAGTCTGGCCCGCAGCGTTCCATGCCTGCACTGCCAGCAAGTGCTGACCTACTGACATGGGAATGGTCGCTTGAACCCCGGCCCCAGTCACCTGGTAGATCAAGTTGTGATCTTCGTAAATCTGAATGGTCCTGACGGGAGTTGGATCCGTCGAGGTTGCTGACACGAATATCGGCGAAAGAATGCCGGCGGCCGTGGTTGGCGAGACGATGTGTATCGATGGCCTGGCCGAGGTCACCGAAAATTTATTGGTTGCCAGATTCCCGGCGCTATCGGCAGCTTCCACTTTGAGTATGTGATTCCCGGTGGAAAGCGAGATGGAGGTGTTCAGCGTATCGCCGCTGCTCTGAAATTGCGAATTACCGTCGACGTAAAGCTGCATTTTGCTGACTTTGTTCTGCCCGCCTGCGATTGCTCCCACCTGAACCTGTCCGCCCACGATCGACTGCGGAGCAGGATTGGTTACGACCACTGCCTGGGATTGCACATTCACATAGATACCGCGTTTTTGGATTCCGCCTACGGTGTCCCACGATTGGGCAACGACAAAGTGCTGGCCTACGGGGATGGAAAGAGAAGTATCTATTGAATTGCCGGCAACCTGATACTTAAGAGCGTTGTCGACATAAAGTTGCATTGCATAAACGGGGGAGTTGTTCGAGGTAGTTGCTTGAATGCGCACCGGCGAGGCTACAGCGGCATCAGCAAAGGGGGTTGAAATATTGATTGTATTGAAGAAATCGCTCATGGGATGTTCGACCCCGCCCGCCGCCGGGCACGACGAAAGCCCCATCACAGCGCATACCGTACTCAGTAAGTTCGCGTGGTCATACCGGGTGGAGGACCGGTATTTAGGTTTCACCTGAGGACCAATTACCAGGGTCGCCAGGCGTCCTCCGCAGCCGCTGGTGATATTCGAGGCGCAGCGATTGTCCTGGGTATAGCCGTCACTCGAAAGATCCGCTTCATCCCAGACAATGAATAGAATGCCGTCGCCACCAGGCCGGAATTCAGGCAAAGAAAGAATAGCGGGCACGTGCTGCGACATCCAGTAGTCCGCGGTTGCCAGCGTGCCATTGTGCGCGTCGTGGGCCAGGCTCGGCGTGATGTAAGCAAAGTTCGGAGTCGTATGATTCGCGATGTCGGTGGCTAATTGCGCATACGGGACTGAATTGGATTTCTGACTCGATGCGCAAGTATCGGTGAAGTCGATGATCGGATTGTGCCGGCGAACATAGTTCAGGTTACTGATTCCCTGGAACCCAGCATAGGGTAAATCTTCCTGGTAGGAACGCCACTTATAGCCTTGTGCGATCAACTGGCGGCCGAGGTTATTTACGTCGTAGCAGGTAGTAGTTGAGTTATCGCCGGTAATGGGCTGTCCTGAAACCAACCACATCAGAGCGGAGATAGAGTTGTGTTGCTCCGCGTAGTACTGTGTTGCCAAGCCATATTTGGAGGCCAGCGAATTGAAATACGGCATGCTCGAATTGCCAATCACCGCCTCATAACTGTGGTTCTCTTCGGTAAGAACCCAAACATGCTTTGATTGTGGGACCTGAGCCCACGTGACTGCACTTAGTAACAACAATCCCAACGCTGCGAACTTCATTCATCCTCCTAATTCTGTTTCTGCGCGAACGCGTCTTCCTACCACAAGGAAGTGCAAATTTAGAAGGGCCCTTAGAGTCAAACTACAAATGTCTCCTGAGATCAACAATCAGAGGAACACCTTAGTCGGTTGTGAATTTCAGGTCACTAAGGTCTTGGCACGAAAGTGGTGGAAAACTATTGGCATGGTTAAATGAGGATCGCAATCGCGTTAGCGCAGTTAACAGGTAGTGTAGAGAATGGTTCCCTCACGATGACGAATTAACTAACCGTTCATATGTCGGTTACTTTGGTGTGCACAATGGAAGGTAGTAAGGTAAGTAAGTGAGCTCTGCCATGGTTGATTGATTGAGGGGCGCATGAGTTCCTGAAAAGGAAATGGCTTCGACGCATCGCGCCGAAGCCACAGGTTTTGTCTGAGGCTACGTCAGGGTAGGTAGTAACGGAATGAGGTTTCGAAGATGTTCTCGTTGCCATGCGGTGCCGTCAAGTGGGAATTCCCACAAGGACCAAGAAGGGCTGAGGTGCCGCAAGCTTCCCAAGAGTTACGCATGAAGTAGGAGTACTGCGGACCCACTTGAATCGTGCCCTTCGGCCCCTTGTAAAAGCGGTACCAGAAGCCCGCCGTTCCCTCAATCACGTTGCGTGTGTTCGCGGTGCAATTGGCCGGGTTGCTCGGGAAAAACCCGTTGGATTGCACTGGGACCAAGCCGCTGGTAAGAGTGGATCCGGGCGGTACTTCGGTGTAGCAGCCCAGGTTATTGGCGGTTGGCGAACCATATCCAACCGTCTTTCCGGCTGAGTTGAACTGGTAGTGCCGGCCGACGAACTCTGCGCCTGCGTTGAAGTAAACGTCAAATTTAGCGGCGTGGAATTCAAGCGTTCCCAACCCCTGAGCGCTCTTAAGCAGGGCGAGGGTTCCATTGGGGTTGACGGTCACATCCGGAAGGCCGGAACTGCCGTAGCGTCCCATACCGTCGCCGCCGAGGAAGTGGCCGCCAATGTCGATATGTTTTTTTAGGATTGACACCCGGGCGTTAGCGCCAACGCCGGTGGCTGTAGTTGAGAAGTCGTAAGCGCCAGCAGCCGTCGGGGTGGTAGCAGTTGCGCCAGGATAGACGCGATCGCGGAAGCGGCGGATTACGCCGAAGACTTCAAAGTGTCCAAAGCCCGGCTCAGCAGCGGCTTTGAAAATGAAGTCGGGAGAAGGATTGAAACTATACGTAGCGGATGCGTTGTACAAACCGCCGTTAGTTCCGGCGGAACCCAATACGAAATTCTGCGCATTGCCGCTGGCGGAAAAGATTGCCTGAGCATTTTCAACCGAGGCGCCAAGCCAGAATTTGTTATCAAAATTTTTGACTACGCGGAAACCATACTGCCGGGCCCAACTGAAGCCGACGTTATACTGCGGGTCGATCGTCATGGTCACGGCTTCGGTACGGTTGTCCAGGCCTTTCTTGGTTTCGGTCACCAGGCTCCACATTTGTCCGCCGGTAAAACTGAAGCCATTATCCAGCGCCGCCTGTCCCCACACTTGCCGCTGCCGCATGCTGTAACTGTTGCTCTGGTTATTATTAGAAGTTATTCCAGCGGAAAGGAAATCAGCTTCCACGTAACCGGTCAGTTTGGCGGAGTTGAGCTTGCCTTCGGCCAACATCGAAACCCGTGATTGACGGCCGGAACCAAAGAACTCGCTTAGTTTTTCCACATCCGCGCCGGGCATTGGTATGGAATTAAACGGCGTATTGATATCCGCTCCCAGAGCATGTGCGCGCCACACACTTTCAGCAGCCAGGAAGCCACCGGGGGTGATGTTGATGCCTTTGTAGTGGATCGCGAGTGGACTCTCGGCATCATGGATGAGCTTTTGCGTCTCCTGCAAAGCCAGGGCCGAGTTGGTGGTATTGTTCTTCAGATCCGAGACGTCGCTTTTGAGGGCAGTCATGGTTTGCTGCTGCTCTGCTGATTGCGAGGCAGCGGCGTCAGCTTTGGACTCCGCTTGGGAAGTCGCCGTCTGGCTCTGGTCCAGTTTCTGCTGCATCTGCTGCAGTTGCTGGTCGCGGCTCTGAATTTGTTGGCTCAACTGCCTGATTTGCTCCTGCTGAGCATCAATCGCCTGTTTCAGTTGATTCAGCTGATCTGCGAGGGCCGGATCGGTCCGGGTGGCCGTTGCCCTTCTCCGGGCAGTCGTAGCAGTAGTCGTGGTCGTGCTCTGCTGACCCTGCGCCGCCGATGCCCCGAGCATAAGCGTAAGCGCCAAAGCCGTGACTCGCTTCATTTTTCTCTCTCCTAGGACAAAAATTAGAACTGCTAACAATCATGAACCGGGCCCTAGCGGGGTCCGCGGTGAATGTGAGTACTACATCCTAGCGTTGGCTTGGTTAAGAACTGATGAACTATCTTTTAACATCGCGTGAATTCTGAGTGGCTTTAATGTGATACGGAGGTACCGGAATGGAAGCTGCGGGGAGTTGAGCGACACAGTTCCGCATTGGGAAGGTCGTCAGGAAGTTTTGAACACAGCTAAAAGGGAGAGCAGCCGGAACCAGCTGCTCTCCTCCTGACGAGGGCTACTGTAAGGATTTTGGGTCAGATCGGTTCTTGGGCGACGCCTTCTGCAGTTCGGCGTCCAGCGCATGAGCTGCTGCCGGCACCCCAACCCGCCCTTCGCGCAGAATTTCTTTTGCGGTTAGTCTTCGTCCGTAAAGTTTCTCATTGGCTCCATTGTCGGGCCGGAGGGTCGAGCCTTCGAGAGAAATGCCGGCGAACAATCCGCGAGATCGAGAATAGGAAAGAATCTCCGCCCGCATAACAAGATCGGTGGCGGCGGTGGCGGTGCGACCCTTGGGTCCGGCTGCGGCGGAGGCGTCGGCGCCAAGTTTGATCTTGCTGCCCATCAGCGATTCAGCTCCTCGCGGATTTACTACCAGCAAAACAAAATCGGTAGCCTGAGCCCCGAGTTGAAAGCCGAAGTTTCCGCCCTCGAGAGCGTACATCGCGGGCGCCCCCCACGGTCCGGTGAAGTGCTCGCCGGTGCGGCAGACCATGACGCCACGTCCAAAAGCACCCCCGATACCAATCGCGACTTTCTTGACTGAGGGAAGGACGATTACACATTCGGCGTCGTCCAGCAAATCTTTAGGTATGTCGTCAGGGATGTTGAGGATTTCTTTGAGAACGACGCCCGCGTCTTTGACGCGATCAGTTTCTTTTTCATTCCCTGCACTAAAGGCGAGAGGAGTACAGGCAAGCGCTAGAAAAAATGCAGTCAGCTTTTTCATTTTTTGACCTCGGTTGAGAGTGAGTATTCAGCATTTTACCTTCCGCAGGCAACGTTTGCGGCTGAGCAAATCTTGCTTGGTAGTGACCCTTTGAGTGCTCCTTTTGTAACTTGGAGATCCCGCGCCTGTGGCCTAAAGTCAAGCCAACGGTCGAGTTAAACCAGAAGTGCCTTCGGCAACGGACTTGCATCTAAGTAAATGAGGTAGCCTCTGGCCGTGGCTATTCGTGCAAATTTTAGGCGGACTGGGAATGAAGTACACACATTGGGCTTCTTGTCTCGCGGTGATGTTCCTGGCCTCGTTGCCATTGCACGGGCAAAACTCTTTTGCTGCGCCCAGCATTGATCTCGCGGCCTCAGCGCCGGTCGCCGCCTTCACCGAACCGAATTCCATTGTCACCATAAAATCGCGGGTCAACGAAGTGAACGTGCTGTTCATCGCCATGAATAAGCACGGCAAGTTCGTCCGCGACCTGAATAAGAACGACTTCAATATTCTGGACGATCACAAGCCCCCGCAACAGATCGTGCGCTTTTCGCAGCAGACCGACCTGCCCTTGCAGATCGGCTTACTCATCGACACCAGCGGATCGGTGCACGGGCGTTTCCAATTCGAGCAGGATGCGGCCGTCGGGTTCCTGCAGCATACGCTGCGTCCGCATTACGACCACGCCTTCGCGATGGCATTCAGTGCGAAGAACAAGGTGGTACAGGACTTCACCGACAATGTCAGTTTGCTGGGCGCGGGAATCCAGAAAATGCAGGATGGCGGAGGAACGGCGCTTTACGATGCCATCTACTCCTCCTGCAAAGAAAAAATGCTGAGGGACGATTCGGATCGGCCAGTGCGGCGTGCACTTATTGTTATCAGTGATGGCGAGGACAACCAGAGCGAACACACCCTCGGCCAAGCCATCTACATGGCGGAGCGCGCTCAGGTCATCATTTATACGATCTCTACCGATGACAGCGGGTTGATTCTTCGCGGCGATAAAGTTCTGGACCAGATTTCTAACGCCACGGGCGGGCGCGCTTTCTTTCCCTTTAAAATGAAGGACATCAAATCGTCGTTTTCAGCGATTGAAGACGAATTGCGCAGCCAGTATGTGATCTCCTACCATCCCGCGGACTTCGATGCCGACGGACGCTTCCGCTCCATCGAAATCACCACTCTTAAGAAGGACTTACAAGTCCGGGCCCGCAAGGGTTACTTCGCTCCCCAGCAGTAATTCTGGCTTCTCTGCCCGGGTGCTAAAATCTCATTTGCATATGTTAAGGGCGTCGGTTCACCTTCTTTGGGTACTTTTGTTGTGCGGTGCTGCGTCGGCCCAGGCTCCGCAGCCGATGAAGCAGCAGAGAAAAACATCGAAACCTTCAGCGACTAAACCCTCACCAGCGCAGCCTCAACCCGCAGCAACAACCCCAGCACAACCGGTGCCTGAAGTGACTCCAGAGCATGGGCCTTCTTCGCCTCCCCAAGTGAACCTTCAAGGTGGACAGCTGACCATTGTGGCCAGAAATTCCACCATGAGCGATGTGTTGAATGCCGTGAGACAAAAGACCGGCGCCAACGTAGACATGCCTGCCGGCTCGGGCGAACGCGTCGTCGGCCAATTCGGACCCGGCGCGCCGCGCGATGTTATGGCGCAACTGCTGAATGGGTCGCATTACGACTACGTGCTGTTGGGATCTGCTGCCGATCCGCACGCGTTGAACAAGATCGTGCTGATGGCGAAGTCCAACGGCCCGGAGCCTGCGCCTGCTCCGCAGGCGAATCAGCAACAGCAAGGAGAGAATGAAAATCTGCAAGCCGTGCCCGAGGTAGAAAACGAGAATCCGGTGGAAAATTCGGGCGAAGCAACTCCTAATATGCAGGAGCAACCGCAGGAAGAACCGCAGGCCGATCAGGGCGACCAACCACAGGACCAGCAGAACGGGCCGGTGGTGAAAACCCCCGAGCAGTTGTTACGAGAACTACAGCAGCAACAACAACAGCAGCAGCAAAACCAAGGCGGGCCCCCGGGAGCGCCGGGACAGCCACCGCAGTAAATTTTCGTCTCCCTTCTTGGCGTCCTTTTGCTTGTGGTGAAATAGCCGTGTGCTTCTTGGCGACGCGCTCAGCTCCGCAATCCAGCTCCTGACCTCCTCTCAGGTGCCGTCTCCGCGAATGAACGCCGAGCTGTTGCTCATGTTTACATCGGGCCGCAACCGGGCGTTCTTGTACGGCCATCCGGAATATGAACTCAGCACTGAAGAACAAGCTCGCTATGACGACGCGCTCGCACAGCGTTCGCGAGGCATTCCCGCGCAGTACATCACAGGACATCAAGAGTTTTGGGGAATGGATTTGATCGTCTCCCCTGCAGTGCTGATTCCGCGACCGGAGACAGAACATGTGATTGAAACCGTGCTGGGTTGTGTGGGGCAGGCGCCCTCGCCCGCCAACCTGCGCGTTGTCGATGTCGGCACCGGCTCGGGCTGCATTGCGCTCGCATTGGCTAAAGAGTTGCCACAATCCGAAATTCACGCGACTGATATTTCGGCCGCCGCTTTAGAAATTGCCCGCTCCAATGCAGCGCGATTACAGCTTGAATCGCGTGTGCAATTTCACGAAGCCGATTTGCTCAACGGAATCGAAAAGAATTTATTCGACTTTGTCGTTTCCAACCCGCCCTATGTTGGCGAATCGGAGGAAGACTCAGTTCAACTTGATGTCCGCAAGTTCGAGCCGAGGAATGCGGTGTTTGCGGGAACGACTGGTTTGGAGGTAATAGAGCGCCTTATTCCTCAGGCGCGACAAGTGCTCAAACCCGGCGGCGGGCTGGTGATGGAGATCAGCGGGACGATTGCTGCAAAGGTCCGGGAACTGCTGGCCGGCTGGAACAATGTTCAGGTCACAAATGATCTGCAGGGGATTGAGCGGATCGCAGTGGCGCAGAAGCCATGAATCGCTCTTAACACTCTCGCCTGAAGCTGCAGAAAAAATCTTCCAATTTTCTTTCTCGGCGTGCTCCGCGATCTGCGTTTAAAGCTTTTGATTCAGTCACCGGCAATCGTACGGGCGTTTTGCGCATTCTGAGGTTGGGCCGCCTGTTCCTGGACGGGCATGAGCCGATCCGCCTTCCTTAATTCCGGGAAAAGCCAGGCCCAGAGGCCGACTACAAGCAAAGTTCCTGCACCGCCAATGATCACGGCGGGAACGGTGCCGAACCAGTGCGCGGTGAGGCCGGACTCAAATTCACCGAACTCATTCGACGCGCCGATGAAGATCATATCGACGGCATTTACGCGGCCGCGAACTGCGTCTGGAGTGGCAATCTGCACCAGCGTGCCGCGCACCACTACGCTGACCATGTCTGAAGCTCCGACCAGCACAAGCGAAATCATCGACAGTGGCAGACTGTGCGAGATTCCGAAAACTATGGTGAACGCGCCGAATCCGGCCACGCAGAACAGCATGATCTTGCCAACACGGCTTCTGAGCGGCCGGTAGGCGAGCATTATGGCTGTTACTGCAGCTCCAACTCCGGGAGCGGCGCGTAATAGGCCCAAGCCCCAGGGCCCAGTGCGCAAGATTTCACGCGCATATACGGGAAGCAGAGCCACGGCTCCGCCCAGCAGCACGGCGAATAGATCGAGAGAGATCGCCCCCAGGATGAGCTTGTGAGTCCCGATGTAGTGCAGCCCGGCGAGCACGGTACGCACTGTAAATTCTTCTTTGGGGCGTGACGCCGTACGCAGGCGCATACGTGCGAGCGCCACGGTTGCGATTCCACAGGCTACAACGGAAACTCCGTAAACTCCCGCTGGGCCGCCTAACACGGCGTAAAGCAATCCGCCAAGCGCCGGACCGAGGATGGTCGCGCCCTGAAACATGGTCGCGTTCCAGGCGACAGCATTGGGGAAGACTTCAGTTGGCACCAGCAGGGGCAAAAGCGCGCGTCCAGCTGGACTATTGAAGGATCGGACAATACCCAGCAGAACCAGCACGGCGTAAATTGGTTTCACGTTGTGCGGTTGGCGAAGAGTGATCCCAATCAGAAGCGCGCAACAAATTGCGAAAGACAGATTGCACACCAGGAGAATACCTTTGCGACTGAATCGGTCGGCGGCGTGTCCGGCAATCAGAAAGAGAAAAACATTGGGCAGAAATTGCGCCAGGCCCACGTAGCCAAGGTCCAGCGGACGACGGGTGATTTCGTAAACCTGCCAGCCGACGGCGACTGAGAGCATCTCCAGTCCGGCGACGACGAACATGCGCTCGACCTGGTAGAGCACAAAATCGAGATGACGGAAGGCGGACAGCCCGGCATGCGCATGGCTTTCGGGTTCGGACATGTTCTACTAATGTGACACAGCGCGCGAATGGAATGAGTGTGTCAGATAAAATCAGCAGTGAACATGTAGGGTCCGCCGTCCACGGCTGCCCCCGAGTCCCTGAAGTAAACGTCGAGTGCCACGCGGTTGTGTTTACCCCGGGCGTGGACGCCCGGGCTACACGGACGGTTTGGGTTTGCTGATGGCTGAAAGCTGAGGGCTGACAGCTTCTTTATGCGCTTCGAACTATTCATCGCGTCTCGCTATCTGCGCGCCAAGCGCAAACAGGCGGTTATTGGCGTAATTACGGGGATCTCAATCGCCGGGGTCGCGGCTGGCGTGGCGTCGCTCATCATTGCGCTGGCCATCAACAATGGATTTCGTCAGGACCTGCAGGACCGGCTTCTCGGCTCAACATCCCACATCAATCTGCTGCGCGCCATGGGCGACGGAATTCACGACTGGCGCCCGCTGATGGAGCGTTTGCGGACAGAACCGCATGTAATCGGGGTAGCGCCGGACATTTACGAGCAGGTGCTGATTTCGATTGGATCGAATGCTCGGGGAGCGGTGCTGAAGGGAATTGTTCCGCAGGATGAGCGGAAGGTGAGTGATCTGCTGGATAGCGTGAAGCAGGGGTCAGCGGACGCGCTGGAGCCTTCTGAGGCTGGGAGTGGGGGCGACGAGCGTACTCGCCCGTCGAAGTCATCCTCCGACCAGGACGCGGATTCTCTCGAAGCCGTAAAGCAGCGGCAAGCGGCGATGCCGCCCATCATTCTAGGAACCGAAATGGCGAATGAACTCGGAGCGAAGGTTGGATCCACGGTGTTGGTCACCAGTCCGCAGGGAGAGCTCACCCCGTTCGGCATGATTCCCAAATACGTACGGTTTCGAGTGGCGGGAATTTTCGACTCGGGATTCTACGACTACGATTCGTCGTGGGCCTTCACCCGGCTTTCGGATGCTCAACATCTATTCGCGTTGGGCGATGTTATCCAGATCATTGAATTTAAAATTGACGACATATACAAAGCTCAACAGGTCGGTCAAGAGCTGGAGCAGGCAGCCGGCGCGGGTTTCATGACTACCAATTGGATGGAGCAGAATAAGCCGCTGTTTCACGCATTGAAGCTGGAACGGCTGGTCACCTTCATTACGGTCGGACTGATTGTTTTCGTTGCCGCGTTAAACATCCTGATCTCGCTCACCATGATGGTTATGGAGAAGACCCGCGACATTGCGGTGCTGATGTCGATGGGCACGCGCAAGGCTCAGGTGCGGAAGATATTCATCGCGCAGGGCCTGTTGATCGGCGTGGTGGGAACAGCTGTCGGGCTGGCGCTTGGGTTACGTGCTTTCCTGGATGGGAGGCCATTATCACGCGTTCTCGCTCGCGCCTGAAATTTATTCCATTGACTATGTGCCGTTCGCGCCGCGAGTGATGGATGGCGTGCTGGTAGCGGTTGTCGCGTTAGCGACATCTCTGGTGGCAACCATTTATCCGTCATGGTCGGCGGCGAGAATTTTGCCGGCTGAGGCGTTGCGGTACGAATAGGTGAGATCGAAGAAGCAGAGGGGCGGGACTTTTTGAGCGCTCGAACGTACGGAGGCACTCGACCACGTAGGAGCGGGTGCGCTCACCCGACGACGATAGGCCCATGCATATCCGAGGAGAGCCGAGGGCGGCTGTCCCCACGCGGCCGGTGGGCCTACTTCTTCCCGTACTCGCTCTGCAAACAGGCTACTTCTGTGGTTCGATGTTTTGCGAATCGTTGCCTTCGAGTGTTTCGACGTGCGCTATAGCAGTGCGCACCTGATAGTTCGACGCCAGCTCGCAGGTCGAGTAACCCCTCACTGCATTTTCTCCATCTGCGAAATGTTCTTTGCGTTTCACCTTGTACATACGCATGGTGTAGCAGTCGGTGTCATTCAAGACTGCTGATCTCGGCCGTCCAGCAGGGGCGGTGAAGTTCAGCCGAGGCTTATCTTTCATGAAGAACAGATCAGAGGCAGCTGACTGAGCCGGCTGTCCGAACAATGTTGGATCTGCGGTTTGGTTCTGCACGAACCCATTAGAGCTTTGGGGGTCGGATCCGTCGCCTGCGGCAAAAGCCGAGCTGGCGAAAAACGAGATTACGAGAAGAAAAAAAAGAGGTCTGACCGAGGTCATACGCGAACCTCCTCTGACTGGAAATTATAGTCCTCAGAACGGGCGAAGAACATGCCACCTCCATGATTTGACGGGCTTGTGACCGTTCCGAAAGCAACGCTATTCTCGCAGCCGTGTTTAAATGAATGAGGCAGTTCCTTGAGAAATGTTCAAGGTCCTCCGGCCAGCTCAGTTTGAGACGAGGAGCTCACTAATTGCATCTAAATCAACAGGTGCTGAGAGTCGAAGGATTGAAGAAGGTTTTTCGATCTGGTGCCTCAGAATTGGTGCTCTTTGACAATCTTTCGTTTGCCGTCGACCAGGGGGAAATGCTGGCGATTGTCGGTTCATCAGGCGCGGGGAAAAGTACTCTGCTGCATATACTTGGGGCGCTTGATAGGCCTTCCGCAGGTGACGTACACTGCTCTAACTTACGCTTGGGTTCCCTGTCGGAAAATGCTGCCGCTGATTTCCGCAACAAGGAAATCGGCTTCGTGTGGCAGTTCCACTACCTGCTTCCCGAGTTTACCGCGCTGGAGAATGTGGCCATGCCGCTGCTGATGCGCGGCACTCAGAAAGCAGAAGCAGAGAAGGAAGCATTGCGCTGGCTGCAAGAGGTTGGGCTGGTGCCGCGGTCACACCATCGCGCGGGAGAGCTTTCCGGTGGAGAGCAACAGCGTGCGGCCCTGGCCCGGGCGCTCATCACCAAGCCAAAGATTCTGCTGGCAGATGAGCCTACCGGAGACCTGGATAATCGCACCGCCGAGGTAGTCTTCGAATTGATCTCTCGGTTGCATCGCGAGTACCAGCTGTCTTCCATTGTTGCGACGCACAACTTTGCGTTTGCACGTCGGTGCCATCGCGTTATGCGGCTGGAGAGTGGGAAAATGGAGGAAGTTGCTCCAGATACGCTGTCGGATTAAGGTCGCGGGTTGAAAGAGACGAAAGAAAAGATGTAGGAATTGAATATGTTTGCGTTGGTTCGTTATCAAATAGGAACTTGGGGTAGTTAGACGTTCCTTTAGTAATCGCGAACAGTGGTAAAACATAGGGAAGCCCATCATAATGAGGTTGTGGGCGACCGGGTCGAACCGTTGGGTGGGGTTTTCCGGAGAGTCGGGCCCGAGCTTTCGCAGTAAGCGTTAGTTGGGTTTGCCTTCTCTCTCTGGAGGAATCTGGGGGAAGGGGCTTATGTTCGAGCGTTATACAGAAAAGGCACGGCGTGTAATCTTTTTTGCGCGGTACGAAGCCAGCCAGTTCGGCTCTCCTTATATTGAGACCGAGCACCTGCTGCTTGGGCTTCTGCGAGAAGACAAGGCCCTGACCAATCGTTTTCTGCGCTCTCACGCATCCGTTGAATCGATCCGCAAGCAGATCGAAGGGCACACCACCATCCGCGAGAAGGTTTCTACCTCGGTAGATCTCCCGTTGAGCAATGAATGCAAGCGAGTTCTTGCGTATGCGGCGGAAGAAGCCGAGCGGCTTTCACACAAACATATTGGGACCGAGCATCTGTTGCTCGGATTGCTCCGCGAAGAAAAGTGCTTTGCCGCAGAAATTCTGCACGAGCGCGGACTGCGGCTTTCGACCATCCGTGAAGAACTCGCCCGCAGCAGCCAGGAAAAAGCGCAGCCGCAGCGGCAGCGAGAGTCCTCCTTGCTCAGCGAGTTTTCGCGTGACCTTACCCAGTCGGCCATGGACACCCAGCTTGATCCGCTGGTCGGGCGCGAGAACGAACTTGAGCGCGTAATCCAAATCCTGTGCCGCCGCACCAAGAACAATCCGGTGCTGATTGGCGAGCCGGGCGTTGGAAAGACTGCAATCGTTGAAGGCTTGGCCCAGCGCATAGCCGACGGCGAAGTTCCTTCATTCCTCGCGGACAAGAGAATTCTGGCGCTCGATCTTTCGCTGATCGTGGCCGGGACTAAGTATCGCGGCCAGTTCGAAGAGCGGCTGAAGACCATCATGAAAGAACTGATGGAGTCGCAGAATTGCATCATCTTTATCGACGAATTGCATACTCTGGTTGGGGCGGGTTCGGCGGAAGGTTCGCTCGATGCTGCCAACATTCTGAAACCGGCTTTATCTCGCGGCGAGATTCAATGCATTGGCGCCACCACTCCGGGTGAGTACCGCAAGTCGATCGAGAAAGATCGGTCGCTCGAGCGGCGCTTCCAGGCAGTAAAAGTTCCGCCGCCGAACGAGAGCGACGCGACAAAAATCCTCTTCGGGATCAAAGACCGCTACGAGAAATTCCATGCGGTCACTTATACCGACGACGCCATCAACTTCGCGGTTTCGCATTCGAACCGTTACATTCCGGACCGTTTCCTTCCAGACAAGGCGATCGACCTGGTCGATGAAGCCGGCGCGCGCGTCAAGCTGCGCCAGACCTCGCTTCCGGAAGAAATTACCGAAGTACAGAAGCGGCTTAAGTTCATCGTTCACCGTATGGAGAACGCGGTCGCAAACCACGAGTTCGAAAAAGCGCGTTTCTATTCCGACGAAGAACGCAAGGAGCGCGAGAACCTGCGCATCCTGCGCGAGAAGTATCACCTCGATGAATCTGCGACGGGTGTAGTTAATCGCGAAGACATTGAAGACGTGGTTTCGCGCTGGACTGGCGTGCCAGTCACCTCGATCAAAGAAGAAGAGACGCAGAAGCTGCTGCGGATTGAAGAAGAGCTGCACCGGCGCGTGATCTCGCAAGACAAGTCGATCAGCGCTTTGGCTCGCGCCATTCGCCGCAGCCGCGCTGGCCTCAAGAACCCGAACCGGCCGATCGGCTCGTTCCTGTTCCTGGGACCGACCGGCGTCGGCAAAACCGAAGTTGCGCGCACCCTGGCGCAGTTCATGTTCGGTAGCGAGAAATCGCTGATCCGCTTCGATATGTCGGAGTTCATGGAGAAGCACTCGGTCTCGAAGCTGATCGGATCGCCTCCGGGATACGTGGGCTACGAAGAAGGCGGCCAGCTCACCGAACGCGTGAAGCGCGCGCCCTATTCAGTCGTGCTGCTCGACGAAATCGAGAAGGCGCATCCGGATGTCTTCAACATTCTTTTGCAAGTCTTTGAAGACGGGCAGCTGACCGACGGCCTGGGCAACACCGTAGATTTCAAGAACACGATCATCATCATGACGTCGAACATTGGCGCCCGCCACCTGCAAAGGCGCGAGGGGCTGGGCTTTCAATCGACCAAAGAAGATGCGATCGCGGACAAAGTCGAAGAGTTGGTTAAGAACGAGGTCAAACGCACCTTCAACCCCGAGTTCCTGAACCGGCTTGATGAAATCATCATCTTCAACGCTCTGAGCGAGGGCGACCTCATCCAGATCCTGGAGCTGATGGTTACGCAGCTCAACCAGAACCTGGCGCAGAAGGCGATCACAGTCACGGTGGCGGACGAGGCCAAGAAGTGGATCCTCAACCAGACCCTGACCGACCGCACTTACGGCGCGCGCCCGTTGCGCAGGGCCTTGCAGAAGTACATCGAGGACCCGCTCTCGGAAGCGCTGATCCAGGGCACCATCACCACCCGGCCGGCGTTCATCGAGGTCTTCCTTGAGGACAACAAGCTGTTCTACCGTCCGGTGGATTCGAAAGAGAACGAGGGCGTGCTGCTGTACGAGAACTCGTAGCAAGCACTCAGCATTGAGCATTTGCCGCCAGCGAAAGCTTGCGGCTTTTGTTTTGCTATAAAGATTCCGAGCGGGGTGCCCCACCCTTCTCGCGGTTTTTGCGAGAGGGTGGGGATTTTGATTTCCGATCGGTTCAAAGCGAAGTCAAAGTCAGGGCACCTACGGTCTCGTTCCCAAAACCTCTTTCACATCACGCCGGCCATGGAGAATCGAAACACCCTGCAAGGGCTTCTGTCGGGTCGATACACGATCAGGTAGGAATAGACCGCAATAAACTTGACCGCCTCCGCAGTCAATCGATTCTTGCGCCTTAAGCCGCGCAAGATCTCGTCGAGATATGGCAATACCTTAAAGACCAGAGCAGCACAGTTACGGCAGATCGAGTGAATATCCATGGTTCTGACGGCTCTAGTAGCCATGAAGCAATTATGTTCAAGAAACGGGGACTCGTCCAATATCCTGGTGAGACCCGAGCAAATAAAAAAGGCGGCCGATTTGGCCGCCGTTTTCACATCTAAGCAGTCTACGCTGGAGCCGGATGCTCGCCGCCCTTGGCAATTCCAGGCCTTCCCGGCTCGGGCTTGAGCACCTGCTGCAGGCCGTTGTCATCCCCGCGAGGCGGAGGCACGACCTTCGGCAGTTCCTTGCCTTCGATGATCAGCTTGAGCTCGTTGGCGTCGAGAACTTCGCGTTCCAGCAGGGCCAGCGCGATTCGGACAAGGGTGTCATGGTTCGCCGCCAGAATGCCCTTGGCAGTCTCGTATCCCTCGTGAATCATGCGCTTCACTTCTTCGTCGATCTTGATCGCCGTGGCTTCGCTGTAATCGCGGTGCTGGTTGATCTCGCGGCCGAGGAAGATCTGCTCTTCTTTCTTGCCGAAGGTCAGCGGCCCGAGTGCGCTCATGCCGAATTCGCAGACCATCTTGCGGGCGAGTTCGGTGGCGCGCTCAATGTCGTTGCCGGCGCCGGTGCTCATCTGATTCAGGAAAAGCTCCTCCGCGATGCGGCCGCCCATCATGATGGCGATCTCGGTCTCAAGATAGTCTTTGGTGTAGTTGTGCTTGTCGTCGATGGGCAACTGCATGGTCACGCCCAGCGCCATGCCGCGAGGAATAATCGTGACCTTGTGCAGAGGATCAGAATTCGGCAGCTTGGAGGCGACCAGCGCGTGGCCAGCCTCGTGATAAGCCGTGACCTTCTTTTCCTCTTCTGACAGGATCAGCGACTTGCGCTCGACGCCCATCAGGACTTTATCTTTGGCAAGCTCGAAGTCGTACATCAGCACGGCTTTGCGGTTCTGCCGGGCCGCGCTCAATGCCGCTTCGTTCACCATGTTGGCCAGGTCGGCGCCGGAGAATCCCGGTGTCCCGCGCGCCAGAACCGAGAGATCAACGTCGTCGGACAAAGGAATCTTGCGGGTATGAACACGCAGAATTTCTTCGCGTCCGCGAACGTCAGGACGATTCACAACCACGCGGCGATCAAAACGTCCGGGCCGCAGCAGCGCCGGATCAAGCACGTCCGGGCGGTTGGTGGCTGCCATCAGGATGACGCCTTCGTTCGATTCGAAGCCGTCCATCTCGACCAGGAGCTGATTCAATGTCTGCTCGCGCTCGTCGTGTCCGCCGCCCAGGCCCGCGCCGCGATGTCGACCAACCGCATCGATTTCGTCGATAAAGATAATGCAGGGAGCGTTCTTTTTTCCTTGCTCAAACAAATCGCGTACCCGGCTCGCGCCTACGCCTACGAACATTTCGACGAAGTCGGAACCGGAAATCGAGAAGAACGGAACGTTAGCCTCGCCGGCAACCGCCCGCGCCAGCAACGTCTTACCGGTTCCCGGAGGCCCGACCAGCA
This sequence comes from uncultured Acidobacteriota bacterium, assembly GCA_963703465.1. Lineage (GTDB taxonomy): Bacteria > Acidobacteriota > Terriglobia > Terriglobales > Acidobacteriaceae > Gp1-AA145. Next base: position 651,826 of record CAVPEQ010000001.1, on the reverse strand, counting down.
ACACGCCTTTGGGAATGCGTCCGCCAAGCTTCTGGAATTTTTGCGCCTCGCGCAGAAACTCAATAATCTCTTTCAGTTCTTCTTTGGCCTCTTCGACCCCGGCCACGTCTTTAAATGTGACTTTTTTCTGCTGCATTGAGAGCAGACGGGCGCGGCTCTTGCCGAAGGACAAAGCTTTATTTCCGCCGGTCTGCATCTGCCGAATCATGAAATACCAGAGTGCGGCCAGCAGAAGCAACGGAGCCAGCAGGTTGATCAGCCATCCCCAGCTGCTATTGCTGATGTCCTGCACGGTGATACTGACATTCTTGTCCTGGAGCTTCTTGATCATGTCCGGATAGTTGGCGGGGGCGATCAGGTGGAACGCGGAGCCGTCAGCCAGCTTACCCTTAATCTCTTGGCCGCTGAGGGTCACGTCTTTGACCGTGCCCTGGTCAACTTCCGACATGAAACGCGAGAAGTTGATTTCCTGAACCTTCTGGCCGGAGTTCGCGGTCTTGACCACTTGCCACAGCGCGACGGCTGAGATCAGGATCACTACCCAAAAAATTATCGTTTTAACGGTTGAATTCACCAAAAGCTCCTAAGTAGGGGACCTCGTTCGATCTACCCCAGAGGAAATCCGATACAGCCGGAGTACCACGCTTAATTAGATGCTGCTGCAGAGATTTAGATCGATAGAATGACCCACCATTATTCTACCCCTCTCTACGCGAAAACGCGGCGCGAAGTTTAAATAACTTAGGTCATAGCCAGTGGCATGGCCGAAATGCGGTCGCGAGGAACTTTCATTACAGCGTTGTAAGGATCACGAAATTGGCGGTTTTTTTTAAGGATTCGCCGGGTGTTGCCACGGATATCGAGATTGGATTTGTTTGCCGGACATGCTGATTGGTGATGTACTCCCGATTTTTGCTGACAGCAGCCAGCTCACTTGTAGCTACCTTGAATCTCTCGGATTAAGATCCCATCCCCGTCATTCGCCTGAAAATCCCGGCGCACGCCGAATCCTCGTAACCAGATGATCTCGTCTTCACATGCGATCACTGGCCAGCGCTGCTTTTCCTCGCCGGTGATATGCCGGGTCTGCAGCAATTCTTTGATCTTTTTCGGTTCTTTGGTGTGTGCGGGCCAAAAGCGTTCGCCTGGTTGCCAGTTGCGAACGACCCATTTGTGTTGAGCGAAACGCGAGTGAATCAAATTGTCGTGCTGGTGAGATGGGCCTGAGCCAGATAGCAGTGATGTTTCCAGGCCAATACCGGCTTCCGCGACAGTGACATTTCCGGGCACAGGCAGATCGTACTGATACTCAGACACTGTCTGGCCGGGCTGCTTGAAAGTGATGCCGTCATTATGTTGGGCAACTGTCCATTGACCCGATCTAAAGGAACTGCCGTCACCGGAACCATGGCCAAGAATTTCTTCCACGTGACGAAATTCGAGAGTGATACCGAGACTTTCCGCCGCGGCGCGCAGCAATCGCCGGCGCAGGGCCAGCGACAACGACGGGGACAGCTTTAGAGTGCCCCCACAAGCGCTGGAATGCCAGGTATCCGGCAACAAACGATCCACTTCTGTGGACCAATAGTCTTCTTCCGCCCGGGCAATGTCGGCCGATTCCGACAGTGTTTCGCACACCGCCGGGTTCAGTTGCCGCTCCAGCATAGGAAGGATTTCGTGGCGAACGCGGTTGCGCGTATGCCGCAAGTCTTGATTGCTGGCGTCATCCCGCCAGGACTGCCCGATTTCGTCCAGATATTCTCGAAGTTGTGAGCGGCGGCAACCGAGCAGTGGACGAATGATTGTCTGAACCTGCTGGTCGAGGTCGGGTTGTTGTTTGCTGCTGGCTGATGGCTGACGGCTGATGGCTCTCTTTGGATAAATTCCTGCCAGCCCGCGCGTTCCTGCGCCACGCGTCAGCTTCAGCAGCACGGTTTCAGCCTGATCATCGAGGGTGTGCGCGGTCGCAACACGATTGACTCGGCTGAACAGCGCCGTGCGGAAAAACTCATACCGAGCTTCCCTTGCCGCAGCTTCCAGGCTCAACTTTTGCTCGGCGGACATCGCCTTCACGTCCCGGCTTTCGGCGATGATCTCAAGGCCATGACTCCCGGCGAGGCTACGAACAAATTGCTCGTCAGCGTCAGACTCAGCTCCACGCAATTTGTGATTGAGGTGAACTACAGAAACTACGAGCCCGAGTTCGTCTCGAAGCTCGAACATCAGGCGCAGGAGCGCAACCGAATCCGCGCCGCCCGAGACCGCAACGCCAACGCGATCTCCGGGCCGCAACAAGTCATGCTTGACGATGTAAGCTGCCACGGACTGCGCCAACTTGTGCACAGCTCAATGGTACAACTGCTTTGCTGCAACGGGTGGTATTGCAAGGGATCAACTTAAAAGCTTGTTTACTTCTGCGTGGGATGGCGCGTCTTCGAGCGCATGGTAGGTGCCCGTGGTTTGCAGTTCCTGCGCTATCCGCCGAACCAGGCCAAGAGTGGCCCTCATAGGCGACGATCCCAAACTCACGCGAGCGACACCGATCTTCTGTAACTCCGGTATCGGAGGCGATCCGGGACCCGCCAAAATGTTGAGCGGATGCTGCAACTCGCGGACGAGCCTCGAAATAACTTCCAGATCTCGAACTCCAGGAGCGAACAGGCAGTCTGCGCCCGCATCCTTGAAAGCAGAAAGACGCCTGACGGTCTCAGCAAAACGACTCTCCGGCTTGCCCACCTGCAGGAGATACACATCGGTTCGCGCATTCAAAACAAGGGGGACGCCCATCGCCCCGGCGGCCTCTCGCACCGCGGCAATTTTATCCAGTTGCCGTGAAAGATCGGCAAGTGGATGTTGAAGATCATCGGTCCCATCTTCCAGATTCAACCCAACGGCGCCGGCCTCGATTACCGCTCTTGCGGTCAGCGCAGCGTCTTCGGGGCGACCGCCGTATCCAGCCTCAGCATCAGCAGTCACTGGCAGGCTTACTCTCGCAGCAATCCTCGCGACCACCTCGAACATCTGCTCCCGCGAAATTTGTTCTCCGTCGGGGTAGCCGAGCGCGAAGGCAATTCCCGCGCTGGTGGTGGCGATCGCGGCGATGCCGGCCTCTTCGAGCACCCGGGCGCTGGATACGTCCCAGATATTGGGCAACACAAGCGTCTTAGGCCCGTGATGCAGCTGGCGAAACTTATTCGCTTTAGCAACCTGACTTTCAAGCTTCGACATAGGTCACCACACAACGAGCGTACTTCGAATCATGCACGGCGATGGATTTTCTCCATAAACTTTCCTACGCTCACCACCGCGCGTCCCACGGTCCCGCGGCCGATCTCGCGGACATCGTCTCGGGCTGAAACCCGGACCGTATAAAAACGGCCGTCGAATGATTCGACAATCGCTTCCGCCCGCACCTTCGCGCCAATCCCGCTGGCCGCCCGGTGCTCCACATTGATGGAGGTGCCCACGGTGATTTCATCACCATCGCAAAACGGACGCAGGGCATGAAAGGCCGCGGTTTCCATAAGTCGAATCATGTCGGGCGTGGAATAGACCGGCGGCAACTGGGGATGATGCGCGGTCAGAGTGTGCTCGAACTTGACCACTTGCTCCGCCTCACCTCGCGCGCCCATGAGAACAGTTTTCATTGGATTCGTCTTGCCTCGCAAATTTCAGTAATTTTGCTATAAGAAAATCTGCGCCCTCGGCTCGGGCACAATCATCCCATAGCTACTCTACTTTCTATCTTCGCATGAGGAGAGGCCATGTCTGATCCACGATTTCCGATCGGGAAATTCCATTATGAGGGCGCGCCGTCAGCCGACCAGCGCAGGAAGTTCATCGCCGAGATTGAGCAAACACCAGCGGCGATTCGAGCAGCAGTTCAGGGCTTGTCTCCAAAGCAGCTTGATACACCGTATCGTGACGGTGGATGGAACGTGCGTCAGGTCGTGCACCACGTGCCTGAGAGTCACATGAACGCCTATATTCGCTTCAAGTTGGCATTGACCGAGGACGAACCCACAATCAAACCTTACGCCGAGGACCGCTGGGCAAAGCTGGCGGATGTGCAAGCGACGCCGACAGAGGTCTCGCTCGCCTTGCTTGAAAACTTGCATGTCCGCTGGATTGTCCTGTTGCGAGGTTTGCATGAAGAGGACTGGAAGCGGACTTTCATTCATCCCGAGAGCGGCGTAGTCTCGCTGGAAAAGAATCTCGCTCTTTACGCGTGGCATGGAAAACACCATACGGCTCATATCACCGAACTGAGAAAGAGAATGCAGTGGTGAGACCCTGCTAACATTGCAGCAGTCTTCATTCTTCGCGATAGCCGGGAGATCCATTCCATGTCAACTTCCTCAGCGCCGACGCCGCGCACCCGTGTGGTTCGCGAGCCGCAGCGCGCCGTTTACGATCGGGATGTAGTCAACAGAATTCTCGACGAAGGATTCATTTGCCATGTTGGCTTCACGCTTGATGGACAGCCGTTTGTGATTCCGACCAGTTATGGAAGGCATGAAGACGTTCTGTACATTCACGGCTCAGCCGCCAGCCGCATGCTGCGCAACGCCGGCGCCGGAATTCCGCTGTGCGTGACGGTCACCTTGCTTGATGGGCTGGTGCTGGCCCGATCAATCTTCAATCACTCGATGAACTACCGCTCGGTCGTGGTGCTGGGAAGCGCGACGGCGATTGAGGACCGGGAAGAGAAGCTCGAAGCCTTGCGACTGCTTTCAGAACACATTGTTCCCGAGCGCTGGAGTGAAGTCCGCCAGCCGAACGAAAAAGAGCTGAAAGCTACAACCATCCTTCGGCTGCCGATCACTGAATTTTCAGCGAAGGTGCGCGAGGGCCCGGTGATTGACGACGAAGAAGACTACGCGTTTCCGGTATGGGCAGGAGTGCTGCCGCTGAATCTTGTGACTGGCAATCCGATCGACGATTCAAGACTCGCTGAAAAAATCCCAGTTCCGGATTACATCAAACATTATTCCCGATCGAAATAAAAATCCCACCCTTGCGAAACCGCGATCACCGCGTAAATCGAACAAGGATGGGATAAGTAAACAACCAGATTTAAGCAGTTTTTTGCAGCGTGCTCATGCGTCTCTGCATTTCTGCTGCAGATACGTCTTCCTTATGGGTGGCCACGGTCCAGACATGCCCAAAGGGATCAACCAGATTGCCCGAGCGATCGCCGTAAAACTGGTCTTGCAGCGCGCGAGTTTCTTTGGCGCCACTTGAGATTGCCTGCTTGAAAGTTTTGTCAACATCTTCCACGTACACCATCAAGCTGACAGGCGAACCTCCGAGGCCCTCCGGACTGCGGAAGTTCCCTTGCTGCTCGTCGGCCAGCATAATAATTGAATCCCCGATTTTGATTTCGGCGTGCCCCACGGTGCCGTTCGGACCCGGCATGCGCATAATCTCGGTCGCGCCGAAAACTTTCTTGTAATAGTCAATCGCCTTGGCGGCGCCTTTGACGATCAGGTACGGGGTTACCGAATGATAGCCCTCAGGAATTGGCTTCACTGACATATTGGCCTCCTTGGATTAAATGGGCTGGTGGAGGTGGGGCGAACCTGGTGAGCAAGCGTGCATCGCCCTCGCCCGTCCAGTCTGCAAAAGATTATCACTTTTACGGGCGTGCAGAGCTGTGGATACCCGAATCTCTGTAGGTCAGAAGTACACCAAGCATCCCCGACAGATTCCTTCACATCCGATGTAGCCGGCCAGCAAAGATGTGAAATTCACGAACGAGGTTTCGTATGAAAATTCTGGGGACACTGTGCACATTTGCGTTATTCCTGTTCCTGATCGCGCCCACGCCGGGCTACTCTCAGGATCGCGATCAAGATAAACCCAACCAACCGCAGGACGAGCAGAAACCCAAAGACAACGACAAAGCCAGGCAGAATGACAAGGGCAAGCAGGAGGACAAGACCGCACGACCAGACGAAGGCAAGCGGAATGAATCTCCTAACGCCGGACGCCAGGACGATCGACAAAAACAGCCCGAAGCAAACCGTCCGCAGGAGAGGCAGCAACGCGATCAGCGCAACGACAGCCGCGAGCAGCAACGACCCGTTGACAATGACCATCGCGCGGTTCAAGGAAATGATCGCGACCGCAATCAAAATGCGGGCAATCGCGGCAGACGCATCCCCGACGACCAGTTCCGCACCCACTTCGGCCGTGAGCACCACTTTCACGTGCAGCGCGACCGCGTGGTCAACGTTTCACAGCCGGTAGTGGTCTACGGTGGCTACTCCTGGCAATTGGCCGAGCCCTGGCCATCAGACTGGTCCTACGATGATGACTGCTACATCGACGACGTCGATGGCGAGTATTTCATGTTCGACGCATTTCATCCCGGCATTCGCATTGCCGTTTTTATCGCAGAGTAGGCGTCGAGCGGCGGAAGGCCTTCAATAAAAACCTGCCTGGCTTACCAGGCAGGTTTTCCTGCGTGCAAGACGGTTTGTTCAGTGTGAATCACCGTGCTCGCCGAACCGGAACATATCGAAGAGATCGCCCAGCGCCGGACTGTTCAACGGCACGTATGGGTTTTCTCTCGCCGCCTTTGGATTGGGGAAGTTGTCCCGGCTGCGGTCGGTCAGTGGCTGCAGCCCCCAATTCCGTTCGATGAATTTCAATATCGAAACGTGATCGGTGTAAGTGTGGCTGACGTGACCGCCTTTGGTGAAGTTTGAAACGATGATCAGTGGAATGCGCGGGCCGTCACCAAAAAAATCCAACGGCTGAATGTAGCCGGAATCATAGAAACCGCCGCCTTCATCAAAGGTGACCATGAATGCGGTCTGGGCCATCAGGTTTGGCTTGGCGTTTAGATGGTCGTAAATTTTCTTGGCCATCCCCTCGAAAAGATCGATCTTTGAGGAAGCCGGGTGCCCATCGATCAGGCCATCCGGCTTGACGAATGAAACCGCCGGCAGCGTGTCGCTGTCGATGGCATTCAGAAAATCGGTCGCGTCCTTAATGTGAGCCGTACGCTGGGCGGCGTCGCCCATGATGTTGTTTACGTACGATTCGAAGTTGCAGATATTGCAGTACGCCGCTCCCACTTGTACTGCCGGATTGGTGCTTGTGGGATTGTGCTGGAGTTGAACCGCCGCGTTGTAGGCGCCCCCGTAATAGGCCCACGAAACGTGCTTCTGGTTCAGCGCCTCACCGATGGTGCGAACGTCGGATGGCGGAATCGATCCACCATTGGCGATCCCTTTTTCGTCAACCGTGCCGTCCGGCAAGAAGCCGGGGCTGTCATTGTTAACCATGTAGAAGTGGCCCGGTTCGCAGTTCGGGTTCGGATTGTAAGGCAGCGATTGCAAGTAATTGACGATGGGCGCAATTCCCGGCTGCGTCATTTCGCCGCACTCGGTGAAGTTGCCGTCGAAATTCAAGTCGACGGTGTAAACGTCATCCGTACCCGGCAGCGGATTCGGATTGGCAATGTGTGATGGCGGCATGGTTGGGCTGCCATGGCCGTCGCTCCAGAACATCGCATCGCCGGTGCCCAGCATTACGTGATTGGCGCCGGTCCCGCCCATCACCGACTGGTGGAAGTTGTCGCTCATGGAATATTCATCAGCGAGGCGCTTCAAGAAAGGAACGTCTCCCTTCTGAACGTTGTAAAACGCCATGGAATTTCCGCCGCCGTTGTCGTCGATCCCGCCGAAGAACGGATCGAATTGGTTGGTGTAGTTGGTAATCACAAATGGATACAGGTCATTGAGGCAGCCGGAGGGGTTCTCAGGTGTGGCATTCAAAACGTTGCAATCCGATTGCTGCCACATCTCAAACAGACGGTGCGTGGTGTCTCCGGTGTAAGAGTCGTAAGGCAGCTTCGCTCCGCGCAAGGCGAAAGGTCCGTTGGGCAGATTGTTGAAGTTCGCGACCCGCGTGTCAGGATCGGGCTGAATGAAGGTCTGAGAAAATCCCGTCGCCGCGCCTGTGGTCAGAAGATTCAAGTCCTGCGTTTCCAGCGACGGTTCAACCGCCGCCAGCAGGCTGGTGGGAGTTCCCGGAGGAAAAATAGTTTTCGTAGGAGCAAAGTTGAGCGTGGGTACAGGCAAGGTTTGGTACGCGGCCTTCTCGTTGTTATTCAGGCTGATGAAGAACTCGGTTTGAAAGGGTGCGACCGCCTGGAACTGCTGCGCGCGGGAGAAATTTGGGCCGGGGGTGCCATCAGCGTTGACGATCCCCTTGGACAGCAAATTTGAAACCGACTCTCCGTGCTTCGGCCGGTAAGTTGCGAACAGATGATCAAAAGTGCGATTCTCGCCAATGAGAACGATCACATGCTTGATCGGCGTTTCGGTTTTAACGTGGGTTTTCGTGCCACCGTCTCCGGGTTTGTCGGATCTCGAGCTTTGACCGAACGCGTAGAAGTTGTTAGATAAGAGCGCGAATAGCGAAACGCCCACCAGCGCGCGCCGCCACCACTCCATGGGCAATGAGTTGTTCATCATGCTTTTTCTCCAGAACTAGATTTAGACTTTCGATTGGTAGGGGCAGTCTAGTGAGGGAGTGTTGATGGGTTGTGACGGTCAGATTAACTGGAGATGAAATTGTGTAAAGAAATTTTCATCTACTGACAACTTCGCGACAAATCATTCGCAGCGAAACCGCCTACTCGCTCCAGCGCTTAAACAGCAATGCGCCGTTCGTCCCGCCGAAGCCGAAGGAGTTCGACATGGCGTATTCGAGAGGAGCTTTGCGGGCGTGATTGGGAACAAAATCCATCCCGGCGGTGTCAGGATCCTGATTTTCCAGATTGATTGTGGGGGGAATAATCTGGTCGCGCAGGGCGAGTACGGTGACGCCCGCTTCTAACCCACCCGCGCCACCGAGCAAGATGCCCGGTCATCGATTTGGTAGAGCTGACCGCGATTTTGTGATCGCCAAAGAAATTGCGGATGGCGTGAGCCTCCAGCGTATCGCCGATCGGCGTTGAAGTGCCGTGGGCATTGACGTAGCCGATATCAGTAGGCTTGATCCCGGCATCGCGCACTGCATTTTTCATGACCCGAAAACCGCCTTCGTGCTCAGGCGCAGGCTGCGTAATGTGGTAGGCGTCGCCGCTCATGCCGTAGCCGACCACTTCCGCAATCGGCTTTGCCCCGCGTGCGCGGGCATGCTCTAACTCTTCAAGGATCAGTATTCCCGCGCCTTCGCCCATCACGAATCCATCACGATCGCGGTCCCACGGACGGCTGGACTTTTCAGGATCGTCATTGCGAGTTGAAAGCGCGCGCATGGCAGCGAATCCGCCGACACCGAGGGGAGTAATCGCAGCTTCGGTCCCACCGGCAATCATCACATCGGCATCGCGGTGCTGAATAATGCGAAATGAATCGCCGATAGAATGTGCGCTGGTGGTGCAGGCGGTCGCCGTGGCCTCGTTCGGTCCCTTGGCGCCGTATTTCATGGAGACATGCCCGGCGGCAAGGTTCACAATCGCCGCCGGAATAAAGAAAGGAGAGATCTTGCGCGGGCCGCCTTCCATCAACGCGGTGTGTTCGCGCTCGATGATATCGAATCCGCCGATGCCCGACCCAATGTGCACGCCAACGTTTTCCGCGTTTTCCGGCGTGACCTGCAAGCCGGACATGCACATGGCTTCTTCCGCCGCAGCCATCGCGAGATGAATGAAGCGGCCCATCTTCTTTACTTCTTTTTTTTCGATGAAGTTCAGCGGGTCGAAATTTTTGACTTCGGCGGCGATGCGGCACGCGTGCTTGGAAGCGTCAAACTGAGTGATCGGGCCAATGCCGCTCTTGCCCTTCAGCAGCTGTTGCCAGACCTCTTCAGTTTTATTGCCCACTGCACAGATCAGGCCAATGCCCGTGACAACAACTCGCCTCACCTAATTACTTCCCCGCTTTCGCGTGCTTGCCGATGTAATCGACGGCATCCTGCACGGTGCGGATCTTTTCCGCGTCTTCGTCAGGAATTTCGATTTCGAAAGCTTCTTCGAAAGCCATCACCAATTCGACGGTGTCCAGCGAGTCGGCGCCAAGGTCGTCAACGAACGAGGCGGTAGGGGTGACTTCGCCTTCGTCCACTCCGAGTTGCTCCACAATAATCTGTTTCACTTTTTCATCAACGGCTGCCATGATTTTCCTCGCTCAGAATTTAGATGGGACTGCCGGGGCAAAGGGAAATCCTAATCGCTGCCGTCGGTTAAGGTCAAACGGGAGGCGCGACCTACGGGTAAGCTTTACACTCTGAATATGCAAGTTGTCATCCCACGCGTAGTCCGCGGCGAGATTGGGCCTGGGCTACTGGTATTGTTGGGCGTCGGAAAGTTGACGCTAAAGCCGATGCCGAATATCTAGCGACCAATATCACCGGTTTATGCATTTTTGAAGACCAGCACGGCAAAATGAAGTTGCCTTTATCCGAGACCGGCGTGTCCTGCGGTGAAGCAGGGTTCTGTTTATCGTGACACCGTGACTGCCTTTGCGGAGATGGCGTGCATCCGGTCTTCCATCTGCTTGGCTTCGGTATCGCGATGCAGACCGTGCAACGCGGACGCGTAATTGCCCATTGTCTCCACTACCAAGGGATCGGTTTCGCCAAACGCTTTGGTCCGTATGGCAAGCGCGCGCTGACAAGTTTTCAAAGCTTCGTCGTAGCGTTTGGTGAACACATAGAGCAAGCCGAGGTTGTTGAGATCAGTCCCCAGCTCAGGGCTTTCTGGCCCGAGAGACTTTGCATCGAGTGCGATGGCGCGCAGGAAAAAAGACTCCGCTTTTTGTCGCTGCGGTGTCACTTCATAAAAAGCGCCAAGATTATTGAGCGCCGACCCTAACTCGGGACTATCGGGTCCTAGAATCTTCTCCAACATGGCCAAGGCTTGCTCCCCAAGCACTGCAGCTTCAGCCGGCTTATTCTCATCCCTCTTCAAAACTGCCAGATTCTCAAGGCTGGTCGCTACATCGCGGTGTTCTGGCCCAAATGCCGCCTTGCGAATTTCGAGCACTCGATTCAACAGAGCATCGGCGGTGGCGAAATCCCTCCGCGCCTGGCACATGAGCGCCAAATTCTCCATGGCATTGGCGTAATCGGGATGTTCGCCGCCAACGGTTTTTCCGAAAATGCTCATCGCCTCGCGAAAGGCTTGTTCCGCCTGCTTTGGGTGCCCGCTACTCTTGTAGAACGTGCCTAACCCTTCTAGCGTTTGGGCAGTTTCGACGGTCTCTTCACCATGTTTTTTACGGATATCCAGCGCCGCCAGAAGTAAAGGCTCAGCCTTGTCGTATGCTCCCGTGGCCGAGTAAAGCTCTCCTAAATCGTTTTCGCTTTCCGCAATGTCAGGATCGTCCGGGTGAAGAAGCTTCTGCCTCAGGCCCAGAGACTTAACGAGAAGCGGTTCAGCATGAGGATAGTCGCCGAGGGTGGAATACAGTCCAGCTTCTCCATCGAGAGTGTCGGCGAGTTCGGTCGATTCAGGCCCATACAAGGCGGTGTAGATCTGCAACGCTCTTTCATACAGCGGCAAAGCGTTCGAGTACTTCCCTTCACTGCGATAAACCTGGGCCAAATCGAAAATCGCGCGGGGCAGTCGAGCGTCTTTGGGTGGAAAGGTTTCCGCCACCCTCACATTCGCCACCAGCAACTTTTCCGCTTCCGCATAATGGCCCTGCTTGGATGCCGCGGTTGCCGCAGCGGCATTGTCTTTCCATATTTCCGCAGAGGTCAGCGATCCGGCCGTGGCCGCGACTGTCATGGCGAGAGAAATGAGCGACGCTACGAAAAAAGCTTTAGAAATTCGCACGGTCGAACTTATTGGACCTCAATAGAAATCGCTGTTCCCGCAACATCGCCTGTCTCGCGGTAATTAATCGCTACCTTCTGTTTCTTCCAGGCGCAGGAAAACTCGTCGGCGCCAATCAGCAGCACATGCTTGCTGTCGGATACGCGAATGTTGAAGGTTTTCCCGCTCGAAGAAACTGTCATGACTGCCGTCGGCGGTGACGAGCAATCTACCCCCATAACAGTACCTTTGATAAAACTGACCTTGGTCTGGCTTGGCAACACCGTTACGGATTCATTAGAAGCTGCAGTGTTTTGCAACTGAGCGGATACGTCAGGGCGCGATTCTGCGGCCTGCTTTCGCGCTTGTTCCATGGAGGCTTTGAACTCGAGCGCCTGATTCAGCGACTGTGAAGCGCGCATTGCAGCCATTCGATCAGAACTGCGGCTTAGAGTCTGCAGAATTGCAATTGCCTGATCCGGCTGCTGGCTGTTCAAATACATCTGCGCCAGATTAAAGCGGTACTGCTCATTCTGCGGGTTGAGCGAGACGGCCTTTTGCATGTTGGCAAGGCCTTTTTGGAAATCGCCCGAGCGCGCCTCGGCGAAGGCAAGCAAAGCGTAAGCGTCCGCGAAGGTTGGATCCAGGGAAATTGCAGTCTCCAGTTCCTTCAAAACGTCCGGCAAATTTGAGCCGTCGGTGAAGGATCCCTGACGGCTCATGAGCATCGCTGAATAATAATGAATACGCGGGTCCTTCGAATCTTCCTGCGAAGCCCGCTTGAAATATTCGGCTGCGCCATCAAAGTTCCTTGCCTGAAGATATGCGTACCCCAACCCGCGCGCGGCAGCGGCGTTGTTAGGATCCGCTTTGAGAATTTCCTGAAATTCGGCGGCGGCCTTATCGTGATAGTCCATCGAGTGCAAATGGATATCGGCGATCACTGCGCTCGAATCGTACTGCGTGAACGGCTTGGCGGTGTAATTTGCTTTTACGATATCGGCCGGTGAGGGAATAGCGTAGTACCTGAAGCGGCCGCTGCTCACATAATTTCGCAGCTCCTTATCGAACTGCGATGCGCTCATCCCGAAACTTTGCTGAATGGCCTGCTCGACAGGAATTCCTTTATCCACCTTTAAGGTGAAGAAAGTGGCAAGCTTGGGAAGAAGGGAATTGTCGTATAGGTAGTGGACCACCATGCTGGATTCGGCATAGAAGGTCGTACGATGATCGCCGCTTTCGTTGTAAGTAGCGGAATTCTGCTCCACCCGCAAAAGGTCCGCGACTTTCATCATTCCCATCTGCTGCAAAATCTGGTAATCGTAATCCGGAATTTTGCCGACGCGTGCCTGCTTGCCGTCAACCTCGATACTAGAAAAATATTCGGCGAAGCCTTCCTGGAAGCCACGGATCAATCGGGGCTGTAATATTGCCATTCATCAACTGGTGGGCATATTCATGAAAGACCACCGTCCAGGGATTTTCGACCGACATGTCGAGCATGATGAAGCATCGATCCTGGCCGCCCTGAAACAGTCCTGCTACCTGAATCGGCTTGCCATGCCAAAGAGGAACGACTTGGCGCAGTTCCTTGCTATTTCTGAAAGCGACGATCTGCAGTGGGATCGGCAGGTTAACGTTGGCCTTGGTCATCAAGGTGGAGAACACCGCTCGCATCTGCTCAAAACGCTGGGCAACCTCGCGGCCGCGCTTTTCTCCCGCATCGGTCACCACAGAGAAGTGCGGAGAGTCGATTTCGAGCCACTGCAATTCGGAGGCGAATCCGCACGGAGTAACAAATAGAGCGAGAGAAAATGCTAAGTATAAAGGGTGAAGACAGCGAGTACTGAAACTCATATCCAGAGACTCTGGCCCAAATAATAGCCGAGTGCACCAAAAGTGCAACAGATTTTGTAGGGGTGGCACTCCGTCGGCGGGAAAACCCAACAAAAAAGCCTCCCTTGAGGGAGGCTTTTCGCTGAGACCTGCTAACTGCTTACTGCTGGGGGGCGGGGGTTGAGGCGCCGGCCAACTGTTCCAGGTCGTTCTTGAGCAAGCTGATTTCGACCCTTCCGCCGCTGGTCCGCTTCGGCTTTTCGCCGTTGTCAGCTGAAGCTGTGGGTGCGGGGGCGTTGCCCATGCCGAGCACGTAAATCCGGTAAACCGGAATTTCGTGGTTCTCGACCAGGTAGCGCACCACGGCGTCGGCCATTTTGCGCGAAGTCGCGATCGCGGTCGATCCCTTGCCTGACGAGAAGCCCTGGACCTCGATGATGTATCCGCGCTGGCTCTTCACCGGCTCGGCCATCTGATCAATGGCTTGTTTCGCCGCCTCGCTCAGGACGGTTTGTCCGGCGCGGAAGCGAATCTCGGTCTGGTTGGTCGACTTGTACTGGTCGATGTTGCTGACGACGGTCTCGACCGTGGTCAGGCGGGTGTTGGCCTGGGTCGCGGTGGTCTGCGCCTGGGTGGCCTTGTTACCCGCGTCAACCGCGTGCTGATCGGCTTCGTTGGCCTTGGTTGAGGCCATCTGAATGCCTTGCGTGGCGCGCGAGTCGACATCTTTGATCATCTTCGAGTTGGCCTGGGTCAACTCATCGAGCTCGTTTACGCGATCGCGGATCGGCTGGGTCTGACGCTGTACGTATTTCTTGCGGGCAAAGGGATTCACTTTGCCCCAGAAGCCCTGGCGGCTTTCATACTGCAAAGGCGCTTTGCCGGTGGCGCTATCGCCGGAATTGGTGGGTTGAGTCGGCGCCGCCTGCGACTGATCGCTGGGGGCCGAGCTGGCCGGCTGCTGCTGGGCAAGCGCCGGAAGGGAGAGTAAGCTTGCGACGAATAAAGCTACCACTGGGCGGTTTATCATTTTCAACATCCTCCGTATTCACGTACTCTGGGGGAGCTGCCGGCCCGGCCGAAGTGGCTGCGCTCAGCTGGACTCCTCGCTGCACGCCATTCGCGGGCGTGATCGCGATATTGTTGCGTCCTGCAAACTTGGCACTGGTGGAGCTTGTCCGGTGCCGGCCAGCGCTGACGCCGCGCTGGACCGAAAAACTCGGCGTCAATCCTAAGATGCTGACACCTACTCTGACGTATATCAAATGCCGTGCCAAACTGCAGAATACCTAAGTTATTGATTCCCAGACCTATTCTAGTCCTTCTGGACGGTCACGGTTACCCTTTCGGCGGTAATTTTGCCGCAGATGTATAAAAAGGTGCTAGGCGGGGAACCAAGGTCACTGGGTAGACGACCGGCATTATCACGCCTGTCATCCTGAGCGGAGTCGAAGGATCCCCTGCCCGCTTGCGCCAGCACAGGCTTCTATGGGAATTCAACCACAGGCACCATTGTAAGAAAGCATGGCATCATCCGTACCACGGTATTCGTCGACGGGGTCCTTCGACTCCTTAGTCGCTGTGTGCGCGGCAATTACTCCGCTCAGGATGACAGGGATTTATGATCTGCAGATGGTGACGAAGTATTACTCCCGGTTCCCCTTCGTCATATCTCTTCACCTCTGCTGGGGTAAAATACCAAAAGCACCCACCGTAAGTAGTTCGGCATCCAATTGCTATGGTCTGGGAGTAACAGGTATTTCATGAAAAGTCTCTATGCCCCCATTTTGCTAAGCGCGTGCCTTGCGTTCGGCCAGCAAGCCTCTCCGAAACCGGCAAATCAGAAGCCAGCCAACACGAAGCCGGAAAATTCTCAATCGCAAAGCGCCGCCACGGACACCACGCCCCACAAGACCGACAAGGCCGCCGCCTATTACCACTTCACCATGGCCCACATGTATGAAGAGGAGATGGCGGTTTACGGGCGCAGCGATCTGATGACCAAGGCTATTCAGGAATACCGCCTTGCGATCGAAGCCGATCCAACCTCGCAGTATTTGACTTCGGGGCTGGCCGAACTCTATGCGCGCACCGGTCGTATCCGCGACGCGGTTTCTGAGGCGCAGGAAATTCTGCAACGCGATCCCAATAACCTCGAAGCGCATCGTCTGCTCGGTCATATTTATCTGCGCTCACTGGGTGACATGCAGGGCGGCAGCGGCTCCGACAGCGTGCTCAAGCTGGCCATTCAGCAATACGAAGAGATCGTGAAGCTCGACCCTTCTAGCGTGGATGATCACATCATGCTGGGGCGGTTGTATCACGCCGACAACCAGACCAAGAAAGCTGAAGAAGAAGAGAAGACCGCAGTGAAGCTTGCGCCCGACTCCGAAGAGGCCGTGACTTCGCTGGCAATGCTCTACAACGAAGAAGGTGATTCGGCGAAGGCTGCAGATACGTTGAGTTCGGTTCCCGAGGCCAGCCGCTCGGCGAAACTTTACGCCGCGCTCGGCGATACCTACGACCAGCAGAAAAATTACAGGAAGGCGATTGAAGCCTATCGTCGTGCGATTGAACTCGATCGCGACAATCTCGACGCGATTCGCGGCTTGGCGGGAAGCCTTGAAAAAGACGGTCAGACTGACAAGGCGCTGCAGCAGTACAAAATCATCGCCGATGCCAATCCCGAAGACGCGCGAACTTATATCAGCATGGGCGAGATTTATCGCCGCCAGGGAAATCTTGATCTTGCGCTCGAGAACCTGAAAAAAGCCCAGTCGATGGTTCAGGACTCCGAGCAGGTCTCGTTTGATCTAGCGACCATTTACCAGGTTCAGGGCCGTTACGACGACGCCATCCAGACCATGCAGGACCTGCTGAAGAAAACCGAGAAAGCCGACGGTAAGTATTCCCAGGAAGAGCAGGACAATCGCGGCATCTTCCTCGAGCGGTTGGGTTCAGCTTACGCGGACGACAACAATGTGCCCGCGGCAATTGAGACCTTTCAGAAGATGCTCTCGCTGGGAGACGACAACGCCGAGCGCGGATACGGCGCGATGATCGACACCTATCGCGAGAACAAAGACTGGCAGAAGGCCACCGATGTTGCCCGCGAAGCTACGCAAAAGCTGCCCAAGAGCCGACGCCTGAAAATGGTTTATGCCGGTCAGCTTGCCGATATGGGCAAACCCGAAGAGGGCTTGAGCCAGGTCAAGGCAATGCTTAAGGGCACGCCGGACGATCGAGAGGTGTATGTAACCCTGGCCAACATGTACAGCCGGCTTAAACGTTGGCAGGATGCAGAAGCCGCGCTCGACAAAGCCTCGCAGTTGGCGACCAAAACTGAAGATAAAGAAAACATCGAGTTTCTTCGCGCCGCAAATCTCGAACGGCAGAAAAAATACGACGAAGCTGAAGCCACATTCCGCAAAATTCTCAACGAAAGCCCGGACAATGCGGCGGTGCTGAACTATCTCGGCTACATGCTCGCCGACCACGGCAACAAGCTCGACGATGCGCTGGCCATGATCAAAAAAGCTGTTGGTCAGGAGCCGGGAAACGGCGCTTATCTCGATTCACTGGGCTGGGCTTATTTCAAGCTGGGCAAGTATGATCTCGCGGAAAATAATCTGACCAAAGCTTCGCAGCACATGGGCGCCGATCCCACGGTGCAGGAGCATCTCGGCGATCTCTACCAGAAGACTGGACGCCTGAAACTCGCCGCCACTCACTGGCAACGCGCGATCGAAGAGTGGGGCAAGACGGTCGCCCCCGAAGTCGATCAGGAAGAACAGGCGCGGGTGCAGAAGAAGCTTGAGACTGCAAAGGTGCGGCTGGCAAAAGAGCAGGAAACCAAGTAAGGCGAATGCAGAAGTCAGAAGTTAGAATGCAGAATTTTCGCAAGTTTGGAATCCTGCATCTTCGTTCTATATCTGACTTTGGTTTTGCTTCTGCATTCTGACTTCTGCATTCCTTTACGCTGTAACTCCCATCGCCGCCTGAGTTCCGTGCAACTCCACCACTGAAACATCGTTCGGAACCCGCAATCCAGCCTGTTGTATTGCGTTCATAGCGAGCATGAAGTTGCTTGCGTCCATGATGACTAGGGCGCCGCTCATGCTTCTTGAATCGAACTCTCTCCTTGTGACCGCTTGTCCAGACCGCAACGCGCGGGCCAGCGGATTAGGTTGGTAATTCAACTCGCGGGCGGCGGCAACGATGCGGGCCTTCGTGGCATGCGGTATGCGAATCGCGCCCGCCGTGTTATTCAGAACCGCCGAAATCGTGCCCGGCGTATGCCCTACATAATCGGCGACCGTTTTCAAAGTTACTCGCACTGATTTACTGATTTTTTTGCTGTCCATAGCCTCGTTTTCCATACGAATTTCTCCCTTTGCAAATTTGTTATCTCTTCAGGACAACGAGGTCAGGAAGCAGGCGTCGAGGTGGAGAATTTCTGATCTTGACAGCGCTGCAACCCGCCAGCAACTGATGCATTCACTTTTGCAAAAACGTTGCCGACTGTCCAATTGAAAAAATCTATGCCGGGTATTGCGTAGAGTCGCCGGGCGCATTCGGGCAGCGCCTTTGGTGCCAATAGTCAGCGGATCGAGACTGTCATAATTGGCGCAAGTGTATGTCTGTGAATTCTTCTCTTGCCATCGATGACCGCTGGCTGCCGAAGTCGGTCCTGTGCCTTCGCGATTACGACCTCAATAAATTCAGCCGCGATGTGATTGCTGGAATCACCGTCGGCCTGGTGGCTTTGCCGCTGGCCATGGCGTTCGCGATTGCATCGGGTCTTACGCCGCAAGCCGGGATTTATTGCGCCATGGTCACGGGCTTTCTGATCTCGCTGCTCGGTGGATCGAAGACGCAGATCGGCGGCCCGACCGGCGCGTTCGTAGTAGTGGTTGCGGGAATCATCGCAGTCCATGGCCTCGACGGCCTGTTCATGTGCACCATGATGGCGGGCGTGCTGTTGGTCGTGCTGGGCGCGACCGGCATGGGGTCGGCAGTGAAATTTATTCCGCGCCCGGTGGTCATCGGATTCACCAACGGCATTGCCGTGCTGATTGCCAGCACGCAGATCAAAGACTTCTTCGGACTGCACACCGGAAGAATCCCCGGAGAATTCTGGCTGCGGATGAAAGTGCTGGCGGCGGCATTTACCACGTTCTCGTTGCGGGCGACATTGCTCGCGCTCTGTACGGTTTCAGTAATGCTGGCCTGCCGTGCACTTTCCAATCGCCTTCCCGGGCCCATCATAGCCATGCTTGGTGCGACCCTGGCCGCGTATCTCCTCAAGTTGCCCGTCGAGACCATCGGCACCCGCTTTGGCGGAATTCCCGGCGGACTGCCGCATCTCGTAATCCCACGCTGGCACGCGTCGCTGGTTCAAGGTCTGCTGGGGCCGGCGTTCACGGTGGCGATGCTGGGCGCGATCGAGTCCTTGATGTCGGCCGTGGTTTCGGATCGCATGAGCAATGACCGGCACAATCCCAATGTGGAGCTGATCGCCCAAGGTGTGGCCAACATCGTTTCGCCGATGTTCGGAGGTCTACCAGCCACCGGCGCCATCGCCCGCACTGCGACCAACATCCGCGCGGGAGCACAATCGCCGGTCGCGGGAATGATTCACGCGGTCACTCTTCTCTGTGTGCTGGTCTTCGCCGCGCCTCTGGCCAGCTACATCCCCATGGCGGCGCTGGCCGGGATTCTGATGATCGTGGCTTACAACATGGGCGAGTGGCGCGAGATTCCGCAACTGCTAAAGCTTACAAAGACCGACATCAGCGTGTGGCTGATGACGTTCGGGCTTACGGTTTTTGCCGATCTCACGGTGGCCGTCGAAGCCGGGATGATTCTGGCCGCGCTCCTCTTTATCACCCGCGTTTCGAACACGACCACCGTCTCTCAGGTGACCGATGAATATATTGAAGACGGCCGCATGCACATTCTGCAGGATAAAGACATCCCCTATTACGCCACCATCTTCCGTATTCACGGGCCATTCCTGTTTGGTGCGACTGACAAGGTTTCTACCATCACCGAAAAGATGCACGAACTTCCGCCGGTGGTGATTATTCGCCTGCGCAACATGACCGCGATCGATGCCACCGGACTCTACGCCCTCGAAGAAATCGCCCGGCAACTACACGCTTCCGGCCGGACGTTGATTCTGTGCGGCGCACGGGAGCAGCCGACCCAGCTGATGCAGCAGGCCGAATTCGGCGAAGTCGTCGGGCGCGAGAACATCTGCGCCAATGTGAACGAAGCCCTGCGACGGGCAGAGGCAGTGTTCGAACGCATCCAGACCAAGGCCGCCGCCGCGAAGTGACCCTGATGGTTACTAAAGTCGCAGCCCTTCTTGTCCTTTTCTTCTCAATGGTTTGACGGCATCATTGAGATAAGAAAATCCTTAACCTCCCTCAGATCGAGGATCATCGTGAAAAAATTCTACGTGTTTGCAATGCTGGTCGTGAGCGTGTCGATGCTCGCCGCCCAGAGTCAACCAGGTACTCCCACTTCTGCCGCGGCTTCGGCTCCGGTTGCCAATGCCGTGTCGCATACCACCAAGGCCATGCATTATCGGCCGGGTGCCAACACTAAGCTGCCTTTTCAAACCACGGACCTGATGACTGGCGCGATTGGCGAGGCCAAGATCGAAGCCAAGAAGACCACCATCAACATCGAAGCCAAGATTCAGGGCGTGGAAGAGGCCACCAAGTTTGGCCTGGAATATCTGACCTATGTTTTGTGGGCGGTTTCGCCCGAAGGCCGCGCTGATAACCTTGGCGAGCTGGTGATCAAAAAGGGTACGGCCGAGCTCAAGACCTCGACTGACATGCAGACCTTTGGCCTGATCGTCACCGCCGAGCCGTATTTTGCTGTGACCCAACCCGGCAACATGGTGATCATGGAAGGTGCAGTTCCCGAAGGTGAAGTGATTGGGGCGAAGTTCGAGCTGGTCGGCAAAGGCACCTACTCCTCGACCAACGAACACATTCAGAACGCAATTTTCGGAATTGACCGCAGCACCCCGATGGAACTGTTTGAGGCGCGAAATGCGGTCCGCATTGCGCATATCGCTGCGGGCGACAAGTACGCAACCTCAATCCTGGCGAAGGCTGATCAGCAGTTGGCTGCGGCCGAGCAGACTTATCGCAACAAGCAGGGCAAAACCGCAATCGATTCCGCCGCCCGTGAAACCTCGCAGACCGCGGAAGAAGCACGCATCATGGCGGTGAAGCAGAAGGCGGAATACGAGGCCAATGCCCGGATCGCCGCTGAGAAGCAGGCCGCAGAAGATCGCGAAGCCAAAGCCCGTGCCGACGCGCAAGCCGAAGCCCAGCGCCGCGCTCAAGCCGAAGATGCTCAGAAGCAAGCCGAAGCTGCAACTGCCGAAGCCCAGCGTATGAAGGCCGAAGCTGAGGCAGCCGCTGCCGAAGCAGCCCGGCAGAAAGCAGAAGCCGAGCAGGCAAAGGCCGAAGCTGTTGCGCAACAGCAGGCACTGGCGGAGCAGACGGCTCAGGCCCAGAAATCTGCAGCAGAATCAGAGCAAATGCGGCAAAAAGCCGAGCAGCTGCAACAGCAGGCTGAAGCTCAACGCCAGCAGGCGGAAAAAGAAAAGCAGGAGTTGCGCGCAAGATTGTTGGCGCAGCTTAACTCGATCCTGTCCACGCGTGATTCGGCGCGCGGCCTGATCGCAAACATGTCCGACGTTCTGTTCAAGAGCGGCAGCTTCGAGCTGTTGCCCGGAGCGCGCGAGCGGCTGGCGAAAGTTTCCGGAATCGTGCTGGCTTACCCCACCCTGCATCTTCAGGTGGAAGGCCACACCGACAGCGTCGGCACCGACGAATACAACCAGAGCCTCTCTGAACATCGGGCCGGAGCAGTCCGCGATTACCTTGTGCAGCAGGGCATTGCAGCCAACTCAGTTGACGCGCGCGGCCTCGGCAAAACCCAACCGATCGCGACCAACGAAACTGCCGAAGGCCGGCAACAGAACCGTCGCGTGGAACTGGTGCTGTCTGGCGACGCGATTGGGAACACGACTGCGTCGGCGGGTGGAGCGCAACAGTAGGGCTCAGAAATCATATGAAGCGGGTGCCCCGTCCTTGTCTCGCGGTTTTGCGAGACAGGGCGGGGATTTTGACTTTGTATGACGTGAGACATGGCGAGTGGGGCACTAATCCGAGGAGTTGATGGCGAAAAAATAACTTTAGTTAGATCAGCTATTTTGTTGTTTTCGGCCATTCTTTTTATTGCGATTCTTATGGATTATTATTCACGTCATAACGCAGCCAGACTCACTCGGCAGTTAGTCTCTCGGAGTCAGCTCGTTAAAGGTAATAGAAAATCAAAATCCCCAGCCTCCCGCCAAAAACGCGGGAAGACTGGGGCACCCGGTTTTTCTTGGGATCACACCGGTCTGATGAATCGAATCAGGCACGAATCAAGAGAGTAAAAAGTGGGAAGAGATGTTCGAAATCTTCCACAACCGTGAGTCCTTGAGTTGGAACCTCGCCCTAAACGGACTCTTGTAACCCATATTCCGCTCTTTCCCTCTAAACTAATCAGGCATGCTCACTGCCCTCACCCGAGCCGTTTCTGCCCGCATCAACGAATGCGAACTCACATTCATCGAACGTCAGACGATTGACATTGAACGCGCCGTCCGGCAGCACAAAAATTATCAGCAGCTGTTAAAAAGCCTGGGGCTCAACGTCGTCGAACTTCCCGCCGATGACAATTGTCCTGACTGTTGTTTCATCGAAGACACCGCCCTGGTGCTGGATGAACTGGCCATCGCCACCCGCCCGGGGAGCGACGCACGCCGCGCCGAAGTTGCTGGAGTTCTGCCCACGATTGCGAAGCACAGAAAAATTGTTACCGTCGAGCCGCCTGCCACTCTCGAAGCCGGCGACGTATTGCGCATCGGGCGCGATCTCTTCATCGGGATCACCAGCCGCACCAATCGCGAAGGAATCGAATTTGTGCGAAAGCACGCTGCGCCGTATGGATACACGGTCCGCGGGGTTGAAGTCCCCGGAGCATTGCATCTGAAAAGCGTCTGCACCGCTGTGAACGAGCGCGCGATCCTCGCTGACTCATCGCGGATCGACATCAAGCCATTCGCGGGATACGAACTGATCGAAGTTCCTCCCGAGGAATGGATGGCGGCGAACGTATTACTCGTCAACGGGACGGTGTGCATGCACGAGGGATTTCACAAAACACTGGCGCTGTTACGCGAGCGGCGGATCCGAGTCCGCACCGTCGACATTTCCGAGTTCCTGAAGGCGGAAGCCGGACTGACGTGCATGAGCATTATTTTTGATTTGGATGTCAATCGGGACTGAGAAGGTACAGAGGGTGGCCCATCCCTTCGACTGCGCTCAGGGCAGGCTCTTTCGCGTTTTTTGCGAAAGGGTGGGTACCACTGACCTCAAAGGGCCTGAGCGGCGTTGTGATTTGCTTTTCTCCCCATTGCATAAATCACGACGCCCAGAAGATTTGCGCCGATGATTCCGCCGGCTGTCTTCGCGGGATATTCCCAACTGTTCTGCACGTCGACGATTGGGAAGATGGAAAGGACGATGTAGAGGAGAGTCATCACGAAGCCGGAAGCGGCTCCCACCCGTAGCAACAACCCGGCCTTCACGCCGATTTTTTTTCGCGCGAATAGCGGAATCGCGAATAGCGCCAAGTAAGCGGTTGCATAGAATGCGAACGCGACCACCAGCAACAACTCGAAGGCCTCCTGCTCGCCCACGCCAACCAGAACTGCGACCGCGGCCGCCATCGCGACGCCTGCGCCAAAGAAAATGGAATTCACCGGCGTCTTATATTTCGGATGCAGGCGCGTGAACCAGGCCGGGAGCAGGTGGTCCCAGCCGGCGACCATGGGCAGGCGGGCGCAGCCGTTGAAATTAATATTAAAAGTCGAAACATAGTTGGTAAGCAGCAGGATTACTGCGAGTGGCAGAATGACATTTCCAATGCCGAATGGCTGGAAGGCACGGCTGAGGGCCTGCGGAATGGCAGCCGTGACGTCCACGGCGTTGGGCGGAACGAACGCAAGGATCGCGCTGGTGCCGAAGATGTAAAGCAACGCGATGATCGGCGCGGTGATGAGAACCGAGCGCGCCAGGTTGCGCTCGGGATTGCGGCACTCTCCGGCAAAGATCGCCACATACTCAAAGCCGCACAGCGCACCGAAGGTCATCTTGCTGAACACGCTCAGGGTGAAGAGTGTGAGCGGCGGCGGGACCAAGCGGAGCGGACGAAACGGGGCGGCGCTTCCGCCAATGCCGGTGCGGAAAAACGGCATGAATACCAGTGCGCCAAGCACAATCAATGTTGCGACGCTGCCGAAATTGGTGATCCACTTACCAACGTGGAATCCGATACGGGCCAACACAGCCATCGCCCCCGCCAAGGCCAGAGACGCGCCTAGCAGCAGCCATTTATTTTGCGCGATCCATGCGGCTTGCGGGCCCAGCGCATAAGCCAGGAAGCTCAAAGTGATCATTCCGGCTAATGCCATGTAGATCACCCCATACAGCCACATATTCCACGCGACCAGAAAACCGATGCGATCCCCGAAGGCCAGGCGCGCCCACTCGTATAAACCGCCTTCGAGCGGCATCAAGCGATTCAGCCGAGCGACCACCAGGGCTTCGGGAACAAAAAATAAAAGGATTGCCAGGAGCCACAGCAAAACGTGAGAGGGACCGGCTTTAGCGGCCGTTCCGAAAAACTCAGGAATTGTCAGATAGAGAATCTGGGCCAGCGCAATGTCCGCAAGGCCGAGTTCGCGGCGAAGCCCGGGAAGGCTTTCGAATGTTGTGGCAGATTGGATTTTGGATTCAGGCAAGCGAGAGGAAGCTAGATTAATACCCGCCGCAGCTTTCGTCTATGCTAGCCGATGAAACTACTCGGACCCTGCGACCATTCCGGTCGTGAGAGAGGCCTCGCTGGACTTGGTGAGCTGTTGCAGAAGCTTAAAGTCGCTTTGGATCTGTTGCTCAGAGACATGCGCGGGTTTCTTGGGCTTTAACTCTTGATCCAGTCGCGCGAACAGCAAACCTTGTACGAGTTGCGGCGGTGCTGACATGCGCAACGCATTGTTACGACAGATTCCAATCTGAGTTATCGCGTCGTCGCCGCGCGCTCGCAGGAACGGCTGACCGGTAGCGTCGAGTTGCGGTTCGGTCTTGCTGACAAACGCCCGCCAGTTTGGCAGCGGCTCGGACTCAACATTCTCGCGTTTCATAGCCAGGACCGATTTCTCGTACCAACTACGCTGCTCGGCGGTCAGCGGAGTTTCCAGTCCGCGAACGGGATCGAAAATCAACGCACCCTTGGCCGGATCAAACCGCCAGCCGGTCCAGTAGGCGGCCTCTACACCGACCACCAGGACTGGGTGGAACAACAAGACCGGAGTTACATATTTTTTCGCCAGCACCAGAGATTCGAGCACGCCGTGCACAGGCTTGCTGCGTTTAAGGCCGGGCACCTGCGGAATAAGGAATCTGGTCAACTGCATTTGCGGATGTCGTCTCGCAGAATGTGCCAGCGACTTTGCCGCCTGCTTCGGCGTCATCGTCCCAATGTCAGCAATGATGCTGCGATGAACGGCATGAGGATAGTAGAAATTAATGATCTGCTTGGCGAAGTCGGCACAATTGCGATTCAACAACGCATAAGATTCGCGGTTTGTCTCCGCATTCAGCTTGCGAATGAGAGCATCGTCTTGCTCAGGCGTAGTCTCAATCCGAAATCCGTAGGTGGTTCGATCATAAGCCGAGCCCACAACCTGGTATGCGTCGGGGCCGCTGAGATCTATTTTTTGCAGATATCGCCGGCGAAGAAATGGGACCAGCTTGGAGTCAGCGTATAGCGGCACGTCCCCCGGGTTGTCGACCGCGTATAGATAAGGAAGGAGTGGCACCGCGACCCAATCGCGTCCTTCGAGGTGATGATACCGGCTGATAACGACGCCCGATTCGCCCGGGCCGCAGCGCCGGAGAAGAGTCGGTGTTTCCGCGCAAATTCTGGACAAATAAACAGCCGCGTGCCCGGTTCCAGCAAAGGTGCCGTCGTAGCTATAAGGCTCTTCGAGCAACAATGTGGCTTGCGCCCGGGCCGATCTGGGAACAAATCCTACCAAAGCTATAAGGCCTAAGAAAATAAAGGACTTATTGAATTTAGAATGCGGAAACATACTTCGCTCATTTTATCCAACCCAGCTCTGGAAGAGTTGTTCCGGAAGCCCGTTGATAATCTTGGCCTTTGGTAACTCTCAGCCGTCTACTTGCGGATTCGCGTCACCTAAACTGGGCGGCAAATTCCGAAAATTGACGCCTCAGTTCCTCGATCTCCGATTTAAGCGACGCAACCGCCGCCTCCAGGCTTGCGATTCGCTGTTCATCATCGCTGGTGGCCTGGCGAAGATCAGATGTGGGGTGGGTAGGCGCTGTTGCAGTCTCTGGAATGTATTCGCCTGAGAACAAGTGTGTATATCGCGATTCTTTGGTCCCGGGCTGGCGGGAGAGGACGGCTACTAGAGGCGGCTGGCGGTCCATCAAGCGTTGTAGCGCGGATTGGACGTCATCTAGAGTTTCGAAGCTATACATGCGCTCCGAGCGTCCCCGAAGTTCGCCCGGCGTCTGTGGACCGCGAAGGAGCAGGACACATACCAGCGCGATTTCGCGGCGATCGAAGTTAAACACTTCCTGCAGGCGGTGTTCGTATTTTGTGACCCGGCTGTCCGCACCCCCCGCTGGGCCGGTCAAGCGTTTTTCCTGGAGTGAACTGAGCGCCTCACGAACCAGGTTTTCATCGAGCGTCATCACTGGATCGCGATTGTTTTTCTGATTGCAGGCATTCACCAGCGCGTTAAGCGACAGAGGATAGTAATCAGGTGTA
The DNA here is from genome assembly GCA_963703465.1 of uncultured Acidobacteriota bacterium. Lineage (GTDB taxonomy): Bacteria > Acidobacteriota > Terriglobia > Terriglobales > Acidobacteriaceae > Gp1-AA145. Next base: position 625,275 of record CAVPEQ010000001.1, on the reverse strand, counting down.
GTGATGTCTTTCTCTATAAGCGAACCAAGGACGCGAACTTCGATTTCGTTGAGTTTCAGTTGGGAAGTGTTCATCAGAGCTTGAATAAAGTCTAACAGCGCAAACTACTCCGGTTTTTTACCGGCGGGCGTATACTTTTCGCGAAAGAATCTTCGTAGAAACGTGGGCGACAAAGGGCTGGACGAATTCGAAGGAGGCAGGCATGAAGCGCAGACAATTCCTCACCACGGCAGCTTATGGAGTGGGCGCAACATGGCTCGGATCCAGGATGACCGGCCGGGCGCTCGCGATCCCTCCGCCTACTCAAAAGTTCAGCGCTTCGGACACCGTTGTCCTTGGCAGTACCGGAATCCGCACCAGCCGCCTGGCGATGGGTACGGGCACGGTTGGTACAGGTCATCACTCGCACCAGACTGCCCTCGGCGTGAAGGGCCTGTCTGACCTGCTGCTCAATGGCCACGACCAGGGCCTGCGATTCTTCGACGCCGCTGATTCTTATGGCAGCCATCCTCATGTGGCCGAGGCGCTCAAGCATGTTAGACGCGATCAAGTGACGGTATTGAGCAAATCATGGGCACGCGATCCCGCAACCATGCGCGCGGATCTCGACCGATTTCGCAAGGAACTGGGCACGGACTATCTCGACATCTGCCTGATGCACTGCCTGACCGAAGCTGATTGGACCGAGCGCTACAAAGGCGTGATGGATGTGCTTTCCGAGGCTAAGGAGAAAGGCATTATTCGCGCGCACGGATGCTCATGCCATTCGATCGAAGCTCTGAGGGCTGCCGCGGCGTCGCCATGGGTCGAGGTGGACTTCGCCCGAATCAATCCCATCGGCTCGCACATGGACGCCGATCCCGCCACCGTTATTTCCGTGCTGAAGCAGATGAAAGCGTCGGGCAAGGCCGTGGTGGGAATGAAGATACTTGGTCAGGGCGACATGCGTAACCGCCAGGATGAGGCCCTGCGTTTCGCACTCGGGCTTGGAATACTCGACGCATTCACCATAGGCGCCGAAAGCCGTGCCGAACAGGAAGACTTAATCCGGCGAATCGCGGCAGCCTGAAGCAGCTGCCTACTCAAATGATTCTTGACAAAGACAATCCGCCGGCCCTGCATTACAGGGTTCCGGCGGCTGCTTGCTGCTAACTTTATTTTTAGGAACTTATGTCTCGATCACGCGGGGCGTGATGAAGAAGATTAGTTCCTGGTTTGAGCTGTTCACGGTTTGGTGTTTGAACAGGTTGCCAAGCCACGGAATACTACCGAGGAGCGGCACTTGGTCAATGCTGACCGAGTTGTTGCTCTGAATCACACCGCCAATTACCACCGTTCCGCCATCCGTTACCAGTACCTGGGTGGTGGCTTGCTGGGTGATCAAGGTGGGGTTTCCGTTGATCGAATGTCCGAAGTCAGGCGTGGTGTTCTCGACGTCCACGTTCAGGAAGATGGTGTTCTCGACCGTAATTTGTGGAGTGACCGTCAGCTTCAGGAATGCGTCAACGTAGGTAATCGTCGCCGGTGAACCCAGAGTGGCAGCGCTCTCGATTGGCACCCGCACACCCTGCTTGACGACAGCTTGGATATTGTTCTGGGTTACAACCCGCGGCCGAGAAAGTATCTTCAGCAATCCACGGGATTCTGCCATGGTAAGTATTGCGTCGATTCGGATCGAGTTCGTTGCGTTCACGAAACTAAGACCGCTGGTCGGGCCCGTGACGCCAAGGTTAGAAAATAGAGGGATCTGAACGGCTTGTCCGCTTCCATTCGCGATGTAGGTAGGCGCCGGGGTGTTTCCGACAACGATGGGCGAAATCCCGGCTGCACTTGCTCCTCCGACTGCAGTGGGACTATTGCCCCAGCCAAATCCCAGCTGCGTGCCTATGTCACGAGCGAAGCTGCGTGTGGCTGAGATTACCCGCGCCTCAATCTCAACTTCCTGTGTCTTGCGGTCAAGCTGTTGAATCAGTCGATCGACCGCGGGAATCGTCGAAGGTATATCGGAGATGATAACCGAATTGGTCCGATCATCAGATACGATATCGCCGCGCTGGCTGAGAAATTTTTTGATGGTTGTCACTACATCTTTCGAGTGGGCATAGCTCAGGAAGCGAGTAACTGTCACTCTCTCAACCGCCATCGATTCGGCTTCCTGCTGGGCGCGGCGTCCATCTGCCTCACGGCGCAGCGTATCCATGGTAGCGATGCGCAGAACATTTCCATCAAGCTGACGCGAGAGGGAGTTGTTCTTCAGGACGATGTCCAGGGCCTGGTCCCACGGCACGTCATCAAGGACAATCGTCAGTGAGCCGTGCACGTCGGGATCTAACACCACGTTCAGGCCGCTAATCTCGTGTATCAAGCGAAAGAAGTCTTTCAGATCAACATCCTTCAGATTCACTGAGATCGGTTCGCCCGTGTATTTCGGGTTCGAGATCGGCGACTGTGGATGTGCTCTCTGCTCCGCAGCCATGTTCACCGCAGGTTGTGACGAAACCGGGGTTGGGATTGCCGGAGCGGGAGAACTCTGTGCTGCAGCTGGAGCCGAACTCTGCGCGGGAACTGGCACCGGAACTGGAGTGGCAGCAGCCGCCTGATCTTGCTGTGCGATTGCGGCGCTTGCGCCAGGCAGGAGATTGCCCTCCGGGCGCTCGACGAATTTTGAAGCCGCCGCTACCGTGCGAACCGGAGGGGCGACCTGCGGGACCTCTTTCTTCGGAGTAAACGTGGGTTCCACAAACAGGAAGTTGCTGGCCTCGTTCTTCGCGGTCTCTGTCTTCGCCGGTGTCGCGCGAACAGTCGCTGTTTGAACGGGTGCATCCACCTTGGCCGGAGTGCTGGCGCTTTCGAAAGCAGCAGCCGTCTCCAGCTTCAGCGTGAGCTTCTCGCCAGGCCCCGGCACCAGCTCATACTTGCAGAGGCGATCGAGATCGACCACGACGCGAGTAGTTTTGCCGGCGTCGGTGCCGACGCGCACACCGCTCACGCCGTCGCTTCCGACGTGAATGCGGCTCTGCGACGTCGCCATCACCGTGTTGGGCAGGTCAACGACAATACGGGCCGGCGAAGACAACGTCTCCACCGTGGGCGTCACCGCGCCCTTCGCGGTCATCTCAATGCTGATGCCGCCGTTGCCGCGCGTCACGCCAATTTTTTGCAGTGCGGCGTGACTTGCCGCCTCCGTACCCGGAGTCTGCGCGCCAGCCATGACTACTACGGCCAGCAGCGCCCAAGTTGTTGCCAGAAGTTGCTTTCGCATTTCGCGTCTCCCCGCCTCTAGTCTGCTCTAACTATTTTTCTTGCCGTTCTAAACTTTCTTTGTGGCCGTTAAGCTACCGGCCGAGTGATTGATTTGGTCACGTCCCGCGTCAGGGCCTTGCCCAGTCTGTCGCGGAACGTCTCTTTGAAAATGATCGAATCTCCCGTGATCTTCACCACATAACCGTTGAACACGGGATCGTTTTCCCGAAGGAAGTAAGCTTTATCTACCGCGTTGGTCACAACCGCAATCATTCCTGACTCTGATTTCACCACGCCCTTGAGGGCGATCTGATCAATGGTCAGGCAGCGTTTGCCGGCACTGCAGCCTGATCCCGCGGCTCCCATTGCCACAACTGGGCTAAGAAATGGATCGCGCCATCCGGCAGAGCGAATCTCTTCCGAGACGGGCTTGTTCTCCGCTGGTTTGCTCTCCTGTACTGACGGCTTCGCTTTGGGCACTGCAGCAACCGTTGCGACGGCTTTCTTATGGCCCGCAGTCTTGACTCGCGCCACAGGTTTAACGGCGACGGTTTTCACAGTGCCCGGTTTGGTTATGACGTGCACCACGGCGGACTTCGGTCCCGCGCTGTTAGCTTTTACTGAAACTGAATTCGGTTGTGAAGACGCCTTGGCCACGGGAGCGGCCGTGGGTTTGACCAGGACTCCTACAATCGGAGCGCTCTTCGTTGCCGAAGCTGCTTTGGAACTATTTGCCACAGGTTTTACTGCTGACGCCTGTGCCGAAACAGTTTTTGTCTTCGAATCTGCGCTGGCCGGTTTTGCAGCCTGCACCGAAACCGCCTTGCCCTTTGGGGCTACAAGGATAGGTTTGCCGGCTGGTGCTTGCGCTGAAGCCGCTTTGGCGTTCGCTGTCGACGCGTTATTCGTCCCCTTCGCCGCTTTCACCGAAACCGCCGGTTTCGGCTTTGGCGTCGAACTCGAGCCACTTGCCTTTGCGCCGCTCGGAGAAGGCTTTGCAGCCGGTGCCGGATGGGTCGTCGCAGGTTGCACGCTGACCGTTGCCGGCGCCGCCGGATTCTGTACCGCTGTTGGGGTCTGCGCGAACGCAGCCGCCGATAGAAGTATGAGTGTCCCCAGGGTCCGCATCATTTAGATCCTGCCTTTGGCCGTCGCCGGAGTCGCCACCGGCTGATCGTGGCTGAAGAAAGTTGTGGCCATGCACGTTGCCACTACGCTTTCGTTAGCCGCGTACTGGTAAGTGTGCTTGGTTCTTGCTTCGCTGTTCTTCTTGGTGTTCGCCACCAGGAGGTTCGATACGTTCACAATTCTTTCCAGCTTGGCCACCCGATCAAAAAAGTTCGTCATCGAGCGGTAAGAGCCGTCCAGCTCGATCTCAAATGGCACTTCGGTATAGAACTCTTTGCTGGCCGTCGGCTGCGCTGTATAGCGGCGCAGCTCGATACCCGACTTTGCCGCCTCCGCATCCAGCATCTTCATGAAACCATCGACTTCTTTTTCTTCCGGGACGATGCGCTTCTCGATTTCCATCTGCTGTTCCAGGCTCGCCAGCTGGCGGTCTATTTCTGCCAGCTTGGTTTTATAAGGCTCGAGCTCACGGTTCTCCTGCAGCTTGGCATCAAGAGATTTCTGCGCGCTCTCATTAGCGTCACGCTGGCTCTTGAAGTATGTGAAATACAGCGTGGCGCTCAACAATCCAGCTATGGCAAGCACCAATCCCCACTGTTTCATTCCCGACATGTCATTAAAGTTCATGGCCGTGTCCTTAGGACTTGCTCCTGTCGATTTCGCAGGTCAACTCGAATTGGAACGCCTGCATATCCTTTACGCTTTCGTCCTGAAAGGTTTCTTTGATCTCGATGCTCTTGAAGTACCCGCTCTTCTGCAGATTCGAAATCAGGTTCGCAACTGCGTCCGCGCTGAGCGCCATTCCTTGAATCGAAATATTTCCGCCCTGGGTCTTCATGCTGTTCAACCAAACCGCTTCGGTTCCATTGACCGTCTGCCCGATGGTATTGAGCAGATTCACTGGTCCAGTTTGGGCTTTTCGCAACTGATCAATGACATCCACACGGTGCTTGTAATTGTCGGCCTGCTTCTGGCGTTCCAGATACTTGGCCTTGACACTGGCCAGTTCGCGATTGTGTTGCTCCGCAACTTTCATCTTCGCGGCGATCGCGACTGCCTGGTGGTCCAGTTGATACCAGTACGCAGCGTTGAGTCCGCCCGCCAGGACAATGGCGACCAGAATCTTCATTGCCGGCGATCCAACTTCGCCGAGCTCCATGGCAGGCGCCGCGACGGCTACTCGCGAGCGCTTGTTTTTCGGTTTGGGCGTCCCCAGCAGATTGATTCGGATCATAGTTCTTCAAAACTCCTCAAGGCCAAGCCGACTGCAACTGCTAACTGGCCGGCATTGCCTTCAATCAACTCCATTCCCGAACCACTCGCCGGAGGCGCGATCTTCTGAAACGGATTCAAGATCTCCACCGGCATCGAGAACTCCTGCCGCAACGCTTCCAGTAATCCAGGGACTTTTGACGATCCCCCGGCCACCAGAATTTTCTCGATGTGCTCTCCCGCTGCACTGGCTCGAAAGAAGTCGAACGTCTTCTGAATTTCGAGCACGATAATCTCGGTCACCTGCTGCAAGATCGGCGTCTTCGCGTCTTCGCTCACTGTGCCTACTTTCCTGCCCAGTTTCAGCGCTTCTGCGTCCTCGAAATTCAAGTCCAGCTCTTTCTGGAGCGAGTCCGTGTACTGGTGCCCGCCCACACTCACGTCGCGAGGGAACAACGGTGTGGTCCCTTTCACGATGTTGATGTTCATTACGCTTGCGCCCAGGTTGAGCAGCGCAACCACCTGGTTCGGCGAAGGCTCATAGTTGAACTCGTAGCAGTTCTGCAGAGCCAGCGCGTCTATGTCCACAATAGCCGGGGTTTTGCCGGCCATCGAGAGTACGTTGGTGTAATTGAGTATCTTGTCCTTCTTCACGGCCACCAGCAGAACGTCCATCTGCGGCTGGCCTTCATCCTCAGACATGATCTGGTAATCCAGGTTGACGTCAGCCAGGTCGAAGGGAATGTGTTGCGCCGCTTCTTTCTGGATCGTGTCCGCCAGCTCAGCGTCACTGATCGAAGGCAGCGAAATCTTTTTCACGATCACCGAGTGACCGCTGACTGCCGTGGCCACTAACTTCGTCTTAATGCCATTGTCAGAAAACAGTTTCGAAATCGCGCTCGACACCGTGCCCGAGTCGACAATCATCGAGTCCACGACGATATCGGGAGCCAGATGCTCCAGGCCCAGGTGCACCACTTCTATGCCACTCCGGCCTTTCTTCAACTCCACGGCCTTAATGCTCGAGGAGCCTACATCCAGGCCAACAATCGATTTCGCTCCGAATCCAAACATGTTTCCGCCTTTATGTGGCAGCCTGTCCGGCCGCCTTCGCTTTCCTGCTCTTCAATTCCGACTCGCTGGACTTCTCTTCCATCCACTGGTCCAGCTTCGATTTCTTAAAGCGCCACCGGTTCCCCAGCTTGAAAGCCGGAATCTTCTGCTCGTTGACGTACTTGTAGAGCGTGTCCGGACTAACCCCCAGGTACTGCGACGCCTGGCGAATGTTCATTACTTCGCGCGAATCTGCCATAGTTATCTCGTTCCACAGAGATTCGTCTCATGCATGCCTACTCATGCCGGACGATGTTGGGAGAGAGTCCGCTCGATTTACTGCTATCAAGTGAACTTGAGTGAACCGAGCATATATCAGCCACGAATCAGGCGAGGTCGGGGCCGAATTCCGCGTTTTGCAGGCTTTTTTGCGGGTTTTCTGGAAATCGAGGCTCAGGCATTTGCATGGCTAGTCTATAGATTGGGGTTGGGATCACAGCGATGCCCACAGCTAGTACTCTTAGCCTTGTCAATGCCGAGCGAACCGAGGACACGTAACCTAAGTACAACAGACGGTACTAAGGTGTTATGTATGAGGTAACGCCGGGAATGTATGAGTTAGTGGGTGGAACGCAGAGAGTTGAGGGCAGAGATCCAACACTAACTGCGGGAAGTCAGAAGTAAGTAAGAATGTTGGTTTCTCCATTCCCCTCTAGAAAAAAACAACCATCAGCCCAGGTCTCCCTGACGGCTGATGGCTGAAAGCTGACGGCTAACTTAGTATCCGCGGTTACCCGAAGCCAGCGCATCGTACGGCACATCGCGAGGAATGTTGTACTTCGCCATGATTTCGTTCAGCTTCATTTCGTCCTTGGCGTAGTCATCGCGATCGTGTTTCGCATGATCGCGCTGATACTTCTCATACGCCTTGTCGTATTTCTTCTGATCGTCTGGCGAGAACCGGCCCTGGTATTCACGCACACTCACATGAGGCGCATAGCCAGCGGTGGTGGCGATCGCGTCGAATGGCGTGTTCGAAGGGACGTTATTGCGCTGCATCAGTTCTTCCATGTTGCGGGCGTGCTTGTCGATGTCGTCGCGATCGTTCTTAGCGTTCGCCTGCTGCCACTTTGTGTACTCTTTGTTGAATTTGTTCTGATCGTCCGGCGACAACTGATTGTTGTAGCCGCGATTGTCATACGCACGATTGTCGTAGCCGCGGTTATCGTAGGCGGAATTATTGTTGTAAGCCGGCGGCGGAGCGACTTCGTTCTGCGACGCCACCCGATCGTACGGCGTGTCCGCAGGAATCGAATACTTGTTCATCAAGTCCTGCATGTGGTGTTCTGAGCTGACCATGTCATCGCGGTCGCCGCTCTGTCTATCCTGCGCCCAGCGTGAATAGTAGCCGTCAAACTTCTGTTGATCGTCTGGGCTCATCTGGGGCCCTTGTTGCGCAAGCGCAGGCAATGCCATCGCGCCCAGCACAATCAAACTTGCAAAAAATTTGTTCATAGTTCCTCCGGCAAGTAAGTGAGTTTTATCGTTCGTCGGAGTTATGAGTAACGCAAGAAGGTACAGGTTGGCCAGGCGGGCGTACTTACTTAGAAATGCAGTCCATCCAGAACTGGATGTGGGTGTTTTTACCTAGGGCCGCGGGTTGGATCCCTTGTAGGTGCTCAGTCGCGGAGGTAAGGGCGGAGCGAACCTGGTCATCTTGAGCGGGGTCGAAAGACCTGCTGTCTGGGTGCGCCCATTTGCCAGACGATGAGTGAGATTTGGCGCCGGCAGAAAGCAGGTCCCTCGACTTCGCTCGGGATGACAAGGCAACAGTGGGGTCTAAGATCCAGAGATTTGCTGCGTTCACGAAAATAACGAAGCGCCCTACTTCTCCATCCCTCGCTGCGCGATGCCGATGTTGTCGCGGGTGCTGTTCTTGACCATGTACATCATTTCGTCGGCCTGGCGGATTACGTCGTGCGGAGTTTTGGCGTCGTGCGGGTAGGTCGCGAGGCCCATGGAGGCGCGCACGTTCAGGTTCAGGGATTCTTCTTTGCAGAATGCGCTGGCGCGTAAACTGTCACGCAGGCGGCGGGCAACGACCAAGGCCGCGTCCTTACCGGTCTGCGGCAATAGCACGACGAACTCGTCCCCACCGTAACGGAAAGCGAAGTCGATCAATCGCAGCTGAGCTTTGATCAGGTATCCAATCTCCGCCAGCAGCTTGCTGCCGATCAGGTGGCCATGGGTGTCGTTGACCTGCTTGAAATGATCAAGGTCGATGAAGAGCACCGAAAATTCGTACCCGAAACGCGACGAGCGGTAGACTTCAGACTCGAGCGTCTTATAAAGATGGCGGGCGTTGTAGAGTCCGGTGCAGTCGTCGGTGATGGTCAATTCCTGGATGCGCTCCACCGACCGCGCATTCTCGATGGCGATGGCGGCATAATCGCACAGTGATTGCAGGAAGAAAGACTCCGCTTCGGTGAAATGGTTCATGTTCACATTCACCAACTGAATCACTCCGAGCACGCGCAGCTTGGATTTCAGCGGAACGCAAATAATGGATTGCGTTTCCATCTGCGTGACTTTGTCGATGCGTTTGGCGAAGCGTTTGTCGGCGCGCACGTCGGGAACGATCAACTTTTCGCCGAATTTAGCTACATGGCCGGCGATGCCTTCACCGACTTTGAGCCGAACATTTTTGAGCGCTTCAGAGGCCGTGCCCACTGCGATTGCAAAGTAAAGCTCACTCTTTTGTTCATCCACCATCAATAGCGACCAGGTATCCGGACGGAAGTATTCCGCCATCTTTTCCATGATGGTTTGCAGGATGGAATCCAGGTCCAGAGACGACGTCAGGGCCTTGGCCACATCATGGAAAATGCGCAATTCCTGAGATTGACGGGCAGTCTCTGTTCCGGCTGCGTTCGACATCAAAGGGTCCTTTGTAGCAGTGAAGTTGTCAGATTATAGGCACCCCAGGGAACCATGAGCAATGAACCATGGTAACTGAGCGGTAGCAAGGTTAAGACGGGACAAATCGCACAAGCCGTTCGGGTTATTGCTTTCCCCACCCACGCCGCTGCTTTCCCCTTCTGCTGTACGGGTTTACGGTTGGGCCAAAATCCATTGCACCTGCCGGAGTTCTTTGATAGCTTTCTAGTAGGCTGCAAGGTGTTCATTTAATTGCCGTTCTGTTCTGATCGTAGTAGTGGATGTGGAGCGGGTTCCCTCACCCGCGAGGTTGAAACGGAGATACGACCTCCGCATCGATCCGGAAAACAGAAACACAGCCCAGAGGACGTTTTCACGCACGTTGACCGCGCTCGAAGGAGAAAACTAAATTGTCATCCCGTAACCCGTACCTCTTTACCTCTGAGTCCGTGACCGAAGGACATCCGGACAAGATTGCCGATCAGGTTTCTGATTCCGTACTCGATGCTTGCCTGGCCGAAGATCCCATGAGCCGCGTGGCCTGCGAAACGCTGACCGCCACCGGCCTGGTCGTGATCGCCGGCGAAATTACCACCAAAGCTTATGTGGACTTCCAGGCGCTGGTGCGCGGCGTAATCGCATCGATCGGTTACAACAACGCGCTATACGGTTTCGATTCGAATACCTGCGCCGTGATTTCCAGCATTAACAAGCAGTCAGGCGACATCGCCATGGGCGTGGACACCGGCGGCGCCGGGGACCAGGGGATGATGTTTGGGTACGCGTGCAATGAGAATCCGGAACTGATGCCGACGCCAATTCTCCTGGCGCACAAATTGACGCAGAAACTTTCGCAAGTGCGCAAGAGTGGCAAACTTCCTTATCTTCGTCCGGATGGAAAATCCCAAGTTACAGTTGAATATGACGCCAAGAACCGGCCGGTGCGGGTGGATGCGGTTGTGATTTCTACGCAGCACGCGGAGACGGTAACGAACGACGAACTTCGTGCCGATATTCTTAAGCATGTCATTCAGTCGACTGTTCCCGGCGAACTACTCGATGCGGACACGAAATATCACATCAATCCCACGGGGCGTTTTGTGATTGGTGGACCGATGGGCGATACCGGATTAACGGGACGCAAAATTATTGTGGACACTTACGGCGGCATGGGGCGGCACGGCGGCGGGGCGTTCAGCGGCAAAGATCCGACCAAGGTGGACCGTTCGGCGGCGTATGTCGCGCGCTACATCGCAAAGAACATTGTGGCTGCGGGATTGGCCGAGCGCTGCGAAGTGCAGCTGGCCTACGCGATCGGTATCGCTGATCCGGTAAGCGTGCTGGTGGAAACTTTCGGGACAGCGAAAGTAGACGCAGCGATTATTCCCGATCTGATTCGGTCGCACTTTAAACTGACGCCGAAGGGAATTATCGATTCCCTCAAGTTGCGCCGGCCGATTTATTGCAAGACCGCGGCTTACGGCCACTTCGGGCGTAACGATCCAGACTTCACGTGGGAAGCGACTGACAAAGCTGCGCAACTGGCGAGCGACGCTGGATTGCGTGAGCCCGTGGGAGCAGGAGTTCGGAAGTAATTTCCAGTCGTAAGGCAAAGAACTTTTAGACTCGCAGATTTGAGACTGCAGAGTAATCTCTCCGCGAGTTCGCATGAGAAAGCACTGAAATAACAAGTCAACAATCTCACTTCGAAATATTCAGGAGAAGCATGTCAACCACTTCGGCGCAGTTGCAAAGCGATATCAAAAGCGTAGATTTTGCCGATCTCGGCAAAAAGCGGATTGAATGGGCCAATCAATCGATGAAGGTCCTGCAGATCATCCGCAAAGAATTCATCAAGAACCAGCCACTTAAAGGCATCCGCATTGCGGCGTGCCTGCACGTGACCGCGGAAACGGCAAATCTGGCCATTTGCCTTCGCGATGGCGGTGCAGATGTTGTGCTGTGCGCTTCGAACCCGCTTTCGACGCAGGATGATGTCGCGGCGAGCATGGTGCGCGATCACGGCATTGGGGTTTTCGCGATCAAAGGCGAGGACAACGACACATACTACAACCACATCCTTGCGGCGCTCGATCACAAGCCGCACATCACCATGGATGACGGCGCCGATCTGGTGAGCATTCTGCACACCAAGCGCAAGGACGCGCTCGATGGTGTGATCGGCGGAACTGAAGAAACGACTACCGGCGTCATACGCTTGCGCGCGATGGCAAAGGAAGGCGTGCTGCAATACCCTATCGTCGCCGTGAACGATGCCGACACCAAGCACCTGTTCGACAACCGCTACGGAACCGGGCAGTCAACGATTGATGGCATTATTCGCGCCACCAACTTTTTGCTTGCAGGTTCGAAATTCGTGGTTTCCGGCTACGGCTGGTGCGGACGTGGCTTGGCGAGCCGGGCACGGGGCGCAGGCGCAGAGGTCATCATCACTGAAGTCGATCCCACTAAGGCGCTCGAGGCCGCGATGGATGGCTTCCGCGTGATGACCATGGCAGAAGCCGCCAAACTCGGCGATGTGTTTTGCACCGTCACCGGCAACAAGAGCGTTATCACCAAGGACCATATCGAGGTGATGAAGAACGGCGCGATTATTTCGAACTCCGGGCACTTCAATGTGGAGATCGACATTCCGGCGCTGGAAAAGATGTCATCTTCAAAGCGCACCACGCGCGAGTTTGTCGAAGAGTTTTCGCTGAAAGACGGACGGAAGATCAACCTGCTAGGTGAAGGAAGACTCATTAACCTGGCTGCGGCAGAGGGACATCCGGCGTCGGTGATGGACATGAGCTTTGCCGACCAGTCGTTGTCGGTCGAGTACATGGTGAAAAACCACTCGACGCTTGAGAAGACGGTTTACCGCGTTCCGGAAGAACTCGACAAACGGGTCGCGAAACTGAAGCTGGAATCGATGGGCATTAAGATCGACAAGCTGACGCCGGAGCAGGAAGAGTATCTGGCGGGGTGGAGCGAGGGAACGTAGGAAATCGGCACTTAGCATTCAGCACTTAACATTTAACAAAAGCAGGGCGGCGCTAGCCGCCCTTTTTGTTTTTCCGCACAGCTATCTCATTGTCATCCCGAGGGGACGCGGTTAGCGCGTCCGTGAGGGACCTTACGATGCGCTTCCGCTTGTCACAGGTGTTGACAGGATTGACCTCGCAGCACGCACCAAACAATTTCCCGAAGACTGCACACTCGCAGCATTCTGACGTAAGGTCCCTCTCTGGCTCGCAAGAGAGCGCGTTGGGGATGACAAATTTACATATGGAAATACTCGATCACGCGACTGGGAAGGGAGATGCCGCTTGGGTCGTGGAGATGGATGGCGCACTCTCGCCAGTCTCTAGCGGGATCGGGATCACTACATGCAGTCGCGTCCCTTTCTTCCCGGAATGAACTTCCAGAGTTCCGCCGAGTTCCTTTGCACGCTCCCGCATTCCGGCGAGGCCTACGCCGACGTTGGTGCCGCTTTCGGCGAATCTAGCTAGAACTTCACCAGAAATTCCCTTGCCGTGATCTTCTACGGTCAATGACACTGAGGATTCGTCAAAAACCAGGCGTATCTCAACTTTTTTGGATCGGGAGTGGCGATGAACGTTGGTAAGCGCTTCTTGCAGAATACGAAACAGAGCAGTCTCAATCTCCGACGGAAGGCGATGAAGATTGGGCGGCATCTCCAGCGTAGTCGTGATCTTGCTGCGGCTACCGAAACCTTCCACAAACCATTTGGCGGCAGTACCGAATCCGGCTTCATCGAGCAATGGAGGATGCAGCAGGTGTGAAAGCGTCCGGGTATCGGCAATCGCCCGATCGATCAACTGTGTAGCATCACGAAGATACACGGCGGTGCCATTCTGCTTTTCCTTGGCAAGCACGTCGAGGTTGATCTTGGCAGCTGCCAGGTATTGCCCGAGACTGTCGTGAAGCTCGCGGGCAATGCGCCGGCGTTCTTCGTCCTGAATTCGCATCAGTCGCGAAGACAGAACGCGGAGGGCCTCGGTGCGCTGCTCCACCTGAGTTTCAAGGACATCATGAGCACGCTGCAATGCCTGTTCGGCGGCCTCGCGTTGGCGCAGGTGATCGCGAATTTCAAGTTGGCGCTGGCGGGCCGTGAGCGCGGTGCGCGCCGCGCTGACCAGGGTTGCGGGTCGCAGCGGGCGCTCCAGCAATGAGACGTTGCCCAGAGGCGCACGTGAACGCTCTGCAGATTCGGTTGAGGCCGTGCTCATGCCGCCGCCGGTTAGAACAATGATAGGGAAATCAGACCAGCGCGGCTGGGCAGACAACTTTTCAGCAATGGAGCCGATGGCCGCACTTTGCAGGACTTCTTCCGTAATGATGGCAGCACCCGCATCCTCGGAGATTGCCGAGATCAGGGCGGCCGGGCCCGAACACACATCGACTGGGATGCTGGACGAGGTGAGGACTTTCTCGATAAGGACTGCGTCCTTGCCGAAGGGAGCAAAGACCAGCACGCGCAAATCGTTAATCGGGGCTTCGGTTGTCAATGAGAATTACCGTCCCCGTTGTTTTTGCCTGTCCAGAACGGAGTTCCGGTTAGAACTCCCTGGAAATCTTTGAGCGGCTGTCCGACGTGAATTCCGCCGGGGCCGAGGCGCATTTCACGGATCGAGTGCTCGTGCGGCCCACTGCGTTTCTTAATCATGGAAATTGCCTGCCGCACCTCTCCGTGGGCCTCGAAATAGCGCAGCAGAAGAATGTTGTCGGCCAGATAGCTGACATCCACCGGAGTCTGCATGCCGTGGCCGATCATGCCCATCTGCGCCAGTATCATTAAGGTGACGACGCCGCGGTTGTTGAGATAAGTGAGCAACTCGTGCATGTGCAGAGCCAGAAACTGCTCGCCGGGCATGGACTGGAGAAAGCCGTTCAGGCTATCAATCATGATGGTGCGAGCGTCCGCCTTTTCGACGCACTCACGGACCTTTTCGACAAACTCCCCCGGCGACATTTCAGCCGGATCCAAATGGTCGATCCGTACCCGGCCACTCTTAATGTGTTTGCCGAGATCCATTCCCAATCCCTCGGCGCGGCCAATGAGGGTGTGCACGGTTTCTTCAAAGATGAACGCCGCAGTGGTCTCGCCGCGCTCGGCGGCGCTTGTCAGCCAGCGAAGGGCGATAGTGGTTTTGCCGCAGCCTGCTGGGCCGATGAGAAGAGTGCTGGTGCCGCGATCGAGGCCGCCGCCAACCAATGTGTCCAGCTCACTGATTCCGCTTTGGACCGGGTCTCGCTTACCGTTAGTCGCTAGGTATTCGGCAGCGATCAGGCGGGGGAATAGCACCACGCCGCCATCGCGAATGAGATAGTCGTGATATCCCTCGCGGAATGCGCTGCCGCGGAGCTTGGTCACTTCCAGGCGACGACGGGTTTTGCCATACTCGCGTTGAATTTTCGCCAGCGCGATAACGCCGTGCACAATGCTGTGAAGTTCAAGATCAAGTTGCCGGCTGCTGCGATCGTCGAGCAACAGAACCGTGCAGCTCGGCGAAAGGGCTTCCTTTAGAGAAAGTACCTGCCGGCGGTAGCGAAGCGGGTCCTTCGCCAACATACGCATTTCCGATAGCGCATCGATTACAAGGCGATCAGGTTTGTAGCGGTTGATTTCCGCGATGATCATCTGCACCCGGTCGGTCAACTCAACTTCAGCAGGATGGAAGACCGTGTACTGACCTTCGGGCTTCAGGTCTTGTTCGCTGGGCTTCAATTCAACAATCTTGACTTCATCGATAGCAAGACGATGATTGCGGGCCACCAACAGCAACTCGTCACGGGATTCGGAGAGAGTGACGTAGAGTACGTTCTCACCGTTGCGAACTCCCTCAGCTGCGAATTGGAGAGCGATCGTGGTCTTGCCGGTGCCGGGCTCGCCCTCGAGCAGATAGACGTGGCCGAGCGGCAAACCGCCGCCCAGCACCTCATCTAATCCGGGACAGCCGGAGTTGCACCGCAGAGTGTTTACCTCTTGAGAAACCTGTTCAGTTGCCATTTGCCCCCAAGGCAGAGAAGCGGAATTTGGTCAGAACAATCAATTTTTTTATTTCGGGCGGTTTTCGTCCATACAGTGGTTTCTGTACGTAGGTGGCAGATTTTCCGCATGGAGGCCGACGTGCGGGTTTTGGGCGGAGAACTGTGCCGCGATATGGTTCAAGGCGGAAGTTCGCGGCAGTTTAGGCGGTCGCGGCGCTGTCGGCTTTGAGGCGTTCGGCCTGGTAATGTGTGACCAAAGCGTCGATCAGCGGCTGGAGTTTGCCGTCCATGACTTCGGGAAGCTGGTGAATCGTCACGCCGATGCGGTGGTCGGTGACCCGGTTCTGCGGGAAGTTGTAGGTGCGGATTTTTTCGCTGCGGTCGCCGGATCCGACCATCGACTTGCGCTCCTTGGCGAGAGCGTCCTGTTGTTTCTGCATTTCCATTTCGTAGAGACGGGAACGCAAAACGCGCAGAGCCTTTTCGCGGTTCTTGATCTGCGACTTTTCGTCCTGGCAGCTGACCACGGTGTTGGTCGGAATATGCGTCATGCGGACGGCGGAATAAGTCGTGTTCACCGACTGGCCGCCGGGACCGGAGGAGCAAAAGGTGTCGATGCGAAGATCTTTGGCCTCGATTTTGATATCTACCTCTTCGGCTTCGGGAAGCACCGCCACCGTGACCGCCGAAGTGTGCACTCGGCCTTGCTGCTCGGTCTCCGGTACGCGCTGTACTCGATGCACGCCGCTTTCGTACTTCAGCTGCGAGAAGACCCGGTCGCCTTCGATCATGGCGATCACTTCTTTTAATCCGTGAACGCCGGACTCAGAAGTGGAAAGCACTTCGACCTTCCAGCGCTTGGATTCGGCATAGCGGTCGTACATGCGGAACAGTTCAGCGGCGAACAGCGAGGCTTCGTCGCCTCCGGTGCCGGCGCGAATTTCAAGAATGATGTTCTTTTCGTCGTTCGGATCTTTGGGCAACAACAAGAATTTGAGTTCTTCTTCGACAGCGCCGACGCGGGCTTCGAGCTGATTGAGCTCTTCCTGCGCATAGGCGCGCATGTCGGGATCTTTTTCGTCCGCGAGCAGAGCTTTGCTTTCGGCAATGCCCTTTGTCAGATCTTTGAACTCGCGATACTTCTCCGCGATAGGCGCAACTTCGCTGTGAGCCTTCGCAGTCTTCTGGTACTTCGCCGAGTCGGTGACGATCTCCGGCGATGCCAGAGCTGCCGTCAGCTCATCGTAGCGGGCTTCGATTTGGTTAAGTCGGGAGAACATAAAAACGTCGTCGGTCTTCGGCTCTCGGTCGTCGGCCAAGCTAAGAACCGCATGGGCTGCCTTACGCTGCCGATGTCGAGAGCGAATTTAAAAGGCCCGCTAAACTTCGGCCTATCTGCGTGGCCTGTGCTTGCAACTCATTCCATTGCTTCTCTGATATGTATTCTAACTTGAGAGCAATAAATATCTGGGTCTCCAGTTCAAGCAGGGAGCCGCGAGCGTTAAAAAGAAATTGGCGGAACTCCCTGTCTGACCTGCGGCCTTTGCCTTCGGCAATATTGCTTCCGACAGAAACCGCCGCTCTCCGCATCTGCTGCGCTAAGCCATAAAGCTCGTGCTTGGGAAAAACTCCCGTAATCCGGTATGTCGCTGTTGCCAGTTCTATTGCCTGCTGCCACACTCTCAAATCTCTGAATGAACCGCTCATAAAGTTTCTCCACGAGAAACTTAGCTCAGAATGGCTAACTTGGCCGCATACCAACTACAAAATCCTGGTGACTTTCCCAGTCTGGCACGGGAATCTCATGAGAATGGAAGGCCGACGACCGAAGACACTGACCTACGCAATCACCAATTCCCCACCATTCGCCTTTTCCAGGCTCATGGAGTGTTCGAGAGCGGAGATGGCGCATTCGGCCTGGTCGTCGGACGGAGGCTGGGTAGTGACCCGCTGCAGCCACAGGCCGGGAGCGGTCATGATCGCGAACAGCGATTTGCGGCGCTTGGCGGCGAAGCGAATGATTTCGTACGAAACTCCGGTGATGACCGGCAGCAGCGCGATGCGCAATGCAAAGCGCGCCCAGAACGTCGTGACTGGGAAAAGCATATAAACGAAGATCGAAATGATCATCACGGTCATCAGGAAGCTGGTGCCGCAACGCGGGTGGAAGGTCGGATATTTCTGCACTTCAGCCGTGCCCAGCGGATCGCCGTTTTCGAAGGCGAATACCGTTTTGTGCTCGGCGCCGTGATATTGATACACGCGGCGAATGTCTTTGAGCAGCGAAGTTCCCCAGATGAAGAGCAGGAATAGCGCCAGGCGAATAAGGCCGTCGATCAAATTAAATGAGATCTGGCCATTCAACGACGGGTGGGCTTTTTTGATCTCGGTGGTCGCCAGCAGCGGCAGGTACTTGTACATGAAGATGAAGAAGCCGACCGAGATGATGATGTTCACCGTCGCGATCCAGCCGCTGATTTCGAATTTCTTTTCCGGCGATTTGCCGGCTTCGTCCTTCTGAAGCTCATCCAATTGCACGTTGGCGGAAAATTTGAGGGCGCGGAAGCCGAGGGTCATGGCGTGACCGAGGGTCATGACGCCGCGGACCACGGGCCATGCCATCCATTTATGCTTTTCAGAGAGGCGCTCGATCGGTTCGCCGTGCGTCTGAAGCTCGCCATTTGGCTTGCGGCAGGTGATGGCCCAGGCATGCGGGGTACGCATCATGACGCCTTCGAGCACCGCCTGTCCGCCGACCAGGGTTTCTTCGCCGCCTTCGAGGGCAGGCAACAGCTGGATGGCGACCAGAAAACGCCATAAAGTCTTGAAAAATTGCATAAATATTGGATGATCCGAGGGCTGAGTTAGTTCCAGCTTTAGGGTAACACGGGGAGCAGCTTTTAGCCTTTAGCTTTGAGCTCTGAGCTCTGAGTCTGTGAGCCCAACATCAAACTGACCGATGCGAACATTTGCTGAGACTGCTGAGAAGATCGCAACGACGACCAAGAAGCTGGAGAAGACGGCGCGTCTGGCAGAGTACCTGAAGTCGGAACCAGTGGATGAGGCGGCGGTTGCGGCGGTCTTCTTCTCTGGACGGCCGTTTCCGGCATGGGAAGAGACGACACTGCAGGTCGGCGGCACGCTGCTGTGGCGAATTGTGCAGGAGCTCTCGGGGCAGGATGAGCAGGCACTGACGGCTGCGTACCGCAAGCTAGGAGACTTGGGCGCGGTGGCGGGAGCGGTCTTGTCGGAAAAAGAACGAAGGGACGGGCGTCCCCGACCGTCCAACATCCAGCTGATCTTCCGCGAAATTGCCGCGGCCCGCGGGCCGGCGGCCAAGGGAATTCTCGTTCGCAAATTGCTGAGTGAAGTTTCTCCGCTCGAAGCCAAGTACATCATCAAGATCATGACTGGGGACTTGCGGATCGGGTTGAAAGAAAGCCTGGTGGAAGAGGCGATTGTTAAGGCGTTTGGCGGCGCGTTGAAAGAGGTTCAACGGGCCAACATGCTGCTGGGCGATATCGGCGAGACGCTGCGGCTGGCGGCGGACAACAAACTGGCCGAAGCTAAGATGCGCCTGTTTCACCCCATTGGTTTCATGCTGGCGAGCCCGGCCGAATCGGCGGAAGACGCGCTGAGCTATTTTCAAAATGCCTGGGTGGAAGACAAGTACGACGGCATCCGCGCCCAGGCGCACTTTCGGGAGACACCGTACGGTTCTTCTCGCGCACGCGAGACGAGATCACGGAATCGTTTCCCGAGCTGCCGGATGCGCTGGCCGGACTGCCGCAAGACGTAATTCTGGATGGAGAGATTGTGGCGTGGAGTTCTCTGCCCGGGGAGGAACTTGAACCCGGAATCGTGGAGGTACGGGCGCCCTCGCCCGCACAACCACTGCAGTCGACAGGCCGGGCTCTTCCATTCAGCGCACTACAGCGTCGCCTCGGCCGCAAGAAGGTCAGCGAGAAGCTGATGCAGGACGTGCCGGTGGTTTACCTCGTGTTCGACGTGCTGTATGCCGACGACGAACTCATGATCGATCTGACCGCTTCGGGAGAGAGCGCGAATTTTGGATGAGCTGCTGAAAACCTTTAACCACAGAGAGCACAGAGTTACACAGAGGAACACCGCACAGAGGAAAATCTCGGAAGGCTCATTCGAACATCAGGAGATGTTGAACTTTGGCTCGGAGGAACCCGACGACAGAGGGCCGACGACCGATGACCTTATGCACACTCCCGCCATCATTCGTGCCCCGGTCTTTCAAGCATCTTCGCCGGAAGATCTGAATAAGTTGTTCGACCAAGCGCAGGCACGCGGCAACGAAGGGCTGATGATCAAAGATCCAGAGTCGCCTTATACTCCGGGGCGCCGCGGCAAATCGTGGCTAAAGCTGAAACGCGAGCTGGCGACACTCGATGTCGTGGTCACCGCGGTTGAGTTCGGACACGGCAGGCGCATCGGCGTGTTGAGCGACTACACGTTTGCGGTGCGCGATGGCGAGCGGCTGCTCAATATCGGCAAAGCCTATTCGGGATTGACCGACGTTGAAATTGCCGAGATGACGAAATGGTTTCTCGAACACACAATCGAAGATCAGGGCTTCCGCCGGACGGTCGAGCCGAAGATCGTGCTTGAAGTTGCGTTCAACAACATCATGAAATCCGAGCGGCACTCGAGCGGGTACGCGCTGCGTTTTCCCCGAATCGTGCGTTTGAGGCCAGACAAGCTGCCGGAAGAAGCGGACACGATGGAGAGGGTGAAGGAGGTTTTCGCAAAACAGAACGGCTAACTTTATTGCCCGATCGAACATATTGAGCAGCCGAAATCGATGTTGCGAAAATCGGACAAATGACGATCTTGACACGTTCGCGCGTGGTGCCTACCCTTGTGCGATGGATGTTCCACTTAGCCCAGACCTCCAGGCCAAGTTGAGCCGGCTAGCTGCGGAGAAGGGTCGCGCCGCTGACGTTCTCGTTATCGAGGCCATCGAGAGGCTAGTTAATTATGACGAGTGGTTTCTAAGGGAAGTTGAAAAAGGCCTTGCCGCCGCCGAGAGTGGAAACTTCGTAGATCATGACGCAGTTGGCAAATTGATCGACGAGCGTTATCCCGCCTGATGCTTGTACGTTGGACGGAACCTGCGGTTCGTGACTTCACTCACATCTGTGACTACATTTCTGCACACGGAAGCCCAGCCGCTGCACGAAGAGTGGCGCTCGCGATTTATAAGTCAATAGACACCCTTACAGATTTCCCGGAACTCGGCCGCACCGGAAGAAAAGCCGACACTCGCGAACTTGTCTTCAGCGGGCTTCCCTACATTGCGATTTATCGAATTGGTGAAAATGGAATCGAAGTTCTTAGAATTTTGCACGCTGCGCAACAGTGGCCGCTATAGTCGGCGAATCAATGGCGATGCTGTTCCTCGGCGGCGCCGACCGGAATCACGCACCCGTGTGCCACTTCGCACACCGCGTGCTCAAACTGAATAGTGGTGTGGTCGATGGAGAAGTCGGAGTGCAGCCGCGCTTTTACTTCGCGAAGAATGCGCTCGCTGGCTGAGGGCGGGATATCGGCGATGGAAATATGACACGACAGCGCGCTGGTTTCAGAGCCGATACTCCACACGTGCAGGTCGTGGACATCGTTCACGCCGTCGATCTCCGCAATGGCCGCTGCGACCCGGGCCAGCTTCATTCCGCGCGGCGTGCCTTCGAGCAGGATGTTCAGGGTCTCGCGCATGATGCCGAAGCTTGACCATAGAATGAGCGCGCCGATCCCGAACGAAAGCGCGGGATCGATCCAGAGTTGCCCAGTGGCGAGAATGGCCCAGCCGCCGGCGATGACCGCGGCGGTCGAAACCGTGTCGCCGATTTCGTGCAGCAGCGCGCTGCGGATGTTCACATCGCGGTGAGTGCGGAACAGCATGAAGGCAATCGCGCCATTCATGATCACGCCGGCGGCCGCAACCCACATCATGGTCCCGGCGTGGACCACCTGCGGCTGCTGAATACGGCGCACGGCTTCGTAAAAGATCAAAAAGGACACCGCGACCAGAGCAGCCGCATTGACCAGTGCGGCCAATACGCCCGCGCGATGGTATCCGTAAGTGTGGGTAGCGCTCGGCGGACGCGATTGAAAGTACACCGCAACCAGCGAAAGCAGCAGGGCCACGAAAGTCGCTGAGATTGTGCCCAGCTTCCGAGAGCAGGGCCAGAGAATGAGAGCGCAGTCCGGCCACAACCAGCAGCCCAATGTAGGCAGCAGTGACGATGAGCGACACCCGCAGCACCCGGGAGGTACGCTCATCCGCGCCATGGGAATGGACGTGCACGTAATTAGTCTAAGGATGGCGGGGGCGGGATTCAAGGTAGGTGTCAGCCATCTGCCATCAGGTGCAAGTCTTCGGCCATCGGTCGTCGGTCGTCAAACGCACGGCTCAGGTGGCGGGAATAACCAAGCGACGACCGACGACTGAAGACCGACGGCTTTAACTGACGGCTGCCGGATGAGAGCTGAGATTTGACACCAAATTTTCCCAGATGCTACCGTCAGCGTGCGATTGCGCTACCGACTCGAATACGCCCTCGCCTGGGGACTGCTCAAATTTGTAGGTGTGTTGCCGCGACCACTGGCCCGCGCGGCGGGGATATCCATTGCCTGGATGGTCTACGCGCTGCACGGCAAACTGCGGCGCGTGGGCATGCGCAACCTGGAACTTGCCTTTCCTGAAAAGACCCGGCGCCAGCGCAAGCAAATTCTTCACGGAGTTTTTATCTCGCTCGGCCGTCAGGTCGCCGAAGTCTGCCTGTTTCCGAAATACACGCGGGAAAATGTCAGTAAGACCGTGGTCTACGAGGGCTTCGAGAACTTCGAACGGGCACTGGCGCGGGGCAAAGGCGTTCTATTTTTGACCGGGCACCTGGGAGCCTGGGAGCTTTCGGCGTTCGCGCACTCACTCTATGGATACCCGCTGAACATCGTGATGCGGCCGCTGGATAATCCTTACATCGATCGCATGGCGCGCGCGTACCGCACCATGCACGGGAATAAAGCCGTCGATAAAGATTTCGCCCGCGGCCTGATTGCCGCGCTGCGCAAGGGCGAAACCGTCGGCGTGCTCATGGATACCAACATGATCGCTACCCAGGGCGTGTTCGTAGATTTTTTCGGGATCAGCGCCTGCACCGCCAGCGGCGCGGCCCGGGTGGCACTCAAGACCGACGCGGCGGTCGTTCCCGGGTTCACTATCTGGGACCCGGTGCTGCAGAAGTATCGCCTGCGATTCGATCCCGCAGTGGAATTAACTCGCACCGGCAGCCACGAAGCCGACGTGGCGGCCAACACAGCCAAGTTCACCAAAGTGATCGAAGAATACGTGCGGCATTATCCGGACCAGTGGTTGTGGGTTCATCGCCGATGGAAGACGCGGCCGAAGGGGGAGAAGGGGCTGTATTGACCCGAGAATAACGAATCAAGATCATTCGCATGCAACGGTGCATATGATAAGAATTGCTCGCATCTTATCTCGCCTCGGGTGCCTCGTTTCCGTGCTCGCGCCCATCGTTGCCTTTGCGCTATACCCGACTGCGAATTGGTTGTTTGGGTTCGCGGTGATTGGTGTTGCAATACTCGTGGTTAGCTTGATGACATCCAAAGAACGTTCTCCGCAAGAAGTAGGCGAGTTTGGAGAACGTCTATTAAACGGAAACGCCTCAGGATTGGACGTCGATGATTATGAGCATTTGAATCCAAAAGATCCAAGGCTCAGAGAACTGTGGCAAAGCACAATGTCCATCGGTGGGCTGCCCTAGGAATGGATTGGGTTACATCAAGAGAAGAAAAGCGAATTACGCGAAATCATCGAAAGGATCAAGGCGTTATAGTTGTCGTCTGGAGAAGAAGGAAGCGGACATGAAGAAAACTGCAAAAGAAAAGCGACAGCACAGAGATCGACGAATTCAGGCAAACAGCAGTGCGCCAAAGCGAAAGCGCGAGACTCCCGTCCAGTTCAGCATTTCCATGATGTGCACTCTTGTGTCGGCGCTGTTCATTCTTACTTTTAATGTCCAGGCATTCGAAATACCTTCCGGTTCAATGGAACGAACACTATTGATCGGAGATCACATTTTGGTGGATCGCGCCGACACGGGTCCGCAGTCGAGTTGGCTACACTTGCTACCTCATCACACGATCCGAGACGGCGATATCCTTGTGTTTCTATCTCCAGCGCGACCTGATCTCCATTTCGTTAAACGCGTAATCGGGGTCCCGGGAGACCGCATTCGATTGGAGCGCGGTGTTGTAATCCGCAATGAAAAACGTGTGACGGAGCCTTACGTTATTCGCGATGGTACCTACGTTCCTTACCGTGACGACTTTCCAGATATCGCGTCGGACGCGAATGATGGGCTCACTCCACAATGGCAGGCGAGTCTAGCTTTGCACGTCAGGAATGGCGAGCTTGTCGTGCCCGCAGGGAACTATTTCGCGATGGGAGATAACCGGGACAACAGTTACGACAGCCGGTATTGGGGATTTGTTCCGGAGGAAAATATTATCGGGCGTCCGCTGATTATCTACTGGTCGTTTGAGGAGTCAGAAGGAGATTACCTCAAAGCTAGCCCGTCCGATCGGCTTGAGCACGCGAGCAAAGTGGCGGTTCATTTTCTTGATCAAACGAGGTGGGACCGCGTGTTTAGGTTTGTGCGTTGAATGCATCAGAACCAATCGCTACGATAGGCGACCCACCAGCTGGCAAAGATGATCGGAATTGTCGCGGCCAACGCCCACCACAGGGGAAGCACGACGTCGGCGAACAGGCCGAGCGCGGTGAAGGTGATCCAGAAGACTTTGCGTTCCACGTCGATAATTTTATGCCGCAGGCGCTCTGAAGCCGCGTTCCGAAAGTAATGCAGGCCATCGGCATGACTGAAGGCGACTGAAGCCAACACCAGGGATGTGGGAATGGGCGCCCCCGCCCGTTCAGTCGAGCAAGGCTCGACAAAGCCCGTTAAATCGCAAATCGGTATCGGCACGGCTGGAGCCGTGCCCTCCCGATTTCCTGGAGAAACGACCCGCCTGCTCCTCTTCCCGGTTTTTCTATGTTCCCTTACAATCGTGAATGTGGCGGCGTAGCTCAGGTGGCTAGAGCGACGGTCTCATAATCCGTAGGTCGTAGGTTCGAGTCCTACCGCCGCCACCAGATTTATAGTTTGTTTTCAGTGGGCTAGGGAGGGCCCAGACCTGTTGAGGGTCTCCAGTTCTGGAGACTGTAATTGAAATTGTAATTGAACGGTTGAGTTGCTGGTTCTTCCATGCCGTAAACAATTCAATTTATGAGAGTTGGCCTCTTCTCGTGCCGCTCTTCGATCCCTTCGATTTTCGATGTTCTCGACACCTCTGCCTTAGCGCTTCGAAACTGATCGAGCAGATTGATTGCGTCTCTGAGATATTCGGACACGCGCGCCGTGTAAAACCAGAGAACATCTCTGCGGGAATGCCCTAGGAGTTGGTCGATGATTGTGCCCGACACGCCTGCCGCTGCCAATCTCGTCGCAAACGTATGGCGGCATTGATAAATAGGGAACGGGGAAAGTCCCGCGATCTTGAGGGCGTTGTGCCAGGCAGTCTTCACGCTACGGATGTATGTCAGCGGGCGTTGCGGATTGAAAAAGACGTACGCTGATATCCCCTTCGTGAGGGTGTACCATTTTTGAAGTTCGAATTTTACAAACGCCGTCATGGGCAAAGCGCGTAGGCCCGCAGCCGTTTTGGATTGGACAACGGTGATGATCGACTCTTCAAAATCAATGTCTGACCACTTGAGCCTGAGAGCTTCGATTCCAACTCGCATTCCGGTGTCAAGAAGCGTGATTGCGATCATGCGCAGTCTCACGTCGCAGCACATGAGGATTTTTTGTTCCTCGGCGAAGGAAATTATCCGGGGAGGCTTTCGATCTTTGGATTCGTTGAATAGCTTCACACCGTCCAGAGGACTATGGGCGAGCATTCTGCGTTCTACCGCGAAATTGAAGGCGGCCCGAGGCAACGCCAAGTCGCGGTTTACACCTGCTGGACTGACACCTTGTTTTCTTCTGGCCTCCTTGAAGCGATCGAATGTGAAGGCGTCAACGTCTGTAATTCGACAGTTTCCGCAGATGGGTGACAGCGCCTTCTGAGAGAGTCGGTAGCGCTTTTGAGTGGCTGGGTGCTCTATTTGTGCGATGTAAGAATCTAGAAGCTGATCAACGGTGTAGTTTGCTAACCTTTCGCGGGCATGACCAGATGCAACTACAGAGGAGCTTCTTACCTATTTCCGCTGTGGCGAGTCAATCAGCGAAATGGCGATTTTCCGCGAACTGACTTAAGACCGGCAATAAAAGAAGGTGCCCTGGAACGCGCATTCGGTGTTGTGAGTGAGCGACGGGTGGGTTTTGCCCGGCTAGATACTAGTGCTAGATATTAGAAGGATGCTGCGGCCGCTTGCGAGTCGCTGAAAACTTCGAAGAGGTTCAGTAGTCCCACTAACTTCAAAGTCTGCAGCACGAACTTCGACGGATTTGCCAGCTTGAGCGCTCCGCCCTGTTGTTTGGCAGAGGCCAGAAAACGCGCCAGCAAACCAATACCGCTCGAGTCCATGGTCGCCAGTTCTCCCAGGTCCAGGACTAGCCGGTTGTCCCCGGTTTTCACCAGGTCCTCGAGGGTGGCGCGCAGGCGATCGCATGGTTCTCCCAGACTCAGGCGCCCCCGCAGTTTTATGACCTTGACATGTTCCTGGCTGCGAACTTCAATATCCACCCGCCCCCCGTTTGGCTGATGTTTCTTGGTTGCGGCAACGCGTTGACAGCATGGTTGCCCTTTGCTAGAGTCACTCAACTTAGAAGAAGCCCTTTAAATTTGCAAGAGGGACTTCTCCCGCGGCTGCTGAGCCGGGCTTTCTACGTCACTTCGGGGCCAAAGCCATGGTTACGCTGGGTTCGGTTTTGGCGATTGATCTCGCCGCATTTGCGGCCCAATTGCTCGAAACTCGCGAAGTATTTCCCCGCGCTCGCGTTGTCGCGCAGGCGATCGCCGATTTGTTTTCCGCCGCTGCCGTCAACGTCTATCTATTGGCCACTCGCGACGAAGACCAGATCTGGGTATCCCAAGCGACGGTCGGCGATGTCACTGTGCACGACTCCTCGGTGCCTGCCGAGCAAGGCACCTTGGGAATGATTGCCACCAAGGCCATGCCGTTTGTTCTCACGACAAAAGAACTGGTTCGCGAAGAATACGCCCATTTGAACGTGCGCCGGACCGTGAATTCTCTTGGCTATCTGCCGCTGACTCACAGAGATCAGCTTCTGGGGGCGATCGAAATTCTCAGCTTCGAAAATGAATTGACCGCGGGCGCGCTTTTGTCCTTGCGATCGCTGGCTGACGTTTCTGCAAGCGCCTTGGCCAATGCAGTGGACTACGAGCAGGAGCGTCATAGCGCGCTCTCTTCTATTTCGCGGCTCACCCAGCTTTATGATTTGGAAAAAGTATTCAGTTCCACTCTGGAGCTGGATCAGCTTCTGCCCATCATCGGTTCCAAGTTTAGAGAAGTGCTGGAGTGCCAGGCGGTCAACGTCTGGCTGCTGCAACAAGACGAGTCGCTGCTGCTGATGGAGCAAGCCGGTACCGATCTTACGGTTCGGGACGGGGAAACGCAGAAAGCGGGCGAGGGGATTGCAGGAGGCGCTTCCGATAGCGGTGAACCGGTTTTGATCGAATCGTCCGAAGATGAACGCCTCGTTCAGCGCAATGCGGGCGTTGAAGAAGGCCCGATCTTTTCGTTGATGGCAGCCCCCCTGTTTGATCGCGGGGCCCTGGTCGGAGTGGTGGAAGCCATCAATCGGCTGGATGGAAGCGCGTTCGATGAAGATGAACTCTTCGCCCTGGGCAGCCTGACTGAAACCGCGGCTGGTGCGCTGCACAATGCCAGCCTGCTGATGGCGGAACGCAAAGTTGAAATC
Organism: uncultured Acidobacteriota bacterium; assembly: GCA_963703465.1. Lineage (GTDB taxonomy): Bacteria > Acidobacteriota > Terriglobia > Terriglobales > Acidobacteriaceae > Gp1-AA145. Next base: position 597,685 of record CAVPEQ010000001.1, on the reverse strand, counting down.
CTTGAAGCCCTGGTCAAGACCAGCGCCGAGATTACTTCAACCCTGGATTTAGATCGCGTTCTGCAAGCCATTGTGAATGGTCCGGCGGCGGTTGTCGCTTATGAGCGCGCCGCGATCGCGCTCGACCAGCGTGGAGGAATTCATCTGAAAGCGGTTTCTGGAAGCACGCAACTCAATGTTGACGACCCACAATACCGCGGCCTCCGCGGAATTCTGCACTGGGGTGCCATTCTGGGTGAGCCGCTTTTGATTACCCAGCGAGATGAGGAAATCGACTCTGACCGCGAAGAGACGCGTGCCAAGTTTCGCGAATACTTTACCGAGACCGGGATGCGGGCCTGTCATCTGATTCCACTCGCGGATGAAGAAGGGCGTCTTGGTATTCTGCTGTTTGAAAGCGGCGATCCCGATTTTCTCTCCGAGGCTCATCTTGAGATGCTCAAGGTGCTGGCCAGCCAGGCCACAGTCGCCTTGCGTAACGCGTCGCTCTATAAAGAGGTTCCCTTCATCAGCGTGCTGCAGCCGCTGGTGGATCAGAAGAAGAAGTTTCTTGCCCTAGAAAAGCACCGCCGCGCAGCGATGATTGGGTTCGCTGCCGCAGTAATCCTATTCCTGGCCGCATTCCCGCTGCCCTTGCGAGTGGATGGCACCGCGGTTGTTGCTCCCTCGCGAATGGCACATCTGGGAGCCGACTTTGAAGGCGTAATCAAAGATGTCAAAGTCCGCGAAGGCGATGTGGTGAAAAAAGGCGAAGTCATCGCCAGCCTTGAAGATTGGGAGTATCGCTCCGCGCTGGCGGCGGCAAAAGCCAAGTACGAAACTGCCACTGCGCAGATGGACCGCGCGCTCGCCAATAACGATGGCTCCGAGGCCGGCATCCAGCGGGCCCAGGGAGATTACTGGAATTCCGAAGTAGCTCGCGCCCAGGAGCGACTGGATCGCACGGCAATTCGTTCGCCCATCGCCGGAGTGGTTGCGACTCCGCAACTGGAAAACATGGTGGGCCGCAAACTGAAAGTCGGCGAGAGCTTCGTGGACATTGTGGACAACTCACAGGCGCTGGTGGATGTTTCAATCGCCGAGCCAGACGTCTCGTTGCTTCGGACCGGCGAAGCGGCAAGCCTTAAACTTGATGGTTTCCCTGACCAGACTTTCCGCGGTCAGGTCGCGGTAGTCAGTCCGGAGGCAAGCGTGCAGAACGATGAGCGCGTGTTTTTTGCCCGCGTCAGCGTGGCCAATCCTAACGGTGCCTTACGTTCCGGCATGCAGGGTCGTGGAAAAGTTTCCACGGGATGGCGTCCCGCTGGCGTAGTAATGTTCCGCCGCCCAGGCATGTGGATTTGGAGAAAGCTCTGGGATTGGTTTGGATGGTGAAGAGAAAAAGGACAGCTTCGATGAAACCCGCAGTAAAAATCGCACCCCTTGTTCTTCTGATGTCGCTGCTGCTATTGATCAGTGCGGCTTGTAGCAGCTCGCCCGCAGCGCCCGCACCTCTTGTCGCCGCTGCTGATACCTCGACGGCCGCGGCCATCAGCCCGGCCAAAACTTCATCGGATGCCGGCGACTTCGTGACATCGGGTCCCCTCATCGTCGAAGATCAGGTGGACGTTGCCGCCCAGCGCGATGGCATAGTGGATCGCGTGCTCGCCGAGCCTGGAACGCCGGTCAAGAAAGGCCAGTTGCTGGCCACGCTCGACGACCGGCAAATTTCCGCCGACCTTGAAGCTGCCCGCGCCAAGACTCGCAGCACCGAAGACGATCTCAAGAACTGGGAGGCCGAAGCGAAAGTTCTGGACTCCGACTACGCCCGTGCCGAAAAAATGTGGGAAGCCCAGATCATCCCCAAAGAGGAGCTCGAACACGTCAAGTACAAAGCTGAATCTGACCAGTGGGACGTGAAGCGGGTCTCCGAGTTGCTGACCAATGCCAAACAAAACGAAGCGTCGCTGGAATTAGAGCTGGAAAAAACCCAGATCACCGCGCCTTTCAACGGCATTGTCGCCCGCCGCTACGTCCGCGCCGGGCAAAGCGTCGCTAGGAATGACCGTTTGTTTTGGGTGACTGCCGTCGCGCCGCTGCGTATTCGCATTACCCTGCCCGAAAAATTTCTCGGTCACGTAAAGTCTGGGACGGTGATGGCAGTGAACCCTGCCGAGGATGTCGACTCAGCCCGCCGCTATCGGGCCAGGGTCATCCAAGTTAGTCCGGTGGTTGATCCTTCGAGCGACACGATTGAAGTTTTGGCTGAATTGTTCGGCGACACTTCCGGGCTGCGTCCCGGTATGCGCGCCAACGTCCATGTGCTCGATGTGAAATGAAAATGCGCCATGAATGACGTGCCATGAATATCGTCCGAGCGCTCGACGTCGCATTGCCGGATTTGCCCGCGCGTGTCGTCAGCAAAAACCCGCCCAGGCTCGATCCGAGAGTCATTGCCAAAGAGCATACTGAAAAGGGCAAGCCCATCGTCATCGTAAAAATGCCGGGAACAGAATTTCTGTTCCGCTTCAACCCGCTGCAATGGAAAATAATCAGAATGTTCGACGGGAATTCTTCTTACGCTACGGTCGCGGAGAATTTTCTGTCTGAGACGGGAACCGCCGTTTCGGAGGACGATGTACGGGAAATAGCCAGCTATCTGCAAACCGAAAGTGAGCTGCTGTATAAAACTCCGTTAGAAAAAAACGTTGCCTTGCAGCGGCAGCTCCGCTCATCCCGCAAAAAACGCAGCCGGCCTGGCGTCAAAGATTTCTCAGACATTACGCTCAAGACCTGGAACAACGCCGACAACTACATTAGCTGGCTCTACCCCAAAGTTCGCTTCTTGTTCACGCCCTGGTTTGTCTGGACCAGTATTGCAATGTTCGTCTTGATGGGGTGGATGTGGGCGGAGCGATTCGGCGAAATTTGGACTGACAGTTTCGCCTTTTACAACTTCATACACAAATCCGGCTCCGACCTGGTCGAATTCTGGCTTCTATTTGGAGCCATGGCCGCCATACACGAGACCGCTCATGGTCTGGCAGGAAAGCATTTCGGCGCAAATATCGAAAAGATGGGTTTCAGTCTCATGTACTTTGCTCCCAGTTTTTTCTGCGACGCCACTCAGGTTTGGGTGATAGGAGGCAGGTGGGCTCGGATCGCCACTTCAATCGCCGGAATATGGCTGGATCTGGTTTTATGTTTTTTTGCCACCGTCATTTGGTGGGGCACAGCGATCGGAATGCCGGCTCATGATTGGGCATACAAGGTCATGATGATCACCGGATTAGGGGTTTCGCTTCTGAATCTGAATCCTCTGATCAAGTTGGATGGCTATCTCATCTTCTGTGAGCTGGTTGCCGAACCGGCGCTGAAAGAGCACAGCACAGTTTTTCTCTCCAGCTGGATACGCAAATATATTTTCCGACTTCCGGTTGATGTCCCCTACGTGCCTCGCCGTAAGCGCGCATTTTTCGTTGCGTATGCGATCCTCTCCGGAATTTATAGCTACAGTCTGCTGTCTTTCTTGATGTTGCTTACCTACCATATCCTTCGGTCTTTTAATCCAGAATGGGCGTTTCTGCCGGCCTTGCTGATCGGAGTTTGGGTATTTCGTTCGAGGATCAAGCTGATGAAAAATTTCACGCAAATGCTTTACCTGGACAAAAAAGAGCGGGTGCGCGCTTGGTTTACGCCAGCTCGAATCATGATTTGCGGGGCAGCCGTTCTCCTGCTTTTGTTCTTGCCCGTCTGGCCGGACTTCGTTCGAGGGCCATTTGTCCTTGCGGCGGCGCAAAGAGTTCCGATCCGTACCACCATGCCCGCCAAAGTCGTCGGTGTTTCTGTTGCCGAGGGTCAAACGGTCACGGCTGGAGCTCCGCTGATTCAATTACGGAATCTCGATCTCGAATCCCAGGCTGCGCAATCTCGTGCGCAACTGAACGCCGGAACCGCCCGCGCCTACGAAGCTGGCCTGCATTACGCCGACTACGCATCGGCGGAACAAGAGCGGAAGCGCTTGGCTGAGAATGACCGCTCGCTTTCGACGCGGTTGGTCCAATTGAACGTTGCCAGTCCGATTTCCGGGACAGTTTTGACGCCACACACCGGCAACCTGGTCGGCCTCACGCTCGAACAGGGCGATTTACTTCTTGAAGTGGCTGATACTTCTCGCATGCAGGCCCGCGTTTACGTGCCTGAATTTGCGATGCATGATCTCAGGCTAAACATTCCCGTTCGCTTGCTGGTTCAAGGCCGAGCGGTTTCGTTGTCTGGAACACTCTCCTGGATTTCTCCCGCATCTGTTCCGGTTGCGGACGGAGTGCTTCCGAAAGAGCAGCTCGAAGGGATCAATCCTCCGAAGTTCTATTTAGGAACCGTGATCTTGAAAAATGACGGCGAGCTCAGGGATGGCATGACCGGCTCGGCCAAGGTATTGACGGGAAGAAGGAGTATCGCGGATTCTTGCTTCAGATTTGCCCGCGATCTGGTCGAGAGAAAGGTCTGGTGAAGGCAATACGATAAGGTTGTAAAAACAACTACGGGCGCGGAAGGTTTCTTCCGCGCCCGTTTGCGTGAAGAGGCACAGGCGCAGGGGCGCAGCTTAGAACTTAACCTTTGATGTCATGCCGCCCAGCTTCGTGTGCATTCCACCCAGCTTGGTGTTCATGCCGCCCAACTTCGTGTTCTGGATGCCAACCTTCGTGTTCTGGACGCCAACCCTCGTGTGGAGGCCACCCAGCTTGGTGTTGGCTCCGCGAAGCTTCGTTGCTCCGACCTGGCTAACCTCCGGCTTGGTCACGATGGCTTTCTTGCTGGCGATGCGGTTGCTGATCAAAGATTTCTTTTCGATTGACATGGCCTGCTCCTCTTTTTGTTTTGGATTTTCTTCTACTGCTCGCTATTGTCTATTGCACAAAGATTGCCAAACTTCTTGACGTCGGTCGCCCGGCACCGACCAGCATATGAATCACTAACTTACGGACATTGGGGTTCTCCGCAAGCTCTGCGTGCGCGGTAAAAAAAAGAACAAAGGTTAATAATTAACCCAACAGGGGTTAATTATTAACCCAAAGCCGACATTTTCCGTTTGCGGCAAAGATATTTCATGCGCTGGGGATCTATTCGCAGAAGCGTCGCGGCTGCACTCTTCTTTCCTCCAGTGCGACGCAAGGCGGCGTTAAGGTAGGCGACTTCAATGCGTTCGATTTCGGCGTCAAAGTCCACTCCTCCCTCTGGGATAAGAATCGACTCTTGGCCGGCAGTGCTGGATTGCAGCATCTGCTGCGGCAGGTGCTCTGCCCGAATGACCGGGGAATTGTTCATCAGTATCAACCGCTGCACGACATTCTCCAGCTCCCGAACATTTCCCGGCCAGGAATAATCCTCCAGAATCTCCAGTGCCTCTGGTTCCAATTCCTTCAAAGGCTTGTTGCTAGCGGCGCAATAAATCCGCAAGAAATGATTCACCAGAAGCGGAAGATCGCCCTCCCGATCGCGCAGCGGGGGAACAAAAATCGGCACTACATTGATCCGGTAGTAAAGGTCCTCGCGAAAACGTCCCTGCCGGACGAGTTCTTCCAGATCATCATTGGTGGCAGCTATGAGGCGAAAGTCGATCTTCTTGGGCGTCCGGCTGCCGATGCGCTGCACTGTCCGTTCCTGCAGCACCCGCAACAGCTTGCTCTGCAATCCGTGGTCGAGCGTCGTAATCTCATCCAGAAACAGGGTCCCACTCTGGGCCGCCTCGATCATCCCGGGTTTCGCGGTGTCGGCACCGGTGAAGGCACCCTTTTCGTGGCCAAAGAGTTCAGACTCGATCAGGCTTTCCGGTATCGCAGAACAATTGAGGCATATGTAAGGCCTGCCGGCCCGCGCTCCGCTTTGCCTGATCGCGTTGGCTACTAGCTCCTTTCCGACGCCACTCTCCCCACGCAGTACTACGGTCGTATTGGTGTCCGCCACCGCCTGAATGGCGTGATACACCCGCTGCATGGATTCACTGCCGCCGATCATGCCGCAAAAAGCAGACTTGCTTTCCGCCTGCTCCACCAGCCGCTGCCCTTCAATCTGCAGGCTGCGCTTTTCTATGGCGCGCGAAAGCACGATCTGCAGCTCCTGAAAATCCAGCGGAGCCAGGAAAAATTCATCGGCTCCGGCGTGACTGGCTTTCAAAGGAATGCTGCGGCTATTGGACCGGGTAATGGCCACCAGCACCAGATCATCCCGAACCAGCCGAATTTCCTGCAGTAACCGCAGCGCGGCCGACGTATCCTCGCCCACGCTATCGAGATCCAACAGAACGGCCCGAATGCTCGGGTCATCCATCGCCGATTGAATCTGCTTTTCGTTGTGGGCGAGCTCCGCCTTGAACCTGGGAGCCAGGAAGTGTTGCATGTCCGGAAAAGCCGAGGCCTCAGCCGTGATGATGGCGACAGTTGGAGGAGCGCTAGCGAAGATGGTTTCAGGATCGCGCATAAGAAATCCGGGGGTCTGCCCGGGCCGGAAGCCGGATTATAGGGGAAGTCGGGCTCGGTTTGAAGAAAGTTCTGGCCAGAGTCCGGCGCGATGAGCACTTCCGAATCGGTGAAGGACGGCAAGCCAATTCGCGACAACAACATCCTGATCGCTTAATCAATCGCCCAGGGGCTTTTAGCGCGAAGCTCGAATGCAGAAGTAGATGGCAATCGCGCTAGCAAATAGGGTGATCACGGGCCACGTTTCCCAATGAAACCCCGGGGTCGGTTGTGCCTTGGAAACTCGTGCCCGCGTGCGAGGGCTAACCGACTGGCGCCGCGGAGTCAATTTAGGGATGGCGGAGCGTAATGAAATTGTAATGATGAACTGATCAGAGCAGGTCAAATCAAGTACACACCCGACAACATTGGCCGCCTTGCAAGCGGTTGAAGAATTGAATAAAGTAGAACATTTTCAAAACGCCTCAAGTCCCTCTTGTGTTCTCATAATCCGTAGGTCCGTGGTTCGAGTCCACGCGCCGCCACCATCCTACTTCCTCAACCCCGCCGCAAAATTCGTCACGATAGTGACCGACTGGCTGACCTGCTGGTCTACGCGGTCAAGCAGGATCTTCTTTCCATCAGGCGTGAGGTCGAAAAACACAGACGGGGCGGACCAATTCGCGCTGGGGATCATTACTTTTGGCGTGCCAAATTGCAGCGCATTTCCACTCTCCCTGACCGGCACCGTGTAAACGTTGAATGTCGGGTCCACGTAGAAGAGCTCCTTACCGTCGCGGCTCCATTGCGGCTGCTCGCCGCCACTGGCAGAAACCTGCCATTTCCCTTGTCCTCCGCCGAAAGCGGCGACGTAGATCTCGCTTTCGCCGGATTCGGCCGACGGATATGCGATCCAGCGCCCATTCGGAGATATGTGTGGCCTGGAGGTAATCGTCGTCAACGCATGTGGGACGACCACGTAAGACTTGCGATCCCCCTCCAGTGGAAGCATGCGTATTTCCCAATCCGCGCCGATGTTGCGGGAATAAAGGAGCGATTTGTCGTCGCGCGACCAATCGTCGGGTATCAGCCCTTCGGCATTTTCTTCGAGCACAAGTTCTTCGTCCCCGCTGCCATCTGAATGCTTGCGATAAAGCTGACTGTGGCCATTGCGGGCGGAGTTGTAAGCGATCCACTTGCCGTCGGTAGACCAGACCGGAGCCTGATTGGCGACGGGTCCGAACGTAAGACGGGTGCGAACTCCGCGCGCGATGTCCTGCACCCAGATGTCAGACTGTGCATTGTCGATCTGCAACGCGATGCGGTCGCCTTGCGGAGAAAGGCGAGCGGTGAAGAGGTTGGTGAGCTTGTCAGCCACAGTGCCCATGAACTTTCCACTGCGATCTGACCAGATCAGTTGCCAGTCGGCGCTGCCGCCGCTACCGAAGATGAGCATCCCATTCGGCGATGCCGACGCATCCATATGCCAGGTACTGACGTCGTTGGCGATTCCTTTCACCACACCTGCCGATGCTCCGCTCAGGACCCCCGAGTTCGGATCGAAGCGTTGCGCCATCAACTGATCGCCGCGCGCAAACAGAATAAAACCATCGGCATAGATTGCGTTAGATTCAGAGCGGAACAACTGGCGATTAACACGTCCATCGAGAGAGGCGTAATAGACAGCATTGTTGGCCGACTTTGCGGAATCGTGATTTATGGCGACATACAGGAAATGCTTGCCGTCAGGGAGAAAGAAGGGCCAGCGGTGTGAAGTATGGAGTGCCGCGTCCAGTTTCGTAGCTTGGACGGGAGTTCCGCCGTCAACATTCACCCGCATGAGCGGTACCTGCGTGTTGGGCGAGTAGAGAATTTCCCCGCCAGTTCCCCATGCACCTCCACGCCCGAAAGGAGCGTCGGCAAGGATCTGCGCGGAAGAGTTGTTGAGGTCAATGGTCTTGAGCTTGTTTTCGGCGAAAAAGCCGAGTGCGTTGCTATCCGGCGACCAGAACGGGAATATCGCCCCTTCGGTGCCGGGCAGCATGTGGGCGTCAAGCGAATCCGTTGGGCGGACCCAGAGAGCGATTTTGCCTCCAGTATCGGTAGCGGTGAATGCTATGGCCGAACCGTCAGGTGAAACGATCGGCGGCCCGGCGAAATCGCCCAGCAAGTTCATGCTCGCCTTCGGTGGCGGATTGATGACGGCGCGAATGACACGCGAAGGTTGACTGGGATGAAAAAGAAATGCAGCGGCAAGGGCACCGAGGACCAGCGTGGCCAGAATCCCTGCAGACCAGAGCAGACGTTCCTTCCGGCGTGAGGCACCTGGTGCGATGGCCGGAGCGATGGACGCCTTCTCGGCCGCGATCCATTCCAGTTCAAGCTTCACGTCCTGTGCCGATTGGAAGCGTTCTTCGGGATTCTTATTCAGGCAGGTCTTCAACAAGCGCTCAAACGATGCTGGAACCTGCCGGTTGACTGTCGTGATCGGCTCGGGATCTTTTTCCAGAATCGCAGACGCGAGTGAAATCTGGCTCTTGCCTTCGAATGGCCGCTTGCCTGAAGCCATCTCGTACAGCGCTGCTCCGAGGGCAAAAATGTCCGAGCGGGCGTCGGCTTCCTTGCCTTCGATCTGCTCTGGCGACATGTATTGGATCGTGCCCACAATGTTCCCTGCAGTGGTGAGCGGACTCAACGGGCTCTGACCGCTCATAGTTGCAGCCGCGGTGAACGAAGGCGGGTTCGTCGCGGAAGCGCTGGTCGCCATGCGCAAACTTTTCGCCAGGCCAAAGTCCATGAGCTTGGCCCCGCTTTTGGTCAGCATGATATTTCCGGGTTTAAGGTCGCGGTGAACTATTCCCTGGCGATGAGCGAATGCAAGCGCTTCGGCGATGGCGATCCCCACACGAAGGACTTCTGGCAACGCCATGGCACCTTTGGCCAACCTGGCCGCGAGCGTCTCACCTTCCAAAAACTCCATGACCAGAAAATCGGTGCCGTTCTGGGAGCCGACGTCGTAAAGCTGGCAAATGTAGGAGTGATTTAGCGCAGAAATCGCCCGAGCTTCACGTTCCATGCGCTGTTTGAGTTCAGTGGAGGCATGAAGGTGCGAGGCGAGCACTTTAACCGCGACGATTCGATCCAGGCGGGTATCAGTCGCGCGGTACACCTCGCCCATACCACCGGAGCCGAGCATCGATTCAATCAGGTAGGGGCCGAGTTTTGCGCCCGCGCTTAGCGGCATTGGTGCGCATTATAGTCGGCGGCGACAAAGACCGGCAATTGGGCCAGCGGGTACAACGCTCGGTCGATAACGGTGATTCTTATTTTCCAGCGCGCTGTGCGACCAAAGTGAACCCGATGGTCGCAATGTTCGTCTGAATGTTCTCCCTTTTGTAAAGACAATGCAAACGCACGAAGAAAGTTCCCATTGTTCGAAACCGGGCCGGCGGCGGTCAATCGACGGATGGCGTTCTGCCACGCACTGTAATGAAATTGTAATGATGGAACGATCAGAACAGGTCAACTGAAGTGCAATAGCCGCAAGATTGGGCCGCTTGCACTGGTGAAAGAATCGAATAAAGTAGAGCACTTTCAAAACGTCGCAAGATCCCCTTGTGGTCTCATAATCCGTAGGTCCGTGGTTCGAGTCCACGCGCCACCACCACTCCCAACCGAATATGACGATTCCCACTTCTCGCAAAGAACGCGAGAAATTGCGCACCCGGCGCGTTCTCCTCATCGCTGAGGCCATTCTTGCCGTACGAAAGCTCGCCCAGTAGATTCTCCGCGAGTGGACACGTAAACCTCGCGCTTCCAGGCCTGCAGAACGCGAATCGCGAGATGGGCAATGCACCGAAGCCGAACAGACCATCGCGCTCTCCTTTATCAACGGCGGCCACACGCAGCGCTCGAAAGCCGATAATTTCAGCGCGTACGGACGTGGGCGCCCGTTCCCACATGGCCAGTGTTCTGTGGTGGCATCGAATCCCCGGCAAACTATTTCGCCGGCGATCTGGTGACCAGGAATTACTCACGGCATTCGCAGAGGCAACTCGCCTTCCACGATGTGAAGGTCGGTGCGGCAAACGTCGCATGCCAGTACTTTCAACAGGACGTGACCGGGATTGGGTTCCGGCGTAGGCACATCTTCAATTTTGAGAGGTGACAGCGGATCGCAGCGGTACCGGAAAGAACTGCGGATTGCATAATTCAAATTCTAAGCCGCCCGAGTCGCTCGCGTTTGCGGATACGCGGGATAGGAGAACCCTTGGGCTCAGAGCAGCTGCCCGACCCATTATCGGAAGTTGCTAAACATCACTAGATCAGAATCATTGACGCGGGCGCGTCCGATCATAATCTGCTTGCCGTCCGGTGAAAATGAATAGGAGGCTATCGACAATGGCTCATTGTCGATGTGGGTGATCTGTGTCGGTTTGCCTCCGTCCAGAGGTTGATAAAAGAGGTTGGATCCAGATCCAGTTGATTTCTCTAACACTAAGGCATGGGAATCCGGAGCCCAGTCTGCGTGTAGAACACCGGTGGATGGCAATGCAATGCGGTTTCCGCCGTCAATATCCTGAACCACGATCATATTTCTGTGCTCGCCGTCAGCGGTCGAGAACTGGAAGAAGGTGATCCGTTTGCCGTCGGGAGACAATATCGCGTAGGATGCGCCCGGCGCGTAAACCACGGCCGGCGAACTGCTGCCGATCGAAAGCCGCTTCACCGCCGGGCCCTCAAAATAATCGTTGTAATAGACGGTCTTTCCATCTTTCGAGCAAACCGGCCACTCGGCGTCACGTTCGGAGGTCAGTTGCTTGATCTCGCGTGTCGTCAGGTCTTGTCGGAAGAGGACGAAATTGTTATTTCGCAAATTGGCGAATACCAAGGCATCGGGGCCGCAAGCCGACCCGTATGCGGCGTTGGTGTCGCGGTCCGGAACCCGTGCGCGGGCACTGCCATCCGGATTCATGCGGAAGGAATGAAAATCCTCGTCGCTGAAATATATTTTTCCATCCGTGCCCCACCGCGACCAGCCACCTTCTGCTTTTCCCGCCGTTATGGGAGCCGGATTCATTCTGATTTCTCCCGGCAAATGGTCAGGAACGGCCCCAAGATATATCGCCGCGGACTTTTGCTCTTGAATGGTCGCCAGCGCCTTACCGTCGCTGGTCACCGTGACGTTCCGGTATTCGTTGAGATCGTTGGTTATATTCTGCAGGTCTCCGGAAGGATAAGGTTGGAACTTGATCTGTCTGCGGAAACTCGTTTCCGGCGACCGGTAATCCAGGAACATGCCGCTTGCATCCGGCAGCCAGGCAACGCCGTCCACGAGAAACGGGTAGCTGAATGACTTGACCTGCGCGCCATCAGGACTGAACACCAGAACGTTACTCAGGCCGTCTTTTGTCAGTTCATACTGCGCAATTGCGATGAGCCTGCCATCTCCCGACCAGGATGGCGCCGATCCATTAGCGGCCAGGGCCGAGCGCTCCGCAATCGTGTGCCGGCTGGCACCGTCGCTTGCCGCAATCACCAACTGAGGGTTCTTTTTTTCTCCGACATCGAAGTGAGCAAAGACCACCTGCTTACCATCCGGCGAGAAACTGACGGGAGTGCTCAGATCATCTAGAATGCGCTGCGAAGTTCCACCCAGGCTGGGAACAGAGTAGAGCAGCGTTTCGTCTTCATTTTTCGGATCGCTGTGCTCGTAATAAATGTAATTTCCATCAGGAGAAAATGTCGGACGGTTTTCAAAATATCCAGGGCCCGGCGGCACCACCTGCGCCTCGCTGCCGGTCGCGATCTGTTTTACCCATAGGCTCTGCTGCTCGCCGCGTTTGACGAAAGCCGCGTAGCGTCCGTCGGGTGAAATCGCGCCTTCAAGCGCTGCGCCACTGTCCGTCAGCCTGGAGATCTGCATGTTCAGTGGATTGATTACAGTTCCGCTGGGGGAGAAATGTTTGTACAGCGCGAAGGTGGTGATGATAAGAGCGGTGACGATCGGCAGTAGAATCAGTCGCCATTTGTGACGTCTGGCCTCGGCCATGACCTCTGCGTTGGAAATCGATTGTCCGCTGATGCGAACTGAAGCGCTCGATGTTTGAGCCGGGGCGACCGGTACTTGATTACCATCCGACAATGCGGTTCGGCTGATGCGTTCCGAAGAACCGCTCGAGGCCCGTTTCATGCGTTTCAAATCGGCTCGCAGTTCGGCAGCCGACTGGCAGCGCAGGTCAGCATCTTTTTCCAGGCATTTCAGCGTGACTTCGTTAACCGCCGGCGGAAGCAGGGGATTGAGCTCAGTCGGTGCCGGCGGGTCCTTCTCCAGAATGGCGTGGAAGATGACCGCTGAAGTTGCGCCCTCGAAAGGTAGCCGCCCGGTCGACATTTGATAGAGCACCGCGCCAAAGCTGAACAGGTCAGTGCGGGCATCGACGGGCTCGCCACGCGCCTGCTCCGGAGACATATACGCAACTGTTCCGACGGTCGATCCCGGACTAGTGAGCAGCGGGCTATCGAGCGTCGCCCCAGCTGCTACCGCAGCTTGCTCATGCTCGCGTGCGAGTTTCGCCAAACCGAAATCGAGCACCTTGGCGCGGCCGCGGGTTGTCAGAAAAATGTTCGCCGGCTTGATGTCGCGATGAACAATTCCCTTGCGATGGGCAGCATCGAGCGCGTCGGCAACTTGGATCGCGATATCCAGAAGCTGGTCGTTAGTAAATGGCCGCGAGATCAGCCGTTCGGCCAGGGACTCACCTTCGAGCATTTCCATGGCAATGAAAGGCTGGCCATCGTGCTCGTTGATCTCGTAGATCGTACAAATATTTTCGTGATTGATCGACGACGCGGTGCGGGCTTCATTGCGAAAGCGTTCCAGCGCCGCAGCGTTCGGAGCCATATCGCGAGGAAGAAACTTGAGCGCCACCCGCCGTCCAAGCGTAACGTCTTCGGCCTCATAGACGACGCCCATGCCGCCATGGCCGATCTCACGAATAATTCTGTAGTGCGAAACGGTTAAACCAATCAAAGGGAACCCTGTAGGAGAGAGCAAGTTTAAGGGGTTGGTGGGGGAGGGTCAAATGCGGTTAGGGTAATGCGAGCTTCCAAATCGGCACCCGGCTTAAGTATTGGGCAATTGCATGATCGGATTTCCATCGCGGCAGGACAGAATCGCCCCTATCGACGATGCGCGAAAGGCTCAAGGATTTAGGGGGAAGGATAGAAATCGAATCCGATTCCACAGGTACCCTGTTGAAAGCCTCTATACCTTGCTTAAACCTGATTAGTCGATCAAAACTAGACGGTGGCACCCCGGTCTAGCGATCCGGTGACTTAGGAATTCGAGCGTCGGCGTTCGCCGATTACTCCCAGTCAAGATGAGATAATGACAGCAGTGGAACACGCCTGCCGCCGTTGCAATTCGTCCGTGGATGACAATTCTCCGTTCTGTCCGACTTGTGAGGCAGCTCAGGTAATCGCCGCGCCGAGGGAATACGCTCACTCGCCGGTCACAGTAACCGTGGAAGGCTCGCCGGGATTTGCCAACGCTGGAACTTTTGCCAAGTCATCGGGGAACAGAGATGCCAGATCCGAGCTTCGCGCGGCATTTTATGCGGCCATCGTGGCCGCGGTCCTCAGCCTGATTCAGCCCAAAGGGGGTTTTATTCTTACATTGCCGCTGGGCGGATTTCTTTCGGTGTTGTTGTATCGCCGGCTGACTTCGGGCAGCGAACCCTCGCTGCGCACTGGCTTCCGTTTGGGGGCGATCAGCGGCTTATTTGTGTTCGGCTTGGTGATAATTGTCATCGCTATCGGGACATTCGCATTTCACAATCAGGCGGAGACCCATGCTCAGGTAATTCAGATTATTCAGCAAGCGCAGGCGCGCAATCCCGATCCCCAGGCGAGGCAGGCATTCGAGTATTTCATGACCCCTTCAGGCATGGCTCTCATGATGATTATCGGCTTTGTTTTTATGTGCTTACTCTTTGTCATGCTTTCCGGTGTCGGAGGTGCAATCTCAGCCTCTCTTCTGCGGCGCAAGGCTCCCCCCGGACAATGACATTGGGGGCGCCCCTTCTTGCTCGCAGGCGCCCGGCCCAAGTATGATGCAGCGTTCATGACTTCCAAGAGCTCGTCCCAGCACGGGTTGCGCCAGAAGGCACAAATCATGGCGCAATCGGAAATTGAGCGTACCCTGGTCCGATTGGTGCACGAGATCATTGAAAAGAACGATGGCGCCAAAGATCTGGGCCTGATCGGGATACGCCGCCGCGGTGTTTACCTCGCTCAGCGCCTCGGCCAAATGATTTCACGGATTGAAAAGACGCCGGTACCGGTTGGTACTCTCGATATCACCTCATATCGCGACGACCTCTCGCCGCTGGCAAAGCCGGTTGTCCATAAGGCGGAGATTGGGTTTCCTATTACTGGCAAGAAAATTGTGCTAGTGGACGACGTTCTGTACACCGGACGTACCACGCGTGCCGCCATGGATGCTTTATTCCGCCAAGGACGTCCAAAGCAGGTGCAGCTTTGCGTGTTGATCGATCGCGGGCACCGCGAACTCCCGATTGATGCAACTTACGTTGGACGCAGGGTGCAAACCAGCGACCGCGAAAGCATTGAACTGCTTCTGCGGGAAGTGGACGAGAACGAAAAAGTTCTTCTGATGGAGAAACAGGACTAGCCGCGATGCCAGCCGCTTCAAAACAAATCGCGACCAGGAGCGCAGCTCGCGGGTCGCTACTCGGCATAGAAGGCATGTCGGCGGCGGAGATCACTAACCTTCTGCAACTTGCCCGCAAGATGAATCCGCAAAAGCCGCGGCCCCTGTTGCGCGGCAAACGCGTGCTGCTGCTGTTTTATGAGGCTTCTACCCGCACTCGCGCGTCATTTGAAATTGCGGCCAAGTCGTTGGGAGCGACCACTACACTCGTGCTCTCGAGCGGGTCGAGCATCGAGAAGGGCGAGTCCTTGCTCGACACCGCGTACACCTTGCGTGCAGTCGGCGCTGACCTAATCGTTGTGCGCCACCCGAATGCCGGCGCTCCGCATTTGATGGCGGCCCATCTGGAGATACCGGTAATCAACGCCGGCGACGGCATGCACGAGCACCCGACCCAAGCATTGCTCGATGCCTACACCATCCTGCGCCACAAGAAAAAACTCGCCGGCCTGCAAATTACGATCATCGGAGACATCTACCACAGCCGGGTGGCACGTTCTGCGATTCATCTGTTGAGCAAGTTTGGGGCAAAAATAGTGTTGTGCGGACCACAGGAGCTTTTGCCGGAACTCGCGACTTCACTGGCGCCGGGGCTGCACATTAGCCGCAGTTGCGAAGATGCGGTGCGCGGTGCCGACGCGGTGATGGTGCTGCGGGTGCAGCGGGAGCGACTGGCGGGACTAAAAGTGAACCTGCAGGATTACATTTCGCGTTACCAGATGACCATGGCGCGGCTGCGGCTGGCGAAAAACGACGCGCTGCTCATGCACCCTGGCCCGATCATTCGCGGCCTGGAGTTGACTTGGGAAGTCGCGGACTGCCCGCAGTCGGTAATCGTCGAAGAAGTCAGAAACGGAGTGCCCGTGCGCATGGCGGTGTTGGCACGGGCGTTGGGCAAGGCAAAATGAGAAAGATCGTGCCACGGATGTGCACGGATCTTCACTGATTAATTCTTCAGCTCGCGAAATGATGAAATACAGATGAAGCAATCGTCACAAACTCGCAGCCTTCTGATTCACGGCGGGCGGGTCATCGACCCCGCCGCGCAGGTTGACGCGCTGATGGATGTGCTGGTGCGAGACGGACAGGTAGCAGAGGTTTCGCTGCCCAACAAAATTCGCTCGGGCGCGGATGAGAAAATCGATGCCCGCGGCTTAATCGTCGCCCCAGGATTTATCGATCTGCATGTTCACCTTCGCGAACCCGGCCAAGGATACAAAGAGACCATCGCGTCCGGCACTGCAGCCGCTGCTGCTGGCGGCTTCACTTCGGTCTGCTGCATGCCCAATACAACGCCGGTGCTCGACTCGCCCGAGTGGGTCACATGGCTGCGGCAACCGCAGCGTGGAGCAGTCGTAAATGTGTTCCCCATTGCGGCGGCGACGCAGGCAGGGAAAGGCGCGGTGCTCACCGACTTTCGCGCTCTGCAGCGAACTGGGGCGGTCGCGGTGAGTGACGATGGCAAGCCTATCCTGAGCGAAACCACTATGCGCGAGGCCATGCGCGCTTCGGCGGAGATTAATTTTCCCGTCGTCCAGCACGCCGAAGATACCCGCATCACCCAGGGGTGTTCGATGAATGAAAGCGAAGCTTCGTTCCGGCTGGGCCTGCGGGGGATGACTGACATGGCGGAGGCGGCAATAGTGGATCGCGACGTTCAGTTGGCACAGCAGTTCAACGGCGCGCGTCTCCACATAGCGCATGTTTCGACCGCCGAAGCGCTGAAGTCAGTTCGCCGTGGGAAGAAAAATCGCGCACGTGTGACCTGCGAGGTCACGCCCCACCACTTCACGCTGACCGACGCCGACATTCGCGACTACGACACCAACTTCAAAATGAACCCGCCCTTGCGCTCGGCTTCGGACCGCGAAGCCTTGCTGGTGGCGCTTGCTGATGGCACCATTGATGCGATCGCGAGCGATCACGCTCCCCACGCTCCGCACGAAAAAATTATCGAGTTCGAGCGAGCGATGTTCGGAATTACCGGCCTTGAGACTGCTCTGGGATTGGCAATCACCGTTCTTGCATCTACGCCAGAAAATTCCTTTGGCGCGGATCGTGGAATTGTTTACTGCAGGGCCGGCACGAGTGGTGGATATTCGCGGGCGCGGAACGCTCATGCGCGGCAGCCATGCCGACCTGACCATCTTCGATCCCAAAAAACGCTGGACATTCGACGCATCGAAATCGCGATCGAAATCGCACAATACGCCGTTTGACGGGTGGTCGCTCACCGGCAAGGTGGTGGCGACGGTGGTGGGTGGAAGAATTGTTTATCGGGCAGGGTAGGGATAGCGTCCGCTATTGTCTCCCCAGTCGTGTCAGCGACGGAATTTAATTAGCCCAGCACGTAAGTGTTGGGGATGCACCCCTCGGGAATTGGAGTCTCCGCAGGAGACGGCACTCACGCGGCAAACACCTGGCCCGCGTCGTAAGAGACACCAGCCTTGTTCAGCAAAATAACGAACTCCTCTTCGAAGTTACGCAGCCGGTGATGTTGTTCCTGATTGCGGATGTAATTGGTCACCGTCTCTACCAATGACGGACTAACGCTGAATGCTGCATAGCCTTTCTGCCACGCAAAGGTCAATCCTTGCTCGCCCATCCACCGCGAAGAATTCGCTTTCAGCTTTTGGATGGCGACGGACAGTGCCATAGCAGGCGGTGGAGCGATCAGCAAATGAATGTGGTTTGGCATGCCACCGACGGCGATTATCGTAATTTGCAGATTTCTGGCGGTTCCGATCATGTATGCATAAAGTTGTGGTTGTAGTTCAGCCGAAATTAAATTTTTTCGGTTTTTGGTTGAGAAGATGCAGTGAGTGAAATTGACGACATGGGCGTGGGACATTTCTGGAGTTGATCACGCCTGCGACGGCGGGTCTGTGATAGATGAATCGCCGTTTCTTGTGGAAATCGCCGGTGAGTGTCGTCCCTGCGGGACTCGACCTCAATGCGCGTTCGCCTCCCAGCACTTACGTACTGGGCTATTTAAGTGTCGTCGCTTTGCGACTTGTGACGAGTGTGATTAGCCGAAGCGGCAGTCGCGGAGCTTCAGTCGCGCAGCGACGGAATCTAATTAGCCCAGCACGTAAGTTCTGGGTAAGCCGGCCCCAAACCCGAGTCCCGTCAGGGACGAAACCTCATCGCAGGATCGCCATTTTTTTCCCGACCTTGCCGAGCACCTCTGACGCGCGCTCCAATTCTTCACGGGTGTGCGTGGCCGTCACGATCGTTCGTATCCGCGCTTTGCCCTCGGGAACGGTAGGAAATGTAATCCCGGTGCCCAGCACACCTTCTTTGAACAACTCGCGGGAAAATTCCATCGTGAGCTTGCTGTCGCCGATGATAATCGGCGTAATGGGAGTCTCGCTTGCCGGCGTAGTTTTCCCGCCGATGTCGAAGCCCAGCGACGCGAGTTCTTTTTTCCAGAAGCGGGTATTTTCCCATAGTTTCTCGATGCGATCGGGTTCATTCTCCAATACATCGAACGCAGCGATACAAGTTGCCGCGACCGACGGCGGATGCGAGGTCGAAAACAAAAACGGACGAGCGCGATGATACAGAAATTCAATCAGGTCCCGTGATCCGCAAACGTATCCTCCAAGCGCGCCAATGGCTTTGGATAAAGTCCCCACTTGAATATCCACCCTGCCGTGCACTTTGAAGTGATCGACGGTCCCGCGGCCGTTTCGTCCCAGCACGCCGGACGCATGCGCATCATCGACCATCATGATTGCGCCGTATTTTTCAGCCAGATCGCACAACCCGGGCAGCGGCCCAATGTCGCCATCCATAGAGAACACGCCGTCGGTGATCAGCAATTTCTTGCCGGGTTGATCGGCGACGCTGGCCAGCTTGGCCTCGGCCTCGGCGATATTTTTGTGTTCAAAGACCAGAATCTTTGCCCGCGAAAGGCGCGCGCCATCAATGATCGACGCGTGATTCAACTGGTCAGAAATGATGAAATCTTCTTTTCCCAAAACTGCCGAAACCGTCCCTGCGTTGGCCGCGAAGCCAGACTGAAAAACCACGCAAGCCTCTGAATTTTTGAAGCGGGCGATCTTTTCCTCCAGCTGCATATGAATTGTCATGGTGCCGGCAATGGTGCGCACCGCCCCGGACCCCACACCGTACTTTCGCGTAGCCTCAAGCGCGGCCTCGCGCAGCTTGGGATGAGTGGTCAAACCAAGATAATTGTTCGACGCCAGATTGATGACGTGCTTGCCGTCAAATGTGCAATCGGGAGCCTGTTCGTCCTCGAGTACACGCAGGCGGAAATAAGTCCCTTTGGCCTTGAGATCGTTTAATTGGTCGGTGAGATAAGAAAGAGGATCGGTTCGAGTAGCAGTTGGCATGAATTTCTCCGTGCGGAAATTAGTTTAAATGAGGACGGAGAGAAGCGACGTCAGATCTCCGTGTGCTCCGGCAATCCTGAACGCTGTTTCGCTTTTCTGCTTCTCACGATCAGCCACGTGGCGAGACCGGCGATGGCGATCACCGCCACCCAGTCAAAGTGGTGGCTGAAAAATACTCGTATGGCGCCGACCGCTCCCGGCCCGAAATAGATCACCAGTCCGGCGAGGGCTGCAAATCGCAGCAAGCGGCCAAGAAAAATCGCGAACAGAAAATGGCTGATGCTCATTTCCGCGACCGCCGCCGCCAGGGCAAAGGCCTTGAACGGCGTCGGCGGCGGCAGCATTGCCGGAAACATCAGACTCCAGAACGGATGCTTTTCAAAAGCATCGTGCAATTTTGCGAACCGCGCCGGCGAAACCCGCTTGCGCAATAACTCTTCGCCGCCAGCGTATCCGATGGCGTAGATCACCAGACTGCCCAGCGCAGACCCTGCGGCCGCCATCAGCACATAGATCAGCCATTGCCGATGGTTCTGAGAAACGTATCCGCCGACGACCAGGTCAATCGGCAAACCGAATGCGGCGCCGTCCAGTACTGCTGCCACCAATACTCCCCATGGCCCCAGCGGCTTAAGAATCCCCCACAGAAATGCTGTGTAGCGCGAGAGGATGTGCTTCAGGGTTTTCATCAGGGGACTAGCACAAAGAAGCGGCCAGACGAAGCTCGGATTTTACTATTGTTGAATTGGCAATTTCCCTGATGAGTTCGACTGAACACTAGTTACTCATGTGCTCAGTTCTTCCCGCAAGAATCTGGATCGCATGCGGCAGAACGTCGATAACAGCCTGGAGAGATTCGACAGCCCCTGCCGGACTTCCCGGCAAATTCAGCACCACCGAAGAGGCATAAACGCCGCATACCCCGCGGCTGAGGACCGCAAACAGCGTCTTCTTTTCACCCTCGCGCCGCATGCGTTCTGAAATTCCATCCAGCATTCTTCCGCATACCGCGCGCGTGGCCTCGGGGGTTACATCGCGGGCAGAAATTCCCGTACCGCCGGTGGTCGCGACCAGCCGCGCCTTACGCGCAAGTTCCACGATCGCCTTCTGGATCGCAGCATGATCGTCGGCCACGACCCGGGTTTCAATTACCGAGAAATGATGCTGCTCGAGCACTTTCGCCACCGCCGGGCCAGACACATCGTTGCGCTCGCCGCGGGCGCAGGAATCGCTGATGGTGAGAACGGCAGCGCGAAAAGTTTCAGGAGTCGAGGAGGACATCTTCTTCTTCCTCGGATTGGCCGCCACCGTCGCGGCGCGATTCATCCAGCTGCCGCAGGCCTTCCATCAGCAATCCCTGAGTGTTGAGCGTGGTGGTCTGCTGCTTGGTCTTGCCTTCGAAGTCGATCTGGAAATTGCCGCCGGTCCAGCTCAGAACCTTGAAAACCGCGGCATCGCCTTTGAGCGCGCCATAGGCCGCGTGTGAAACCTGGCCTTCGCTGAAATACATCTCGCACTTTTCACCTTTATTGCTAAGCGTGAGCAGGCAGCTTTTGCGGCCCATCTCAAGCGATTGCACTAGATCGATGACGTTCATCTGCGAAAGATTGCCGCGCACCACTCCATCTGAAGAAGACGCCTTGGCCATCTTTTCGAGCGCGATCTTATCGATCACACGCTTGATCCGATGTATGGCTTCCTTCAGGTAAAAAGGTTTCTCGACAAAATCGTCTGCTGGATGATCTTGCACTGCCAGCTTTTCAGAAATATCCGCCTTGGTCGCCATCAGAACCACAAAAATTCCCGAGGTGGTTGACCGGCTCTTGAGCTTGTCGACCAATTGCCGCCCATCCATGCCCGCCATGCGGAAGTCGCAGACCACGAGATCGGGCGCGTCGTCCACCGCCTTCAGCAGGGCATCCGCACCATCGCCGGCAGTGGTGACCTTGGCCAGCGGCGTGAGCGCGTCACGCAGCATGGCCAATACCATCGGGTTGTCATCCACCAACAGGATTTTTACGTCACTCTGCATATTTAGCCATCAGCTGTCAGCCATCAGCCTTCAGCAAGACCTACTTCCTCTGCCTAACGTATTCGCCGCTTTTGCCGCCTGACTTTCGCTGCAACACAATTTCGCGGATCTCGATTCCTTTATCGACCGCCTTACACATGTCATAAATGGTGAGCGCGGCAACGCTTGCCGCTACCAACGCTTCCATCTCGACGCCGGTTTCAGCCGTCGTCTTTACTTTGGACGAAATCGCAATCCCATTCTCGCACTGCCGCAATTCGACATCAACGTGCGAAAGCGGCAATGGGTGGCAAAGCGGAATCAGGTCCGAAGTTTTTTTGGCTGCCATGATCCCAGCCAGTCGCGCCGTCTCCAACGGGTCGCCTTTGGGATTGCGCCCCAGGGCGCCCAATACCTGCGCGCTCATGGCGACGAATGCACTCGCCTCTGCTTCGCGTACATTGGCCGTTTTGCCGGACACGTCGACCATCCGCGCGCGCCCGCCATCATCATAGTGAGAAAGCTTTGAAGGCAATTGCGATTACCTGAAGAAACTCATCTTAGCAGCACCGGCAGCCACTCACCGCCTTCGATCCGCTCGCGATCGGGCGGAATAACAGCATAGCAATTCGCGCGCGCCGCCGAGGCGATGTCGCCTGATCCCTGCCAACGGACAAGCTCCACTTCGCTGCGCTCAAATTCTCCTGAAAGCAGTGCCGGAAGAAAACGCTTTAATCCCGTCTTGATGCGGATTTCAGATTTCAGTTTTGCATGCGTAAAGATGAGGTTGCGAGAAGAAATTCCGGCCAGGGCTTCGAGTATCGGCTTGGCGAACAGCTCAAAGGTGACCATGGTGGAAATGGGATTGCCGGGAAGGCCGAAAAAATACTTGTGCTCCCCCGGCGCCTCGCGGGCGCTGGCGCTCGCGCCACCCAGTGCACCACCCGCAAGTCGACCGAACACTACCGGTTTCCCGGGCTGAATTTGCGCGCCGGTAAACAGGAATTCTGCTTTAATATCCGCCAGCGCTTGTTCCACCAGATCATACTTTCCCATGGAGACGCCGCCGGCGATCAGCAGTAAGTCCGATTCCAGGCCCTCGGTCAGTAGCTCACGTAGACGGATAGCCTCATCCGGCGCGATGGGCAGGACGACTGCTTCGCCGCCCGCCGCCTGAATCTGCGCTGCCAACGAATAGGTGTTCGAGTTGCGAATCTGGTTCAGTCCGGGAGGCACGTCTATATCGACCACTTCATCGCCGGTAGAAAGCACCGCAATACGTGGTTTCGCCTGGACTAATACCCGCGAGCGCCCGACTGATGCTGCGACTGCTATTTCCGCATACCCGATGCGCACACCCGGTGCAAGCAACTTGTCGCCGCGCTTGGCCTCGGCGCCTACCGCGACGACGTTCTCATCAGCCGCAACACGCCTG
Organism: uncultured Acidobacteriota bacterium; assembly: GCA_963703465.1. Lineage (GTDB taxonomy): Bacteria > Acidobacteriota > Terriglobia > Terriglobales > Acidobacteriaceae > Gp1-AA145. Next base: position 574,710 of record CAVPEQ010000001.1, on the reverse strand, counting down.
GTCACGTGCGCGCGATCGCCTGAACGCGAAGTGTGCTCGATCATCACTACGGCATCGGCCCCATCCGGCACCGGTGCACCGGTCATGATCGCCGCGGCTTGTCCGGATTCAACCGACAAAGGCGACGCCGTTCCCCCAGCTTTGATTTCGCCAATGATCTGGAAGTCGGCAGGGAATTTCTCGAGATCTGCCGCGCGAATCGCGTAGCCATCACGCGTCGCTCTCGGGAATGGCGGGAAATCCCGATCGGCGTGGATCGGCTCAGCCAATACTCGCCCTTGCGCCTCCAGAATCCCCAACAGCTCTTTACCTTTGGGTCGCAAGCTTGAAGCATGTTCTTCGACGAGGGCACGAGCTTGCTCAAAGCTCAGAATGCTTTCTTGATCGGGCTGGGTGGCCATTTGGAAATGATAAGAGGGACGTGGAGGAAAAGCGAGGCTGCAACAGAGACGCAAAGGTTGCCGGCATCAGCGTTCAGGAAATTCCCAATTTTTTAGCCAGCGTGCGCGGATCCATGGCGTGGGTAACAGCGATGTCCGAGGATACGATGCCAGCACGAACCAGCTCCTCGATCTGCGAATCGATACTCCAGTCCGCCCCATTTTCTGAGGTCTCCCTGGAAAGATCGTCAGAACGGCGATGGGATTCATTTCTCAGCAACTGTTCCAGTGACTCCGAACCTGCCTTCCACAACTCGAAGATCGCCATCCGGTGTTCATCCTGTTTTCTAGGTACGAGCCGCTGCGAAATTACATAGCGAAGCATTCTGGCCAGGCGCTCGCGCGCCGGGCGCTGCTCTCCCGACGGCAGAGCGCTCGCAAATCTTTCCACCGCCTGTTGCGCATTGATGGTATTCATGGTCGAGAGCACCAGGTGCCCGGTCTCCGCGGCTTCCAGGGCCAATTCCATGGTCTCCGCATCTTTGAGTTCTCCCACAGCAATTACATTTGGCGCCTGGCGCAGAGCCGCACGCAGCGCCTGCAGGACGCTTGGGGTATCGCTGTGCAGCTCACGCTGGTGGATCGTCGATCGCTTGTGGTTGTGTAGAAATTCAATGGGATCTTCGATAGTGATGATGTGGCAGGTCTCGTTCTCGTTGATGTAATCGAGCAGCGCAGCCAGGGTTGAAGACTTCCCCGAACCTCGCGGCCCAGTTATGAGCACCAGACCGTCGTGCAGCTCGGTGATGTCGCACAATTGTTCGGGCAGCAGGAGAGTCTTGAAGCCGGGAACGGCAGTAGGAATGACGCGCATAACTACCGCACAGCTGCCGCGCTGGATGAAAACATTGACCCGGAAGCGAGCTACTCCGGGCAGGGCATAGGACACATCGCAATAGCCTTGCTCCCGCAACATGCTGATCGCGGACTTATTGTTCGCGATAAGGTCGGAAGCGACTCGCCGGGTATCGTCGGCGGTCAGCGGAGGCATCCCCGCAACTTCAAGCTCGACGAATTCTCCGTTCACCTGAATCTGAAATTTCTTTCCGGGAGAAAAAATCAAGTCGCTGACGCGCGGGTTTGCGCGCAGGATCGCTGCCAGCAACTCGTCAGTTGCCGCCCCCGCGGAGGTCGGGTCGAGCGAAACTTGAATTCGGGCCGTGCCAGTTGCGGCCATTGTGATCCTGACTCCCTTTCAAGACGCAGGTACTCAGGTTCAACTGTAGCGAAACTAAATAGCTTCCGACCACAAAGAACAGCTTGTTCATAGACCTTGGTAATCCCCGGTTCTGCCCACAAAAAAAAGGGCGGCCGAAGCCGCCCTAAATCCCGATGTCGCTGTTGCTACTTCGTCTTCTTGGCGCCTTTTTTGCCGTAATTGGTCTCCACGGTGGCATTTAAAGCAGTCAACATCTGCTTGGCCTCTTCAGCATGGGGGCCGCTAGGCTGTAGCTCAAGATACTTTTGGTAAGCCTCGGTTGTCCCGTCCGGAGCCACAATTTTGCCACTGGGATCAGTGGTTGCCAAGCCCACCAGATTCTGGCCCTTCCAGAAATAAGCATCGGCATGGTTGGGATCGGCAGCGATTGCCTTGTCGAAGGCCTCGACCGCCTGCTTGCGAATCTTGACGTCGTTGGTGGCGTTGGAATTGGTCAGCACCGCGCCAAGATTGAAGTAGTACTGCCCGGCGTGTGGCGGGTCGAGAGTAGCCGCCTGCTGGTAGGCATTCACGGCCTCATCAGACTTCCCGGTTCGCGCTGCAGCCGCGGCAAAGTTATCGTAATATGCCGCCAATCGCTGATTGTCCAGCGCCGATTGCACCGCCGTCTTCCCCCCTTGGGGCGGCGCGGCATTTGCTGGCGGAGTGTTCCCCTGTGCCGGCTGACCATTGGCCGCTGCCGCTTGACCATTGGCCGGTGCCGCTTGACCATTGGCCGTCGGCGCACCTGGCGCCCCTGCCTCAGGGGTTTTGCCCGTTTTCAAGTTAATCGCTTTTTGCAAATCGTTGTAGGCTTCAGTGTAGCGTTTGGTCTTCTCTGCCGGATCAGTCTGGGTCTTGGCCGAGTCGAGATATGCCCCGCCCAGCCGGAACCACACCAGGTCCTCATTCGGGACCATTTGCGACGCCTCAGTCAGTGAAGCAATTGCGACGTCATAGTTCGGCGGCGTCGCCTGTTCGGCGGCAGTCGCAGCTTTCAGTTTCTCGTTTACTGTGCCAATGTTCTTGTTGTACTGCTCGACTTTGGCCTGCTGCTCCTGCATCGCCTTGACCTGCTCAGGAGTCATGCCTTTGGCCTTGGCAGTTTCCTGCACCGCCTGCTCCTGCGATGCCTTCAGATCGAAATCCAACGTCAATTCGTCGGTGGTGACCTTGTAATTGTTGGCCTTGTCGAGTTCTTTGCCGTCTTTAGTCAAAGTCACGGTGTAAGTGCCCACGTCAATTCCGAGCGAAAAGTACTCGCCCTTTTTGTTGGTTTTCAAGTTAAAGGTGCGGCCGTTGTCATTGTTATGCCATGTCACCTGTGCACCGGCGATGGGAGTGCCCTGGGCATCTTTGCAAGTGCCCTTAACGGTCGCGGTTTGAGAAAGCGCCGGCAGCGCGAAAACCATAGAAAGAACTGAGATCATCAGTACATAAAAAACATTTCGCTTCATCGAAGCCTCCGGGACTGGTCCGCACAAAGCTCATCCGTCATGGGAGGAGCGCGGCCAAAATTCTAAACGCTCTGCACCACAGGAACATACGGAAGCGGATCCACTGCTCCCGCCTCATGAAACGCTCTCAGCCGCAATACGCAGCTATCACAAACTCCGCAGGCGTGGTCTTCGCGGCTATAACAAGACCACGTTAAATCGAATGGCGCGCCCAGTTCAAGGCCGAAGCGCACAATCTCCGCCTTCCGCATGGCGATCAGCGGCGTCACCACTTCGATGCAGCCTTCTTTAGTTCCGGCGCGAATTACTTGATTAAAGGCGTCATAATACGCGGGACGGCAGTCAGGGTAGCCGGAACTGTCCTGCTCGACCGCGCCAATAGAAATTTTGGTGGCACCCAGCACCTCTGCCCAGCTCACCGCAACGGACAGGAAATGGGCGTTGCGAAATGGCACGTAGGTGACGGGTACCTCGCGGCCTATGGAATGCGATTCAGGAACGGGGATATTTTCATCCGTCAATGCTGAACCACCGATCAACCTGAAAGCGTCGTTGTGCACCACCATGCGATCATGAATTCCGAGCCGATCACATATGCGGTGAAATGACTCGCGCTCACGCTGTTCGGTGCGCTGACCGTAACTGATGTGGAGAGCGGAAGCATCGTAGTCACGGGCAGCCAGCGCCGCACACACGCACGAGTCCATGCCTCCGCTGAGGAGCACGACTGCGCGAGATTTAAACAATTGAGTCATTGAGACATTCAGTCATTGAGACATTATCGGACTTTCAATGATTCAATCCCTCAATGCTTCAGTGATTAAATTCCTACACTCCCTTCAACGCCGGGTCCCAGATCAGCTTGTGAATCTGCAGTCCCAGCCGCGCAGGTACGTTATCTTCGAGCATCCATTCCGCCAGTTGCTGGGGATCAAGCAGGCAATTGGATGCGTCCCGCGCCCCCGAGGCATCTTTGCTGAACGCCGGCGAAAAAAGCACAGCGTTGACTCGACAGGCAAGATCATGCCGATGCGTGAAGTCACGGGCGAATTCGTAATCACTACGGCCGCTGATCACAAATTTCACTTCGTCGTGCGCCTGAAGAGTTTCCAGGTTTTCGATGTTGAACGTGTCGCCCTCGCCGGAGTCCGGACACTTTACATCTACGATCTTCACGACGCCCGCCGGAATCCGCTCCAGCGGCCGCTCCCCGCTGGTTTCGATCAGCACTTTATGACCAGACTCGATCATTCGCTGCATTAACGGAACCAGTTCGCGCTCCTGCAGCATCGGTTCGCCGCCGGTCATCTCAACCAGTCCAGGACTAGGGCTCAGATTTTCAACTTCGTCGAATACCTGCTCAGGCGTCATTTTCTTGCCGCCGTAAAAGCTGTATTCCGTGTCGCACCACGAACAGCGCAGATTGCACCCTGTCAGTCGCACGAACACGCACGGCATCCCTGCGTATGTCGATTCTCCCTGCAGCGACTTGTAAATTTCCGTGATCTGCATAAAGCAGCCATTAGCCTTTAGCTACTAGCTCTTAGCTTTCACAATTTCAAGCTAGAGATACGTGCTCGTCAGCCCTACTCGCTGTATTTAGCCGTCGTATTATCGGTCTCAAAGACCGTCACATCTTTCACCCGCACGCGACCATCAGTGACTTTGCCCAGCCGTCCGTTCGTCTCGTCATAAAAATACTTAGCCAGATTCTCCGCCGAGGGGTTGATTTCGATGAACGGCTCCAGCTCGTTAATCATCTGGTGATCGAGCCGGTCGATCACGTGCCGCATGACTTCGCGCAAGTCCTTGAAATCCAGCAACAGCCCCGCTTTATCCAGCTCTTTGCCCGCCAGTGTCACCCGAATTTTATAGTTATGCCCGTGCGGCTTTTCGCACTTGCCCTTGTAGTTGCGCAGGTAGTGCCCGGCGGCAAATGAATCCTCAACAGTGACTTCGAACATGGAACCTCGGGGAACAGAATAGTGACAAACATTCATTTTACAGCTTTGGACACAAGTCGAGGTTCAAGCCAGTGGCCCACGAAATATATCAAGCCCGCATGGAACGGTAGGTTTTGAGGCAGCGGCTGGCGGTTTCCAGTTCGCTAAAACGGCTACCTTCCTGCTCGATCAGATAATACTCAACCCCGCCCACGCTTTCGGAGGCGGCAAAAATATCTTCCCACTTTGCATCGCCTTCTCCGACCAGTACTTTGTAACCCTTGGCGGGATCGGATGACCAATCTTTCAAATGCAGAGAATGAATTCGGCCCGGGTTAGCCCGAATCCATGCCGCTGGATCGGAGCCGCCCTCAATGCAGGTGCCGACATCGAGTTGCAGCATGATGGTAGGCTTCGTGTTCTTGGCGATGACCTCCATCGGGCGCACGCCGTCGATCGCTTTCCATTCCGCGTCGTGGTTGTGATAACCGGGCCTCAGGCCGGACGGCTCAAGCGTTGCTGCGACTGCGTTGAGATTATCCGCGAGCGCCTTCCACGCATCGAGTGTAGGCTTCGGATCCGAATACGCTTGCACCATATACTTCGTGCCCAGGATCAGGTTCAGGTCGTGGGCACGAGTAATATTTTCGGTGCTGAAAAACTTCTCATCATTGTGAGTCGAGTAACAACGAATGCCGAGGTCGTCGAGCAGCTTGCGCATCTGTTTGGCCTGGGCCTCGGTCCACTCAAAATAAGGAGCGTAAAACTCGACGCATTGATATCCCATCTGCGCCACCGCGCGCACCGTGCCCTCGGGATCTTTTTTGAGTTCCTCGCGAACCGAATACAGTTCAAGCCCAACCGGCGGGCCAGACGGCGACGCAGACGTCCTCAAGCCCCAGGGAAGCGCTGCCGAAAGTGCAAGAAAAGAGCGGCGGGTCAATGGCATGGCAGACATAGTACTCTCGGCCGCTATCTTAGATATGGTCATAATGATACGACCATAGTCATGATAAAATAATTCTAGTTAATCCATGAAAAAGATTCCGGCAGGGCAATTCAAAACAAAGTGTCTGGCGATTATGGATCGGGTGCAAAAGACAGGTGAGTCCGTGCTGATCACAAAGCACGGAAAGCCGGTGGCACGGCTGTCGCCGGCTCCAGCCGAACCGGAGGACGTCTTCGGCTATATGGCGGGAAAGGTCAAAATTGTTGGCGATATCGTAGGTCCAATCACCCCCATCGAGGACTGGGAGACTAGGTGATCCTTCTCGATACCCATGTTCTCATCTGGATGTCGAGCGACCCCGCGCAGCTGTCATCCAATGCGCGCGAGCGCATCGTTGATGCCAGGCGCAACACTGGCCTCGCCATAGCCAGCATTACTCTTTGGGAACTGGCGTGGTTGGCGGAGCACCAGCGGGTTTTGTATTCAGGAAGCGTAGAATCGTTCGTTCGCGAAACGGTTTCACGGGTGGCGATCAAGTCGATGAGCCCGGAAATAGCAGCCGTGGCGGCGCACCTCCCGGACACTTATCCCCAGGACCCAAGCGACCGGTTGATTGGCTCGACGGCGATCGTCGAGGGAATGACGCTGGTGACCGCGGACGAAAAAATCCGCAGTTCAGGAATGGTCGAGTGCGTTTGGTGATCGCTGAAACTAATACCCCGGCTGTTGCGGCGGATATTGGCCGGGATTGTTGCGTGCCCGTGGCAGCATAACTCCACCTTGGATCTGGGGGATCCCGAAGTGTCCCCCGAGATGCGCCAAGTCAATCGGGCTTATCGCGCACGAGACGGAAACGAAATTGACCTGATTTGGCCCGGCAAACAGAACCGCTACGTTCCTGATTGTCGTGTTGTCGAGGCGTATCCAAATGTCAGTTGCGCCCGGTCCGCCGTCGCGCGAACGGGATCCTGAAATATGCTGCCACCCGGCGGCGCGGTATTGTTGCCGCACGTCGGCCAAGATTCTCGGATCGTACATTCCATATCCAGGAAACCGAAAATGGTGAACTGAAACACCATCGACGCCGGCAATTACGCGGCGAAAATCCGGATCGTCCTGATCCATCCTGGAAGCCAGCGTCACCATGGAGTGATCAAGGTTGAACTCGGTCCGCGACGAGGCATTTTGGCCTAAGTATGTGATCGCGTCGGGAGTCCAATTTTGCGGCGGCCCTCGACGCACCGGCGGAGCCGGGGGCACTTCTGCTTGAGGCTGAGTTCCGTAGCCAGGCGAATCCTGCGGCGCCGGCCGGTTCCGATCGTCTGGCAGATTCTGCTGCTCCGGTTGATTGCGGTAGTCGGGCGGATTCTGCTGGTCTGTCTGATTTCGATAATCCGGTTGATTCTGCTGCGGCGCCTGATTGCCATCGTCGGAAGGATTCTGCGTCTCCTGCTGGGCTTGAGGCGTCGGGTAGATTCGTGGGTCAGGCTTGTCTTGGGCCAACACCGAACCAGCCATCACGCTGAAAATAAGGGAGATCAGAGGGAAAAGTCGGGAGAGTCTCACGGTGCGCCTCGGGGAAAAAGAAATAGACGGTATAAGGCTTGTTACGTAGAGCCAGTCATTTGAACCCAGTCGCGATGGATTAGTTCTGCAGAAATGATGCTCACAAACAGGACTGTCCTCGCAATCGGAAGTCGTGCCACCGGCGAAGGCATGCGACAGCCCGGTTTGGCGGCGCTGGGTGAGGACCTGAGGCCTAATCCCTATGGAATGACACCGAGTGGGCAAGTTTAGACTTACACTAATGTAAGGAAAAGCTTGATATGGTAAGATATCTACATGTCTGCTGCTACCCTCACTTCGAAAGGCCAAATCACGATTCCAGCACCAGTTCGAGTGGCCTTAGGCTTGGACGCAGGCGATCGGGTGGAATTCGTAGAACTCGAGAAAGGACGGTTCGCCATTATCCCTGCCACCGTTCCCTTGCGACGATTGAAAGGCATTATTCGCAAACCCGAAAAGCCAGTGTCGATTGAAGAGATGAACACAGCTATAGCCCAACGGCGTGCCGGGGCGATCTTGAAAAAGAAATGACCGGCCTTGATACCAACGTGATCGTGCGTTTTTTGGTCCAGGACGATCCCGAACAGTCCGCGGCGGCGGGAAGGGTTTTCGACTCATTCACCGCCGAAGCTCCCGGATTTATTTCCGCCATCTCGATCGTGGAACTGGTCTGGGTTTTGCAAAGCTGTTATGAAGCCAGTCGCCGCGACATCCACGGCGTGATGGAAAATCTGCTGCGCAGCCGTGAATTGGTCGTCGAACGTGCCGAACTTATTTGGCAATCGTTACGCGTATTCACAAAAGGGAACGCAGACTTCGCCGATTGCGTGATCGAACGCTGTGGCCAGGCTGCAGGTTGCAACCACACAATTACCTTTGACCAAAACGCTGCAAAGTCCGCGAGCATGGAACTGCTCCGCTAGAATTACGAAACTCGGAACAAGCTAGCTCCTGATCTTCTTCGCTCCCGCGTCCCACACCGCCGGCGTGTTCTTGAAGTAGGAATAATTCGCCAGGTGGCAGCCCAATGCCGCGTTGTTGCCGAACTCTTCGTTCTCCACCACTTTTTTGCGCGAGCGGACCGCGTTGAAGAAGTTGGTCTGGTGATCGACCAGATCGCTATACCCCTCAGGAGCAGCGAAGACCTCGGTTGCCTCCTCAACTTTGACTTTGTAGTACGGATGTTCTCTTTCGAAGTTGGCCAGGTATTCATTGCGCAGTTTTTCCGGCCAGCCAAAAATTGAATAGCCTTCGGGCTGCGGACGCGTATCCTGCGGCGTATAAGTCAGGTTCTGGCCCCGGATGATCGCAGTTCCCTTAGTGCCGTAGAAGGCGATGAAGTCTCCCTGGTCATTCATCAAGTTGCAGCGCAGGTAAACCCGAAAATTCGGATATTCGTAGAACGTTTCAATCAGGTCTGGATAATCGCGCCCATCTTTAAAGTGGAACAGTCCTCCGGTGGACTGGGCTCGTTGGGCTACGGTGTTGATACCGGCAATGAAACTGATCCCGGAAATCAAGTGCACGAACAGATCTCCCGCCAGACCCTCGCCGTAGTCGGTGAAGCAACGCCAGCGGAAAAACCGCACCGGATCAAACGCCCGCTTGGGCGCGTTGCCCAGGAAAGCGTTCCAATCGATGGTCTGCTCACTCGCATCCGGCGGTATCGGATAGACCCACGCGCCGCTGGGCGAGTTGCGGTCCCAATAAGCCTCGATGTGGTACACGTCGCCAAGCTTTCCGCTGTCGTAGAGCTCCTTGCACTGTGCATACACGATCGATGAAACTCGCTGGCTGCCGATCTGCACGATCCGATTCGCCTTCTGCGCCTTGTCGATCATGGAGAATCCGTCTTCGACAGTGTGCGACATTGGCTTCTCGCAATAAACGTCTTTGCCGGCGGCACAAGCGTCTTCGAAAATTCGCCGATGATTGTGGTCGGGAACCGCGATGATGACTGCGTCCACATCTTTGCGATCCAGGATTTCCTTGTAATTCCGCGTGGCCGGAACGCTCGGATTCTTGACCGACTCCTGTGCTGCAGTATGGCGCGAATCATAAAGGTCGCACACCGCAACGCACTCAATGCCGGGCACATGCGTGGTTGCGCTCAACAACTCGCAACCGCGCACTCCGGTTCCGATGGAGGCGAAGCGCACGGTATCGCTGGGTCCCACTGGCTTGGGCGATGCCCAAACATTTTTGGGCTCGAGCAGAGTGAATTTTGCCGCGGCTCCTGTGGCGGCGGAAGCAGTTCCAACCCGAATGAAGTCCCGACGAGTCCAATTTTTATTCATGGCGGACAATCTCTCCTGCGAGTGTGATGATTTTCTCAATAGAAAAACGTTAAACCAGAATCGCGGAGAATTATCGCACAGCAGGGGGCCGTTGGCTGACCAAATTTGAAATGCCCGTCGGGATCAACTGCAAGGTTCGCGCTAAGAGGACTCGACCATCGCCCCAACGTTGCGTCTCTTTCGCAGGCCCGCCTGCAGCACCTTTTTCCTCAGCCGCAGCGACTTAGGCGTGACCTCAACAAACTCGTCATCTGCAATGAACTCGATGGCCTGTTCAAGGTTCAGCTGCTTGAACGGGACCAGTCGGATGGCTTCATCCGCTGTCGACGAGCGCATGTTGGTCAGCTTCTTCTCGCGGACCACGTTCACGTCGAGGTCGGTGTCTCTGGCGTTTTCGCCGATGATCATGCCTTCGTAAACATCGACCGTTGGTCCAACGAACAACTCACCACGCTCCTGCAAATTCCACAGCGCGTAGGACGTGGTCACGCCGTTGCGGTCGGAAACCAGCGCGCCCGGTTGGCCGGTGCGGAATCTCGCCCTGCCATTCGATGTATCCATCGAACAGCGAATTCATCACGATGGTGCCGCGCGTATCGGTCAGCAACTGGCTGCGCAAGCCGATCAGGCCGCGGCTGGGCACGCGAAACTCCACTCGCACCCGGCCGTACCCGTGGTTGTGCATGTTGGCGACTTCGCCTTTGCGCTCGCCCAGTTGTTGCATCACCACGCCGACGAAATTTTCCGGGACATCGATGGTCAGGTGCTCCACCGGCTCCATCAACTTTCCATCGACGCGCTTAGTGACAATCTCCGGCTTGCCCACCATCAGTTCGTAGCCTTCGCGGCGCATCATCTCGATCAGGATCGAGAGCTGCAGCTCGCCCCGGCCCATGACTTTGAATGAATCCGTGCTCTCGGTTTCTTCCACGCGAATGGAAACATTCGTCAGCAATTCTTTTTGCAAACGGTCCCGCAGGTTTCGCGAGGTGACATATTGACCATCGCGTCCCGCGAACGGGGAAGTATTCACGGTGAACTGTATGGCAATCGTGGGCTCGTCGATGGCGATGTGTTGAAGCGGCGCGGGATTTTCGACATCGGTAATGGTCTCGCCGATGGTGATGCCTTCAACTCCCGCGACGGCGATAATGTCGCCCAACTCGGTTTGGGTGATGTCAGTGCGCTTCAATCCTGAAAAAGAAAACAACTTTGTAATTTTCGTCTTCTCGATTGCGCCGCCGAGTTTGGCAATCGCGACTTCTTCTCCGGTGCGCATGGTGCCGTTGAAGACTCGAGCAATCGCCAGCCGTCCCAGGTAATCGCTGTAATCAAGGTTCGCCACCAGGATCTGCAACGGGCCAGCGGCATCGCCTTTGGGCGCAGGAATGCGTTTCACAATTGCTTCGAAAAGCGGCTGCAGATCTTCGCCTCCGCCCCTGATATCGGTCGAGGCTGTGCCCGCCTTGGCATTGGTGTAGAGCACGGGAAAATCCAGCTGCTCTTCGACGGCATCAAGGTCGATGAAGAGGTCGTAGATTTCGTTCAGCACTTCCTGCGGACGCGCATCCGGACGATCGATTTTGTTGATCACCACAATCGGAGGCAGCCTCGATTCCAGCGCTTTGCTCAGCACATAGCGGGTTTGTGGCAGCGGGCCCTCGCTGGCGTCCACCAGCAGCATGGCGCCATCCACCATCTTCAGCGCGCGTTCCACTTCGCCACCGAAGTCGCTGTGGCCCGGGGTATCCACAATGTTGATCTTCACGTCGTGATAAAAAATCGCGGTATTCTTGGCCAGAATAGTGATGCCGCGCTCGCGCTCCAACTCGTTCGAATCCATGACTCGTTCGACGACGGCCTCATTGGCGCGGAATGTGCCGCTCTGGCGCAGCATGGCGTCCACCAGCGTGGTCTTGCCGTGGTCGACGTGCGCGATAATCGCTATGTTGCGAATGCCTGAACTCAATAGACTTCCTTCCGTGTAAGCAATGCTGCTGTACCTACTTTACCTTATGCAGCGATCGGCGTTTTTAGGTTTCAAGGCTTCGCAGGCGTAACTTCGGAAAAGCTTAGTGAGAGGATCCATTGAGCATCAGTTGGATGCGAGATCGGCAATGCGAAGCGCTTCCACAGCTGCCTTCACATCGTGCGTACGAATGATGTGGGCGCCCTTCAGCGCCGCAACCACCTCGGCGGCGAGTGTGGCGGAAACGCGCGCTTCCACTGGTGCGTCTTTCTTTTCGCCGGTTGCTGAAGTAGCCAAAGCGCGTCCAAGGAACGATTTACGCGAAACTCCCGCCAGCAGCGGGAATCGCAGTTCCTGCAATTCGCCGAGGCGGCGCAGCAGTGGGTAATTCTCTTCGAATCTTTTTCCAAAGCCGAAGCCGGGATCTATGACGATGCGGTCGCGTTTAACTCCGGCCGCTATTGCGGCATCTGTGCGCTGGCAAAGCTCCTTCCTGGTCAGCATCACAATATCCGGGACGCTTGACAGCGAGCGCCATTCATCTGGGCGGCCACGCGTGTGCATCAGGACGACTCCGCAACTCAGGCCACCGAGAGCGGTCGCCATCGCTGCGTCCCATTGCAATCCGGACACGTCATTCACAATTTCCGCTCCAGCCTCGACCGCGGCGCGCGCAACGTTTGCCTTGTAAGTGTCGATGGAAAGAATCGCTGACGAACGCGCCTTCTTGACCGCCGTAATCACGGGCAGCACGCGCCGCAATTCTTCCTCCGCCGAAACCGCAGGGTTTTCGGCTCCCACACGCGCTCCCGGCCGCGTAGATTCTCCCCCGATATCAATGATGTCGGCGCCCTCGTCGAGCAATTTCAGCGCGTGGGCCACGGCTGAGTCGGGCGCCAGATGCTCTCCGCCATCGGAAAAGGAATCCGGAGTGATGTTCACAATTCCCATGACCAGCGTTCGCTTGCCGAGTTCGAGCGAACGGATGCCCAGATTCCATGTAAAGACGGGGCGCACGATCTAATTCTCTCATTGCTCCGACAAAATGGAGGTGCGGGCTGCCGTCAACCGCACAATTCAACAACAAATACGAAAAGCTTTAACCGCCAAGGCGGTAAAGAGCGCCGACAAAAACAAAGAGGATCTTCTCTCACGGCGAGGTCGGCGCTCCCCCCAAGCAATTACTCCGAAGTGGCGCCTAGGACATTTGCTTTAGTTTGCCAATGCTAAAATCAGCAGTGTAGATGCGATATCGTCACTTGCTTGCATTAGTCACGACGCTCGCGTGCATTTTCCTCACGCAGGACGTGGCCGCCGCGGCGCGTAAGCCGCACATCTCCCTTAAAAAGCAGATCGAAACCATTCTGTCTCAGCCTGATCTGGCGCGAGGGTTCTGGGGAATTGAGATCGCATCAGCCACAAACGGCAAAGTTCTCTATTCGCTCAATTCCACCAAACTTTTTACGCCTGCATCGAACACCAAGCTGTTCACTACAGCTGCCGCATTGGCCCTCATCGGCCCAGACTACAAATTCCGCACCACAGTTGAGACCAACGGTTCACTCGACAAATATGGCCGGCTAACCGGCGACGTAATCCTGATCGGCCGTGGCGACCCCACTCTCTCCGGACGCGAAATGCCCTACAACACGCACACCCAACGTGATGCCGATCCGACCAAGGTCCTGGAGCAACTGGCGGATGAACTGGCGAAGAAGGGTGTGAAATACGTCGATGGCGACCTGATCGCCGACGATTCGTATTTCGCCTTCGAGCGGTATGGCGACGGCTGGAGCCAGGACGATTTGGTGTGGGCAGATGGCGCGCCGGTATCGGCGCTGACTATAAACGACAATGTGGTTTTTGTAAGCATTCTGCCGGGTGCCCATCCGGGCGATAGAGCCTTCGTGAGCGTGACGCCGTTTGCCGATTACTACACCATCGACAATCGCCTGATGACGACTCCGACTGGCAGCGCACGCAGACTTTATATCAACCGCGAACCGGGCTCGACGCAGTTGACGCTGTGGGGAACGATTCCTGTCGACGATACCGGCGCGAATGAAGGCCTGGCGATCGAAGATCCAGCGGAGTTCGCCGCGAATCTGTTCCGTCACCTGCTCGAAGTGCGAGGCATTGAGGTTTACGGAAAGCAGCGGACTCGGCACACCGAGCTCGCCAATCTTTCAACGTTCACCAGCACTGTGGTGGCGAGTCGCGGCGGTGGCGCTAACGCTTTGACCAATCCTGCCGGGCCACTAGTGCTGGCGGAGTATCAGTCGGCGCCGCTCTCTGAGGATATTTCGGTCATCAACAAAGTCAGCCAGAACCTGCATGCGGAAATCCTGTTGCGATTGTTGGGTCGCGAAAAAGGCACGGCTGGAACCGTACAGGCGGGACTCGAAGTGCTTCGTGGGTTTCTGAACAACGCCGGGATTTCGAGCGATGAGTACGACTTCTACGATGGATCGGGATTGTCTCGGCAAAATCTGGTCACCCCGCATGCCATCGTCCAACTCCTGCAATATGCAGCGACGCAAAAATGGGGCGCCGAATTCCGCGATTCACTCCCCGTTGCCGGCAGCGATGGTTCTCTTGCCGACCGCTTCAAAGATCTCAATCCGGCGGCGCACATTTATGGCAAAACCGGATCCCTGGGCGGCGTCAAAAGCCTTGCCGGATATGCTGTGACGCCCAAAGGCCAGAAGATTGTGTTCTCCATCGTTTCCAACAATCTGAGCGTTCAACCTAAGCTTGTTACCGACACGATTGATAACGTGGTGGAAGCCGCGGTCAACTCGGTGAAGTAGTGCGGTAAGCTGCACTACTTGTGAGCTCTCTCATCATCGCCACCGTCTATAATGCTGCTCGTGCCGTTCCTGTAAGGAGGAACTGATGTCGCAATCTATTCCTGATAAGTATCGCGATCTTTTTACGAAACGTGCGTTTGCCAGCCTGGCCACGCTCATGCCCGATGGCAGCCCGCAGGTCACTCCCGTGTGGGTCGACCTGGAGGGCGATTTGGTGCTGGTGAATACCGCCCGTGGGCGCCAGAAGGACAAAAATATGCGACGCGACTCGCGGGTAGCCATGGCTATTATCGATCCGGAAAATCCGTATCGTTATCTCGAAATCCGCGGACGCATTGCCGAAATCACTGAAGAGGGCGCGGACGCGCACATCGACAAAATGGCAAAGAAATATTTAGGCGCGGACAAGTATCCCTACCGCCAGCCCAGCGAGACCCGGGTCATATACAAGATTCAACCCGAGCGCGTAAGTACGATGGGGTGAGCGCCTGCTACCCTGATTTTTGGAAGACAAATTTGCCGAAAGACGCGGCGAGCGCCAAGAACTTGGCGCGTTTTGGGTCTCAATTTAAATGAAAAGTTCAATACTCGACACTATGCAGCCGGCGCAGGCAATCAAGCCGCTCGACCTGGCTTGGGTGCGCGCGCAATTCCCATCTTTATCGCGCGAAGTGAACGGACATGCTGCGGCATTTCTCGATGGCCCGGGCGGAACCCAAATTCCGCAACGCGTCATCGACGCAATTTCGGATTACCTCAGTACGCATAACGCCAATACCTGCGGCGCCTACGCAACCAGCCGAGAAACAGACCAGGTGATCGCTGGCGCTCGCTCAGCCATGGAAGATTTTCTCGGCTGCGACGCCGACGAAATTATTTTTGGCCCCAACATGACCACTCTGACCTTCGCCATCAGCCGGGCCATCGGTCGAGAGCTGAAAGCTGGAGACGAAATTCTGCTCACCCATCTCGATCACGATGCCAACGTCTCTACGTGGCGGGCACTCGAAGAACGCGGCGTGAAGATCCAGTTCGCCGACATCAACGAGCATGATTGCACGTTAAATCTGGATGACCTGGCGCGCAAAATTACACCGCGAACGAAAGTTGTCGCGGTCGGATACGCCTCGAATGCGGTGGGCACAATCAACGATGTGAAGACCATCATTCGCCTCGCCCATGATGCCGGCGCGATGGCCTACATCGATGCCGTACACTACGCGCCGCACGGGCCGATTGATGTTCGCGAGTTGGATTGCGATTTTCTTGCGTGCTCGACCTACAAATTCTTTGGCCCGCACATGGGTGTACTTTACGGCAAGCGCGAACATCTGACGGGGCTTCAGCCTTACAAAGTTCGCGCCAACACCAACGCCGTCCCGCAGCGCTGGGAGTGGGGCACACTTAACCATGAATGCATCGCAGGGATCACAGCCTGTGTTGAATATTTGGCGGAACTGGGCAAACGTGTGGCGTCGTGTTCTGACCGGCGGCGGGCCCTGGGTGCGGCCTACAACGCGATTCAATCACACGAACGTAAACTAACGGAGCGCATGCTTCGCGGACTGAGAGAAATTCCCGGACTGCGACTCTACGGCGTCAGCGATCCGGCCCGCCTGGAATCACGCTGTCCGACATTCGCCGTGCGCATCGACGGCCACACTCCGCTCGAACTCGCCACCAAACTCGGCGAGCGCGGCATCTTCACCTGGGACGGCAATTACTACGCCATCAACCTCACGGAACGCTTGGGCGTGGAACAAACCGGTGGATTCCTGAGGATCGGGCTGGTTCACTACAACACCGAAGAAGAAGTGGATATATTGCTGGAGAGTCTACGTGTCATCTAACTGCGGCGTGGCCAAAAGCTGTGAGCTCACAGCCAAAAAGCTAAACCGTTAAACGGCGAAATCCTGTAGAGACGTAGCTTGCTACGTCTCTACCTATTTCCACCATCGATCATGTAGCGCGATCAATACACTGATCGCTGTAGTCAACGCCGCATTCACCAAACGGTCATAGACTCCGCGGCGTACATCGTTGCGTTCCAGGGTGTTCACTCGGTCCTCCACTAGGCTCATTCGCCCCGGCTGCCCGCCTCCCACCAGCATTTCCATCTTAGTTTCCAGGCTGGCCAGCTTCGACAGCACCTCGCACTGAAAATCGTTGTCGGTCACACGCACCACGAGTGATTGTTTGGTAGGTTCACGCATGCGAGTCGTTTCGTCGCTCGGATCTTGGGTTCGGTTGATCATAGAGCAGCTGTTAGCTGTTAGCCTCTAGCTTTGCATCTTGCCACCAGCAAAAATTGATTTGCTAGAAGCTAGTAGCTAGAGGCTAGAGGCTTTTTTAAAACGGATAATCGATATGCAGCGCTGTCGTGTGCCGCGAATATTTAGGCGGGACCGAGGCATCAAACTGGCGCAAGAAATAATCCTCGACTTTGGTCAGCCGCGGCAGAGTGAAAGCCTGCGTAGTAAAACGTCCTGCCAGGTTTTCGTCGTTGAATTGGCCCCAGCCGGCGTCACTCCAGCGCACTTCGATGTAACTCACATTATTAATATTGACCAGCGACTGCCCGCTCAAAATGATTGGCGTAACCGATCCATAGCCGGTGACCGGATTTACGCTGGATGAATACACGTAAAGGATTTGGTTGACGCTGTCGTAGTACCAATCCCGGTTGTGAGCCAGCGCGGCTTGGGATACTTGTGAGTTTCCCCAGATGCTGCCGAATTGCACGAAATTCAACTGCGAAATCGCCTGCGTCGCGGTGAGCGTGATTTGCCACACATTGCCCGATGTGTTCGTCCATTGCGCGCTGGTCGTCGTGTATCGCCCCGTAAGCTCCGGCGGGCGCCCGTTTCCATAAGCGTCGTACTTGATTAGGTTTCCGGCCGTGCCGCTAGAAGGCGGTGTGAGCCACTCATTCCACACCCCGTCCCGTTTGAACAGAATCGAATCGCCCGGCAGAAAAGTTGATATCCCGACTTTGAGCAGCGTGCGCCACGGCGTCTGCGGGGAAAGTCCATCGTTGGCATTGGAGCCAGCGGGGTCCACGTAGTAAGTCGCGGCGCTCGCGCCTGCGCAGAAAACTATAATCGCCAGCAGTAAGCGAACTGGTGTCACGGGAACTCCTAGTTGCTGATTTTTACGTTATGAGCGAAGTCAGCCTTACTGCACTCTTCGGTAAGTGATGTACAGGGCATAGGTGCCCGTTCCGGTTGTACATGCCGTATAACTGGTCGAGTAAGTCAGATTATTACTTGCAGAGTTGTTCCAGATCGTCAATGCAGCCTCGCCGAAGTTTGCGGTAGACCCCAACGCAAGTGCGCCACTGGTAATTCCTGATCCCTGCAGCGGCACCGTCATGGTCCGCCCGCCAGTCCGGTCGCCCCAGCCTACGGTCACGGATACAGCTGCCGATCCGGGCGACGAGCACGACGCGTCGGATTCGAGATAAACGTTGATCGCGTACTCTCCGACGGTTGCTCCCGTCAGCAGGTTGGTGGTTGTTATCGCGGCCGTCTGAGCGGTCACATTTACCGGGCCCCCGGATGTGTTGGCGCCGCCTTGCAACAGCAAAGCCGGCGTGTAAACTGCGGTACCGAAATAGCCGGTCGCAGGCCTTAAAGTGGTTGAACCCAGCGAGTAGAGGTTGTCTACGAACGGTTTCAAATTTGACGCGGTATCGATTGCCCAACGAATATTCGAGCCGATCCAGAACCCAACCCCGCGCTGGCTTCCGCTACCGGCGTTCTCGTTTTTCAGAACAAAGTAGCTGTCGCTTTGGTCCCACGCAAGCCCGGTTCGCTCCCAGTTCGTCGAATTTGTCCAGGTACCGTACACCCGCAATGCCTGCGGATTCGTCCCATTCACTTCTTCCAACGTGTTCGATGGATTGGTTCCGTTTGAATCCTGATTGAATACGTTCGACAATCCCAACTGCACAGCTTGCCCGTTGTTGTCGATCACTTTGGGACAGTGGCAGGTCGAATCGAACCAGAAGATGCCGTAATTCGCAACTCCCGTCGGTGCCGCCGTTTCCGCCAGCTGTATCTGATCAGCCGTGCTGCAGTTTGCATTACCGTTTGCCTGAATTCCAGTCGCGAAGCTGCCCGTGCATTGCGTTGGAGTTTGTCCCAACGCAACCGCCGTCGCTACATTCCCACTGGTATCGAGCTTGGCGACCTCCAGCAGCGCAGCGCCATTTTCTGAAACTTGCAATTTTCCATTGGCGCCGAAACCGATTAGCGATTGCCCGCTCGGCGCAGTAGTCAGCGTTCCGAATCCGCCTTGCAAACTCCACGGACCGCTGCCGGTCGAAATAAATGAGGTTGCTTGCACGCTGCCGGTCACCGTCAGAGCCGCGTCCATCTGAACGTTAGTCTTGAATTCCTTCAACGCACTGCTGAGACGCTCCAACCAGCTGGTGCCATCGCCGACGTTGCCGATGTAATTCGATATCGACTTGGGCGCGCCGAAGCTGATACCGATATTCGCGGGATTCCCATCGCCGCGGTCGTAACCCACAAACGCATCGTTCGGATCGTTCGTCGGCCGGTTGTTCTGGCTGGCAATAGTCTTCTGAAAATTAGAATCCGACAGCGTAATAATGTGGCTTGGCCCCGTCCCCAGCGTCGGAAAATTCAGCCGGCCTTTCAAATTCAGGGTGCCGCCCGCGTCCTGGTTCGGTTTGGCCGCCAGCAACAGCGCTCCTTGTTGAAAGAAGACACTCGGCGCCATTGCCGAGTAGCAACTCAGCCAGGTTGGTGTCCATTGTGTCACCGCATCGCAATTGGTTGCGATCACCGAAGGCTCGGCCATGCCGGCCACCCCAACTATGCTGCTCGGCGTATTTTGCAGCCAGGCGCGTGCTGAACTCAGCACGCTGTTCGAATCTGAAGCGGCGCCCAGAATCAAATTTCCCGGCCAGTAAGTGAGCAGCGGATAGTAAGCCGGTGTCGCCACCGTGTAGCTGTGCAGTGCCGCCTGAGTATCGGTAAAGGTGCAGACACCGTTTGCGCAGGCCGATGCCCTCGTCACACCGGTGGCCACCGCGAAATTTCCGTTATTAAACGGGGCCTGCTCAACCCCGGTTACCGTCACTCGCAACAGATCGAAGCTCGTGGCGCCCGCAATGTCAGCTGTTGTCACGGTTATATTTCCGGTACCGTTGGTCAGCGCCCGCCCCGCATATAAAGGATTGCTGGCGCCATTGCTCGTGCTCTGCGCGACCACGTAGTACCGGTAATCCGTGGCCCCAGTATTGGCAAACAGCGGCACCGCTCCCGACGGCGCTTCGCCGCCCGCAATCTTCACCGTATTCCCCTGCACAATCGCGCCCGCCTGGCCAATATTTCCCAAGGGGTTGGTGCAGGTGCCAACTTCCTCATAAAGATTCTCGATATCCATCCCGCCGAAACCGCCGCGCTTCGTCCCGCCGCGCACGCCGTACTGCGCATACCCTTGAATCACGCTGTCGGAGATCCGAACGGTGTTCCCGCTCTCCCAGTCCACGCCATTGCCGGCACATTGCAGGGAAATATTTAGATTTTTCAGCCACCCCACCGCGGAGAAAACATTGAAAGGCCCAGGCGCGTAGACCGCCGGACCGCAGACTGTACTGTCGCAGCGCAATCCACCGCCGAGCGTCGTATCAAGTCCATCGAGCAAAAATGCCTGATCGTCATCTACTTGCACCAGCGAGCCGAATGTCCCTCCAGTGACTGGCTGCCTTGTCGCCACATTTAATAGCCGAGTTTTTTGCGCGTTCACCTCAATAAAGGGCGCAATCCCATTTGCTATCGCCGGGCGTCCGCGCGGGTTCACCAGCGTGATATCCGAATAAGTGCTGGAATTTATAGTGTCGCCTACGAACAGACAGGTATCGTTCATCCAGCATTCAACGATTGAACCGCTGAAATCGACTGTAATATTCGAAGCGCGAATCGAGACCCGCGCGAAAAGCTTGAGTTCGCCCGGCGGCACAATCACTTTGCCCGACTGCGAAGTTCCCGTGGGATTGCTTGGGGCGAAACGAGCCGCGATCAGCGCTTCCTGCAACCCACCCGACGCGCTGCCGACTGAATAGCCTGGCGGATGCGAGTTCACCGTTGTGAACTGCAAAGTTCCAGCTAATCCATTCCCCGCGCAGGTCCCACCCGTGACCAGCACGGCCTCTGCAGTTCCCGTGCCGGAAATGTAAACGTAATATTGCGATTCTGTCCCGCTAACGCCAAGAGGACATTGCGCCAGATTTACTAACTGCGCGCCCGCCGTGCTCAGATTGTTCCCCGGACTTTGACTCCATCCAAAATCGGTCGCATATTTGATCGCCAGCATTCCCGCGGTCAAGCCCGAGCCACCGCCCGTCCCGCATCCCCCCCAGGTCGAATCTCCATGCAGGCATACAGTGTTGTTCGCTGTCCCCGTGCCTAACTCCACGGTTGGAACTCGGCCACCCGCAAGGTCGGCCTTATTGGCGGCGATGAAATCTACGTAATGCTTGTCCGCTGCCTGCTGCGATGCAACGGGATCTGCGGGCAATGTGAGAGGCCCGGTCATCGTATCGCCGGCCTTAGCGACGAAATTTCCGCTACCTGAATTCGTGACCGCCGAATCCACGTATGCCTTATTGACCGCTTGTCCAGATTGCGAGGGCGTTGGCAGCACCGGCGAAACCGCGAAATTCTTCGCGCCGGTAATAATTTCACTTCCGCTTAGGTGAACAACGGTTGCTAGCTGCGCATTCACATATTGCTGAGTCGCAGCTTGCGCCAACTGAGTAGTTGTTCCAGCAAGCGTTCGCACTTGAGAAATCGTCTCCGGCGAAGCGGTTCCGATCGACCAGTTCTCGGTCTTCACCGTGCCATCCGTCAGCTGATAAGTCACGGTGTAAACCGTGCCAGCTGGGCTTGCGCCGGCATTCGGTGCCAGCTGAGCGGTAAAGCTGCCATTGGTCCCAAGCGCAACATTGGTGTTCCCAGCAGCCACGGTCGCGCCGCTGGCAGTGGTGAATGGCGGCCATGAAATCAAAATGGTCCCGGACGCCGGCGAACCATCCGCCCGATAAACCGTGTCCGACACTGTGGTGAGCGTCGGTCCTTGGGCTAGCGCTTGCCCGAGCGCCAGGCACGCGCATCCCAGCCACAAATAAAAAAGCCGCCGTAGCCGGCGGCTTGCTTGCAACATAAAATCCTCCGAATTGTGAATCCTGAGAAGAGCTTCTAGTCGCCGCTCCTCACCTGCTGTTGCAAAAAGTTTTCCACGCTGTTGACATATACGTCCGCAAAATCAACCACCGGTCGCCGCGCCGAGATCGTCTCCATCGCCGTCCCCATTTCCCATCCCATCGAGCACAGCACCCCGAGCGTCATCATCGCCGCGCGATGCACTCCAGCGGCGCAATGAATGAACAACTTGCTGTCCGGCTGTTCCAGAGCTTCCGTGGCAAACGCGACACCGCGTTCAAACAACTCCGCAGGCTTGGGCTGAAAGTCGTCGTCGGTTGCATTCCACAAAACCTGTATTCCATGCGGCTCGGCCAACGGCGTATCGTCAAATTCGATTTGCATATCGATCACATGGGTAATTCCCATGCGAGCCACTTCCGCCATGTTCTCTTCGTTCCAAATGCCGCCGCCAAGGCCGATTCGGCTGGTAATCCACGTAATGTCCATCCCCAGTTTTCGTTCCTTTCGGCGCGCAAGGTCAACCCTGCAACCAGCGTTGGACGCTACCAGTCCTGCCTGGCGTTGCAGCGCTTCGGTAAAACGTGACCCAGCGCGCTCCCAATTGTTCTTATTCATTCTACGGGATGGCGGTCTTTGGCTTTTGCTCGACGATGCGGCGCCTGTTCACCTGGCGGCGGAGGCGCCAGGCCTAACTGCTCCAGCAATACCTGGGCCAGCGAGTCCTGCGACTCAGCGTCATCCTGAGCGTTGGCCGGATATAAGCCGATCATTTCGAAAAGATACTTAATCGCCTGGTACTGGCCTTCTTCGCGTACCGCATCGATGGCCTGCTGCACCATGGGAACCGCATTTCGCGCAACCAATTCACTGATTTTTCGGCGCAGATCGGAAAGTTCTTCGGCCGGATCGGCTTGTCGGTTGAGCATTACCATAGAAGCCTCGGAGCACAAAAAGAAAAAGAGCGCGACTGGCGCGCTCTTTTTCCTTACTCTCTATTTTCAGAATAGCATTCTGAAAAGGTAATTGTGCCATACTTTGCACATTTATATTCGGCTTATTTGCATGAGCTTGCGGAGAATTGGGTGTTTTTACCCCCTTGACAAGAATTTTCCACAGGTCGCCTCGGAGGCAGGCGATTGAGCAGACCACCATCCAGAAACAATTCGCTTATCTTGTCCACGGTTTCCGGAAATTCGCGGCACACGGTGCGGCGCGCGCAATGCAGTATCTCCGCCGCCTCATCCTGGGAGTAGTCCTGAAAGATAATTACCGCCACCAGGTCCTTGCCGAAACTGTCCAACTGATCGAGAGCGCGCTCGACATCGTGCACAAAGATCACCGCGTCTTCAAAACTCGACATTCGGTACGACGTCACCTTGGAACGAAATAGTTCGCGCCCCAGTAGTGAAGGCAACCGCCCCACTTCGATCGAGATTCGCAAATAGCGCTTCAATAGAGCAATGGTGCGCTCGCGGTAAAGCCAGAGATCAGGATCGCGGCCAATATCCGATCGGAAGCCCTTTTTATTTTCTTCGTTAATGGGGGTACGGGCGTCCTCGCCCGTACACTCACCGCTGGCCAGAAAGAACTCGCTAGCAATAATCGCTTGGCTGGAATTCATGCGTTCCCCCCTTCGCCCCAGAACGCGCTGTTGACCTTTCGCTCGCGTTCTGCGCCGCGCGAGGTCGATCCTCGATGCTCCCTGAACCGCGGATCCCGCGCCAGACCGGCCAATACCACCGAGCACGGCGAGCAAAAGATGAGGTCCGAGCCCGTGAGTCGCAACCACAGTGCGCCACAACGCTCGCAATATTTGAGTTCCATTTGAATCGCATTAACGTCCTGCAGCTCCATACATCGCCTCCACGCGAAAGAGTGAGATAAAAAAAGCCCTGCGGCCGGATTTACCGGCTACAGGGCCCGCTTCTGTTACGACGACCTGTTTGGATTATTCAGTTACGCGTACTACTCTCCACTTTCAAGTGGCGGAGTGGTGCCGAAAATATCCTTCCTCGTAACCTGATTTGAGCACTTGCCCGTTCTGGATGATCACGCTTACCTTGCCATTGAAGTGAATGTCGGAAAGTAAACGCTGCATTGCGGCTGAAAGCACCTCGGCAGCGCGGATTTTACGGCGGAATTCCGTGAACCCGGATTCTTCCGCTCCTCGTGTTATTTCACACATGAGGCCTTCTTTCTCCCCTCAAACGCAAACCCCAGTTATATCGGTTGGCTGATGCTATAGCTGCCAGTTTTCGAGAGTCAAGGCAAACCAACAAAAAAGGCGATACCGTTGTGGGCGTGGGACTTGCATGAGAAGTAACAGAAGCCGAGGTTACATACAGGCGCACTTTGGTTGTGGATTGTAGTGGAAAACCGCTGATATGCGGCAACTCGCGGGCTTTCCCACACCTGTTAGTTGAATCTAATTTTATGGTAATAGCCAGGTGATATAGCGAGTGCTATACTCGCGCCCATGAAGTTCAAAGCGTTGCAAGAAAATCTGCGCAAAGCCCTATGGGAACGTATTGACGAAGGTGAACTCACCGGCCTGCGGCTGGCCATTCAGACCGGTTTCCGGCAGGCCCATATCTCCAATTTCCTGAACCGCAAACGCAGCCTGAGTCTGGACGGTATGGATCGGGTCTTAAGCGTTCAGCGCCTGTCAGTACTTGACCTGCTCGACCCGGACGAAGTCAACAAACGCGCCACCGTCACCCCACCCAGCGATGATGAATTCGAAAACATCTTCGTCGTCGAGGGAGACGTCGCCGCCAACCAGCCGCTCATCATGAGCATGAAGGTGCGCGAGATCCAGAAATTTAAGCGCGGTTTTCTGCGCAAGCTGCGGCCTGACATGCACGGCAAGCGCGCAGACTGGGAGCGCTTCGTGGCCATCAAGATCGCGGGTGACGGCATGAGTATGTATCCCCGTCTTTTGCCCGGCGCGACCGTTCTCATTGATCGTCACTACAATTCTCTTCAGCCCTACCGCAAGAACGAATTGAATATGTATGCGGTACGCACGAAGGACTCCTGCATCGTCCGCTACGTGGAATTAGCCGGCAGAAATATCGTCTTAAGACCGCACAATCAGACCCATACGGTGGAAATCCTCACCATGGCTGAAGGCGAGGGACTTCACGACTACCTCGTTGGACGGGTCTGCTACATGGGCATCGAAACCTGATTCATCTCCGTCCAAACCCGGTTGTACACCCTCCTCTGGTAATCCTTAGTAACCATACGAATTAGACTGGCCAGCCGTACAATGACCATGTCCGAATGGCCGTCCCAGGCTTGCCCCGGCAACTGCCGCGCAGCTGACCATCAGTTCCAAGGGCGGGGAAAAGCACGGACCTGGAGTCGGAAAAGCTTATGGCGTTTGGTTTCGGGTTCAACAAACAGAAGGTTCTGAGCTCTGCGGAGAAGTTTGTCCAGCAGGGTAAGTTACAGAACGCCATCTCCGAATACGAAAAGGTCCTGAAAGCTGATCCCAAAGACCTGACCGTACTGAATACCATCGGCGATCTCTACTCGCGCAGCGGTGATCAGGAGAAGGCTGCGGAGTGCTTCAAAAATGTTGGCGAGGCCTATGCGGCACAAGGTTTCACCGTCAAAGCCATCGCCATGTATAAGAAGTTGAGCAAGTTAAAGACCTCCACTGAATCTATATTGCGATTGGCGGAACTCTACACTCAACAAGGCTTGTTCAATGATGCCCGCGCTCAATACCTGCAGGTCGCAGAAGATTTTCTCAAGTCTGGCCAGGTTGAACAGGCAATCAGAATTTTCCAGAAAACCCTGGAGATGGACCCAGACAATGTTCCGATGCGAGTGCGTCTCGCCGAAGCCTACATGCGCATGGGCAAAAAGGACGACGCCTGGCAGCTTCTGACGGCCGCCGCCGAAAGCCTTCGCTCTAAGGGACAGCTGGCCGCCGCAGATGAAATTCTGCAGCGCATGTTGAAGCTCGATCCCGAAAACAATTACGCGCTCGTGCTTCGTGGCCGCGCCGCAGCCGAAAAGGGCGACTACAACGCAACCATTCAGTGCCTCGCCAAGGTCTCTGACCTCGATAACAATGCCGATGGCCTTCGAGCTTTGTTTCAGGCCTACGTGCATACGAATCGCATCGACGACGCTTCTTCCCTGGCCGCTAAACTGGCCAACGTTCACGATGACGTGTCTGCGATCTTTGAATGTGGAACGGCGATGGCAGAGGCACAACGGCCTCGCGACGCGGTTCAACTCTACGAGCAATTCACCGATCGCTTACTGCGCACGGACGCCGAGAAGCTATTCACTGCGCTTCGCGCCCTCCTGCATTACATCCAGGATGATCCCCGGACGCTCGAACAGGTGCTCGCCATATTTCAAAAGGGTGGCGAGAACTCTCAACTTACCGACATTTACGAACTGCTGGCGCACAGCTATGTGCAATCCAACCAACCCGAAAAGGCCCAGGCTTATTACCAGAAACTGACCGAGCTGGAACCTGCGAACCCGATGCACGCGCAGAACTACCAGCAAATGACAAATCAGGTGGGCGCAGCGGATGGTGAGCACCTCATTACTGCCGAAGAAGGCGCTGGGTTGATGGATGAACTAGAAGCCAACGCGCCTTTCATTGAGCAGCGATACGACGATGAGGTGGCACTCGCACTGAAGGCCGCTCTCACCGACGCCGAATTGTTCATGTCTTATAACATGCCGGCCAAGGCGCTCGATCCGCTGATCGCAGCACTGCCTACCGCGCCCCGCGACCTGCGCTTGAATCAAAGGCTGGCGGCTTTGCACACTCGCGCCGGCCGCTTTGCCGAAGCCGCAGTCTGCTGTCGCACCCTTGAAAGCATTTATCACGATGCCGGCCATGCAGATGAGGCGTCGAAGTATAGCGACCTGGCTGCAAAATACGAACTCCGCAGCGCGCCAAAAGCCGCCAAGTCTCGGGCAATCGCTCCGCCGCCCGCCGAACAGCCAGCCGTTCAGGAATTCGAGATCGCAGCGCCAGCGCCTGATCCATTCGCGGAAGCCGAGGCGGCAGCTGCGCAATCAGCCGGTCAACCCGCACCTGACTCGAACACGTCAGCCACTCATTCAGGACTTTTCTTTCACCAAGAGGCTCCACCAGCGGCCCCGGGAATTCCTTCCGCTGCGCCGGCTGCCGCGATGCCGCAGGAATTTCCCACAGCCGCTGCTCCGGAACCTTCCGCCGAAGCTCACTCCGCAGACGATTGGGAGCAGGACTTTGCCATTGAAGGACCTCACCCAGTCGGCGCCTCTGATGCCGCGCTCCCTGCCGTTCACGAGGAAGTCGCACCACCAGTCGCCGAAGAAGCCGCTGCAGCTGCCCCGCCCAATTTAGAAGAATCCATTGAAGAAGTCCGCTTCTATATCGGTCAAGGTATGACCGAGCAGGCTGAGAGCATCCTGGAAAGATTGGAAGCGGTCGCGCCGGGTGCACCTGAGCTTTCACTTCTTCGTCGCGGAATTGACTCCGCGAAACAACTTTCACACGCTCCCGTACCAGAAGCGCCAGTTTCTATTGACGACTCGGAGGTTGTCGAGCCGCCGCCACCTTTCGGGGAAGATACCGTGGAACCGACGCCCGCCGCTCATGCCCCGGCACAGCCTCAACCCTGGCCCAGCCAACGGCCGGTATTCAATGCGCCCGCGCCGGAAGTCGAGCCGCCGCATCAGGAAAATCTGGATCCCGCGCCCGCGCCTGTGCAGCACGCGGTCCCACCCGTCACTGTGCAAGCCACATCAAAATTCGCGCCCGGGACGCTCGATGAGTTTGTCGCCGATCTCGAAGCTTCGCTGGGTAACGATTTCATCGTCGAAGCTACTCCGGTGCCGCCGGCTGCGCCTGCGATTCCAGCAGCACCCGCGGCTATCTCACCACCTCAGGTCATTCCGCAAAGCGAGTCTCACAGTGCCCGGGCTGCTGTCGCCTCGGCCAGTCACGGCCACGCCGCTCCCGTTGCGCCTCCAACTCCGCCGCCGGTGCCAGTGTCAACCCCGGCGCCGGTCCAGACCGCGGCGTCGCACGTTACACCTTCAAACCACGCTGCGCCACCGCCGCAAAGATTCGATCCCGCATCGAGCGTCGATTTATCCAGCATGTTTGGCGAGCTCAAGCAGGAGCTTGAACATGATGCCGCTGGCAGCGCGGACGAAGATCCCGAGACGCACTACAACCTGGGAGTAGCGTTCCGCGAAATGGGCTTGCTCGACGAAGCCATCGGAGAGCTGCAGAAGGTCTGCCAGTTCGTCGACCGCGGCCATAGTTTCCCCAACCTGATGCAGGCATACACCTGGCTGGCCCAGTGCTTCCTTGAAAAGGAAATGCCCGAGGTTGCAGTGCGTTGGTACGAGAAAGCCTTGAAGCTTCCCAACCTGGAGCAGGAGACTCGCACCGCCCTGCACTATGAATTGGCTTCTGCGCTAGAGAGCTCCGGCAACAATCCTGCCGCACTCAGCAATTTCCTCGAGGTCTACAGCAGCAACATCGATTATCGCGATGTAGCCGAGCGAATCAAGGCCCTCAGGCCGTAAAATACTTTCATGGGGCTGAATCAAAACGGCGATGACTTAGAGTCATGTGGCTGGAGTGCGTATTGAGCGTTGAGCCTACCACCCCGCCGGCGACCACATCTCGCGAGGCGCACACCGTTCCCGCTGATCCTCCAAAGCCTCCGGCGCGGACCTGGTCTCGAACTCCTGCCACCGCGCACCTATGGCTGCGGCGATTCCGCTCTCTTCTATTCGTGACCATGTGCGCGACCTTGGGCGTACTGCTGATCATACTTCCGTGGACGCCTCGATGGACCGACAATCCTTTACTGTTGACATCGCCCAACCTGCGCGATTTTGTTTCCAGCGGATTCGTCCGCGGCCTCGCCAGCGGCTTGGGTATTTTGGACCTCTGGCTGGGATTCTGGGAAGCGATTCACTATCATGAGAATCCGCGACCCTGAGTCGCGCTTCGGACGCCTCCATGCAATCCTGCAAATCGCAAAGCCTTATTTGTAACCTGACCTCTAGCCGCTCTCTACAAGCGACACAAAGGAACCGATGAGTATCCCTCCCGAAAAGAAAATCGCGCCCATGGCGTACGAAAACCCGGAATTTCTCAACAGCCCCGACGGCCGGATCCTGCGCATCATGTCTGAGTACGTCGAACCCCTGGCGCGCTTCCGCCGCGAGCAAATCCAAGACACAGTTGTCTTCTTCGGGTCAGCCCGCTTTCGCAGCCTCGAAGACGCGCGCAAAGCGGTGCAAGAAGCCGACTCAGGCGAGAACGCCAAGTTGGCCCGCTCCCATCTCGAGATGGCTCGCTACTACGAAGAAGCCCGTCGCATGGCTTTCATGTTGAGCGAGTGGGCCGCGACCATACCCGCGCGCAGGCGCCGTTTCGTGGTCACCACCGGCGGAGGCCCGGGAATCATGGAGGCCGCAAATCGCGGTGCTCAGGAGGCAAAATCCAAATCCATCGGCCTCAACATCCGCTTGCCCTTCGAGCAATATCCCAATCCCTACATCACGCCGGCGCTGAATTTTGAGTTCCATTACTTCTTCATGCGCAAATTCTGGTTCGCCTATCTCGCGAAAGCCCTGGTGATCTTTCCCGGCGGTTTCGGTACGCTCGACGAGCTCTTCGAAATTCTGACTCTCGCCCAAACCCAGAAGCTGGCAAAGAAAATTTTGGTGGTGATCTATGGCCGTGAATATTGGGAAAAGCTGATCAACTTCCAAACCATGATTGACGGCGCCGCCATCTCTCCGAAGGACCTCGAACTCTTCAAGATCGTCGACAATCCCGAGGAAGGTTTCGAGTTTCTCCGGGAGGGCCTGATCAAACATCATTTAGGTCCAGATCGTCCGAAGCGCGTGGGCGAAGTAGTGCCCGAGATTGCAAAAACAAATCCATAGTGGCCCGTGGTCAGTCGTTAGTAATTGGATGACAAGCGACTGATCCAGTGCGGAACCACAGGGGTCACTTAAAGTGGGGCGGGTTTCATCGCATGCGCCACCTGTGACGAGGGTGCCCCATCCTTCGCGGTTTTTGCGAAGGGTGGGTAAGTAGTCAGCGGGCACCGTGGGGATGTGGCGGCCTAAAGTGAAAAATCATCCTTAGCCACTAAACACTGATTCCTTGCTTCTCTATTACATAACCGACCGCACCCAGTTTTCGGGAACCGAATCCCAACGCCGCGAACGTCTGCTGGAAAAAATCGCGGAAGCAGCGATGACCACAGTCGATTACGTACAGCTGCGCGAGAAAGACCTCCCCGGACGCGCACTGGAGTCTCTAGCTAAAGCTGCCGCGCAACTCATCGGCGAGTCGAGAAGCGGCACGCGTCTCTTGATCAACTCCCGAACCGATGTCGCCCTCGCGGCCAAAGCTCATGGCGTGCACCTGACTTCGAATGACATCTTGCCTGCCGATGTGCAAAGCATTTGGCGCGAAGCAAGAGGTCCACGCCAGCCAATCATCGCGGTTTCGTGCCACAGCGAAGCTGATGTGATCGCAGCCGAGAGCGCCTCTGATCGTGTAGCGGCGGGCGTCCACGCCCGCCCAGCGGATTTTGTTACCTTCGGTCCAGTATTTGAAAAACGCGGATCGACCAAAATCGCAGACATAAATCAGCTCCGGCAAGTTTGCCGACGCCACGTTCCTGTTCTAGCCTTAGGAGGCGTGACCACGGACAATGCTCATCTATGTATTGAAGCGGGAGCCAGCGGGGTCGCCGGCATTAGGTTGTTTCAGGAAAATGACATCCCGACGGTAGTGACACAACTTCGCGGATCAAACTAACCCACCTCAGTGCCGCGCCACCAGCATTCCCAGGATCTCCTGCAATCCGTGCCGAATGCGTTTCAAGTCGGTCGACGACTGCACCGGAAACGGCAGCGGCGCCTGGTTCTTCTCAACTTTGCTTTCAGATCGAAGTTGCTGGCGCGCTCCAGCAATGGTGAAGCCCTCTTCATAGAGCAGCTTCTTGATGCGAAGCACCGCCTCAACATCCTTGCGCCGGTACATCCGCTGCCCGGTGCTGCTCTTGACCGGCTTAAGTTGGGGAAACTCTGTCTCCCAGAAACGAAGCACGTATGCCGGCAGCCGGCACAGCTCCGACACTTCCCCGATCCGGAAGTAAAGTTTGTCGGGAACGATAATTTCGCTTGGTTTGGCTTTTAATTTGGTAACGCTCATAGAATCCGCCAATGACCTCAAACACGCGCCGCTACAGCGTTTCTAGCACGATCCGCCGCTGGCGACAACTACTACTTGGCCCACAACAAAAAACCTCTCGAGGATTTTCGTCGAGAGGCTTACAAACTCTTTCGTGAGATCTTCTCACGCACTTAGTGTTTCTTCTTTTTTGCTGCCTTTTTCTTTGCTGGCATCATTACCCTCCTGAACGATTTTCCCTCGTTACTGAACGGTCTCTGCCGACAATTTTGCTATCAGCAGCATCACTGATTTCAGAGTTTGCGATGTGTCACTGCCATTGTCAACATATTTCTTGCATTTTGAACGAGTTATTAACAGGGAACATCGCGCGCGAAGAATCGTCGCTCAAACAAAATCGGCGCCCTGCATCGAGACTTGAATAAGTTTTTTGGATTTGTAATCCGTGTTGATCCGCGAAAATCCGTGGCCAGATTTTTTTAAGCGCCCGCCGGCATCTTCACGATTTTTTTCTGAATAGCGTAGGTCACCAGTTGCGCCTTGTTGTGGATATTCAATTTGCGCATCAGGTTAAATTTGTGGGCTTCGACCGTCTTAACGCTCAAACCCAGAATGCTCGCGATCTGCCGCACCGAATTCCCCTCAGCCAGCATTTTGATCACTTCACGTTCTCGGGGAGTCAGTGTCGAGCCGCGCGCCATTCCGGTGGTCGAACGCGAACGGAAGTCGTCGACCAGCTTTCCCAGCACCTGCGGGCTTAAATATTTTCTGCCCGCATTCACATCGCGAACCGCGCCGATCAGTCGTGGAGCAGGTGCGTCTTTCAAAATGTATCCCGAGGCCCCGGCGTCCAGGCACTGCAATAAGTATTCTTCGTCCTCATACATGGTGAGGAAGATCACGCGCCTACCAGGCAACTCCCGAGTGATTCGTCGCGATGCTTCAAAGCTCGAAAGCCCAGGCATTCCAATATCCAGCAAGATGACATCAGGCTTGAGTGCTTGCGCCTGCTCAATGGCCTCCGACCCGTCACGCGCCTCTCCCACAACCTGAAGATCGGGCTCGCTCTCGAGCACACGCCGCAGTCCTTCGCGAAACAGCGTGTGATCGTCGACAATCAGACATCGGATGGGCATAGCTCCCCGTTAACTGGCCTTCGCTGTAGAGGCGCGCCGGACTGCTCGGCCGCCCCTTCTTGTTTCTGGAGTGGAAGATTGATCGGCGATAAAAGGCAAAACAATGCGAATCTGCGTCCCTCGTCCGCGCCGGGATTCGATGGTCATGGAACCTCCAAGCGCAACCGCTCGTTCGCGCATTCCGGTTAGCCCAAAACCGCCGTCGTCCGGGGCTTTCGTCAACACCCCGGTCCCGTCATCTTCTATTTCAAGATGGATCTCGCTACCTGCCGCACTTAGCCTCACCACAAAATTTCGCGCTCGCGAGTGTTTGGCGATGTTGTGCAAGGCTTCCTGCGCCGAACGGTAGAGCGCCACTTCAATGTCGTGGTCCATGGCCGCAATTTCTCCCGGCAGCTCCACGCGGGCTTTCATGCGGGTCTGGCTGGCGAGCAGTTGTGCATGCCGCCGAATCGCGGCCAGTAGTCCAAACTCCTCTAAGACGCGAGGAGACAATCTGGCGATGATTCGCCGCAGACCCTCAATGGTTCGGTCCAGTACATCGAGCGACTCCTGGACCATGTCTTTCTGTTCCTGATTCTTGACGTTCGAGGCGAGCATCTCAAGTTGAAATCGCAACACCATGAGCGCCTGGCCAGTCTCATCATGCAACTCCCGGCTTATGCGCCGCCGCTCCTCTTCTTCGCCTTTCAATAAATGCCGCGAAACTTCAGCGGCATCGGAAGCATTCGTATCAGCGGCTTGCCGCCGTGTGGCAGCTTTTTGAGACACCCATCACCTCACAACCACAATAGCCCATAACTGCGTGGGGACAGCCGCCTTCGGCTGTCCAATCGAGCGAAGCTCGATTTGCACCACATCACCCGATTGGCCGACTGCCGTCGCTTTCACAGTATTCCCCTCTGACGCGGAATACGCGTAGCCAAGTCTTGGATGAGCAAACCGGAGTTGCGGGTTTGCCGCTTTATCAGCATCATTACTCATCGGATACAATCCGAGTAGATGCTGAAATTCTTCACCTCTGGAGAGTCTCACGGCGAAGCGCTGGTCGCATTTATCTCCGGCCTGCCCGCTGGACTTGAAGTCGCGCAGCACTTTGTAGACCACGAACTGTGGCGCCGGCAGCAGGGTTACGGCCGCGGCGGCAGGATGAAAATCGAGCGTGATTCGGCCAGAATCCTCTCCGGCGTGCGCCAAGGACAAACAATCGGTTCTCCCATCTCTATGCTCCTCGAAAACCGCGACTGGAAAAATTGGCAACAACAGCTTCCAGTTGAAAAAGGAGATCCTAGCCTGCATAAGCGGGTGGCGTCTCCTCGTCCCGGCCATGCGGATTTAGCGGGCGCGTTGAAATACAACTTTTCTGAAGCGCGATACGTTTTGGAGCGGGCTTCGGCACGCGAATCCGCCGCCCGCGTCGCCGTCGGAGCTTTGGCCAAGTTATTTTTGAAAGCGCTTGATATCGAAGTCCTGAGCCACGTAGTCGCCGTCGGCGCCGCCAATGTCGAGCACGAGGTTCCTTGGGAAAAAATCCAGGCAAGTTGCGGCCGTGAAGAAGTGTTGCTGAATTGCGCCGAACCCGAAGCCGAAGAGCGCATGAAGTCAGAAGTCGACAAAGTTCTGCGCACGGGCGATTCTGTCGGTGGCGTTTTCGAAGTAGTCGCCCACGGCGTGCCGGCAGGTCTCGGAACCTACGCGCAATGGGACGAGCGTCTTGACGCGCAACTTGCCGCCGCCGTGATGTCTCTGCAAGCCGTCAAAGCAGTTGAAATTGGTGCAGGCGTAGCGTCGGCTTATGCTCCCGGATCAGCTGTTCACGACGAAATCGGGTACAACCGCGTCTCTGGATTTACCCGCACCCGAAACAACGCCGGAGGTATCGAAGGCGGAATTTCCAACGGTCAGGAAATTCGCGTTCGCGGTTACCTGAAGCCGATTTCCACCTTGCGTCGTCCATTACAATCGGTAGACTTTACCAGCCGTGAGCCGGTCAAGGCGGCCTACGAGCGTTCCGATGTGTGCGTTGTGCCTGCCGCCGGCGTAGCCGGCGAAGCCATGGTCGCTCTGACTCTAGCGCGTAGCGCCCTAGAAAAATTCGGCGGCGACTCCATGACCGAGACCTTGCGGAATTTTCGCGGATATTTGGAGCAAGTGAAAAATTTCTGATCGCCCATGGTGATCGCTGACCACCGACAACCTGATGATCTATCCCATAGTTAAGTACGGAAATCCTGTTCTGGAAAAACCCGCAGCCCCAGTGACGAAGTTTGATGACGAGCTTAAGACGCTCGTCGCCGACATGTTCGAGTCCATGTACGAAGCCAAAGGTGTAGGCCTCGCCGCCCCTCAGATTGGCATTTCAAAACGGCTGGCGGTCATCGACGTCAGTTTCAAAGAAAATCCGCGCGAAAAGCTGGTCCTTGCCAACCCCGAGATCATCCACACCGAAGGCAAGCAAACTCAAAGCGAAGGCTGCCTCAGCATCCCCGACTTTCGCGAAAACGTGACCCGCGCCAACATCGTGACCGTCCGCGCCCAGGATGTGAATGGCAAATGGTACGAGAAGACCGGCGAGGAACTCCTGGCTCGCGCCTTCCTCCACGAAACCGACCATCTGAACGGGAAACTTTATATCAGCCACTTGAGCGCGCTCAAACGCGATCTGATCAAACGCAAGATCCGCAAGCTGGTCAAAGCCGGCGAGTGGAAATGATTTGACATCACCTAGTGCGAACGGGCAGGAGCTGGAGCGCGGTAGATGGTTGTGTGGGCAGGGAGCACGGCGCCCACCACAGCCCCGCTTGGGCCACCAATCACGATGCCGGCAAGAGCGTTGATTCCCCGCGAAGACCCTCCTAGGAAACCATGGTCCGAGCCCGATGCGGCACCTATGCCTGCCCCAATAGCCGCGCCGACGATTAGACCGACCACTGCATGCTCACCGCGCTTGCCCCCGGAAGATCTGGAGACGCGGGCTACTTCTCCGCGTTTTACTGAAAGGTCAGAGCCGTTTTCCTTAAAGGTAAGTGAGTCATCGTCAGTGGCAGTGAATTTTCCACTGTGATGCTTCATGTTGAATTCGATTACTTCGATTTGTTGGCCTGCCTTCAGTTGGGTCAGGTTCGACCACGAGCCTTGCTGCTCCTGCGCGCCGACGGTGGCAGGAATCCCGAGCAGAAGGATGAAAATCGCTATGTGTTTTCGCATGTCGTTCCCTTAACCCACTAAGACCAACCCCAAGTTCCTCGATTCGCCGCCAACCATATTCCCGCGCCCCCATAATGTCAACTACGGATTGCTCGGTTGGCTTCCTGCTAATGACAGGTGTCAGAATTCGCATCGACCTGGTTTTTCCTGACAATTGTAACCACGGCTGCGTGACGATCCTCACTGTTCCTGAGCAGTTTTGAGCAGCAAAATTCTTTCACCGGTAGCAGTACCCAAGAAAAATATTTGTGAAGTTCACCGTGGCGGTTCTTGCTTTATCGTCGGCCGCAAAAACCACTCGGATTGAATACCGGTGTCAGATAAGGAAACAGCGATGAGCATCGAGAAATTTTTAGTTGCAGGTCTCAAAATTATTGCAGTGTGCGTTGTTTTTTCCTTGTCTTTCGTAATGAGCGCAGCGCTGTCGGGTTTGAGCAATATTGGACAAGAAGCGCCTACGTCTCCCGCCGTTAAGCAAGTGACGGCACAACCGATTGACCTATCCGTGCCCGAGGCTCCGCCGAAGCCTGCACCGCAAATACCTGAGAATTTCCTGCGTCCTTTCCTCATTCTTTGTTTCTGCATCGGATTTGTTCTCTCCTACCTAGTCTTGCGATCGAGCTGGCATGGTTGGCCCCTCGTAGCCGCCATCAGCGTGGGTATATATTGCGTGTCCACGGTCGCACCTCAGACCGAATCCGTGTTTTTTCTCTCAAACAAATTACCACCTGGAATGATTCGCGCGCTATTTCTGCAGGGAGCAATCGAAACGGCTCTATTTGCGCCTGTCGCGGTGCTTTTATTAGGCAAGTGGCGTGCTGCTTCGCAGCCGCCTCCCGCACCTGCCTCAAAGCCCGCTTCTTTCTGGATCTGGAAAGTCCTAATCATTGTGGTCGCTTTCGTATTTCTCTATATGTTTTTCGGCTATTACGTTGCCTGGCAGAACCCCGCGGTCCGGCAATATTACGGAGGGTCGGCACAATCAAGTTTCTTTGCGTCGCTAAAGGCCAACTGGATGTACCATCGCTCAATCTACGGCCTTCAGGTGTTCCGGGCGCTGCTCTACGCCGGTTGTTTGTATCCGCTGGTTCGCATGCTCCGTGCATCTCGCTGGGAGGGGTCGCTCGCCATGGCGCTCTTCCTCTCGGTCTGGACGATTCCGCTCCTTCTACCCAACCCGATAATGCCTTCCAGCGTAGCCCGTACCCACTTCTGGGAAACCCTGGGTTTTAGCCTGGTTTTCGGCGCGCTCGCTGGCTGGCTGTTGACAATTCCGCCCAAACAGCTCGCAAAAGTGCCCTGAGTATCGGCCCAGGCTTTGAATGCCTGTATCCCGATCGCGTGGGGCATCGCGTTCTTCGCGTCCTGTGCGAAGGGCGGGAATGGATCACTGCTTCGCAACCGGGTTGTGGCTGGGTTTACGCTCACATTTTCTCTCATTAACAATGGGATCACTGCATTCCGTCCGCATCCTGCTCTACCCCATTTAGAATGGCGCTGCCCCATGTATTTCCTCTACAGCGCATTGCTTGCCGCAGCCCTGCTGCTCGGCAGCCCCTACTGGATCTTCCAGATGTTGCGCCACGGCAAATATCGCCGCGGACTTGGGGAGCGCTTCGGAGTCGTCCCGCCAAGGCTTCGCTCAGAAACTAAATCCTCCATCTGGATTCACGCAGTCTCCGTCGGCGAAGTCTTGGCCGTCAGTGAACTGGTCCGGCAACTCCGGTCCGAATATCCAGAGCACCGAGTCGTCATTTCGACAACAACAGACACCGGTCAGAAATTAGCCATCGCCCGCTTCGGCGCAGACAGCATCTTCTACTTCCCATTCGATCTTGCATTCTGTGTGAAGCAATACTTCGACGCCCTGCAACCCGACCTCGTCGTAGTCGCCGAAACCGAGTTCTGGCCAAACTTCGTGCGAACCGCCCACAAGCGCGGCGTCCGCGTAGCCATCGTCAACGCCAGAATCTCCGACCGCTCTCTTCCCGGCTACCGGCGATGGAGACCCCTGCTTACCCGCGTGCTCCGCAACGTCGATCTATTTCTCGCGCAGACTCCCGAAGACGCGCGCCGCCTCACCGAAATTGGCGCCGATCCGAGTCGCGTCCGCGTCGGCGGAAATCTAAAATTCGATGTCTCTCCACCGCCTGTTCCAGTCATCGTCGCCCAACTGCAATTAGCTTTGGAGTCGTCCAGCACCGGCCCAGTCCTGGTTTGCGGAAGCACCGTCGACGGCGAAGAGCCTCTTTTTATCGACGCCTTCAAGTCACTGCTCACCCGCCATCGCTCCGCCGTAATGCTGCTCGCTCCTCGCCACCCCGAGCGCTTTCAGCAAGTCGCAGATCACCTTCAACAATCTGGCCTGACCTTTGCTAAACGCTCCACCTGGAACGGCGAACCGCTTGCAGGCGGCGTCTTCCTCATCGACTCCATCGGCGAACTCGCCAGTCTTTACAGCCTCGCCGACATCGCGTTCGTTGGCGGCAGTCTCGTTCCGCGTGGCGGCCATAGCATCCTTGAACCCGCGCAATATGGCGTCGCGATCCTCGTCGGCCCGCACACTGAAAACTTTCGCGACATCGTCGAGCTATTTCGCAACCACAATGCAGTGCGCATCGTCGTCCCTGCTGATTTGACCGGAACGTTGAATGACCTGCTAGATAATGACCAGGAGCGTATCGATCTCGGCGGCCGCGCCCTCGAAACTCTACACTCACAACGCGGTGCAACCCAGCTCACCATGGAACAGCTGCGCCGTCTGCTCAAAAACCACGTCAACGAGGCGCGCTCCGCGTGAACCCGCTCAGCTCGCTATATGGAATCGCGACCGCCGCCCGAAATAATCTTTACGGCCGCGGTATTCTCAAGTCGCACGAACTCTCCCGCCCAGTGATCAGCGTCGGAAACATCTCTATCGGCGGATCCGGCAAGACCCCGTTCGTAATAATGCTGGGCGAACTGCTCAAGCAACGCGGCATCGGATTCGACGTGCTCTCTCGCGGATACGGTCGTGAAACCCGTGGCGCCATGCTCGTGGATCCCAATGGAACATCTCGGGACTTCGGCGACGAGCCACTCCTGATCGCACGACGCCTCGGATGTCCAGTCATCGTCGGCGAAAACCGCTACCAAGCCGGCAAACTTGCCGAGAATGAACACTTGGGGACAGCCGCCCTCGGCTGCTCCTCCGGGCCAACGGCCCGGTCCGATCCACATCCTCGACGACGGCTTTCAGCATCGCTCTCTCGCCCGCGACTTTGATATCGTGCTTGTCACCGCACAAGATTTGCATGATCAACTCTTACCCGCCGGCCGCCTACGCGAACCCCTGAGCTCTCTCCGCCGTGCCGACGCCGTCGTGCTCACCGAAGAAATCGATCCCTGTGCGTTCCCGGGGAATAAAAATATCTGGCGCGTCCGCCGTTCCCTAACTCTTCCGAGCATTCCCAAAAACCCCGTGGCCTTCTGCGGAATCGCCCGGCCTCGCAAATTCATCGACCAATTACGCGCGATTGGTGTTCAGCCAGTTGCCGAAAAGTTCCACCGCGACCATCACAAGTACACGCTCAATGACATCCGGGATCTCCTCAAATTAAGAGACCAAAACCACGCCGACGCATTCATCACCACCGAAAAAGACGCCATTAATCTGGCCGCGCACCTCGGCGAAATGTCCCCAGTCATCGCGCGCGTCGAGATGCAGTTGATCGACCCCGCTGGCGTAATCGATACCATTCTTCGCGTAATCACCGACCACAGGGCCAAAGCATGAGAAAATCCAATAGCAGTGGCCCGCGCTGGCCTGACCACTGATCACTAAGCACTAGCCACTCATAACAATGTCCCGCTCTCCAAAACCCGCCGACCGTCTCCGCAAGATCGTTGAGTCCTTTCCGCGCGTCACCATAACCGTGCTTGGCGATATGGTGGCCGACGAATTTGTCTTCGGCGAAATTTCTCGCGTCTCACGCGAGGCCCCGGTGCTCATCTTGCGACATCGCGAGCGCGCTGTGGTTCCCGGCGGCGGTGCCAATGCGGTCAATAACCTCGCTGATCTCGGCGTCAATGTGCTCCCGGTCGGAATTATCGGAAACGACGAACCGGGGCGGTTACTGCTTCGCAGTTTTCGTCACAAACATATCCCGGTTACCGGAATTCTCAAGCACAAGAGTCTTCCCACCGTTACCAAAACCCGCATCCTGGCGGGCATGCCGCACACCTGGCGCCAGCAGGTGGTTCGCATCGATCGCGAACCCGAAGCATCCCCCGATCGCCACACCGCACGCGAACTCGCGCTGGCAACCCGTGAGTATCTCCGCGCCTCTGACGCACTCCTGATCTCGGACTACGGGTACGGAGCCGCCACCCCGCAAATTTTGACCGCTGCACGCGATCGCCGTCGCACGCCCCGGCCCGGCAGTTCCGCAAAATCGACAGCCAGCTACGAGTCAATTCCCATCGTTCTCGACTCCCGGCATCGCATGCTCGAGTTTTCTGGCATCACCGCCGCCACGCCCAATGAGCCGGAAGTCGAGGAAGCATTAGCAACGAAAATCGGCAACGACTGGAGCCGCCTGTGCTCCTCCGCTGCAGAAATTATTTCCCGCATGAACCTGAGTTCTCTGGTAATCACCCGCGGCCGCGACGGCATGGTTGCCTTTCCCGGAAAACACAAACCCGTGGATATTCCTGTCTTCGGCAGCGACCAGGTCACCGACGTTACCGGCGCCGGTGACACCGTCATTGCCACGTTCACCGCGGCTTTAGCCGCGGGCGCAGATACTGAGGACGCGGCACAGCTAGCCAACTACGCTGGCGGGATCGTGGTGATGAAGCGCGGCACGGCGACAGTTTCGCAACAGGAATTGCTAGACGCGATTGAAAAAACGCCCCCGGGAACTAAATCGCGCTAGGTCGGGAATCGCAGGTTTATCCGAACAACCACGACACTCAAAAGGATCACCAGCGAATTGAGCGACGACAAAATTCTCAGCCGTTACGAACTGAAGCGTCTTGTTGAAGCGTGGCGCTCGCGCGGCGAAACAATCACGCTGGCCAACGGCGCCTTCGATCTTCTTCATGTCGGACACGTGCGCTACCTGCGCGCCGCCAAACAATTGGGCGGAAAATTGGTAGTCGCCGTCAATTCCGACGAATCTGTGCGCGCGCTCAAGGGCGACGGCCGCCCACTGATGCCCGCCGAGGAACGTGCGGAAATTCTGGCGGCCTTGTCCGATGTCGACGCCGTGGTAATTTTTTCCGAACCCGACGTGCGTACTTTGGTGCGCGAGATCCATCCCGACATTCACGCGAAAGGTACTGACTACACACCTGAAAGCGTGCCTGAGCGAGCCACCGTGATCGAGTGTGGTGGTCGCGTGGAAATCGTTGGTGACCCCAAAAATCATTCCACCACCGAAATCATTGGCACTCGCCTTGGGCAGCGCCGGCCGTGAGCGCCAGGGCCGCCGCCAGGGTCCCTCCAAACAGCCTGCTGGTTGTGCGTTTGGGCGCTATGGGAGATGTCATCCATACCTTGGCCGCTGTCTGTTGTTTGCGAACCGCATTTCCACAAATGAACATCGGCTGGATCATCGAAGAACGTTGGTCTGAATTGTTATGCGCTGCTGGCACTCTTCTTTCGGGGCCGCGTAGCCCGCAGCGCCCGATTGCCGATTTCGTTCACGTTGTAGACACCAAGCGCTGGCGCAGATCTTTGTTGTCCCGCCAGACTAAGCGCGAGGCACGCCAGGCTCTAAGCGAAGTGCGCGATCAGCATTACGAAGTCGCCGCCGATTTTCAGGGCGCATTGAAATCGGCGGCGTTTGCGCGGATGTCACAAGCCAACGCCATCTTCGGCTTTGCCCATCCCCGCGAGTGGCCGGCCGGCATGTTTTATCGGCACAAAGTCTCAGCCCGTGGCGCGCACGTGATCGAGCAATATCATTCACTCGCCGAGGCTGTGGCCGGGAAGCCACTTATTCAAAGCGCGGCCATCTTCCCTCGCGACGAACGCGCTGAAGCTTCCATCGCAAAGAAAATCTCCGGCTTGAGTGAGAATTTAGTGATCATCAACCCAGGTGCGGGATGGGGATCCAAGCAGTGGCCCGCCCAGCGCTATGGCGAAATCGCGCGAGCATTATCACTTCTCGGTTTGTTCCCCTTGATCAACTTTGGCCCCAACGAACACTCACTCGCCTATGAGGTCCTAATGGCCAGCGGTGGCACAGCGCAACCCATTTCGTGTTCAATTTCCGAACTCATCACCCTCACCCGTCGGGCGCGATTGTTTATCGGCGGCGACACCGGCCCTTTGCATCTGGCGGCGGCATTACAGGTCCCGGTCGTGGCGATCTTTGGACCCACTGATCCCGCTCGTAACGGCCCTCGTGGCGCGAAAAATGCGGTCCTGCGCAGTTCCATCAGCAAAACGTCGCTGTCGCATACCACCGCTCCCGATCCCGGACTTCTCGCAATCTCAGCCGACGAAGTACTTTCCGCCGCGCGCGAATTGCTAAGGAGCACGATTGCTTAGCTGGAGCAAAGTTGCGCGCCGCATCCGCGTCCCCCTCGGCTTCGTTTTCGCAGCGGCATACTTTTGGCTCGCTCGACCCACGATCGCATCCATCGCGGTCGGAAGTTGCGTAGCGATCGCAGGGCTTTGCATTCGCGCACTCGCTTCAGGTCACGTAGAAAAAAATGAGGTGCTTGCGACCAGCGGCCCTTACGCCCACACTCGCAACCCGCTTTATTTAGGATCGATCATTCTCGCCATCGGGTTCCTCATGGCCGCCCTAAGCTGGTGGCTGCCGGTCATCGCAGCTGCCATGCTGTTCGCCATCTATGTTCCTGTGATTCGTTCCGAAGAGGCGTTTCTGCGCACGCGTTTTCCAGAGTTCGACGACTACGCGGGTCAAGTGCCACGATTATTTCCTCGTGTTCGCGCATACGGCGGCCGACGTGCTTCATTCTCCTGGCATCTTTACTGGAAGCACCGTGAGTACAACGCCGCTCTGGGCGCCGGGTTGATGATCGTTGCCTTGGCGGCGAAGATTGTGTGGTTTCGGAAATGAATCTGGTCAAGCTTGCAGCGGTTGGTTTATGCACCTTCCTGTTATCAATATCATGTCTTGGGCAAACCGCTGCTCCCATTCCGTCTATCAGCGCAGCTCCGGCCTCGCGAATTATTCCTCCATCCCCATCATTTCATTTTCCTGACAGCGAAACTCTTGTGTATTCCGTCGAATGGCATCTGCTCAATGCCGGAACCGCAACCGTGATTCTCAAACGTGATGGGGGGGCCGAGCGCCTGAGCTCGATCGCTGACACCTCCGGGGTCGTCAACAAAATCTTTGCCGTTCACGATACCTTCAGGGCCGACATCGAGCCCCGAACTTTTTGCACCCAGCAGATTTCAAAGCACAGCGAGGAAGGAGCGCGACGGATTGAGCGACGCGTCGCTTTGAATTATCAAACCAACAAAAGCCACATGGAAGAAACCGACTTGAAGACCGGAAACAAAAGGCAGGCGGATTTCCCCATCCCGCACTGCGTCACGGATGTAGTCAGCGGATTCTTTTACGCCGCATCGCTGAGCCTGACGCCGGGTTCATCTCAAACATTTCCTGTGAACGACGGCGGCAAAACCACTGACGTGAAAATCGAAGTCGAAGGCAGCAATCGGATCAAAGTTCCGTACGGCGAATTTCAAGCCTTGCGGGTGAAAGCCGAGCCGGTTTCCGGACCGCTCGTGGGCAAAGGAATGTTGTGGGTCTGGTTCACTGATGATGCACGGCACATCCCTGTGCAGCTGAAATCCAAGCTGGGCTTTGCCACGCTGTTATTTCAATTGCAGCGTCTGGATTTACCAAAGCCTGCCAATTAAATATTCAGTTTTTTGCCGCACGCGCTTCCGTAACTTCGCGGGCATGTTTCAGTTCAGCACGCTCCGACGTCGCACCCTCGCAATTCTTCACCAGCTTTGCGAAGTAATCATTCGCTTGGTCGTGCTTACCCGCTTGTTCAGCCGCTTGCGCCGCCCCGTAAAGCGCGTCGAATCGGCCGGGGTTGGTCTTGAGCGTAGCCTCGTACTCGACCAGCGCTTGTTCCGGATGTTTGCTCTCAATCAGCATGTCACCGAGCATTTCATGAACGGGAATGCCTTGGCTGGACTCGGCTTCACCTTCTTCTTTGTCGGCGATAGTCCGCATCTGACGCACCGCGTCATCGTTATGTCCTTCTGCCTGCGCCAGCCACGCTCTGGCCACAACCAGCTCATCGCTCACGCCGTCGTATTCGCCTTGATTTTTCTTTTTGGCGGAGGCCAATTTTTTCTGAATGTTCTCCAGCTGTGCGATTTCTTTCCGAGCCTGCTCCACATTCCCGCGCCGCGCTGCGCCGATCGCCCGCGCCGTGTAAGTAACCGACTGATCGTAGTCGCCCGCGCCGCTGACCGGAGTTAGTTGTGCTGCCTCATTCCAGTGATGCAGCTCCAACTCATAGGAGGCTGGGAACGCCGAAAGCGCAAACATTCGCGGATCGAATCCCATGCCATACATGTCATGCATCGGCGGCAT
Organism: uncultured Acidobacteriota bacterium; assembly: GCA_963703465.1. Lineage (GTDB taxonomy): Bacteria > Acidobacteriota > Terriglobia > Terriglobales > Acidobacteriaceae > Gp1-AA145. The sequence goes on along the minus strand of CAVPEQ010000001.1, from coordinate 530,764 downwards.
AGCGCGCACCTCATCGATGATCTTCTGCGCATCCTGCTCATGCCCGGTTTGCAGGTAGGCGTACACTAGAAAATCCATAGCGTGAAATTGGTGCCCCTCGCCGCCCATGTGCTCAGCCGCTTCCTTCTGCGTGGCCGCGATAGAGCGGACATTGGAATCGATGTCGTCCTGCCATAATCCCAGCCGCGCAAAAATATGCGCCGGCATGTGCAGCGCGTGCGGAGCTGCGGGCGCGAGTTGTGCGTACTTTCGCGCAGCAGGCAAACCCAGTTGCGCCATATCCGGCTTGTCGTAGGTGTGAATCAGATAATGCGCCACTCCCGGGTGGTTCGGCTCTTCCGCGAATAATTTTTCCAGCACTGTTGCCGCCTGCTTGCGATTGGCGTTGGTCTTATCATGGTCCGGTTCGGCTGCGAGTAAACTCAACGCGTAAAACGCCGCCGCCTCATGATCGTCCGGATATTTCGCGTAAACTTTTTCCATCGTCTTCGAATACGCTGCAACCCGCTTCTGGTAAGGCTTTCCGGGATGCTCATAAAATTTGCTCAATGCCGCGATGTAATCTTTCTCACGCGGAGTTCCGGGCAATGACTTCGCCGATTTAAGTTCTGCGCCCCCGCGATCGAGCACCGCGGCATCAGGCCGGTTCCACAACTGGTGCCATAAACTCATGGCCACACCCCAGTGCGCAATCGCACACTTCGGATCATCCTTCTCAATCTGCTGAAATTGTTTTTCGGCTTCTTCGTACCAGAACGAGTGCAACATGGCCACGCCACGCTGAATCGGTTTCTGCTCAGCTGCCAGGCATGAGGATGGAAAGTGGACGACGCCGACCTGCGCTTCGGTCAAATCTTCGTGATGATGACCTTCGTCATCGGCCGCCAATGTTGGCACGCACAGAAAAAGCGCCAGCAGTAGTGCACAAGTTTTCATGGGATTCACCGAAAACCGAGTCTATCCCCCGAGCAGTCAGGAGTCAAAGTCCCCATCGCTCCTGTAGAGACGTAGCTTGCTACGTCTTGGGCCCTTAACCCCAGCCCTTGAGCAATACGGCATTTTTCTATTCGGCATCTAAGCTAAACGATGGTTAACTTCACCCGTATTCTGGTTCTTACGATTCTCGCGGCCTCTTCTGTTGGTTGTGGTTCAGCGAACCACGGCATGCCTCCCGCCGCCTCAACCCGCGTTTTTCTCGTGGTTGAAGAAAACCATAGCTATTCAGATGTGATTGGCAATTCCGCTATGCCTTATCTGAACCGCCTTGCGATCCAATACGGATTGGCGACGCAATATTACGCCGACGCGCATCCCTCCATCCCCAACTATTTCATGCTGACCACGGGTCTGCCCATCACTGTTGATGACAATTTCACCGGCACGGTTGAAGACGACAACGTCGCCCGTGAACTCGTGAAGGCCGGCAAAACCTGGCGCAGTTACTCCGAAAGCCTGCCCAGCACGGGTTACACCGGCGGAGACGTTTATCCATACTTCAAACACCACAATCCATTTGCTTATTTTAAGGATGTGATTGGCACGTCCCAAGCTAACAATCTGGCGCCTTTTACCCAGTTCTCTTCGGACTTGGCGAGCAACAATCTGCCCGACTTTTCTTTCATCACGCCCAACGCGTTAAATGATGCCCACGACGGGACCCTCGCAACCGCCGACCAGTGGCTCAGCGCCAATATCGATCCATTGGTCAAGAGCACCGCCTTCCAATCCAACAGCGTCCTCATTATTGTGTTTGACGAGAGCGACAGCACCGATCTCTCGCATGTCGGCGGCCACGTCCCATTCGTAATCGTGGGGCCAAAATTAAAGAACGGATACCAGAGCACGACGTTTTACCAGCACCAATCCACCCTGCGCCTGGTTCTATCGACGCTTGGAGTCAATTCCTTCCCCGGCGCTGCCGCTGCAGCCCCCGACATGGGCGAGTTTTTCAAATAATGCGGAAGTCACAATTCCCGCGAAAGGCTTGTTCCCTTCGCCATCCCCCTGAAACTAAAAGCCTCGGTTCGCCATCTAATCGGGTAACGGCGGATCAAGCGGGCGAATTGTCGGGAGCCACCGATCGGAAGTAGCATTGAAAATCAAAGCAGAAAACCTTAGCCTCATCGGGGCTTGCTGCTTTTCGCAGTCTCTTTCTGCTAAAATTTCAAAGTTTGTGCCGGCGTCCAGCTCGCCATCGCACGCTCCCACCGTTAACTAAAAGACATCTCACTTTCGTCCGATAGAAATGAAGACGAATTCAACTCGGACGAGGACGAAAAAGAAGAGGAAAAGCCTTCTTGGCACTCGAAGATAAATTCGACGATATCAAAAAATTGATCGATACAGGCAAAGAGAAGGGATATCTCACCTACGATCAGGTCAATGATCTCATCCCGCAGGATGTGCAAAGTCCCGACGACCTGGAAGATTTGCTGACCACTATTGGTACCCAAGGAATTGATGTACTCGAGGGCCCCAAAATGCCCTCAACCGCTCTGGATCGGGAAGACGCCGAAGAGGCGGGGGAAGATGTCGAACTCGACCTGACTCCCGGAGCGATGGAGAAGACCAACGACCCCGTCCGCATGTACTTGCGCGAGATGGGAACGGTTCCGCTGCTCACGCGCGAGGGCGAAGTTGAAATTGCTAAGCGAATTGAGCGCGGCCAGAACCGCGTGCTCAAGGCGCTTTCCCGGTCGCCGATCGTGATTCGCGAACTGCTCGCCATGGGCGAGGACCTGAAGAAGGGCGTCCGCTCTATTAAAGAGGTGGTCACCTTCGACGAGGAAGAAATCACTGACGAAATCGTTCAGGCGCGTCTGAGCGACTTCACAGGAAAGATAGACGAACTTGCCAAGGCTTACAAAAAAGCCATGCAGGTGCAGGAAAAGTTCGCCGACGTTTCGCAGAAGAAAAATCCCAAGCCCTATCGCCGGCTTCGCAATCAACTGGCGCGCGCGGTGATTGGGGTTTCGAAAGCTGTACGCAAACTCGGCTTCACCAACGTCGAACGCAAACGCCTTATTGAGCGGCTGAACAAAACGGTTGACACCATGCGTTCGCTCGACCGCCAGGCGCAAAATCTCGACAAAAAAGCCGAAGCTACTCGCAGCGAAGATCAGCGCAAGGAATACAAACGCCAGGCCCGCGCGATCAATGCGGAACTCGAGAAGATCGAGCAGGAAGTCGGGGTCGCGTTCCAGGAACTCAAGCGCACCCAGCGTGAACTCATCCAGGGCGACATGGATGCCGAGCACGCCAAGCGCGAGCTCATCGAAGCCAACCTGCGACTGGTAGTTTCAATTGCGAAGAAATACACCAATCGCGGATTGCAGTTCCTCGACCTGATTCAGGAAGGCAACATCGGCCTGATGAAAGCCGTAGACAAATTCGAATACCGCCGCGGCTATAAGTTTTCGACTTACGCCACCTGGTGGATTCGGCAGGCAATTACTCGTGCAATTGCCGATCAGGCGCGAACGATTCGCATCCCGGTGCACATGATCGAAACCATCAACAAGCTGATCCGCACGTCGCGGCAGCTGGTGCAGGAGCTGGGACGTGAGCCGAGCTCGGAAGAAATCGCCAAGCGTATGGACATTCCGGTGGCGAAGGTCCGCAAAGTCCTGAAAATTGCGCAGGAACCGATCTCGCTCGAAACCCCAATCGGCGAAGAAGAGGACTCGCACCTGGGAGACTTCATCGAAGACCGCGCCGTGGTTTCACCCGCTGAGGCCGTGATCAATGTCAACCTGAAAGACCAGACTTCGCACGTGCTCCGCACCTTGACGCCGCGGGAAGAAAAAGTCATCAAGATGAGGTTCGGATTGGAAGACGGCAGCGAGCATACGCTCGAAGAAGTGGGCCAGTCGTTCGCGGTCACTCGCGAACGCATCCGCCAGATCGAGGCCAAAGCACTGCGGAAGTTGCGGCACCCGTCGCGTTCGCGGAAACTGCGGGCGTTCTTGGATGGAGTTAGAGACTAACTCAACTCACGTGGGGACCAGCCGCCCTCGGCTGTCCCGCGGAGCATTGCTCCGCAAAATAACAGGGGCGCGAGAAATCGCGCCCCTCTTTTTCTTTTTTGCCACAACAAATCTGTCATTCCGAGCTGTTGAGTCGAGGAACCTGCTTTCTGATTGTGCCTACAGAATTACTCGCCCAAGCAAACACAGCAGGTCCCTCCATGCGCGATTGGATTGGGCGCGCCAATCCAATCACTTGGTCGGGATGACTCGGCGCCCTTCCAGCCAGTCTGCGAAGATCCACGCTGCGCCGACTGCGGCCAGGTTGTAGGCATTTCCTCCCCAGGCAATGTGGTTTTGAGGAGAGGCGAAGATCATCGGTGCTAATACGCATACGCTGAAGATCAACAGCATCAGGGCGAGCAACCGGGCAGCTACAACGTCGAGAATCCTTGAGAGTATTGCCAGGCCTGCTAACACAAATGCGATGCCGGTGAGTATGGTCCAGAAATCTCCTCCGAAAGGCATCCATTTGGGGATCATGGGCGCGACACCTTGCATGCCAGTCATGTGCGCCAAGCCAAAGGCGACTGAGCACAGCCCAAATATCCAGCGACAGATGACAGCTGCAGCGGGCCACGAAGAATCGCTAGTCGGAGAATCGCGCGTACCCAACGATGCATAGACAATGACCGCCGCGACCACCAGGATGAGCTGCTGTCCCACTGCCGCCAACACACCTATATAGACTCCTGGGTGATTTCCCAGGAAGTGAGGGGCGGTGTAAAAGCGGGGAAACAAGAACGCGCCAAAGATGAAATAGATGATGGCGAGGGCTGCTGCGCCAGCCCGGGCGGTCGCGCGCCACAAAATCGCGGTGCCTCCAGCGATCAGCCAGATGGCGGCGATATAAGCGAGTATTTTGACACCGGGAATATGATCGCTCAAAGCCTGGATGGGTTGATGCGCGGCTTCAAACTCGCCCCACACGATGTCGAAAATTCCGGCGGCAATTGATGCTATGCCAAATACGTAAACACCTAATCTCATAATCGATCCGCCCGGAGTTGCCGATGGTCGATCCTAATGAAGAGCTCTTGCCGCGATCAAGTTCATTCGTGACGAGCTCGCGCGTCACGGCCCGATATCAAACCTGATGAACTAAGCGCTGCGTGCAGCTTGAAAAGTGACCACGTTATGCAGAGAACTTGGGAACTAGGCCGCAGCCGCGATCCACTAAAGAAGCAGAGTTCCTTCTCCGATATAAAGAAACTGGAGATAATGGCAGATGCTGTGCATCTCATATTCCCATGGGGTTCTCTTGTCGCTATTTTTGGCTCACATACCTGATGGTGGGGCGACTGGCTGGACAGATCACTAGCTTCACGTAGAAGTTATCGAAAAACAGGCCGTACTCGACCTTTCCGGCGAACTTGCCACGGTCTAATTCGCCCCTGCGCCGCGTCCATAAATTTGGTGGTGGCGATTGGGACTCATACCCTTCCTTCCTCCCTGCTATCCTAATAACCTAAGCACACGCTTCCATGAAAGCAGTTTTAGAAGAACTGCAGTCGGCTGAGACTGGCCGCAACCGGCTGGTTGGCCGTCTGATTTTTGGCGCGCTGGTCCTGCTCGCGGCCGCAGTCGGTGTAGTCGGCGGACTTCTGCTGGTTTACTCCACGGATCTTCCGCAGGTCGAAGCGCTCGAGCATTACCGCCCGGTTTCGAGCAGCGAACTTTACGACATCAATGGGAATATCATCGGATCATTTGCGCTGCAGCGGCGCGTGGTCTCGTCGTACAACGACTTTCCCCCGGTGCTGATCGAGGCGCTGATCTCAGTCGAAGACAAGGAGTTTTACCGGCACTGGGGAATTAACGTCTGGAGAATTGCGGGCGCGGCCCTTCGCGACATTGAATCAGGCGGAAAGGTGCAGGGAGCTTCCACCCTCACCATGCAACTGGCGCGTAATCTGTTTCTTTCTCCGGACCGCTCATTCCATCGCAAGATCCAGGAGGCGCTGCTAGCTATCCAGATCGAACGCCGTTTTACTAAGCAGCAGATCCTCACTCTCTACGCCAACCAAATTTATCTTGGCCACGGAGTATATGGATTCGAGGCGGCGTCGGAATACTATTTCAGCAAGCCCGCCCGGCAACTCACGCTTCCAGAAGCAGCGCTGATCGCGGGCCTCCCGAAATCGCCGCTTTATTATTCTCCGATCAATCATGCGGACCACGCGATGCACCGGCGCACTCTGGTGGTCAATGCGATGCTCGAAGATGGAAAGATCACGGTTGCGCAGGCCGAGGCTGCCCGCGATGCGCCGCTGGGGCTGAATGTTGCGCATGATCCGAACTCGCTGGCCCCTTATTTCGTTGAGGAGGTACGGCAGTATCTGGAAAATAAGTACGGCGCGGATGAAGTCCACGCTGGTGGACTGCGTGTATACACCACGCTCGACATGGATTGGCAAGCCGCGGCCAATGCGGCGGTGCTCGACGGATTGGCAGCTTATGAACGCCGCCACGCTTGGCGCGGACATCTGGAAAATATCTTGTTTGAGGGGCAGACGCTTGCCGGCTACCAGCACCCTGATTGGATTGAACAGCTCTCGCCCGGCGGTTACGCGCATGGATTGGTCACCGCGGTATCAGCGAATGCCGCCGCAGTAAAAATAGGAGGTTACACGGCCACGCTTACTCGTGTGGATGTTGCCTGGACGAGGGAACCAATGACGCGCCTGCTCTCCCGCGGAGATGTCGTCTATGTAAAAGTGCTGTCCGTCGCGGCGGGAGGGAAAGCCCGCGTGACCCTCGAGCAAGACTCCGGAGTACAGGGCGCGCTGCTGGCAATCGACAACGCCAGCGGCGAAGTCCGCGCAATGGTCGGTGGACGCGATTTCAACTTGTCCAAATTCAACCGCGCAACCCAGGCACTGCGGCAAGTGGGATCGTCATTCAAGCCTTATGTCTATACTGCCGCAATCGATCAGGGTGCGACGCCGGATGACACGGTTGTAGATTCACCGGTAATTTTTCAGACTGGATCGGGACAATATTTCCCCCACAACTATGACGATAAGTACGAGGGCACGATCACGCTGCTTCGCGCGCTCGCGCAGTCGCGGAATATTCCGGCACTCAAACTCGCGGACAAGATCGGCATTAAAACCGTGGAGGATTACGCGCGCAAGTTTGGGATCACATCGCCGCTGCCCCCGTATCTGCCGGTGGCGCTGGGCGCGGCTGAGATGACGCTGATCGAGCAGACATCGGCCTACAGCGTCTTTCCCGACGATGGAGTGCGGCTGGTCCCCCGGTTGGTCACAAAAGTTACGGACTACGATGGGCGCGTGCTGGAAGAAGATTATCCGGACGTGAAGGATGTGATCAGCTCGCGCACTGCGCGCATCATGACCTCGATGCTAGAAGCGGTGGTGGAGCATGGCACCGGAGTCGCGGCCACCAGGTTAAAAATTCCGCTCGGCGGCAAGACCGGAACCACCAACGACTTTACCGATGCATGGTTTGTAGGTTTTTCGCCAGGCATGACCGCTGGCGTGTGGATGGGATATGACGAAAAGCGCTCGTTGGGCGCGAAGGAAACCGGCGCTCACGCAGCGCTGCCGATCTGGATGCAGTTCATGAGCGCGGCACTGGCGGGAAAGGACCCGGGAGAGTTTCAGCCGCCGCCCGATCTTCCGCAGAAACCCACCGCACAGACTTTGGACACGCCCGATTTAGCTCCCTCCGGTGACGAAGTTCACTAGGCGCTACCTCACCCGGGCAAATTAGAATCAGCATCCTTCAACTCTGAATTCTTGTCGCGATGACCCAATTGACCTTGCATGCTGGTGTTGCCGGCTTCGTGGGTCTGGTCCTGGTTTTGATTTTCTTCGACTGCGCCCTTGCCGCTGTCCTGGTCCTTGGGATTCGGTGTTGAGCTGTGGTCTTCCCGTTTAGCTGTATTGGGGGCGCTACGAGCAAATTTTTCAGATGTCATTCAACCTCGCGTTTGGATTCAATTTGGCCATGCTTTTTATGCGCTCCGACTAAGATGCGCTTTCTCGGCTAATAGAAAAGCCGCCACTAAGGCGGCTTTTGCTAAAGCGCAGCTAATTTGATTTAGTGACGTCCACCACCGCTGTGGCCGTTGCCCCCACCGCTGCTATGCCCTCCGCCACCACCACTACTGTGGCCTCCGCCGCCCGATGGCGCGTGTCCGCCGCCGCCACCGCTAGATCCGCCGGAGCGACCGCCTCCCCCATAAGATGGGGCTGATCTGCCTCCTCCGTAGGAAGGAGCTGGCCGGCCATAAGATCCGCCGCCGTAACCAGGAGCCCTGCCGCCATAAGCCGGGGCTCGGCCGCCGCCGTAGGACGGCGCCGGCCTACCGTAAGCTCCGCCACCGTTTGGCGAACGACCGTATGCGCCCGGACCATTTCCTGTTGGAGGTCTGCCATATGATCCGCCGCGTCCATAGGTTCCACCCTGCCCGCCGGAGTGCGAGTAGGAACTGGAAGGCGGCCGTGGCACATTATTTCGCGAGGACATCTGTGGCGCTCGCGAATTCATCGAGCCGTTTGCACGACCGCCGTAATTTGCATTGGGCGAAGGGCCGCGATTTCCCATCGAGTTACCCGGTCTGTTGTTGGCTGAGTTGAACGAACCGCGATTACCGACCGTCGAACGGCTTACGACCGGACGAGAGAATGCCCGTTGGGGTGGAACTGCCGCTCGGCCACCACGCGATCCCTCCATTGTCGCTCGCGACGGCGCCACACCAGGCGAGTGGACTGCGCTCATCCGGCTTAAAGCGCTCGGCGCAACTCGCAGATTATTGCGCGAAACTGAGCGCGAGTTCACCAGCGTGTCGCGCGACACCGCGGTGAATCCGCCGGGGTTGTGCATGTTCGCATAGTGGAACTGCTCGCCGCCTCTTGTAGCCAGCCGGCCATGGTCGAAGTTATGACCGTAAATACCGCGCAGGTTTCCGAACCGGTTATATCCGAAGTTAACCCGGCCGAAATATCCGAAGCTCACGCCATACCACGGGATGAATGGCTCGCCCCAACCCAGCGGGCACCATCCGAATCCGCCGCCGAAGCCGATCCCCAATCCGAATCCGCCACCATACCAGGCGACAAGTGCCGGAGCATAGTACGGACGAGCATAGAACGATCCGGGCGCCCATCCCCAGAAGCCGCCAGCATAGACCCAGCGACCATAGTGGAACGGAGCATAGCCCCAAGGTTCGTACTCAACCCACGTCCATCCCCACGGATACTGATAAATCCAGTGCCCATTGGTGTAAGGAGACCAACCGGGTGCGACTGCAGGCGTCCAGACATTTCCGTAGTCGGGAGTGTTACGCCATGAACCGTATTCATCCAAATCGTCAGAACCAACGACGTCGGGCGAAACGTAACGCGCGGATTCCGAATGATCGAACCGGTTGTCCCGATTGCTTGCCCACTGATCGAAGGCGTCAGGGGCCGGCGCCGCATGAGAGTCCACGGTCATCGACGTGCCATTACTGAAGCGAACTTGCTCATTCGCGCGGACGCGCACTGCGGGGCCGTCTCCGGTAGATTCGCCTTCGCCACGCCACACAGTGATGATCGTCTTATCGCCGTCGGAATCCACGTCAAAACGATAATCGCCCGGCTTTAATGCGGTGAACGCCTGGTTTGGAGTATCGACTTCGTATTTTTCGCCGTCATTCAACCGGCGAACGTGAAGAATCAGTGCGCCTTGATGGAGCTGAAGCTGCACGAAGTTATCAGATACGTCGGTGATCGTGAGGCTGCTCTCAGAACCGATGCGCGCTATACCGGAGCCAACGCTGATCTCTGCACGCGAATCTTTGTCAGCCCAGATGTTGTCGGAATTAGTCAGTGGCCGGTTAATTTCGCCCGTCACCCAGTCGCCACTACCCTGCGGCTGAACTGAAACTGATCCAGTAGTGAATTGCAGCCGGGCAGCGCGAGACGGAGGGTCGGGAGTGTTCGCATCAGAATTGATCCCCTGTTCGTTGTAACGGGGATCGCGATTTTCCGCGTTATATGGCGGGTTATACTGCGGAGTTTCCAGCGGTTGGTCTTCTGCACGCGGACCCTGCTCGGCCCGCGGATCGGGAGCTACACGGTCCGGCTGCACCGCTTGATTGTCATCACGATCGTAGGTTTGACTCTGGTTGTGGCTCTGGTCGTCCGAATTCTGGTCGTAACCTGAATCGGGCGGCTCCGCCTGCTGATCGTTGGGCGCGGACTCATTTTCCCCCCGGTTGTATTGCTGGTCCTGCGGATCGCCCGGGGCCTGGTTATTCTGCTGATCGTATTGCTGATCTGCGGCAGGCGCCTGATCGTCGTATTGGTCATCCTGCTGGGCCTGAGCCACCAGCGCGGAGACCGACATCAATGTCGAAATTGTAAGTACGCAAAGGATGCGGTAAAGAGTTCTCATCGGAACCTCCCCGGAGAGCAACCCGGCCTCCCAAGCTTCGCACCAGGAATGGGCGAAGCAGGCCCTCAAGCTGCCACTAATGTAAACCCTAAATGTGGAAAAGAGTTTCGCCATTTTGCGGCCGAAAAAACCCTTAAAAACAGGGTTTAAGCAGGAGAAACGGGGTAAAGGCGAGCTTGTCAATCCCCGGCATAGAAGCCGTCGCGCGCCTGGACCGTCGAATCCTTTGGTTTCGCTTTCAGCAGCAGCTTGTGATATCCGGCGGTTTCATTTTTTTCAGGTGTGAAACCCAGATTGTATTGGTTGCGCAGCTCTTCCTGAATGCTGCTGTAAATCTGATCGATCGGCTGCTTCTTGGAAACCTCGAACATCCGTCCCCCGGTTTCGTTTGAAATGCGGGCCAAGATTTTCTTCCCGTCCGGCCGTTGTTCTTCCGGTTCCGTACGCCCGCCTCCGCGACGCCCGCCCCCCATGCCAGGGCCGCCCATCCCGCCAGGAAAGCCGAAGCCGCCTCGATTGCCGTGCTCCTCGTCATCTTTGAAGAGGATCGAATACACGATCGTATCGGCGCGCTGGGCTGATTCAATCGCGCTCTCCAGGCTTTCTTTGCTGCCACGGTCCACGCCGTCCGAAAGAACAATCACGGCTTTGCGGCCGGACTGCTTCACCAAGAGCTCGTTGGACGCGAGATAGACCGCGTCATAAAGCAGAGTTCCCGCGCGATGTCCTCCGTGCCTGCCCCCGCCGCCACTTCTGCCTCCACCGGGCCAGCCTCCGCCGGAGCGCCCTCCAGAATCAGGCGGATTGTCTTCCTGCGTGGGCTCTGGCATTTTCAGCGACTCGAGGGCGGATTCGAGCTTTGATTGCGATGCCGTCAGGTCCTGCAGCAGTTCGACCTCTTTATCGAAATGGATCAGGAACGCAGTGTCTTTTTCGTGCAAGACCTGGTCAAGAAAAGTTTTGCTCGCGGCGCGCTCCTGATCGAGCACTCGGCGCTGGCTCATGCTGGTGTCCACTAGCAGGCCGAGCGTGAGCGGCAGATTGGTTTCGTTGCCAAAATAGCGGATGGTAACCGGCTTGCCATCTTCTTCCAGCGTGAAATCAACTTGCGTGAGATTAGGCACAATTTTTCCGTGCTTGTCGCGCACGGTGGCGAGCACGTTTACGACTTTCACGTTTACGGCAATGGGTGGAGTCTGCTGGGGCTCGGGCTTGGATTGCGAATCGGAAGATTGGCTGGACGAAAGGGTGACCGCGAGCAGAATAAATGCAGCCAGGAATTTTGCACCCATTAGAAATTTGATGCAGGCATTCCTATGCAATAAGGTAAAGGTTTGTAAAAAGCGAACATACTCGCGCGCGGATGGCTGGCCTTACGTGGACCATGATTGCATCGACTCAGAGCTGCTGAAATGATGTAATACTGAGAGCAAACCTGCGGAGAGTTGGCCGAGTGGTTGATGGCACCGGTCTTGAAAACCGGCATACCTTAACGGGTATCGGGGGTTCGAATCCCTCACTCTCCGCCAGTTATCCGGCAATCTTGGCCAAGATCGCCATCGCCGCCCAACCGTGCTTCGAAGTTCATGAATCAGACCTCATGCGACCGGCTGGAAAATTTCCTTTTCGTCGCTGTCTGAGTGTGAGTCACCGACCAAATCCTGTCGGAGTTGCTCCAATCGGGACGATGCTTCCGATATCTGTTCCGCACATTTGTGGGCATGCCGCGGCAGAAACCCTCCGTACTCTCGGAGTAATAAGTGGATGTTTGCTTCAATCGCAGAAGTCTTGGACCGGGCTTCGCTGGAAAGAGCAGACGTGAACTTTGCCAGCTGCAAGTCGTGTGATGCCAACTGTCGCGCAATCTGAGCAGCATCCTGCTCCAGCACTCGTCCGTGAGAGCGAACGATGACAAATAGGCATGCTATCAAGGCGAGTAACCCCAAATCCGCGGTGATGATTTGTTTCGAAATTTTTGTTAGGCCAGCATTCCTATCTGACTCAATTGCAGCGATCTTGCTGTTTTCTGTGACAAATAGAGAAGACAAATTCTCGCGAGCTTTACTCAGATCCTGGCTCGAATCCACTGACCTGAATGCGCGGCGGCGATAACCCTGTTGGCGCAGGGTAATGGAGTGCTCCATCGCATCCAGGTTTGATTTAGCTAACGACTCGACCTGCGACTCAAGCGACTGTTCATTTTCACCGCGATTCGCCATACCTGCGCGAAGCTTAGCAAAATCGCCTGCCATTCTGCCCTTCGCGTCGCTGTAGGGCTTCAGGTATGAGGGGTTTTCTGTTATCAGGTATCCGTGCTGACCCGTTTCCAGATCGGTTAAATCCTTCGCGACACTGGAAATTTCTGCCTGGACCACGGAGCTTTCCAGGGTGCGCGCCGCGATTGTCCGCGTCTGCTTCACATGGCTAACCACCACATATCCGTTCCATCCGATGAGAGCGAACGAAGCCACGACGCCAAATTTGAGAGCGGTTTTTCGAATCATTGTTTTATTCCTTCCTGATCCCAGAGTGCCTTCGCCTATGGTTCGTCGACTTCTCTTAGTAGGAATAATAGGCAGATTGCGGACCGCGACGACGTTATCTTTCTTGGTTCGTGCTTGAGCCCTCGTTTTTTCAATGAGCAATTGTCGGCGGCGGGCTAATGAGAGTCGAACGACCAGAGTCACGGGCCTAGTCTGGTACTAGGATTTAATGCCGGCAACGGCTACGCTTTCCAAGAAAACGAAAACTTCATGACCATCCTCGCCCGCCTGGAGCACTGGAGGGAGCAGGGCGCTATATCGCCGGAGCAGCACGCGCATCTGGCGAGCCTCTGCCGTCGAGAACCATTTTCGCTTTTTCTTGAGCTGAATGTCTTGCTCTATGCCGGTGTGCTGGCATTCGTGGCCGGACTTGGATGGACTGTCACCACCTGGTCGCAACAACTGGGTGACATTGTCGTCGTCGCGGTACTCTCCGCTATTCTCGCCGCCTGTTTTTGGTATTGCTTTTCCCGCGGGCCTGGTTGGTCTTTTGCGGAAACGCCTGCACCGACTGGGGTCTTCGATTATGTGCTTTACCTCGGCGGCCTGGTCTGGTGCGTGGAACTCGCTTACCTCGAGAACCGGTTTCATGTGCTCTCCGGGCAATGGGATTACTATCTGCTGCTGACCGCGGTCTTCTTTTTCTTCCTCGCTTATCGTTTCGACAATCGCTTCGTGCTGTCGCTGGCGTTGTCGTCACTTGCGGGATGGTTCGGGCTGAAGATTTCGCACTGGCCCTCCCACGAGGATTCGTTTTACCGAGAATGCGCTCTTCTCTACTGCCTGCTGGTCGGCGCGGGCGGACTAGTGCTTCAGCGGCGCGGTATAAAACCACATTTCTTCGGCACGTATCTGAACATCGTGGCCAACGTTTTGTTTTGGACACTGCTCTCGGGCGTGTTCAATCGGCAAGGTTACGGGATATGGTTTCTGGCTTTACTTCTCGCCTGTGGCGCCTCACTCGCCTATGGTCTGAGGCGGCGGCAGTTCGCTTTCGTTGCTTATTCGGCGGTTTACGGATACATCGGCGTTAGCTCGATACTCATTCGCGGCATTTATGACGAAGTTGTGATCTTGGGCTACTTCGTCATTACCGCAATTGCAATGCTGGTGGCCCTAGTCGTGATCGCGCGCCGCTTCGGAAGGCCGGCATGAGAATCTACACGGCGCCGGGCGAAGAAGCTCTGCGCGCCCGCAAACTTCTCGCGGACTGGGCCGACGAGGGCATTCTCACCAAGGCACAGTACCAGCGCCTGGAGCAACAGACGCTATCCGAGCTGCGCACCACTAACATCTTTCTGCGGATAATCTTGTTCCTGTTTACGCTGATCTGCGTGGTGGCCGCCGCCGCGCTATTCTTCAGGGTTTTTCTTTGGCATGCGCCGGACCAAACCACCGGCATTTTGCTTTTGTTTTTCGCTGCCGCCTGCTATGGCGCCGCCGAAGTGGCCGCCTCACGTGCCCATCTGTATCGATATGGCATTGAGGAAGCGCTGGCCGTCTGCTCGGTTGGTTTTCTTTGTACGGGGCTTGAGTTTGCTCTTTTTGTCAGACTTTATTCGCCGACGCCGCATGCAGCCCAGTTTCTAGTCCCCACCGCCGGTGGAGCCTTTTCGCTGTGGATCTGGCGCCGTTTCGGGCTCTGGTATGCCTTTCCTGCCGCAATGATCTTTGCCATCTTTCTGCCAGGGTACTGGACCTCGTCTCACTCAACACAGCGTATGATCGCGGTCTTGCTATATGCCGTCGGGCTGATATGGGTAACCGCGGTACGTTCCCGCCATCGCTCCGATCACATCGACGACGGCTATTCGCTCGCCGAAGCGTTCCTCTGGCTTGGGATTTATCTTGCAATCAATCTGCAGCTCTCATCTTTGTACGTGCGCCCGCTGTGGTGGCTCGTTGGCGCCAGGGCCTCTGCTGAATTCGCAAGGCCGTTTTACTGGACCACATGGGTGCTGATCTGGTGCCTGCCGCCGATCATACTCACGCGCGGGATTCGTAAGAAGGACCGCTTCGTCCTCGCGGTAGGCGCGATTGTCGCCGTACTGACCTTCGTCTCGAACAAACCCTATCTCGGCTGGCCGCGCCATACCTGGGATCCGATGATTCTGGGCATATTTCTGTGTGGAGTTGCGTTATTCATTCAACGCTGGCTTGCGCGTGGTACGAACGGAATTCGCGACGGCTTTACCGCCGCGCGCCGATCGGCAACGGATAAGCAATGGGCAAATGCAGCCTCCGCCGCACTGGGCCTGGTAACACCACAGTCGATTACACCCAGCCCGCAAACCAGGACTGACTTCCGCTTCGGCGGGGGAGCTTCAGGAGGCGGTGGCGCTAGCGGAGAGTTTTGAGGGGAACTTACCCAGCCGGTTTAGGCTACAATTAAATATCCGAAAAAGATTTGGGGGTGATGAAATTTGGCAGAAGTTCGACTGCAAGAGGGAGAGTCGTTAGAGAACGCTCTTCGCCGGTTTAAGCGTAAAGTTCAAACCGAAGACATTATTAAGGACGTAAAGCGTCACTCCTTTTATCTGAAACCGGGCGAGAAAAAACGGGTGAAGCAGGCTTTGGCCCGCAAACGCGCTCGCAAAAAGATCCGCAAAGACTCAGAGTAGACGGCCACCGGGAATGAGTGCCGTCTGAGCACTCATTCCTGGAACGTCACACACACTCCGTTAGGGTCAATCGCCCCAAATTCTTTCGTGCCCCACGGCTTGGTTTGCAACGGGCCATTGGGATGCACCTTTCCGCCGCGCTTCTGAAATTCGGCATAGAGCGCCTCAATGCCCTTTACTGCGAGTCGCACCATGGTTTGGTCGCCGACCTTCCGGGCGAGAGCCTTGTCGCCCATGCCGGCTATGTGCAGATAAGCTTTGCCGCGGCTAATCCCGGCATAGTTTGGCGGTGTGTTGTCGCGAAAGTTTTCAGTAAAGCCGCATATCTCTGTCCACCATTTCAGCGACTCGGCAGTGTCGGCGGCCGGCAAAACCGGAATGGCGT
The DNA here is from genome assembly GCA_963703465.1 of uncultured Acidobacteriota bacterium. Classification (GTDB taxonomy): domain Bacteria; phylum Acidobacteriota; class Terriglobia; order Terriglobales; family Acidobacteriaceae; genus Gp1-AA145. The sequence continues at coordinate 514,782 of CAVPEQ010000001.1, read as the reverse complement.
CCTCGAGGATTGGTTCCATCAACGAAGCATACCCGAAATCCGCACTCGGCTTTGTGGCAAATCCACTGTGTCGACGACTGGCCGGGTGCCCCAGCCTTCCCGCGTTTTTCGCGGGAGGCTGGGTTTTTTGATTTCACTACGCAGAATCAACCAATTCTGGGACGAACGCGGCACGTACTTGCGGACTGTGAAAGAGAAACTAAGGCGTTGTGTGTGCGTCGGGCACGGCGCGGTGCACCGCGAGCAGTTCTTTCAGCAGTCCCCGCAGTTTTGTAGAGTGAAGCGCATTGGCGCCATCGGATTTCGCTTCTGCGGGATTGTCGTGCACTTCCATAAACACGCCGTCCACACCGGCTGCAACCGCGGCCCGCGACAACAACGGAATGAATTCAGGCTGTCCACCACTCACTGCATGATCGCCATCGCCTGAAGCTGACGGCAATTGAACTGAGTGAGTGGCGTCGAAAACCACCGGCGCAAACTTGCGCATGATGGCCAGCGAGCGCATGTCCACCACCAGATTATTGTAGCCGAAGCTCGATCCGCGCTCGGTCACAAACACGCGATCGTTCCCCGCCGAGCGGCATTTTTCGACGATGTGTTTCATGTCCCAGGGCGAAACGAACTGGCCTTTTTTGATGTTCACCGCGCGCTCGCTCATGGCGGCGGCGACCACCAAATCAGTCTGCCGGCAAAGGAACGCGGGAATCTGGAGAACGTCCGCAACCTCCGCGACTTGAGGCACATCTTTTGCTTCGTGCACGTCGGTCAGGATCGGCACGTGGACTTCGTCTTTCACCTTTTTAAGGATGCGCAGGCCTTCGGTCAGCCCAGGGCCGCGGAAACTGCGAATCGAGGTGCGGTTGGCTTTGTCGTATGAAGCCTTAAAAATAAACGGGACGTTCAGCGAGCGGGTCACGCCCTTGATCACTTCGGCCATAAAGAGCGCATGCTTCTCGCTCTCGATGACGCAGGGGCCGGCGATGAGAAACAAATTGCCGGAGCCAATGCTAACGCCCTCGATTTGGAAGGAAATGCTCAAGTGGTTAATTTAAACCATTTAATTGCAGCGTGGTATAATAATCTAGCTCAAGCTAGCTTATTAAGGAACTATCAATAAACCAAATGGATAAAATCGGCGCTTTTGAAGCCAAAAACACGCTGGGATCGTTGCTGGATCGGGTTGAGCAAGGGGAGCAGATTGTGATCACCCGCCACGGCAAAGCCGTCGCGCGCCTTGTGCCGGCCACCGGTGCCATCGATCGGAGCCAGGCTCAAGAAGCCGTTCGGCGTATTCGGGCGAGATCGTCCCAGGTGGCGATTCGTGCAGCGAACTGGGAAGAATTGAAATCCGATAGGGATACAGGCCGGCCGTGAGTCTGGTTTTGGACAGTTCAGTAACCCTAGCCTGGATCTACACCGAAGAAACCGCCTCCGAGATTCGTGAAATTTTGAATCAGGTCGCGGATTACGGCGCATGGGTGCCAGCGTTGTGGCGGCTAGAGGTTGGCAACATTCTCGAGATTGGAGTTCGCCGCAAGCGCCACGATGCCGCATTCCGCGATGCCACGTTAAGCGATCTTCTTTTACTTCCGCTTTATGTGGATTCTGAAACTGATCAACGCGCTTGGGGACCAATCCTGCGTCTGGCGGAGCGCCATCAATTGACTTTGTACGACGCCGCCTATCTGGAACTGGCCCAGCGTCGCGGCCTGCCTCTGGCTACTCTGGATGGCGATCTGCGACGGGCAGCTACGCTCGAGAAAATTCCGCTGCGGCCGGCATAAAAAATCCACCGCAGAGGACACGGAGTTCCACAGAGGCAAAGCCACAGAAAATCATGTAATTAGGCTTCCTGCCTTTCGCGGTTAAGCTTTACCTTCCCGCTACTTTCACCGGCCGATGAAACATCTCGAGCTCCGCTGCCTGTTTCTTGGCGTCGCGCTCGCGGCCCGTATTCGTGCGCTGCGCCGACAAATGACTTGAACAACGGATGCGGCTCCAGCGGCTTCGATTTGAACTCGGGATGGAACTGGCAACCAATGAAATGTGGATGGTCGGGCAATTCGATCATCTCGACATAAGTGCCGTCGGGAGTTGAACCGGAGATGCGCAGCCCTGCGGCTGTCAACGGCTCTTCGTATTCACGATTGAATTCGTAACGGTGGCGGTGGCGCTCGCTGATTTCGGTCTGGCCATAAATCTTTTCCGCCAAAGTTCCCGGCTCGATCTTGCACGGCCATGCTCCCAGCCGCATGGTTCCACCGAGTTCCTCGACTCCGCGCAGTTCGCGTAACTTGTAGATCACGCGGTGCGGTGTAGCAGGATCGAACTCGCTGGAATTAGCTTCCGCCAATCCGCAGACATCACGCGCGAATTCAATGCACGCAGTCTGCATTCCGAGGCAGATTCCGAAGTACGGCACTTTATTTTCGCGGGCGTAACGGATCGCCTGCAGCATTCCCTCAATGCCGCGCTTGCCAAAACCGCCAGGGACAAGGATTCCGTCAAAGCCCTGCAACTGCTCGGCACAGGCGCGCTGCCCCGCTTCCAGGCCTTCGGCCTCGATCCAGCTGACTTGCAGTTTCAAGTTGTGCGCTAACGCGCCGTGCACCAGCGCTTCCTTCAGCGACTTGTAAGAGTCTTCGTACTCGACGTACTTGCCGACAATGGCAATATTCACGTCGGCCTTGGGGTTGTAAACCCGATGTACCAGTTCTTCCCACTGCTTGACGTCGCGCTCTTTGGATTGCAGGTGCAGGTATTTCAGCACCAGCGTGTCTACACCCTCGTGAGAGAAAACCAACGGCACTTCGTAAATCGAAGCAACGTCTTTTGCGGTGATGACCGCGCCTTCTTCGACGTTGCAGAAGAGCGCAATCTTGCCCTTGATGTCCTTCGAAAGGAATCGGTCGGTACGGCAAAGCAGAATGTCGGGCTGAATTCCAATGCTGAGCAGTTCTTTCACCGAGTGCTGCGTGGGCTTGGTCTTCAACTCCTGCGCGGCGGCGATGAACGGAACCAGCGTGACGTGCATGAATAATGTATTTTCGCGGCCCAGTTCCTGGCGCATCTGGCGAATGGCTTCCATGAACGGCAGGGATTCGATGTCGCCGACGGTGCCGCCGATTTCGACGATCGCGACATCAACTTCCTGCGCGACTTTTTTCATCGCGGCTTTGATTTCGTTGGTGACGTGGGGAATGACCTGGACAGTCTTTCCGAGATAGTCGCCGCGTCGCTCTTTGGCGATGATCTGCTCGTAAATGCGGCCGGTGGTCCAGTTGTTGTCGCGCGAGAGCTTGGCGTGGGTGAAGCGCTCGTAGTGGCCGAGGTCGAGGTCGGTTTCGGCGCCGTCGTCGGTGACAAAAACTTCGCCGTGCTGAAACGGAGACATGGTTCCGGGATCGACGTTCAGGTAGGGGTCAAACTTCATTAAGTTGACCTTGAGGCCGCGACTCTCAAGCAGGCAACCGATCGAAGCCGCCGCCAGTCCCTTGCCCAATGAAGACACCACACCGCCGGTTACAAAGATGTACTTTGCCGACATCGTTGCCTCGCTCTGAATTGTGTTGGAAAGTTGTGCAGGCTGGGGTGCACGATCAATTATGCCAGAAAGGGAACCTCAGGGAAATGGAAATTTAACCAGACACGGGTGCCCCAGCCTTCCCGCGTATTGTGCGGGAGGCTGGGGATTTTGATTTTCCCAGTTCACATCCAGGATCAAAGTCCCCGCCCCTTCGACTTCGCTCAGGGCAGGCACAGTCTCGCAAAAATCGCGAGACAAGGACGGGGCACCCTCAAGTAAACTGATGGAAGCATGCTCCGGTTTTTCCTCATTATTGCTCTGTCGATTGCCCTGCTGCATTCCGCACCTTGTGCCTTCGCTCAGACCACAAGCAAACGCCTCATCCTGAAAGACGGCTCGTTTCAGGACGCAACCAAGTGGGAAGTTCAGGGCGACCGGGTGCACTACTTCAGCTCTGAACGCAACGAGTGGGAGGACGTTCCCAACTCGCTGGTGGACTGGAAGGCTACCGATCAATACGAAAAAGATCGCGTCGCCGGGAAAATGTCGCCGGAAGCGATTCAACTGGAAAAAGAACTCGAAGCCCAGCGCGCCGAGGACGAATCGAAATCGCCGCATGTCGCGCCGGGATTGCGTCTTCCGGAAGATGGCGGCGTTTATGTGCTCGACACTTACCTGACGGAACCGCAGTTAATTCCTCTCGACCAGACCGGCGGCGAAGTCAATCGCCACACCGGCCACAATGTTTTGCATGGAGTCATCAATCCCGTAGGTGGATCGAAGCATACGATTGAACTTCCCGGCGCGAGATCGAACCTGCAGGTACATGCGGCGCTCCCGACCATTTACATTAATCTCAACTCCGGCGAAGGCGAAGATCAGCCGGCGGACAATGGAAAGAAGCCAGCCGCACAACTTCCCTGGGACCGCTTTCGCATCGTGCACGCGCAGGTTAAGGGCGATAAACGAATCGTGGGCGCGATCAAAATTGCGGTTTACGGAAAAGCCAGTCAGGAAGAGCAAGTGGTCCCCGCCGACGCTGAGCAACTTGCCGCGGGATGGATCAAGCTCACCCCCAAAGCTCCCCTCACGCCCGGCGAATACGCGGTTGCCGAACTGTTGGGGAAAGAAGGCATGAACAGCTTTGTTTGGGATTTCGGAATGCATCCCGATGCGCCGGCGAATATGTCGGTGATTAAGCCGGAAACATCTACGCCAAAGAAATCACCGGAACCTTCCGACGAAACCGAGAAGCTGCAAAAGCGCGACCAGCCCAATTGACCGCCGCTTTGAGTGGCAATTAAACTACAGGCTCCTTCCCGCGAGTCCGATTGTGAAATCCTACCGTTCAACCCGCGACCTTCTTGCAGATGTCGAGCAGGCGCTGGCGGACAATCGCCCGTCGCTTCATGATTCTCCGCTGGAGAAAGTTGCCGGGCTGCTGGCGGACGGCCGTCACTATGGTTGGGTGGGAATTTTTTTGACTCTGGAGAAACACGGTGCGGCGCCGCTGATTCCGAATGCTGCGCATCCGGCGCAATTCGAAGCCTCTGGGACGCGAAAAAAAGTGATCGTCAGCATGAAGATTGCGGGGCGAGAGATCGGCTTTTTGAATGTCGAGTGCAATCGGGAAAATGCGTTTGGCGCGGATGAGAGGGTTCTGCTCGAGCGAGTTGCGGGATTGTTGGCTAAATTCCTTACCGGACCGGGAAAATATCTGGTGCGCAAGGCTGGCGAGCCGGAACAGAAACCCAAAGCGGCGGCTGCGTAGTTTTTGCTTTGTGCACGACGGGCGAGACGCCCGTCTCCCCACAATCCAATTTCAATTGCGTTAACGGACTCAGGCGATCAAGACTCCCCCTGTCTTATACTGCCCGTGGTGAATTCCGTTCCTTCATCCCGCCTGGGTTACATCGATTGGCTGCGTGGACTGGCTTGCCTGCTCATGTTTCAGACCCATTGTTACGACGCATGGCTGGGAGACAGTGCGCGCGATTCGAAGGTTTACACCTGGTCGCAACTGGGCGGGACGTTTCCCGCTCCGCTGTTTTTATTTCTTGCGGGAATGTCGTTTGCGATTGTGATCGACAAGCTGCGACAGAAAAACTTCACCGCGAATCAGATCGCGAAAGCGACCATTAAGCGCGGGGCGGAAATCCTCGCGCTGGGCCTGCTTTTTAGGGTGCAGGAATATGCCATCGCCTTAGGGTGGGCGCCATGGAGCGACCTGTTTCGTGTGGACATCCTGAACACCATCGGGGTTTCGCTGATCATGCTGGGCGTAATGTGCTGGCTCGTATTGGTGGTCCTTAAGAAATGTAGCCCCGGACGTCCACGTCCGGGGAACACTCGAAGTTTGATCGTTACCGCTCTGATCACAACTGTCGCGATCTCCGCGATGACACCTTTACTCTGGACCACGTGGCGCCCGCGCTTTCTTCCGTGGGAGCTCGAGACCTACATCGACGGCGTTCACAATCTCGGGCAGCCGCAGTCAGGTCTTTTTCCGATTTTCCCGTGGGCGGCATTCGCCTTCGCTGGCCTGGCGTTGGGACTTTTGCTCACCAGCCCTCGTGCCAAAAAGGTCGGCGCGTATGCATTCTTAGCTCTCGCCGCCGGCGGTATTCTCTTAGTCTTCATTTCGAAATTCATCGACTCGTTGGGTCTCAAGATTTATCCCCTGTACGACTATTGGCGTACTAGTCCCAGTTTTTTCATCATCCGCGTGGGCATGCTTTTGCTTTTCACAACCGCCGCCTACTCCTGGTGCCGATGGGGACCGGGCGAATGGGGCTTCAGTCCGATGATTCAGCTGGGAAGAACCTCGTTGCTCGTTTACTGGGTGCACATCGAACTGGTATACGGAAAATTCGCGATCCTCCCGCATCGCAGCCAGAATGTTTTGGGCGCGACCGAGGGTTTGCTGGTGATCTTCGCCGGGATGATGGCGCTGTCGTTGTTGCGGACGAAACTTCGCGGACGCTTCGGTCGGTTGGCATTCTGGCGGCGCGAGGGCGTGCCGCCTCCGCCGCCAATTTCCTCAGAGGGCTTAGCCAAAATACAGTAACTTTCCTCTTGACAGGCGTTGCCAACGAGAGCAGGATTCATGCGATTTATTAAAACCTTTCAATAGGAGGGCTTATGTCCTGCCCCGGAATCCCTCTTTCGTTTCGCGCTCACGGTTTAGCAGTAGCCGCGTCGCTTGCATTCCTCTCCTGCATAGCTTCCGCGCAAAGCGCATTCGTGCGCGTCAACCAGGTTGGGTACGCATCCGGAGGATCGAAGCGCGCTTATCTGATGTCATCGGCTGCCGAAAGCGGCGCGACGTTTTCCGTGAAGAACTCGAGTGGATCTACTGTGTTCGGTCCGGCCGCGATCGGCGCCAGCCTGGGCTCCTGGAGCACTGCCTATCCCAACATCTATCCGCTCGACTTCGATATATTCACTACCGCCGGCACTTACACCATCAGCGTGAGCGGTGCTGTTGCCGCGACCTCGCCGAGTTTCAAAGTCGATTCGGCGACCAATGTCTACACCAGCGCCCTCGATAACAGCCTCTACTTTTACCAAAATGAGCGCGACGGACAGAATTTTGTCGCAACCCCTTTGCGCACTGCCGCCGGCCATTTGAACGATCAGAGCGCCAAGGCTTATGCCACGCCGAATATGAACAGCAGCGGCCGCTTCTCGGGAGACCTGACGCCGGCCACGTTCAACGGCTCACCGGTGACGCTCGACGCCATGGGCGGCTGGTGGGACGCGGGGGATTACCTGAAGTTCGTTCAGACCCACAGCTACCTGATGGCCGAAATGCTGGTTGGTGTCCGCGATTTCCCCAATCAGATGGGCGCAACCGGCGTAACTCAGAACGGCCTGCATTTTACCGACGAAGCCAAGTTCGGGCTCGACTGGTTGCAGAATATGTGGGACGACACCAACAAGATTCTGTATTACCAGGTCGCCATCGGAAACGGCAATGGCAAGACCATCAGCGATCACGACATCTGGCGGCTGCCGCAGGTCGACGACACTTACAACGGTTGCTCCAGCGTGTACCGGTACATTTGTCATCGTCCGGTATTCGTGAATCCGGCAGCGGTGAATTCATCAGGACAGATCACCGCGGGTGCGCTCATCAGTCCTAACCTCGCCGGACGGCTGGCTGCGGATTTTGCGCTCTGCTATCACCATTTACCAGACCAGCGATGCGGCATATGCCAATCAGTGCTTGTCTTCAGCCGAGCACATTTTCGATCTGGCAAACACTGCACCCAGCGGGAGCCTGGTTACGGTGGCGCCTTTCAGCTTTTATCCGGAAACCGAGTGGCGGGACGACTTGGAACTGGGTGCGACTGAACTTTATTTCGCGGTGCAAGGATGCGGCAGCAGTTGCCCGATCAATCTTCATCCCGCGTCCTACTACCTGCAGCAGGCGGCGACTTGGGCGAATGCATACATCACCGGGCCGGGCGATGCTGGCGACACACTGAATCTTTACGACGTCAGCGGGCTCGCGCACTTCGAGCTTTACCGCGCGATTACATTGGCCGGCAATCCCAGCGGTCTGGCAACAACGCAAGCCGCGTTGCTGGCTGACTTGCAGAAGCAGTTGAACAAAGCCATTGCCCAGAGCGCGAAAGATCCATTCGGCTTTGGCTTTCCGTGGGCAACTTATGACACCACTTCGCACGGCGCCGGCTTGGCGGTCATGGCGGCTGAATACACTTACCTGAATGGTCCCGCGCTTAACAATGCCACGTCGCCGGCTGCTTATGCCAACCGCCAGTTGGCCAACATTCTGGGCGCGAATGCCTGGGGCGTATCGCTGATCGTGAATGACGGCACCACGTTTCCGCTGTGCATGCAGCATCAGGTCACGAACTTGGTTCCGGTGCCGCCGAACGGGCCGCCATTTCTTTCGGGCGCGGCGGTTGAAGGACCGAACTCCATCGCTGCTAAGGGATCGCTCGCCAACATGGTGGCGTGCCCGCCGAATGGTGTAGACACGTTCGCGCAATTCAACGGCAGCGGGGCGGTGTTCAAAGACAACGTGCAGTCTTTTTCCACGGTCGAACCGGCTATCGACTTGACCGCGTCGTCGTTCCTCGCCTTCGCCTGGCAGATGGCGGGGGCGCCAAGCGGCACGCCTTAACGTGAGCTTTCGAGGGGCGGGGGCTTGCGGAACACAGCAACCGTGGGCCCTTTGGCCGCATAGCAAAGTCCCGTCGCCACTGGTCAAATTTAATCAGGAGAATAACTCGTGCGAGAGAAAATTATTCGTCTTCTATTTCTCGGAACATTCATCGCGATAACGACATTCGCCAACGCGCAATATCAAATGCAGGTCTATGGCCTGTGGCATTGCTACACCGATGCGTGCAGTTGGGCTTCGGTCCCCAACATGACGACTTTCGATACCAATAATCACTGGATCATCGACCGCAACATGGACAACACTTTCCATCCGTCGGTGAACGTGGTGGTGTTGAGTTTTGTCGACCCCGTTAAGCTCATGAGTCTGACCAATGACTCGAGCACGGTGAACGGTATCCCGATCGGAATGAACACGGCAGTCATCAATTATTTTCAGAGCCATGGCATTCGCGTGATGATGTCGATCGGCGGGTTCAGCTACATCAGTCACTGGACTAAAGCGCTCAAGGCTAACCCGACCCAGCTCGGAATCAATGCCGCGAACGCCGCCAAGCAATTCAACGTGGGAATGGAAATTGATTACGAGAAGAGCAGTGGCCCGAACCTCACCGGACTGCAGCAGTTTGTTTCGGCCTATCGGTCGGTGATTCCATACGACTCGACAGGCGCCAACTACGCAGCGCGCTTGACGATCGATTTGGGGAACGACGATCAATACCTGAGTGCCCTTGCAAGTTACGCCACCACCAACTGGCTCAATCCCAGCAAACCCGTATTGGATTATGCAAACGCCATGGTGGCTTCGCAAAGCACCAGCGTTTCGAGTCTTGAAACCGGCTGGCAGCAACACGTTCAGGGCAGCAGCAGCGTTCCTCCGGCGGCGCCCGCGAGGTTGACGGGAAGCTTGTGGGCGGTCGGCAATAGTCCCAGCCCGAATTGCATTGGGCCTTTCGCCAGCTCAGACCAGGAGACCGGATACAACTTTGTTTCCACTATTCCGGCATCCGGGTCAGGGACATCGTCAGGAATGCTGGGCTATATGTTCTGGGGCGGTGGATGCCAGGGTAATGGCACGGTCTGCACCTCTCCGCCGAATACTTGCCAGGTCGGCATGGGAGGCGGCGCTTCCACGTTCAATATTCCTACGGGAACGTTCGCACTGCGCCAGCAATAGAACGGGCGAAACGCGGCGACTTGCACCTTGGGCGAACGTGGGCGTCCGCCTATACGTGAATCGTGTATCCCCGGGCGTCCACGCCCGGGGAAGCGGTTTGTGGCCCGATCGCCCACATTGATTGCCATAGCCTGTCAGTTGCACTTCTCGAAGTCCGCATTAAATCTGCTACCATTCCCCAGCTCAGTTCATCACATTGCAATGCACACCGTCGCCATCATCAGCGGAGCTGCGATCATTTTTGCCGTTCTGCTGGACGCGTTCGAGACTGTGGTGCTACCCCGCCGGGTGCAGCGGCACTTTCGCATCACGATCCTCTTCTACCGCAATACCTGGGCGCCATATGCCAAGCTGGCCGGCCGGATTAAATCCCAGACGCGGCGCGAAACCGTTCTCGGATATTTCGGCCCGCTGTCGATGATTGCCCTGCTGGTGATTTGGGCATTGGGCCTGATTTTCGGCTTTGCGTTATTGCAATACGGCGGCGGCGAGCATCTGGCTTTCGGAAATCAGCCGATTACTTTCCGCCTCCTGCTGTATCACAGCGGCGAGACTTTCTTCACGCTTGGCTATGGCGATATAACTCCCGCTTCGTACTACTCGCGGGCGCTCTCGGTATTCGAGGCCGGAATGGGCTTCGGCTTTTTGGCGGTAGTGATCGGATATCTGCCCACCATCTATTCAGCCTTCTCGCGGCGGGAGATTGAAATCTCTCTGCTCGATGCGCGGGCCGGTTCGCCACCCAGTGCGGCGGAATTGCTGACCCGGTCACTGAGCAGTTTGGACGTCGGAAACCTTGACCGTCTGTTTCACGACTGGGAGCGATGGGCGGCTGAGGTACTCGAAAGCCATCTGTCGTATCCGGTGCTGAGTTTTTACCGCTCGCAACATAGCAATCAATCATGGCTGGGCGCGCTGACCGTGATCCTGGATGCGACAGCGCTGGTAATCGCCGGCATCGACGGTGTGAGCAGCGAGCAGGCACGATGGACTTTCAAGATGGCGCGCCATGCCGTGGTGGATTTGGCTCAGGTTGTGAATGCGCATTATGACCCGATGTCGCAAGACAGGCTCAGCGATCAAGACCTGGTGCAGATACGAACACAGCTGGCGGAGAAGGGACTCAAGCTCGGCGACGGCGCTATGGTCGAAGCGAAATTGCACGAGCTCCGCATGAAGTATGAGCCGTACGTGATGGGTATCGCGCGGAATTTGTATATCACGGTGCCACCATGGATCCGGCACGACAGCATTAAAGACAACTGGCAGGGTGGGCCGTGGGACCGCATGATTCAGGCCCAAGTGCTGGGACGGCTTTCACGCGAACGACCGGGCGGTGAGAAGACACTGATCGCCGACGAGCACTTCTGATCTTCTTGGATTTATGCCGAGACACGCCGCTTTGACAAGCCCCGGCAGCCTCTCGGCTGTTCTTGAGTGTCCATACTCTGGGCGTAGGCTTGCACGTCTTCTGCCGGCACACTCGGCAGAGGGGGAGACGTAGCAAGCTACGTCTCTACGAAGTGTCCTATCTTGCCGCGGCAGCCGTTGGGTGTTCGCGCTCGACGTCTTTCAACCGGGCAGCTTTGCCCACGCAGACTGCGCAAGTAGTAAAGCTTGGCGCGGCGAACTTTCGAAGAACGCACCAGCTCGATGCGATCAATCACCCGCGAGCTGACGGGAAAAATACGCTCCACGCCCTGGCCGAAGCTGATCTTGCGGACAGTGAAACTGGCCTGCGGCCCGCGGGTGCGCGCCAGCACCACGCCTTCGAACGCCTGCAGACGTTCCTTGTCGCCTTCTTTGATTTTGACGTGAACGCGCACGGTGTCGCCGGGGACGAACTCGGGAAGGTCGGTGCGCTTGGTCTTAGCAAGAAGTTTTTCGATGATTAGGCTTGTCATGTCGGCTCCAGGTTCGTGAATTTGATGATACCCAATGCAGCTTTGAGCTGTGAGCATCGAGCTATGAGCATTCGCTGGCGTTACTCATAGCTCGCCGCTCAGTGCTCATTACTTGTTCTTTCAATCTCTGCGATCACTTCTTTATCGCCCTCGTTCAACTTTGCGCGATCTAAAAGATCGGGCCGGTTGTGCAGCGTCTTCTCGAGCGCCGAACGCCGCCGCCAGCGCCTGATGTCGTCATGGTTGCCGTTCAAAAGCACCTCCGGCACCTTGACCCCCCGAAACTCCGCCGGCCGCGTGTAGTGTGGATAGTCCAGCAATCCCCCGGAAGCGCAAGTTGAATCCGCTCGTGTGGGGCGGACCGGTGTGGGGCGGGCGCCCTCGCCCGCCAAATCCTCACCCAACTCTATTCCCGCAAAAAACGACTCCTGCCGGGTCGAAGCTTCATTCCCTACCGCTCCGGGAATCAGCCGCGTGACCGCATCGATGATCACCGCGGCACCTAATTCCCCACCGCTCAGCACGTAATCGCCAATCGAAATCTCGCGATCGGCGAGATGCGTTCCCACCCGCTCGTCCACGCCTTCGTAGCGGCCGCAAATCAAGACCAGTCGTTCGATCTCCGCCAACTCATTCGCCAGCTTCTGGTCAAACCGCCTGCCCTGCGCGGAAAGCAACACAACAGATTGTTTCGCAGCGACGCGCTCGTCACGCGGCGCCAATTTGAACTGCTCCACACATTCAAAGATCGGTTCCGGCTTGAGCACCATGCCCTCGCCGCCGCCAAATGGACGGTCATCTACGGTGCGATGCCGATCGCGGGTAAAAGCCCGCAGATCGTGAATCTCAATCTTCACCAGCCCGGATTCGCGCGCCCGGCGAACGATCCCGAAATCCAGCGGCCCGCGAAAAAAATCCGGGAAGATAGTGACGACGTCAATCTGCACGGAACACCTTTAACCGCAAAGTTCATTAAGAATTCGCAAAGCTCGCGAAGATTTTCTTTGCGTCTTTGCGCAAACTTCGCGTCCTTAGCGGTTCAAAGCTGTTCTCTAGCCCTGGCTGCGCTTCTCTTCGTCCGTCAGCGGAGCATTCACTTCGAGCAAACCTTCGGGCAAATTCATCTCGATGCGCTTATGCTCAAGATCGACCCGATCCAGAAAAACCTGAGCATACGGAATCTCGTGCTCATGCTTCCCGGAACCGACCACCAGTAGCGGAGCCTCGCCTGCTCCAAAGCGAACATCACTTACCACGCCAACTTCGCGTCCGCGATCGAACAACGCGCAACCAACCAGATCGCTCACATAAAACACGCCTTCTTCCAACTTCGCGCGTTCACTGGCTGGAAGTTGCAGTTCGCGGCCAATCAAAACTTCTGCGTCGGAAATCGAATCGACACCTGCGAACTTCAGTACCAGCCAATTCTTGTGCGGCCAAACATCGTCGATCTGCAATTCGCGCCGGCTGCCGTCTTCGGCCAGCGCCAAAATCTTCATGCCTGCATGCAGCCGTCCGGGAATATCGCTGTGGATCTCGGCAGCAACTTCGCCGTGCCTGCCTTGCGTCTTTATGACCCGGGCTAGAGTAACGAAGTTCAATAGCTCTTAGCCATTAGCTCTTAGCCTTTAGCCGATCTGCTGACGAGAAGTGGTTTGGCTAAAAGCCAAGAGCTAAAGGCTAATAGCTAGAATCCGCCGTGGCGGATTCTCTATTCCAGAATCTCCAACTCGTAACGCTTGCCGGCCTTTTCACCCGCGGCGTGCAGCAGATTGCGCATCGCCCGCGCGATCTTGCCCGACTTGCCGATCACCCGTCCCATGTCGTCTTCGGCGACTTCCAGTTCGAGCACCAGTTCGCCGTCTTCGTCAAATTCCTCCACCTTCACCCGGTCGGGCGCGGCCACCAGCGCCTTGGCAATGTGCTCGATGAGCGCCTTCGGATTGGGAGCCTGGTCAGTCATGCTTGCATTCTTGCATTATCACTGAAGAGTGCCCCATCTTTCGCCGATTTTGCGAAAGGTGGGGACCACAAAGTCAAAAGCTTTTAACCGCAAAGATCGCAGAGTGAAGCCGCCAAGGTCGCCGAGAAAAGCTTTGGCCTATCGATGGATTTTCAGGGTTTGAATTCAAGAAATCCGTGAAAATCCGCGCTCATCCGTGGCTCGAACTTAGGAAGCCACCGGCTCGGCCGGCGCATTCCCTGCAAAGTTCAGAATCTTGCCGACGCGCTCTGACACCTGCGCGCCCTTTGAGCGCCAATAGTCAATGCGGTCGCGCTTGAGTTCCACGCTGGCCGGGGTCGTGCGAGGATTGTACGTCCCCACAATCTCCACCGGACGCCCGTTGCGCGGCCGTTCCTTCTCGATCACCACCACCCGATAATGCGGTTGTTTGCGCGCACCTACGCGCGCCAGACGAATCATTAGCACTGAACTTGTTTCCTTTCTGTTTTCCGCTTTTCCTGCTCTTCTGAAAGGAGGTAGCGGCTCAGCCTGCCCAGCCCCACCCGGCGGGAATAAGACAAGTAATTATTATGCCGTAGCTTAGCAGGGGAGGCAAGGGCGACTATGTCGGCTTGTCGTCGAATGCGGATCGATATGCTGCCGAGGGTGCCCCGTCCTTGTCTCGCGGTTTGTGCGAGACAGGGCGGGGAATTTGAAGTTTGATCCTCGACCGATGACCTAAACCTAAAGTCAAAATCCGACCGTCAAAATCCGAAGTGCAAAATCTGAAGTCAAAATCCCCACCCTCCCGCACAGAACGCGGGAAGGATGGGGCACCCTCAGGTTTTTCTTACTAATTTCGTCGATTTCGAAGCCCTCCACAGCAGGTTGTTCCTGGGTATGTTCATTCGTCACAGACAGGTAGTTCCACGGCCTCTATGGTCGGAACATGCCTTGGGGATTGAAACGCTTTCAGGAAGCGCGATGCCTGCACTTCATCACCTTCAGTTGTCATAACAGGGAACCGCTACTCGGAACACCTGAAGCCCGTGATGTTTTCGCGCGTATGTTGGAACAAGTAAGGCGCTGGTATGGTTTTTATGTTCGCGGTTATGTGGTCATGCCCGAGCACTTCATCTGCTGATCAGCGAACCGGAGCGCGCAAGACTCTCAACTGCGTTACAGATGCTGAAACAGAATGTCGCGCGGGAACTGCGTCTGCCGGAAGGTAATCCATTCTGGCAAGAGCGGTATTACGACTTCAATGTGTGGAGCGAAGGTAAAGAGTGGAGAAGCTTCGGTATATCCATCGGAATCCGGTGAGAAGACGATTAGTTCAACGACCAGAGGATTGGAAGTGGAGTAGTTTTCTCCACTACGCGACCGGAGTTGATGGAGTGGTGGAGATTGAGTCGGAGTGGACGGCGCGGAAACGGGAACGGGCGGGTATTTCGCCCACCATCCTAGAAAATCAAAGTCAAATCCGAAGTCAAAATCCCCGCCCTGTCTCGCAAAAACCGCGAGACAAGGGCGGGGCACCCTTAAGGAAAAAATTAGGGTGACGGGTGCCCCACCCTTCCCGCGTTCTTTGCGGGAGGGTGGGGATTTTGACTTCCCGTTATCCACCAAAGTCAGATTTTCCTCGAAGTTGGTTCATAAAGCGAAGCATCACGCCGTAGTATTCTTCTCCCTACCCATGGAAGTCTTCCTCATTGACGGCACCTACGAGCTGTTCCGGCATTACTACGCTGTCCCTTCGGCGCGCGATAAGCAGGGGCGCGAAGTGGGCGCGGTGCGGGCTGTGCTGGCGTCGGTGCTGGGGATGATTAAGGGCGGGGCGACGCACATTGCGGTGGCCACCGACCATGTGATTGAGTCGTTTCGCAACCAGTTGTGGCGCAGATACAAGACCAGCGAAGGCGTCGAGCCGGAACTGCTGGCGCAATTTCCGGTGCTGGAAGATGTGCTGTCGGCGGCCGGGATTGTGGTTTGGCCGATGGTGGAGTTCGAAGCCGACGACGCTCTCGCCGCCGGCGCGGCAGCCGCGGAAAAAGACGCTCGCGTGGAACGCGTGATCATTTGCACTCCCGACAAAGATCTGGCGCAGTGTGTGCGAGGCACGCGGGTGGTGCAACTGAATCGGCGCACGCGGGTGACGATCGACGAGCAGGGCGTCATGCAGAAATATGGCGTGCCGCCGTTGTCGATTCCGGATTATCTGGCGCTGGTGGGCGATGCGGCGGATGGTTATCCCGGGCTGAAAGGATGGGGCGCGAAATCATCGGCCGCGGTGCTCGCCAAGTTTGGGCATCTGGAGGCGATCCCGAAAGATTGCCGCGACTGGCATGTGAATGCGACCAACGCCGGCGCGCTCGCCGACACCCTGCGCCGCGAATGGGCCGACGCGCTGCTGTTTCGGACGCTGGCCACGCTGCGGACTGACATTCCTCTTTTCGGGGACGTGGAGCAGTTGCGCTGGAACGGTCCGAAGCCGGAGTTTGAGGCGATCGCGGCGGAGTTGGATGGGGCGGTGACGGCGGCGCGTAAAGTCCCGCCGGGCAAGGGGCCCTCCCGCAGGACTGCCAGCGGATCGTAAACACACGCTCTTCGCGAAAAATGATATGGTTTTCTGCTTCCATGCGCGGAGGACTTTGCTATGGCAGCGCCATCCCAATTAGCTGATTGGGCGAATTTTTATGTGATCGTGGGTTCGTCGGCGGGAGCGCTCACGGGATTGCAATTCGTGGTGATCGCGCTGATTACCGAAGCCGAAGCTGCGAGGAGCATGCTTGAGATTCGCGCCTTCGGCACGCCGACGATCGTGCACTTCTGCGTTGTTCTGCTGATTTCGGCGATCGCTAGCGCGCCCTGGCACACGGTCTCGCAGGCCGGGACTTGTTTGGGTCTCTGCGGAGCGGCGGGAATGGCGTATTCGCTGAGAGTCATATCGCATGCCCGCAAACAAACTGGCTACGCGCCTGACGCCGAAGACTGGTTCTGGTATTCGGTGCTTCCCGTTGTTGTATATGCCATGCTCTTGGCGGGAGCAATTCTGCTTGTGTGGCGTCCTGCGGGCGCGCTGTTTGTGGTGGCGGCAGCGGCGGTCACGTTGTTGTTCAATGGAATCCACAACGCGTGGGACACGGTGACGTTTATTGCGGTCGGAGGCCACAAGCAGAGTCAGGGGAAGCAATGAAGAGAGCGGCGTCGCGCAAAGGCAAAGCCGCAAGAAGTAGGACCAAACCGAAAACGGTGGACGAATACCTGGTACGCGTTCCAGAGCCCGCGCGCAGCACGTTAAACAAAATTCGCTCCACGATTCGGTCGGCGGTGCCGGCGGAGACCGAGGAAGTCATCAGCTATGGCATTCCGGCTTTCAAATTCAAACAAGTGGTCGTCTGGTACGCGGCGTTTTCGGACCATTGCAGTTTGTTCCCGACCGCGTCGGTGATTGATATGTTCAAAGACGAACTCAAGAGCTATCGGGTATCGAAGGGAACAATTCACTTCCCGGTGGACAAGCCGCTGCCGGCCACTCTGCTCAAGAAGATGGTGCGGGCGCGGCTCCGAAAGATCGAAGGCAAGAAGCCGCACTGAGCCGTTTTAACTCCGTTTGACATCCAGAGAAGCTGTTTGTTCCAGCCTGACGCGCCTAAAGGAGAATGCGTTATGGCACTGTGTCAAACCGGGGGATACCAGGTGAAGCATCCGGAGTAAGTCATTAAAGTTCTCCATTGCATTAGTCCAGCCGATGGGGTACCTTACGTTCGACCTTCGGCCACCAGTTTTGTCGAGTGGCAACCCGATAACCTTAAAAACAGGAGAACCGTATGAAGCGCATGGGAACCACTGCGACTCTGACCATATTTGTTGCTGTACTTGCTTTTACTCCAGCTTTCGGCTCGCAGTGGCATGCGACGGTAGGCGCTCAAAGTAAAGATAAAGGACGCCAGGTACTGGCCTTTTTGCCTAATGAAATCTGGGTTCATGCCGGAGATAGCATCACTTGGACCTTCGACGTAGATGAGATCCACACCGTCACCTTTTTGGCGAACGGGCAAACCCGTTTGCCCTTTCCGGTTGGGTGCCCGGGATTTTCCGCCAGCGGTTCGGCCTTTGATGGCTCCAGTTGTGTAACTACTCCGCCTATGGTATCCGGACAGACATTCAGCGTCTTGTTCCCTGCGCCCGGCAATTACAAACTGGTATGTCTGGTGCACGAAGACATGACTGCCACCATCCACGTGCTCGATACGTCCGCGGCGCTTCCCCACGGACAGGCGTTCTATGACAGACAGGCCGCTGAGCAAGCGCGCGATCTTCTGGCGGCAGCGGACCACGATCAAATGGGCGACATGGCGAGCGTCCATCGTCACGACGGCTCAGCGAATGCTGTCGCGGTAGGAATCGGCAAAGTCTTGGCCAACGGCGGCGGGCATCAGACGGTATCTGTCATGCGCTTTGTCCAGCCGGAAATGGTGATCCATGCCGGTGCTACCGTTGAATGGACGAATTATGATCCGATTACGCCACACACGATTACATTCGGTACCGAACCCGCAGATCCCATGCCGCCATCGAGCAATGTGACGGTTGACGCGGACGGAGCTTTGCATGCGACGATTAAGTCGGGCAGCGATAGCGTGCATTCTGGATTCATCATGTCAGCGCCGCAGGAGCGGCTTTTCCTGCCGCAAGCTCCTCTCGGCGTGACCCGCTTTCGCGTTACTTTCACGACGCCCGGCGTTTACCCCTACATCTGTGCTTTGCACGACGACTTGGGCATGAAAGGACGAATCATCGTTGTTCCGTGAGGCTGGCAGGTTTGGACTCCACAGCTCTACTAAAGGTGCGCTGTTCAAGCAGGGTAATGAAAGTTGCACAATCCAACAATTGATGGCAATGGAGGTTACATGAAACTCAGAAATACGTTGTTTGCGTTTGCGGTGTGCCTGGTAGCAATAACGTGCTTCGCAGCTAACGATGCCTGGATGGGCACCTGGAAACTGAACGAAGCGAAATCAAAATTCGCTGCCGGTGCGCCGAAGAATAACACGGTGACATATGAAGCGGCGGGTGACAGCGTAAAAGTGACAATCGACGGCACGACGGCCGATGGCACATCAGTGCACAGCGAGTGGACGGGTAAGTTTGACGGCAAGGATTATCCGTCGACGGGGAATCCGAATGAGGACATGCGTTCGTCAAAACAGATTGACGATCACACGCTTCATGTAACTTCAAAAAAGGGCGACAAGGTTGTTCTCACCGCCCACGTGGTGCTTTCAGCCGACGGCAAGAGCCGCACCGTCACCACCACCGGAACCGACGCAAAGGGGAAGAAATACAAAAGCACTGCCGTTTACGACAAGCAGTAGGTTAAATCCTAATCAGTGAAATCAGGGTGCTCCGAAACCGGAGCACCCTTTTGAACGGTAAGTCTTATGGTTCCACCCCGGCCGGAGTTTCCACTTTGCGGTTCGGTGGCCTTGAACAGGAAGGCCTGAAGTTAGCGATTCAGCGAGAATCTCTGCCGGTGGCTCCACTTTTACTAACTTGATGCCGGGTGCCCCCGCTCTATGGCTTTTAAAAGATTAACCGGTCGTCGAGTCGAACTCTACCTTTGCTGGACAGTGAGGCGCATAATAAAGGTAGGAGGGAAGTATGGAAAACAAATCTCCACACCGGGGAATTGACATGCATCGGCTGCCGGTCGGCGGCGACTTCCCTGGGCTTGTCTTCGCGATCGGAAGCGCGCTGATTTTTCTAATTGCGCTCCCGGCGTTGTGGTACCTGGTGGTTGGGGCGCTTGCTGTCGGGCTAGTCATCGCGGCAGTGCTGCAACTTGTGCATGACCGACCCGACGAGTCTGCAAAACTCACCCTCAAAATCTGAGGCACGATCTTACTTCAGCGCATGGGAAGTCCCGGTTCACCTGCGCGAATTGAGCCGAGGGAAGTTCAACTGTTGCACCATCGCCTCGAAGCGAGGGTCGCCGCGCAGCGGATCGAGGCGCGGTTCGACGTTGAGCACAAACATTGCCCAATCCCGGGCCTGGTAAGCCTTCTGTAGAGAATTCAGAGCAGCGTCCTTCTCGCCAAGTACCAAGTGAATCACCGCCAGGTCGTAGTCGGGAACGAAAGCGTTCTTGGATCGTTCTTCTAAACGATGCAGAATGTTTCGCGCCTCATTCTTCCGGCCAGCGGCAGCGAGGCTGTAGGCCAGCTCTGTCAGTCCTAAATTACTGTCTGGGAGCGCCTTCAATACCTTGCTCGATTCGGCGATCGCCTCATCGTACATTTTCTTCTGAGCATAGACTCGAGCCAGCCAAAAGTGGACGCGGTAGTAACTGGGATCCAGCTGTAATGCTTTCTGAGCCTGCTGAATGGCCTGATCGTACTCACGGGCATAATAAAGTGTTCGAACCACTTCAGCGTTATTGGGCAGGGAGAGTGGATCTGTGTGCATCGCCTGGTTGATCTGCTCCCAAGCTTCAGCACGGCGGCCCACCGCGACGAGAAAGGCGGCATAGATCCGATGCTGGTTGGAATAGCTGGGGTTGAGTTCGATCGCGCGCTTAAACTCGGGCTCGGCGCCGGACCAGTTCCACTGGAAGTTCATCATCACATTAGCCAGCGAGTTGTGCGACTCAGCTACGTCTTCGCCCAGCGACACGGCACGGCGCGCGGAATCCAGGGCTTTGGCTGCGCCATCTGCGGGAGAGAGATTATCGGTAATTACCAGAAAAATGTAAGAGTCCGCCAGTCCAGAATAGGCCTCGGCGAAATTGGGATCGAGATCGATCGCCTGCTGAAAATATGTAATTGCTTTACGATAGCCGTCCGCGGTGAATTGATTTGAGAAATAACGTCCCCGCAAGTACGCCTCACTCGCGGCCGGATCAATCCGTCGGCCGGTGCGATGTGCATACGAGGGGCTAAGGTTTACTTCTATCTGTTCAGCAACTGCTTTTGCGAGCTCTTCCTGCAACGCGATCGAGTGGCTCACTTGCCGGTCATAACTCTGGGCCCATATGTAGACCTGGTCGCGAGTGCGGATAAGTTGAGCGCTCACCCGCAATTGGTCGCCATCACGGCGTACGCTGCTCTCAAGAACATAATCGACTCCTAATTCTTCGCCGATCTGGTGGACGCTTTTCGAGGTTTGTTTGTAAGCCATCGATGTGGTGCGTGCAATGACGCCGAGTCTGTCGGGACTCAGCGCCCCGAGTTGTGTAATCATTTCTTCGGTAAGTCCGTCGCTGAAATAATCCTCGTTCGGATCTCCGCTGAGGTTCTGAAAGGGTAAGACGGCCAGCATCACCTGTCGCGATGTGAAGCCCTGGGAAACGCGCGTTCTGCGCCAAAGAAAATAGGAAACTAAAGCAAGAATGACTACCAGACAACAGGCGAGAGCCAACGTCGCCTTTCGGCTGTGATTAATTCTTAGGTTCTTGTGGGTCTCGGTTGAAATCGCAACTTGCTCCGGCGAAGGGAGAGCTGCGCGGGTGGTTGCCTCTTGCTGAGGCAGAACTTGGTCTGTAGCAATCAAAGGTCGTGCGACGAAGCGATAGCCCTTTCCGGTAATTGTCTGGATGAAGCGAGGCTGTTCGAAATCGTCCCGCAAAGCTACGCGTATTTTGCGGACCGCAGTGTTGACACCATGCTCGGTGTCGAGAAATACGTCTTTGCCCCAGAGCCGGTCGGCGATTTCCTGGCGGGTGACCAGCTGGCCCGATTTTTCTGCCAGGAAAATGAGCAGCTCAAGCGGACGTTTCTCAAGTTTGATCACACGGCCGGCGCGCCGCAATTCGAACCCGGCACAATCGAGTTCGAATTCCTCAAATTTGATCAGCTCGACAGGCAAAACAAAACTGCTCCGTGGCCGGGAAGTATAACACTGGGACCTCCAAATCCCCAGCAAACAGAGCCGTTTCACATACTTGCAGCTTCACCATTTATTCACCATTTCTCCATTGCGCTCGGATGAGACTTAGGGTTAACTTGCCGCCGCTGATCGACACCCCACGAAAAGCAAATGAGGGCGCAGCGACTTTACGAGTTTTAAGGAGAAAATTGATGAATGTCAGATCGAGAGTGTCGGGTTTCTGGTTAATTGTCGCCATGCTTTTTTGCGCTGTCGCAGGACTCCAGGCTCAGTCCAATGTGACAGTATTTGCGACTGGGCTTAATAACCCTCGTGGATTGAAATTCGGGCCTGACGGGTTCCTATATGTGGCTGAAGGCGGAGCGGGAGGGTCAGCATCCACAGTTGGTCTTTGCGAACAAGTGTTAGCACCACTTGGTCCTTATACCGGAGGATTCACCGCACGGATTTCTAAGATCGGCCCGGACGGGACTCGGACGACCCTGGTTGACAACTTGCCCTCAAGCCAGACATCCCCTAGCCAAGGGAGCCTGGTAAGCGGTGTTGGTGATGTCGCATTTATTGGCAACACTCTGTATGCCGTTTTGTCAGGAGCCGGCTGCTCCCACGGCCTGGCGGGCACGGACAATGGTGTACTGCGCGTGAATGAAAATGGCGGGGCCGCGATGATCGCCGACCTGTCGGTATTCCAGAAAAGACATCCGGTGGCTAATCCCGAACCCGATGATTTCGAACCCGATGGCACCTGGTACAGCATGGTCGCTGCTCATGAACAGCTGTTCGCGATCGAGCCCAATCACGGTGAACTCGTTGCCATTACAAAGGGAGGAGCTATTCGGCGGATTGCGGATATCTCGAACACTCAGGGGCACATAGTCCCGACAGCGATGGCCTACGACGGTCACGATTTTTTCGTCAGCAACCTGGACACGTTCCCTATTAAGGACGGGTCTTCAAAAATCATGAAGATTACGCCTTCGGGAGAATTAACCACGGTATTCATTGATTTCACAACTGTGCTGGGGCTGGCCTTTGACAGGAAGGGGCGGCTCTACGTGTTGGAAAACACTACCGGGAATCCATTCCCCACTCCAGGCACGGGCAAGGTGGTGCGCATCGACGGAAAAAACAAGACCACCGACATCGCCACCGGCCTCTTCTTGCCGACCGGAATGACGTTTGGGCCTGACGGGAACATCTACGTTTCCAATATCGGGTTCGGGCCGCCGCCGGTCGGGCTGGGACAGGTCGTAAAAATAACTTTGCCGGCAGACAATTAATACAAACCTGAGTTGCTTTTGGGCACGGTGACTTGCCGTGCCCATCCAGCATTACAGACCTTTGCTGCGCAAAAGTTCCCTCACCACTTCTTTTACGTCCCGCTTCTTGCCGTCCACTTCGTAATTGAGGCGCCGCATTTCTTCGTCGGAGATTTTCCCTCCCAACGAATCGAGCGCTGCACGAATTTCAGGATGCTCGGTCAGCGTCTGTTGTCGAATGACAGGAACGGCCTCATAAGGCGGGAAGTAATGTTTGTCGTCGGCCAGCACGTAAAGATCGAGCGCCGGAATGAGGCCATCGGTCATGTTGCCCGCGATCAGGTCCACCTGATGCTCTTTGAGAGCGCGGGTGAGTAGGCCGAGATCCATGATCCGTGGCGGGGCGGCAAAGCGCAGGCCGTAGGTGGCAACCAGCCCTTTGTATCCATCGGGTCGCTCCATAAATTCGTAGCCGAAACCGGCGCGCCATTGCGGCGTGTAAGTCGCCGCTTGCGAGAGGGATTGCAGGCGCAGGCGACGAGCATCGTCACCGCGAATCTCTATCGCGAAGGTATCGTTGAATCCGAAGGCGGGACCAAGCGTCAGGCGAAAGCGGCGTTCGTATTCTGACTTCACGCGATCGTAAACCGCTTTGGGATTGGAAGTCGCCGGTTCTTTCAACACCGCGGTTAGCGCGGTACCGGTATATTCGGGATAGACGTCGATGCGTCCGGCGAGAATGCCTTGGTGCGCTATGTAAGTACCGCCGAGATAAAAGCGACGCTCCACGGGGAGATGAGTTTTGTTTTCGATCTGCTGCGCGATGAGTTCTCCGAGGACGATTTGTTCAGTGAAATTCTTGCAGCCGACTACGATGCGGTCCCTGTGGGAGCAACCGGAAGACAGCAAGAGGATCGCGAGAACGAAGATAACTTCAAAGACCCCGCCCTGTCTCACCGAAGAACGGTGAGCCAAGGACGGGGCACCCGACGTCGTTTTGAACTTTCGCATGTCAATCTGCACGCTGTGGCGTGAAGCGTTTTTCGAGCCAACCCAGCAACGTATCGGCGGCTAAAGCCATGAGTGCCGCGGGAATTGCGCCCGCTAGAATTACAGAATTGTTTACCATCGCCAAGCCGCGGAAGATTAGTTCGCCTAACCCTCCCGCTCCGATAGCGGCCGCAATTGTCGCCAAGCCGATTGAGATCACTATTGCCACCCGAACTCCGGCAAGAATCACACTCGCGGCCAGTGGCAACTGAACTTTGAACAGTAGCTGCCATTCGGTTAGTCCCATGCCGCGCGCAGCCTGAATCACCGCACGATCCACGCCAGTTATTCCGGCGTAGGTGTTACGAATCAGCGGAAGCAGCGCGTAGAGCATCAATGCCAGAATTGCCAGGCGGGTTGCGCGCGCGCCGATCCACGGCGCAGGAAGCAGGAAGCCGAAGAGAGCAAGGCTCGGGATTGTCTGGATGATGTTCGCGACCGCAATCACCGGCTTGCGTAAGACTGGACGGCGACTGATAAGAATGCCGAGCGGGATTCCGACTGCGAGCGCAAGTAAAGTCGATATCCCGACCATCAACAGATGCTCCAGCGTGAGGTCCGCGATCTCTAGCCGATTTTGCGATATAAAAGTCCAGAAGTTCATTTCCGCCCTCGCGCTTCTTCGATCGATCCGAATGCTTCAACGTATTTCATAACCAATGGATCTGAGGAACTCAGAAATTCTTCTGGCGATCCGACCGAGACCAGCTTGCCTGCTTCGAGCAACGCTATTCTGCTTCCCAGGCGCAATGCTTCATGAAGATCGTGGGTGACGAAGAGAACGGTCTTCTGCAATTTTCTTTGAAGTGACAAAAATTCGCGCTGCAGGTCGGCACGGGTGAGCGGATCCAGTGCGCCGAAAGGCTCGTCCATCAGGAGAATTGGCGGATCAGCCGCCAGGGCGCGAGCTACGCCGACGCGTTGGCGCTGTCCGCCGGAGAGTTGGTTGGGATAACGCGACGCAAGATCGGGATTCAATCCCGCCAGGCGCAATAGCTCCTGAACGCGTGCGTGAATTTTCTCTTTGTCCCAACGTTCGAGCGAAAGGATCAGTCCAATGTTGCGCTCAACCGTGTAATGCGGGAAAAGGCCGACGTCCTGAATGGCGTATCCGATGTGGCGGCGCAACTTGATTACATCCCAGTCCCTGGCGTCGCGGTCTTCAACCAGAATTTCGCCACGAGAAAGAGTTAACAGCCGGTTCACCAGTTTGAGCGCAGTGGTCTTTCCCGAACCGCTGCGGCCTAGCAGCACCAGAATTTCGCCACGTCGGATGGTGAGATTCAAAGACGACAATACTCCCCGTCCACTCGATTCGTATTCGACGTTGCGAAATTCGATGACCGGGCTTTCTGGATTCGCGCTCTTTTCGTTCGCGTTCATGCAGAGAACACATCCTTCGCAGCGATTACGGTGTTCGAGTGAATGGTTACGGTATCGTCCACATTGCGCGCGTAACCGCCGGCATAGGTCACCATCACCGGAATGGCTTGCGCCTTGGCCACGCGAAAGACCAATTCATCGCGCTTCTTCAATCCCTCGATGGTGAGAGCTAAGCCGCCGAGCTGGTCTTCGCGGTAGGGATCGGCGCCGGCGATGTAGCAGATCAAGTCCGGCTTGAACTGGCGCAGGCCGGAGCTGAGCGCGTTGTCGAGCCAGGCGAGATAGTCGTCGTCTGTGACGCCGTCAGGCAGGTCGACGTCGATCGAAGAAGGAGGCTTGTTCGGCGGGTAATTGTTCTCCTGATGCAGCGAGATGGTGAAGACGTCGCCGGCATGAGTTCCGCGCATGAGAGGCTTTTTCCCGAGAACGGACGGGCCACTGGATGGCAGCGGCTCACTCACCGTCCGCGTTCCAGCAAAGATTGCCGCAGTGCCGTTGCCTTGATGAACATCGCAATCGACGGTCATCGCGGTATGGATTTTGCTGTCGCGCTGCATGCGGCGAATAGCGACCGCCACGTCGTGAATCATGCAAAAGCCTTCGCCGTGATCAGGAAAGGCGTGATGGAATCCGCCACCGATGTTGACCGCGACGCCATCGTTCAATGCGTGCTGCGCGGCGAGAATGGAACCGCCGGCAGCGAGCCAGAACGCCTGCACCAGCTCCGGCGAGAACGGAACTTCAAGCTCGAG
The DNA here is from genome assembly GCA_963703465.1 of uncultured Acidobacteriota bacterium. Classification (GTDB taxonomy): domain Bacteria; phylum Acidobacteriota; class Terriglobia; order Terriglobales; family Acidobacteriaceae; genus Gp1-AA145. The sequence continues at coordinate 488,745 of CAVPEQ010000001.1, read as the reverse complement.
CTCCTCGCGCGCCGACAGTGTCCCGCTCTTCAGTTTTTCGACATACTGCGGTGTATGGACGAGCAGAATGTCCTGATCAGACGCCGGCTGAGGGGTAATGAAGTCTTCCGGGCCAGCGACGGAAGTTTCGATCAGCTGATTCCGCACGAGGCGGTATTTCTCCGCTGGGAAAACATGCTGCCCGATTGGCAAAAAATATCCGTCACTGTAGATGAGCTTGAAGGGAAGCATTCGCTAACGATGATACCGAAATTCGCGATGCTCCTATTTCAGCCCCTTTTGATCTGCTCGTTACTTCTTGCGGGCGTTTGGTACCGGCGGGAATGGACGCCGAATAGGAACGATGGCTCCCCGCGCCGGATCACTGGCGGCGTTTGCGCGGGAGAGCACTTCTTCCTGAATGTATTTCACGAAGTCCTGAATCTGGCGCTGCATCTCTTCCATGCGCTCGCGCATTTGCAGGATGATGGCCATGCCGCTGATGTTCACCCCCAGGTCGCGCGCGAGGTTCAGGATGAACTCCAGCCGCTGTAAATCTTCATCCGTATAGAGCCGCGTGTTTCCTTCGGTGCGCGACGGCTTGAGCAACCCTTCGCGCTCATACAGGCGCAGCGTCTGCGGATGAATGCCATACATCTCGGCCACGGCCGAAATCATGTACGCGCCTTTGGAGCGGCGTTTGGTCATACGAGCAAATATTACATCAGGAAAGCAAAAGGCCACGGATTAACTCAGATTCTCACGGATACGAGCAATCCGCGAAGATACGGTGGATCCGTGGCGGTGTTTTTCCTACCGAGCTGACTGTTCCTGAGGGACGGCCCATCCTGCGGGCTTGAGCGCCTGCTTCACCGCATAGGCCACAACGCCCGCGCCGATGATGATTGCACCGAAGGCGAAGGAACTCATCCCGGCGACCTGTTCAGTCTCGCTGCGGATGAGGTCGAAGCTGAGGAGAAGCACGGGTGCGACGCCCACAGCGATTGCGCCGAACATCCCGCCGGGGACGCGGAATGGACGCTTAAGTCGGGGCTCACGAATCCGCAGAACCACCAGCGCGGTGAATTCGAGCGCCAAGCTCAAGCCGTAGATCAAAATATCGATTGTGACCAGCCGCTCGAAGCCTAGATTCAGGCACGCCGCCCAGCCGATTGCGAGCGCGATGATCGCAACCCAGGGCGCGCGACGGCGATTCAGTTTGCCGAAGATGCTGGGCAGCATACCGTCCTGCGCCATGGCCAGCGGCAAGCGGGAGTAGCTCATCACGAGTGCGTTGAACATTCCGAAGGCGCTGAACATTCCGCCAACGACGAGAGCGATGCGCAAAACTGGGCCGCCGAGCAGTCCGGCAATGTCCGCCCATGAACCAGTTTCCCACGCGCCAGCTGGCAGGTGAGTCATCCAGACCGCGGCGACGGGAATGATGTAACTCAACGCAACGATGGTCACGGCCACGAGCATAGCCCGCGGGTACGTCCGCTGCGGGCGCTCGACCTCGGTAGCGATGGTCGAGGCGTTGTCCCAGCCCATGTAATTCCACATGCAAATGAGCAGACCGCCGATCAGATCAACTTTGGACGTTGTGGGCGTAGTTACGGCGTGAAACAGCGCGCCATATTTCAATGGCGAGAGCAGCACCACCAGCAAGAACGGCGACGACAGGGCGAAGAACAGCCACAAGGAAGTCGTTGAAACCACTTTCACTCCCGCGATATTCAGCAGCGAGCACACAATCACCACGGCGAGCGCGACCCATAGTCCGCGATGATTCTCCGCGAACCACGGAAACAGGCGCGTGAGATAAGCCACGAACAGCGTCGGGTAGATGGCCATGTCAAAGATCGAAGCGGTCAGCGAAAGCCAGGCCTCCTGAAATCCCCAGAAGTTGCCCATGGAACGGCGCACCCAAGCGTAGTAACCACCTTCGAAGGGCAGCGCGCTCGAAAGTTCGCCGATCATGAACGCCGTGGGCAGGCTCCAGAGCAGCGGGGTGAGTATCAGGAAGAGAATCGCGCGGCCATACCCGGCGCCGTGGACGATGTCCTCAATGCCGTAAGTGCCGCCGGAAACCATAAAAAAGGTGGCAGCCACCAGAGGCCAGAGCGTCAGGCGAGCAGATTTCTTTTTCTTTGGGGAAAGCAGAGTGGGCGAGAGTGGTGGGTGTGTGGCGCTAGCTGTTGCCAATTGCGATGGCTTCCTCCTTGAACGACTCACTCTCAGCTGCTGCCAGCGGTGCTGGATTCGCTTGCGAGCCTCCTGGTGGCTTCGATTCCAGGAATCGCGCTGAAGTTAGTTCGCAGAATTTAATGTACGGAAAATTTCCACAGATGCAAGAAGATTTTTGTGATTTTTTGTCGAAGGTAAGCGGCGGGAGTTCCGACTAGGGTCGGGTGCCGTGATCATCAGCTTGCCATGGCTTAATCTGGTCAATCTCATTCCGCAACTCTTCTTTCGCCATGCTCACTTCATAGGCCGCTTGCAGGCCCAGCCAGAATTGCTCTGACGTTCCGAAGAACTTTGCCAGCCGGATAGCGGTGTCCGCACTGACCCCGCGCTTCTGCAGAACCACATCATTCAAGCGCGGAGCAGGAACATGCAGCTCCTTGGCGAGCTGGTAAACGCTCAACTTCATCGGCTTGAGAAACTCCTCGCGCAGAATTTCTCCAGGATGAACTCTCCACTCCGGTGTACCTTTTCGGGTGATGGTCATTTTGCGTTCTCAGGGTAATCGACAATTTCTACGCACGAGAAATGGCACCCGGCCCTCTGGGATTCGGCAAAGGGCAGGGTTCTCGGGGTTTATTTCCCAACCATCTCCATGCACTCTTCCAGCACATCCATCGCGACATCAGCCTGCTCTTTGGTGGTGATCAGCGGGGGAGAGATGCGCACTGTGTTCGGGCCGCAGCCGAGCAGTAGAATGCCGCGCTCGAATGCCAGTTCGACCACGCGATCGCGTTCTTCGGAGGCGCGTTCTTTGGTTTCTTTGTTCTTGACCAGTTCCACGCCGATCATCAGCCCGTGACCGCGAACGTCGCCGACCAGCTTGTGCTTCTTCGGCCAGTCAGCCATGCGCCGCTGCATGTGATTGCCGACCTCTTCGCTGTTGCGCAGCAGGCCCTCGCGCTCGATAACATCCAGCGTGGCGAGTGCCGCCGCTATGCAAACCGGATTGCCGCCGAAGGTGGAAGCGTGCGATCCCGGAACCCAGTCCATGATCTCGGCTTTAGTGAGTGTGATGGAGAGCGGCATGCCTGAAGCGATGCCCTTGGCCATACAAATAATGTCAGGCTGCACGCCGGTGTGCTGGATCGCCCACCACTTGCCTGTGCGTCCAATGCCGCTCTGCACTTCATCAGCGACCAGCAGAATGCCGTGCTTGTCGCAAATCCGGCGCAGCTCTTCCATGAAGACCTTGGGGCCGGGGACATATCCGCCTTCGCCCTGCACCGGCTCGACGAATATGGCCGCGACTTCCTCGGGTGGCAGCGTGGTCTTGAACAATTTTTCTTCGATGAAGCGGGCGCAGGCCAGCGCGTCCTGCTCGCCCTTGCGATAGACATCTGGATAAGGGACATGGGTCACTCCGGGAAGCAGCGGCGCGAAACGGCGGCGCTGCTGCGGCTTGGACGCGGTCAGAGACAACGCTCCCATGGTTCGACCGTGAAATGCGCCGTAGAACGCGATGATGTTCGGCCGGCCGGTGTGATAGCGCGCCAGCTTCAGCGCGCACTCGACAGCTTCGGCGCCGGAGTTGCCGTAATAAATACGATGCGGCCCCGGCATGGGCGCAATCTTCGACAGGCGATCGGCCAGGGTGACCAGGCTCTCGTAGTAAAAATCCGTGCCTGACATGTGGATCAGTTCGCCCGCCTGCTTCTGAATTGCGGCCACGACATCAGGATGGCAATGGCCGGTTGAAGTCACGGCAATGCCGGATGAAAAATCGAGAAACTCGTTGCCATCGACATCGGTGATGACCAACCCGCGACCCTGTTTGGCCACCAGCGGGTATGAGCGTGTGTACGACGGTGAAATGATGCGCTCATCGCCTTCGAGCACGCGCTTGGCGTTCGGCCCGGGCAGAGCGGTTTTGATCTTGGGTCCTTCGATTACGGACGTGGTCTTGGTTGACATGGAATCCTCCTGATAGTTTGTCGTCGGCCTTCGGTCTCCGGTCGTCGGCACCCTTACCTTCATCTGAAATCTGCAGGTGGGCCACGACCGGCAAGGGCACGAGTTCACTCGTGCCGAATCAAGGGTCAAAGCCTTCGGGCTTTAGCCCTGGAAGAAGAAGAGAACTTAGTCGCTACCGAAGAGACTGGGACGGCTCTGCGACGGCAGCACAGCTAGATAGCGTCGCGGGCACACGAGCATGTGCAACCAGCAAGTGGGAAGGTGCGAGTTGGCATTCTGAAAATGCATGACAGGCTCGACTTTGATTATATCCGGAGCAGTCAATTCCTACGAGTTTACGCCACGGCGGCGGCAGAAAGCGCGCTGGGGACGATGGTTGCTTTCCCAGGCCCTTCCGCAACTGCTTTCTCGAGCGCACGCTCGGCGCGATTGATCACTTCGGTGACGATATCCACGGCATCGAACTGCTGGCGCACCACTGCCTCAGCCGCGCCTGCATTGAACGAGTTCGCAATCTGTTTCTCGCCAATAGCGGTGGCGATCAGGCGACGCATCTTTTCGACCACGCGCAACGCTTCGTTCTCGCCGGTCTCGCCCAGAACAATGGCGATGGCATTGCCGGCGTAACGGAAAGCCAGGTCGTTTTGTCGCACGTTGGCGGCTACCAGCTGCCCTAAACGCTGCATTAGAGTGTCTGCGGCAGCCTCTCCTTGTTCCTTAGCGACGGTGGCGCGCTCGAAGCGCATCAGCAGAACGGTTACAGGCGTTGCTTGTTGCGAGGCGCGGCGGACTTCGCCCATCAGTAAATCGAGATAGGAGGCGCGTTTCAGCAGACCTGAGTTCTCGTCTGTAACAGAAAGATTCTTGACCAGGCGCCGAAGGCCTGCATTGTTGAGTGCGATGGCCACCTGCTCGGCGATCATCTTGAAGACCATCACGTCACTTGGCGCCCAAGTGCGTGAAGTATTTTCAATCAGCAGCATCACACCCAGATGGTCATTCCCGTCCATCAACGGCAAAACTAGCAGCGAACGCGCGTTCAGAACAGAAAGCTGTTGCGCCAGGCCCTGCAACTCCGCAGCAGCAGAGGTATCGGAATAAGCCAGCGTGCCGCGGCTGATAGCGAGATCGTGCAATGTAGATACGACCTGCTCGATCGCTTCAGAATCCGCCGCTTGTGTCCCCGAGCCCGCGAACTGTTTCGCGGTGCTGGTCACCAAACCGGGCTTTCGTAGGGCGACCATACAGCGGGACAGCTTCCATTGCGTGCCAATTTCGGTGGCGGCAGCGTTCAAAACTCCGTCAGCGGTATTTTGACTGTTCAGCTTGCGAGTGATGTCTGGAACGCGTGCGAAACTGGCCATGTCCAGATTTTCGGGTGCGACGGATGGGGCACTTGCGGCGCTGGAAGCCGGCGCAGCCGAGGTTGCCGCGCTCGTCGAACCAGACGAGTATTGCGGCGTCATTCCGGCGGTTATGTATAACTGGCGCAAGTCTGAGTTGCGATCTTCTTCATGCGGGAAGAGCTGCTGAATTCTTTGCAGGCGCTCGAGCGCTTTGTTGCGCATGCCATACTGCACCAGGATCTCCGCTTGCAACATCAGGTCCTGCAAGGTACCTGAACCCAGCATCTTCTCATCAGGATTGTTACGCGGAGGCTGCGCGGCTGAGGTTCCGGTGAAGCGAGAGGAAATCAGATCGTAGCGGGTCTGATCAATTTTTCCTTTTAACATCTCCAGCCGTTTCGCGTGTCCTGGCTCATACGGGTCGATCTCCACAGCGCGATCGAGTGCGTCGGAAGCCTTCGCAAAATTCTGTTGCTCGCAGTAAACATCGAACAGTCGCAGCAGCGTCGCCGAATAATCGGTCTCGCGATTGGCGGTGTTGAATTGATCGGCAAGGAATTCGAGCATCTCGGCCGAGGGCCGGTGTCCAGCAGCTATGTCTTGCATCATGGCGAGGAACGCTCGGCGTTCGCCCTTTCGTCGTTGAAAATGGTCCAGCTTCTCGGCCAGCATTACGGCCTCTTTATCTAACTGCGAATCGAGAAAGGCGCCAATGAGATCGCGCACCTGCTCGATGCGCGAAGGGTTCTGCTCAAAAATTTCCCAGACAAGAGGCAAGGCCTCGGTCAACCTGTTGGCGCTGAGCAGGGCGCGAGAATATAAGTCCCGAAATTCGGGCGAGCTACGTCCGGCGCTGGCCAGCGGTTCGAGTACAAAAATGGCGGCGCCCACCTGCTGCTGATGCATTAAACATTTCGCGTAACCAAGTGCGATCGGTTCTTCGGTAGGATCCTCAGAGTAAGCCCGCTCAAACCATTGCGTCGCATCGCCACCTGCGCTCTCGGCTTGCTGCGCGAGCTTCAGGAACGCACCACCTGCAGCTTTGCGCTCGCCGGCCTCAGAGGAAGCCTCCGCCAGCCGGACCATATTTTTTTCCGATGGGTCGAGGGCGACGATTCTTTTGAGCGCCGTCAGGGCGTCGGCTTTGCGGCCGCCACGCATCAGTTCCTCGAGTGCGCTCTCGTAGGTTTCGAGAGCCAGCTTGCGATTCGATGCTTCGAGAAGATTGGCGAAGCGAATCTTCTGGTCGGTAGTTGGAGTGGCGAATCGCGCGAGCTTTTTGTAAGTCAGACTAGCGCGGATGGCATCACCGGACGCCACCTGACGTTCAAAAAGTTCACCCAACAGGCGCACCGCATCGGGGATTCTTTGCAATGACAGGCACAAATCGGATGCCATCTGCCGCACCGTGTCATTGCCAGTATCGAGGGCCAGGATTTGCAGAAACTCTTCGAGTGCTTCGGCCGGCTTCCCTTTTTGCAGCAACTTTTCGCCGCGCTCAACCCGCCTGGCGATTTCTTGCCGGTCCGCCCGTTTTGGAGTTTCAGCCATGGGAAGCTTTTTACGCCGGAACACAAGGTCGGGCGCTTGCGGACCTCCGGTGCGGAGTCGTCCACTCCAAGATTCTAGGCGGGGTTAGGAAAGTCGAAAATGCGGTAACAGGAAACCGCAATTACGAAGGTCACACTGGCTGCGCTGAAACGGACCTGACATTACCCCGGTAAGCGAATTTCTCAGGTTTTAACCGCCGATCCGCCGCGCCCCGGCTACACTGCGGGAGGCTGGAACGTGTGTTCTTCCAGTAGCGCCCTTCATGGCCTATTTTGCGGACATTCTGGCTTCCGCGCCGATGAATCTGCTGGCCGTGGCCGCAGCCGGCGCAGCGGGCGGCCTGTACCTTTTCTATCGTGGGTTTCGGCTGTTGCAGCGCAAGCGCCTTATCCTGAATACTCCGCGCTCGAAAATCCGCAGCGCTTCCATGGGACTGGTTGAGATCAATGGCCTGGCGACGGGCCCTTACCTGATCAGCTCACCGCTCAAGCAAATGAGTTGTTACTACTACCGTAGCGTTGCCTGGGAATATCAGCAGCGCGGGAAAAATAGCGAATGGGTGAAGGTGGCGGAAGAGAGCCTTCACGTTCCTTTTTATATGGACGACGGATCTGGCAAGCTGCTTGGTAGATCCGAGCGGCGCGGAAATGGACCTGCATTGCGATATGCATGAGGAGTACAACCGCTCGGTCCTGCTGAGCGGTCCAGAGATGCCGGGTTCGGTGTACAGCTTTCTATCGCGACACGGAGTCGATTCAAGCCGGCGGATTAAGGTCGAAGAGTGCTGCATTAGTCCGAATAATCCGCTATTTATTTTGGGAACGATGTCGCAGAACCCCGGTTTGAACGCGAGTATTGTGCCGGCATGGGCGACACAGAAAAGCAGAGAGTCGGCGCCGGCGAGCCGGCCATTGACTCAGCAGCCAGAGATCGTAAATCTATCGGGCGCATCCTCTGCGCGTTCCAGCTACCGAAATGACCCAGCAGCAAAAAATTGCTGCGGCTTTGGTGAAAGCTGGGATCAGTAATCCGGCGGCGTGGGCAGTCGCGGGTATCAGCCCGCAGGCAGCAGCCCGCGAGCGCGTCATCGACCTCTGCGGCGGTCGCAGTTTCGCCGGAATCGCCCGAGGAAAGCGTCCAGAAAACAAACGAAAGCTTTCGATCTTCACCCTCCAGTAGTCCTCATGAAAGGCAGCCACGATCCGACATTTTTCATTTCGTGGAGAAGCCAGCGTGACCTGGTCGCGACCCTGGGCTGGAAGTCCACGCTGATGATTTGGGGAGGGCCAGCCCTAACACTTGTTTGCGTTTACATTTTGCTAGCACACTTTAGCTTGCTTTAAATTCTGACCGCGCTTGGGGGAAATATGAGCACCGTTATCCTGCTTGGTTTTCTGTTTGCGATCGCCGGAGTCGCCATTTATCTGACGACGATTTACAACGGCCTGGTGGCGATCAAGAACGACATCGACAAAGCTTGGGCCAACATCGACGTCATGCTGAAACAGCGGCACGACGAACTCAGCAAGCTGCTCGATGTCACCAAGGGCTACGCCAACTTTGAGAGCGACACCATGATCAAGGTCACGCAGGCGCGCAACCAGTATCAGCAGGCGGTGACGTTTGACCAGAAGGCACAGGCCGACCAGAGCATGACTTCGGCCCTGCGCGGATTTTTCGCGGTGGCGGAGAATTATCCCGATCTCAAAGCCAACAGCAACTTCCAGACGCTGGCGCAGCGGATTTCGTCGCTCGAAAACCAAATCGCTGATCGGCGCGAGTTCTACAACGACTCGGTCAACACCTTTAATATTCGCATCCAGCAGGTCCCGGACACTTTTGTGGCGGCATTCATGCGGCTGACGCCACGCACCATGATGAAAGTGGATGAAGCGGACAAGGCGGATGTGGCCATGTCGTTCGCGGCGGGGAAATAAACCAGATTGACCGCAGACTTTTACATAAGTTCCGAGAGCCGAATTCAGCTCGAGGGTCGGAGTGTCGGTTCTAGGTCATTAAAAGGGATGGACGGGCGGACTGCTTTAGGTGAGAATCGTGCCGCCGGTCTTCCCAGAGGACAAGGAAAACAGCGTGATCCTGATATGCACCGCGGCTCAAGGGTGTAGGCTTTGACGAGATGACCAAGCAAATGTTCCGGCTACATCCTCAAGATTCTTAATCCGACGCTGTGCGGCCGGTGCCGATAGAAGAAAAAGCGTAGGCTCCAGTGGTCGGGTGAAGTCGCGAGGATAGAAGGCTTTTGCCGAAATCTGAGGTATTAATTATCGTTAGGCCGATTTTCTCGCCCACGGAAAGTAATTGCCACAAGGGCGTCCCCATTAAAATTAGCCGTGGCTGAGCCTACAGATCGGCATTCTCGGAGATTTCGATCCTGCCTCTCCCAATCTTCCTGCCGTCGAGCAGTCGATCAAGCATGCAGCTGAAAAACTGAAAATCGCCGCCGAAGTGCAGTGGCTCGCGACCGACTCGCTGCTTACTCCTGAACTGGAAAAGAAGCTCGAAGCCTTCGACGGGCTGTGGGCCGGCCCGGGAAGTCCTTATAAAAGCTTCGACGGGATGCTGCGTGGAATTGAATTCGCCCGCCGCCGCGACTGGCCCTTCGTCGGCACATGAGGGGGCTTTCAATACACTCTGGTAGAGTGTGCGCGCAATGTGCTGGGCATGAAGGACGCCGATTCGGCGGAGAATAATCCGAACGCGAAGAACATTGTGATCTCACCCGTCAGTTGCGCGATTCCCAATCGTGGTGATAACGCCCCTAAACTTTCCGGCAAAGTTCCTGAGATTCGCATTCGGCCAGGATCATACTTAGAAGGTTTCTACAAAAAAGATGTAGTGACGGAAGAATTCTTCTGCAACTACGAAGTCAATCCTGATTTTGAAGGCTCAATCATCGAGGCCGGATTCGCCATAGCGGCCCGCGGGGAGAACGGCGAGATCCGCGCCATCGAAGCACCCCAGCACAGGTTTTTCATCGCAACATTGTTTCAGCCACAGCTGTCATCGAAACCAGGCAAGCCGCATCCGATCATAGTTGAGTTTCTGCGCGCGGCCTCGAAGTGGAAAACGGAAAAAGCGGAAGATGGGGTGCTGGAGTGAGGATTTGTTCCTCTGTGTTTTTCCTCTGTGGACCACTGTGCCCTCTGTGGTGAAGGTTTTAAAATCTTTAACCACAGAGAACACAGAGGTCCACAGAGAAAAGCCACAGAGAGTCCGCGGGTGAGATTATCCGGGCCTACTTCAGCTCTGGCCCGATCGCGCGATACGCGCCTTGAAAATAAAGAAGAGGCCTGCCTTCGTGCACCACCACGTCTTCCACCTCGGCAATGAAGATGGTGTGGTCGCCGGCTTCGTACGTTGTTTGCAACCGGCATTCCAGGTAGGCCAGCGCCCCGTGTCAACACCGGCGTTCCATGCTGGGTGCGATCGAATTTAGCGCCTGCTTCGTGCTCCGCGAGCGCCGGATCGCGTTCAGCCAGCGCATAGTGCTCTGAAATCTTTCGCTGATGCTCGGAGAGCACGTTGATCCCGAACCTTTTTCGCGCATGAAGGTGAGCGTGAGTGCGGGCTTGGTGACTGACGCAGACCAGCACCAGAATCGGGTCGAGCGAAACCGATGTAAACGCATTCGCGGTCATGCCTTCCACTTTGCCGTGGTCGTCGACCGTGATGACGGTGACGCCGGTAGCGAAGCGCCCCATAGCACTGCGGAACTCTTCCTGAGTAACACTCATGCTTGAATCAGATTTGTACCACGAACGCTGGATTTCCGGCGCGTTGCTGCTTCCGCTATCATTCTTGATGAATATTTGGCGAACTCCGCGGCACATCTGAGCAAGTGATCCGGATCGAACATGCTTAGTGAAATTCAAAGCGACGACAGCACGGTTTCTTCAGATCGTTGCGATCCAATCTCGCGCGATGAGGCCAGGCATTGGATTAACGCTTCCGATGACGAATTGCCCGGGCTCCTCGCCCGCGCCCGTGCGGCGCGTGATCGCTTCAAGCCGGGGGTAATTACCTACTCGCGGAAAGTCTTCATTCCTCTGACCAATCTTTGCCGCGACTATTGCGGCTATTGTACTTTCCGCCGCGATCCCGGCCAGCCCGGCGCGCACACCATGTCGCCGGACGAAGTACTCCACGTGGCGCGCCGAGGCGAAAAACTCGGCTGCACCGAAGCGCTTTTCTCATTGGGCGATAAACCGGAGCTGATTTTCCCGGAGATGCGCGTCACTCTGCGCAAACTGGGTTATCGCTCGACGCTGCATTATCTCGAAGCCATGTGCGAATTGCTCCTTCGCGAAACTAATTTATTGCCGCATCCGAACCCAGGACTGATGAGCGCCGAATGGATCGCGCGGCTTGCGGCGGTATCGCCGAGCATGGGCTTGATGCTCGAAACCACGAACGAAGCGCTTCTGGCTGCTGGCGCGGCCCACGACAACGCGCCCGACAAACTTCCTGCCAAACGTTTGCGCACGATCGAAGAAGCCGGAAAACAAGGCGTGCCGTTCACCACGGGAATATTGATTGGCATTGGTGAATCGCCGGAAGACCGCGTGGACGCGCTGATTGCAATCCGCGACTTGCATCGGCGTTATGGGCACATCCAGGAAGTGATTATCCAGAATTTTCGCGTTAAGCCTCAGATTCCCATGGCGAACTGGCCGGAACCGACTCGAGGCGAGATGCTCCGAACGATCGCCGTCGCGCGCCTGCTGATGCCGGAGGTAAATATTCAGGCCCCGCCGAACCTGTCTGATCCGGATTACGAAGAACTGCTGGATGCCGGAATCAACGATTGGGGTGGAGTTTCACCACTAACCCCCGACTTCATAAATCCCGAGAGGCCGTGGCCGCACCTGAAGGAACTAGAGCGGAGAACACGTGCGAAAGGCTTTCAGTTTCGACAGCGCTTGCCGGTATATCCAGAATTCATGGACCTGGCAGCGGCAAAGGGAGATCTGCTTTCGGAGAAGCTGGTGCAAAGTGCCGACTCCGAGCGTTACGCGCGGAGAGCCGCATGATCGTCGTCCTCACCGGCGGCACGGGCGGAGCGAAATTTGTTGACGGCCTCCGGCGCGTGGTTCCCGCCGAAGAACTCACCATTATCGTGAACACCGGCGATGACCACTTTTGGTGGGGTCTCTATGTTTCGCCGGACATCGACTCGATCGTTTACGTGCTCTCGGATCTATTGAGCAGCGAACGCGGTTGGGGAGTGCGTGGCGACACTTTTCACTGCCTGCAAGCGATGAAAGAGCTTGGCGAAGAATCGTGGTTCAGCGTCGGGGATCGAGACCTGGCGACTCACCTGCTGCGTACGCAACTGCTCTCCCAAGGCCAAACTCTTTCTTCTGCGACCGCCTACATTGCGAACAAGTTTGGATTGCGTTCGCGCATTCTACCAATGAGCGATATGCGGGTCGAAACCCGGATCGACACTCCGGTCGGCGATCTCAGCTTTGAGGAATATTTTGTGAAGCGCTGGTACCAGGATCCCGTCAATGCAGTTCGCTTTGCCGGAGCCTCGGAAGCCGAGCCGGCGCCGGGAGTAGTCGAGGCCATCACTTCAGCGCAGGCGGTGCTGATCGCGCCCAGCAACCCGGTTACCAGCATTGGACCGATTCTGGCGGTTCCCGGAATTCGCGAAGCGCTGCACAGGACTGAAGCCAAAGTGGTCGTGGTAAGCCCGATCATTGGGAACGCAGCTGTGACCGGGCCAGCGGCGAATCTGATGACCGCACAGGGATTGCGCGTTTCGATCGGAGGCGTCGCAAAAGCCTATGAAGACTTTCTCGACATTTTGATCGCGGACGATTCAGATGCGGCGGCCGCTGAGTCGCTCAACAGCGATGGCCTTCAGGTGCACTGTACGAACATCCTGATGCGGAACACCGAGGATAAAACTCGAATCGCGCGCGCGGCGCTAAGTTTAGTTTGCCCAGAAGTTTTGAGCGAATCAGCGGCGGGAGCCATATGATCCTGCTTCCGGTAAAAAATCTGGCGAAGGCCAAGCAGCGCCTGGCTGCGGTACTCGATCAGCCAACTCGAACCGAACTTGCGCAGACCATGCTCTCGGACGTTGTGTCCGCGATTGTCGCGTTTGCCGGCGACGATGTTGCGCTCGCTACCAGCGATCCGTTTGCTCTGGAACTCGCAGCTCGCTACGGATTCGAAGTCATCCGCGATGAATCGAATGTCAGCGAGACGGATGCGATCGAAATGGCCACACAGGTCTGCGAAGCGCGCGGAGTTCACAGCACCCTGGTGATTCCCGGCGATATTCCGCTGATCGACGCAGCCGACCTGCGAGCGATTTACGATGCTAGTCCCGATGCGGGCTCAGTGCTGGTGCCTTCTACCGACAAGCGGGGAACGAATGCGGTGTTGCGGCGCCCGGCATCTTTATTCCCGCTGCGCTTCGGCAATGACAGTTTCATGCCGCATTTGGCAGCTGCAATTGCGACTAACAAGTCCTGCGTCGTGCTCTCCCTGCCGCGAATTGGTTTAGACATCGATACACCCGAAGATCTTCATGAACTTGCTCGAGCTTCAGGAGAGAAGCCTTCGCAAGTGTTGGCACGCAGATTGGGATTTGGCGAGATGCGGCAAACGGCGGGCATTTCGACAGAGCATGGCGTCGCGGCAAAATCCTGATGGCTCCGAGTGGCGAGATTCGAGTGATCCCCGTCCGGCTCGCCGGCGAGATTCTGCCCGGCGATGATCTCTGCTGAAAAACTTGTTGCTGCTCTGAAGCATCAGAAATTCAAATTGCAAAGTGGCGACATTGTGGTGGTGAAGCACAAGATCGTTTCTAAGGCGGAAGGTCAAGTCGTACCGCTGAACACCATAATTCCGTCACTAGCAGCCAAAGCGTGGTCACGCAAAACCGGAACCGACGCGCGGGTGATTGAGCTGGCGCTTTCGGAGAGCAAGCGCATCGTGCGCAAAAAGAAAGGCGTGCTGATTACCGAGACCCGGCATGGCTTCATCTGCGCCAACAGCGGAGTGGATGTTTCGAATGTCGATGGCGGCGAGAGCGCGGTGCTGTCTGCCGAAAGATCCGGATCGTTCTGCAGCGAAGTTGCGAACGCGGCTCAAGCGGCGCTTTCGACGCGGATATTGCCGTCATCATCTCTGATTCATTCGGGCGTCCATGGCGCGAAGGATTGACCGAAGTCGCCATTGGCGTTGCCGGAATGAAATCGATTGTGGATTATCGTGGCCGCAAGGATGCGCACGGATATCCTTTACACGCCAGCTATGAGGCGGTGGCCGACGAACTCGCTTGCGCGGCCGGCCTGGTATGCGGCAAGCTTAACCAGACACCTTTTTGTATCGTGCGCGGCTTCGCATTCCAGAGTAGCCGGGGCAGCGCACGCGAGTTGATAAGGCCGGCAAAGAACGATTTGTTCCGTTGAGGCTGAACAGAAAGAGAGTAGCCATGCGGACCTGCACCAACGCCGAACTCGAAAACTTTTCGCAACTGGATTGGCTGGACGTAGCCTCGCGCATGGATCCGAAATGCCGCGGAGCTGTCGAGCGAGTTCTGGAATCGCAGGACGGCTCCTCGCTCACTCGCGGAGAATGTTCGCTGCTGGCGAATGCCGAGGGAGATGACCTGCTCGGCTTGCTGGTCGCCGCCGATCTTCTGCGCCATGAACTCGCGGGAAACATCGTCACTTATGTAGTCAATCGCAATATTAACTTCACCAACATATGTTTCGTGGGTTGCAAATTCTGCGCATTCAGCCGCGGGCCGCGAGAGTCCGACACTTATTTTCTGAATCCGCAACAGGTTGCCGAAAAGGCCGTCCAGGCTTGGGAACTGGGTGCGCGGGAAGTTTGTATCCAGGGCGGGCTGCCGCGCGGGCTGCCACCTCTTTATTACCGGGACATCCTTCGCGCGGTGAAGTCGGCAGTTCCCGGCATGCACATCCACGCCTTCTCGCCCATGGAAATCATGTTCGGCATTGAACTGACCGGCATGAACCTGCGCGACTATCTGGCGATGTTACGCGACAACGGCTTGGGCACATTGCCGGGAACGGCCGCAGAAATTCTCGATGACGAAGTCCGCCACGTGCTCTCGCGCAACAAACTTTCAACCGCACAGTGGAAAGAAGTCATCACAACCGCGCACAGATGCGGCATCCGCTCGACCTCGACGTTAATGTACGGGCACATTGAGACGCCGGAGCACTGGGTAAATCAGTTGCTGCTCCTGCGCGGGATTCAAAACCAGACCGGGGGCTTCACCGAATTTGTTCCGCTGGGATTCATACACAACAATACTTTGCTCTTTCCATCAGGGGCTCTCGCGTTCCGGCCCCACGCTCGCCGAGCACCTCAAGATTCATGCACTGGCCCGATTCATGCTGGCCGGGTCCATTGATAACATTCAGGTTTCCTGGGTCAAGCTGAACAGTCGCCTGTCGCAACTGTGCCTGCAGGCGGGCGCGAACGATTACGGCGGAACATTGATGGAAGAAAATATTTCACGCGAAGCGGGCGCGACCGCCGGCCAGTACACCAGCCCCGAAGAATTTCAATCGCTGATCAGGCAGATCGGACGAATTCCCGCGGAACGAAATACGACTTACTCGCGAATCCAGATCAAAGAGATTTTCGAGAGTTATCCCGCCGAAGCTCTGCTGGAGCCGGGGTTCGCGTGATCATCGCCATTGTTGGAGGCACCGGCCCAGAAGGTTCGGGCCTTGCGTTGCGCTGGGCGCAGGCGGGCGAGACCATCGTCATCGGATCGCGTGATGCACAACGCGCGCTCGAAACCGCAGGCAAATTATCCGAGAAAGCCGGGGCCGATAAAAAGATATCGGGCACCGAGAACCGATTCGCGTGCGGCGATGCCGAAATCGTTGTGCTGACGGTTCCGTTTGAAGCGCACGCTGAGACCCTGAAGCACATCAAGCCGTCGTTGCGTGCCGGACAAATACTTGTAGACACCACTGTCCCTCTGGCTGCGAGCGTCGGAGGCAAACCCACGCACACTCTCGGCGTGTGGCAAGGCTCGGCGGCGCAGCAAGCGGCGGAACTTGTTCCTGAGGGCGTAACAGTTGTAGCCGCGTTTCATAACCTCGCCGCTGACCTTCTCAAGCAGGACCGGCCCAGTCGATTGTGATGTGATCGTCTGCAGCGATGACAAAAACGCGGGAAAGCGGGTTCGCGAGCTGGCGCGCAAAATTCCTGGAGTTCGCGCGCTGGATGGTGGAAAGCTGGAGAACGCTCGCATCGTTGAACAGATCACCGCGGTGCTGATTGGGTTGAATATCCGCCACAAAGGACATTCAGGGCTGCGTATAACCGGGTTACCAGCGGAAGCGTTTGATAACTGATGAGTTCATCCGCGTGGATCAACCGCCGGGCCAAAGCTCACTTCATGAAGCGTCCGGCTGCTACGCCAGTTATCAAATCCTGTAGAAAATGCGCGAACATACCCGGCCTCAGGCTGCGTCGCGATTGAGCCATCAAACCGAACATCAGGCCGTACACAACGATGATCAGCATGAATTTTGTGGTCTGATAACCGTGTGACGCACCGAACATTATTCCCTGTAGCACCACGCCGACAGCGGCACTCTTGAAGAAGACGGAGAACTGACGCTGGAGATATCCGCGAAAGATCATTTCCTCGCAAATTCCGGCGGTCACAGTCAGAAGCGAGAACACGGCGATTTCTGAGGGAGTATGCGGTAGCAGGCCGATGGTCGCCGCGTTGGGCACCGCTTTCAGAAGGTGTGAGATCAGGCTTAGTACGAGATTAGAAACGACCAGAAATATAATTCCGATCCCGAGGTCACGCAGGATTTGCCGGGCGCCTCCCCAATTCTCGCCCAGTAAAACGCGCATCGACTGCTGCTTCAGACGCAAGCCGAACCAGATAAAGCCAAGCATCAGCCATTCCATCACGATTGAAGTAACGTATTCGGCAACGCGGCTGCGAGTCTTAGCAATCGATGGCAACCCTTGGGAATATGCGCTCAGCCAAGAAAGGGCGAGCATGATGAGCACCACAAGTACAGTGTGCCACGCCGGCGCTACGGCGTCGGTTGACGGCGACGGATTCTGGGTAGCGAGTGTAGACAAAGCTTGATCCGATCAACATCCTATCGTGAGCACATTATGAAGGATAGTGGAATTCGAATTGTTGACAGGATCCTTCAGTTGGAGCGTCAGCTTACACGCCGCTCTTGGTCGGTCTTCGTCAAATCTTGGCGAGTGTTTTGCGGTACCGCCGCCAAATAAAAACCGCCGGGAACCCCAGGATCATAATCCAGATCAACAGAGTTGGACCGTTCTCGGCGAAGAAGATCACTATTCCGAGCACCGTTTCCGACGCATCGTGGTAGCCCGCTATCAGCGCGTTGGAAATGCGCGTGGAGACAGAAGCAGCGGGAGGATTTAACTGCGCTCTGTATTCTTCCGTAAGATTTAACTCAACCGTGGCGAAATTCACGCGGTGTTCAAGGTCCTTTTGTTCGCCTTCCATGCGTTCAATATCTCCACGAACGCGCGCAATCCCCTCCTCCACTTGCAGGACCTCGGAAAGTTTTCCGGTGCGCTGTTGAAGGATGGCGCGAAAGCGCTGTTCGGTTTCGCGCGAAGTCTTCAATCGCGCTACCAGGTCGGCGTGCTGCTGTGTGACTTCTTCGCCGGATTGCGATTCGTTCTGAACCCGGCCGATAGTTTTGAGATCGTCGACCGCGGCGCCAAGTTCAGGCGCAGGAATGCGCAATGAGGCCTGCAGAGCGCGGGCCGAGTTCTCCGGAGTTGAGACGTTCAGTTGCCCGAAATAACCGTGATGCCGCGCAAGTACGCGGTCTAGAAGTGATCGCGAGGCGGCGAAGTCCTTTACTACTATTGAGAGTGAAACACTGCGCGCAATCATGGGGCTGACGGAGCCGCCCGTATTATCTGTTGCCGGCTCACCGTCATCGGAAGAGGAGTCGTGGGCGTGGTCTCCGACCAAGGCTGTCGAGTCGGTCGCGACCACTGGTGCGGATGAAGGCGCCAGGAGTGCTGTTCCTATTTGGCGCCGAACTGCCGTCGACTGTGGCTCGCTTCTTGGCGGCTCGGACTGAAGCTTACCGGCGCTGCCATAGAGCGGAGAATTGTTGTCAGAGTAGCGGTTATCGTAGTAATAACCAGTGCTTCCGCTCGTCGTTGCCTCCCTAGGGCGGAGCAAGTTTGGCACGGAGATGAACACCACTAACACCACCGCAGCCAGTGTTCCGGCACTAGCAATCGCCCACTGCTTCCGCGTCCAAAAGCTGCTACGGACAAAAAGACTCCCTTTGGAGATTTTGAATCCAGAATTAACCTTGGCCACTGAATCATTAACAGACTTCCCCAGTCTCATCGGGACGGGATCGACCTTCCATTCGGTAAGCGACCGCGATGTGCTCTGCAGCTGGTCAACAATCTTGGCGCAATCGGTGCAGTGCTCGATGTGGGCGGAGACGGCATGCGCCTCCGTGGCGGAGAGTTCGCCGTCCAGAAATGCCATCACTTCTTCGGGGGCCACTGAATGAGTGGTGATGTTCATACCCTCTCCTCGGATTCCATAAGCTCATTGGCAGCCGACCTGGGAGCCGGCGCCGCCAGCAAGTCGCGCAGCGCGAGCCGGGCGCGGAACAGACGCGAGCGGACTGTGTTCACCGGCAATCTCAGTAGCCCAGCAATTTCCGCATAGCTGAGCTGTTCAAATTCGCGAAGCAATAAAATTTCCCGATCCAGCCGCTCTAGTTTCCCAACTGCCTCGCGGAGTAAAAGCTCCGCATCTGCGATGGCTGGCAAGGCAGGCTCGCGAAACCCCGTGGCTGCTCCTAAGAACGTGGTCCGAAAAGCAGTTTTCCGGCGATGTGCGCCCAATATCTTGAAGCCGATCGCATAAAGATAGGTTCGGAACAAGGAGCGCGGTTCGTACCGCGACGAGGCCCGAAGTACCGCGAGAAATGTCTCCTGCGCCAGTTCTTCGGCTTGCGCCGGGTCTGCAACCCGCCGCCGGAAAAATCCAAACACCGGCTGCTTGTATCGCGAGAATAGCTCGCTAAAGGCTTCCGTCGAACCCCGAGAGAACGCCACCATCAATTGCTCGTCGGTTTGAGCGGATGGAGGGTTCGCGCCGTCGGGATTTTCGCTCGCATCGCCCATGATCATTCCTTGCCGCCTCCGAGTGAAGAACGAGTGCCGACAGGCTTATTGCAATGAGTTGCCATTTGAGCTTCTAAATACTGGTAATGTCGCCAGACAGCAAAAAGTTCCCTGCAGAATTGGCATCCTGAGGGATTGTTAATCCGGCTATCATGTCGCTACGCTTTTCTATTTGACGGCGCAATACGTTCCAACTCGGAACGCGACAAAGAAAAAAGTGACCCATGACCTTGCTAAATTTGTTTGCTGCTTATAAGACTCAACAAGGGCCCGTGGTGTAACGGCAACACAGCGCTCTGCCAAAGTCGCAGATGCGGGTTCGAGTCCCGCCGGGTCCATTCTCCGGCTTTGTGGGAGAAGCCCAATTTGGGGAGATAATGCAGAGATACTCTCCCCAAGTAACTTGACTTTGGGCGATGTCTTTTCGATACTACAGACGGCAGAGCGCCGTGCACCACGTTTTCAATGGCTCCGGAAACCCGGGGCCATTGCTGTTAATTGCCTTCGCCCCGAAGTGACATCCCGCAAAAACAAAGCGCTTTCCGCTTTCTTCAAATATCAGAATTGGCCACTTGATCGGTGCCTTTTTCCGGCAATATCCTGCAAAGAACGGCGATACGCAGCAAAAATACCTGCTCTCGAAGCAGATACTCAACAGCTGCTCAAATTTTGTCGTATCTCCGGCGCACTTTGACGGTTGGAGCAGTGAGAAACGGGCCGCGATCACCGAATATTTTTGTAAAACCCTTTTCGAGAGCCATATCGAATTTGAAAGTGAATTTCTATACCTCCTCTGACGGCGTGATTCGAATGCGGCACTTGTTAGAATGGTGATGCACATATGTTTGAGAACCTTCAGGAACGGCTTCAACGGACATTCAAATCGCTGCGTGGGCAGGCAGTCCTCAATGAAGAGAACATGCAGGAGACCCTGCGCGAGCTGCGGCTGGCGCTGCTTGAGGCCGACGTTAATTTTAAAGTCGTCAAACAGTTCATCGACCAAGTGCAGGCCAAGTCGGTCGGACAACAGGTCTCGACTTCGCTTTCGCCGGGCGAGCAGGTCATTAAAATTGTCCGCGACGAGCTGATCGAGATTCTCGGTAAAGACACGGCGCGAGTGAAGTTCGCTTCACAGCCGCCTACGGTCGTGCTCATGGCCGGCCTGCAGGGTTCGGGCAAAACGACAACTTCCGGCAAGCTGGCGCACTGGTTCAAGAACGGCGGACACCGTCCGCTGCTGGTTTCGGTTGACGTCTACCGTCCGGCAGCGCGCGAGCAGTTGAAAGTTGTTGCCCAGGCGATCAAGGCGCAGATTTACGAAGGCCAGGTTGGAGAGGCGAATACTGCAACCGTCGAACGGCTTGCCAAAGAAGCCCGGCGCGAGGCCATCAACTCCGGCTGCGACGTGCTGATTGTCGATACTGCGGGCCGCTTGCACATCGACGACCAGCTGATGGACGAGATGCAGCTGCTCAAGCGCATGCTCAATCCGTCAGAAATTCTGTTCGTGGCCGACGCCATGACCGGACAGGACGCGGTCAAGTCTGCCGACGAGTTCCACAAAAAGCTCACGCTCACCGGCGTGGTGTTGACAAAAATGGATGGCGATGCTCGGGGCGGCGCTGCGCTGTCGATTCGCCAGGTCACGGGGTCGCCGATCAAATTTATTGGCGTGGGCGAAAAATATGACGCCCTCGAGCCATTCCATCCTGATCGCATCGTGTCGCGCATTCTCGGCATGGGCGACATTCTCTCGCTGATCGAGCGCGCCGAGCAGACGGTCGATAAAAAGAAAGCTCAGGATATCGCGGCCCGCGCGCTTTCTGGCGACGGCTTTTCGCTGGAAGATTTTCGCGACCAGCTGCGGCAAGTTCGCAAGATGGGATCCATGCAGAGCCTAATGGGCATGCTTCCCAGTATTGGGCCGTTTGCCGGGCTGCAAAAGCACGCCGACAAGATTGATGAGAAGCAGATCAATCACGTGGAGGCGATCATCAACTCCATGACCGCATACGAGCGAACTCACCACGACGTCATCAACGGCAGTCGGCGTAAACGCATCGCCCGCGGATCGGGAAGAACCGTGCAGGAAGTAAACAACCTTCTTCGGCAATACGTCGCAGATGCGCAAGATGTTTAAACAGATGGGCAAAGGCAATATGATGCGCAGGTTGGCGGGAATGAAGATGCCGAGTTAGCCGTCAACGCCAAGACGTGCCGGAACGTCACTCGTAAGGTCATCGCCGCAGCTCGTAGGGACGTTGCTTGCAACGTCTAAATTTGTCCGACCATGTCAGCCTCCCGCATATAATCAGAGTTTATGAAGCAGGTAGTCCATGCCGCGTGTCCGCACGATTGTCCGGATGCGTGCGGGGTTTTGATTACCGTCGAAGATGGGCGTGCCACCAAGATTCAGGGAGATCCTGCACACCCGGTTACGCAGGGTTTTCTATGCGCGAAAGTCACGAAATATCTGGACCGGGTTTATTCACCTGAGCGGGTACTGTATCCCTTGCGGCGAATCGCGAAGAAGGGTATCGCGGGCGAGGGCGCCCGCGCCACACGGGCTGAGTTTGAGCGCATTACGTGGGACGAAGCTCTTGATGAAATTGCCAAACGGCTGAAGGGTGTTGCCGCCGAATTTGGCAGTGAAGCGATCCTGCCGTTTTCTTACGGTGGCACTTTGGGCAAGCTGGGCTATGCCTCGATGGAT
Source organism: uncultured Acidobacteriota bacterium (assembly GCA_963703465.1). GTDB lineage: Bacteria > Acidobacteriota > Terriglobia > Terriglobales > Acidobacteriaceae > Gp1-AA145. The sequence goes on along the minus strand of CAVPEQ010000001.1, from coordinate 466,800 downwards.
CGCCGGTTCTTTCATCGGTTGGGGGCCTCGCAGCTGCACCGAAATATCTGTGCCGAGGCTGGCGCTGCCGGAGTGAAATCGGTTTACGGTGTGAATATCGGCACCGATCCCGAGCAGTTTCGCCATTCCAGGTACATCATCGCCTGGGCTGCGAACATTCACGGAAACAATGTTCATCTGTGGCCTTTTATTGAAGAGGCGAGGCGCGACGGCGCGAAGTTAGTCGTGATCGACCCATACCGTACCCGGACCGCGGCTTGCGCAGATTGGCATTTGCCGATCAATCCCGGCACAGATGTAGCGTTGGCCCTGGCGATGATGCACGTCATCATCAAAGAAAACCTGCATGACGCTGACTACGTGTCACAGTACGCACTTGGATTCGACGATCTTCGCGCAAAGGTGCAGGACTATCCTCCGGAAAAAGTCGCGCCGTGGACGGGGATTTCGGCGGGCGATATCCGCAAGCTGGCGCATGAATATGCTACGGTTCGCCCAGCAGTAATCCGGATGAATTACGGAGTGCAGCGCTCGGAGAACGGCGGAACCGCGGCGCGGGTCATTTCGATGTTGCCCATCGTCACTGGATCCTGGAAAGAAATCGGCGGCGGCTTTCAGCTCTCGACCAGCGGCGCTCACAAGGTCAACGAAGACGCCCTCGAGCGTCCCGAACTCATGGAAAAGTCGCTCGGCCGGCCGGCACGCATTCTGAACATGGCCGAATTGGGTAAGCAGCTCAACTACACTAACGATCCGCCGGTAAAGGCGCTTTTCGTTTACAACTCCAATCCTGCGGCCATTTGCCCGAACCACAACGACGTGATTCGCGGCCTAATGCGGCCCGACCTGTTTACCGTGGTCCATGAGCAGTTCTTCACCGACACAACGGATTACGCCGACATCGTGCTCCCCGCCACGACGTTCTTTGAGCACAAGGATTTGCAGACCGCCTATGGCCACTATTATCTGCAAATGTCTAACCAGGCGCTGGAGCCGCTAGGCGAATGCCGGTCGAACGTTGATTTATTCCGGGCATTGGCAGAACGCATGGGATTTGACGATGAATGCTTCCGCGATTCGGTCGATGACATGATCGACCAGGCGTTGAACGCTGCAAATCCGTGGCTGAAGGGATTGACCCGTCAGCGACTGGAGAAGGAAGGGCACATTCGGCTGAATTTTGAAGGCACTGGCGCTCCGCCCAAGCCGTTCCTTCCGTGGGCAGAGGGAAATTTTAGAACTCCTAGCGGAAAAGCGGAACTCTATAACGAACGCCTTAAAGAGCTAGGACTCGATCCCGTCGCGTCGTTTGTTCCGCCGATGGAATCACGGCACGCTGAGTCGAAGGCGTTTCCTCTGGAGCTGCTGGCTCGTAAGGCCGACAACTTTCTCAACTCCACCTTTTCGAATCTGCCCAGCGTGCAGTCGATGGAAGAAACTGGACTGCTGGAAATGAGCCGGAAGGATGCCGAAAGCCGTGGCATCCGCGAAGGCGACACGGTGCGAGTGTTCAACGGACGCGGCGAAATTCACTTAAAGGCGCGAGTGGACGGTAAAGTTTCGACCGGAGTAGTAGCTGCGAAACTGAACTGGGCAAAACTTACACCCGGCAATCTGAATATAAATGTGCTAACTTCGGAAAAACTCACCGACTTGGGCAACTCTGCAGTGTTTTATTCCGTCTTGGTTGAGGTGGAGCTTTTTCAAGGTTCACCGGACGTCGCTCACCAAGTCGAAACACGCTAGACTGAGATAAGACGAACGGACCGATCTTGGACGCTCTCCACAGCTCTACCGTATAATTGCGGTTTTCCATCAACTCCAGTGATTTGAGGTAAGTGCCGATTTTCCGCATTCATCAGGATAGCCCTGCGACTTCGGGGAGGAGTGGCTGCCGGCGTCCGGAAGAAGCTGTGTCCGGACATGCATGTTTTTCATTCCGAAAGATTTGCTTGAAATTCCTTTCTGGCCAAGCCGGGTTAGCTGTCCTCATTTGCGCGCTGTCGCCTATGCTGTTTTCCCAACAGCAGCCAGACGTCGTAAGCGCGATCGAGGTCCATGGGAACCGCGCGGTTCCGGCTGAGACCGTCCGTGCCCACATTTTCACGCGCCCGGGGGATATTTACGACCAGGCGGCGATTGAGCGCGACTTCAACTCGCTGTGGAACACCGGCTATTTCGAAGACATTCGCTTCGAACGGGAAGCCACACCCAAGGGCTGGATCCTGCACATCTATGTAAAGGAAAAGCCGCGGGTGCGGGAAATCAACTACGTCGGAATTAATGCGATCTCTAAAAGCGACATTCTCGACCGCTTCAAGCAGGACAAGGTCACGCTCTCGCCCGAATCGCAATACGATCCCACCAAAGTCAAGAAAGCTGAAGTCGTAATCAGGAACCTGGAGGCCGAGCACGGCCACCAGTTCGCCACCATCCGCACTGAAGTCAGGCCGGTACCGCCAGCCTCCGTCGGGCTGACCTTTGTTGTGCGCGAAGGCCCGAAGGTTAAAGTCGGCCGTATTAAGTTTGTCGGCAACAAGAACGTGAAGAGCCGCGAGTTGCGTCAAGCCATGCACTTCTTGAAGCCCATCGGCGTGCCGCACTCGATCTTTCTCGAGAATCTTTTCGCCAAGACTTACGACGCCACTAAGCTCGACGACGACATGGAACTGGTACGCGAGGCGCTGCAGAATCGTGGATTCTTTAAAGGCAACGTCGGCGATCCGCAAACCAAAATTCGCGATACTGGTCACCCCGGGTTCCATGTTTTTCTTGTCCGTCCCGGACCAGGCAAAGCCATGGATATTACGATCCCCATCGACGAAGGCGAGCGTTACAAGCTAGGTGGCATCACCTTTAAGGGAAACAAGGCGATTACCAATACGGCCGCCTTGCGATCGCTTTTCGCCATCAAGGACGGTGACATCTTCAACCGCGAAAAAATCGCCAAGGGCCTGGAAAACCTGAAGAACGCCTACGGGACACAGGGATATATCAACTTCACGTCGGTTCCGACTCCGCGCATCGACGAAGACAAGAAGCTGGTTTACTTCGATATCGATGTGGACGAGGGTAAGCAGTTTTCCGTCCGCCGCATTGAGTTCCAGGGCAACACTACTACTCGCGATAAAGTCATACGCCGCGAACTGGTTTTGGAAGAAGGTCAGGTTTACAACGAGCAGTATTGGAAATTGAGCTTGCAGCGGTTGAACCAGCTGGGATTTTTCGAGCAGCTAAAGCCGGATGATCCCAATGTGACCGAGCGCCACCTCGACGAAAAAGAAGGATTGGTCGATCTCACCCTGAAGGTTAGAGAAAAGGGCAAAAACCAGATTGGCCTTTCCGGCGGCGTGAGCGGATTGGCAGGTTCGTTCGTCGGCCTGAGTTACACCACCAACAACTTCCTCGGCTTGGGAGAAACACTTTCGGTCCAGGCGAACATCGGAACTTTGCAGCGCAATATTATGTTTGGCTTCACCGAGCCTTACTTCCTGGATCGCCAGGTCACAGTCGGTTTTACCGTTTATGGTCAGAAGCTGATTTACGATCAGGCGCGGCAAACCGCGCTTCTTACAGGCCAGTCGCTGGCGCTTTCGCAGGCCGAACTGCAGAGCCTGCAGAACTACACGCAATCCAGCCAAGGGTTCACGCTGACTGCGTCGCATCCAATTCATCGTTCTTTCAAGCGAATCGGTGCCACTTACTCGTTTGATGTTTCCTCACTGGTCGCCACCACCACGGCGTCCAAACAACTCTTCAATTATCTTGATTTCAGCGGGCTCAGTGGGCCGAGCGCGTTGAACGGCATTATTACCAGCAAGATTTTATTTAATTACACAATGAACAAACTGGACGCCGCGCTCTACCCGCACTCCGGAACAGAATATTTTGTGGGGGCTGAAATCTCGGGATTGGGCGGCACGGTGCGGAGCATTCGTCCGATTGCGGAATGGAAGCATTACATTCCGGTACAGAAGCGGCGTAACGCTATTGGATTGCATGCCCAGGCTTCGTTTATGACCGGCTACGGCGGCCTGGTGGCGCCCCCATTCCAGCGTTTCTACATGGGTGGAGAAAACGATCTGCGAGGTTTCGATATTCGCTCGGTTTCGCCTATCGCGTATATTCCAACGGCTACCACGGTCAGCCTGCGAAATCCGGATGGTTCGATTGTTCCCAAAGATCCTAGTAACCTGGCGCGCGGGCCATATTCCATTCAAGTCCCCTTTCAACAGATCACGTTCCCAGGCGGCGACTTGAGCCTGGTGACCAATGCTGAATACCGCATCACGATTGCAGGGCCGGTGGCGATTGCACCGTTTGTCGACTTCGGAGTGGATCCGATCCTGCGCTCCTCGCAATTGAAAATTAACAACCAGCAGTTCGCAACTTTGAACCAGACCCAGTTTGGTTGTCCTGAGCAAGACCCAATTACCTTCAACTGCGTCGGGGCGCAAACCTTTGCTCAACTCAACGGCGGGAAAGGGTTCAGCCAAAACTTGGCGGTGCTGAGCAGCGCCAACTGGCAGCCGCGAATGTCCACCGGCCTTGAGCTGCAGGTCTTCTTACCGGTGGTAAACGCGCCCTTCCGAATCTATTGGGCCTACAATCCGGTCCGGCTGGATGAAGTGACCCGGTCGCCCTCGCAGATTTTGCGAAACATGTTCCCCAACACCGATGCTGGCCAGTACACATACTTGCTTTCGCGGAATACTTTCGCGACACGCTATCAGCTGCGCGAGCCGCGAAAGACGTTTCGATTTACCGTGGGCACAACGTTCTAAGTTCTACAACGTCGAGGTTTGACGCTGGGGATTGAGTATTTCTATAATGGCTTATCCACACCAGAGTGGCCGGTCGTGCGTGGCAGAGAACGCCCGCAATTTTGGAAGCGAGCCGAAAACCCAGGCAATAGACGGACCAGCCAGCCCTACTGATGTTTGCATCGAGATGCGCGAGTGTGGCGCGAGTACGTCCAGGACAGGTCGTTTTTGATAACTCGAGTAAAAGATCGAGTTCAAATAAAAAAGTAGTACCCAAGGAGTCAGATTAATCTCATGAAACCCAAGTTTGTGTATTCTCTCGCAGCCGCGGTAGTTTTGACCTCGGCGATGGCAATGGCCCAGGCCGCTGGAACTTCCTCTTCGTCCGGGCTGCCTGCCGCTCCCGGCACCGCCAACGATCCCCCGGCATCGATCTCGGGCGCCGGCACCTCGAAGCTTGCAGCTATCAATATTGAAGGCGCTATCTTTGCCAGCAACGAAGGCCAGCGCGATATGGATACGCTGCAGAAGAAGTTCGAGCCCAAGAGCACAGAATTGAAAGGCAAGAACGACGAGATCGACGCGCTGAAAAAGAAGTTAACCACTCAGGGCGCCAGCCTCAATGACGAGTCGAAGGCTGAACTGCAGCGGCAAGTCGAACAGAAGCAGAAGGCTCTGGATCGCGAGGCCCAGGACGCCCGTGAAGATTTTCAGAACCAGCAGAATGAGATTGGCCAGCGCATCCTGCAAAAAATGGCGCCGATCATTCTGAAATACGCCAACGAAAATGGCTTGGGCGTGATCATCGACACTTCGAACCCGTGGCCCCAGGGCCAGGTCGTGTGGGCTTCGCCATCCGTCGATATTACTAAGCCGATCGTGGATGCTTACAATGTGCAATCTGGCGTTGCAGCGCCGCCGAAGTCTAGCGGGGCTGCCTCACGGCCGGCCGGCAGCACCGGTTTGGGCACGGGCACCAGAACTCCGGCGACCAAGACACCCGGATCGACCACACCCAAGTCTCAGAGCACCACTCCGCCGAAATAGCGCGACACCAACTGCATAGTTTTAGTGCCTGAAGGCCGCGAGAAATCGCGGCCTTTATTTTTTGCGTGAGTGTCTTTGCACGGGTCTTATGCGGGCTTCTCCGGTGTCTTATTCCTAGCGACAATCGTCGCGAATCTGTGCATGGGAGAAGACGCCATGTTTTCCGATCTCGCTGTGTCTCAAGGCAGTCCTATTCGCCGCTGGACGGCGATGGCTTCATTCACGTTGCAGGCGGCGCTGGTTGGGGTCGCGTTGGTTTATCCGTTGTTCCACATGGATTCTTTGCCGCCTCTGATGCGAACGCTGCTTCCGCCGGTGGCGACGTTCGAGGCGCCAGCGCGACAGCAGACAAGCGTTGGACACGCCGGCGGCCCAACCATTCATCCCTTTATTGTGAATAGTCACGCTTTGATTTCGCTGCATACGACTCCCACTACCGGCGACCCGGGCCCGGTGCAGCCGCCCGGTGTCAATATCGCCGGAGATCGGTATCAGCCTGGGATCGACCAATTCATCGCAAGTGACTACGCGCAGCCGCTGCCAACTTTCGCAGCCCCGCCGCATCCGCCGCGCACTTCCGTGATGATGGAAGGAAATCTGATCCACAAGGTCGAACCTCAATATCCAACGATTGCGAAGCAGCTTCACATTGCAGGTTCGGTGATTGTGAAGGCGTACATTAGCCGCGATGGCGTAATAACTCGCGCGGTCGTCGAGAGCGGCCCGCCTCTTCTAGTGCAGGCGGCGCTTGATGCCGTGCGCCAGTGGCGATATCGCCCTTACTATCTCAACCATGAACCCATCGAGGTCGAAACTGAGATCACGGTGAATTTTGTGCTCGGGCACTGAAGCGGAGTAGCACAGCGGTAACCTGTGGCTTTCACGCGTGCCCACTATAATCGCGAGAGTGGCTACCACTGAAATCGCGAAACGCGCGGCTACGCGCCCTACCTGGGCGCAGGTTTCTCTTTCCGCGCTAAGACAGAACTACCGGACAGTCGCAGATTACATCGGTACCGGCGTGACAGTTTGCGCCGTAGTCAAAGCTGACGCCTACGGCCATGGCGCCGTCGAATGCGCTCTGGCTTTAGAGCAAGAGGGCGCGAGTTGGTTGGGAGTCACGTCGCTCGATGAGGCCATCCCGCTGCGCGAAGAGGGCGTCGCCACGCGGATCCTGCTGATGACCGGCTTCTGGCTCGGTGAAGAAGAAGAGATTGTAAGGCTGCGCCTGACGCCGACAGTTTGGGAAGTAGGTCAGGTCGAATTGATGGAGCGCGCAGCGGCCCGGCTGGGAATTACTCCGCAAGCCATCCATCTGAAAGTCGATACTGGAATGGGCCGGCTCGGCGCCGCTCCTGAAGACCTGCCACGCATTTGTTCGGTTCTCAATTCGTCGCGCCATCTGAAGCTCGAAGGCTTCTCCACGCACATCGCGTCTTCCGAAGTGTTGGACGCACCTTCGGTCGGCGAACAATTGAAAACCTTCGATGCCGCGCGCAAAACTCTCGCCGAGTGCGGGCTGCAGCCGGAGTTGATTCATGCCGCCAATACATCCGCAGTCATCTCCCACCACGAAAGCTGGAACTCGATGGTGCGCCCGGGGCTGGCTTTGTATGGCTATCACCTGCCGTTCGAACGCGCCGGACGCGCCGTAAGCGGCCGCGCTCTGAAACTACCAGTCAAACCGGTGCTCACCTGGAAGACGCGCATCCTTTCTCTCCGCGAAATGCGCGCCGGACAAGCGCTCGGCTACGGCGGAACGTATGTGACCAAGGCGCCCTCGCGCATCGCCATGCTTCCGGTGGGATACGCCGACGGCTTAAACCGCGGGTTGTCATCCGGCGGACGCGTCATCGTGCGCGAACACTACGCCCCGATCGTCGGTCGAATTTCCATGGACCTGACCATGGTGGACGTAACTGGAATTCCGGGAATCGAAGTCGCCGACGAAGTGATCTTGCTCGGCTCAAGCGATGGCCTCAGCGTCGACGCCCGCGAACACGCCGACTTGGCCCACACCATTCCTTACGAAATACTGTGCGCGATTTCGAAGCGAGTGCCAAGAAGGTATTGCTGAAAGCAATAAGCAAGCAGTGGTTATCAGACTATCGCCTGATTTCGACAGCTGAGTCAGCTAGTTGCGATTCATGAAGTCTTAGAAGGCCGGACCAAAGCCAGGGCCGTCAGATCGTTAGGGGTCGTCTGCGCCGATCTGAATTGCTGCAACTGGGTTAACAGCGTGTTACAGAGATCACTCGCGTTTTGGGATCGGTTCTGCAGAAAGTACTCTTTTACGCGCTCCATTCCGAATTCGGTTCCACGCCATTCAGCTTCCGGAATGCCCCGCGAGACCAGCGAAAGAGCCGAACCGGGTGGCAGAGCGACGATACTGGCGTCGCAAACAGCATGAGAAAAAAGGCCCAGCGGGAGTCCAGTTGCAGGTAGCTCCGTGATTCCGCCCTGATCCTGAAGAAGCCCCGGCGTATGGCCGGCGTTGAAGTAACAGATCGTTCCCAGACCCTCGTGGTAGCAACCTGCAAAGGCTGGGCATTCCCGCACCCCATCCGCAGACTGCAGGATCGCCCGGTTTAGTTCCAGACACAGGTCGATCATGGCTTCCGCTTCGTTAATATCGTCTCTCGCAAATAGCGCTGCGCCAAATTTCCGGAAAGTAGCCTGTGTGGTCGAGACGATGTAGTTATTTTCTTTTATGCGGCCCGCCACATCGAGCAATGCGAAAAGAACCCTATCGGGATGTACACGTAGGACGTCACAGAGATCGCCGCCAATACGCGGATCATAATAAGAGGCTGCCATATCGGCGTCACGAAGCTTGGGAACTTCGGTTTGAACGAGATCACGCGGACGAAGATCCGGCTTGCGCTTGAACAATGCTCGTAGAGCCATCGCGCCGTGAGGTTAGCATGAATGGGGGCGGATACCAAACAGTGGCAGCACTTTGGACCGGAGTGCTCGCATCAGACGAACCGGAATTCGATCATTCTCTCAAACCATGAATCGTTGATTGTTGCAACGTCGCCATTACACTCACCATCGCGATTCTGGCACTTCCGCCGACCGTCGCTCGAAAACTTCCATCACCTGGTCCGCGCGCTCTCACTCCACCGAGACCACAGCCGCGAAGTACACCTGGCGGGTAATTCCGCCGCGATCGGCGACACGCATGACTCGGTACTGAATGCGGGTGTTGACGCGGGTACCGTCTTTCCGGCGAAAGGCAAAGTCATTGGTTCGGAAGACGTCTTCTTGCCGTCCGGAAATCTCTTCGTTGGCGCGAGCTGTTTCCCCTTCATCCGCCATAATCGTGGGCAATTCCAGGGCGATCAACTCTGGCTCGGAATAACCGACCAGCTTGCAGAAGCTCGAATTCGCGGCGACAAAGTGCATGAGCTCAGGATCGAAAAGGTACGCTGGGAGGGGCATGGCATCGAGGAACTCACGAAATGTTAGCTGCCAACTCGTCGGCATACTTCAAAGTGGAACACTGCGATTGCAACGCTCCGCAAGTATAACTCCGAGCCAGCGACGAAAACCTGCCCTCAGCCCAGGTGTGCATGCAGTGCACCCGTAAATGGGGGAAATCGTGAGTTCCACCTTAGGAGCAATACGGTTCTTCCCTTGCCAGTAGCGGCTTTTGACAACTCGCGAGGACAACTACATCCAGAGTTGCGCATCTACTCTCTGCGACGGGAGATTCAATTCTTCTGGACAGGAGATTTACTGATGAGCCGTTTAATACTCGCACTTGTTCTAGCTCTACCCTCAACCCTCTTAGCCCAAACCTTTACCTACGCTCCCATCAATGTTCCCGGTGCCGTCTTAACCCAAGCGCGGGGAATCAACATTAGCGGCGAGGTCGTTGGATTTTACGAGACCTCCACTACTTGCGTTGACAACGATGTTCGGGTACCCATTTGCCCGACGAAAGGATTCAAGCTGGTGAACGGCAGCTATATAAAACTCATGGTGCCGGGTTCTGTCAGCACGGCGATCATGGGCGTGAATGATCTTGGCGATCTAACCGGCTTCTATAAAAAATCCGATGGATCAGAGCATGGCTTCATCTGGTACCACACCAACGTCGTGCGCACGATTGATTTCCAGGCTAATTTTACTGTGCCATGGGGAATCAATAAGGCTGGAATTGTTGTGGGAGGATTGTGGAGCACGAGTCAGAACGGAACCTTCCCCGGTGGAGGCTGGGTGTGGATCAATGGGAAATTCAGCAACATGAATCCCAACGACGGCGTGGCTCCTTGCTGCGAGTCGGTTACCGGCATCTCCAACAACGGAATTCTCAGTGGCGTGCTATTCCAAGATGACCGTTTCATGGCCTGGATGAAGGAATCGACCGACGAGGATTTTTTCACTTACCCAACCGGAACCACAACCCAATGCTGTGACACCACCGGAACTGCCGTTGATAGCAACATCGACATGATCGGCTTTACCGGGACCCAGGGCTGGTTCACCCAGCACATCGAACAAAATGAAGTGGAATCGTCAGGAGAAGTCACTCCGAAGTTCATAAAAGTCCATTTCCCTGCCGGATCAGGAACCCCGAGCTACCCCTTCGGCTTGAACGACAAACACTGGCTCGCCGGAACCTATACCGACAGCACAAACCACACCCACGGCTTCATCGCGAAACCGAATTTCTAACGTAATGATGGTGACCACGAAGATTGACTGGAGGGCGGCGCAGTTCGCCGCCCGACCTTTTATTGTCTTCAATGCGGATGGCATGCCTTCAACCTTTAATTACTCCCGCTGACTGCTGAGTGCTGACTGCTGCTTTTGCTATCCTGAACTCAATGCCTTCTCTTTACGCCCGCTGGATGTACGACTGGGAAACCCGGCTTACTTCCGTGGACAGCAATCGCGTAGTGCGCCCTCTGGAATGGGGCATTGAGTGGACTCGCGACTGGCCCTGTCGCAATGGCTTTTTGCCCACTCGCACTGACGCCGAATGCGAGCGCTATCTTCGCGAGTACAATCGCCGGGCAATTGCCGCGAGCGACGAATTCTTTGGCTATCGCACGCCGTCGGATTTTCGACTGGAAAATCGCGAGGTGCAGGTTTTCAGCACCCGCGAAGTTCCCGATCCCGCGCTGGAAAATAAAGTCCGCGACACTCGCGCGGAATTTTTGCGTTTCACTTCACCGGTACACACGCCCTATCCTGAAAATAATCTGGCCAATGCGCGCTGGTTCCCAGCCAAAGGTAAGAGCGCGGTCGTGCTACTTCCGCACTGGAATTCGGACGCGCTGCATTACAACTCGCTGGCCCGAATTTTCAACCGGCTAGGAATTTCGGTGCTGCGGTTGAGCATGCCTTATCACGACATTCGGCGCCCCGCCGAAATTCGCCGCGCCGACTACGCCGTCTCCGCCAACATCGGCCGCACCATGGACGCCTGCCGCCAGGCCGTCCTCGACATTCGCTGCTGCCTCGACTGGCTGCAGCAGCAAGGCTACCAGCGCCTGGGCATTACCGGCACCAGTTTGGGCTCGTGCTACGCCTTCCTCGCCGCCGCGCACGATTCGCGAATTCAGGTCGCTGCATTCAATCACGCATCCACTTACGTTGCCGACGTAGTCTGGCACGGGCAATCCACGCGGCACATACGTCAGGGCCTGGAGCCGCAAATGGATATCGACCGCTTGCGCGAGTTGTGGAAGGCGGTCAGCCCAATGTCTTACTTCGACCAGTTCGCGCGCTGGCCGCGGAAGTCCCTGATTGTTTATGCGAAATACGATCTGACTTTTCTTCCCGAATTTTCAAAGCAGGTGGTTGCCGAATTCGAGCGCCACAACCTGGATTGCAAAGTTGCCGCCCTGCCCTGCGGTCATTATTCGATGGGCGAATCGCCGTATAAATATATGGATGGGTGGGCGCTTGCGTCCTTTCTAGGCCGCGCTTTTAAAACCCTCCGTTAGCGGTTGAATTTCGCAGCTCGTGTGATAGGTTGAGTAATAAATCTCATCGATCCAGTCAACCTCGTGCTTTGAATGTCGAGTAACGGAGGTCTTATGAGTCACACCGGCCCGCCGCGGAATAAAAAAAGTCTGTTAAATCCAGGAATGAGGGCCGCAATGTACGGCGCGCTCGTGCTGCTGTTTCTGGTCCTCACCGATCAACTCTCGATTTACTACGGCTTAGCTGAGTCACAACGCATTGTCGATGATTCTTGCGGAGCCGTTATCGCCGGACTGCTGATCTATCGCCTGGAGTACAACCGCGCGAAATATCTAACTGAAAAATTGAAAACCATCGAAATGATGAATCACCACGTTCGTAATGCGTTGCAGGTGATCGTTGACTCGGTGTACCTGCACGGCCACACAGAGCAGTTAGCTGAAATACAGAATTCCGTGAAGCGTATCGATTGGGCGTTGCGGGAGATTTTGCCCGGCCGCAGCCTCGATGAATATAACGACCCTAGCTCGCAAAAAACTGGTGACCGAACAGCGGCATAGGTCCGAGCCATTGGCGATTCAACCCCGCCCCGTTTAGGATGTTGAAGATGAATAACTCCGCCATGCGCAGGCCGCTGTACGAAACCGATCCCGAAATCGCAGCCGCCATCGATAACGAAACTCGCCGTCAGCACGAAGGCTTGGAACTGATCGCCTCAGAAAACTTCGTCAGCGAAGCCGTGCTCGAGGCCGCAGGCTCGGTGTTCACGAATAAATACGCCGAGGGTTATCCAGGAAAGCGTTACTACGGCGGCTGCGAGTACGCGGATGTGGTCGAAAATCTGGCGCGCGACCGCGCTAAACAACTCTTCGGCGCGGAGCATGCAAATGTTCAGCCGCACTCGGGATCGTCGGCCAACATGGAAGCCTACTCCGCGGTGTTGCAGCCCGGCGATACGATTTTGGGGCTGAACCTGGCGCACGGCGGCCATCTCACCCACGGCCATCATCTGAATTTTTCCGGCAAGACGTACAAGATTGTTCCCTACGGCGTGACCAAAGAGAGCGAGACCATCGACTACGACGATCTCGAAAAGCTCGCGGAAAAAGAAAAGCCGAAGTTGATCATCGGCGGCGGCAGCGCCTATCCGAGAATTATTGACTTCGCCCGCATGCGGCAGATCGCCGATAAAGTTGGCGCGCTGTATCTCGTAGACATGGCGCACTTCGCAGGATTGGTCGCAGGCGGAGCGCATCCGTCGCCGGTGCCGCACGCTCACATTGTTACCTCGACCACGCACAAGACCTTGCGCGGGCCGCGGGCGGGAATGATTCTTTCGCGCCAGGAATTTGCCGCTGCGATCGACAAAGTTGTGTTCCCGGGCATGCAGGGCGGTCCGTTGATGCACATCATTGCTGCCAAGGCAGTGTGTTTTCGCGAGGCGCTGCAACCGTCGTTCCGCGATTACGCGCGCCAAGTGGTTGCCAATGCAAAAGCGCTGGCAGAAGCTTTGGCCGCCGCAGGCTTCCGGATAATTTCCGGCGGGACCGACACGCACCTGATGCTGGTTGACGTTTTCAGCAAAGGCATGCTGGGCAGCGAAGCGGAAAAAGCGCTGGGCGAAGCAGGCATTACGGTAAACAAGAACGCCATTCCGTTCGACACAAATCCTCCGATGAAGCCTAGTGGCATTCGTATCGGCACACCCGCATTGACCACGCGCGGGATGAAAGAACGCGAGATGAAACGGGTCGGGCAGTGGATTGCAGAAGCGCTCAATAATCGCAGTGATGCCTCGACGCTTGGCCGAATCCGCCGCGAGGTGCTCGAACTGGCTGAGGCATTCCCGCTCTATGCCGGGCGGCGAGAAAAAGCGCAGGCTGGAGTTTAGGCCTCACCATGAGCAGCGTTTTAATATTGTCTTTTCTTTTAGGCTGTGTAGACGGTTTGCGATCCATGACCGCACCCGCCGCGGTTTGCTGGGCCGCAAATCTTGGTTGGCTGCCGTTGTCCGGCACCAGGTTGGAATTTCTGGCACGCCCTCTCGCACTGTGGATCATCACAATCATGGCATTGGGCGAACTGATCGTGGACAAACTACCCAGAACTCCGCCCCGCACTCACCCGGTTGGCCTGATTGCCCGCACCGCTCTAGGCGGCGCCTGCGGTTTCGCGGTCGCTGTAGCGACGGAGATCAACCCGGTTCTGCCTGTGATTGGTGGAGTTGCCGGTGCCCTTCTTTCCGCCTTTGCCGGATATGACGCCCGCCGCCTGCTGGTTAGACGTTTTCGGCTACCGGACTTTCTTGTTGCGCTGGTGGAGGACGCAATCGCAATCACAGGCGGATTCTTGATCTTGTCGCGTGCCTAAACAGACAGCCCCCAAATATCCGCCCAGGATTTAATCGCCTTGTATGGCCGGAAGCATTGGCCTAGACAATACGAGGAAGTTTTAACCGTCCTTCCTTCGCCCGGGACCACGGACGCGAGGCCGTGAGTCGCGTCCGCGGCTGAGATTCTGTGGTTAAATCTTTCTGTGAAGATCGCCATCGACATCCGCCGGATCAACGAGTTCGGCGTGGGCACTTATACGCGGAATATTATTCGCGCCTTGGCCCAACTGGACCGGCAAAATAAATATTTTCTTCTGGGTCCACCGGCCAAAGTCGGCGAGATCGGAAAGCTGCCGGAGAATTTCAAGAACGTTCCACTGTCATCCAGCGAAACAATGCGCGGAGAAATGCACTGCAGCGCGGTGCTCAAACGGCTGGATTGCGATCTCTTGCACGTTCCCCATCTGTTCTGGTTTCCGCGCCGAATGCCTTGTCCGTACGTGCTCACGGCGCACGACTTGCTCGACCACATGTATCGCGCCCGCAGCGGCTCGGGGATCAAACGCTTTCTGCATTTTAATTTAACGAAGAGAGTGGTGAAGCGGGCCGCCCGCATTTTTGCGGTTTCACGATTCACCAAAAGCGAAATCGAAAAATTATTTGGCATCGATCCCGCCAAAACTGAAGTGGTTTACAACGCGATTGACCAAAGATTCCTGAGTGGGCACGCGACCGATGCTGATCGGCAGTTTCTGGCGGAAAGATATCAGGTCACTTTTCCGTTTGTGCTTTATGCCGGACGGATCAGCCCGCAAAAAAATTTGGTGCGAATCATCGAGGCCTTTTCTGCGCTCAAAGCCGACCTTGTGAAGCAAGAACTTTACCCAGATTTAAAGCTGATCATTATCGGTGACGAACTTTCAAAGAACCCAGACTTGCGGCGTACCGTGGTTCGCGGCGGAGTGCAGAACGATGTGCGCTTCATGGGGTTTCTGCCCATCGAGGTATTGCGAATTTTTTACGATCTGGCAAAAGTTTTCGTTTTCCCGTCACTCTACGAAGGCTTCGGATTGCCGCCGCTTGAGGCCATGGCGCACGGCACCCCGGTACTAACCTCTAACACCTCATCAATTCCCGAGGTAGTAGGGAACGCCGCGGTCATGGTGAATCCGGAAAATGTTTTTGAGATTATGCGGGCCTTGGAGCGGGTGTTGATCGACCAATCGTTGCGCGAAAAAATGCGTCAGCGAGGGTACGAGCAGGTGAAGAAATTTTCCTGGAAGAATTCAGCCGAGGCGCTGCTTGCGGCCTACGAGGAAATCGCCGGCGGAAAGACACCAACCGCGCAGCCAGAGCGCAAGCTGGCAAATTTCTAAGACGGTGCCGATCGCTGCGGGACTACGCTTTGACCAACGGCTGCCCAGGAGAAGTGCGCGCGAGCTTGGCTAATTTTGCGAGCAGCGGTGAACGCTCAGACTCGCCCTTAGCCGTGGCAATTCGCTTGCGCAGCTTGGTGATTTTTTCTTTACGAACGCGGCGGCGGCGAATTTCCGGCCTGCGGCTGGGTGCGGACATGAATATTGCTCCTTGGTTCCAAGCATGCGCACTAGCTTCGATCCAGGCGCAAAAGAGTTATTGGAAGCTGATCGATATTTTACGTCAACCTGCGAAGTTCTGCCCGTGCACAAAAAAATGGGCTGGCCTTTCGGCCAGCCCTTTTTTGCGAATTACTGAAAGAATTAGCGGCCCTTTGGACCCCTGGAGTCCTTCTGAGGATGCGGTGCATTCTCATGCGGGTGGCTTTCCTGACGCGGTGCTGCACCACGGTTTTCCGATCGAGGCGCCGGGGCTGGACGCACGTTGTTCCGCGCTTCCCCTCCGCGATTGTTAGCATTTTCGTGCGGCATCGGACGATCCATATTTCGCCCATTGTTCTGCGGACGGTCCATGTTATGCCCGTTGTTCTGTGGACGATTCACCTCACGCCCTTGTCCCTGCGGACGAGGAACTCCACGATCGGCTCGATTGTCCACCGGTCGATTCTCTGCGCGACGGTCGACGGGACGATTGTCCACGCGGTGGTCGGCACGGTTATCCATGCGATGGTCAGCCACCGGCCGCGTTGCGACCGCGTTGCGTCCCCGGAATTCCCCGGGCCGCGAAGTAGCCGCTATGGCCGGTCGGCCGTGATTCACCGATGCGAGAAATTCGCGATTACCGCGCGCGCCGTTCTCGTGTTCGACTTGGTTATGAGTAGCTTCAAAGTGCCGCTCGTGCATGAATCGTTCATCATCACGCGACGGACGCCGGTTGATCCCACCTGGGCCACCGTTAAAAGCTACCCGGCTCCGCTCGTGGACTACCACCGTGCGGTTATAAATATGAACGTTCGTAATTCTGATGTTGTTGACCGAGCGGTTGTAATAGAAGTTCCGACCGCGCCAGTACCCACCTTCGTAGCCTTCGCCGAAATAACCGAAGCCGTAATTAACTCCGCCGTAGAAGCCAATGTGCGGGCCCCAATAACCGGCATGCCAGAGATAAGAGCCGCCGCCAAATGCCCAATAGCCGGGAGTCCAGAGCAAGCCAGGCTCGGGCGCCACGACCCAGGTGCCGGGAACCCAGTAGTAGCCGTCCGGGCCGTAAGCCCAGTAGCCTGGAGTCCAAATGTATCCATCGCCCGGGCAGGCAGGCTGGGTGTAAACCGGCAGCACCGGAGGCGCAATGTTCACGGACACGAAAACGCCCGCGAAAGATGAAGCTGAAATCGCCAGCACCACGAGCGCTAAAACCAAACTACGAACCAAGCGCGTGATTTGCATAATTCTCCTTTGTACTTTGGCGCGAAAAACCGCGCGTATTGGGGAACTCACTTGCCCAACCTCAGGAACCATCCTGTAGTTCGGCGATTCCGCTGACTATATAAACGCCAGTTCCCGGAATTTGTTGCTGACGAAGTGTGCCCTGATTTTACAGTGGGTTGCAGACAATACCCCCTGCCCGTTATCAAGGGGGATTACATCAGTAACTGGAGAAGTAGGGACGAAAAAGAGAACAAGAAGACACACAATCTGTCCATTTGCAGCGATAATGTGTTCAGGTTTTGGTTTTAATCTACAATCTAGAATCTGCAATCAGCACATGACGCTCCTGCGATTCCTGATTCTTCTATCCCTGGTCATTTGGCTTGGAGCTCTGATCTTTTTTCCCGTGGTTGCCCAGACGTCGTTTACCGTCCTGCCTTCGTCCCATCTGGCAGGACTGGTTGTGCGCAACGCACTGATCGCGCTGCACTGGATGGGCCTCGGCGCCGGAATTATTTTTCTCGCCTGTTCAGTGGTTTACAACCGCGCTGTTCTCGGAAGATTTCGCGTTTTTTCCATCAGCCACATCCTCGTGGTCCTCATGCTGGCACTCACGGCCATTTCGCAGTTCGCAATTATTCCGCGCATGGATGTCCTGCGCATATCGGTCGACGAAGTTTCCGCGCTGCCTGCAGGTAATCCCATGCGCGCCGAATTCGATTCCCTGCACGCCTGGTCCACTCGGCTTGAGATGACGGTCCTAGTATTCGGATTGGTCGCCCTCTATTCTGTTGCCCGCCGTTTCTCGAGGTCGCGGCAGTAAATAATCGCCAGCTCCGCGCCTGTAATTAGCAGGACTATCTCTGTGGCGTTCCTCTGTGTCCTCTGTGGTTTGTTTTTGTTTTCCACCGCTGAGAGCCCAGAGTCTCATAGAGAGGCGAAATTGATCCTCGAACAGCTAAATGACGCGTCAACAGCTGGAAGCATTCAAAATCATTTATCCTGTAATTTCACCTTACCACCGTGGACATCCCCTGAAAAGCCAACCGCCAGGAGCTAACAGCTAGAAGCTGCATTATGAAAACCGGCATCATTGGCCTGCCCCAGGTAGGCAAGACATCTCTATTCCGAATTCTGACCAAAGCATCGCTTTCGCCCGCGCGCGCCAATCCTCGTGAGGCCCACATCGGGGTCGCCAAAGTGCCCGACGATCGCCTCGATCGCCTGGCCGCGCTGTGCAATCCCAAGAAGCTGACTCACGCCGCGGTTGAGTACGTCGACCTCGGCGCCATTGGACAGGACGCGCTCAAAGAATCCGGCTACATCACTCATCTGCGCAACGTGGATGCCATCGCCCATGTGGTACGGGCTTTCGAGGACGAGTCTATTCCGCATGCCGGGCCGATCGATCCCATGCGCGACATCAAGAACGTCGAATTCGATTTGATGGTCAGCGATCTCGGGCAGATTGAAAAGCGCCTGGAGCGGGTGGAAAAAGATTTAAAAAAGATGCGCTCTGCCGATCTGGAAAAAGAATTCGAACTGCTCAAGCGCGCCAAAACTCAAATCGAAGGCGAGCGTCCTCTGCGCGAAATGGAGATGACGCCGGAAGACAAAAAGCGTTTTCGCGGCTTTATGTTCCTCAGCGAGAAGCCGATTCTTTACGTGCTGAATATCGGCGAGAGCATGGAGCTAGGAAAAGATTTAGAGAATGCAGTACAAAAATACGGCCTCTCGGAGTTCGTCTCGGACTCCGCCACCCCAGGCGAGCCGAGCTTGGCAAGTCGCAACGTCGGCGCCACCGCCATCTGCGGCAGGGTCGAAGCCGAGCTCGCCGAAATGAGCGACGCCGATGCCGCCGAATTTCTTGCCAGCTACGGGCTTCAGGAGAGCGGCCTAGCCCGCCTGATCCGAAAAACTTACGAGCTCCTCGGCATGGTTTCATTTTTTACTGTCGGCGAAGACGAATGCCGCGCCTGGACCATCCCGGTGAACACCCGCGCGGTTCAAGCCGCTGGCGCCATTCATTCTGATCTTGAAAAACACTTCATCCGCGCGGAAACTATCGCCTGGAACCAACTGCTCGAAGCCGGCTCGGAAGCCAACGCCCGCGCGAGAGGCACTCTGCGTCTCGAAGGCAAAGACTACATCGTCAAGGATGGCGACGTGATGCACATCAGACACTCGGGTTAATTGAAACAGAAAGATTAGCGCCGGCACGAAATGCACTTCGATCGCTCTTTCTTCTGTCTAAGAACTTAGAGTCTCACGAGGATTGCTTAATAACATAGATGAGAAAAAGATTGGTCGGGGAGAGAGGATTTGAACCTCCGACCCCCTGGTCCCGAAGATTGGTGTCACGAGGAATCAACACTTTAGCGAAGTTTGGATACGCTAGAATTCGCTAGTAAAAATGCGGGTTTCCGCACTTCGCCCTCACTTCCAACTAAACCCGTCCAAGCGGCCACTGGGCACAATTTTGGGCACAGTATGAAGGTCGCTCGCCATTCTCCCGACCGTTTCAGGCAAGTAACGATCTCAACCTAAACACTCATATCCCGCTCGATAGAGCGAAGAAGTGTCTCATTGCGTTGCGATTGTACATCGTTTTCTGGACGCGCTGGAGCACGGCGAGAAGGAACCGTGCCTCAACACGCTCGATCTCCTTGCCAAGAGCTTCGGCATGAACATCGTGCAATTGACGGATGGGCCTGTAATTGAGAATGAGGAACGCTTAGACCGGCCAGACCCGAATCGTGAGTTGTGATCGCCTGGTTTCGACAACTATCTATGCTATTTGGGGTCTGCCAAGAAACGAGTTGTACACGTCAGGCCCTTGCCGCCCATTGATCCGATATCCGTCCGAGGCAAATCTTAGCGTGATTTTTTGGTCAAAAGTTGAGTAATCCGTCGCGGTTTAATCGTATACAGGATATATGTCGGCTCTGCCTATGACATTGAATACGACAGCCGAAATCGAAACGGCAAAGATTGCGCGAGGCTTACGTGAAAGGGATCCGGAGCTTCTCGCAGACCTGGTGGAGCGCAGTCAGCGTCGACTGGTGCGCTACCTGGTATACCTCACCGGGAGGCGAGACTATGCTGAGGACCTTGCGCAGGAGACCTGGATTCGCGTGCTGCAACGCGGCAGCCAGTACAACGGGCGGCAGCGGTTTGATCCATGGCTATTCGCGATCGCGCGCAATTTGGCAATAGATTACCTCCGGAAAAAAGGAAAAGCGGTACAGACAACTTCCTTGCCAGATGATGGAGATGAAATTCTGCTGGTATCCTCCTCCTGTCCTTCCCCCTTCGAAGCCGCGGCTCGAAGCGAAGATGCAATACGTCTGGCCGGTCAACTACAGATTCTGTCACCGCTGTATCGCGAGGCTTTGCTGCTGAGGTTTCAAGAAGACCTTTCTCTTGCTGAGATCGCTCAGGTTTTGGGCGCCCCTGTGACAACGGTGACGTCCAGAATCTATCGCGGTCTTGCGGCGCTGAGATCCGCATTTGAGGCAGGGGGTGATTCGCATGGAGTGTGACAACAGATTTCGCGAGCTTATCGACAGGTCTTTCGTAGAAGAGGTTTCAGAGGGAGAAAGACGGCTCATGCACGATCACATCCGCGACTGCGACGGCTGCAAGCGCTATGTCGAATTAACCGGGCGTACGATTCGGGGATTGCGGGAATTCACCTTTACCAGTGAACCAGATTCGAGTGCCCGGGTGCTTGAGATTCTTGCGCATCACACCGACACAACGCGACAGCCCAACGTGCAATTCAAGATTTGGGCTGCATTTGCTGTAGCACTCTCGATGTCATTTGTCGGATCGGCACTCGTGTACCAGATGGTCAAGCGCCTGGCGGTCCCAATGCATTTTGACACCACTCAAGTCCAGGCAGCCGTGCTCGTCTTTTGGCTGCTGCCATCTTTTTGCTCGGCCTTATGTCTGCTCGCGGCGCGTGGTGAGAATAGAGGCATTGCATGACACAGCAATCGGCGTTGCTTTTGATACCGTTCTTGGGCGGACTTGTAGTTGCGGCTGTCTTATTGGGAACCGCAACACGGAATATTCTACCCAGGGCTGCAATGGCCATCGCAGCCCTGGCGATCCCGATTTGGGTAGTCTATTTTGCTTCCAGCCGGGGCCGTTCCACACTTGCTTCCGAAGGATTTCTCAATACCATGCCGGATGCGCTTTGGTTTGGCTTAACGTTTGGCGTCTTCACCGCGGCTTTTTTCCTCGCCCTCGGATATATCTATGGGGACGCAAAACGGCGTCAAATGCCCGCTTGGGCGTGGGTGATTGCCGCTTTCTTCATACCCAATCTGATTGGATTCATCCTCTACTTTGTATTCCGAAGACCTCTCCTTGGCCCTTGCAATTCCTGTGATAGGCCTATCCGAAGGGGAGAAGCATTCTGCTCACATTGCGGATGCTCGCAGGGTTCCAGTATCGGAAGCATCACAGCTGACACTCGCACAATCTGAAGTAAAAAAGGTGGTAATAACCTTGCATCGCACAAAACGGAGGGCGGTATGAAACGTGACATGCGCTGCTATCTCACTCAAACGCTTGAAGTAAATGGTCGGGGAGAGAGGATTTGAACCTCCGACCCCCTGGTCCCGAACCAGGTGCTCTACCAGGCTGAGCCACTCCCCGACGTGGTGCGGCGCTCTGTTGCGGCGCGAAGCGAAGAAACAACTCCTAAATTATACATCGCTGGTCGGCGGCTTCCGGAATGAAGCGAATCCGCCAACACGATCTGGAGAGTTGAGAAATTATCGTGCAGGCTATCTATCGCGAATGCTTGAGAATCGCGCTTTGGTTAAATTGCCACCGCGTTTAATCTTCGCATTGGCACCCCGCGCGGTGCTCTATATCGGTGAACGATCAACAGAGCACGAATGCGGGCGCCGTGTGTTGTTATACTTGGGTAGCTTTCGCCAGGCGATCACTGAATGACCGTCTTCACATCCAAAAATTTATACACGCCTCTTCGCAGGGTCGACAATGCGCTGGTGTCAGTTGATAACGGCGTTGTAGTAAAAGTGGCTTCGCGCGACAGCTTGGAACCCGCGCCAAGTAAGGCTGCAGCGGACTTTGACCACTGTACGATGGTGCCCGGGTTTTTTGACATCCACGTTCACGGCGGGGTCAATTGCGATGTGATGCGTGGCAGCGCCGATGAAATGACGAAATTCGAGATCTTCCTGGCGCGGCATGGAGTTACGAGTTATTTTCCGACTACGGTCACAGCTGCGCACGACGCGACGCTAAGTGCTCTAGAGCGGTTGGCGGACAGGATCGAGGCTGCGGAGAAGAACGCCGCGGGTGGAGCGCGGCCGTTGGGCATTCATTTGGAGGGGCCCTTTCTCAGTCATGCACGGCGCGGAGTGCATCCTCCGGTCGATTTGGTCGAGCCTAGCATCGCGGCTTTTGACAAGCTCTGGCAGGCGGCGCGTGGTCATGTGCGAATGCTGACGATCGCTCCCGAGCTCAACGGCGCGGAGGAAGTGATCGCCGAAGCCACCAAACGCGGCGTCTGCGTAAGCATCGGGCACTCCGATGCCACTCTCGAACAGGCGCGGCGCGGAGTTAAGGCCGGCGCTCGGCACGCCACCCATACCTTCAACGCAATGCGTCCGCTTGATCACCGGGCGCCGGGGATTCTCGGCGAAGTGCTGACCAACAACCAGCTCAGCGCGGATGTGATCGCCGATGGAATTCACGTTGACCCCGCGGTTGTCGATCTACTATTTCGCACCAAGGGGATGGAAAATTTCGTTTTGATCACCGATGCAATCTCCGCCACGGGCATGCCCGACGGCGGCTATCAACTGGGAACGCTCGAAGTGGAATTGAAAGACGGCCGCTGCACACGCGACGGCAACCTCGCCGGCAGCGCGCTGACCATGGATCGAGCAGTACGCAACGTGATGAAATTTGCGGGGCTAGATTTGCAGCAGGCGGTCAGGGCGGCGTCGATGAATCCGGCGAAAGTAGTTGGCATTAAGAAAGGAACAATTGAACCCGGCGCCGACGCGGATTTTGTAGTGCTGACGGCGACTGGGGAAGTCCGAGCTACGATCGTAAGAGGCTTGGTGGTCCAGTAACCATTTGAAGGAGCGCGATGCCAGACAAAGGCGGATTTCCGCATTACATGCTCAAGGAAATTTTCGAGCAGCCTAAAGCGCTCGAAGAGACAATCGCTCCTCGCGTATCGCGCGAAACCGGGGTAGTACAGCTGGCCGACGAGGTGCGGATCGGCAGCGATGAATTGCGATCGATACGGCGAGTAAATATTGTGGCGTCTGGAACCAGCCGTCACGCGGGCATTGCCGGACAGTTCATGTTTCAGGAGCTGGTGCATCTTCCCGTTGACGTCGATTACGCCAGCGAATTTGAATACCGCAATCCCATGATTAGCCGCGGCGAGATCACGATCGTGATCACGCAGTCTGGCGAAACCGCCGACACCACGGCAGCCCAGCGTGAGGCGCAGAAGAAAGGCTCGCGCACCATTGCAATTTCAAATGTCGTCGGATCGACCATCGCGCGCGAGGCGGATGGCGTTCTCTACACTCATGCCGGGCCGGAGATCAGCATCGCGTCGACCAAGGCATTCACCGCGCAGATGGCGGTGCTGTTTCTTTTCGCAGAATATCTGGCTCAAGTTCGCGGCGCGCTTTCAGAGAGCCAGCAGCGAAGTTGGATCGCAGAACTTCTGGCATTGCCCAAGAAAACGGAAACCGTACTCGAACAAGCTCCGCAGTGCCAGCACCTGGCCGATCGCTTCCACAAGTTCGAAAGTTTCCTCTTTTGCGGACGCGCAATCCATTATCCCGTAGCCATGGATGGCGCTTTAAAACTGAAGGAAGTTTCCTACATTCATGCCGAAGGCTATCCCACCGGCGAAACCAAGCACGGTCCCATCGCCATGATCGATGAAAGCCTCCCGGTTGTGATCATCGCCACCTGCGACCGCAACGATGCCGGCTCGGTGCTGCGTTACGAGAAGAACGTCGCCAACATTCGCGGCTTTAAGCAACAGGGCGCGCAGGTGATCGCGCTTGCTACCGAAGGCGACACCGAACTCGCCGCCCTGGTCGATCACACGATCTTCGTCCCACACACCCCCGAGTTGCTCTCGCCGATTCTCGAAATCGTGCCGCTGCAGTTATTCGCCTATTACATGGCAGTGCGAAAAGGCTTGGACGTAGACCGGCCTCGAAACCTGGTGAAGTCAGTAACTTTGGAATGACTAGTTGGGCTTGCGGTGTTTCGAGTTTGCGAAATGCCGCAGCAGCACGGCTTCGCTGAGAGATGTGTACTTCTCGATTAGTGACTCCACTTGCGCGCTCTGCAGTTTCTTCGGCGCTGGCCTTTCTTCCGCCTCGGAGCCCGTAGTCATCAGCTGCACATAAAAAAACAGAAAGTGCCGCATCTGGTCGAGCGCCGACTTCAACACTTCCAGCGACTCAATCTCCGGCAACTGCGCCAGGGCTTCCATTAATTCAGGATCGCCCGGCGCCTGCATAGCCGCGCAATTCAGTTGCTGCTGGATGACGCGCAGATCTTCGGTCACGCGCAACATGCGCTCATGAACATCGTCGAGGTATTCGTTGCTTGCCATCGGCGCCTTTAGTAGGACGCACTCACCATCTCATCCACCATGAAAAGCAAGAAGATGTCCCATGTCCATGCGCTTTCGTAATTCGAGTTATGGGCACGAAGTTGGTCGTAATGAGAGCCACGCGGAGCATTTGTGAACTTCGTGCAATCTCGTCAAAAACCCCGAAAACACTGGGTTTTAGCAGATCGAAGGCGCCGTACCTCGTAGAGGTTAGAGGATTAGCGGTGCTGGATTTCCGCGTTCCTCAGAAGGCTTCAGCGAGTTCGCACAAAAGGCCAGTACATAGGTAATGGTCTGGGTGGCCGCACACCTTGGGAGCAAGAGATGACTCGCCTATGCAGGTTTGCTGATCAGAATTCAATCAGGATGAAGATCGCCGATTGCGAACCAGAGTTGATCAGCTTGAATTCAGAGCCGGAGGGGAGAATGCGCACTTCCTGCGCTTTGAGTTCGATTTCCTCCGCCGTTGTCTTTTGGCTGGTTCGCTGGAGCTTCACGTCGGTTATGGCTATAAGCACGAGGTTGGCGCTTCCGAAAGTGGCATCATCGCCGGGCGCGAGTTGGGTTTTGAACGCGGTCAGATCACCGCGCGTGAATGAGACAGTCCAAGTCGGTTTTGCCGAACCGAGATCCCCGGGAAACAGGTCCCTGTCGTTAGACGGGTCGAGTGGGTTGTATTGCACGCTGTGCAACGTTTCCATAATAACTTCTCGAAACGGGATCATCGACTCATTCCGGATGACCTGCTTTACCGGACTGTATATAAACCGGGCTTCACCCGCATGCCAATCGTGACTGAATGTCGCCTTTCCTTCCGGGGTAGTCGAACTTCTGCTATCGCCGGTCACCACGTAAAGATATGGATGCGCATGGCAGTGTGGCTGCGTGCCTGCGATGCGCGGCAGTTCAAGCAGCAGCACTCGCACGTCCGCATTTTCATAGAGCAGCTGATGGTGAGACTCGTCGGCAGCGTCCAGGCATTCTCCGGCGAGAGCGACAGTAGGAACGAGATACAGGCCGATTGCCAGGAACCAGAGAATGGCGCCCGAATGCTTCATGCCAGTATTCTCATCCAGCGGTTGTCTGCAGAAAACGTTACTTGAAATGGTTATTCTTCGTCTTAAAATGTCGCGGATGTTCCGGTTTCAGAACGGGCTCTGTACTTGATTCTCCTCAGCCTTGCTTGCTCTTCAACACCTTTACTGCTTTATCTAATTGCTCGTCGTGTTCTGGTGCCGTTTTCTTTTCGATATCGGACGGCGTGGCATTCTCATCCTCGTCGGGCACAGCGACATCGTCCGCGACGTCGGCTACCACAATGTTCGGCGTCACGGCGTTATCTTGGATCGCTTTGCCCTGCGGCGTGTAGTATTTCGCCACCGAAAGAATGAGCGCGCCACCCTCGGGCAATTCAATTAGTTTCTGTATCGATCCGTCGCCGAAGGTCTTGTCGCCGACAACATCACCCCGCGCATTATCCAGAATTGCAGCCGCCACGATTTCCGCCGGGCCCGCGGTTCCCTTGTTTACCAGCACGGCCAACGGCAACGTGGTAAGGGCTTTCGAGGGATCAGCGCTAAATGCCTCTCGCGGATACTTCTGCCCTTGCAGGTAAGTAATTGTCCCATGATTCAAAAACAGGTTCGCCGTGGCCACGCCCTCAGCCTCATCACCTTGAGCGCAATCCCGCAGGTCGAGGACCAGCTTTTTTGCGCCAGACTTTTGCAGCGTTTTGATACGGTTGGCGATCTCTTGCGATTTTCCCTTATTCAGCGCGTCAACTCGAATCTGCGCGATCCCGTCTTCGATCATTTTGTCCTTGACCGGCGGAATGTTCACGATGTCGCGGGTGACCACTACTTTTTGCGGCTCTGATCTCCGCGCTCGCACCACTGACAGGTTCACGTTTGAGCCCGGCTCTCCGGTAAGCAGGCTGCGAATTTCAGCCAGCGACATCTCGCGCGTACTCTTGCCCTCAATCGCTTCAATGATGTCGGTATCTTCGAGCCCAGCCTTGTCCGCTGGACTTCCAGGAATGACTGCAACCACCGACGCATAGCCAAATCGCTTCGAGATCGCCGCGCCCACATCGCCCTTGGCGCCAATCTTGCGGGCTTTGTATGACTTGTACTGGTCCGCATTCAAGTAACTGGAGTTCGAATCGAGGGACTCCAAAAGTCCGTGCAGAGCGCCGTCGGTGACGGTCGGCAGGTTCGGCTCTTCGACGTACTCGCTTCGCACCCGCGACAGCACTTCGCTGTAAACCTCGAATTGCGGATAGGCGCCGTCGTTATTAGAGGCGCGAACGCCCCGGATTTGCCCCGCCAGCGAGAAAAGCAGAACCCCGGCCGACGCGACAAGAATAGCTGATTTGATCTTTGTGGACATCTGACTCCAAAACTCAAAGCTGCGCTCGCAGCGCGGCTGAGTGCTTCAATTATATCTGGTTTGATGCGTGTCTCAGGAACTTCGGTGCACGGCAGATTACCAGTAGTTTAGGGCAGGATTTCCGTTCCTTATCCGTAACAAAACCGACTTTCGAAACCTTGCTTCCGGAGGAATGCGTGCCTTTGGTGTAATATTTCCAGCTTCGAGGTGAGACATGTACCGTTGTCTGGTTGCTCTCTGCATTTTGGCTTTCTTCCCTTTTTTGCACGCACAAACTGATGATTGGAAGCAGCTTTTCGATGGCAAAGATCTTACTGGATGGAAGCACGTCGGCCCCGGGTACATGACCGTCGAGGACGGTCTGATGCGCACCCACGGCGGTATGGGCCTGCTTTACTGGACAGGCGGTAAACTCGGCGACTGCCAGATCCACGTGGTTTACAAAATGCGTGACCACAATGACAACTCCGGCGTCTTCATTCGAATTCCCATCGAGCCTCGCGAAGAATGGATGCCGGTGCACTACGGCTACGAAGTCCAGATCGACAACCAGCCTGAAGACTCGAAAGAAGACGAATATCACGTTACCGGAACGCTATATTCGTTGACCAAACCCCTAGCCCGCCCCGGGAAGCCTGGTCCCGACTGGAATACGATGGACATCACTCTCGATGGTCCTCATACGACGGTAGTTGTGAATGGGGTGAAGGTCACCGATTACACCGAGGGCGGTCCGGTACCGGAGAAAAAGTTCAATTTCGAACCCCAGCGCGGTCCGCGCCCCAACGACGGCTATATCGGCCTGCAGAATCACAGCGACAACGACATTGTGTTCTTCAAGGAAGTCGCGGTGAAGATGTTGAAGAAGTAGGCCTGCAAGGTTTCAAAGTTGCACGGGTTCAGGGTTTCGATGGCTGGATAAAGAGTTCCGGGTCTCTGTTTTCACAAATCTAAAACTTTCGAAACGTTTTACCCTTCTTTTCAGTTGATTCGAAGCCTTTGCCCGCCGCAATCTACCGCTGCGGTGTGACCGAAGCCGGCTCAGGCAAAACCGGGCCCTGAGCTTGAGTTTTGGCAGCGCGTCCATCAACTGAGGTGACCTGGTATTCACCATAGTCGATAGTCAGAGTTGCCGTCCCTCCCATTCGTATGTGGCTCACAGAATGATTGTGAGCAATGAACCAGAAGTTACCGACTTTTTCCCAAGTGGATTCGATTTGCGTGTCCCGCACCCAGAATGAAGGCGCCTTGGCGGGCTCGCCTTCCATGCGCACCACGGCGAAATCATGCGCGTCAACCCATATCTTCCCGACGTAGAGAAATTTATTGGGTTTGAGAGGCTTCACCGCGAGCACATAACACGTGTCGCCAGCCGGTATCTTCTCCGTTCCCACGAGCGTGAATATGTAATTCTCCGGACTCAACTCCACCTGCTTGCGGTTCTTAAAGGCTTCTTTCTCGCTATCCAGCAGCTTCAAGAGGACGCGGTTCAACAGTAATTTGGATCCACTCTGCGAGGTCACAGAAAAATTATGCTGATCGGGAGCGGTGTAGGTGGCAAGCACTTCCATGCTGGCGTTCCTGCTGCCAAGCAATCCGCGATATTCCAGGTGATATGAGCGTTTTCCTTGAAAACCGCCCAATTCCGCCGACCGGCGCGCACTGGCAATCATGATTTTTTCCACCACCGCGGTGACGGAAAGTGTTGGCGCACCTTGGGCAGTGGCGTCCCCCGGTTCGCCCTCGCGCGAAACCAGGTATTCGGAAATGTCCCTGGCGGAAAGGTCACGCCAAACTCGCCGCGAATGAGACACCTGGCCGAAAGACTTCCCGGCGATCGCCGCGATCAACACTAAGCCGAAGAAGATCGCCCAGATCTTCTGCCCGCCGTTAGAGCGGAGAAAGTTCATCTTCTCTCTCTTTGCTCGGACGCTCAGGGAAATCTTCTTTGGCGAATCGCTTCTCCAGATATTTGCGTGCCAGGTCTTTTCCGCCCAGCCCGAAGGCCAGGGCAAGGCCAAGCATTAACGCGCCGAAGGCCAGAGTAAATGCAATCAGCACGGTACGCGATCCGATGCCAACCACTTCGAACGCCATTGAAATCACAAACAGTATCATCATCGTCCGCAAAGTCTGGCTGATCAGCCGTGGCGAGGGCAGATCGGCGTTAACTCCACCGAGCAAAGCCGCGCGGGAGAAGAAGCTGGCCGCCAGCAATCCAAAAAACAAAATGAAAAATGCCACCACCAACCTTGGGATAAAACCAAAGAAGTTCGAGATGTGAGGGCCCAGCCATGGAACCGGCAACACGCTGATCCCGACCAGTATGAATCCCACCCAGGCCACCCAGAAGACGAAGCGGCTCAGCATTTCAGTCGGCGACGGCAGCGCCGATCGGCGCAGTACTTGTGCCGCGCCGGTGTGCTCAGACAATTTGTCAAAGCGCGCAATCTTCAGAACGCTTCTAACGATCGCCCGCAACACAAAGGCGATAATCCAGCCCACCACGACCAACAGCAGCATTTCCAGCAGGCGGGGCAGGAAGCGGGCGAAGCTACCCAGAATTTCGTTGATCGTCCTTGTCAGCTCTCCTATAAAGTTTTGCCACATAGTGACCTCACTTCCCGCCGTCCCATAAATCAATCAGGTGCGGCTTTTCCTGCTCAAACGCTTTACATAAAGATTCAAGGTTGCGTTCCATTTCTTCCGAGGATGCATCCCGATTCTGTGTCAGAAATGTATGCGCCCGGCCGCGGAACAGCGGCACCAGCGCCTGGACGATATGGTCGCGTCCGATTATCGCCTTGCGAAATGCAATCGCAAATTCGTACACGGTGCGCGCCCAGAGTTCCCCGGAATAAGTAAATTTTTCTTCCGGTACTCCTGCCAGTCGCTTGAGTTCCTCATGCGTGGGCGAGGTAAGTATCGACAAGAAAACCGGGTCCAATTCTTTCACTCCAAACGTAAACATGTCATACAGCCGCTTGCGGTTCAGTCGGGATGGTCCATCGCTGATGGCCGGTTCGCACCCTATGCATGGGGCCTGGACCGCTTCAGGCGTAGAACGCCAGACTGAAGCATAGGCATCGAGGGACGTAAAAAGCGTGCCTGCAGTTTCGCGCATCGCGGCCACCAAATCAGATGGCGCATCCTCCCGCCGGGTCTTGGTCCCTAAAAACGACTGAACCAGTTTCCGCTTGCCAATCGCCGCCCACAAGGTCATCCACAATTCGGTTCCGCGGCGCCCTTGTTCCTGATTCCAGATGTCTTGCCCAAGAAAATTGCTGCCCAGCTCTCCTGAAAAAGCGAAATCAGAGGGGTATGGTTCGCGCACCGCACACCCATACAGGACGTTAGCCATGGGAAAAACCAGATTGCGGATTAGCAGCCCATCAAACTTAGGCCGGCGATAAATCGGCAGTACCAGGTCGGTGCCGTCGCGCAATACCGGCCTCAGCAATCGTTCCATCCATTCCGGTTCGAGTGTTGTCGATTCCGGAGAAACTATCGCGCAGGTGCGGGCTTGCAGTAAATCCGTCGCCGCCAGAATTGTGTGTATCGCGATCCCGTTTGCCGGGCCGCCTTCATATTGCGTGCTGATACTGTGCAGAGTGCGCAAGGCATGCACGTCGCTAACAACACTCAGATCGCTGATGGCTGCAGCCCGCACCATATCCTGCGTGCCATCGCGTGAACCGCCGTCGGCGTTGATGATGACCGAGCGCTCGCGCGGAAAGTGCTTCAGCAATCCCGCCCGCACCGCTTGTACCACCTGGCCGACGGAACGTGCGTCATTGTAAGTCGGTACGCCCACAACGATGTCCACGTCGCCGACGTTCATCAGCTCGCGAACAAAACTATCCGAAAGTATGCTCTCTTCAGGCAAAACAGCCTCTAGCTATGAGCGGCGAGCTTCGAGCTGTGAGATTTTGCTACCTGGTTGCTCACAGCTCATTGCTCAGCGCCCGCGGCTAAATCCTCCTCAACTTAAACCAGAAAAACTGATACGGTCCCAGCGTCAGCAAATACGGCAGGTCGCCAATGCGCGGAAATATATTTCTGCCAACCATTTCCACCAGAATGTTCCCGCGATATTCCTTCAAATCCAATTCGACTGCCTGCGCTTTGCTGGAAAGATTATTCACTGCCAAAATCGTTTCATTTCCCAGCTTGCGAAAATATGCCAGTACTCGATGGTTTGCCGGATACAGAAATTGTATCGATCCCCGGCTCAGCACCGGGGTCGCCTTTCTGATCCGAATCAGCCGCTTCATCCAGGAAAGCAGCGAATGATCGAAGCGCTTCTGCGATTGCACATTGATCGCCTGAAAGCCATAAACCGGATTCAACATCAGCGGCGAATAAAGCGTCTCAGGATCGGCGGGAGAAAATCCGCCATTCCAGCCGCCTTCCCACTGCATAGGCGTGCGCACCCCGTGACGGTCGCCGAGGTTCACATTGTCACCCATGCCTATTTCATCGCCGTAATAAATGATGGGAGTGCCCGGCAGTGACATCAGCAATCCATTCATCAACTCGATCCGCCGCCGGTCGTTGTCCAGCAATGGCGCCAGCCGCCGCCGTATGCCAAGATTGATCCGCATAGCTTTGTCCTTGGCATACTCGTCGTACATGTAATCACGTTCCATGTCGGTCACCATCTCCAGCGTGAGCTCGTCATGGTTGCGCAGGAACAGGCACCACTGGCACGAGTCAGGAATCTCCGGCGTCTGCTTCAGAATTTCGGTGATTGGTTTGCGGTCTTCCAACTTCAGTCCCATGAACATTCGTGGCATGAGCGGAAAATGGAATGCCATGTGGAACTCGTCGCCATTGCCGAAATACGCCCGCAGATCGGCTGGCCACTGGTTCGCCTCAGCCAGTAGCATCCGACCCGGAAACTCGCGGTCCATGCGCGCCCGCAGATCTTTTATAATCTCGTGCGTCTCCGGCAGGTTCTCGCAATTGGTGCCTTCGCGTTCCACCAGATAAGGCACTGCATCCAGCCGGAACGCGTCCACTCCCATTTGCAGCCAGAATTTCATGATGTCCCACATTTCCTCGCGGACCTGCGGGTTGTCATAGTTCAAGTCAGGCTGATGACTGAAGAAGCGGTGCCAGTAGTACTGCTTCGAAACCGGGTCCCAGGCCCAGTTTGAAAGCTCGGTATCCAGAAAGATCAGCCGCGTGCCCTTGTACTTAGTGTCGGTATCGCTCCACACATACCAATCCCGTCGAGGATTACTGCGCGAGCTCCGCGACTCCTGAAACCAGGGATGCTGATCGGACGTATGGTTCAGCACCATTTCGATAATGACGCGAATACCGCGCTGGTGGGCCGCTTCGAGGAATGCCTTAAAGTCATCCAGAGTGCCGTAGGCGGGATGCACCGTCCGGTAGTCGGCAATGTCATACCCGTCATCGCGCAGCGGCGACGGAAAAAACGGCATCAGCCAGATCGTATTGACGCCGAGTTCCTGAAGATAGTCGAGCTTCTGCGCCAGGCCGCGGAAATCTCCGTTGCCGTCGCCGCTGCTGTCGTAGAACGCGCGGACGTGGACCTGATAAATAACCGCGTCCTTGTACCAAAGCCCGTCTTGTGCGGCCAAGCTCTTTCCCCAAATCTGTATTGATATAGCGCGGATTTAAGCGCTGTCGAACTGGAACTGCAGGTGAAAAATGACTTTGTCTGTGCCGGAAGTCGGCACAGCAACTGCAAGACATACAAACAAAAAAGATTAGATGCTGATTGTATTCCGGCTGAGACGTCCACCGCGTGAATACGATGTTAATCCTTACGCCACACCATTACTTTAAGCTATCCGCCGGAGAAAATTCTGCACAGGCTGTGTGGGCGGGACAGCCGCCCCTTAACAAGCTCAGGGCAAGCTCTCTCGACTGTCCGGCGGAGCTTCCTCCGCAAATTTGCAACCGCCAACGTGTCATGCGGGTCACACCGTGTTTCGTCACACACACCCAACCGCGAGCATCCTCAATAGTTTCAATGACATGCCAAAGGCCGCTCAACTGCATTTACCTCTCACGTTGCACGGAGAACCCATATGCAGTCCGTAATCACATTCATCACCGTCGTCGGAGGATTGCTCTTCTCGCTGGCGGTCGCCATCATGGTCGAAGAATTCATCTTCGGCCAAATTTTCCGTTTGTTCTTCACTGCGCCTAAACCATCAGCTGCTCGCCCGGTTCTAGTTAGGCTCGCCGACAGCCGCCAATAAAGGAGACGTTATGCTGTTTTTAAAATATTTGCTGCTCTGTGGCGGAATCGGAATGATCGCAGCCGCCGTTGCCATTCTCGCCCGCGACTTGTACTTCGAAATGAAATATCAGCAATCGTTGGCCGCGGGCGCCACACCTGCCCAGGCCAGACCAGAAATTCACTGGCGTAATTCCCTAGCCCTGGCACTGCTCGCATGGGGACCAATTCTTCTGGCGCTGAGCATCGTGGTCGTCCCCAGCGGAATGGGCGGAGTGCGAGTCAGCCAGACGAGCGGCACGCTTCCCGGCACGCTTTATCCCGGGGCGCATTTTGTCACGCCGCTCGCTGAGAGCATCGCGGTCTTCGACACTCGCGACCAACTCTTCACCACAGGCTCGGTCGAAGACGGCAAATCCGAGAAACGTCATGCAGAGAAGCCCGCGCCCCTGAATGTTCAGGCGAAAGAAGGCCTCTCAGTGGGACTGGCGATCACGATTCGTTACCGTCTCGATCCCGCGCATCTCGATTACATTCAGGCCAACCTGCCGCAGCCGGTTGAAACTGAGATTGTGCCTGCGGTTGTGGCCAGCGCCTGGCGCGAACTCGTTCCCAACTACACTGTCCGAGAAGTCTTCGCCACCAAACGTGAAGAAGTCCGCTCCCGCGCTGCGGCTGTAATCACTCAAAAGCTTGCAGCCGATGGAATCGTGGTGAAAGAAGTCATGCTGCGCGATATTCAACTTCCGCCCGAATACGCCAAAGGTCTCGAAGACCTGCTGCTCAAGGAACAGGAAGATGACCAGATGGGCGTGCAAACCGACATTCAGCAGAAGCAGGTTCGCATCTCCGAACTTCAAGCCGAAGCCACGAAAGCTCAGCAGGTTAAACAGGCCGAAGGCGAAGCCCAGGTACGCGTGCTGCAGGCCAAAGCCGAAGCTGACGCCATGCAGTACACGCTTCCGCTGAAGCAAAAACAAATCGAGCAGAGCAAGCTTGAGGCCGAAGCGCGCAAAGAAGCTACCGTGCAAAATGCCGAAGCCAGCGCGCAAGCCACCATCAAGAACGCCGAAGCTATGGCCCAAGCCAAAGTCCTCGACAGCAAAGCCGAAATGGAGCGCCGCAAACTGCTCGCCGACGCTGAAGCCGATCGCATTCGCGTAACCGCCGTCGCCGATGCCGAAAGAATGCGCAACGAAGGCGTGATCCTGAAACAGAATCCCCTACTGATTAACAAGATCATCGCCGAAAAGCTTTCCGACAAATTGCAGATCATGATGGTTCCATCCGACGGAAAATACTTCTTCGCCAACGACGTGCTCAAGAGCATGAACATGGCCAACAAAACTAGCGAAGCAGACCAGGGCGAGGAGAAATAAGTGACTGCACAAGCCGTGTGGGTCGGACACTCCTGTCCGACAAGGAGCGGCTCAGGACAAGAAGAGGCGGGTTTAGCCGCTGGGGGAAATGGACTACTTAGATTCCGAAGGTCAATCCAATGCCAACCTCGGTTTATAATTCGCGCAATCTGCAAATGACGCGTCCCACCTCACGCTTGCGCTGGGCCTTGTGTCTTTGCATCCTTTTCTCTCAGCTGACTTTCGCGACCGACTGGCACGATCCCGTTTCCCAACTCGCAGCAAAAATCACCGCCGCCACCGGCCCCGGCGTGGTCGCTCTCGAAATAAGTAACCGCTCGTCGATCAGCTCGGCGGAGGCCGAAGAGATCAATCGTCAGCTCACCGCCTCGCTCGCCACCTCAGGAATACGCATATGGCAACCTGATCAGGCAGCCGCCAACATCAAACTCACGCTGTCGGAAAATTTGCAGGAGTACGTTTGGGTTGCGGAAATTCAGGCGGGAGCAAGCGACTCCAAGGTTCTCCTGGTCTCTACGCCGCGGACAAATTTTACAGCTGCCGCGCCGAATGCTCCGCCCATCACCATCCGCCCCACGCCGCTGGTCTCGCAAACGGATCCGATTCTTGACGTCGCTATAGTGGAAAACAATCCGCCAAGAATCGTCGTGCTCGGACGAACCGCGGTCACCATCCAGGAGTTCTCGAACCAGCGCTGGTCGATAGTTCAATCTCTAGCCATCTCTTCGCCGACGCCGTTACCTCGGGACGCTCGCGGAAGAATTTTCCTTCGCAAAGACCGCCTGTTCGACGCCTACCTTCCCGGCTTAGCGTGCCACAGCACCAACTCAGCCCCGATCGCGATGAGATGTTCAGCCAGTGAGGACCCCTGGCCGCTTCAAGCACAAGGACTTTCGGCGTTCTTTTCTCCGGCGAGAAATTTTTTTCCGGGAGCGTTGATTCCGGGAATCGGCAAACAAAATTCCGCGCCGCCGTTTTATTCCGCGGCCGCCGTTCCGCGAGCAAATTATTCGCTCTGGATCTTCGCCGGTCTTGACGGCCAGATGCATTTGCTCGATGGAATCAATCAGCAAGTCCTCGGCAAAGTTCATTGGGGAAGCGACGTCGCCGCGCTGCATCCCGCTTGTCGGCCTGATTCTCTGGTCCTGGCCGATGCCGCTGACAGCGAGCCGGTCGAGTCCATCCAGGCTTTCGAATTTCCCGACCGCGAACCTGCGCCGGTCAGCCCGAAGCTGGCTATCAATGGCAGCATCACCGCGCTGTGGAGCACCCCCGGCGCAGAAAGTGCGCTCGCGGTTTATAAGAATTCCAGCACAGGAAATTATGAAGCGCTTCAGCTCAATCTTGATTGCGGCCGCTAGTCTGACCTGCGCGACGAACATGATTGCCGCGACTCGCCCGCACTACGGCGGCACGTTGCGCATTGGCGTGCAGACTCCGGCCCAAGCGTTCGATCCGACTGTTTCCGGCGCGCCGGGACTTCGCAGCTTGATACAGCTGGTCTTCGAAACTCTGGTGAAGCTCGATGACCGTGGCCGCCCTCAGCCATTGCTCGCCGCCTCGTGGCAGGTCGAACCCGGAAATCAACGCTGGCGTTTTCAGATACGTAACGGTGTAGTTTTCAGCGATGGCATACCTGTCGACGCGAGTGTTGCCGCGGCGTCACTGCGCGGCGCCAATCCAGAATGGAAAGTTTTCACGCTCGGCGAACTTGTCATGATTGAAACCAGCTCTCCCATGCCGAACCTCGCCGCCGAGCTCGCACTGCCGCGCAACAGTATTTCGCGGCGCAATCAGGGCGCGCTCATCGGCACCGGGCCGTTCACGGTCGCGCAATTCGACGCCACGAAGCAACACCTGACCCTGCAGGCGAATGACGAATACTGGGGCGGACGGCCATTCATCGATTCCATCGAAGCCGACCTCGGGAAAAATGATCGCGATCAACTCATGCTCATGGATCTCGGCAAGAGCGATCTCGTCGAAGTTGCGCCGGAGGATATTCGCCGCGCCCAGACCGGCAACCGCCTGCTAAAAGCGTCTCAGCCTGCGGAGCTGCTGGCGTTATTCTTTACCCGCGAAGCCCGGTCGGATGACGAGATTCACTTGCGGAATGCACTTGCGCTCAGCATCGATTCGGCTGCGCTGAACAACGTCGTCTTCCAGTCTGCGGGCGAACCTACCGGCGCGTTGATCCCCAATTGGCTTTCGGGCTACGGCTTTGTATATCCCCCCGGCAGCGTTGCAACTCGGCCACGGGCGCCGCATCCCGTCGCATGGACGTTGAGTTGTGACTCATCCGATCCTGTGGCCCGCATCGCCGCTGATCGCATTCTGCTAAATGCAAAGGATGCGGGTATCACCCTGCAAGTCGTCAATTCGGACAGCGCTGACATTCGCCTGATCAAAGTCGCGTTGCCTTCGTCTGATTCCGAAACGGCCCTCAGTGTCCTGGCGCGCGCCTTCCAAGTTCCAGCGCCAACGTTTGCCAACGCGTCAGTCAGTAGTCTCTATACCGCCGAAACCGCTGCACTCCAGAGTCGCCGCGTGATCCCGCTGGTTTATTTGCGCACCGCGGTCGCTTTTCGCTCGAATATTCACGGACTAAAATTACTGCCCGACGGAAGCTGGCAGTTAGATAACGTCTGGCTTTCTGCGGAGACTCCGTGAGCTTCCGGCGCAGGCTGCTGCTGCTGTTTGCGCTGACCGTGCTGCTGTCGGTGGCGGCGGTCACCACGATCATTTCAACCTGGACGCGCCGTGCCTTCGATCACGCCAACGACGAGCGCACCGCGGCGTTCGTGGCCCAATTCCACCGGGAATTTCAGAATCACGGCGACGACGTCAACCGCAGAGTTCAGTCGATCGCCGCGAGTGCTGAGGCTAATCGCATGCTCGTGGCCGCTGCGCAACGAGTGCCCGATTACAGTCCTTTTCTCGACACCGCGCAGGTGATTGCCGGTACTCAGCGGCTGGATTTTCTTGAGTTCGCCGATGACCGCGGCACCATTATTTCATCGGCGCAATGGCCGGCGAAGTTCGGGTACAACGATCCGCTCGTGACCCAATCTCCGCCAGGAATGCCGTTTTTGAAAGAAGAAGAACTTCCCTCGGGGACCGCGCTCGGCTTATTCGCGATTCGTTCTGTGACTGCGGTAGGCCGGAAGCTAAATATCATCGGCGGAATTCGTCTCGACAAAAATTTCCTGGCTACCCTCAATCCTCCCGCCGGGACCAGCGTAATGCTCTACGAAACGCTCGGTGCCGAAGAATTTTTATCTGATCATCTGATCTTTGCTGGCGGTGCACAGGAGAATGCGCATGAACTTGAGTACATCATTCAGCAGGTGCAGAGCAGCCGCCGCGAAGCAAGGATTGTTATTCGTGGCGGGAGCGCAGGCGGCGAAATCGTTAATGCTTTTCCACTGACCGGCGACCACGACCAGGTGCTGGGAGTGTTACTGGTGGCGAGCTCTCGGCAGGTTTATGCGGAGCTTCGCGGCCAGATTCGCGCCGCCGCGCTGCTGGCAGGCGGCGCAGGATTGGTTCTCGCGATTCTGTTGAGCAGTTGGGCCGCAACCCGCGTCACGCGCCCGGTCGAAGAACTTGCTCGCGCCGCGCGTGAGGTTGCTGCCGGCAACTGGAACACAACCGTCAAGGTCAAGACGCAAGATGAAATTGGCGAACTCGCGGAATCATTCAACCGCATGACGCGAGATCTGCTCGACCAACGGGAGCACCTGGTGCAAGCCGAGCGCGTAGCGGCGTGGCGCGAACTTGCCAGGCGCCTGGCGCACGAACTCAAGAACCCGCTTTTCCCTTTGCAATTGACCGTGGAAAATCTTATTCGCGCCCGCGATCACGGCCAACAACAGTTCGATGAAACTTTTCGCGAGAGCTCGGCGACGCTGCTGTCCGAAATTTCAAACCTGAAAAACATCATTGGGAAGTTTAGCGATTTCTCTAAGATGCCGCAGCCGCAGTTTCAATCGGTCGATTTGCGGGAACTGTGTGAAGGTGCGATCAAATTGCATCAGGCGCAACTCACGAAGGCAAGCATCTCGTGCACCCTCGACATATCAGCCAGTGATCCCATCGCTGCCGATCCTGAACTATTACACCGCACATTTCTCCAATTTGATTCTGAACGCAATTGAAGCCATGCCGGAAGGTGGCAATCTGACATTGCGCGCCAGTCGCCGCCAAGATTCAATCCGCCTAGAGATCGCCGATACCGGCAGCGGCCTGGCTCGGGAAGAATCGGCGCAGCTTGTTCACGCCTTACTACACCAGCAAGCCGCACGGTACTGGCCTCGGTCTCGCGATTGTGCAATCCATCGTGAGCGATCACGGCGGCAGAATCAGCGTTGCCAGCGAACCGGGCCGCGGCACAACATTTATCATCGACCTTCCTGCTAACCGCGATAAATTGCCGGCCTCGCAGGAAACTCACGTCTAGGGGAACGGAGACACTTTGCCATCGAAGGCGCACATCCTGATCGTTGACGACGAGGCCAGCACGCTGGCTACGCTCTCGCGCGCCTTCCGCCTCGCCGGTCACGAAGCCACGGTCTGCGACAACCCCAACCGAGGGCTTGAATTGGCCAATGCCGATAACTTCGATCTCATCTTCTCCGACGTGGTCATGCCCGCGAAAAACGGCCTCGTATTTCTCGAGGAGTTGCGAGCGTCTGGCGTGACCACGCCCGTCGTTATGATGTCAGGCCAGGCGCACATCGAGATGGCCGTGCGCGCCACCAAACTGGGCGCGCTGGATTTTCTGGAGAAGCCGGTATCGACCGATAAGCTTCTGCTCACGGTTGAAAACGTCCTCAGGCTTCAACGTCTCGAATCGGAAAATCTTCAGCTGCGCCAGCGTCTTGGAAAATACGAAATCGTCTGGTCTGGCGAAGCCATGAAGAAGGTGATGGCGCAACTCGATCGCGTTGCTGCCACCGACACTCGCGTCTGCATTCTCGGCGAAACCGGCACCGGCAAGGAATTGATCGCGCGCACCATCCACGAGAAAAGCCCGCGCGCTTCCGGTTCATTCGTTGCTTTGAACTGCGCAGCGATCCCTGCCGAGTTGATCGAATCCGAATTATTCGGCCACGAAAAAGGTTCTTTCACCGGAGCCGCCAATCGTCACATCGGAAAATTTGAGCAGGCGGAACACGGTACGCTTTTCCTTGACGAAATCGGCGACATGCCTCTGCCCATGCAGGCCAAACTTCTGCGTGTGCTTGAAGAAGGCGAGGTGGAACGCATCGGCGCGAGTAAGCCGGTACACGTCGATGTACGCGTCGTGGTCGCGACCCATCGCAACCTCCAAGCCCTGGTTCACGACGGCAAATTCCGCCAGGATCTATTTCACCGCATTTACGTCTTCCCGCTGCTGCTGCCGCCTTTGCGCGAAAGGCGAGACGACATTCCTGCGCTTATCGAGCATTTTATGAATCAGGTCTGCGAGCAAAATAGTTGGAAACCGGCGAAATGTACTCCAGATGCAGTAACCGCTTTGCGGAATTATTCCTGGCCGGGCAATGTTCGCGAACTTCGCAACATGATCGAGCGCCTTTTGCTGCTGGCCCCGCGCGACAGCAACGAAATTGGATTGGAGACGGTCGAGTCTGTGCTGATTCCTTCGGGCGAAACTCGCTCTGCGGATGGCATTTCAGGATCGGGAACACTAGCTCAACGCGTGGAGAATTTCGAACGTGAAACGATCGTTACGGAATTAAAGCGCGCCGGTTTTCACGTGACCAATGCAGCTAAGACTCTTGGCCTGGAACGCAGCCATCTTTATAAGAAGGCCGAGCAGTTAGGAATAGACGTAAAAAAACAGCGCAGAGAAGACGAACTCAATCAGGACTGACTGATGTCCCACCTACCAGGGCCGCAGTCTTTCGATATCCGAGTTGTCGCTGTGCCTCTTCTCTTGCTCCACTTTGCGATGACCACTGGAGAGCTGCCGCTTGATGATCGTCTGCAACCGGTAATGGTCCTGTTCGAGAAGCGTGGTGAATTTAAATGGCTGGCGGTCCCAAGCTACTGGCGTCAGCATTTGGGCCTCGCCTGCAATGCAGCCTTTGTTGGTGAGGAACATCAGTTTTCCGACTGCGCCAGGTTGCACTGGCCGCTGCAGGCAGAGCAAGCCGCCGGTTACGGAAATAACTTGTAGTTGCGCGGAGCATCGGACGCCGCCCGGAAACCTGACCACCACCGGGGTTTTTTCTTCGAATCCGACGCGCTGCGCCCGTTCGCGAAATTCAGTTTGGGGGGCGTAGGGCATGAATCGAGTATCTCTATCTTCCTGAAAAAGTGTGAGATTACGGAAGGCCAAAAATCACGCCGCATTTGGCCAAACGCAACGTGACCGCCCCAAAACCAGCTCTGGGCAGGCGATTTCAGGCAAAAGCCAAAATGCACGGATGCCGCTGGCGCAACTCCCGGCAACCGCCTAAGCCGCTCGGTCCTGATTTCGATTTTGATTCGCAAGGCGCGGTTTGAACGCCTCACCGATTGCGGTCAGCACCTGATCGTACGAGACAAGCATCTCGTGCTGACGGTTCGCCTTGGTCCACCACAATACCCGCACTTTGAAAGAAGCCGTCTGCGGATCATCCAGGCTGGCAACCAATGCCTCGGGTGCGGGGTCCTGCAAAACACCGGACACTTTCTTTACCGTATCCACAATCACGCTCTTAATCCGGTTCAAATCGCCGCCATCTTTCAACGGGAACTCATATTCCCACCGGCGATTGTCGAGCGCAGTATTAACCGTCACCGCATGAGTGAACAGGTCAGCATTGGGAATTACCACCCGACGGGCGTCATAGGTCTTGATGATCGTGGCCCGCGGCTGAATCTCTTCCACGGTGCCTTCGAAGGCGTCAACTTTGATTTCATCGCCTACACGAAACGGCTCGGACCACAGCAACAAAAGTCCAGCCAGAAAATTTTGCAGAATGTTCTGGAATGCAAATCCGATTGCGACGCTGCCGATGCCGAGAACTTTTATCAGGTCGCTGGCTTGGAAAGAGGGCGCAACCACCGACAAGCCGACCAGCAGCCCGAGCATAACCACAGCCGCGGCAATCAACCGCGCGAAAACCACGCCCAGATTTTCGCGATGTCCTTTGGTCGCGCGCCGGATCAATCGCGCAACGATTTTACTGAGCACATAAAAACAAATGAAAACCACCACCGCAATGGCCAGCGGAGGCAGCCGCCCAATAAATGTCTGTCCAATGTGATGGAGAGATGCCCAGAAAGCGCTGAAGTCCACGTGCATACGGTGAGGTGAGATGCTTTGTCTCTGCCAGGGGTTTGCGAGTAGCTCGGCCCGCAAGCATAATGTTTTAGACATCAGACGCCAGAGACCGCGGCGATGCCTAAACTTTCTCCGGAGAAAACATGTCTAAAGAATCCACGCGTCGCGATTTCCTGAAAGTCTCCAGCATGGGCGCGGCCGCCATCGCCGGAGTTGCGCTAGCCGATTCCCCTGCCCGCTCCACCGCGAAGGGTGCCGCCGGAGAAATATCGGTTTGGACTACCGACGACAACCAGCGCTGCGCTCGCGGGCCTGCGCTCTCGTGGCAAAACGCTTCTGCCTCCGGCGCTTCCGCGATCGTTCTCGACCCTAACAAAAAATTTCAGCCGATTCATGGCTTCGGTGCGGCCTTCACCGATGCCGCCTGCTTCACCTTTAATCGGCTCGATCCCGCGGCCCGCGAAAAACTTTTCCATGAGATGTTCAGCCCCTCTGAAATGGGACTCAATGTCTGCCGCACCTGCATTGGCGCCAGCGATTATTCGCGCAACGCGTACAGCTTCGATGAAGGCGAGCCCGATCCCGACCTGCAGCGTTTTTCCATCGATCATGATCGCGAATACATTCTGCCCATGCTGCGCGAAGCACGAAAAGCAAACCCGGATTTGTTTCTGTTCTCGACTCCGTGGAGCCCGCCGGGATGGATGAAACCCAACAACTCAATGCTCGGCGGAAATATGCAACGCAAGCACATGGCATCCTATGCAAATTATTTTGTGAAATTTTTGCGCGGATACGAATCTGAAGGCGTGCCCGTCCAGGCAGTGAGTATCCAAAACGAAGTCGACACCGACCAGGACGGCCGCATGCCGGCTTGCAGTTGGCCGCAGGAGTATGAAGCCGATTTTGTTCGTCAGCAACTTGGGCCGGCATTCGAGCGCGCCGGCATCAAGTCAAAAATCTGGATCATTGACCACAACTACAACCTTTGGGGACGCGCGATGGGCGAGTTAGAGACTCCCGGCGTGCGCAAATATACCAACGCAATTGCCTGGCACGGTTATGTCGGTCAAGTCGAATGGATCAATCGCGTGCAGAGCGCGTATCCCGACGTCGAAATGTATTGGACCGAAGGCGGTCCCGACTTTACCGAACCTGATTACATGACCGGCTGGGCAAAGTGGAGCGCCACTTTTACTGAAGTCCTGCGCAACTGGTGCCGTTCAATCACCGCGTGGAACCTTGCGCTCGATGAAGTCGGCAAGCCGAACATCGGGCCTTTTAATTGCGGCGGCCTGGTGAGCATTCACTCGCAGACCAAAGAGGTCGCCTACTGCGGTCAGTATTGGGCGTTCGCGCACTATTCCAAATTCATTAAACGCGGCGCGCACCGGATTGATTCGCAGAGTAACGGTGGCGGCATATTGCACGCGGCTTTTGAAAATCCGGATGGGCAAAAAGTGGTGGTGCTTACCAATTCCGGTCCGGCGAGCGGGTGTGTTCTGCAAGTAAGCGGCAACACGGCCCACTTGTCGTTGAGCCAGCATTCTGTGACCACGCTGTTGTGGAGCTAGAACTGGCTTTAGTCTCCAGGCTCGGGCTGGTGCGAGACGATCGAATACAGGAAGATAAGAATTCCCGCCAAAACCAGCGGGAAGCCGATGACCGCGAAGGCCACGAAAGCCAGCGGATGAATTCGAATCAGCGTGAAGAGTAGAACCAGCAGGCCCACGCAGATTAGCGCGGCAGCACGGTGTATGCGCCTTTCCACCCGCGCCGTTGCATTCACTTGCGCAGCATCCGCCATGCTACTGGGCCCCCTTCCAAACCGTAGCGTCCTTCAACGTGCCGACCTCGTGAACAATGTCATGGCATCCGCTATTCATGCAGGACATCTGATTTGACATTATTCTTGCCATCATCCGCGGAGTCTTGTTGTGCTTCGCTTGTTCCTCAAACACCCGCATTCCGGCGTGGCAGTGCAGGCATTCACGATTGTTGAAAGCGGTGTAGAGCTTGATATTTGCTGGCGCTGGAGGCGTGCCTAAATATTGCACGTAAAGATGCCGCAAGCCGCGAAACTTGGAGTGGACCGTGCCGAACATCGTGTAGTCGGTATGGCATGTGTAGCAGGCGCGATCGCGCGGGACCAGATTATTTTGAAAGTGCTTGGCCGGAATGTAGCTGGGGTCGTCTACAGCCAGGCTTTTGCCGAAATCGTGCATCACGTGGCAGGAGAGGCAGAATTGCGTGCTCTCCGCCCGCTCCATGTGTTCTGAAAACCCCAGCCACATGGCCAGCGCCGGCACAATAAACAACGTCACGAAGGCCAAGATCTTACCGCCTTGAGCGCGCGTGAGTTCGACTCGCACCGCGACCAGCAGAGCAAGCCCCAGCGCAATCGCAATGAACAGGATCTCGATAACGGTGGGAGAAATAAATCTCATTGGCAAGAGCACTCAGCAATCAGCACTCAGCAGTCAGTAGTCCGCAATTGGCCTGCCTGCTGAGTGCTGATTGCTTGCGGCCTACTTCCCCAAACTTCGGTAGTACTCAACCAGTGCCTTGATCTGATCGCCTGTGAACTGGCTCTTGTAAGAATCCATATCATCGCCCTTGCCGTCGGTCACCACTTTGATCATTGCGGATTCGGAGTCCTTCATGTTTTCGTGGACATCTTTCACGTGAACTTTCTTGCCCTTCGCGGTGTTGCCGGAGCCATCTTTCGCATGACAGACG
Organism: uncultured Acidobacteriota bacterium; assembly: GCA_963703465.1. GTDB lineage: Bacteria > Acidobacteriota > Terriglobia > Terriglobales > Acidobacteriaceae > Gp1-AA145. The sequence continues at coordinate 422,282 of CAVPEQ010000001.1, read as the reverse complement.
GCGCACTTCTTGTTGTAAAGTTCTTCGCCACTTTGCGCGAAGAGTGTCGTGGCCACGACGAAACATGCGAGCAACAAAATAACCAACCGCTCCGCTGACCGAATAAATGTCGGAACCGAATTCATCATCTGATTTTCCTTAGTGATCCTTCGTGCCCTTCGTGGTTATTGCTCTTCGGCTCGAATCAAAAATCCCTCGTCCAGCGAATCGTCAGCAAGTTCGCTGAGAAATTATTCGCGGTAATGATTTGCTGCAGGTAGTAGGTGCGCTGCAAATCGATAGACAGCTTGCCTGCCTCGGGGAAACTGTACGCCACCGTTCCCGTCACTAGCGGCCAGTTGACCGGCCCATAAGCCGGCGGCTCTCCGCTGATCTCGCCCACGAAGCTCGACCGATCGTAATTGCCGCTAAGCCGGGCGCTAAAGCGCCGGATGGGTTTAATGTCAACCCCGCCCTGCCACACGCGATTCATCTCCTGATCGCGAAGGAAGTCATTCAACGGCGCCGTCCCGCGCAGATACTGAATCGGCCCCTGGGAATAGGTGCTCTCATAGCTGAATCCGGCAAAGATTGAAAAGCGATCATTTAACGCGTAAGAGGCGGTGGTTGAGTTAAAGCGGACTACGTTTCGATAATCGATTTCGAGCAGCTGGCCGTTGCTGACGTTGAGCTCGTCATCGATGGAGAATCTTGCGATGGGATGGAACTGCACTACCGCATGGCCGCCCACTTCGCTGCGCGGCGTAATGGCGGTGTAAGACATGCCGTTGTTGAAGCTGTGCAGGTCGCCGCGGAAGCTGATTATTTTCGAAGGTTCGTAACCGAAGCTGATCTCGGGTGCGGCGGTTTTGATGGCCTGGCTCAGCACCGGGTCCTCAACTCCGCTGGAAAACGTTGCCACGTCATACTTCATAAAATGGACGCCCGGGCGAATGACCAATGTGCTAAGGGGAGTGAAGTCCAGCGTGAAGTGCAGGTCGCTCAAGTTGGTGCGCCAGACGATGTCTTCAGCGTTGGTCGCCGGGGTCGTAGCATTGAAAAGGCTGCTGAAGCTCCCCATGCCTTCGCTCGCCTGGTGCGAGTAGCGGTAGTCCGCGCTCATGCTCGACCAACTGGTGAGGTGGTACGTGAAACCCTGGCTGATGATGTGGTCCGGTTCGGTCACTGTGCCGGACACGTTCTGGCTCACCGCATACGGCGTCTGCACGCCTTTGCTGTTAGGGGCTATGCCGTTAAAAGACTGGTCGAAGTTTACCGGGCCCTGGTAGCGATAAAAAAGATAGCTGCCGCGCCACTCCAGCCGATGCAGCGGTTTTCCCACGAATGAAAACTCGCTGATTGGAGTCGTCAACTGCCGGTACTGCGACCAAGTGAAATTGGACAGAGGTTCTTTCGTCGATGCCTTCGCCGGGTCAATGCTCAACTCCGGCGAGCTCACCGTATTCACATTCATGTTCGAAGTGAAGCTCTGGTATCCCGCCGAATAATGAAAATTCCACGAGCGGAAGCTGTAGTCCACTCCGCCGGTAAAGCGGTTGGTCTCGTCGTTGACCGGGGCGTACAAATAAAATGGATTCGCCCGCGCGTAGGTTCCCCAAAAGCCCGGCGATCCCAGAAAATCCGGCGACTGCGTGGTGAACGTCGGACCGGCGTCGGTGGTGCGGTAGTAGTCGAAGTTAAACCGTAGTCGATCGCTGGCATGCACGGTTAGGTCCGCCGAACCAAACTTCCGCACCGTGTCCCAATTGTGATGGTCGGTCAGCCCAGTTGAAAGCGTCGGCGCAACCGCGGTGATCGGCAAAATCACATTGTCGTTCTGGTTCCAGAAATAATAGGCCTGACGCCAGTTGGCCCGGAAGTCAAACAACTTGTGCTTGCTCACCGTGAGCTGTGCGGTCGGAAAAGGATCGCCGCCCAGCCCGCTCAGGTTCAACGAATAATCGTCGGCGAAAGCATTGATGCCGGGCTTGGCTTCGCCGAACAGACTGAAGTCCATCAGCCGCGGACCGCTCTCCAGATCAAACATTTCGCGGTACATCGGCGCGTAACCTTTGACATCGGAGAAGCGGTAGCCCACGCTGGCCGACCCTTGGGTGTTGAACCCTCCCAAATCAAGTGGCGGCACTTCAAAACTTCCCTCTGCATCTTGCGCTCTCAAAACCCACGGCATCATCAGAAGCCCGGAGAGCAGTAACACCCGAGTTGATCTCATAGTGCCTCCCGGTCTCATCTCAGCAAAGTCGGATCCAAATTCGAACCGTGTACCGCTACGTGACAGCGCGTACACTCGCCGCTGGTCTGAAAGCCAAGCCGGCCGTGCGGTACGCCGGGTTGATTGTGATATCCGGTGTGGCACTGCAGGCAAAGCTGCCGCCCTTCGCGCCGTACCAGCAGCATGCGGTTGGTGCTGCCGTGCGGGTTGTGGCAAGTGGTGCAGCCTTCCACTTTCAGCGACGCGTGCTCATAAATGTATGGACCGCGCTTCTCCGCATGGCAATTCACGCAACTCTGAAAGTTAGGCTGCTTCAGGCTGGCGCGGTTCAATGATCCGTGCGGATTGTGGCAGTCGCTGCACTTGATCAAGCCTTCCGGCACGCGATGGTGTACCGGCAGCGCAAATTGCGCCTGCACGGTGCCGTGGCAGTTAAAGCACAGCGTGGGTTCCGACTGTTTCAACAAACTGCTCTGCAGCCAACGGACTTCATCCGGAAGTTGCGGCACTTGGAAGAAGTGGCCTTGCGGCGAACTTAAATCGCCCTTGCTCTGGTCTTTGACTTCGGTCACCAGGTGCGAGGTATGACACTGATCGCATGACATGCCATGCGCCACGTGCGTCGAGTGCTCGAAGAATTCCTGTTGCTTGCTGCTGATATGGCAAAGCAGGCAGCGGGCCGCGTTCTGTTTCGCATTTGACCGGAAGCGGAAAACCGGCGCCTGCGCCAGCGCCGCCGTGATCTTCGCATTCACGCTGAAAGAAAAAATCGGGTGCTCTTCGAGCGCCCGCTTCTCCTTGCCTTCATCGCCCTCTGCGGCTTCGATCGCGTCCGCGTGCGCCTTGCCCGGTCCATGACAGACTTCGCAACCCGAAACGTAGTCTTTTCCCGGCACCGACACCTTCGCGTGCGCTGTCTTTTCGTACTCTCTATACTCCGGCTTGTGGCAGGAGCGGCAGCGGTCAATGCCTGCGTAATCACTGGGATTGCCGAGAACAACCGTCGGCGCCACTGACGGCCCTTGGGTGGACGCCGGCATCTTCTGCCCGGCCCCGCCCCCTGGAAAAAACAAGCATGTCAGCCCGAATGCAGTGATGACCGCAACAGAAATACGTCGGGCTGTCGGCCTGGTTTGAATTCTCACCGCGCGCTACTGCCTTTCTGGGATGTAAACCTCCGCCGGCTCAATTGCGGGCCGCGGCCCAGTTTTATCGTGGTTGGATTTCCCACATATAATCGGCAGCTATTCTGAATTCAATAAAAGATAGGAAGGATTAGCCGGGATTAATCGCGGCGATTTCCCAAAGTGATAACGTTCCCGCCGGGGAGAGGCTCGCCCTTGGTTTGTCCCAAAACAAATTCTGCTTTGTGTTTTTTTACCGCAAAAAAGAAAACCCGCCGGCTTGCGGCGGGTGCAAAGTTCAGATGGGTTGAAGATTAGGCGCGCTTCCGGTCCTGTTCGCTGCGGTTGGCGTTCGAGCCGCTTTGCGAGTCATCGCTCTGGTCATTTTCCTGCCGGCGCCGCTGCTCTTCCTGCTGCTGCTGCTTTTGTTTGTCTTGCTGTTCCTGACCGTGCGAGCCCTGACCCTGGCGGGATTGTCCCTGATTTCTTTCGTCACCCATATTGAATTCTCCTTCGCACATCAAATTAACTGCGCTCTTGAGATGCGACTGGATCGGCCAATGTTCACCGCGCTGCTCACGATATCGCGAGCAGCTCGCCACCTGCTCTGCATTCACGGTCCGATGCTGACGAAAAAAACCAACAGTGCTGCGGGCCAGCCCTGAAGCAGTGATTCTGCCCAAGCTGAGCCTTCTATCGCTGCTTTATTTCAAATGCTTGTTGACCGCTTTGGTCATCTGGAACATATCCAGTTTCTTGGTGCCGAAGACCGGCTGCAATTTATCGTCGGCGATGATCTCACGCTTGTTGCTGGGGTTCTGCAGTTTGTTCTTCTTGATGTGCGCCCAAATTTTCTTGGTGACTTCGCTGCGCGGAAGCGGCTCCGATCCCACAATTTTCGCCAAATGCTCTGACGGCTGCATCGGCTTCATGAACGCGCTGTTGCTCTTGGTCTTGCCTGCTGCCTTGCCTGCTGCTTTGGCCATTGATCTCTCCTGTTGACCTGCGCTGTAGTGAAAACCTACTGCTGGGGATTGTATTCGAAGCGGGAGAGGTTTACCCGTGTTTCAGTAAAATTCGCATTGCCCAGTCTTGCACCGGGCAAGGGAAATATTATGGTTTCGCGTTAGCGGAAATGTAAAAGGCCGGGGCTCGGCGCGCACGAACATTCGCCAGTACATCAGCCCGAAAAGAGTAAACCGCACTTGCAATGGTCGAAGGACGACAATCTCAACAACGGTCGACCTTGACAGCCATCTTCTCCGGACCGCCTTTCCTTAGAAAGTTTCACCCTGTTCTCTCGAGTAACTCCCACTCCGGCTAGGATTCAGTCCGAAAGATCCACCAACCATGGCATCTAAGATTGATCCGTCCCACAAATTACTACTTCGGTTCGTTGCTTTAGGTTTACTCAAATGGTGCTCGGATGCGCTCGAAAGCTTTAGTTTATGGTTTCGGCGGAGGAGGCGGCGTGAACTGCGCCAGGTCCGCAAAACCAAGTTCGCCCTCTATTTTCCTAATCTTCTTCTCGGCGTCTTCGAACCCATCTTTGCCAAACATTTTGTGTTCGATGTCTTCGAACTGATCGGATATCTCGTCGAGCTGCTTGTCGGTGAAATTTTTCTTCCATGCGGGAAACACAATAGTGTCCTCTCGCGCCGCATGGTTTTGATACATGAGGACGAAAGTTTCCAAAACATTAGCCAGCGGCTCGACATGCGCGACTGAAATGCGCGGGCCATTCGTAACCGCGAGAACGTAATCGGTAACTTCGCGTCCCCGATTGTGCTGCTCGACCAGGATGTCAGCGTAACGTTTTAGCTCGGGACCTTGCTTGCGAATTAGCGGGAAGATGTGCTGCTCTTCGAGCATGCGTTCGTGATAGTCTTCGCCGAAAGTGCGAAACAATTTCGCGGCTTGCTGCAGGGCCGCAGCGTCGACCGTGGCCGCGTTCTGCCGGAGCTTGGGAACCACTTCCAGAAATACCAGCAGCGCGCGCCGTAGCACGCCGTGTTCGCGCATCAGGTCTTCGGTCGCGGTGACTTCAGGTTTTTTTCCTTCTGTCTCTTTTCCTTTGCCTTTGGCCTGTTGAGGAAACGGGTCTGCGAGCAACGGCAAGCTAGCGGCCCCGGCAAATCCCAATGCAATCGAGTCGAACAGAAGTTTGCGGCGGGTGGAGTCGAGTGACATGAGATGCGCGCCTCCTTCTCCTACGTTGCTGAGTTTAGATTAGAGGTTGCACCTGGAATGATGAATGTCGAGACGGTAGCAAGCGCGAACCCTACTGATGGCCGATCTGATCTATTTCTTTTTTCAGCGCAAGTTTGCCAATCGACGCGAGGGGCAGGGAGAGAAACAAACTTATTCTGCGATCGAGGATGGTAAACGCTTCGCGAAAGGCTCGCTCCACGTCTTGGGTGGAACCCTTTACGGCGGCGGGATCCGGCGCTCCCCAGTGCGCGGTCATTGGCTGCCCTGGCCAAAGCGGACAAACCTCCTTGGCCGCGTTGTCGCAGACGGTGAAAACGAAGTCGAGTTTCGGCGCGCCGGGTTTAGAAAATTCGTCCCAGCTTTTACTGCGCAAATTGTGGGTCGGAATTCGGGCGGAATCGAGCCGATGCAGCGCTTCAGCTCGGACCGTTCCCAATGGGTGGCTTCCCGCGCTGTAAGCGGTGAACCGCGGCTCCCCCTTGAAATTCAGAATCGCCTCAGCCATGATCGATCGCGCCGAATTGCCGGTGCACAAAAACAGCACATTGTAGTGATCTTGCATTGGCGATGCTAGGTCGGACATTCACTTCTCTCAGCGCAGGCTTCGTCCGACGACTTTCTCTGTGGTAGCTCCCTCTGTGAAACTCAGTGCCCTCTGCGGTTGTGTTTTCTTAGTTGCAGCAAGTAGGACCGCAGCAATTTTTCGCAACCGGCTTCACTGCGCGCACAAACGCGCTCATGATTTTCCCGTCTAGTTGCGGAGCAATCGCGTCGACATCAACCCCTGCTGCAGACAGAAACTCCCGCGCATCATCCACACGATAGACGCGAGTCGGTTCAATCGTGATCTCGCCGAATCCAGCCGCTCTCAGCTTCGCCCGATATTCGTTTTCGTCAAGCGCCCCGGCCACGCATCCCACCCACAGCAAAACACTGTGTCGAATTTCTTCGTTGATTTCACCGCGGGTTACCACGTCGGAAATGGCGAATCGTCCACCGGGCTTCAGCACGCGGAATGCTTGACGCAGGACGCGGTCCTTATCCGCCGAAAGATTAATTACGCAATTGGAAATGATTACGTCGACTGAATTATCCGGCAGCGGAATGTTTTCGATTTCGCCTTTGAGAAATTCGACATTCTCGGCGCCGGCCTTGCGCTTGTTCTCATTCGCGAGCGCAAGCATTTCGTCGGTCATGTCCAAACCGTAGGCCTTGCCGGTGAGTCCAACGCGCTGCGCCGAAAGCAAAACATCGATCCCGCCTCCGGAGCCGAGGTCAAGCACAATCTCACCAGGATTCAATTGCGCGAGCGCCGTCGGATTTCCGCATCCCAGAGAGGCAAGCACTGCTTTTTCGGGGAGCGCTCCGGTTTGTGCCGAATCATAAAGATTCGAGGTAATGGGATCACAGCTCATTGCGGTCGCAGCTGTGGCGCCGCAGCAGGTGCTTCCGCCAGTCTTCACCCGCAACGCGGCCTGGCCATATTTCTCTTTGACGATTTCTCTTACGTCGATGTTCGGCATTTTCTCTCCCCAGCTTTTCGGACGTGGACGTCCGGGATACACGGTCGGTTATATGCAAATCTGCACGATTTCGTGCGGCTTCACGGCTGTACTGCGCGTGCAGCACTCCGCATACAAGAACTGCAACAGCTCTCGCAGGGCATCAGTATTGGCGGTGTAGCGCAGAAAAGTACTCTCGCGCCGGACGTTGATCAGGCCTTCGTTGCGGAGCTTGTCCAAGTGGTGCGAGAGCGTAGAGTTCGGAATTCCTAATTCGCTTTGGATCTCGTTCACCACCATACCGTCGGGATGAGCCGAAAGCAGCAGTTGCATGACGCAAAGCCTGGGTTCAGCTCCCATCGCCGAGAACATGTCAGCGTACTTACTGATCTGCGGGCTGTCATTCATCATTTCGATAATTGCAGAATTATAAATAAATGTCAATTGATTATTCCGCGCTGCGATTTCGCTGACATTTTTCCACTTTTGCTGTCATTAGAGGCTCAATTCTATAATTATGGACGGCATATGATGGACAACTCCCACCTGTTTACTAGTCTGGCTCAACTGGGAACTAAAAACAGCCCAGAAAAGATCAAACATTCCCCTGCACCCTCATCTACAATGCACTCTCGATGGCAGATGAAATTCCTGGATCTCTGAAACCCGATATAATCGCCGACCTTCTGGCACCATTTGTCGGACCGACGCACCTAATGGATTCGACGGTGAGAGCGATTGGTGTCTACATCGATCTGCTTTTGAGATGGAACGCCAAACTCAACCTCACCGCGATCCGCGATCCGCAAGAAATTATCACCAGACACTTCGGGGAGTCGTTGTTTGCGGCGAAGCTGCTTTTCCCTGCCGACGATTCGCATGCATCCGTCCTCGACGTCGGCTCGGGAGCAGGCTTTCCTGGAGTGCCGATCAAGCTTTGGTGTCGGTCCCTTGATCTCATTCTGATTGACAGCAACCAGCGTAAGGCCACATTCCTGCGAGAAGTGATCAGAACACTTGATTTGAAATCAGCCGTCGTTCTGAACGAACGAGCCGAGACGGTTTCGATTCGAGCAGACTTAGTGACGTTACGTGCCGTGGAACGATTCGACCGTATTCTGCCAGCTGCATCCGGCTTAGTCAGGCCCGGAGGCAGAATAGCGCTCCTTCTTGGAGAGGCGCAGCTCGGAGCCGCTCAAGCGGCATTGCCAAGTCTCGCGTGGCACGAGCCACTCCCGATTCCACTAACCAGGAATGGCAGGCTTCTGGTCGGCGAAACGAAAGTCTAATCGAGCTTGTATTCGGATCTGCTGGAATTCCTGCCACAATGTTCCACGTGGAACATCGTGCTTGTCTAAGGAGAGCCAGGAAGCCAAGGACCCGTCGAAGCGCAAGGAGTGTTCCACGCGGAACATGGCTCTGGAAAACAAGCCATGAAACTTCCCCAACTATCGAAATTTACGCAAAATATAATTCTTTAGTACCTGCACTCGAATCCGGCATTGCAAAACCTACTGATTCGAACTATGCTCCGCTCAAGTCTCTGGGTTCTCCCTAAAATCAAATGGCTCGCATTATCGCTGTCGCCAATCAAAAAGGTGGCGTCGGGAAGACTACGACTGCCATAAACCTCGCGGCTTCCTTCGCCGCGGCCAAACTCAACACATTGCTGATTGACTGCGATCCACAGTCGAATTCGACCAGCGGTCTGGGCCTGGGCAAGGATGCAGAACGAAACAGCACCTACAAGCTTCTGGTTGGAGAGTGCGATGCGCACAGCGCTTTGCAGAAGACCGACTTGGAGCATCTCTTCGTTATCCCTGCGCACAAGAACCTGGTCGGCATAAACTTCGAATTGATTGACGCCGAGAACAGGGAATTCCGCCTTCGCGACGGCCTTGCGCCATTGCGAGAGAAGTTCAACTTCATTGTGATCGATTGCCCACCGGCGTTGGATCTGTTGACTCTTAATTCTCTTGTCGCCGCCGATTCGGTTCTGATCACAATGCAGGCGGAGTATTTCGCCCTGGAAGGAATCTCTGAGCTTGCTCGACACCATTGAGCGCATACGCAGCGGCCTGAATCCTATTCTGGCAATCGAAGGTGTCCTCCTGACTATGTTCGATGACCGTACGAACCTGGCGCAGCAGGTCACGGCTGAACTCAATCGATTCTTCGGGGACAAGCTCTTTGTCACCACGATCCCACGTAATGTGCGCCTTGCCGAGGCACCAAGTCACGGCAAGCCGGTACTGCTGTACGATCCAAAATCGCGAGGAGCAGACAGCTATATTCAACTGGCCAAAGAAATCATTCCCAAGCATGTGCCAGGATTTACGGCCTTCCCCGAGGCGGCCAAAGAAGAAGCGTCAGCACCTGAGCCTGCTTCCGCCGAAGAGAAGCAGGTTGTGAACGGGCCGAAGTGGCGACGCTGGCGGGATCGCAACAAGCTGGTTACGATGAATTTGAAGGGGTAAGGCGGCGCTGGGCATTGGTCGTTGGCCAAGGATTCGTGCGAACGACGAATCGCCAGGGACGAACGACGAAGATCCAGATGATAACAGGTAATATATCGTGACACGATATATTTTTTGGGAGAGATGAATGGCTGCTATGGAAGAACATAAGCCGGCAGAAAAACGGCGGGCACTCGGAAGAGGATTGGATTCGCTGTTGCCTTCGGGGCCACGTGTGGTTTCATCGGGGCCGGCGACCGCGGTGGCGTCGGCACCGGTAGTGATCCCGCCGCAAGTCGGGATCCCTGCTGGCCCTGCCATAGTGCCTCAGCCTTCTGCCTCATCAGGCGGCAGTGCCGAACCAAGCACGCGGACAGGAGTGTCCGCGCCACATAGACCGGAAATAATCGAGATTGCCCTCGACCTGATCGACGAAAACCCTTACCAGACGCGGCGTACGTTCGATCCTGCGGCGTTGAACGAACTGGCTGAGTCGATCAAAGCCAGCGGGCTGGCGCAGCCAATCGTTGTGCGTCCCGGGGAGAATGGCCGCTACATTCTGGTTCTGGGCGAGCGCCGCTGCCGCGCCTCGAAGCTGGCAGGAAACACGACCGTTCCAGCAATTGTGCGCAGACTCGGCAATGAGCAAGCCGCTGAAATGACGGTGGTCGAAAATCTCCAGCGCCAGGACCTGAACTGTCTTGAGCAGGCCAACGCATTTGCCCGACTGAGCCGCGAATTCAATCTCACTCAGGAGCAGATTGGAAAGCGCACCGGCAGTTCCCGCGAATCAGTGGCAAATTACATGCGCCTCCTCAAGCTCCCCGATGGCGTGTTGGATCTGATCGGCCAGGGAAAGATTGGGTTCAGCGAAGCGCGCGTGCTACTCGAGGCAACGGTGTTCCTCGATTCTGCGGGTGTTGAAGAACTGGCGCGAAAGGCAGTTGCATTGGACTGGACCGTGAAAGAACTGAAGGCGCAAGTCAATAGTCTGCAGGGCCCGGTAGAGAAAAGGGAACCCGTGCCGCCAAAGCCAGTCGACGCCAACGTCAAAGCGGCGGAATCGGAACTGCAGCGGATGTTGGGAATGCGCGTTCGTATCAGCGACAGCAAGGGCAAAGGGACAATTTTGATCCAGTACCGGAGCGTGGAAGATTTCGAGCATTTGCTGGATGTGCTGCGAGTGGGGAATTAGGAAGGGGAATCACAGTAGCTAAGAATCAAAAGGGTCAAAGTGGGAGAGAACATCGATAATCGGCCTGTTTGGTGCCATTTAACTCTGGCTGCTTCCACTTCTGACCCCGTTTTATGGACCGGATTCTCCAACCAGCCCGGTGACTTCTAGCAGCGCTTTGGTCCGCCGGATAGCCGGGGCGGTTCTCCCTACACGCGAGATCTGTGGTTTTGCACCAAAAGCTGTCATTTCTTGACGCCTCAGGTAAAATAAAGGTGCGTTTGATTTAGCGGTACCCTGCAATTAGCAACTCCCGCCTTGCGCGTGAACCGGCTGTGCAGAAGTCCAGCGAAAACTCAGCGCCATATCAACACAAAGGAAACAAAGCACCACCATGGAAACAGGAACAGTAAAGTGGTTTAACGACGCCAAGGGTTATGGTTTCATCAGCCGCCAGAACGGCGAGGACGTGTTCGTTCACTTCTCGGCCATTCAAAGCAATGGATTCCGCAGCCTGCAAGAAGGACAGCAAGTTCAGTTCGACGTAGTGAAAGGCCCGAAAGGGTGGCAGGCCGAGAACGTAAAGCCCGTCTAACAACCACTTTTACACGATTCGCTTGAAGGCGACCTGAAAAGGTCGCCTTTTTGTTTTAGGCTCACTTCGTTGGAAACAAGTGCCTATTCGGAGAAAAACTACCATGGGGGGACGGGCGCCCTCGCCCGTCCGGCGGAGCGAAGCTCCGCAGAGGATCTCAAGTCTCTTTCACAGGGCGGTTCGTCGGATGAATCGAGTTGTTACGGCGCCGAGAAGCAACAGCGTCATCAGCGAAATCACACCCAGCGAAATGGCGCAGTAAAGGCACCAGACTCCCAGCACATCTTTTTCGATGTGGGCGAGATAAAGTGAGAACGCCAGCGCGGGAACAGCAAGCGCCAGCATTGTTTTGTACATCCGCTTCAGCGCGAGAACTCCGAGCAAGAAATATCCGGCGATGCCGATGTCGGCGACCGGAATGCCGTGGAACATGGCGTAGGGACTGTGGTTCACGATTCCGCAATCCCAACGTTCATTGATGTCGCAGGGCGCGTCGCCGTAAGTTCTATAGTGTTCGCGCAGAGCTAGAGAAGAAGCGGCGATGCCGAGAAGGGCGAGGATAAGAAGGATGTATTTCATGTTCTCAGGTACAGCTTAACCCTTTGCATCCGCTCAGGGTAGGCGGGCGAGGGCGCCCGCCCCACATGTCCGCGGCTGCTACTTAGTGTTTGGCGGAGAAGAGTGGCCGGTTACCTCGACGTGCTCTAGCCGTGCGCCCTCATCCTGCACAAGCAGATCGGCGGTGACTACGTCGCCGGGATGCAGCTTGTCCAGTTCGCTGTCGGGCTTAACTTTGTAAGGCATCGTCATCGCGTCCATGAATCCGGGAATAGCTTCGCTATCCACATTGACCATTTGGGCCTGAGCATCGATGGAAACAACTTTGCCTTTGAGTTGGTAGTGTTTTGCGGGAGCGACTCCCGGAGCAGCCTTCTCGGTTGGCTGGGACTTCTGATTGCATGCGGAAGTAAGTAATAATGCCGACAAGCAAATAAAAAAAGAGACAACGTTTGAAAGATTCGCTTTCGTTCTCACTTCTCTCTCCAAACTAGATTCTGCACCTACGGTCGGACAAGAGTGTCCGACCCACACGAGCCTGCTGCTTTCAATAGTGGAACTTATATCGCAGCTCAACATAAATTTCCCTTGGTTCGTTCCAGTGAAATCCCCCGAAGGTTACGCTGTTGTCCTGCTCCACGCGGCGATTGGCGACATTCATCGCATTTACTGATGCCGAGAATCGTTCGCCGAAGTCTTTTGCCAATGACAGATCAAAGGTTGTGTGCGGCGGCAGGTAAGCGCCGGGATAAGGCTGCCCGGGGAATGCATTGGTGAATCCGGAACCGTAATAAACATTGGTTGATGCAATCGTGCGCCAGGGCAGAGCGACGGTGCCGCCGACGTTCAACGTGTTGCGCTGATCGTGATCGAGAGGACCAAATTCCAACACCGAAAAATCAGTCAACCCTCCGGTAATTGCGTCCACCAGCGTTCGCGACTTGATTCGAATATGCGAGGTGAATTTGCGCGCGATGCGCGATGCGCGGCGAACGAAGCGTCGCTTCCCATCCAGTAATGACCGCGCGCTCAATGGTGATGGGAAAGAAGAGATTCGACTCGCCAATGTTGTTGTGATCGAAGAAGTTTGATGCATTGGTGCGAAAGGTGTCGGCATCGAGAACCCATCCATGATAAGGAATGGTCAAGCCGAACTGGTGCTCTTCGTCGCGCTCGCCGTTCAGCGGAATGAATCCCAGCGAGTTCGCGTTAGCTAATTGGAGCAACGGGCCGGACGCGGTGATCAGCGGAGGCGCCTGATAGTAATGCCCGTAGAAGGCGCGGAAGGTCCACTTCAGACGCGGCACGGTCAGCGCGGCCCCGAAACGGGGGCTGATTGCGCTTTCCGTTTGTCCGCCGGAAAAGTGCGTGGGCCGCATACCTGCGGTCAGCGTTAGCCAGGGCGTGACCTGAAACTTGTCATCGACGAACGCTGCAACCAAACTTCCGGATGGATGCTCGAGGCTACTGAACGGCGGGTTGCCACTGCCATCATGAAAGACAACGCCGAAGGTCTCGTCATCTTTTTGATAGAAGCTATACAGTCCGGCTTGAAAATTGTTCTTGGCAACGTTGGAGCTGAAACTGACTTGTCCGCCTTCATAAGTTGATGCGCGATGCTGCATGGTCACGGTCGGAAAGTCGTCAGGTGAGCTGTCGTAATTCGCGCGATTGTAATGATAGAAGGGCGAAATGGTCAGCAGCGATCGCGAATTGAAAGTGTGCACCCAGGAAAAATTCGCCAGCGCATCAGATTCGCGATCGGCGTCTCGAAATCCGATGCTCGGATACTGCGCCTGAAAATCCATTCGCCGCGATAGGCGCATTCTCAATGTCATTTGGATTCGGATCATAAGGAATCTGGTAATAATCTTTGCGGAGCGAAGTCACTAAGCGCAACTGGTTCGACGGATCTGCATTGAAGATGAGCGACCCGAAGGCCCCGTATCCGTTTTCAGCGTCATGCACTACCTGCGACACCGGAGTTTCAATTCCAAGATTGCTGCGATTCGCGTTTACGCTGGCATAGTAGGCAAAGCGCTCGGTGTGGCTGCCCATGTTGAATTCATCGTTAGTCTGGTAAAAATTTCCGAGGCTGGTAACCAGTTCCGCTTGATTGTTACGCTCGAATCCGGTGCGGGGCACGACATTGAATACGCCGTAGGTTCGGTCTCCGAGATCGGCGCCGTAACTTCCGCGGTCGACTTCCATGTAGTCAATGTCTTTCGGATCCAGCTGCGGACCAATGTTCGAAGCAATGTTGGTATTCGGGACCGGCACGCCGTCGATGAGCCAGCTGGTCTGGTGCCCTCCGCGAATGTGTAACTGGTCATGAGTGATGTAAGCGCCGGGCACGTAGTCGGTGATCATGGCGAGGCTGTTGGTGCGATCAGCGCCTGGTGTGCGCTCGATTTGTGCGCGATCGACGAGAGTGGTGGGCGTGGCGGAATCGGTGGGCGCAGCCTCGGGCGCACCGGAAACATTGATGGTCTCGCCTTTCGAGGCCACTTTCAAGGCCAGATGTAAGACCGGCTCGGTGCCTGAGCGTACCGTCACCGCCTGCGAAATTTGATCGAAGCCGGGCGCGACAACCACTGCTGTGTATTCGCCGATGGGGACGGCGGTGAATTCAAATTCGCCGTTGCCGTCGCTGTTGGTCGTCTTCGCCCAGTCGGAGGAATTCGCGCGCAGCATGACCATCGCTCCCTGTAAAGGGCGATGTTGCGGGTCATGAATAATGCCGCGCACCGATCCAAAAATAGTAGCCGCGGCAATGACGGCCGCCGACAAGATAAAAAATAGAAATGCGGTCTTCCGCATCAGGAACTCTCCTCGTGGCGCACGGGCTAGGGGCCCGCGCCTCCTAAATCGATTTGGAATTTAGAGAAGGATAAGAGGAGGGGCACGCGCCGACGAATTGCAAACTAGAAGAGGAGAATGCGAATGATAATTCGGATGAGTTACGAAGCCCGCCAGACCGGGCGAGCTAATGCGGAAATTCGCCGCTTGAATGCCCGCATAGCTAGCCACAAGAAGCGGCGTAGAGTACGGACAAGTATTTGCGGCAGAATGAACTCCCGCTTCATCTGAATCCGCCTGGCAATGATGCGCGCCCGTGCGCAGGCAGCAGGCATGTAAAGAAGACTCCTGCGCAGCCAGCGCGAATGGCGCGATCAGCGTGGCATAAATTGCCGCCAGCGCGAAATGGGCAGCGAATCGTCGCATCGAGAGTCGATCAAATGTTAGCAGGTTTGCTCGGGAAGTTTGCACATCGCAGACATGGGTTTGCAAGCTTGGCGGACGTGGACGTCCGCGCTACACATCGCGTAGACCGGGCGTCCACCCGTGTGCTCATGCGGAATTCCTAACGCATCAAAACGTAGCGACCGCCGTTAGTGAACAACACCACCAGACACATAACAACGAACATCAAATCGTAATGCCACCCTGAAGCCTTCTCACCCCAGAAGCCGGTGTGCCAGACGAATATCTTTTTCTGAATGGCGCCGAGCATGATCAGGATCAGGCCAATCGCAGCCAATTGCTGGAACACGCCAAAGATGATTCCCAGGCTGCCGGCAATCTCCGCCGATCCAAGAAACAGTGTGAACCCTTTGCTCATGCCGATGCTCTGGCCACGCTTGGCTGGATCTTTCACATGACTCCAACCTGAGGTCAGAAAAACAATCCCGATCATCAGGCGAAGCAGCAGCAGGCCGAGATCAGTGAAACGGGTGAGTTGAGGGAACATGGCACCTTCGTGCTCTGAAATTTTTATTGGCTACACTAAGGACAGGGAGTGGTTCGGGGGCGATCGAGTTCAGTTCCATCAGATGTAGCAAAGATCACGTTATAACAACCGACACGAAGATACCTAGAACCGTTGAACTTGTACGCCTTGATCGTGCTCTCTGCCGCGGAGCCATGCATACTCAGCTCTATGTTGCGGAACCCGTTGGTTCGATCCCGCTTAATCGCATAAGTCTGACCAATGCCATCTAACACTACACGATAGCGACCTTGGGCAGCACGCAGCACCAAAATGGAGCAATTCCCAGTTGGACTACAGCTGGATCGGTCAGTTAGAACAAGGTCGTTCCCCTCTGCAAGGCCAAGGTGGACTGTATCAACGAGCGTACTTCCGGTCGAGGCTTGTAAATCATCAACCGGTTTCCGACCGAGCCGACGATCCCATCGCTTGAGCGCTGCGACAATGGCTGTTCGCTGTGGTGCAGGGAGGGCCGATATCTCGACGGACTCCACTCGTTCGTTCTGGGCAACAGCGAATAAAGCGCAGAGAGACAGGACAATTAATCCCATGCTTTTCATTTAAGTTGAAAGTGCCAGTTGGACACAGCATATGCTTGAAGCATCTTGTCGGACAAGTATGGCTCGCCGCCACATAAAAGATTGTCGAGCTTCGCTCGACTGGACGGGCGAGGGCGCCCGTCTCCACATGGCCACTGCGGCTCGAAGCCGCCCCATCCTGAGTTGAGCCTGTAATTTGGCCTGTGGTAGATTCTTGGCTTCGCTCGAAGGAGCCCAACCGTGAAAGTCTATACAGGCGAAAACGTAAGGAATGTCGTTCTAGTCGGTCACGGGCACGCCGGAAAAACTTCTTTAGTTTCGGCGATGCTCTACACGGCCGGCGCAACTCAAAGGCAAGGGCGTGTGGATGATGGCAGCGCCACCACTGATTACGACGACGAAGAAATTTCCCGCAAGATGTCGATTGCCACCAGCCTGGCCTACGCCGAGTGGGGCCAAACCAAAATCAATCTGCTCGATACGCCTGGCTTCAACATGTTCGTGCATGAGGCCAAGATGGTGCTGCCGGTGGTCGACGCGGCGATCGTTGTAGTCGACGGCGTGGCCGGCGTGGAAGTGGTGACCGAGCGGGTTTGGAATTATTGCGAAGAATATAAGACGCCACGGGTGATCGTTGCCAGCCGCATGGACCGCGAGCGCGCCGATGCCGAGCGGGTCCTGGATTCGTTGACTCGGGCATTTGGGCGGGCGGTGGTGCCGCTCGAACTTCCGATTGGAAAAGAAAAGAATTTGTCGGGCGTGGTGGACCTGGTCAACATGAAGGCCTACACCTACGACCTGGGCGGGAACGGCAAAGGAAAAGAAGGCGAGATCCCCGCCAACATGAAAGATGCTGCGCAGGAAGCGCACGAAAAGCTGGTGGAACTGGTTGCCGAAGGCGACGACGCGCTGATGGAAGAGTTCTTCGACAAAGGAACGATTCCAGTGGAGCACCTGATTCCCGCCCTGCACAATGCCATTCGCGAAGACAAGATTTTCCCGGTGCTGTTTGCATCGGGTCTGGGGAACGTAAGCACTGACCGGCTGATGGACTTCATCGTCGACTTTACTCCGGCGGCGACCGAGCATGATTCGATCCGCGGCGAAGTGACTTCCGGCAACGGCGAGCCGCCTGCGCGAAAAGAATCGGACACCGAGCCGACATCCTTATACGTATTTAAAACCGTCTCTGATCCATTTGCCGGACGTATTTCTTATTTCAAGGTGTTCTCCGGTGTCTTGAAGAACGATGCGTCGCTGGCAAATTTTTCGCGCAGCTCGCAGGAGAAGTTCGCGCACATTTCGGTGATGCAAGGAAAAACCGCGGTCCCGGTGAATGAACTGCACGCCGGCGATATTGGCGCGGTTGCGAAATTGAAAGACACACTTACGGGCGACACGCTGGGCGACAAGTCTGCCCCTATTCAATATCCGCACGTTAAGCTGCCGGAGCCGGCGATCACATTCGCTATCGAGCCGAAGAGCCGCTCGGATGAAGACAAGTTGGGGCCGGGCATTCACAAAATGCTGGAAGAAGACGCCATGCTGCGCTTTTTCCGCGACGCGCAGACGCGGGAGTTTTTAATCGCGGGCACCGGGCAGCAGCATATTGAAGTCGTGGTGGCGAAACTCAAGAAGCGCTATCACACTGAGGTCGTTTTGAAAGCGCCGAAGGTCCCCTATCGCGAAACCATTCGCGGGCGTGCAGACGTGCAGGGACGCCACAAAAAACAGACCGGCGGCCACGGCCAATACGGCGACTGCAAAATCAAAATGGAGCCGCTGCCGCGCGGGTCAGAGTTCGAATTCGTAAACGACATTTTCGGCGGCGCGATTCCCAAGAACTACATCCCGGCAATCGAAAAGGGCATTAAAGACGCGGCGTCGCGCGGACACCTGGCCGGCTTTCCCATGGTCGATTTCAAAGTCGTGCTCTACGACGGTTCGTATCACGACGTGGATTCGAACGACATGTCGTTTCAGATGGCGGGCCGCATCGCCTTCCGCAAAGCCATGGAGCAGGCCAAGCCGACCATCCTTGAACCGGTCATGCACGTCGAGATCACCGTCCCCGACGAATTTGCCGGATCGATCATGGGCGACCTGAACGCGCGGCGCGGCCGCATTCAGGGCATGGACAACAAAGGCGGCAATACCATCGTCAAGGCCGAAGTGCCCATGTCAGAGATGCTGACCTACGGCGTTGACCTCACCGCCATGACCCAGGGCCGCGGCAGCTTCAACATGGAAATGCATCACTACGATGTGGTCCCCGGGCAGCTGCAGGAAAAGATTATCGAGAAGGCGAAGGCGGAGAGGGGCGAGGTGAAGGAAGAGGAGGAATGAGGCTGGTTCGCCGTGCTTATTTACTTGAACCTCAAATTGATCTTTCCGGATTTCGAAATGCTGGCGATGAATGGCGGCGGGATCTTTCTGCAAGCTTTCACCATTTCTGGAAGGGCAGTGACAAGGGTTACTGCCATTTCTGAGCCCGTGTAGTTACCTGACGAAAAGTAGAATTCGCGCACACGATAGCGACGCACGGCAGTTCTCTCCAATTGGTTAAAACGGATGCGCTTATCCTTGGTGAGCACAATCCAGCCCTGCTGGCCGACGAATGGCAACCAGACGGAATCCTCTGTGCCAGCTTCAAAATGCTGACCATGACGCTCATGTTTCACATAATGCTGAGTGAGAGCCTCAAGGATCGGTTTGCAGTTGTGAAGATTCTCGTCGAGATAGAGAACGAAGTCTTCAGGCAGCGACAGCGGCCGTTCTTTGCTCCCAGCGGATTGCTTCTTCGATCTGTCTTCGGCGTGACGCCATATTCGGAGGCGAGGTCGACTATTGATTCCCGAGCATTGAACCTGGAGGCAATCACGGCCGTCGAGATGCCGGTTCCAGCTATCACGGGCTTGCCAAACCCAACGGCGGGATTGATCAGAATCAGCTTGGGCTCGTTCGGCTTTCGCTGCATCACGAACGGGTAGAGCTTTCGAGGGCCTTTGTGGATTCGCGCTCACACGTTCCAAATATAAATCCATCAATGCCACGGATTGTCGATCTGCCGCCTCTTGAAAGGCGGCTTGATGATCGCCCAAATGCTCGATGAAAGTCAGCTGATAATTAGTCGCAGTCGATTCTCTGATCCCGCATCTGGCGAGATGTTCTCTGACACCGAGTGATAGGGCACCAGAGTAGAATTGGCCTCATCATGAAGAGATCAGATCCCTTCGAAGGTGGACTGACAATTGCCGACGCAGCCTCCCAAACAATTCCACACTCTTTATCGCAGCTGATTTGTTTGAATGACCGATCCAATCCTTGAATCTTGCTGTCGAGGACTCTCGACGGAGTCCTTGTTAACAAGAATCTCCGAGCCCTACCGGTCAGATACGACCTGCTCAATCTACATCGGGTGTTTGTGACTTAAGAAGGACGTATGTAGCGAGAGTGGCGAGTGCTTTTCGGACTTTAGGAATGCGAACGTCATAAATAGCGCGCATGCTGCTCAGCATGTAGCATTCCAGCAGATTGGCGAACGACAACCGTGCAGGCTCAGCGAGCCTGATTAGCGGACGCACTGTTCCGCGATCTTGGACCCAGTAGCGCAAAGTATTGAGAGGAACCCTCAAATACTGAGACGCTTCCGTCAGTCCGTAGATCGGGACTTCCATGATGTCGTTAGGTGTCTTCACTGCCGTCTCGCTGATCAGCATAACAGATGCTTACAAATGCTAATCGGCCCAGTTACCCTTACCATTAACCACAAAAACGAGGGCGCGATAACTCGCGCCCTCCCAGGTCAATGAATTTCGAGTTCATTATTCCCTTACTGTATCAACCCGCCGTTCGGTACCTCATCCGGCGGAATCACCACTGCCGCCGCCACGCGGTCTCCCGCTTCCATGTGCAGCAGGCGGACGCCTTGCGCGCTGCGGCCGGATTCGCGGATGGTGCTTGAATCCATGCGGATGATTTTGCCGTACTGGCTGATGAGCATGACTTCGGATTTCTCCGAGACCTGCGCGATGCCGGTGACTTTGCCGTTGCGCTCGGTGGTCTTGACGTTGATTACGCCGGAGCCGCCGCGTCCCTGCAGACGGTATTCGTCGGCGGGGGTGCGTTTGCCATAGCCGTTTTCGGTGATCGACAAGATCAGCGATCCTTTGATCGGAATGGTCGCGTCGGTTGCGGTTGCCTCCGGCACTCCGGCCGCGGCTTTGGCTTTTTCGAGTTCGGCTTCGGCTTTCTTTAGATCTTTCGGAGTCGTCGCCATGCCGACGATGTAATCTTTTGCGTCGAGCTTCATGCCGCGAACGCCGTAAGCCGGACGGCCCATGTCACGCACGTCGGCTTCGTCGAAGCGGATCGCCTGGCCATCGTGCGAGGCGAGGAAGATGATCTGGTTGCCGTCGGTGAGGGTGGTGCCGACGAGCTCATCGCCCTGGTCGATGCCGATGGCGATGATGCCGCGCGACATCACATTGCAGAAATCCTTGAGCGGCGTCTTCTTCACCGTGCCGTTGCGCGTGGCGAAGAAAATGTAGCGGCCCTCTTCTTCCAGATTGCGGACCGCGAGCATGTTACGCACGGT
Source organism: uncultured Acidobacteriota bacterium (assembly GCA_963703465.1). Taxonomy (GTDB): domain Bacteria; phylum Acidobacteriota; class Terriglobia; order Terriglobales; family Acidobacteriaceae; genus Gp1-AA145. The sequence continues at coordinate 401,545 of CAVPEQ010000001.1, read as the reverse complement.
TTCGCCCGGCTGCAGCGAAACCAGATTGCCCACGTGCTTGCCCTTGCCGGCAGCGGCGATATCGGGAATTTCGTAGACCTTCAGCCAGTACACGCGTCCGGTGTTGGTGAAGATGAGAATGTAGGCGTGGGTCGAAGCGATGAACAGATGCTCGACGAAATCCTCGTCGCGCGTCTTCATGCCGGTGCGGCCTGTGCCTCCGCGGCGCTGCTGCCGATAGGTGGAAATCGGCGTGCGCTTGAGGTAGCCGCTGTGGCTGACGGTGACCGCCACTTGCTCATCGGCGATCAAGTCTTCGAGCTGAATTTCGGCAGCTTCGTCTTCGATCACAGTGCGGCGCTCGTCGCCATAGAGCTTCTTGATTTCTTCCAGCTCAGTGACGATGACTTTGCGCAGCTTTTTCTCGGAGCCAAGAATCGATTCGAATTCGGCGATGTTCTCGCGCGTGATGCCGAGCTCTTTATTGATTTCGTCGATCGAAAGCCGGGTCAAGCGATGCAATTGCAGTTCGAGAATCGCGTCGGCCTGGATGGCAGTGAACGGCTTTTCGGCCGGAAGCTTGGGAGCGCGACCGGTAGTGTTGATCTCGATCTTTTTGCCGCCGAAGTACATCACCAAATTTTCGCGAGCATCGGCGCGGTTGGCGCTGCCGCGAATGATGGCGATCACGTTATCGAGGTGATCGAGCGCAGTAAGGTAACCCTCTAAAATGTGCTCGCGGTCTTTGGCTTTCTGCAGCAGGAAGGCGGTGCGCCGGCGCACGACATCGACGCGGTGATCGATGAAGTGCTGAATGGCCTGGATCAGCCCCATTTCCTTGGGCTGGTTGTGCACCACCGCGAGCAGGATCATGCTGAAGTTTTCCTGCATCTGGGTGTGCTTGAAAAGCTTGTTGAGCACGATCTGCGGTTCGGCGCCGCGCTTCAACTCGATCACAATGCGCATGCCGTCGCGATCGCTCTCGTCGCGAATGTCGGAAATGTCTTCGATGGTCTTGTTATTGACCAGCTCGGCCATGCGCTCGATCAGGTAACGCTTGTTCACCTGATAGGGAATTTCAGTGACGATAATGGCGTCACGGTCTTTCGAGAATTTTTCGATTGCGGCGCGGGCGCGCATGGTGAAGCGGCCGCGGCCATTCTTGTAAGCATCGAGAATTCCCGACTTGCCGTGGATGATTCCGGCGGTGGGGAAATCCGGTCCTTTAACGATCTTTAGAATTTCGGGAAGCGTGGTCGTGGGAGTATTCACCAGCGTAATCGCGGCATCGACGATCTCGGTTAAATTGTGCGGCGGAATTTTTGTGGCCATGCCGACGGCAATTCCGTCGGAACCGTTGACCAGTAAATTTGGAACGCGCGATGGGAGAACATCCGGCTCGACTTCGCTGCCGTCGTAGTTCTCGCGGAAATCGACCGTGTCTTTATCCAGATCTTCGAGCAGTGCGCTCGCAACCCGAGTCAGGCGAGCTTCGGTGTAACGATCGGCCGCCGGCGGATCGCCATCTACGGAACCAAAATTTCCCTGACCATCGACCAGCGGATAGCGCATGGCAAACGGCTGCGCCATGCGGACCAACGCGTCATACACCGCAAGGTTGCCGTGCGGGTGGTACTTACCCATCGTTTCACCGACGATACGGGCGCATTTACGGGTGGCGCGGTTGGGCTGCAGGCCCATCTGCTGCATGGTGTAGAGAATGCGCCGATGCACCGGCTTCAGCCCGTCGCGAACGTCGGGCAGCGCACGGCCAATGATGACGGAGAGCGAATAGTCGAGGTACGACCGCTTCATCTCCTCTTCAATGTTGACCGGCTGAATATTCGCGGCACCAGGGCCGCTATCGCCGGGAGGAGGAGTTAAAGGGAGTTGGGGATTCTGATCGTCTGCCATAAAAGAAGCTCTTAGCTGTTAGCCTTTAGCACTTAGCTGAATCGGGCGACCGGCATGGGAATTGCAATCCGGATAGTCCGTAAATAGCTACAAACTAAAGGGTTACACATCGACTGGAAGTACTCTTATTGTACCATGTTTTCACGGTTTAATTGGTGCTAGAACCTTGGCATGAACCTCCAAAGAACACCCGTGGCGGATCGAGATCCAGTAATCGGATTTGTTTCGATAATCGAATTCTGACGTGCCCAAGCCGCAAGAAATCACCCCAGCGAATTGAGAAAGGTTTTTGGAAACGCGTGGGGATTTTGATCATCTAAAACCAATTCCTGTAACAATCTCTGAAATCAAAATGCAGAAAGAGCGCAACGGTATCGGTCCAGCATCACTCCTTGTTCTGCTTATCGCGTTGACCGGGAGCATGCTCTTCGGCGAAGGCTCGCTGCGGCTCGACACCGGCGAGCACATATACAAAACTGCATGCGTCGCGTGCCATGGGCCCGATGGCAAGGGTATGCCCGAATCCATCGCTGCTTTCAAACAACCTGATTCCTTTCCCGACTTCACCCGCTGCGATCAAACCACGGCTGAACTGGACAACGATTATCGGGCGGTCATCGTTCATGGCGGGCAATACCGCGGATTCTCGCAAATCATGCCGTCGTTTAAACAGGCGCTCACGCCCGGGCAGATTAACAAAGTGATCGGCTATCTGCGGCACTTCTGCGATCCAGCAGGCTGGCCGCGCGGCGAATTGAATTTGCCTCGAGCCATGGTGACGGAAAAAGCCTACCCGGAAGACGAAGAAGTTATCTCGACCGCGGTGAATGCAAAAGGCGCGCCCGGAAGCGAAACCCACATCATTCACGAGCAGCGATTCGGAAAAAAGAATCAGATCGAAGTGGATGTCCCCATCAATTTTCAGGATGAGAACCACACCTGGTATGGCGGAGTTGGCGACACTACTTTCGGCGTGAAGCGAGTGGTGTTTTCGAACCTTCACTCGGGGTCGATTATGGCGCTGCAGGGCAGCGTGCTTGTACCCAGCGGAAACCGGGCGCGGGGCTTTGGCAGCGGGACGACGACTTTTGAAACTTTTGCCGCCTACGACCAGCTCTTCCACAACACTTCGATCCAAACCCAATTCGGCGCCGATCTGCCGCGGCACACGGACATCGCTCCGCAATCTATTTTCTTCAACACCGCGATCGGGCAAACCCTTATGGCCGATCGTGGACTGGGCCGCGCATGGACGCCGATGTTTGAGTTTCTAGCGCAGCGCGATTTGGTTGACGGCGCAAAAACTGATTGGGACGTATTGCCCCAAATGCAGGTGACCATCAGCCATCGTCAGCACATTCGCGGCGATTTCGGCGTGCGAGTGCCAGTTTCAAACACCGCAGGACGAGCGATGCAGTTGCAACTTTATCTGCTCTGGGACTGGCAGGACGGAAAGATCAACGAAGGCTGGTGATGCGGAGATCGGTTCACAAACTGACATTGTTGTTTGCGCTGGCGGCGGTCACTTCCATCCCGCAAATTTTGCGCGGCGCAGATAAGCCAAAGGCGTCGCAAGCGGTATTCCATACCTCCGACCGCTGCCTGGCATGCCACAACGGGCTCACCACGCCCGACGGAAAAGATGTGTCAATCGGCTTCGACTGGCGATCGAGCATCATGGGGAATTCCGCGCGCGATCCTTACTGGCAAGCCAGCGTGCGGCGCGAAGACATGGAACATCCAGAATCTAAGGCCGAAATCGAAGATGGTTGCGCCGACTGCCACATGCCGATGGCGCGCTATGAAGCCAAGCAGAAGGGCAAGCTAGGCGAGGTGTTCGCGCATCTCCCCTTTGATTCCGATCCCAAGAAAAATGCCAGCGCCGAAGACGGGGTCACCTGCTCGATCTGCCACCAGATTACGAAACAAAATTTCGGCACGAACGCGAGTTTTAACGGCGGCTTCCAGATCGAAGCTCCGCAGTCCAAAGACGATCATCCGGAGTTCGGGCCATTTGTAATTCAGAATGCCCAGGCCAGCATCATGCAGACTTCGACCGGCGGATTCAGACCCACCGCAGCCGAACACATTCTCGATTCAGCTATGTGCGCGACTTGCCACACGCTGTATACAAAATCGCTAGCGCCCGGGGGAAAGGTGCTGGGAACTTTTCCAGAACAGGTGCCTTACCAGGAATGGCTGCACAGTGATTATCCGAACAGAAATACCTGCCAGTCTTGCCACATGCCTGAGGTGCAGGGCCAAGCGCCCATCGCCGCCGTGATGGGAGAGTTGCGGCCGGGAGTTCGGCAACATACGTTTCTAGGCGGAAACTTTTTTGTTTTGCGATTGCTGAATGAATATCGCAATGACCTGAGTGTCTCCGCCATGCCACTGGAATTGACCGCTCAAGCCGAACGCACGATAAACTTTCTGCAAACTCGCGCGGCACGGGTAACGATTCGCAAGGTAAACGTAAACTCGGGAAAACTTGACGCAGATATTTTTGTCGAAAACCTCACCGGCCACAAATTGCCTACGGCTTTTCCGTCGCGCCGCGCTTGGCTGCACGTGCTGGTACGCGATCGCAGCGGGCAGATCGTCTTCGAATCCGGCGCTCTGAATCCTGACGGATCGATCAAAGGCAATGTGAACGATGGGGACGCATCGCGCTTCATGCCGCACTTCAGCGAGATAACCAGCAGCGATCAGGTGGAAATTTACGAACCTATCTTGAAAGATCAGGGTGGGCACGTCACCACCGGGCTAGCGGCGGCAGTCGGATACCTGAAGGACAATCGCCTCCTGCCGGCTGGATTTCAGAAGCAGAGTGCAGATAAAGACATTGCAGTTGTTGGCGATGCCGCTAACGATCCAAATTTCACCGACGCCGGAGATTCGGTTCACTACTCGGTCGGGCTGGGCAATGCGCACGGGCCGTTCCAAGTCGAAGCTGAACTCTACTACCAGCCGATTGGATTTCGCTGGGCTCACAACCTGGCTGCCTACGACGCCCCAGAGACGAAACGCATCGTGGGATATTACGATTCCATGCCATCAGCGACGGCGGTGGTTTTGGCGCACGCGCAGGCAAGTTTTTGAGAGGTAAGTCAGGGGCGCAACATGACTTCATCAGGCCCGGATGGCAGCTCGAAATTAACCCCGCGCTTTTCATTTTGTTGCAGCGTCTCCGGAATATTTAGATCGGCAACCGGAATAGTTCGCGTCCAAACGCCCGTCGTCCAATAATTCGATTTAGTGTGAATAGATCCGCCGATGATGGAGTAACTGCTTAACTCCTCGGTGTGACCGTCGCGATAAACCAGCAGTGCAGGCGGGAGTGGTTTGGCTTTAGTTTGCGGTTTCGGCAGCGAGCGCGCGATCGGGAGACTCGCCAAACTTCGTGACTTTAACCCAGCGGCTGCCGTGCAGTTCGAGCAGCACGGGATCGGGCAACGGCTCGGTCTTCACTTGCAGTTGAATGGGTGGAGACGGTTCGGCGGCTCGATATTCGAAGTCGGACGGCTCGTAGTCCGAGTAAAAATACGGCATGCCGTAGTAGCCGTATGCCGGATTGAAAGCGCGATGCACTCTTGCGATCGCACCGCGATTTCCCTGGAAATGGCCGAACCTCGCGGTTGAGACAAATCCGCCCATCCGAGTCTGGGCCACAGCGCTCGAAGCCAAGAGCGCAACTGCCAACGTGAGTCGAGAAGACTTAATCACAGGGGCTAAAGCCCTCGCTAGTCGCATAACACGACGCTGAAGCGCCGCTCTTCCACCTAATCCTAATTTAACTGCGCTTGCGCGGGAAGTTGAAATTCAACGCCGCGCTCATCATTTTCCTTCACCGTCGCCGACACATCGAGATCCGCAAGCTGCACTTTTTTCGAGCGCCCGTCGCTCAAGTCGTAAAGCGTCGCCCCTACGATCGCATAATTTGAAATCTGCTGCTGATGGCCATCTTTGAATATCAACACGGTGCTGGGCTGCGATACGACCGGCTCGGGACTGCGCTCGGAACTTTGCGCTCTGGGCCGATTTAATCCGGCGCGATAATCCTGATCCAAAACCTGGCGATCGTCATCATCAGGGTCGCTGTCGCGATAGTCGCTCGCGGGAGTCTGATACACCGCAGAGTCTCCGTAATCGTCATCGTTGAGGTAATAGGGATAGGCGTAGGGACCGTAAGCGTATCCGCCGTAATAAGGGCTATAAACGGCAAAGGGCCGATGGATGCGATTACGACCATGCTCAAATGGTCTTTCGTGGAATCCATGGCGCGCGCCAAAACCGAAAGAAGTGACGTGGCCTGGAACGCCTCTGAAGTTACTGCGCGGCCCAAAGCCCTGCGAAGTCACGCTCGCGGGAACGCCATGAAAGCCCGGATGGCCGCCAAAACCGGACGAGGTCACACTTGCGGGAACACCGCGTGAAGAGATTCCATTGGCATGCATTCCAACGGTCTGCGCCGAGGTTAAAGAAACCAGGAACATGCCCAGCATCACCAAGAGAATAGGAGCGGCGAGTCGATTACGGAATGTATTATGCATACCCACCTCTATTAATTAGAACGTTCAACTCGCCCGAAGGTTGCGAAACTTAAGTCAAATTTACCCGGTTACGGACGCCTCAGTGGCCTATCCGGGCAAGCCCGACGAGGTCCCAAAGGGCGTTGGCCGCTATAAGGCCCACGAGAACGGCGCTCACCGATTCCAGTCGTTTGCTTTCGAGCAGATCGGCGACGATGCCCGAGATGAATACGAAGACGAAGACTACCGCGGTAAGGCTGAAAACCGATCCCGCGGGATGGGGCGAAAGCACTCGCTGGAAAAGCAACAATCCCGCCATGATCAGCGGTGCGGCATTCCCGAAATAGCGGGTACGCGGCCAGACTATGAACACGACCAGCACGGCGGGGAACAGAAGCACCAGTACGGGCCCACTTCCGGCGATCTCTTTCAGCAATTGAAGGTATGCACCAGACATCATCAAGGCATGCCAGTTAGCATCCACATATCGCGCGTGCTTCAATCCTTCGAGAAACAGCGCAGCATGGAAAAAATAAGACGCGAACAGCAAGATTACAGCAATGCAACACGCGGCAGAGAGAATCGTAATGGCGGCGCGTTTTCGGTCAGGAGCCACATACAGCATAAAAGCCAGCAGCACTGGAATGATGATCGCGAGACCGAACTGCGATCCCACAGCCAAGGTGAGCGATACGCCCAAGAGCAGGATCCGGCGCCAGTTCCACAGCACCACCTCGCGCGGGGCATATAGGGTATGCGACACCGCGATGGCGGTAAACACGGCTCCGAATGTCCCCCACGCGCCGGCAACGTCAGGCTCCGCCACCCACAATGCGCAACTGCGAATCACTGCCGGAGAAAAGCAGTAGAGCGTGAGCGCGATGTAACCTCCGGCGTTTCCGTAGAGGCGTCGTGAGACATACCACACCGACGCTCCGAGTAGGGTTCCAATCAAGATGTAAGGAAGACGCGTAAGCCAAAGCCAGCGCAGTGAATCTGGCGGAACGTGGAAAATGACCAGCGGCGCTGCGGCGATCAGCGACCAAAGCGGTGAATTGTGGGGATCGTAAAGCTGGCTTGCGCCAACTGCCGGCCCGAGGGACGTGCGGATGGTTGGCGTACCCGCAGTGCCAAGCCCACGCCATTGCGCTAGTCCTTCCTCAATTCGCGCAAGTTCGTCTTGCCCGGTTGCATTCGGATATTCATGGGCGACCAGCCACGCACACTCGCCGACAAAGACCAACAGCAGCGCCGCGGCGAAAATCTGCGGCCTTCCGAATCGCTGCGATGAAAAGATTGCAGACATAGGCAGGACGGTTTGTTTTACCATGTCTCGGCGTATGAACGAAAACTGCCATGGACCAACCATCAGAAGCTAATTTGGCCGAACCCGCTCCAGAGCCGCGCCCGCCGCATCTTTCGCCCACCCAGACTCCAGGGTCACTCTTTGTTGACGCGGTCGGGGTCCGGCCAATCTGGCGTTTTCTGATTTACGTGGCTCTTTATCGTGTGCTTAGGTTTGTGTTGCTGTCGATTGCCCTCGCAACGCTTCCAGAGCGGTCGGATTCGGTAAGTCTACTGTGGCTGCAGCTCCTCGAAGAATCCTTGCTCGTGGTCGCCGCAATGCTTCCCGCTTTATTTCTTTCGAAGCTCGAAGGATGCCGCTTTGGAGCCTACGGATTGCCAGTCCATGCCGTGTTTGGAAAACAATTCTGGCTGGGAGTGCTTTGGGGACTAGTGGCACTCACCGTGCTGCTGCTGGTGATGCGAGAAGTTGGGGTATTTCAGTTCGGACACCTTGCCTTGCACGGGCTGCGGGTGTTTAAGTTCGCCGCATTCTGGGGTGCGGTGTTTTTGGTCGTGGGATTGTATGAGGATTTTCTCTTTCGCGGCTATAGCTTGTTTACGCTGGCCGAGGCAATCGCCTTCTGGCCTGCGGCAATTCTGCTCTCGCTGGCCTTCGGCTTCATTCATCTAGGAAATAATGGAGAGTCTTGGGTGGGCGCATTGGGTGCGTCATGTATTGGCCTGTTCTTCTGCTTAACACTGCGACGCACGGGAACGCTCTGGTTCGCCATAGGAATGCACGCGTCATGGGACTGGGGGGAGAGCTTTCTGTACTCCGTACCGGACAGCGGACAAATCGCTCCCGGGCACTTGCTGAGTTCTTCTTTTCACGGGACGCGTTGGCTAACAGGTGGCTCCGTTGGGCCCGAGGGCAGTGTGTTCGTATTCGTTCTGATCGCTGGGATGTGGTTGCTATTCGACCGACTTTACCCAGCGCCTCACACTCGGCCCGACTCCATGGCTGTGCACACCGCGGACGTCACCAAGAATAGTGAACCGTATACGTAATCACCTGCTCGCCATTGGGCGGGACCGTTACGGGAAACTCAATTGTCTGTGCGTCCTTCTTCTTGAAGTCTGCCGACTGCTGCGTGAGCTTCCAATTCGTCCAGCGATATAGATGCTCAACCGCCCGCACATCGACCGGATCTTTCTTGTGATTGCGAATGCGGATTTCGAACGATTCCTCCATCCAGTGCTGGCTTGAATCCACGTGATAGTTGGTGCGCTTGCGTTCGCCAACAACATCAAAGGCGTTGCCGGTGTAGACACGAATGGTTTCATCCTTCGGCGTGTGGTCGATTGAGTTTTCACCGACGAATTCAAGATGCCCATCGGTATCGCGGCGGTAAAAACGCAGTTTGCCCTTGGGCAACGCCATTCCGAGATGATTGGCCTCAGAATTCTTGAACTCTTCCATCACGTAGACTTTCGGATTTGAAGCGGTACCGTAGTTGGCGTCCGTCCGCATCTGATCGGGATTGTAGTAGCCGTATTGCGACAATTGTGCGCCGTCATAAATGAACAGACGCTGCGCATGAATTCCCGTGGCGCTGACGAACTCTACCTGCTTGGTTTCTTCATCACGCAGAGTCGTTGGGCGCTGCAAGGTGTAGAGATGAAATTCGTCGAATGATTTTTCTCGCACTGCCGGGGCCATGGCTTCGTCGGCGGCCATAGCTTTCGCCGCATACACCCGGCCAGCCAGCGTCGGCTCTTGAATTTTGCTGACATCACCCGCCAGCAGCTTGATTCGAGCATTCTCAAACGTCTTGCCGCTCTGGTTGTGCATTGTGATCCAGCCGATCATGTCGAGCAGGTCGGTTTTCTTGCCGGGATCATCCTGCACCACCACGTTGTAATCCGATTGCCAGGTCATACCGCCGCTGACGTAAGAGATTTCCGCATTGAATTTTCCAGAAGAGTTGGTTTCGAGCAACCAGTTGAGGGTCGGCTTGAGAATCGAATCCGCGCTGAGCGCCGGAAAAATCGGCTGCCCTGGCAGGCCGAAGCGCAACACGCCATCGACTTCGATAATGGGCTGGGTTGATGCCTGCTGCGGATATCCGTTTACGAAGTTGGTCGGCACGTATCCGCTCCGAATAACTTTGCCTTTCAGCTTAACGTCGCTGCCGTCGGCGTTGCGGCCGACCGAAAAGTCGATGGTTTTGCCTTCATAAAAAGACAGCAGTAGTTCCTGCGAAATAGGATCGTTGCGATAATTCTGTTCCAGGATCTGAAGCGCGCGTCCGCGAGGATCGCGCAGGATCACCGAATCCGGCTCCAGGTGCGCGGCTACGCCGGTGTAGTGCGCCTCATTCACTCCCGGCTTCAGATCGAGCGGCACATACTCGCGCGCGACGAAAAAATTCTGGTTGTAGATGGTTAGCGCGGCGGCCCCATCGTCTGCGGTCTGTTCGACTTGGGATGTATCCCCTTGCGCCGAATTTCGCGGCGACGCGGCCGCAGCATTAGACATCCGGAAATTCAATATCAGGAATAGCACGAACAAACTGGTCCCAAACAAACACAGTCGCACCCGCGACTCACGCCAAACCGCCAACACGTTCCTCATTCTAGCCTCCCGAATTGTGCGGACCTGGAAGGGGAGGAAGAATTTCCGGTCCTATCCAGAGAACGTACACGAGGCGCGGCCTTGCAAGCTATGTAGAAGCTGGCAACAAAACCAGAAAAAACCGGGGTAAATATCGGAAGGGCGCTGTCCGGACCGGTCAAAAGCACAACCGGCCCGGAAACAGCGGGCCAAAGTTGGATTTTGGTTGATTAATGGACGGCAACATCAGAAGAAACTGGGCCTCCGTTGCCCATGTTTGATGCGGTGAAGACCTCTTTAACGCGTTTGGCGATCGGCACTTCCTGCGCCACGCCGTTTATAGCTACTTTCTCCAGGAACCAATGCTCGCCATAGTGATGAAAGCGCAGATAACTTCTTCCGTCTGGCGACGGCCATGCACTGATGGTGAGCAACATAACGGGTTTGGAATTGTTACTGATCAAAGTAACCAGGTTTCGATCTTTGTCGACCCAGACTCTGTAATCACCAGCAGGTGAACTTGTACCTCCGGCCACGAACGAGAAAGGCACAGTTACCCGTGCCTCGTGCGCGATTTGACCACTGGCGGCGATTGCGGTTAACACCATGGCCATACCCGCGAAGGTTCTGATCTTTCTAGTCATGTTCGATCCTCTCCTTATCAAGTTGTGGCCAACCAGCAGACGGACGGAGCGCTTGTTGATTGACCACAACCCACTATCGGGAGCAGGTGAAAAAGCTGTAACGTTTTTTGGACGGAATTTAGTACAGGGGGGAAGTTGGAAAAGGTGCCGGGTATGGGTGCGCGAATAGAACGCGGATTATGAGCCAAGAGGAAGGGCGGAGCCTGCCTCGATCGCAGGGTTGAAGCTCGTAACTTTCGATCGTGCGTTGAAAGCGCAAGGGGATGAAGTTCTCGCGCTTTGAGGCGCGGGATAGCTACAGCCCCGTCAACAGATCAGTGCATTCCGGGACTTGGCGGGCGAGGGCGCCCGCCCCACACAAGTTGCGGGTAATTAAATATCCAGGTTCTTCACGTCGAGCGCGTTTTCTTCGATGAATTTGCGGCGAGCTTCGACGTCTTCACCCATCAGCGTGGTGAAGATGGTTTCGCACTCGGCGATGTCTTCGAGTCGCACCGATAAAAGCGTGCGGCGCTCGGGGTCCATGGTGGTTTCCCAGAGCTGCGGTGCGGTCATTTCGCCCAGGCCTTTGTAACGCTGCACGATGAATTCTTTTTTGCCTTCGCCGAGAACGTAGTCGAAGAGCTCGCGGGCGGTGTTTTTTTCTACTTCTTCTTTGACTGCCTTTTTTGCGTTACCTTTTGCGGATTTGGATTTTTCTTCCGCTCGGGCGAGGACGCCCGTGCTGCCCTCGGTTTCTGCGAGGCCTTCCCCGTCACCATCTGGTGCGGCTGCGCCATTGCCGCTGGCCGATCCCTTGGCGAGAGTTTCAACGATGAATGGCGGTTCCATGTAAGGCTCGATCTGCTTGAACTTGGCGATCATCTGCCGGTATTCAGGAGTCGACGCAAGCTCCCAATTGATCAGGTGCTCGGCGCCTTGCGAATTCAGGTAGCGTACTTCCCAGAGGTTGTGTTCTTCGTCGAAGCGGGCATCGACTTCCTTGAATTGAAGTTCTTTTTGCAGCTTCTTCAATTCTTTTTCGATCTTCTCGATTTTCTTGGGCTGCGTCTTCTTGTCGCCTTCAAAGTCGGCACGCTTCGCGAGATCGAGCTTCGGCAAAAGATCGGTGACTTTCTCTGCCCGCAGGCGCTTGTTCACCTTGTCGTGAAAGTCGAGATACTCCTTCAGGACGGTAATGAACTTTGCCAGGCCCGTGCCTTCGAGTTTGGCCGCGCCTTCGCCGTAGCGGACGATGAGGCCTTCAGCGGCGCGCTTGACCATCACTTTCACGAACTCGCGTTCGTCTTTGATGTATTGCTGCGATTTGCCCTTCTTGATGGAGAATAGCGGCGGCTGCGCAATAAACACATTTCCGCGCTTGATCAGGTCCTGCATGTGGCGGAAGAAGAACGTGAACAACAAGGTGCGGATGTGGCTGCCGTCGACGTCGGCGTCGGTCATCAGAATAATTTTCCCGTAACGCAGTTTGGCGGGATCGAAGTCTTCTTTTGAAATGCCGGTGCCGAGCGCGGTGATCATGGCGCGAATTTCTTCGTGCGCCAGCATCTTGTCGTAACGCGCTTTTTCGACGTTGAGAATTTTTCCCTTGAGCGGCAGGATCGCCTGGAAGCGACGATCGCGGCCTTGTTTCGCGGTTCCGCCTGCGGACTCGCCTTCCACCAGAAACAGTTCGCAACGCTCCGGCTGCCGTTCGCTGCAATCTGCTAGTTTGCCGGGCAGGCCACCGCCATCCAGCGCGCCTTTTCTACGCGTCAGATCGCGGGCTTTGCGTGCGGCTTCACGGGCGCGGGCAGCGTCAACCGCCTTGTTGATGATCTTGCGCGCTACGGTCGGGTTCTGCTCGAGGTACGCTCCCAAGCGTTCATTTACGAATGCCTGCACAATGCCGGCGATATCGGAATTCAACTTCCCCTTGGTCTGACCTTCGAACTGGGGCTGCGACAACTTCACGCTGATTACCGCGACCAGTCCTTCGCGCACGTCGTCGCCGGTGAGATTTTCTTTTACGTCTTTGAACAGGCCCATTTGCTGGCCGGCATAATTGATGGTGCGGGTCAGCGAAGTGCGGAATCCGGAGAGATGCGAACCTCCGTCGATCGTATTGATGTTGTTGGCAAAGCTGAAAACGCTCTCGGAATATCCGTCGTTATATTGCAGGCCAATTTCCATGGCCACGCCGTCGCGCTCGGCTTCCATGTAAATCGGTTTGTCGTGCAATACCTGTTTGCCGCGGTTGAGGTGCTTGATAAATTCCGCGATGCCGCCGTTGTACTTGAACTCTGCTGACTTGGCTTCGCCGGTTTTCGAATCCGTGGTGCGCTCGTCGGTCAGCGTGATCAGCAGGCCTTTGTTGAGGAAGGCCAGCTCGCGCAGGCGCTGCGCCAGCGTGTCGTAGTTGTATTCAGTCGCGGTGAAGATCGACTTATCCGGCAGGAAGCGAACTTTGGTTCCGCGCTTGGCTTTTACCGCGCCAGTTTTCTTCAGCTTGCTGGTGGGCTCGCCTTTTGAATATGTCTGCTCCCAGGTAAAACCGTCGCGCCAGATTTCGAGATCGAGTTCTTCACTCAGCGCGTTCACGCAGGAAACGCCAACCCCGTGCAATCCGCCGGAAACTTTGTAGGTGGAAGAATCGAACTTACCGCCGGCGTGCAGCTTGGTCATCACGACCTGCGCGGCGGGGACTTTTTCTCCGTCAAGGTCCATCATCTCCACGGGAATGCCGCGGCCGTTGTCGATTACGGTAATCGAGTTATCGATATGAATGGTGACTTCGATTTTGTCGGCGTATCCGGCGAGGGCTTCGTCAACCGAATTGTCGACAACTTCGTAAACCAGATGATGCAGTCCGAGCTCGCCGGTCGAGCCAATGTACATAGCCGGACGCTTGCGAACAGCTTCCATCCCGCCGAGAACCTTGATGGAATCGGCGTTGTAATCGCCATTCCCATTAGCGGCGGCTCTGGCGGTCTTCGCTTTATTTTCCTGGGCTTTTTCTTCCAGGATTGCTGCTGCGTTAATCTCTTTGGTCGCCATTCAGATTGGGGGAGAGCACTGGTTCAGACCACCTAATTTACCCACGAAAAAGAGGCTGCGCCCAGCAATCTTCCGGAGCCCTTCTCGATGCCTGCAGATTTCCCACAAATAACTGAAATTCCAATAACTTAAGGCATCTTTTGATATTCTCAATTTTACCACAAACCGGGTCGTTTTTCGACCCGCGAACCGACCCGGTAAACTGCTGGATTCAGGGCAGTTTTGGAGACCAGCCTTAAAGCCTTAACCGCAAAGTTCGCAGAGGGATTCGCCAAGATCGCAGAGCAAGCAAACACCGGGTTTTCTCAACCTACTTAGGGCTTTCTATGCGATCTCTGCGGTTAAAAGGTTTATTCCCGACGGTTTAATCGACCCAAATCTGAGGGCTCGACCTGATAACATAGAGGGCAGGTTAATTCCCAAATGAGTGTTCCTGTTTCGCAAATGTGGACGGTGGCTACCTATGTGCTTGGGCAGAAAATTGCCCGGCGCAAGCAGTATCCGCTGGTCCTGATGCTTGAGCCTTTGTTCCGCTGCAACCTGGCGTGCGCCGGGTGCGGCAAGATCCAATATCCCGCGCATATTCTGAAGCGCCAGCTCACGCCCGAGGAATGCTTCAAGGCAGTCGATGAGTGCGGCGCGCCAATGGTGTCGATCCCGGGCGGCGAACCGCTGCTGCACCCGCAGATCGCCGAGATCGTCGAAGGCCTGGTCGCGCGCAAGAAATACATTTATTTGTGCAGCAATGCGCTGCTTCTCAAAGAGAAGATCGATCTGTTCAAGCCGTCGAAGTATTTGACTTTCAGCATTCACCTGGACGGCCAGCGCGAGCATCACGATATGTCCGTCTGCCTGGAAGGCGGCTACGACAAGGCTTTCGAAGGCGTGCGCGAGGCGGTTCAGCGCGGATTCCGCGTGACCACCAATACAACTTTGTTTGACGGCGCCGATCCTAAAAGCGTGCGCGCTTTCTTCGACGAGATGATGGCGCTGGGCGTCGAAGGCATGATGCTCTCGCCGGGATACTCCTACGACAAAGCTCCCGACCAGCAGCATTTCCTGGGACGCGCGCGAACGCGAAAACTCTTCCGCTCGATTCTGGCCAACCGCAAGAAGACATGGCGGTTCAACCAGTCGGTGCTGTTCCTCGAATTTCTGATGGGCAAACGCCACTATGCCTGCACGGCGTGGGGCATGCCCACCTACAACATTTTCGGCTGGCAGAAGCCGTGCTATCTGCTGCAGGATGGTTACGCCGATTCATTCAAAGAACTGCTTGAAACCACCGACTGGCAGAATTACGGCACTGAATCCGGCAATCCTCGTTGCGCCAATTGCATGGTGCACAGCGGATACGAGGCTTCGGCGGTAAACGAGACGTTCGGATCTCTTCGCGGTTTCGTGGACACGGTGAAGGCGACGCTGTTTAATCGCTACGAGGATCCCGGGGCCACGCGATTGCTGGATGAAATGTCGTCCGAAGCGGTGGGGCCGCTGGTGCAGATCGAGACGGAGTCGTTGGAAGAAACACGAGCCTGAGAATCCACCGGAGATGGATTGAACATCGAGCGAACCATTGCGGACATTGAGCAATTAGAAGAGCTCTTTTCGCTCTCTGACATCCGGCCGTTAACCGCCACCGACGTGGCGGCTGCAAATAAAAGACACGATGAGAAGCTCTCGCGTAGTCCGTGGTTTAAGCTCTGGCAACAGTACGGCGTTTGTTGCCGGACTGAGGCGCCGATTCTCCGATCGCCTGAATAAAGAGACCCCCAAACATGAGTGTTCCTCAACGCGGCGCCAATCCGGAAGAGCTTGAACACGCTCCCGGGCGCGAACGCGAAAACCTGGAAGGCTGGATTCCGGAGCTGGCCAGTGGCGAAGAGATTCGCGCCGCCCTCGAAAAAGCCTTCGACTTCCGCGGGGATGTGACGCTCACCTTAAAGAACGGTGAAAAAGTCGAGGGCTACATTTTCGATCGTCGCACCGGACATTCACTGTCTGATTCGGTCGTTCGCCTTTATCCAAAGACAGGCAATCAGAAAATTTCGATCGCTTACGCCGATATTGCCGCCTTGGCCTTCACCGGCAAAGACACCGCCGCCGGTAAAAGCTGGGAAGCATGGATGAAAAAATACATCGAGAAAAAAGCCGCCGGGGAAAAAGATATCGGCCTTCACCCCGAAGCCCTGGAGTAGGCACACTCCCGTTCACGCGATCGACGGTTACCCCCGCGCGATCTGATCTTAGAAGGCTGACGTTTGGATCAATCAAGCTCCAGAAAGACTAGACACACCGGCGCCGGCACCTTTGCGACCTCGCCGACAGCCGTGAGCTTGCCGGTACTGTGGTCAATGCCGAACTCCACAATATTGCCACTGTTCTGGTTCGCAACCAGCAGGTGGGTCCCTTGAGGATCAATGGCAAAATTACGCGGCTCCTTGCCTCCACTCGGAACGCGTTGCGTAAAGGTCAGCTTGCCGGTCGCGCGATCGATCGCAAATACGGCAATGCTGTCATCGCCGCGGTTCGAGGTGTACAGAAACTTTCCGCTGGGATGAATCGCGATCTCGGCGGCATCGTTCTTTCCCGAGAACCCGGCCGGCAGCGCTGAAATCTTTTGTGTGGAACGGAAGGTCTCTTTTGCGTCGTTCTCGAAGACAGTCACAGTGGAATCCAATTCCCCCAAGACGTACATAAAATTCCCGTCATGGGAAAATGCCACATGACGCGGCCCGGTACCGGGAGCGACTGCCGCCGAGAAGAAACTCCTATCCGATGGTCCGGCTGCTTCGGAGCTCAATATCCCTTTGGCAGCGTCGAATTTGTAGATCAGCACTCGGTCGAGACCGAGATCAGCTACATACGCGAAACGATTCCGTGCGGAAGCTTCAATCCAGTGCGCGTGCGCATGCTCCTGGCGTTCTTTGTTTGGACCGAGCGCCCCCTTGTCATCCTCCACGGATGAAGCCTCCCGGATGTGGCCATCGGACGAAACCGGAAACACGGCCACGGTTCCTCCGGTATAGTTTGCGACCAGAATGTATTTGCCGGTGCGGTCGAATGAGATATAGCAAGGATCGGCGCCGCCAGAAGCCACCTCATCCAACTCCGTGAGCTTACCGGTTTTGCTATCTAGAGCGAAGGCAGTAACTCCGCCGCTCGACTTACCGTTGTATTTCTGCAGTTCGTTAACCGCATAAACGAATTTCTTATTCGGAGCTACAACCAGGAACGAGGGATTGACGGTCTCTCCGGCAACTCCGGCAGGCACGAGCTTGCCCGAGCTCTCGTTAAATTGATACGAGTAAATTCCTTTGCTGCCGGTGTCTTTGCCGTCCATTGCAGTGTAGGTGCCGACGAACAGCAGGGACTTGTGCGCGTGTCCTTGTGCAAAGCCAAACAAGGGAAAACAAATCTGAATCAAGCCCAGCAACAACCATGAACGCAGAACAGTTTTCATTTCTTGTCCTTGGGAATTTGCGAGTTCGACCTTGTGGCGCGGAAAACAAGATCGCTAATCAGATCGTTCACCTCGTCTTCGCCGCCGCCAATAAAAGTGAACGACACAATATTACCCTTCTCGATCATCACCAGCGAAGTTTGCCACATCGTGAGTTTGCCGCGTTCTTTGCTGTAGTCGCCGCGCACTAACTGCTTCGCGCCAAGCCCAAAGACATAGGGCTCGTTCACCACTTTGAATCCACGCTGCTCGGCAAGTTCGGTGATGGGACTGAAATAGTCAGCGGCGGTCTTGATGCCATGATAATTGGCCAGCGGCTCGGCGGCGATCACGACGGCGGAGTTGATCGTCTCGCCGGGCGCGGCGGGTGGCCGCTCGAAGACAGCAAGCAGGGTCTTGGAGGATTTTGAACTCGCCGGTTGCGGGTGATCAGCTTCGCGGCTGGTTTCTTTGGGTGACTGACTCTCCGATTCGTCAGGCAAGCTCTCATCCTGCTGCATGTCGGCGGTGCGATCGACCCAGCCAAAGATGACCTGGTAGGTAAATCCATATTTCGGACATCTCAGGACTTGAGCGGCCAGCGGGCCGCATTCTTCTTGCGCCCTTACCTTAGACTTGAGTGTTTGAGCAGACAGATTTCCAGCAACGAGGAATAGCAAGACGGAAAAATGGAGGAGGATCACACTCCTAATCCTACTGAAAACAACAGCCCTCACGCGGCGCGGGCGCCAACTGGTTCAGTGCAATGCGCACACCGGCGGGCATCTATGGGAATTTCGCTCAAGCACTCTGGACATTTTTTCGTAGTGGGATCGGCAGGCGCTGCGGACCGGTGCATGCGAGCGACCAGAAGATTGACCGGCGTCACCACAAAATAATAGACCGCGGCCGCGACCAGCAGAAACGATATGGCTGCATTGATAAAGTCACCGAGCAAGAACTTGCTGTTGTGAACGGTGAAAAAAATCGCGGAGAAATCAGGTTTACCCGCTACGGCGGCGATCAACGGCGTGAGCAGGTCTTTGGTGAACGCCGTAACTACAGTGGCGAAGGCCGCGCCGATGACTACGCCGACCGCCATGTCCACGACATTGCCGCGAAGAATGAACTGCTTAAATCCGCTGAGCATAGGGGGCCTCCGAGTAGGGACAACAGAGTATTCCTCGGAGAAGGCGCCGTCAACGGGTGTGTTGCACGCGACGAAAGAGGCGTCCGCCCCTTTAATCGCGAGGGACGGACGCCATAATCATGAGCCGGCGCGACTACCTTACTGTTGTACCACGCTTGCGTCGTCAGCCGATCTGCTTCGCTCTCTCGGCCTGGAGTGTAGCGAGAACGCCACATTCCGCTCCTGGTTGACCCTAACGGTCTGAGCCAGGTCGACCAGGGTAAGCGGTACGTTCTGCTCTGAACCATCCTGCGAGACGCAGTGCAAGTCCTCGCCTTCAACCCAGTAGCGGCTGGCGATCAACGCCGTCCCGGCCTGCAGGGCGATTACCGTGACCTGGCTGCGCCGCTGGGTAGTCATCGAACGCGGCTCGCTATAAGTGATGCGCCGGACCGGCGACTCGTCCGGCGGTACGCTCTCTGAGCGTGCTGTCGAAGCTGGCTGATAAAGCGACGTATTTCCGCGATAGGCGCTCGGCCGATAATCCGGCCTGGGCACGCCGTTGTTTGCCACCGCGAACGGCACTTCCACATCTTCCATCAGGCGCAGGGTAAGGCGGGTTTCGCCTTTGAGCGTCGGGTAGGGCCCACGAGCGGGCAAAGTCAGAATCTTGCTCGGCCAGAACACGGGGACGGTCCACAACACGGCGTCGCGTGTGGGATGGCCTTTGCCTTTGATGTCGCCCTTGTTATCGACCTTGTTATGCGGCGCATTGATGACCTTCGCAGAAAGCGGCAGTACGTTTGCCCCAGGCAGGATCATGCGGTCGAATTCGATGCTCATCCAGCCCTTACCCCAGAAGTGGCCGGGCGCTCTATAGTCCTGCAAATGCCCGCTGAGCTCAGCCCCGCGCGGAAAAACCGAATGTCCAAACGCGCCGAGCGGACCAAGATTACACAGGACGGGATCGCCCACCTGCGCAGTTTTAGGTGAAAAATTCGGCTCGTCCATGGTGCAGTGCAGGAGCGTTCCGGCTGGAATCAGGTCCCTGGTTGCAGCTTGAACGACGATGGAAGAGAGAAAAACCGAAAGGGCTAAAAGCAGATACTTCCGAGACATGGCGCCTCCTCATGACTACGCTGAGAACACGCCCCATTTCTCGGTACCCGAGATAGCGAGGGATTGTAGCACGATTTTCGCCGGATTATGCGTTTTTTTAGCTTGGAGTAGCGAGCATGCACCGTATCGAGAAAAGAAACTTGACTGCCGCCCTAATCAGGCTCAAGCTTCGACGATCTACGTTTCAGCTTAGGAGGAAGGTTTAGCATGGCGGCGAGCAATCGACGTTTGGCAGGTGAACTTGCGTTCTACGCGGCTCACAGAGACGTGTGGCTGAGAGAACATCGAGCATACTATGTCGTCGTCAAAAACGAGCTCGTCTTAGGCTTCTTTCCTACGTTCGAGACAGCTTATCGCGCTGGCGCCATGGCTTGGGGCGTCGACAATGACTTCCTCGTTAAGCAGATCGTTGATGATGAACCGACAGTGTCAGTGTTTCCAGCCACCATGTGGATCTCGTCGTAGTTGGATTCATTCTGATGAGCATGCCAGATTCAAATTCTGCTGGAACCCTGAAGCCGGTCTCGGTCTTCTACGCTTATTCGCATAAGGACGAGGCATTGCGGGACGAGCTCGAGACGCACCTTAGTATCCTGAAGAGGAAAGGCATAATCTCGAGCTGGCATGATAGGCGAATCCCGTCGGGGAAGGACTGGGGTAGCGAGATCGACCAGCGCATTAATAAGGCCGACATCATCCTCCTTCTAGTGAGCGCGGATTTTATCGCATCCGATTATTGCTACGACAAGGAAATGAAACGGGCAATGGAACGACACGAGCTTGGGGAAGCACGGGTAGTTCCGGTGATATTACGCCCATGTGACTTTGATGGTGCGCCTTTCTACAAGTTACAGGGCCTGCCCAAGGACATGAAGCCGGTGACCAGATGGATAGATCAGGATGAGGCATTCACAAATATTGCCGTTGGAATCCGCAGGAGCATAGAGGAACTGCAGAGACTCAAGACCGAGCGCTCAGAAAATAGAGGTATTCGCACCGAAGAAACCCCGCCCAGGGTGCATGAGCATAAGTCGCCCAGGCGTGATCCATACAGTCTCCAGCAGTGGGGGCCGCGGCTGGAGATTGAGGTCGGGTTCCCAATTTTGCCGGGCATCAACTCGACTTTGCAGGGTTCCACTCAGTTCTGCAGGATGCCTGCACTGATCGATACCGGAGCCGCCAAAACAGTCATAACCCCCCAAGCCGTCTCCCGGATAGGCTTGCCACGAGTGGACGTGACGCGGATCGCGCGAGCAGGGGGCATCAATGAGGACGTTAGCGTGTATGCGGCTTCGATAGGGTTCCCACGGTACCGGCTCACGAGAATAGACGCGATGGAACTTATATGTTGCGATCTGCCTTTCCAGCCCGTTCAATGCCTTCTTGGACGAGATGTCCTGAGACGTTGGAGGTTTACATTCGACGGAACTGTCGGCGAGTGGATGATCGAGGACGGAAACATCAGAGTGACAAGAAAACACTGACCATTTCTGCCTCAGATCCGCATCGGCATAACAATATACCGATACTTGTAATCCTCGCTCTCGGCGGGGCGGAGCTGGCCGGCGGACTGGGAGTCCTTCAGTTCCAGGCGAACGTCGCCTGAACCTGCGGCCTTGAGGAAATCGGTGATGTACTGGGCGTTGAAGCCGACGGTAAGCGGCTCGCCATTGTAGTCGACTTCGATCGAATCTTCGGACTCGCCGGTTTCGGTCGATGAAGCCGAAAGTTTCAGTTCGCCTTTTTCCAGCTTCAGGCGCACGGCGCGCGAGCGCTCGTCGGCAAACTGGGCCACGCGCGAGATGGCCGCGCCCAGGTCTTCGCCGTGCAATGCAATGATGCGGTTGTTGTCTTTGGGCAGGACGGCTTCGAAGTTCGGAAATTGCCCGGTGAGTTGGCGCGAGGTCAACAGCCGCGGTCCGATTCGGAAGAAGAGCGTTGATTCATCTTTCGCGAATTCGATGGTCTCAACATCGGTTGAATCGACCAAAGACCGAAGTTCGTCCATTGCTTTCTTCGGGACCAGAGTTTTGAGTTCTCCGGAGACGCCTTCAAACTTCTCGTTGGCGCGCTCAACGTGAGCCAGACGATGGCCATCCGTAGCAACCATGGTGATCGACTCGGGCTTGAGCACCATCAGCGCGCCGTTCAGGGTGTAACGAGACTCTTCGTTGGCAATTGCGAAACTGGTACGTGCAATCATTCCGCGCAGGACCTGGGCGGGAATCTTCACCACGTTGGCGGTCGGAAAAACCGGCAGGCTGGGGAAATTTGAACGCGCCATGCCTACCATCTTCGTGTTGGAGCGTCCACAGCGAATGCTTACCCAGTGGTTATCGAGCAGTTTGATGGTGATGTCGGCATCGGGCAGCAACTTAACGTAATCATGCAACTTGCGGGCCGGAATCGTGCACGCGCCTTCTTTCTTCACTTTCGCGCTGCAGGAGGTGCGAAGGCTCAGGTCAAGATCGGTAGCCGTCAGCGAGAGCCGGTCGCCGCCGGCCTCGAATAAATAATTCGACAGGATGGGAATCGTCGTCTTGCGCTCGACTACTCCCTGAGTCGCGGCCAACTCGCGAAGCAGTTCGAACTTACTGATGGTGATTTCCATCGTGGAGGTTCCGATTGCGGAGGATGCGATCGCTTCTACCGGCATAGACCAAAGACCCCTGCTCGTGTGATGCGACCCGCCTGAACGAAGTGGACTTCGGGAGTGGTCGCCTTACTTCTAGTACTTCCTTATATCAAATCAAAATACATCAAAACCAGTAGTAACAGTAGGTGAGTCGGAAAAGTGGAAATCCATTCCAAGTCTAATGCTACCTTTCACTCCCGAACCTACCTTCGTGTCCAAAATCAGACCCGATTGGAGTAGCCCACCACCGTACAACGGGAAGCATTCCTGAGTTTCGCTTCCGGTATTCACAGCTTCCACAACCTGCGCACAGTTGACGTTTTGCAAGACCGGCGAAAAACTGGAAATCACGCCCCGAACTCGCATTATCCGCCAAGTTGCTCGGTTAGTTTGTTGAGCATCCTGTTCAAATCTTTGTCGTTCTTCCGCGTCCCCTCGATCTTTTCGACGGAGTGAAGGACGGTGGTGTGGTGCTTGCCCCCGAACTGGCGACCAATCTCCGGAAGCGACGCTTCGGTTAAATGTTTGGACAAGTACATCGCAATCTGCCGGGGATAAACGATGGCGCGCGAATTATTTTTTGCTTTGATTTCCAGCAGCCTCAGTCCAAATTGCTCGGCCACAGCTTTCTGAATGGACTCAATGGTGACCTTCCGGGCCTGCGAGTCGATAAAGTTCTTCAGTACCTGCTGCGTATAAGGCAGCGTGATCTCAGTGTTAGTGAGAGATGAATGTGCCACCAGCCGGATGAGCGCGCCTTCGAGTTCGCGCACGTTGGAGCGAATGTTCGAAGCTATGAAAAGAGCAACGTCGGTGGGAAGCGTGATCCGCTCCTGCTCGCCTTTTTTCTGCAGGATGGCGACCTTGGTCTCAAGATCAGGCGGCTGGATGTCGGCGATCAATCCCCACTCAAACCGGCTGCGCAGTCGATCTTCAATCTCGGCAAGTTCTTTCGGCGGACGGTCGCTGGCAATCACGATCTGCTTCATCGACTCGTGCAACGCGTTGAAAGTATGGAAGAACTCTTCCTGCGTGCGTTCCTTTTGCGCCAGAAACTGAATGTCGTCGATCAGCAGGACGTCCACATTGCGGAACTTGTCGCGGAAAGTCGTCATCTTGTCATAGCGCAGTGAGTTGATCATTTCATTGGTGAACTTCTCGCTGGAGACATAGCAGATGGCCGCCTGCGGCATTGCCCGCTTGACCTCGTGCCCGATGGCTTGCATGAGATGGGTCTTGCCCATGCCCACTCCGCCGTACAGGAACAGCGGGTTGTAAGCCTTCGATGGACGCTGGGCCACTGCCTGGCAAGCCGCGTGCGCGAACTGGTTGCCGCTGCCGATCACAAAGCCGTCGAATGTATAGCGTGCATTCAGTTGGGCCGCGCCGTCCCAATCGAAACGCGATTGCGCAACGTGGATCGCAGGGGGAGCCGCTGGGGGTGCGGAAAGCCCGCCGTCGTGCCGCACTGGCGTTGCCGCGGGATCATCGTCAGGCGTGACGAACTCCACATCGCGATAATCCATATTGAGATTATCGAGCGCCTCCTGGATGAGGTCGGCATATTTATCACCCACGTGACGGAACTCGACGGTGGGAACGCGAATGTACATGATCCCATTGCTCGAGTGACTGTAGCGCGTGGGTTTCAGCCAGGTATCGTAAGAGTGCCGGTTGATTTTCTTTTCGAGCGCATCCAGGATGCGCAACCACGGATTCGGAGAAAGAGTAGGAGTCGGAACAGACATAATAAAAATTTATAAGAGGGCCGCTGGCTGGGGCAGCGCCTTGGTTAAACCAAGTTACTGTTTCGGTATCGTTTTGTTGACCAGAGAAGCTTTGCTCGACGAACTAGCGAAGGAACCAAATCGATCAGGTTCAACAGAGCGTCATGCTAGCACAAAAAAATTCTGTTTGTGGAAATCTTTTTTCAAAACAATTTTGCGCGCGCGATTCCAACCGCGCAGAAAACTTTCTGTCAAGTAGCAGAGTTGTTAATGCCACGAGAGTGGTGCAGGAAAAGCGTTTTAGCGCGCCGCAATACACGTAGCCAAATCCTGTTTGCGTCATTTTTCCGTACGCTTTTAAACAAGGTTGCCATTTGTTCTAACGTTTTTGCCGGCCCGCCATCGCGATATTAATTTATTGCCGGAGGATACTGGCATTGTTGTGGCGAAAAATATAATTCGAAGCCTTCCGGGAGTTTCAGCGAGCTGCGTTGATAGTGTTCCTTAACGTAGGCGACGAGCATTGGGTTAGTGTGAATGAGTTCGAGACCCTCTCTTCCATTCAGCGGCATTTCCGGGTTCAGCAGAATCAGCGCGGTGCGATTCCTCTGCAGGGCGTCGATCGCGTCTTGCTGAGTCTGCTCGCTTCGCGGCCAG
Source organism: uncultured Acidobacteriota bacterium (assembly GCA_963703465.1). Lineage (GTDB taxonomy): Bacteria > Acidobacteriota > Terriglobia > Terriglobales > Acidobacteriaceae > Gp1-AA145. The sequence continues at coordinate 376,830 of CAVPEQ010000001.1, read as the reverse complement.
AGAAAATAAGTGTCCCACGAAGGGGCACGGGTGTTTAGAAACGCGTACAGGCCGGGATAATATGGCGCCGCAAGAAGCCCGCCATCGCGCAGACCGCACTCACGAAACGCAGCCCCTACTATATTCATGATCTCGGCCTGTTGGGATGGAACTTCGAAAGATTTATCGTGGATGCTGATTTGCTGCACGTCGGCGAAAGCGTTGGCCTGGGCCCGCGAATGTTGGAACAGTGGTTCCATGGGAAGCCAGGCGCAGACGATCAGGAATGCCGCAGCCAGAAAAACGACAGCAGACCATCGCCGAACCCGCATCTCCCACAAGCATGCTGACAGCGCACCCGCTGCAATTACGAATGGCACGATGCCTTCAGCGATGTGAAAGAAGTCTGCGGTGTAAAAGGCATGGACTAGAAATCCGATCCCCGCGGTCGACGCCGCGACTGAAAGCCATTCCAAGTCGGATAGCTGGGCTCGCGAGCGGATGGCGCGCCACAGAACAGCTGCGTAAGTCAGCGGGACAGCGACGCATAACCAGGCGACCGCGCGCGCCTGTAGCCGACCTATTCCGCTGAGTCCGTGCAGGTGAACGTGCCAGGGAAAGGGAATTTTCAACGACCAAGCCCACTTTGGTGTCAGCAGAAGAGAGTTGAAAAACGCCGGCGCGAAGCCCGGAACCGCGACTAGCATAATGAACATCGGCGAGTAACCGATCAACAGGCCGCCGGCCAGAACCCCACTGGCCCGGCCAATGGGCGGCGCTTCGCGCCGCAGGCTCAACAGACCAAAAGCGATGATGGCAGCAAGCCCGAAAAATATGCCAGAGTTTCTGCCAAAGAACGCAGCCAGCGCCATGGCAATCCCGAGAAGGAACCAGCGCCTCAGCCTCTGTGGGGCCGCAAACACAAACCCGATCGCACCGACACACATCAGCGACAAGGCTTGTTCATAGATTTTGTGGCGGGGGAATCCAATCACTACGCCCAACAGCAGAAGAATTGCGACTCGCCAGCTTCTGGCCAGCCCGGCTCGAATCATGGCGAAATATGCGGCCGCCAGACCCATGATCGCGAACAAATAATCAGCAAGGACCTGTTGGTACAGACCGTTGCTTCCAGTCAGCTTAAAAAGGGCGGCTGACCAGTAGTACCTTCCAGGGTCGTAGCTGAAGAAATCGCGGAGCGGAACCTCTCCCAATGCGGTGCGCTGGCTGATGTACCACAGCCAGCCCTCATCACTCCACAAGAAGCCATAGCGCCACTGCAGAGCAAAGACGGTCAGGGAAACTGCAGCGCTGAGCAAGGTAGCTTCGGCAATACTCAGGCTGGTGGCGTGCCGCAGTTCGGTCCGCGGCTTGTCAACGGCCGCTGGAGACACATTTTCCCGCTGCAAGGGCATCGGCATCCAGTTTGAAATTTTGCTTCAGCTTAGCATTGTCATTCAAATAACGACGAGAGAAGCGTGCCGTGGTCAAAGAGCCTATTCCATTTTGCCGGTGGCTGGACCAACGGCGGTGGCCTGTTTGATTTTGGGGTCGATGCCAATGAGTCCGACTCCGCCCACGCCTTCGCGGCTGACTGTAACCACGTGGCCACGAGCCCTTAGTTCAGCCTGCACCCTTTCCGGCAGCGAGCTCGGCACGGACAAGCTACCCAATCGGGGGCGGTCCTGGCCGAACGAACCGACGAAATGCTCGGTGGAGAAGCGCGGCGCCTTGAACGCTTCCACGGGGCCCATGCCGAAATCCACATAATTGAGGATGACCTGGATGGCTGCCTGGTCCTGTTGGTCGCCGCCAGCTACTGAGATCGCCATCACCGGCTGGTTGTCGTGGAATAGCAGCGTGGGGCTCAGTGTAATTCGCGGACGCTTCCCAGGCTCGATGACATCGGGAGTTCCCGCAAACGTGTTCAGGCTGGTCAGGCGTGCTCCGTGGATAATGCCCGTGCGTCCGGCTACGCCCGCTGTGCTCGAAAGTCCGCTGGGAGTTGCGGCGATGACGTTGCCAAACTTGTCTGTCACACACATGACCGTAGTACCGCCATGCCACGGGCCAGTGATGGTCGGCGGCTTGGTCGGTTTCATATTGTAAGGGTCACCCGGTCGAAGCTCGAGCGATGCTTTCTTCGGATCGATTAGCTTGCGCCGCATTTCGGTGTACTGATCCGAAAGCAACTGCTGCATCGGCACTTTCGCAAAGTTCGGATCGCCGTAATACTCATCGCGATCCGCCAGCGCCAGTTTCTCGGCCTCAATCACGGTGTGAATGTAATCAGCCGAGTTGAATCCCATCTTCTTCAGGTCGAAGCCTTCGAGAAGGCGCAGCGTTTGTAACAGATAAGGCCCCTGCGTCAGAGGCCCGGTTTTATAGACCGTGTAGCCGTGGTAGGTGCCGCTGAGTGGATTAACCACGGGAGTTTTGTGTGCGGCCAAATCCGATTTGCGGAGGAAACCGCCCTTTTCGATATACCAGGCTTCGAGTGCGTCGGCGATGTCGCCGCGATAAAAACGGTCTGAGACGGCTTGCAGTTTCTGATCCCGAGTGCCTTTCGCGGCCTTTTCCGACTCCACCAATTTGCGAAAGGTCACAGCCAAATCCGCCTGCCAGTGCACGCCGGTTTCAATCTTCTGATCGCTGCCGGTATCGATATACCAAGTCGGGACCGCCCGCGTCGAGAATCGCAAGCGTCGGCTGCACGACCTCCTCGAAGCTTTTGGTTCCGTAAACTTTCAGCAGGGTGACGACCGCGGCTATCGTGCTTGGCACTGCGGCGGCCTTAACGTCGCCGTCCGGAATTCCGTGCTTCATGTACCACGCGATGGCTTTGGGATCCCGAGGCGCTTCGCCTATTCCCTCGATCAGCTTCACGTTTTTCTGGTCGGCGCTGTAAACCAGAATGGGAACCTCGCCTCCCACGCAAAATGCGCCTACATAAGTTACGGAGAGCGCCAGCAGAGTGGCGGCGCCGGCATCGGCGGCGTTCCCGCCCTGTTTCAGAATCTTGATGCCGGCCGCAGTGGCCGCAGGCCTACCGGAGACAACCACGCCCTGAGCGCCGACGGCAACGCTCGGTCCTCGCCGAACCGCTGGCGCTTTGGTGGCCTGAGGCCAAGCGAAGGACGCGAATAAAAGGAGGGAAACGAATGAAATGATCTTGCGCATATAAGAAGTGAAATCCCTTTCATCGCCGGGATCAGTCTCAATTTCCGCTATCAGGCGATAGCACTCATCATCAATCCTCTACAATCGCATCCGCTTCGATTTCGACCAGCCAATCTGGATCGATAAAACGCACAACTTGCATGATCGTGTTCGCAGGGCGAATGCTCCCAAAAAACTCGCCATGGACTGCGCCAACCTGTTCCCAATCTTCTATCCGAGTTAATAAGATTCTGGTGCGTAGGACGTCAGAAAGCTTGCCGCCTAATCCTTCAATGGCGGACTGCACAATTTCGAAACATCTCCGGGCTTGAGCCGCTGCATCGCCTTTCGATACTGTCTTGCCATCCGGGCCAAGCGGGGCCGTGCCTGTGACAGCAATTATCCTCCCGCTTCGCACCGCTCGTGAAATTCCAACTCTCGGCTCAAACGGCGATCCAGTTGAAACATGTTGGCGTGATGGTCGTCTCATGCTTAGAGTTCTCGCTTCCCACAATTATTGAGAACGGGCGAATCGTGTCAAATAGAGGTTAGCAGGCGTTATCACAACTTTGCGATTTCTCCGCCTGAGACACTGGGGTGCCGCGGCGCATTCCGCCTTGGTCTCCACCACTAGCCGTTTTTCCCGTCGCCACATCCTACCCCCAATCGTTTTACGTTATCCTCTGCCGTCATTTATACTTTTCTTTCACTCAATTTGAGCAGGCATCAGCTAAGGACAGGAGCACAAGAGACTTTTCATGCCGAAACGTACATTCCAGCCGAACCGCCGCCGCCGATCGAAGGTGCACGGCTTCCGGACCCGTATGAAGACCCAGGGCGGACGCGCGGTCATTTCCCGGCGCCGAGCCAAAGGGCGCAAGCGCGTTTCCGTAAAACCCGGATTTCGTGAATAGATTTTCGTGAATCGATAAGCGCGACCCTCTATCCGCTCTCGCGAGGGTACTCGCTTTAAGCCAGTTTTCTTGGGGGAGGGGCGTTCCCGCCCCGGGCAACTGTGAAGGTAGATCAGGCGACCCGAACTAAATCGCAGGGCACATTTCCGAAGAGCCATCGTTTGTTGCGGCATTCGGATTTTGAGCGAGTTTACAAACAGGGACGGCGGCATTTTGCCACGCACATGACGGTTTTTTATCTGCGGCGTGCGGATGACGAATTGAAGGGCGCGCGAGTTGGTTTCACCGTAAGCAAGGCATTGGGCGGCGCGGTGCAGCGAAATCGAATCAGGCGCCGCTTGCGTGAGGCTGTACGGTTAGGTAATTTCTCGACCGGTGCTGGCGTGGATGTGGTGATCAATCCTAAGCGCTCGGCTATGACCGCCGACTTCGGAGATCTGCAGGGCGAAGTTGCTAAGGCGTTCCAGGTGATCGAGAAACATTTGCAGAAAGGCAATCCGCAGTGATCGGTAATTGGCGATGAGAACTTTCGAGGCGACAGAGTCTGGTGTGCGGTTCGCGCCCAAAAACCTGTTGCTGTTGTTGCTGCGTGGATATAAGCGTGTGCTCTCGCCGATGTTTTTGCCGTCCTGCCGGTATGTGCCGACCTGCTCCGATTACGCCGCAGAAGCCATCGACAAGTTTGGAGCGGTTCGTGGCACTGCGCTGGCAATTCGGCGCCTGCTCCGCTGTCATCCGTTTGTGCGCGGGGGATTTGATCCAGTTCCCGGCCGCGTCTGTTCCCATACCACCCACTGAGTCGAATGCCCGAGTATAAGAGTCCGCAATCCGAACCCGGCACTGAACAGCGCTTTGTGCTGGTGTTTCTGCTGATGGCTGCCGTCATTTTTGGCGCGCAACTGTACATGAAGAAGTATGCGCCGACGCCCAGCACCGCGCAGCCGAAGCAGGCGACCCAAACCGCGCCTCCGTCACAAGCACCGCCGCCCAACCAAGCTGCCGCGACTCCCGTTGCGGCAACAAAGCGTGCTCCTCGTTCTCAAACGTCCGCGCCTGCCGCCCAGCAAGCTGAATCCGAATCCGAGACCGTGGTCGAGAATGATCTTTATCGCATCACCTTCACCAACCGAGGGGCTCAGGCCAAGTCTTGGATCCTGAAAAAATATTCGGATGATCAGGGACGCCCTCTCGACATTGTGAACCCGGCAGGTGCGGCCAAATACGGCTATCCTCTCTCCCTCTGGAGCTATGACGAGCCGCTGCGCAACCAGCTGAATTCTGCGCTGTATGTTGCATCCGCAAAAGGGAACGTTTCTGCGCCCACGAGCCTCATCTTTGAGTACGCCGTTAACGGATTGACTGTCCGTAAAGAGCTGCAATTCGATCACAGCTACGTAATCCACGTTCACACCTCGGTAAGTCAGAACGGGAGCCCGGTATATGCCTTCCCAGCATGGCCAGCCGGCTTCGGAGATCAAACTACTCCTTACGCCTATGGCCAGGGGCAATTCGAATATCAGCAGAACAGCAACACCGAGCACATTACCGCCAAGAAAATTTCCAGCGGCAACACGCTGCATGGAAGGTATGACTGGGTAGGCACGAGCAGCGCGTTCTTCGGTGCCGTATTTATCCCCGACAATCCCGAAAACCTCGATGTGGTGACGCTCCACAATGCCATCGACATCGTTACCGATGCCAGCAAGCCTAACGAAACCAAACCGGTCGACGTTCTCGGCGTGGCGGCCGGGCGCCCCGGTGAGTCGAGCGAGCGTTTTTTTGTGGGTCCCAAGTCGCTGCAGGTGTTGGATTCAGTCTCGGTTCCAACCATCACTGGCACGGACAAAGATTTGCGCAATGTTCTGAACTTCGGCTGGTGGGGAGCGATTGCCCGTCCGCTCTTCGAATGGCGATTCATCGGCCTGCGCTGGTTTCATCAGTACACCAACAACTGGGGATGGGCTATCGTCCTACAGACTTTCATCATTACGCTGGCCTTACTGCCGCTGCGCATTTACCAGATGAAATCTGCGCTCAAAATGCAGAAGCTGCAGCCGCAGATGAAGTCGATCCAGGAAAAATACAAGAAATACAGCATGCGTGATCCGCGCAAGCAGGACATGCAAAAGGAAATCGCCGAGCTCTATAAACGGGAAAAGGTAAACCCGGTCAGCGGCTGCCTTCCTTTGCTGGTGCAAATGCCGTTCCTGATCGCGTATTACAAAATGCTGGGCAACGCGATTGACTTGCGACAGGCGCACTGGTTGTGGATTCACGATTTGTCGGCGAGCGACTGGATTTTGCCGGTGATCATGGCGGCCAGCATGTTCCTGATGCAGCGCATGACGCCGCAACCTGGCATGGACCCGGCACAACAGCGAATGATGAACTTCCTCATGCCAGTAATGATGGGCGTCTTTTTCTTCAAGCTGCCAGCTGGACTGAATCTTTATTATGCGGAGAGCAACTTAATCATGATTGGCCAGCAGGCGATCATGAACCGCACGGGCCTGGGGAAAGAAATGCGCGAGATTGCCGCCAAGCGGGCGAGAAAGAAAGCAACTAGCTCTTAGCCTTTAGCTCGTCAGGCGGTTTCGGCTGCAACGCGCTGGCTAAGAGCTAAAGGCTAATAGCCGAGAGCTAGAATCTCATGGACAAAATCGAATCTGCAAACCAGCTCAATGGATTTCTGAATGGCATGGTCAAGCATGCCGGCCTCAAGCTGAAATATCGCATCATCGTCGATCCGGTAATAGCCGACGACCGCGATTGGGAGCGTCCGGATATTCTTGTCGAATTCGCCGGGCCGGATTCCTCGCTTCTATTGGAGCGCGGCGCGGAGTTGTTGCGCGCAATGGAATTGCTGGCGATGGAGATGATGCGCCTTCCCGGCAACGAGCACGAGAAGATCAGCTTCGACTGCATGGGCCACCGCAAAGCCCGGCTGGAAGAGTTGCGTATGTCAGCCAAGGTGGCGGCTGAAAAGGTTCGGACGTCCGGCACTCCCTATCATTTTGCGCCCATGTCTTCGCGCGAACGCCGCATTGTTCACCTGGCATTGCGCGATGAGCACGATCTTGCGACCGAAAGCACCGGCGAAGGCCTGCGAAGGTCGGTGGTGTTGTACCCGAAGGACCACCGTCCAGCCGTCCGCGAACGCCGCTGACGTTGACATCTATCAAATAATTTCGTGCTACCTTGGCTTTACTGTGAGTCGCGCGTGCATTGTCGCCGTGCTGCTGATTCTGACGCTGGGAGCTTCCTCCTCAGCCTGCGTCGTGGGGCCTCGCCGCACCTTATCTAAGTCCTGCACGCGTTCGCAATCCGACCACGGCTGTACGCACAAATCGCGCAGTCTCGGCAGTTCCCCCTGCGCCACACAGTTGAAAGCGCCTCTTTCTAACTGTGGTATTCGGGGGCTGGCACAATTTCAGTTTCTTGCATTCCCACGACTCGAAACAGGTGCCCCTCTGCGGATTTTGAGCGGACGTATTTCGGTTCTCCCGACTCCGGTACCGCGCGTTTCGTCAATCGGTTCGCCTGAAACCGACCGCGGTCCTCCCAACTCCTGAAAATCTAAGGCTGCTCTGCGCATCGAGCTATGTGTGTGCCTGCTCGTGCGATACCGCCAGTGCCGTAACAGCTGGATTTTTAAGGAGATATCATGAAAAGCGCTTTGTTTCTGCTGTGTCTGTTTCCTGTACTGTTCAGTCACAATTCCTTGGCCCAGAGCAAGCTCTCCGTGAGTGATGTGCTCGACTTTTGGGTCTCGCATACTGAAAAGGAAGTGACCTCGGCTGCCGCAGCCATGCCGGAGGAAAAGTATTCTTTCGTTCCGGTTGCCGGTCAGTTTGACGGGGTCCGGAGCTTCGCCCAGCAAGTTAAGCATGTGGCCGCGACCAACTATCGATTGGCTACGTACATCCTTGTCCAAAAACCCACCCCTGAGCAGGAATCCGAGAAGGGACCTGATTCGATTCGATCGAAAGCCCAGATCCTGGACTACCTGGCAGCCTCATTCGCAGAACTGCATCGAGCGGTCGCCACGGTAGATGAGGAGAATGTAGTAACAGCAATTCCCGGTACTGCCCGGCAGCATACGCGTCTGCAGTTTGCTATCGATGCGGTCGGTCACAGCTACGATCACTATGGCCAGATGGTGGAATACCTGCGCATGAACGGCATTGTTCCGCCCGCAAGCCGTCGCTGAACTTAATCTGAGCCGCCCTCACGATATGAGTGAGGGCGGCTTTTTGTGTCACGGTCACATCGGATCGCGGCTAAGCCAAAATGGGGGTTACGGTCAGTGTCTGAATCGCCCAATCAAATAGAAAATCACCGACAAAACCACACTGAGCAGGATGGACGTGACCAATGGAAAATAGAAAGTAGTGTGTTTGCCGCGATATACGATATCGCCCGGTAGACGGCCGATGGGAAGGTTGGTGCGGCCAAGCAGGACCAGCGTCAGACCAATCGCCGCGACGACCACGCTGAGAAACAACAGCATCTTTCCAATCTCAGTCACAGGTCAATTCTAAAAGGAAAAGGCCCTCACCGGGGTGAAGGCCTGTAAACTCTTCTGAGCATCCGTAGAGATATAGCCAGCTACGTGTCTACAAAGATTACTTCTTTTCCGCGGTCGCCTTGCTGTCGGTGCCGACCTTGGCGTACTTGCGGCGGAAGCGCTCGACGCGGCCCGCGGTATCCATCAGCTTTTGCTTGCCGGTGAAAAACGGGTGGCAACTGGAGCAGATTTCCACGTGGATGTCGCCCTTGTGGGTCGATCGCGTGGTAAAGCTGCTGCCGCATGCGCAAAGCACGCGAATTTCGTTGTATGCAGGATGAATGGCTGCTTTCATGGGTTCTCCAAGCTTGTTCTGAACCATTTGATTCTAAAAGATGGGTACAGGATTCAGCAAACCGGGGACGGCCGGCTTGAGCCCCTTCCTCCCCTCGTGCATAATCTTTGCGGAGCAAATAATGAAGATGATCGTCTTTGCCGCGTTTTTTCTGCTGGTGTCCGCCGTGGTCCTCGAAGCGCAGTCTTCCGGATCCCCAACCGTGGCCGATGCTGAAGCCTTCATGAACAAGGCCGAAGGGCGTTTGGCCGAGCTGACCGTGAAGGTCAGCAAAGCGAATTGGGTCCACGACAACTTCATTACCGATGACACCGAGGCCCTTGCCGCCGACGCCAATGACGAACTGACTGCGGTGACCAGCGAACTGGTCGAACAGGCCAAGCGCTTCGACGGCGTGAAGATGCCGGCGGAACTATCGCGCAAATTCTTGCTTCTGAAGCTTTCACTCACCGCCCCCGGCCCAAAGGATCCAGCGCTAAGAAAAGAGATGAGTGAGATCGCGGCATCGCTTGAATCCGACTACGGCAAAGGCAAGTACTGCGACGCATCGGGCAAGTGCCTGGACATCACAGCAATTGAAAAGATCATGAGCGACAGCCGCGACCCCAATCAGCTGAAAGATGTGTGGGTTGGATGGCACGCGATCGGCGGTCCCATGAGAAAGAAATATTCGCGATTCGTCGACCTCTCGAACCAGGGCGCGCGTGATCTGGGATTTAAAGACACCGGTATTTTGTGGCGCGCTGGATACGACATGCCGCCGCAGCAATTCGACGCGGAAGTAGACCGCCTATGGGAGCAGGTGCGGCCACTCTATCTGTCGCTTTACACGTTCGTGCGCGCGAGACTTTCGCAGAAGTATGGCACGCAAGTAGTTTCGGCCAGCGGGCCTCTTCCCGCGCATTTGCTGGGAAATCCCTGGGCTCAGACTTGGGGGAATGTGTTCCCGATTCTTGGCTTGCCCGAGAACAGCAGCGGCTACGACTTGACCGAACTACTCAAAGCCAAAAATCTCGATGCCCACGGCATGGTGAAGTACGGCGAGAATTTTTATAAGTCGCTGGGTTTCGCGCCCCTCCCAGAAACTTTCTGGGAGCGGTCTTTATTTACGAAACCCGCCGATCGCGATGTGGTCTGTCATGCCAGCGCATGGGACGTCGACAACAAAGACGATCTTCGCATCAAGATGTGCATTCAGATCCGCGCCGAAGACTTCGTGACCATTCACCACGAACTGGGACACAACTTTTATCAGCGCGCTTACAAAAACCAGCCGCTGCTGTTTCTGAGCGGAGCCAATGACGGGTTCCACGAAGCCATTGGTGACACTATCGCACTCTCCATCACTCCGGAATATCTGAAGCAGATCGGACTGTTGGAAAAAGTCCCGCCGCCGGAAGCCGACATTCCCATCCTGCTAAGACAAGCCTTGGATAAAGTCGCGTTCCTTCCCTTCGGATTGCTGATCGACAAATGGCGATGGCAGGTGTTTTCGGGCGAGATCAAGCCCGACAACTACAACAAAGCCTGGTGGGATCTGAGGTTGAAATATCAAGGCGTGGTACCGCCGGTCGAGCGCAGTGAAGCCGACTTTGATCCTGGAGCCAAGTATCACGTGGCCGGCAACGTACCTTATATGCGTTATTTCCTCGCCGACATCTACGAGTTCCAGTTCTACCGCGCCATGTGCCGCGAATCAGGATACAAGGGCCCGCTCAACCGCTGCACGTTCTTTGGATCGAAAGAGGCCGGCGCCAAGCTAAACAAAATGCTTGAAATGGGGCAGAGCAAGCCTTGGCCCGACGCAATGGAAGCCCTCACTGGACAGCGCGAAGCCGACGCAAGCGCAATCCTTGAATACTTCGCGCCACTCAAGAAGTGGCTGGACGAACAGAATAAGGGCATAAAGTCGGGCTGGTAGGCCGATTCGAGGGCAGTCTCAAATAAAAGCGAGGTTTGTCTCACGTCGAACCGTCGAGTCTCAAAATCCAGAGTACATTCCCTTCACTGGGGAGGTATCATTCGATGCCCGACGATGGGGATTGGCAGATTCTTGCCGAGGAAGCTGCGCAAGAAAAAGATCCAAAGAAGTTGATGGAGATTATTAGTGCACTCACGGTTGCGCTGGAGGATCGGCAAGTGAGAAAACCTGGTCCTCCGTCATCCTCGAACGGAACCTGACTCCAGCCCTTCAGCGGAGCAGAGGAACTTCGCGAGGCCGGACTTATTTAGCGACAACGGTGCGTCGGGGATTGGGAGTTAGCACCGTCAACTCGCCGAAGGTTTCCTTCTTCACCGGCCCCCGTAGCTGTACTGCGTGATCAATCATCCATAGTTCCGGGATGATCTCGCCCACCATCTTCCCGTGGCAGAAAAGCCGGACCACTGAACTCTCGGACACAACAATTCCGACGGCGTTGGTGATGGCGCTCATATTTGCAGCGGCCATATGACGGCTGCCCAGCCCCATCGGCACTTCAACCTGCGAGGCAAAAGCGTCGAGATAACGGCAGGCTGAGAGCACAATGCCGTCATGGCTGACCACGAATCCGCCGTCCAGCTGGGCCAGTTCCTTGATCGTGCCGCGCAGATTCGGATTAGTTATGTGCCGCGACGATTCCGGATGACCAGCAAGGGGATCGAGAATTAACGTTCGTGACTTTGCGAGCACAGCTTGCTCATCGCCAAGCGTGAATAGAGTTCCGATGCGGCGTCCCTCGCGTCCCTCGCGTGCGATTTCCACCGCGAGCTCAATCAGCGCTTCGAGGATCTCGGAATCGTATTCTGTGACCTGGCAGAGAATGCTTTCAAACATAGGGATTTTAAACAGCTTACGAAACTTTTAACTCACGACCCCTCGTTTGTCCATCCAGGTCGATCACTTCGCGCCTGCCTTCTTGGGGAGAGCCCGGTCTTTTTTTCTTTCGGAAGGAGGTCAATAAGGTCTTAACGATGACGTAAAGCACTGGAATAAAAAACAGGTTGAGAACGGTCGAGAACAACATGCCGCCGACGATTGCGGTGCCTACCGAGTGCCGTCCGAGCTTGCCGGCTCCGCTGGCGAAGTAGAGCGGCAGCACGCCGAGAATAAACGCAAACGATGTCATCAGGATTGGCCGCAGCCGCAATTCCGCCGCTTCGATCGCCGCGTTGATGATGGTATGGCCCCGCTCAAGTAATTGCTCGGCAAATTCGACGATAAGAATCGAGTTCTTGGCCGAAAGCCCGATCAACATGACCAGGCCGATTTGCACGTATACATCGTCCACCAGGCCGCGCATGTTGATGAACAATAGCGCGCCTAGTACGGCCATCGGAACGGCCAGCAAAATGATGAACGGAAGCGCGAAGCTCTCGTATTGCGCGGAAAGCGTGAGATACACCACCAGCAAGCCGAGAGCGAAAATAATGAGCGCTTTGCCGCCGGCCTCGACTTCTTCCAGCGCCAGTCCCGACCAGCTGTAAGACATTCCCTGCAACATATTCTGCTTTGCAAGTTCCCCCATCGCTTTCAGGCCCTGGCTCGAACTGTAACCCGGTGCTGCGGCGCCATCGATTTCTGCCGAACGGAAGAGGTTGTAGTGATTGATGACCTGCGGCCCTGATGCTTCTTGCAGCGAAACTATATTCGCCAGCGGCACCAAGCCATTTGTGTCCGAACGCACATAGTATTGCCGCAAATCGCGCGAGGTCATGCGGAACGGCTGGTCGGCCTGCACGTACACGCGGTAAGAACGATTATTGAAATCAAAATCGTTCACGTACTCCGATCCCATGTAAACGCCCAGCGCCTGGGTGACTTGGCTGATCGGAACCCCCATGGCCTTGGCCTTTTCGCGATCAATGGTTACCAGTTGTTGCGGATCGTTGGCCGTGAAGCTGGTGAATAATCCCGTGAGGTCCTGACGTTGATGACTGCCGGCAACGATCTTGTGAGCCACCGAGTCGAGGTCTTGCAGCGTGTTGCGGCCCAAATCCTGCAACTGGAATTGGAAGCCACCGAAGCTGCCGATTCCATTCACCGCAGGCGGCTCGAATGCGGCCACGATCGCGCCCGGAATTCCGAAAAGCTTCGGCCTAACGCGGGCGACGATATCGCTGGCGGCGTGGCCTGCGCCTTTGCGTTCATCGATCGGCTTTAACGGAGCGAACACCAATCCATAGTTCGGCGAACTGCCGCCGGAGAGCGAAAATCCCGGGACCGCGAATGTGCCGAACACGTCCGGGTCGGCGCGCAAAATCTGCTCAGCCTGCTTCGCAATGTTGGTGGTGTAGGAAAGCGATGCGCCGGGCGGAGCTTGAATTACAGTGATGAAATAGTTCTGGTCCTCCTGCGGAACGAATCCGGTCGGCACGTGAACATACATGTATGCAGTTGCCGCGAGTCCGGCGAGGAACAGCACAATCATCACATAGCGGTATTTCAGCACCCGGCAAATAGCTTTGCCGTAACCGTTCGCTGTGCCGCGAATGCCGGCCTCCACGCCGCGAACGAACGTCGCGTATCCGTGTGACAGCCAGTCGATGTGTGTCCAATCGAACAGGGTGAACTTTGATTCTTCGCCACGTAACAACAGCGCGGCCAGCGCCGGCGAAAGCGTTAGCGCATTGAACAAGGAAATTGCGATCGAAAACGCAATGGTCAGCGAGAACTGCCGGTACAGAATGCCAGTGGTGCCCGGGAAGAAAGAGACCGGCACGAATACCGAAATCAGCACCAGCGAAGTCGCTACTACGGCGCTGGCCACTTCAGACATGGCCACTGACGTGGCCGTATGCGGATCCGAGTGATCTGCATCAATGTGCCGTTGTGCGTTTTCGATGACCACGATCGCGTCATCGACGACCAGGCCCGTCGCCAGGGTTATTCCAAATAGCGTTAGTGAATTAATAGAGAAGCCGAAGATCTTGATGAATGCGAATGTGCCAATCAATGACACCGGAATGGTGACCGCCGGAATGACGGTAGCGCGCCAGTCCAGGAGGAACAGAAAAATAACGATAATGACGATGACGATCGCTTCTTCAAGAGTCGTGACCACTTCCTTGACCGAGTCTCCAACCACGGTCGTGGTGTCAAACGCGATCACGTACTTCATTCCCGGAGGAAAAGACTTGGATAAATCCTCGAGGGCGGCCTTAGCTGCCTTATCTACGTCGAGGGCGTTCGCATTCGAGAGTTGCTGAACTCCGACGCCGATGGCTTCATGTCCGCTGTACATGAGGTTGGTGTCGTAGCTTTCGGCTCCGATCTCAGCTCTCCCGACGTCTTTAAGCTGAACAATTCCGTTACTAGTGTTTTTGAGAATTATGCTTTCGAACTCTTTCGGGTCCGAAAGCCGGCCAACCACCCGCAATGCCACCTGAAAATTTTGCTTCGGATCGGCTGGCGGTCGTCCCAATTGCCCCGCAGGTATCTCGACATTTTGCTCCTGCAGTGCTGATACGACATCAGCCGCGGTCAATTGCCGCGCCGCTAACTTTGTGGGATCCAGCCACACACGCATGGCATATTTGCGCTCGCCAAATATCAGAACATCGCCAACGCCAGGAATGCGCTTCAACGCGTCTTTAACGTAAACATCCAGGTAGTTAGAAATGTACTGGTTGGAAAGACTGTTGTCGGGCGAGAAGAATCCAGCAGCAAAAACGAAGTTCGGGTTCGCTTTGGTGATGGTGACGCCGGTGTTTTTGATCTCTTGAGGCAGGCGGCCCTGCGCGGTAGCGACTCGGTTCTGCACGTCGACGGCGGCGATGTTCAGGTCATAGCCGGTTCGGAAGACCACATTGATGTTGCTCGTGCCGTCGTTCGAACTGGTCGAAGTAATGTAGTGCATGCCTTCGACGCCGTTAATCTGCTGCTCCAGCGGGATAGTGACCGCGGACTCGACCACGTTGGCATTGGCGCCGACGTAGTTGCTGGTCACCGTGACTTGCGGCGGAGCCAGGGTGGGGTAGAGAGAGATTGGAAGCGTAGGAATCGAAACCGCGCCGGCCAGGATGATCAACAGCGCGCAAACCGTAGCAAAAATCGGTCGTCGAATAAAAAAATCTACCATCAGGCACCTGCGTAATTTTAAGTCGCGTGAGTTGTCTGTAAAACGCCGATCGGAAGTCCGCAGTTAGCTGATAGGCCGAACCGGCATACCGTCTATAAGAAACTGCGTTCCCGAGACAATGACTTTGTCTCCTGCTTTCAGCCCGGCAGTGACCGCGTAATCGTTCCCAATGGTGTCGCCGAGTGAGACCGCACGCTGCTTGGCCACGGATCCGTTGCCGGACGAATCAGCTAGGTAGACAAATGGCTGCCCACCCACGCGTGTAACCGCCAGCACGGGTACGGTCGGCGCCGGAGAAGTGCTCCACACTACGCGCGCTTTTACCAGCTGTGAATTACGAAATCTGTCCCGCGGCGCATGGATGGGGGCTTTTACCAGAATGCCCTGCAGCGCGTTATCCACTTGCTGCGAGATAAAATCGATTTTCGTTTTCTCGATGAGTTCGCCGCTGCTGGTTACAACCTCCACCGGTAGGCCCATGCGAATTTCCGAAGCACGCTCGGTGGGAATGTAAATGTAAGCTTCCAGGTCAGTGTTCTTATCGACCGTAGTCAGCAGCGTTTGCGGCGAAACGTAGTCGCCGATATGTACTGGTACATCGCCAATTACGCCGTCGAAAGGAGCAGTCAGATGGTAGTAAGCGAGCTGACGCTTCTGCGTGAGCAATCCGGCTTTGGCGGAATCGAGATCGGCTTTGGAGTTTTCGAACGATTGCACCGCGTAATCGTAGTTCTGCTTGCTGGTCACGCCGCCTTCGTATAACTTCTTTTGCCGTTCGACCTCTTGCTGGTTGTAATCAAAGGTAGCTTTTTTTTGCGCTTCAGTGCTCCGTTGCTCATCCACAGTTGCTTGTTGCTTCAGCGGATCAATGGTCATGAGCACTTGTCCTGTGTGCACACGATCGCCTGACTTCACCAGGATTCGCGTAAGCGTCCCGTCCACTTGCGGCTGGATGCTCGCCGAGCGCCGTGACTTTACAGTCGCGACATACTCATCGGCCCGCGGAACCGGAGCAAGATTGACGGTCTCAACTTTTACTGGCAATGGCTGTGGCGCCGGAGCTTTCGCTTCCGTCTTGCCGCAACCGGTACTTATGAAAGCCGCCGCCAACGCCACTGGCGCGAGGATTGCTAGTTTGGTGAATTGCCGCATTGCACACTCCCTACGACCCAACGCTTATCAGCAAAAGATGCCCCGCGCCGTGGGCGAGATTCAAAACCTGAACCGGCCGCGCGGTGGAGGGTCAAATTGGGACGGTAATTTTGCGCTAAGAGGGAGGCGGACCAGCCTACAATAGAAGCTAACCCTCTAATCGCCGGCAGAGGAGATGTTATGGCCCCGGAATGTTTCAGTTATGCGACGTGCTCATCATCATCCAGATACTCGCCGGGGACATCATCTTCGGGAACTTCGTGAGTAGTGACTTCAGAGACATCGGCGTCTTTCGCGTTCTCGACACCGTAAACTGCAGCGGCTTCTAACGCGTTGCCCTCTTCCGCCAGTTCCTCGACGCTTTCAGAGTCGGCACTAGCGATGTCCGAAATCTGCTGCGTATCGCCAGACTGGCCGGCTGAATCTGGCCCTAGCTCATCGAGTTTCGACCGCTTTCGCTTCATCATAAGGTTTCTCCGGTTACTAAGATGTCTGGAAACACTCAAAGACTCGCCGTTTTCTCCGAAAAAGTCAGGCGGCTTCGCGTTCCAACGCCACACGGTCCCAGTTACCCAGACTAGCCGCCGCATTATAAGTACTCTGACAGAATTGCAGTAACGATTCGCTGGGCGATTCGGCCTGGCGAACGGCTTCATAAGGCAACAGAAACTCTCCCAGGCTGCCGTTGTAACCCGCGGCTTTGGGCTGAGCCGACGCTTGCTTGAAGCCATTCGGCTCTGGGGCAGCGTAAGAATAAAACGCCGCGTCCGAAACGCCCGCTAGTGCCCGGCCAGAATCCCACGCTGCTTACTTCATGCGAATACGCTTCTCGCGTTATTTTGTCAGTGCCTGGCCGCTCAGGCGCTCGCCGGCCCGAGAACCGGGTCACTGCCAAATCGAAACTTCCCCAGAAAAAATGCACCGGACTTGACTTGCCGATGAAGCGCGAGCGAAATTTTTTGAAAATCGCATCGACCGATACCAGAATGCGCCAGAATTTCTCCACCGATGCGGCATCATACGATGCGTGCACCCTGTCCTTATCGAATGGAATGGGATTCTGAATTTCAACCGGCATGGGCCAAATTTTAACGTTGATGTCCTCGGCCCGAAGTATAAGTATGAATTCCTGGTAAAACTCAGCGACTGACTTAGGCTCCAGAGCCAAAGCCTTGAACGCTCCGTCGCTGGTCTCAAGAACCAGCTGATGTTTCACAAAATCGAACCGTAGCTCGAACGATCTTTCGCCATACGGGATAAGCGAGGTTGTCAACCCGCGCACGGTCACGTACAGCGGAACATTCCACCAGTGATTTACCAGGGGCGTGAGCGCCAGTCGCACCTTTCCCACCATCTGCGTCCACATGTGGAGCGTGCCACAAGTGTCCTTCCACGAATCGAGTGGCAACGACGGCCAGCACTCCGGCCGATCAGCAGACGATAGCAACATAGGTGAATCTTGGATGCGGGAAACCATTCGGTAGCTTTGCGGTCGACAGCGTAAATCGACCCCGATCCGAGGGTCGAACCGGGGCCGAAAATTATGCTGCCGCTTGCCGACTCTGCTTCACAAATGTCAGCAGGTCAGCATTGATCCGGTCGGCGTTGGTTGTTGGCATGCCATGGGGAAAGCCCGGATATATCTTCAGCGTGGAATTCTTCACGAGTTTTGCCGACAGCGGAGCTGAAGCCGCGATCGGTACAATCTGATCGTCATCGCCGTGCAGTATGAGAGTTGGCACGTTGAACTTCTTCAGGTCCTCGGTGAAGTCGGTCTCTGAGAAGGCCTTGATGCAGTCGTAGTGGGCCTTCATTCCTCCCATCATGCCCTGCAACCACCAGTGCTCCCGAATACCTTCCGAGATCTTCGCGCCGGGCCGGTTGTATCCGTAGAATGGAATGGTGATGTTTTGGTAAAATTGCGGCCGGTTTGCTGCAAGTTGAGCCCGTAGATCGTCGAAGACCGATAGCGGCGTTCCGGCGGGATTCTTGTCGGTTTTGACCATAAGGGGCGGAACTGCACTGATCAATACGGCCCCGGCAACACGTTTTGACCCATGCCGGCCGATATAGCGCGCGACTTCTCCTCCGCCAGTAGAATGGCCGACGTGAATTGCATCCTTTAAATCAAGCTTTTCTGTCAGGATCGCGAGATCGTCGGCATAGGTGTTCATCTCGTTGCCGTCCCAAGTCTGGGTAGAGCGGCCGTGGCCGCGTCGATCATGGGCGATGACCCGAAATCCTTGTTGGCCGAAGAACAGCATCTGTCCATCCCAATCATCAGCGGTTAGCGGCCAGCCATGACTGAATACAATCGGCTGCCCTGTACCCCAGTCCTTGTAATAAAGCTGTGCGCCGTCTTTCACCGTGATAGTAGGCATATGTTTCTCCTTATTTTTTGAGTCAGCAAAACGGCCAGGCTGCCAAGCCGCGATTTTGGAGGCCGGGGATAGCGGTCCAAACCTTATCTCATAGGGCAAGATTGCGCGGCGTTGTGAATGTGAGGGTTTCCGACAACAACGAAATTAAACTTCTGTAAAGATTCGAAATCTCGCGCCGCAGGAAAAACTATCAGGCGCTCCATCAAGGCTTCAACTTCTTCTCCGGGCATTCCCTTCGTTGCTGACCAAAACTTTTGCGGCAGAAGCCAAATACGATCGGCTTGATTCGGCATCATGAGGAGTTCTCCGGCTTAGCTGGGTTTGAGGAAAGAATACTGGCCGGTACACGAACGAGCGCATTCTATACGGACGTTCAGGCAGATAGCAAACCTTCTGAGCGCGACCTTATAGATAGCCAGCGTGGAGGAAACTGAAGAAGAAAAGCAGGGGACGATCACAACACAAGCACAATGTAAACAATTCTGGTCAGCAATTCAATTCAGGCGCTAACACTGTTTGCCGCTGATCCGCCATAGCGCAAAGCAATGTTCATAAATACACTGCCACTTGAGGTTTCGAAGCAGAGCACGAGCGCTTCCGTGTCGGTAGTAATTCTTGGTCCCTGCTCAGAGGTGTGCAGGTGCGGGGGATGCACGCGGAAGTGGAAGCCCTGATCGTTCAGAGTGGCAACTGCGTTGCCGATTACCTGGTTGGCCAATTCGCAGACAGCCTCGCGCACTAATGAGTCTGTTTCCGGAAGCTCGGTGCCGGCGATCTGACTGGCAATTTTCGCAGCGGTCGCTGGCGCAGCATCGAAAATCACGCGCCCTTCAATGTCTCCGGTCAACTGTACCATGGCGGCGACGCCTTTTAGACGATAGGCATCTTTTTCCATGGTGAGATTTCCAATCTCCATGGGAGAGTTCAAACCTTGAGACAACACGGCGTCTGCCGCGTTGATGAACGGCTGGATGAGCTCCATTTTCATTTCTAGGCCCCTGCGCCGGCTGCGGCGGCAACTACTCCGTCTTCGCCAAGCACATATTTGATCACTTCATATAACACTTCCGGCTTCACGGGTTTTTGCACGAAATGCCGTGCCCCGCGCTGTAATGCTGCCACAATATTTTCCTGATATCCCACGGAAGACACCATGACGATGCGCGCGTCCGGATTCTGCTGGACGATCTTCTCTGCCGATTCAATGCCTTCCATCTGCGGCATGGTAATGTCCATGAGCACGATGTCTGGCTTAGCTTTTTCGTATTCGGTGATGGCCGTCATTCCATCTCCGGCCTCACCAGCGATCTCGCCCCCAAACGATTCAATAATGCGGGCGAGGTTTTTGCGCGCGAAGACAGAATCGTCGACGATCAGATAGCGGACCGCCTGCCCGTCTTTGCTGCGCTTAATTGGTGAAAACTGCTCCATAACTACCTCCTCCTCTGTTTCTGCTCCGGCACCCCACGAAGGTGTGCCGTAAATCCAAACTCAATCGTTCGCCGCACGCATCGCACGCTCGGACCCGACTCGTTCCGAACACATGGCGCGCAAGGTGCTGGCCATCTGCTGCAGATCGACAATTCGCATGGCGTGGCCGCGCTCGATGGCGGCCTTCGGCATCCCAAAAACGACACAGGATTGCTCGCTCTGCGCGATAGTCACGCCCCCTGCTGCTTTGATCAAGCCTAACGCATGCGCCCCATCGTCCCCCATGCCTGTCATGATTACCCCGACGCCGCGCGCGCCAAATTCCTCGGCAACACTTTTGAACAATACATCGGCAGAAGGGCGGTGACCGTTTACTCGGACTTCGTCGCTCAAAACCGCAACGTCCCCCAAGGGCAACCGCTTCACCTTTAAATGCTTGCTACCGGGGCAGATAAGGACTCGCCCGCCGTGCAGCACATCGCCCGATTGGGCCTCCTTGACGCTGAGCGCGCTGCACTCATTCAAGCGCCGGGCAAACATTTCCGTGAATCCCTCCGGCATATGTTGAACGACCACAATGCATCCGGGAAAATCCGCCGGCAGCTGCGACAACACATACTGAAGCGATTGTGGCCCGCCGGTCGAGATCCCGATGGCGATAATCCGGGTCGCCTGGCGGTTGGAAACTGACGGAGCTTTTAGGCGTTTTACCGGCTCCGGCAGGTCGCGAGTGATTTGAATGCCGCGGCTGTGGGCGGCGGCCTTGATCTTCGCGATCAATTCCTGTCCGCTTTCCTGCATGCGCGAAGTCACATCCGTCGGCTTGGCGACAAAGTCAAAAGCTCCCAGCGACAAAGCTTGTAAAGTAACGGACGCGCCCTGAGTGCTGTGCGAGCTGACCACAATGACCGGAAGGCGATGACGCCGCATGATCTCCCGCAGCATCTCGAGACCACCCATGCCGGGCATTTCCAGGTCGAGGGTGACGACCTGCGGTTTAAGTTCTTCGATCTTCTTCAGTCCGAAGTTGCCGTCCATGGCGGTGCCAACCACTTCAATGGCGCTGTCGGTCGAGAGAATCTGCGGGATCAGCTTCCGCATGAGAGCAGAATCATCGACCACCAGCACCCTTACCGGTTGTGCGCTCATTGGCGCACCTCGGTCGAGTGATTATCCTGCCGCGCACGCGAGAACAAACCTGCGTGGCTGACGTTGGTGCCGGCTCTGACGAAACGTTCCATCACTGCGGCTAAATTCATGATCAGCACAACCCGCCCGTCCCCTAGAATTGAAGCGCTGCTCACCAGGTCAGAGGCGACGGTTTGATCGTCCAGCGCCTTAATTACCAGTTCCTCTTCTCCCTCTAAAGCATCGACAATCAACCCCAGCTTGCGCTCACCGTAGGTCAGGACCAAAACGAAAATCTTTTCTTTACCTGGATTACGGTCGGAAATCTGCCGCCCTCCCACACGCACCAGCGGTAAAACTTGACTGCGCAATTGCAGGACTTCAGTGCCGTCGACGTTATGCAAGTCGCTTTCCCATGCGCGTGCGATCTCAGCCACGGCGTTAAGAGGAATCGCATACAGCCGGTGCTCGATACGGAACATCAGGGCTTGAATAATTGCTAGCGTCAGCGGAAGCTTCAGCCGGAAAGTCGTACCTTGCCCAGGATCGGTCTCGGTTTCGATCGTTCCCTTCATGCGCATCAAAACGCTGTGCACTACGTCTAATCCGACCCCTCGTCCCGAAATTTCAGTGATCTCGTCGGCGGTGCTGAACCCCGGCCGGAAAATCAGATCGAATATCTCTTGCGTGGTCATGCGTTCCGCGACTTCAGTGCTGATCAGGTTTGCTTTGAGGGCTTTCGCCTTGATCTTGGCAGCGTCGATGCCCGAGCCGTCATCGGTGACTTCGACGATCAGCTGGTTTGCCTGGTGGTAAGCGTTGAGTTGAACC
This sequence comes from uncultured Acidobacteriota bacterium, assembly GCA_963703465.1. Classification (GTDB taxonomy): domain Bacteria; phylum Acidobacteriota; class Terriglobia; order Terriglobales; family Acidobacteriaceae; genus Gp1-AA145. The sequence continues at coordinate 354,934 of CAVPEQ010000001.1, read as the reverse complement.
GTCCCCGTGGGATTTTTACCCTCCCTTTCGCGTTCCTTAGGAGATTCGATTCCATGGCTAACCGCATTGCGGACGATGTGGGTCAGCGGTTCTGCGATTGCGTCCAGCAGGCCTTTGTCGAGATCAGTCTCCTGGCCTCGGAGAGCCAGTTGCACCTGCTTTCCGCAACTTTTTGCGGCATCGTGGACGATGCGAGGAAAGCGCCGGAACAACTGCTCGACTGGGACCATGCGTATCTTCATGACCGAGCGCTGCAGATCATTCAGAACTCGCGATTGAAATCCCATTGCATCAGAGAACCGCGGGCGCAGAGCGTCCTTAGGATAACGGCGCGCAAATTCCTGCATGGTCTGCTGCAGCATGGATTTGGCGATAATCAACTCACCAACCAGGTTCAGCACGTCATCGATTCGTTCCGCGTCCACGCGCAAAATATTTTCCGGCAGCGCGGGGCGAATGGTTTGCGGCGTGCTTTCGGGTGAGGGAGATTCGACCGCAGTCGACTGCTTGTGGTCCTCTGGTGTTTCAGTTATTGGCGTGTCGGCCAGCGATGCCTCGCCAACACTCAGCGGCGCTACCATTTTCGTGGGCTGACCCGATAGCGCAATCTCGAAATATTCCACCCGCGAAATGACTGTGGGAATCAGGCATTTGGAAACGATGTCGGTTTCGCCAGCTTGGGTCGCGACTAAGAGGTCGAGCTTCTTGACGCTCTCTGCCGATCCTGCTTCCGGCCGTACTCCCAGCACTTGCGCGATCCCGCCCAGCGCAGAAATTACAAGCTGGCGTGCAGCAATCGGCATGGCGCAGAGTGGGTCTATGTGCGCGATGACATGAAATATCCGGTTACCGCTTTCCTGTGCCGCACTGGCCGGCTTCTGCTCCTCCTCGCGCCACGAAACGGGCAGAACTTTGTTGCGTTTCGGCTGCTGTGAACCGGGCAAGGCCGGAACAAGATTTTTTGCCATGCGTCCGATCTCGGAAGTATCCGGCAGCGGGCGACGTTCGCGATAAGCGGTCAGCATTTCACCGAAGACATCTGCCGCCTTGAAACTCAATTCAACCAGCGCTCCGGTAGCGACAACGGCTTCCACTGCGAGCGCGTCCTCGAGCTGGTGTGCAAGTCCGCTCAGCTCTTTAAATCCACAAGCCGCTGCGTCGCCCTTTAGCGTGTGCACGGTGCGCCGAATGCTGCGCACCACTTCGATGTCCTGCGGAAACTTCTCAAGTTTCAACGCATCGTCATTTAACGACTGCAGCAGTTCCTGCGAAGTTTCGAAGAACAGCTCGCGCATCTCCGCGCCCGGGTCGTGACGGAATGGCGTCATTGCGACTCCTCGAGGCGACGGTAAGCAGTGCCGCTGTCGCGATAAACCATGGCGAACTTGGTGGTCAATCCCAGCAGGCTTTCTGCGTGACCCACCAGAAGGTAACCGCCGGGAGCAAGACAACGATAGAATTTTTCAATTAACCGGCGCTGCTCCGCCTCATCGAAATACATCATTACATTGCGGCAGAAAATTACGTCATTGCGCTGCGGCAGAAATTCAGTTTTCAGATTGTGGAAGTCGAAGTGGACCAACTCTTTCACCGCTTTTTTCACCGCGTAGCGTTCGCCGACCTTGTCGAAATAGCGCAGCCGGTAGTTGTAATCCACGGACGACATCTGATGCTCGCTATAAATACCTTCCTGCCCGGCGCGCAACACCGAGTAGTTGATGTCGCTGGCCGGAATCTCAACCGACCAGGGCGGAGGTACCAGCGGTTTGGGCCAGGTAGTCGTCGATAGATTCGGCATCCGGAGCTGGTGATAACCGAGCGCGTCGGCCACCAGCATCGCGATGGTGTAGGGTTCCTGGCCGGTCGAACATCCCGCGCTCCAGATACGCAGGGTGCGTTCCCCGTCGGCTTCTTTCTTGCGAATCATTTCATCCAGGATGAGTTTGTGAAAAAGATCGAGCTGCGCCTTATTACGAAAAAAGCTGGTCTCATTGACCGTCAGGTCTTCCAGCAGGCGGGAAAGCTCCTGCTTGCCTTCTGTGCTGATCAGCAACCGGTAATAACTATAGAAAGAATCGAGGCGGCACTCGCGCAGGCGACGTTGCAATCTGTCCTGAAGAAAATGGGTCCGCCGCGAATCGAAAAACATGCCGCACTCGTGATAGACGAGCGACTGCAACAACCGCATTTCAGCTTCACTGAGCTGGATGGCCACCGCCGGAGTGCTCATGAGTTCTTTGATCCGCCCTTATTTAGCGCCAGCTGCGCGCCGCTTTTCATTGCCGCTTTCGGTTACGGCGTCCCGTTTCGCCGTGATCCCCAAATCGAGAAGGCGCGCCATGTCGAGCAGCACGATGAGCCGCCCTTTGTACTTGCCCAATCCTGTTACGCAGTTCAATTCGCTCTCGTGCAACACCTTCGGGGAGGCTTCGACATCACCCGTAGGAATTTTCAGCACCTCGGACGCAGAATCGACGATAAGTCCAGAGAGCCTTCCGTTGTGCTCGACTACCAGAATGCGATTTTTTCGCGTGGCAGTGATTTTCTTTTCTCCCAGCCGCTTGCGCAGATCGATGACCGAAACAATTTTGCCCCGAAGATTGATCACGCCTTCGACGAAATCAGGCGCATCCGGTATCGCGGTGATTTCGGGCACACGCACAATCTCGTGTAGCGAGGTGATCGGCACGCCGTAAGTCTCTCGGCCGACCTGGAAGCCCACGATATGTATCTCGCGCGATGCTTCGGTGCTCATTAGCGTGATCCCGCAGTGGCATGACGGCCAGGCTTGCGCGCCCGTTCTTCGCCCAACAGCGTTGAATCGCCTTCGATTCCAAAACGGTTCATGGAATCCAGCAGCCCACGAGACATCTTGGACATCTGCTCCGCCGAAGCCGCCAGTTCAGTCGAACCCGACGTCGTCTGCTGCACCAGCTCGCGCATGCGCTCCATGGCTTTCACCACTGCGTGCGCTCCCGAGGCTTGCTCTTCGACCGCGGAATTGATCTCGTGGGTAATTTCATTCAAGCGAGTCGTAGCGCGGGCAATCTGCGATGAGCCATGCGATTGCTCATTGGTGGCTGCGCCAATTTCCTGCGCGAATTTGTAAACCTCCGTGACCACGTTGGAAATTTTGCGTAGAGCCTGATTGAGTTCGTGGCCCAGCTGAAGACCCTGGTCCACGATCTCGGTGCTTTGGTCCATGTTCTCGACGGCCTTTCGCGCTTCCTTCTGAATGCTCTGGATCAACTCAGAAATTTCTTTGGTCGATTGCGCTGATTTTTCCGCCAGCTTGCGAACTTCGTCAGCAACGACCGCAAAACCAAGTCCATGCTCTCCGGCGCGCGCCGCTTCGATGGCTGCGTTGAGGGCGAGCAGGTTAGTCTGTTCGGCCAGGTCATCAATGACCTCAATAATTTTTCCGATATCGTCAGCCCGTTGCCCCAGCACCCCGATAATTTCCCCTGACGCGTCAATGGTCACGTTGATCTTGTTCAGGCCTTCAGTGGCCTTATCCATGGTGGTGATGCCGCTGTGCACCTCTTCGCGCGAACGGTTGGAAATGTCGAGCAGCACTTTCGCGGTATCGGCCACGCGCTGGATAGACGCGACCATCTCATCGATAGACGCTGAAGTTTCGCTCACGCTGGAAGCTTGTATCTGCGTGCTCTTGACCATGTTCTGCACATTGACGCTCATCTCATGCATGGTGCTAGTGACTTCATCGATCGCGGATGAGCTCTGCAGACTGATCTTTGCCGATTCGTCCGACGCGCCAGCCACTTGCGCCGATGCGCTGGCGACTTGCGAAGCTGCGTCCTTTACGTTTCGCACCAGATTTCGTAGACCCTCTGTCATCTTGGTAAAGGCATTGCCTAAGGTGTCGTTCTTGGATCGGGGTCTGACCTCCACTCCCAAATTTCCACCGGCAATTGCTTCTGACAATGTCGCCATCTCTCGAAGGTAAGAAACCATACCGTCGAAGGTGCGGCCTAGCTGTCCGATTTCATCGTCGCGCTGAATATCAATCTTGTGGTCAAGTTCCCCCGCCTCGCCGATCTGTTTGGCTACTTTCATCAACTCGCCAAGTGGCACGGTAATGGATCTCGCTGTTTTGTACGCGATGAAGATGCCAAGCCCGAGCGCGATCAGCGTGCTCAGTGACGCGATAACCATGATTTCGGTCCCGGCATCTTCATCGGATTTGCGTCGCTTATTGACTAGGTCCTTGGTCTCCTGATTCGCTTGGTTCAGGTAATCCGTGGAAGTCTTTACCCACGAGGAAGCATCCTTTTGCAGGTAATAAATCTGGAGGTCCGCAACGGTCGCGTTCCCGGCATCAACTTCTCTCCGCTTCTGCAGCATGGGTTGAGCAAACTCAGTCGCCCACGCACTCTCATTTTTAGCTACGCTATCGAGCGCCGCACGCTGCTGGTCGGAACTGGCCAGTTTCTGGCTCTTGCCAAGGTAGTCATCCAGCGTATGAATACCTTCATTCATTCGCTCTACTTCGCGGGTATCGCCGCTCAGCAAATAATTGCTGAGGTAAAGACGGTTCTGCATCATCTGGGAACGGATGCTGTCGGTGACCTCCGACATTTCCTGCGCCTGGGCAGCGCTGGCTTTGGTGCTCCGCTCGCGATACACCGCCGCCACAATGACGAAGAGCAGGAGCAATACGATGATCAGTAGGGCGCCGAAGCGCACGTGGAGTTGTTTAGTGATGGACATGAATGTGGCTCCAGTGTTTTCGCCCTAACCACACTCATCAATTACCCGGGTCAAATTTAACTTCCAGGGTCCCGGTGGTTTCGGAGTTGGCAGGCTCGAACTTCCATTTTTTCACTGCATCCACTGCAGCAGTGACAAGAATCGGGTGGCCACCGATTACTTTCGTTTCCTTCACGTTTCCATTAGCCGAGACCACAACCTCAACTCTGACAATGCCATTCAGCTTCATCTTTCTGGCGATGTCGGGATAGACGGGTTCCACTTTGATCCGGACTTTGCGCTCTGGATGATCTTGATGATTTTGTGCGTAAGCGTGAGGCGAATACGTCGCAAGGCTGGCAGCTGCAACTAGCAACGAGAGCAGAAAAGCGAGCGTGGTATGTAATAGTCGTTGCGATCTTGGCAAGCAGGAATCTCCCTTCGAAGGAAGAGATACACATGCATCGCCGCTGCCAATCCTAACCTCATCCTGTCCGAATAATGGTCCCTATGTTTGCTATAACATGCAAACCGGCGCGCTCTCCGCACCCACGAAAATTCGATCTTTCGTCTCACAAACGCGACCATGCGTCTCAAAAAGCTCCGTTCGATTTAAGACAAAAGTGGATAAATCGCGTTGGTTCGCTCGCGGCTTTTTTTCTTGACTCAAATTGAGAAACCGAGATAGAGTCCAGATTTATCAATAACTTGGAATAACCGCGGACGGTAGCAGGGAGTTACATTACGGGCGCCGAACAAATGCTTGGCTCACCCCCCGAACAGTTTCCCCAGGACGAAGGCTTTCAAAGTCTGCTGCTGGAGTTTTCTGCAGCCGCCTCAAAAGTCGTTTCTCCGGCGGAAATCCTGCGCCTATTTTGCCGAATCACCCGCAACTATTTTGGCGTAAGCGGTGCCTACATCTGGCATTTCTTCCCCCCTGACCAACTAGTGGCAGAAGAGGCGGATGGCTGGATGGCGGACCAGTTCCGCAATGTCCGCTTGAAAACCAATCAGAGCGCAATCGTGGTAGAGACGATCCATAAGCGGAAACCTATCCTGGTGAACTCCGTGGACAAGGATCGCTATCCCATGGCCCGGCAGTTCGACATCCGCTCGCTGCTGGCGGTGCCACTGGTGATGTTCGATACGGCGATTGGGGCGACAGTCTTCGTGCACACCACCGACCCCGAATTTTTTAATCAGGACCATCTCAACAAGGCCAGTATCCTGGCCGCGCAACTGGGGAGCTTGCTCGAAGCCGCGCGCCTCACCCATCAGGCGAAGGAAGAAAAGCGGCGTGCGGCGATTCTCGCAGAAGTGGCGCAAAGCTTCAGCGCCGAGCCCGACTTCCGGCTGTTGGTCGATTCCGTCGCCGACAGGGTACGAGCATTGCTTCGCACTCCGCTGGTCTGCGTTTTGGGCCGGGGGGTCAGCGGTTTTGAATTGTGGTCGGTCGCAACCGAGGATCCCGTTTTTACGGTTTCGGTGCGCGCCCGCCAGGACCGCCGGGGACTGCATTTTGCTTCTGACATCGCGAATCGCGCACTTCAAGCGGGTGAACCTATCACCGTCGCGGTAAATCCAGCTTCGCACCTTTTGGGAGATCTGGTTCCTGCAGGTACGCTGCTGGCCGCGCCGTTCCGTACTTCCAATAGAGAAGGCGCGGTGCTGGTTTATCCACGGCGGGAAGGAGCATTCACCGCCGAAGAGAAAAAGCTGCTCCCGGTGATTACAAGTTTCGCGGCTGTTGCCATTTCGAATGCGGAACTTTATGCGAAAGCACGGACGCAGGCTGAGGAGCTTCACCAGATCGTAAATATTGCCTCCGATCTGGGTTCCATTTCGGACCTTGAACAATTTATGGGTCGGTTTATTCAGCGGGCCAGTCAGTTTCTCGGCTTTAAGCGCGCATTCATTGCGCTCTACGAGGACGGCAAATTGCAGGTCCGCTGGAGTTACTTGGATGGCAAAGCGGGACCGGCTGGTTATGTGATACCGGGCGGTGTCATCCATGATGTAATTCTTAAAAAGGAAGTTTTTTGGTCCGACGATGCTACACAGGTCCCTGGCGCGGACCTTCAATTACTAACAGAATTCGACGTGCGTCAAATGCTAGCTGTGCCCTTATTCAGCACACGGGCCGAGCCACTTGGGATATTTGGAATTTTGGATAAGCGTGAGCACTTGCCTATCTCCCAGGAAGACATTCGGCGCGCTCAAGCTTTGGCCGGACATATGACCGCCGCGCTCGAGGTGAGCCGGAACCTGCTTCTCTCCGAGCAACACCGCAAGCGGTCGGAATTCCTAAGCAGCCTAGCCCTGGAGAATTCGCTGGTACGGGGAGCCGGTTTCGCGCGCAACATTCTCGAACGCGCCGCTGACATGATGGGAGCCGCGGACGGTGCGTTAGTGATTGAGAACGAGGGCATCCAATCCGCCCTGGTGCTGCACTCTTTAACCGCAGAGCCAGACAAAGAGTTGGAGGCAAAGTTCGCCGCGTTAGTAGTGGCCGAGCTCTCGGCCTCTCGCGAGCCTATCTCGACCGTGAGCGCAATTAATTTGCTGGGAGATGAACTCGCGAGCAAGACACATTGGACAGAAATCGTGATGGCAAGGTTGAGCGGCGGCAGCGGAGAGCTGTTCGGCGCGCTCTGCCTGGCCAATCGCAAACAACCGCTTAACTCGGAAGACCAGCAGCTGCTCAAAGGCATCGCAGCGCAAGCTTCGGTGTCGTTAGAGAACACGCGTTTCTTTACCCGGATCGAACAGGCAAAGCGTCACTGGATCGAAATATTTGACTCCATCTCCGACTTCATCGTGGCCCACGACGAAGCCGGCAATGTGTTGCGGGTCAACCGCTCGTTAGCGGACTTTGTGGGCGTGCAGCCGCAGCAACTGATCGGCTTAAACATCGCTGCACTGCTGGCCATGGGAACGGGGCCGCTGCCGAGATCGTGTCCATTTTGCCGCGTGACCGGCGACTCCGTGGATGAGTATGTTCATCCGGTGCTGGACCGGACGTTCTTGGTTTCAACTTCGCAGGTGCATGCGGCCAGCAGCGAAGGATTGCAAACCATCCACGTTTTAAAGGACATTACTGACCGTCGGGAGGCGGAGCGCCGTTACCGCGAACTTTTTGACAACATTCAGGAAGGCCTGTTTTTCTGCAGTCCCGACGGACGGTTCATCGAAGTCAACGACGCCCTGGTGCGAATGCTTGGCCGCAGCAGCCGCGACGAGTTGTTGCATTGCGATCCAAGAGAGGAAGTTTTTGCTTCTGCCGAACATCACAGCGAGCTTTTCGCCGAGATGGAACGCCAGGGAGCTCTTCGAAATCGGGAGGCTGTCCTCAAGCGGAAAGATGGCAGCGCAGTTTATGTGTTGATCAATGCTTTTGCCGTCCCCGACACCAACGGAAGAATTTCTCAGTACCGCGGTCTGATGCTCGATATCAGCGGATTGAAGGCCTATCAGGCTGAGTTGCAGAGAGAGCGCGATTTCTCAGGCAAGATTCTGAACAATACTCAGAGCCTTATTCTGGTTGCTGATACTGCCGGCCTGGTGAGTTACGCGAACCGACGCTGGCAGGTAATGGGATATGAACAAGCGGCCATCCTGGGCAAGCCGCTTGAGGCACTAGTGGCGGCCTCCAGCACGGAAGCCTTTCGCGACGCGTATTCTGCGGTGCTCTCTGGAAGTCAGGTAGACAACCTGGAGGTGCAAGTTCTGCGCGTAGACCGTCGGGTCGGCCAATTTTCGGTAAACCTCAGCCCCATGCGTGATGACCAGGGGAATGTCAGCAGCATTGTCGTAGTCATGAGTGACGTCACCGACGCGGCGTCTCTGCAGTCCAAGCTCATGCATGCCGAAAAGATGGCCGCTGTCGGGCAGTTAGTTTCCGGCGTTGCTCACGAGGTCAATAATCCGCTCACCGCCATTTTGGGTTTTGCCGACCTGCTCATGGAGAACAGCGAGATCCCGGAGAGCGCGCGTAAAGATCTGCGCGTGATTCTGCAGGAGGCACAGCGCACCAAGCAGATCGTGCAAAACCTGCTCAGCTTTGCGCGCCAGATGCCGCCGCAGCGCAAGCCGGTGCAATTGAACCCTATTCTCAAGCGCACCATTCAACTGCGGTCCTACGATTTGCAAAGCCGCGGCGTCGCGGTGACGGAAACTCTTCGCGATCACTTGCCCTTCATCATTGGCGATTCCCACCAGCTGCAGCAGGTCTTTTTGAACATTCTGAACAATGCTTACGATGCGGTGCGAGAAAACACCCAAGGACCCCGGATCGAAATCGCCACGGCTTGCAGTCAGGACTTTGTCGAAGTGACGTTCCGGGACAATGGCCAGGGAATCAGTCATCCCGAGCGAGTTTTTGATCCATTCTTCACCACCAAGCGGGTCGGCGAAGGAACCGGCCTCGGCTTGAGCATTTGCTATGGCATCGTGAAAGAGCACGGCGGAGAAATTCTTTGCTGGAACAACCCCGATTCCGAAGGTGCGACCTTCACGGTGCGGTTTCCGGCCGTTCGAGAACTGGCATCCATTTCCGCAGTTGCAGGAGTTACACAATCATGAGCGCGCCTTCGATTTATCCAAAATCATTGCCTGTTCTCCTTATTGAAGATGAGCCCGCCGTAATGAGCTATGTGCGCGCGGTGCTCGAACGAAACGGCTACGAAGTGGTGTGCAGCCAGTCCGGGGTCGATGGACTTAAACAGCTGGAGTCGGGCGAATTCATGGGCGTAGTCTCTGACATGCGCACGCCGGGTGGCGTCGATGGCGCCGATGTTTATGCCTGGATTTCAGCCAACCGCCCGGCATTAGTCTCGCGCCTGGTGTTCATAACTGGCGATGTGGCCAGTGACGAAACCGCGGCAACCCTATTTCAGACCGGCGTGCCCTGCGTGGAAAAACCTTTCCGCGTTCAACAATTTCTTTCCGTAATAGAAAAAACCGTGGGGAAACCTTTGTGACTGAGAGTGTGGGAATTCGTTTCTTAGTAGTCGATGATGAGGAGAGTATCCGCCGTTTATGCGTGACCGTTGCCGGCGGTTTGGGCTTTACGTGCATGGAAGCCAGCAATGGCCAGGCGGCGCTATCGCTGCTTGAGGAACACCCTGCACACATCATTTTGACCGATCTGGTGATGCCGCAGATGTCGGGCATTGAATTTCTCGACCGGGTAAGAAAACTGCTGCCGCGTGCCGAAGTTGCAGTCATGACCGGCCACGGATCGGTCGAAACTGCGGTGCAGGCTATGAAGCTGGGGGCCTACGACTACATTGCGAAGCCGTTCTCGGCGATTGACGAGCTGCGGTTGTTTCTGCGGCGGATGGCGGAGAAAGTCCAACTGGTCGAGGAAAATGAATTCCTCCGCGAATGTACCCACGCCGAAACCGAACTGCACGGAATCGTCGGCGCGTCGCCAAAAATTCAAGACGTGTTGCGCATGATCGCGCGCCTCAAGGACACGCGCACGCCGGTCCTGATTACCGGCGAGAGCGGTACTGGTAAAGAATTGGTGGCGCGCGCGATTCACTTCCGGGGAACCTTTGCCAATCGGCCGTTTGTAGCCGTTGACTGCGGTTCGCTGGTGCCGACACTCATCGAAAGCGAATTGTTCGGCCATGAAAAAGGCGCATTCACCGGCGCCACGCGCTCCAAGCCCGGGCTTTTCCAATCGGCGAATGGGGGAACGGTTTTTCTGGACGAGATTGGCGAACTGCCGCAGGAAATGCAGGCCAAACTTCTGCGCTTCCTGCAAGAGAAAGAAGTGCGTCCCGTCGGCAGCAACAACCGCTTCAAAGTTGACGTGCGGGTCATTGCCGCCACCAACCGCGATTTGGAATCTGCATATAAGGCCGGGGAGTTTCGCAAGGACCTTTATTTCCGTTTGAACGTGGTCACCGTGAACATGCCCTCGTTGCGGGAACGCCGCTCCGATATTCCCATGCTGGCACACTGGTTCCTCGAGCGTTACGCCAATGGTTCCAACGTACCCATCACCGCTTCGGCCATGAAATGCCTGCTGCAATACGATTGGCCGGGCAATGTCCGTGAACTGGAGAACTGCATTGAGCGCGCGATTGCTCTCGGTGATCAAAGTGCGATCGACGTGAACGATTTGCCGCCAGCCGTGTTGTCAGCCAGTCCGGGAGTTGAGCCCGCGGCAGTACCGATCCAAAGCCTGCTGTCATCAAACGATCTTGAAGACATTGAGCGGGCAACGATCAAGCGAGTGTTCGAGCAAGTGAAGGGGGACAAAGTTGTCGCAGGAAAAATGCTCGGGATCAGCCGGGCGACTTTATACCGCAAGCTTAAGCGCTACAACATCAACCCCCAGACGAGCTTGACAGCGAGCCAGGGGATCCACTAGACAGTTTGTCTATTTCGTCTATAATGGACAAATGCGCTCCGTGTCTGCCACAGATGCAAAGCAGCGTTTAGCCGCTCTCCTCGACGCTGCGCAGCGTGAACCCATTCTTATTCGCCGCCAGAATCGCGACGTTGCCGTGATTATGTCCGCCGAGGAATATGAGCGGATTCGTGGCGCCCGAGACGATGATTTCGAAAAATTCTGCGATCGGGTGGGCGCAGAGGCCGTCAAGCGCGGCTTGAACGAAAAGGTTCTCGCTGATATCCTGAAAGATTGATGCGCGATCGAGAGCGCGTCGTAATAGATACGAACGTTTTGATCAGCCGCCTTCTGCTCCCGCAATCGACACCAGCACAAGCGGTGCGCATGGCCAGAAAACAAGGGCGCTTGCTTGTCTCTGAAGCCACGATGTACGAACTTGCCGATGTTCTCGCTCGTGCAAAGCTCGACCGTTATGTCACTTTGGAAAATCGCAGACGATTCCTCCGACAACTGAGGCGCGTCACAGAGGTTGTGCAGATTATCCAAATAGTCCGCGAGTGCCGCGATCCCGAGGATGACAAAATACTCGAACTCGCCCTGAACGGCCACGCCGACGTGATCATTACCGGAGATGAAGATTTGCTTTCGCTGAACCCCTGGCGCGGGGTTGCTATTTTGAGGCCCGCCCAATATCTGGACCAGCAAAGCGATCAGGAAATCTAATTACGCGAACAAGAATTCCTTCGTCCTCAGCTCTTTAATTCTGTCCCTCAGCTTCGCTGCCTTTTCAAATTCAAATTTCTTCGCCGTCTCGCGCATCTCAACTTCGAGCTTGGCGATAAACGCATCCAGCTCCTCCTGGTTCTTAAAATCAGGAAGACCATCGATCTCAGCGCTGGCCAGTTCCGCATAGTCGGCCTCGATGATTCCAGCCAATGACATATCCAGCGGCCTGACGATCGACTCTGGCGTGATTCCGTTCTCCACGTTGTAGGCTTCCTGAATTGCGCGGCGCCGGTCGGTCTCGTTGATCGCCTTCTGCATCGAGTCGGTCATGCGATCGGCATACAAAACCGCGCGGCCATTTAGATTGCGAGCGCAGCGGCCGATGGTCTGAATCAGAGAGCCGCTGGATCGCAGAAATCCTTCTTTGTCGGCGTCGAGAATCGCCACCAGAGAAACTTCAGGCAAATCCAGTCCTTCACGCAACAGGTTGATGCCGATCAGCACATCGAATTCGCCGCGGCGCAGATCACGCAAAATCTTGACGCGTTCCAGCGTTTCAATTTCCGAGTGCATGTAGCGGCACTTCACGCCGACTTCGCTGTAATACTCGGCCAGATCCTCAGACATGCGTTTGGTGAGCGTGGTGACCAGCACGCGCTCGCCGCGTTCCACACGCAGACGAATCTCGTGCAGCAGATCGTCAATCTGCCCTTTCACCGGACGTATCTCAACCGGAGGATCGACCAGTCCCGTCGGCCGAATGATCTGCTCGACCACCACGCCGGCTGATTTCGTCAGCTCATAAGGTCCTGGCGTCGCCGATACGTAAACGATCTGGTTGGTGCGGTGCTCGAATTCCTCGAAGGTCAGCGGGCGATTATCCAGCGCCGACGGCAATCGAAATCCATATTCAACCAGCGTCGATTTGCGCGAGCGGTCGCCATGGTACATGCCGTGCAGCTGGGGCACCGTCTGATGCGACTCGTCGATGAACATCAGATAATCGCGCGAAAAATAATCCAATAGCGTTGGCGGAGGCTCTCCCGGCATGCGTCCGGTAAAATGCCGCGAATAATTCTCGATACCGTGGCAGTAGCCGACCGACTTGATCATCTCCAGGTCATACATAGTCCGCTGATGCACACGCTGCGCTTCGACAACCCGGCCTTGCTGCTCGAGTTCCTTTTCCCACCACGCCAATTCTTCTTTAATCGAATCAACTGCCTTGTTGCGCGTCTCCGGCTTCATCACATAGTGCGTTTTGGGATAAATCGGCAGTCGCATATATTTTTGCTTTACTGTTCCAAACAGCGGATCGATCTGCGCCAGCGACTCGATTTCGTCCCCCCATAGTTCGACCCTGTAAGCCATGTCGTCGTAAGTTGGATAAATCTCGATTACGTCACCGCGCACACGGAATGTTCCGCGCCGAAAATCGCCATCGGTGCGTTCGTAAAGAATTTCGACCAGCTTTTTAGTAATGTCTTCGCGCTTGATCTTCTGCCCTTTTTCAAGGAACAGGAGCATGCCGTAATAAGCTTCTGGAGATCCCAAGCCATAAATGCAGCTAACTGAGGCTACGATCAGAACATCGCGCCGCTCAAATAACGACCGGGTCGCCGACAGCCGCAACTTATCCAACTCATCGTTGATGGTTGATTCTTTCTCGATGTAAAGGTCGGCGGCGGGCACGTACGCTTCCGGCTGGTAGTAGTCGTAGTACGACACAAAATATTCAACTGCGTTGTGCGGGAAGAAATTCTTAAACTCGTGATAGAGCTGCGCCGCCAGAGTCTTGTTGTGTGCCATCACCAGCGCCGGCCGGTTGGCCTGCTCGATCACTTTGGCCATGGTGTAGGTTTTGCCCGAGCCGGTAACGCCCAGCAAGACCTGGTGCTGTTCGCGATCGAACACACCACGGGCCAAAGCATCGATGGCGGTGCCCTGATCGCCTTTAGGCTTGTAATCGCTGACGAGTCGGAAATCCATGAGAGAGCACTGCCTTGCAGGCAGTTAGCTACTCACTTCGGCCCGCGGCATCAACACTGGCAGGAAATTCCGCAGCAGGTGAGTATCTCTAAATTATAACGTGGGCGCGGACGGCACCCGGAGATAGCTTACGATCGATAGCCGAGCCTAATTCGGCAACCTGAACTTAATCGTGATTTGAGTTTCGATCTGCACAGGCTCGTCGTTTAGCAGGAATGGCCGGTACTTCCACTGTCGAACGGCATCCGTTGCAGCCTGGGCCAGCATTGCATCGCCACTTAGCACCCTTACCTTGCTGATGGCGCCGGTCTTACTGACCGTGGCAAGCAACTGCACTTCGCCCTGCTTCCGCAACTGCAGAGCAGCTGCCGGATACGCTGGCGGGACCTTCTTGATCAGCAAGCCTTGAGAGACGCCTTCGGAGATTCGCAGAGCGCCGCTAACCGGCTTCGGCACCGCTACATTTGTTGAAACTATGCCAGCCAGCGTGTCATCTGCGGACTTCGATTCAGGAAGAACAACCGACGGCGGCACAGGTTGCGCGTGGGTCGACTCAATAGGCTTTTGTTTCACCTGCAACGGCTCCGGCTTGGCCACGACAGTGATCGCAGCCTCTGGCGCGTCCACAGGTTGATCTACGTTGATCGTCTCTTTAGTGGGAAAGCCCTCTGGTGCGCCATTTGCAATGATGGTAGAGCCCGAATTATTTGTAGAATCACTGCCGGGTACAGGTGCAGTGGCAGTTTGCGCGTCAGCAGCAGGAGTCGCATTTACCGGCGTAGTATCCGATCCCTCGGGCTGCGAGGGAACAGAAGTTGGGTCGATGCTAATCGTCCGAGCGCTATGGATGTAGCGCAAGGGTTGCAGCTTTTGCCAACCGAAGTATCCTGCTGGACCCAGGACTAGGAAGCAGACGATGGTCCAAATAATTTTTGTTCCCGAGCCACTCGATGCAGAAGAATGCTGTGCGTATGAAGAGAATGTAGGAATGTGCGCCGACGATGGTTCCGGGAATCGCCTTTGGGGAACTATCGAGTCCTGTGTCGCTAACGGCGCGGCAGTTTTTATGCGTGGCAAACTCTCCGTTTCAGAATGAGACGGCAGCGCGGATATTGATGAGGGCTTCGTCGGTTCAGGCGCCATTGCCGGAGCTGCTGCCGTTGCCATCGGAATTCCGCCGGCAAATTTATCTGAGCCACTCTTGATTGCCGCCGCTGAACTCGGCTCAGCTGCCGCCGGTTTCTGGATCAAGAAAGCCGGAACCTTCTCGCGCGGCTTTGTCTCATCGGACTCGGGCGGTGCTGGTTTCTCCTGCTCAGCTTCGAATAGCGAGGTCGGAACTGTTGCGATCGGTTTGGCGGAAACCACCGGCTCTAAGCTGGCAGCGGCTACAGCCATGCTGGCCGGTGGCGGAATGGGCTGCGCCGCAAACATTGAACTCGGAACTGGAACCGTCGGGGGGATGCCACGTACCGGAGTTCCGGGTACAGGTTGAGGTTTAGTCTCGCTCTTCCGCAACAAACCCCTTGCTACCCGCAATGTTCCTTTGGACTGCTCGATGTTGATCGGCTTGGTCAGCACCAGGTTTGCGCCAATGCGAAACGCTTTGGCAACGCCCATTTGCCCTTCGACAACGGCAACACACAAAGAGCTGTGATTCAGGGTGGAGTTGCGTGCGCCCTTAAACAAAAGCGAGGCATTCTCCTCGTTTGCGCAATCGACCACCACCGCGTCAAAAGACTCGGCGGTAAGTTTCTGTACCGTGACGAACGGTTCGAACGAGAGTTCAACAGTGAAATCCAGCTCACTGAGCACTTGCGTGACCAGGCGCGCCGCGGTCTCATCTGGGCAGAAAAGCAGGGCCCGGTAGCTCATATTGCGATGGTAGGTACACTGGTGTGCACCAGCAAGTTACTGACGTAATTGAGTAATGCTCGAAAATCGACCAGCAAATTCGAGGATTCCGCTTTGGCTTAAAGTCGCTTGGACGATCTGGCTGCTGGCGTGGGCGCCAATCTACTGGCGCCAGTACGGCGCGCAAAACTTCCTTTACTTTTGCGATGTCGGGAATTTTCTGATCGCAATCGGACTCTGGACCGAGAGTCGGTTGGTTCTGTCGTGGCAGGCGGTCGGACTACTCGTATTTCAAACTCTGTATGCGCTTGACCTCATCGGCGCAGCTTTATCCGGCCACCACATTATCGGTGGCACCGAGTACATGTTCGATCCGAAGATCAGCTTGTTTGTACGGCTGCTCGGGCTTTATCACTTGGTCGTGCCGCCGCTATTGCTGTGTGCGGTGCGTCACCTTGGCTATGATCCGAAAGCGTTCAAATGGCAAACGCTCACCGCTTGGACGGTGGTGCTCATCAATTTTTTTTGGAGGCCGGAGTACAACGTGAACTGGGCACGCGGCCTCGGTCACGAACAACACTTGGTCCCGCCATGGCTTTACTTAATAATTTATTTGATTGTGGTTCCGGTCGTGGTTTACTGGCCAACCCATTTGGCATTGAAGCGATGGGCAGGAAGGACAACGTTCAGCCATTTTAAGCCCTCCCTTTAGTTTCGCCCGTGCATGAAAGCATCGCCAATTAAGGCTTTCGAACATTCTGTGGCTTTGCGCTCACATAGGTTGATCTGCCGCCATATCTGCTCACGCCGCCGTTGGGGAGCTAGATTCGTTACCGTTCAACCCCCTCAATCCTATTTCGATAGAGATGCGATGCGGCAAGGTCGAACCGCTTCAAACCGTGATGTACTCAGTCGTGGCAGTCGGAGTCGGAATCGCATCGCCGTGCTGGCGCATGCCCTCTAGGTGAAATTCAATCGCCTCGCGAATCAATTCTTTCGCCTCATCCTGCGTTTTGGCGGCAACACCAAGACCAGGAAGATCAGGAGCATAGGCGCCCCAGCCGGACTGAGACTTTTCGTAGATAACGAGATATTTCATTTCAAACCCGCCTGCTTCAGGATATTGTTCAACGTTCCCGGCGGAATGTCCACTGACGGATGCCCCGCCACGGTTACCGTCCCCGGCTTGGATGGATGATGAAACTGCCTGTGGCTGCCTTTGGTACGGACTAGCCGCCAGCCGTTCTTTTCCAAGAGCCTAATAACGTCGCGACTTTCATGCCAAGTTAAAGCTCATGAATATTCATCGTGCGGCAATGGAGTGAAACGCTTCTCGTCTTGCAACACCTCGTCGTCAGAAATCAAGCCGACGATCCATAGCCAGCGCTAATTCCTCAACGTCTTTCCAGTTTTCAGCGTGTACTGAATTCGTTCCTGGGTCTTTTTCTCGCCTGACAGCGACTTAAACGCCTCGCGTTCCAGATCGAGAATGTATTGTTCGCTGACCGGAGTGCCCGGGGTTACGTTTCCGCCGCACAGCACCTCAGCAACCTTGGTCCCGATTTTCACTTCGTATTCGGTAATGTATTCTCCCTGCCGCATTAGGTGAACGCCCATCTTTAACGCAGCAAGAATGTTTTCTCCCGGCGCCGGAATGTCGGTGCGCGGTTGCGGCGGCTCATAGCCCGAGCGCAGAAGTTCCAGTACGCGCTCCTTTGCGTCAGTGACTACACGGTCGCGGTTCATGGTGATGCGGTCGGACGTGCTCAATAATCCAAGACTCCGCGCCTCTTGCGCAGAAGTCGAAACCTTGGCCATCGCGATGGCTTCGAATGCCCGCTTCATGGCTTCCATCAGTTCCACCGATTCTCCTCGTCCTCCGGGACGAATGGTGTTAGCGCTGTCGATAGCGCGCAGCAACATCTCTTTGCAACCACCGCCGCCCGGCAATAGACCGACTCCAACTTCCACCAACCCCATGTAGAGTTCGGCGTGGGGCTGACGTGCCGCCGCGTGCAGCGACATTTCGACTCCGCCTCCGAGCGTCATCCCAAAAGGCGCAATCACCACCGGCTTCGGCGAGAATTTGATCGCCTGCGTCATGTTCTGGAAAGCGCGAATCGCCAGATCAACTTCGTCCCACTCTTCTTCTTGCGCACTGAGCAGCAGCAGCATGAGGTTCGCGCCGACGGAAAAATTAGGCGCGTCGTTCGCGATCACAAAAGCTTCGAAGTTGTCGCCAGCGCCGCCGGGCTTCAGCGTCTGCGAGACAAACTGGACGATGTCGGAACCCAGCGTGTTCATCTTGGAGTGGAACTCGATGCAGCCCACGCCGTCGCCCAGATCGACCAGCGACGCTCCCGAATTTTTCTTCACTACGCCCTTTGATTTTTTCGCCGCGGCGACCGACCACACGCCCGCGGGAACCGAAACCGGTTTGTAACTCGCGCTGGCGAGATCGAAATACGCGCGGCCTGAAGCGGTGCGCGGAATCGTCTTCGTACCAATGTTTCTTTCCAGAGGCCAGCAGCTTCTCCGCGTTCCCCGCAACCGGACGTCCTTCTTTTTTCATGCGCGCGACGGTGGCTTCAACTCCGGCGGCATCCCACAATTCAAACGGCCCCAGCTCCCAGTTGAATCCCAAGCGCATGGCGCGGTCGATTTCAACGATGGTGTCGGAGATTTCGGGAATGCGGTTGGCGGAATAAGTCCACAGATCAGAAAGCGCGGACCAGAGGAACTGCTCGTCTTTGCCTTTGCCGGAGCCGCCGAGCAATGTGCGAATGCGCGTGGCGGGATCATCAATGCCTTTTGCCGTATCGAGCGAAGCGAATCGCGCCTTCTGCCGCGGACGATATTCCAACGTCTTCCAATCCAAACCTAGACGTTCGTCGTCGCCCGATCCCTTTTTCTTTTTATAAAAGCCGCCGCCGGTCTTGTCGCCGAGCATTTTTTTCTCGAGCATCTGGCGGAAGAAATCGGGCAGCTTGAGATCGTTGCGCTCGTCGCGCACGTTCTCGGTCATGTTGCGGACCACGTGCCCCAGAATGTCGAGCCCAACCAGATCCAGCGTTCGAAAAGTTGCAGACCGTGGCCAGCCGACTGCTGGACCGGTAAGCGCGTCTACTTCTTCGATGGTGAGATCGAGCTCCTGCATCAGCCGCATTACGTTGAGCACAGAAAACGTGCCGATACGGTTGGCGATGAAGTTCGGAGTATCTTTTGCCAGCACCACGCCCTTGCCGAGATGAACGTCCGAGAAATTCGATACGGCCTCAATCAGCGCCGGATCGCTATCGGGAGTGGGAATGATCTCCAGCAGCCGCATGTAGCGCGGCGGATTAAAGAAGTGGGTGCCGAACCAGGCCTTGCGGAAGTCTGCCGAAAATCCTTCCGCAATTTTCGCCACCGGAAGCCCGCTGGTGTTGGTGGTGATGATCGTCCCTGGCTTGCGGAACTGTTCAACTTTTGTGAGCAGCTTGCGCTTGATCTCAAGGTCCTCGACTACCACCTCGATGATCCAGTCGACTTCGGCAAGCCGCTTCAGGTCGTCTTCGAAATTGCCGGGAGTTACCAGCGACGCGAGTGATGGCTCAAAAAACGCCGCCGGCTTGGCTTTGCGCGCAGCGTCGAGACCGACGAGGGCAATCTTGTTGCGTGAAGTCGGGTCAGCGCCCGCAGGAACGATGTCTAGAAGAAAGCTCGGAATGCCGGCATTGGCCAAGTGCGCGGCGATGCGTGATCCCATGGTTCCCGCGCCCAGAATTGCGACTTTATGAATTCGTTTCATGATGATGTTCGCAGCTATTCAGTAGACCACAAAGAGAATTCTTCGGCCAGATTCTGCTCTGTGGCATTTCCTCTGTGAACTCTGTGTTCTCTGTGGTTAAGGCGTTTCGGAAATTCACCACGGAGAGCACAGAGTTTCACAAAGAAAAACACAGAGAAAGAGTCACAAAACGGATTGACCCATGGTTATGGAAGCTTATCAACGGACCAATCGCTTTTGCCGCTGCGGGTCACAACCACCCTACACACGTGTGGTCGCGAAGGAGGGCCCGACGCGCCGAACAAAACTACGGGGAACTCATAGGCCGCAGAACTCACCCGCTTGCCGCGGGCAATTTCGTAGGCCGCATCCGGGCCGGGCGAGAAAAAACTCTGGAGCTTATCAGGTGAGAGACTCTGCCGCGCCGAATCACTCAACATCATGATTCCGGTTTCCTGGTCCTGATCTTGCCATGCGCGCAGAAAGCGGTTAGCCGCCGCCAGCGCCGAACCATATAAAGGATCGATCGCACGGTGGGTGCTCTTGTGGGTGTGAGGGAACGATCTGGGACAAATGCTAAGAACGAAAACCAAAAAGATTACTGCCGGTCTCATCGGTTAATCATCGGCTGAATTTGAATTCAGGGAAAGCGATAAGCAAGGTTCCCCGAAAGAGACGGAAACGTATAAGCGTCTCGCCTGAAAGTACGCCACGCATGTAGGGATTTTCTCCTCTGCGATCTTTGCGTCGAAGTTCTTTGCGTTCTTTGCGATTAAAAGCTTTTAAATTTGTTCGGGCGAGGACGCCGGTACCCACACAATCCCATGAGGGGTCTCCTTCTATGCGATCAACTTTGCCAGCAAAAATGCTGCCGCCGCCGCGAGTCCCCCGATGATCACAGTCTGAAACGCACTGCGTGCCGCCTTTGCCCCGGTGTATTTGCCTTTGATGTATCCGAAAATGCCGAGTGCTGCGAGTGTAACGATCGCGGAAACTATCAACCCCCGGAAAGCATCGCCCAACACGATGTACGGCGAAAGCGGAATCAAGCCGCCGGCAATATATGCCCCCGCAATTGTGGCCGCGCTGGTAACCGCCCGCTTCGGATCGGGCGCCTCTAACCCAAGTTCAAAGCGCATCATAAAATCCACCCACGAGTCGGTTCGTTTGCTCAACGCGTCGACTATCGGCTTGCTCTGTTCTGCGGTCAGACCGTACTCCTGAAACACAAAACTGACCTCGGCCTTCTCCTGCTCGGGAATTTCTTCGACCTCCCGATACTCACGCGCCCGCTCCTGCTCGTAGTGCTCGGCATCACCCTGAGCCGCCAAGTAGCCGCCCAGTCCCATAGCGATCGATCCGGCAGCAATTTCCGCCAGTCCGCCGATCACGATCAAGCGCGTATTTGAAACAGCGCCCGAAAGCCCTGCCGCAAGAGCGAACGGAACGGTCAGCCCGTCCGACATTCCAATCACCATGTCGCGAACGAAATTGCCGGAAGTAAAGTGGTATTCAGGGTGGGGAGTACGCGCCATCAGGTTTGTTCCTCCTCGGAATGTGATTTCAAATACTCGCGGGCCAGCCGGATCACGTCCCGCTCGCCGCGATAAGCCAGCCTTCGCTCCGCACCTTCAAGCGGGACCCACTGCGCGCGTTTCACTTCGATCCGCATGGCGGTTGAGACGTCGTCAATGGTTCCCGATTCGTATTGCAAAAGATAAAAGCTGACAATCTTGAATACCTGCTGCTTGTCGCCCCAGCTGCGAACATACGTGTATTTGATATCCGTCAGTTTGGCCAAAATACTACCAGTTAGGCCGGTCTCTTCGCGGACCTCGCGAACGGCCGTCTGGGCGGGCTTTTCGCCAGGGTCGATCAGGCCTTTAGGAAGTGCGAGTACCTCTTTGTGACGTTTTTTGTCACTTTCGCCAACAATCGATGCCTCCCTTTGGGGCTCGATGACCGCCAATTCCCATCCCTCCGCCGCCGGCCGCACCAGTACCCCGCCCGATGAAATCTCTCGTAACATCGACCCAAATTAGCAGGAACAAACAGCTTCGTCACGTGTTTCAGATATTCAGGACTACGGTAACTTCCTGGCATACATGCGGGAACTTACCCCTCCTGAAGCGGCATCTAAGTTGCTGTAAGTAAGGTTTGCGACCGGAGGCCGAGATGGCCATCAGGGGCTTACAAAAAATCGTGCGGTCGGTGCGGGCTTTCGGGCGCACCATTTCCGGCTTGCCGGCTCCGGCAGCCGATTCCTCCATTCCATTGATTGGCCTCGCGCTTGGCGGAGGCTTTGCCCGTGGCATCGTCCACGTCGGCGTGCTAAAAGTTCTCGAACAAGAAGGAATCCCGGTCAGCTTCGTGGCCGGAACCAGCGTCGGTGCCCTGATTGGAGCCGCCTATTGCAGTGGAGTGTCGCCAGCCGAACTGGAAGAAATCGCGGCCCGCGTGCGCTTCAAAGATCTGGCCCGCTGGACGCTCTCGCGCTATGGCTTTGCCACCAACCTGCGCATGATCACTTTCCTGAAAAAGATACTTAAAGTTCACACCTTCGAGGAGCTGCAAATCCCGCTGGCTGTGACTGCCACAGATTTCGGATCGGGAGAAGGCGTGGTATTCCGCGCCGGCCCGCTGGTCGACGCGGTACGCGCGAGCTGTGCCTATCCCGGAGTTTTTCTTCCGGTGAAAGTTAATGGACGGCTGTTGGTCGATGGCATGCTGGCTCATTCGTTGCCGACCAGACCTGCGCGCGACATGGGCGCCGAAAAAGTTCTTGCTGTCAGCTTAAGAAGTCACTGGAAAAATACCGAAGGGCCGCGGCACATATTTGACGTCATCGGCCAATGTTTTTCGATTGCGCAGGACGTGAACTGCACCCAGGCCCGCGGTTGCGCCGACCTGGTGATTGAGCCCGACGTCACCGGCTATCGCTATGACGACTTCAGCCGCAGTGCCGCATTGGTTCAAATCGGCGAAGAAGCCACCCGGGCTGCGCTGCCGGCGATCCGCAAGTGGATCGAAGTCGAAAAGGCGAAGCATGTGGTCCCTGCGAGCGCGATGAACGCAACTCTCGAACCATTCTCTCCCAAGTAATTACCTCTTTGGGAGGCAACGGGGCAGCAGGAACCCGGCGCGTTTGCTGTGGTCTGCAAAATCCTTCCCGAATGCTTCCCCGAGAAGTTTGTCCTCCCGCCTCGCCTTAATCGTGTAATTAGCCAGCAGCAATAGAAACGCCAGGGGACCGCGCCATTCGGCGATCAGCAGTGCACTTCCCGCAACGCCCAGCAATACTCCCGAATAAATCGGATGGCGCATCCGAGCGTAGGGTCCAGAGCGGACCAGTTGATGATCGATCTTAAGCACGATCTTGTCGCTCCAGAATTGGCCGAGAGACATGCGTGCCCAGATTGCGATTGCCAGTCCGGCAAGTGCAAAGCGCGAATCCGATGTATGCGAGAGGTTGCGTTTGCAGAAAAAAGCGCGGCCGAGAAATCCGACGCCGGCCCATTTCGCAAACAGCAGAGTGAAAGTGATTACCAGCAGAAGGAGTCGGAAGACGCGATAGATCGGCGATTCAGTGGTTCGAGCAGCCTTCGTCCGTCTTGCCGCGAGCAGCCAGTACACACCGAACACAATCCACGCCCACTGAAGGATGCGGATCAGTTGCGCCGGGCTCACGACTGCGGTTTCGGTTCGACCAAAACCGCGGTCCCGTAGGCGAGGACTTCGGTGACTCCTTGCATGATCTCAGTCGCGTCATAGCGTGCGCCTACAACCGCATTGCCGCCGAGTTGCGCCGCGTGCTGCAGCATCAGGTCGAAAGCCTCGGCACGTGTCTTTTCGCAAAGATTCGTCAGCAATGTGATGTTGCCGCCAAGAATGGTTTGCAGGCTGGCGCCGATGGTTCCCACGATCGAGCGCGACCGGACCACGATGCCCCGAACAACGCCGAACGTGCGCATTATGCGAAATCCGTCGAGCTCGAATTGCGTGGTCACCATGGTGTGCGCCACCATGGTTCCTCCGGTTGGATAGGCTATGGACATGAGGCAACCTCCTGCATGAAAGCGAAATTCGCTCTTAATTTACACGAAGTGGTTGAGGTTGATGGAAGCAACCCGGACAGCTCGGGCGGCTGTCCCCCACATAAGCGAATCAGATTCCCGGCACCGGCGGGCAGCCAGGGAATTCTTTTAGGAATGCGCTTCCCTGGTAACCGAGATATTTGATCCCGATTTCGCTGGTAAAAAATCCGTCGGAGGTCATGTTGCGAAGAAATGAAAAGAATTCAACTCCCTGACTCAACCGGGGATCTGTCATTGCGTTGTTGCGATAAGCAATCTGATCCAGGATTTCTTTTTGCTGCTGCGGCGTGCAATCGAGATAAACCTTGCCATAACGGTCGGAACAAGTGCCGTCGAGCCACATGAGCCCCCCCCCCAGTTTCACCTGATACTCGGTGTTTTCGCTGGTCAGCAGATCGATGAACTCGGGCGCTCCGGCCTCGACTGCGCCTCCGGAGTCAGAGTCGGCGGGGATGATGGTCTGGCAAAGAGTTTGCAGCGTCTTGTATTCGTGCGCCGCGAAAAACTTCGGCGCATAAACTTTGGCCGCGGCTTTTTCTGCCGCCACCATGTGATGTGCGTATTCGGCCGCTTGCGCCGGAATTGTGCGCAGCACCGAAGTGGCCGCCGCGCCTATGGCCAACGATTTCAAAACCTCACGCCGGGAAATTGCCATAATTGTTTTCCTTAATTGTTATTTCGCAGCGACCGGGCCCGGAGCCCAGAAAGGTTCGGCTGCAGGAACAAAATTGACCGGTACCTCAGTGATAAATGTTTTCAACCACCTAGCGCATTCGTCCATCCCAGCCTGCTCAGACGGAATGTGGCCAAGAATAATCAAGGCCTTGTGTTTGCCCTCGGCGACCGCATCGTCCACATACTCAACCGTCTCCCATTCGCGGGTCTCACCGACAACGAGGACTTCAACATCAGGCATTTCTAACGCGCGCGTCTCGCGTCCAAAGCCCGCCGCTCCCGGACTCATCGCAACCCGCGTGACTTTCATGCCGCGTTCACCGACCACCCGCACAATGTGAATTCCCAACCGCGACTTGAGTTCAACGGCGAGTTGTTCAACCGTCGTTTGCGGCAACGTGAACAGATACTGGTTCGCCGGATCTTGAAATTTCTCCCAGCCAAGCGCATGCACCGTGCCGGCTTCAATGCCATCCGGTTTGCGCGCGTGCCAATGATCGTGGAAACGCCAGATCACCAAGCCATGCTTCTCAATAAATGCCCGCTTCTCCGCCAGGACGGGATCGTTATCGCCTTCGGCCAATTCATCAGGCTTGTCCAGATGATTGAAGAACGTCGGCTCATGCGTGATGATCAGATTGTTTCCCGAAGCCGCGGCGCGCTTTAGAACATCGAGGGTCGCCATCATCGTCACAGCGATTCCGGTGACTGGCGTGTCGGGATTCCCCGCCTTGAAAGTGTCGACGGTATCGCTTTGCCATGGAGCGCCGACGTGCGCCTGAATGCCCTCAATGACCTGTCGAGCGGTAAGGGTTTTTTGCTGCGCGAAAGCCGGAGACAACGGCACGGCTAGTGCCGCAAGCAAGAAGCCAAGAAGCTCTGGTTTTGATCTCGCCATTTCTTGATAGCGGGTGGTAATACCTACAAATTTCCTTTCTTCGCTTCATCCAGCAGATATTCCGAGGCCCGCCATGACAACGCCATGATGGTCAGCGTCGGATTCTTGTCGGCATTGCTCACAAACGAAGCTGCATCTGTGACAAAAAGATTCTTCACATCATGCGTCTGGCAATATCCGTTCAGGACGGACGTCTTCGGGCTGCTTCCCATGCGCACTGTTCCCAGTTCGTGAATGATCACGCCACCGTCTTCAATTCCATACGGATGGTCCCCGTCAGGCCGAACTTGCCAGTAGTAAGTCCCACCCGCAGTTTCTACGATGTCGCGAAAGGTCTCCTGCATATCGCGCGCCATCTTAATTTCGTTGTCGCTCCATTGCCAATGGAACCGCAGCACCGGGATGCCCCATTGATCGACCGTGTCGGGATCGATCTCGCAGTAGCTTTGCTCATTCGGAATCATCTCGCCGCGTCCCGCGAAACCAATAAATGTTCCGTACATGTCGCGACATTTTTGTTTGAGTCCTGCGCCATACCCCTCGTACTCTTCGCAGACACCGTGGAACCCGCCTACGCCCGGCATCTCAGGACCGCCACCGAACTCAATGTGATAGCCGCGCAGAAAATCATTCTTGCGGTCGAATTTCCACCATGGCATGTACATGTGCATGCCGCCTACGCCGTCGTGGTTATGCGCTGGCATTTTTGTCAGCTGCGGGAAATATCCGTAGCCGGAACTGCCGACGCTGTCGGTCAAATATCGTCCGACCGCGCCGGACGAGTTGGCGATGCCATCGGGAAACATCGAAGACTTCGAATTCAGCAGCAGCCGCGCTGATTCGCAAGCGCTGGCCCCAACCACAAATGCTTTTGCGCTGATTCTCTTTTCGCTCCGGGTAGCCTTGTCGACGTAAGAAACCGCCTCGGCTCTTCCGTCTTTGCCGACAACAATTTCCCTCGCCATCGCCCCCGTGATAAGCGTGAGGCGTCCGGTTTTTTGCGCGGGTGGAATCATCACCTGGCTGGAGCTGAAGTTCGAAGCGCTGACGCAACCGCGGCCACACTGCGCACAATAATGACAGGCCGGGCGTCCATTGTGCGCTTCGGTGATGATCGCCAGCCGCGACGGAATGCAGATGACCTTCAGCTTATCGCAGGCTTTCTTGATGATGGTTTCTGTGCATCGCGGCTTGGGCGGCTTCATGAAAACGCCGTCGGGCGCACTGGAAACATTCTCTTTCGTACCGAAGACGCCAATGAAAGATTCAACTTTGTCGTAATAAGGGGCGACATCGTCGTAACTGATTGGCCAGTCATCGCCCATGCCGTCACTTGAGCGCGCCTTAAAATCTACCGGAGCAAAGCGCAGTGCAATACGGCCCCAGTGATTGGTGCGTCCGCCAACGATTCGCGAGCGAAACCACCGAAAGCGCGAGCCGGGAGCAACCGTGTAGGGCTCGCCTTCGATGTCCCAAGACCCATTGGGCGCGAGGAATTCGCCGAAATCAGCGCTGGCCCGCCCGCCCACGCCGGCGCCGCGATGGGGTAGCTGGTAAGGCCATACATGCTCTTTGAAATCTTTTTCTGGATTGAGTTGAGGCCCGGCTTCGAGCATTACAACATCGAGGCCGCCTTCGGTGAGAATCTTCGCCGCCGTGCCACCAGCGGCGCCCGAGCCGATAATGCAAACGTCATACGCCTTTGGGGAGCGAATTACTTGGGCCATTGAGTCTCCGCCTCTGTGGTTTTTCTCTGTGTAACTCTGTGTACTCTGTGGTGAGCTTTTAAAAACCTGACCACACAGGGCACAGAGTTACACAAAGGAAAACCACAGAGGACATCTTAAAATCGCAATTTCTCTAAGTATTCATAACTGGCTTGAATGCTTTCGAACGGGTCTGCGGGATTATCGAACTCCACAAAATAGTGCTTGATGCCCGCAAGATCTGACTTCGCCAGAATCGCCTTCCAGTCGATCTCTCCCTTGCCGACGTCGACCATGGTGCGGCCCTTATCGAAATCCTTTACATGCACCAGCGGAAACCGGCCAGGATACTTTTTGAAATAAGCGATAGGATCGACGCCGGCTTCGTGCGCCCAGCCTAAATCCATTTCCATCTTGACCAGCTTGGGATTGCTTTCGGCAAGCAGAACGTCGTAAGGCAACCTACCGTCAGGCAGCGGCTTAAATTCCTCGACGTGGTTGTGATAGCCGAGGTGCAGCCCGGACTTGAGACACTCAGCGCCCGCACGATTGAAATTTTCCGCCGCGCGCTTCCAGCCGTCAGGTTGTTTCAGGACGTCTCGATCAATCGAAGGATTAACGATGTAGCTGTGGCCGAGAATCTTCGCGCCCTCAATTACCTTGGGTAGGTTCTCTTTCGACAACGCAGAGTACGGCACGTGCGAAGCGGGCGCCGCCAATCCATTGTCATCCAGAATTTTCCGGGCCTCTTTGGGCGATGGACTGAATTCGGGAAGGTGTGCGAAAAACTGCGCCAACTCGACTTCTTTGTATCCGACCTTGGCCACGCGCGCGATCGTTCCTGCGAAATCC
Organism: uncultured Acidobacteriota bacterium; assembly: GCA_963703465.1. Lineage (GTDB taxonomy): Bacteria > Acidobacteriota > Terriglobia > Terriglobales > Acidobacteriaceae > Gp1-AA145. Next base: position 327,297 of record CAVPEQ010000001.1, on the reverse strand, counting down.
TTGTCCAGCGCAGTGCGCACAGTATAAAGTTCCAGGCCAATTTTCTGAATTCGATGCTCGGATGCAGCCCATGAGAAGCGACTCATCGAGCCAAGTGCGACGGCGGTACTACTGGTGATAAAAGTTCTGCGATCCATTGTGCCCTCCCCAAACTTTTCTCAGGGAACTCGAAAAACCGGAGTTCGCGGAGAAGATACAGCCAATCATTTACGCCAACTGTGGCTCGGTCAGCAGCTCCTCGCGCACGTTCTTCAACACATACAACGCGCGTTCGACGCCAACTTCGCCTGACAAAATCGGATCTTCATTCTCCACACTAAAAATTCCGTCATACCCAACTTCCATGTAAGCACGCATGATGTCCTTCCAGGTGCTGGCGCTGTGCCCGTAGCCGACGGCGCGAAATGCATCCGACGCAGTTTTCAAATCCTTCTTTTCGAAAATGAAGTTCAGCACGCCATATTTCGCAACCTTGTCCGGGAAAAGCACTGTGTCCTTCATGTGCGCGTGATAAATAGCGCCCTGCTTGCCCAGCATGTGAATTACTTCCACCGGATTGCAGCCTTGCCAGAACAGATGGCTCAAGTCGTTGTTGGCGCCAATTTCTTCGCCCACAGCCTCGCGCAGTTTGAGCAAAGTGAGCGGGTTATAGACCATAAAGTTCGGATGCATTTCGAGCGCAATGCGATGAATACCGTGGTCACGCGCGTACTTTGCCGCGCCCTTCCAGTACGGAACCAGGCGCTCGTTCCATTGCCAATCCTGCGCCGCAGCATATTCCGGAGGCCAGCGGTAGGTGATCCAGTTCGGATTCTTGTCCGTGGGGTTAGCTCCCGGGCAGCCAGAAAACCCCACGACGACTTTTACACCGATCTTCTCCGCCAGCTGAACCGTCTTGCGGAAGGTCTGGTCGGACAGTTCTGCAGCAGCCTTGTCAGGATGCACGGGGTTCCCGTGGCAGCTCAGCGTCGCGACTTTAATGTTGTGGTCGTCGAACTTCTTCTGCCAGGCACGAAGTTTTCCGGAATCGGCCAGCAAATCATCGAGGGGGCAATGTTTATTGTTGGGATAGCCGCCAGTGCCGATCTCCGCCGCCTCTATTCCCATTTGCTGATATTTCTCCACCAGTTGATCGAGTGTGAGGTCCGGAAACGCCGGATCGAAGACGCCGATCAGAATTTTGCGGCGATCGTGCGGCTTGGAATCTTGAGGATCTTCTGGTGAGGACTGTGCCGGCGCTCCCGCGAGTCCGCGCGGTGCCGCAACCGCTCCGGCGATCACGCCGCCAGTTGTAGCCAGAAAATTTCTTCGTGTCGGAGAGAGGGGACCGGAAGAGTTTGACATTGAGTTCCTCAACGTGGAGTTCAAGAACCGAACATTATACGCACAGGTCGAGGGCTGGAGACAGACAAGAAACGGATGCGTCGCAAAAAACCAAAGCCGCCCTTTCGGGCGGCTTTGGTTTCGTGGGTTGAACTCCTCAAGTTGTCAGGCCGGAGGTGGCCATTTATTTATGAGGACGTTGAAGACATATTCGCGCGGATGCCGAAATCGCGCAATAACGTAAAAATACTACCTCTCAAACTGCAAACAGCGTAAGGAAAGCGAGAAATCATCAGCCTACGGAACGTTCACCAGCCCGTTGCGGATGGCGTACACAACCAGTTCGGCAGTCTTGTGAATTCCTAGCGCGTCCATGATATTCGCCCGATGTACCGCAACCGTGTTGGCGCTGAGTTCAAGCTGGGTTGCGATCTCCTTATTCGATTTCCCCTCGCAGATGAGCTGCAGGATTTCAACTTCCCGCGGCGTGAGACCGGAGTTGCGCTCTCCTTTCAACGCCTGCTGCTTTGAAAGCTGCCCGTCAAGGACAGTTTCGCCTTTTACTAGTCGCCGGATCGCTGAACTCAACTCCAGATCCATCGCATTCTTCAGCACGTAGCCGCGAGCTCCGGCATCGATCGCTTGCCGCACCCAGGTTTCCTCGGTGTGCATGCTTAACATCAGGACCAGCGTCTGCGGCAGCAGTTGAAGAATTTTGCGGGTGGCCTGAAGGCCGTTGATACCAGGTAACGCGCAATCCATTACGATCACTTGCGGCTTCAGCGAGAGCGCCAGCTTGACTGCCTCTTCGCCGTCACTGGCTTCTCCCACAACGCGGATGTCTGATTCATCCTCGAGCATGCGGCGGAAGCCGCGCCGGACAAGGCTGTGGTCGTCCACCAACAACACCGAAATGTGATGATCAGACATTAGGTTCCAGCCGCTCTCGCGGAACCGACATGCTTACCAGCGTCCCCCCGTCAGCGGGACGAGTGATTGCGATCTTGCCGCCCAGCAACTCAGCACGCTCGCGCATAGCCACTAGTCCAATTCCTTGCCGCGGCCCCGCCGCAGAAAATCCCGAACCATGATCCTCCACCTGTAGCTGCAACTCCGCCGGCAAGAAACGTAATCGCACCCAGGCTTTTTTCGCTCCCGAATGCCGCGCAACATTATTCAAAGCTTCCTGCAAGATGCGATAAACGTGGACCGCCGCACTGCCGTGTATAGGAAACGGCGTTCCAGATTTCTCGTAGGATATGCCAATTCCGGTCTGCCTTTCCACCACCGGCAAATACCACTCGACCGTAGGCTCCAGCCCCGCTTCATCAAGCATCACCGGATGCAACGCCTGCGACAGGCTGCGGACTTTGTCGAGAGTTGTTTGGGCAATTTCGCGGACCTCAAGCAAGTCGGTCCGTAGTTGCGATCCCTCGGGCAGTTGGTTCCGCGCCCGACCCAGCATCATTCCCATCGCAGTCAGGATCTGCCCGAAGTCGTCGTGCAGTTCGCGGGATATGTGACGAAGCGTTGATTCCTGCGACGAAATCAACTTCTGCGCCAGATCGCTGCGTTGCTCGGAAAGGACCGCAAGCTGGTTGAAGATGAGCCGGTTCGAGCGAATCAAATAAAGGCTGGTAAGAATGATGGCAACCAGCGTCGCCGTAAGAAACACATAGGCTTGCCGTGCTACACGGTTGTAAATTTCAGTGACCTGCACCGCAGCCCGCTCTTCGCTTTCGTTGTTCTGCACCAGCTGGCGGGCGATGGAAGTCGTAAGCGCAGCAAGTTGCGTCTGCAGCCCCAGGCGAATTTGTTCGCGTGCCTGTTTTTCCTGGCCGTGCCGCGCCAGATTAAAAGTCTGTTCGATTCCGTCCCAAAACTGGGTCAATGAAGTGAGCAGGTAGCGCTGCTGGCCTTCTGTTCTCCCTTCAGGCGAAACCTGCTGCTCGCGACGAAATGCGTCTTCGAGATCAACCCGCATGCGCTCAAATTGCGGCTGCCATGCGGTTAAAGGATGACGCTGCGACGGGTCGAGAGTACCTGTATCCAGCATGTCGCGCATCGAAATGCCAACGGAATTTAGTTCGTTCTGGATGCGCAAAAGCTGTAGAGAATCTTTGCGGTTGCGGTCAATTAGGTTATTTTGCAGTTGGCGCAGTCCGGCAATCTGCTTGGTCACATAAGCCGAGTAGGCGACCACCGCCGCTAGCGTGATCACTAAGCCGATATAAAGTGGAGTTGTCGGAGATCGCCCCGCCGCACGCCGCACGGCGCAAGCATATAACGCAAAGGGTAGCGATCACAATCCGGTCGTCTTAGATGGCTCACATCCAAACTGGGCGTGAGTGCACCGCTCCCCACTCGGCGCATACAATTTGATTATGGCACGCGGTTGGGAGAGCAAATCGGTCGAGCAGCAGCAGGAAGAAGCCACGTCGTCCCAACGACATGGCAAGCTGCTCACACCGGAACAGATAGCGGAGGAGCAAAAGCGTAAAGGATTGGAACTTTCCCGCCAGAGAATCTTGCAGCAACTTGTAGTTGCTTCGAACCCGCAGCATCGCTCCATGCTCGAAGCCGCGCTGGCTGAGTTGGATGCGAAGCTGAAGAGCGTATAGGCGCCACAAGAATGCTTATGGGGCGACGGCATCTCGCCCGTCCTGGGCGAACCCTGCCGTTACAATACAATTGTGAAGAAGTTCTGGGAAAACCCGGCTGCCTCTAACGCCATGGCCGTCTCGAAACAGGCCATTGTCCCCGATTCACTTCAGATCGGTTCCGTCACGATTTCTCCCGCTACCGTGCTCGCCCCAATGGCCGGCGTGACCGACACCGTCTTCCGCCGCTTCATTCGCAACCTGGGTGGCTGCGGTCTGATCATGACCGAGTTCACATCCGCCGACGGGGTCCTCCGCGCCAAAGACCAAAAGGCCAAGCGCTACCTGCATTTTTATGAAGACGAGCATCCGATCTCGGCGCAGCTCTTTGGTAGTGATCCCCAGGTCATGGCCGATGCGGCCCGCATCGTGGAAGATCTCGGTTTCGATCTGGTGGACCTGAACCTGGGATGTCCGGCGAAAAAAGTTGTGAAGTGCAATGGCGGTTCGGGTCTGTTGCGCGACCTGCCGCGCATTCGCGGAATTTTCGAAGCCGTGCGGGCGGCGGTGACGATTCCGTTCACGGTGAAGTTTCGCGCCGGATGGAACGACGAAGAAATTGTCTGCGTCGAGCTGGCGAAAATCGCTGAAGATTGCGGCTTGTGCGCGGTCGCGTTACACGCTCGCACTCGTGAGCAAGGCTACAGCGGCAACGCCCGTTGGGAGTGGATCGCCGCAGTGAAAGACGCAGTGAAGATTCCGGTCGTCGGAAACGGCGATATCCGCAGTCCGGAAGATGCCTGCGCCATGGTGGCTGCGACAGGGTGCGATGCGGTAATGATCGGCCGCACAGCCCCGGCGAATCCTTGGATCTTCAGGCAGATTCAGGAGTATTGCGAAGCTCTGGCTACCCCGGAAATGGACGTCCGGGGCTTCGTGAACCATGTGGGAACGGGCGTCCACGCCCGTTCAGTTGAGCGAAGCTCGACAGCTTCTTTCGCGAAACCATACAGCGAACCATCCGAATCGGACCGCTACGAAATGATTCGCACGTACTTCCGCATGCTGATAGAAGAAGAATTGCCCGACGCAACCGGAAAGATGAAACAGTTCGCCTCGTGGTTCACCCACGGGGTTCCCGGCGGGTCTGGATTACGCAAAGAGATTTATGAATCAAAAACCGCGCCGGAGATCCTGACCCGGGTGGAGAATTTTTTCGAGGCAAAATTGTGTAGCGCGGGCGCCCCCGCCCGCGAAGCCCTAGCCCAATGATGCTTGCTCACATCGAGGACAGAGCCATCCTCACTACTCGCTCGGATGCTCCCCCTGAAACTCAGAGCAGCACGGCTTTTCTACCGGCTTGAACTCCATCAATTCGATTCGCGTGAAATCGGGATCGTAAAGATTCAGCTGCCACTTTCCATCTCGGCCCATCTGAGCTTTTTCGTCACCATGCGGCTTCCAGCCATGTAATTCCAGCTTGGCCTGAGCTTCTTTGATATCACGCACCCCGAGCGAGATGTGGTTCATCACTCCCATGGTGTGTTGATCGGCATCGGCCTTGACGTTGAGCATGTATTCCACCCAGTCAGTTCCGTCGGGCACCTGCATCGCCACCCAATCAGTTTTGTCGTCCTGCATTCCACCATGCCAATAAAGATGGAAGCCAAGGATGTCGCGATAGAAACGATCTTCGACCTCTCGGTTGTGAACGATGAAACCCACGTGAATCATGTGGCGAGAGACAGGGTTGGAATTCTCGAAGCGCGCATGAGAAGTAGAGTTCACGCGCTGGACAAATTCGATGGTGTGGCCTTCGGGATCTTTAATCTGAAAGGTGCGACTGTTCGTGCTCAGAATCTCGTACCCGTCCGTAACCTCAATCCCTTTGCCAATCAAATAGGCTCGAAGCGCTGCCGAATTGTCGGTGTTGAACGCGACATGGTCGATACGACCCTTGCTTCGCGGATCAGGCGCTGGACTATATCCCACGAACTGATCTCCAACCACGAATCGCTGCGTTTGTCTGGGTTCAATCGGCACCACCGAGGCAAGGCCGAGATTATGGCCATAGAACTCGTTGTTCGCTTCCGGCGAAGTCGTGTAGAAATCCACGTGGTCAATGCCGGTAATTTTGGGCCGATTGGCGGCAGATTGCGTAAATCTCGTAGCGAGGACGAGTAGCGCGCAGCAAATGATTGTTCTCATTCAGTCTCCAATTGGCGAGGTGGGTAGTGAGAAATTATTCCACGCCGACGACAAGCTTTTGACCGCGACGGCGATATCGCTGAGAAAACGGCAAGATAGCAGAACCAATCAGGAACTCACCAGGATTTTCTCTGCGCACTCTGCATAATCTCTGCGAACTCTGCGGCTAAAAGCTTTTTTGCGCGTGGGCTGTCTCCAGGCTATCCTGCCAGCGCGGTTTATTCTGTCGCCACGATTTTCCCCCGCTCGTCTTTTCCCAGGTAACTCCAAGGCACCTGAGGATCATGCGTAAACATGGTGAGCCAGTTCTCTGGAAGCGCACGCGAGTAGTAGCGTTTGCGGCTCTCAATCGTCTCCAGCGGATAAAGATCGAACCCCATTACCCAATTCACCTCGACGTGCGCGCTGGTCGGGAATCAGATCAGAGATGTAACACGCCGTCTTGCCGCCGCTCTGGATGATCACCGCCTGCATGTCGCGGGTGTGGCCGGGGAATACTTCGACCGAAATTCCTGGAACTATCTCTTTGGTTCCCCGAAGCAATTGCATCTGCCCGCTCTCGACCAGCGGATCGTAATTTTCGTGCAGATAGCTAACCGTATCGCGCTGTCCCTGATGAGCATGCTTCCATTCGCCTTCTTGGACGTAGTACTGGGCCTTAGGAAACGCAGGCTTGATCTTGCCGCCCTCTCGAATCGTGTTCCATCCGCAATGATCAAAGTGCAGGTGAGTATTAATCACGATGTCGATGTCATCCAGTGTCACTCCTGCATCGTTCAAATCCCCCAGCAGCTTAGCCGGCTGGCCATAGAGTGACACCATCTTCTCGGAAAGCTTGTTGCCGATTCCGGTCTCGATCAGAATGTTCTTCTCTCCGGTGCGTACCAACACGGAATTCAATCCGGTGGGCACGCGATTCTTTTCATCGGAGGGCACTCGCTTCGACCAGAGCACCTTGGGTACGATCCCGAAAAATGCCCCGCCATCAAGATAGTAAGTGCCGTCACTGAGAGCAGTAAGCTCGAAGTCGCCGATATTTGTGCGCTGCATGTATGACATTTTAGCTCTAAGCTTTTAGCTCTTAGCCATCAGCGAATAGCGAATTCACTCCAATCCCCGTGCTAGAATTAGTCTATAAACCTACCGATGTCGCCTGAAATTGAGCATTTAATCTCGCTGCAAGGCACCGACCGCGAAATCCAGCGGCTAAAGGCTGAAATCGCCGAACTTCCCCGGCGAGTGGCCGTAATCGAAGAAAAACTCGCAGGGACCAAAGCCGGACTGGAGAAAGCCCGCGCCTCGGTCAAAGCCGACGATGCGGCTCGCCGGAAATATGAAAGCGCGATCAACGACCTGCGCCAGAAAATCTCCAAGTATCGCGACCAGTCGCTGGACGTGAAAACTAACGAGCAATACAAAGCCCTGCTGCACGAGATTCAGTTTGCCGAGCAGGAAATTGGATCGAACGAAGACAAAATTCTCGAACTCATGGTGAACGCGGAAGCTCGCGACAAGCAAGTGAAAGCTGCCGAAGCCGAGCTGAAAGAAGAAGCCGCCGAGATTGAGAAAGAAAAGGTCATCGCCCACGATCGCACTGCGCAAGACGAAAAAGAACTGGCCGAGTGGACGGCCAAACGCGACGCAGCCCGTGGAGCTGTCGACCCCGACCTTCTACGGCATTACGACCGGGTATCGAAATTCCGCGGCTCGGGCATTGCGGAAGTTCGCGATCAAAAGTGCTCCGGCTGCTCGGTCATGCTGCGGCCACAGATGTACAACGAAGTTCGCAGCGGCAAGCTGCTGCAATGCGACTCCTGCCAGCGCATTCTGTTTTACGATCCTTCGAAAGAAGTTCCGGTCGAGCCGCAGAGCGAGCGCACCGGCAAGCGCCGCGCCCATCCCAAGATCGACGCCAGTTTTGCCTGGTACTACCGCAACGAATACCTCGACAGCGGAGAAGTTTTCCTGAGCTTCGTAAATTCGAGCGGCTCGGCTGCCCGGCGCATTTTCGACGCTGCCAGCGGACGCAAACTCGGCGATACCCTCATTCGCGAAGGCGGATACCGCCAGGCTTTCCCCGAGGACTTGAATGACTCTATCCGCCTGAACGGTCACTGGAGCGATGCCGATCAGGACGAATGGGGTGACGAACTGCCAAGCTCCGTCCTGGACGCGCTACAAAGAGATTTAGATCTCGCCCGCACCGAAGCCGCCAGCCGCCCCCACAAAGAAGCTGCTCACGCGCCTTCGACTGTCGCCAGCTGAGTTCGAAACAGCCTGCGCGTTCTTGTTCCAACGACCTAGTAACATTCATACATGTCTGAAAGCCTGAGCGAACGCTCGGCAGTTACCATTTCACGCCGTGGTGCGGACCGAATTCGCGCCGGACACGTCTGGGTTTATCGCTCAGATATTGTTGAAGCCAAGGATGCGGCGCCCGGAGCGTTGGTGCTGGTTCAGGAGGAGCAAGGCGGGCGAGGGCGCCCGCCCCACACACGAATACTGGGTTCGGCCTTCTACAGCTCTGCGTCTCAGATCGCGTTACGGATGATTTCGCCGCACCCGGTCGGCGATCTGGATCAACTTTTACGCGAGCGTGTCCGGGCTGCGGTTGAGTATCGCGAACGGTTTGTCGCGAACACCAACGCCTATCGCCTGATCTTCAGCGAAGGCGACTTTCTGCCGGGACTAATTGTCGACCGCTACAACGACGTCCTTGCCATGCAGGTCTTGACTCAGGCCACAGACCTCAATCCGGTTCGTGAGGGCGTGATTTCTGAGCTCGTAGAAAAGCTGCAGCCGATCGCGATTATCGAGAAAGTGGATTCACGGGTGCGCCAGTTGGAGCAGCTGCCGTCCAAGGAGAGCGGAATAATTTTTCCCGCAAACGCCATGACGGGCGAGACGCCCTTACCCTCGCCTCTCATAACCCAAACCGAATTCCAGATGAACGGCGTGCGATTTCTTTACAACGCGCTCGCTGGACAGAAAACCGGCGCGTTCCTCGACCAGCGCGAAAACTACGCCGCGGCGGCAAAGTACGCTCGTGGGGAAGCTCTCGATGTCTTCTGCTATCAGGGAGGCTTCGCGCTCCACTTGGCCCGCACATGCGAAAAGGTCATCGGCGTTGACAGCTCCCGTCCGGCGCTTGAAACTGCGGAGAAGAACGCCGCGCTGAACGGTAAAGAAATCGAATGGCTCGAAGCCAACGCCTTCGACCTGCTGCGCGACTATTCCGACCAGGGAAAGAAGTATGACTGCATCGTGCTTGATCCGCCGGCGTTTGCTAAATCCAGGCGTGACTTGCCGACCGCGTTGCGCGGTTACAAAGAGTTGAACCTACGCGCTCTCAAGATGCTCCGCCCCGGCGGCATCCTCGTTAGCTGCTCCTGCTCGTACCACGTAAGCGAGGCGGAACTGCTGGAAACTGTGTCTGCGGCAGCTCTCGATAGTCACCGCACTCTTCGTCTTCTTGAAGGCCGCGGCGCCTCGGCCGACCATCCCAATGTCATGGGAATTCCAGAAACCGCGTACTTGAAGTGCCTTATGATGCTTGTAAGTTGATGCAAAATAAGGATATTTGTGATATTGACAACAATACGCTCATATTTTATGATGTCCTTGTGCTAAATATAGCACAGGCCTATCAGACCAAGTTCAGAATTTCTTGTTCAGGAGGATTGTTTATGACAGTTCTTACCCGTTGGGACCCTTTCCGCGAGTTCACTACCGCTCAAGATCGCTTGAACCGTTTGTTTCGCGAATCCTATGGCGAGGGTCGCGAGGAAGCGCTAACCACCTCGACGTTTGCCCCTCCGGTCGACGTTTACGAGGACGAGCACCATATAACGTTAAAGATCGAAGTGCCGGGAATTGACGAAAAGGACATCGATGTCCAGATCGAGAACAATACCCTCACCGTTCACGGCGAGCGCAAGTTCGAGAAGGAAGAAAAGGAAGAGAACTATCGCCGGGTCGAACGCCAGTATGGCAGCTTCACCCGCTCCTTCACCCTCCCGAGGACGGTTGATGCAGAGCAGGTTCAGGCGCACTATGACAAGGGGATCCTAAAGATCCAGCTTGCCAAGAAAGCCGAAGCCAAGCCGAAGCAGATCAAGGTGAACGTGGGCAGCCAGAAGCCGCTCGAAGGCAAAGAAGCAAGAAGCACCGGCAAAGCAGCCTAAGTTCGCCGGAAAAAAGAAGTCGAAAGATCATCGATAATGGCGGAAGGGAGGCGACAGTAGGAATGTGCGCCTCCCTTTTAATTTTCGCTTTTTAGCTCTTAAATTATGTTTGGGCTGATTTGTCTAAGAGCTAAGCTAGAGCTAAAAGCTAAAAGCTAAAAGCTAACAGCTAAAATCTTAGGAGTTCTTATGGCCATCCGTTGGGACAAATTCACCGTAAAAGCACAAGAAGCCGTTCAGCGCGCCAACGAACTCGCGTCTGAGCACGGCAATCCCGAAGTGTTGCCGCTGCACCTGCTGGCCGCGCTGCTCGAAGACAAAGAAGGCATTGTGCCGCCGATCATGGAAAAGATCGGCATTGGGCCGCAGTCTGTCTTGAGCGATCTTTATCAGGAAATGGAGCGGCTGCCGAAGATCTCAGGCGCTGCAGCTCAGGCCACTCTGTCGCAGGCGGCGAACCAGTTGCTCGACCGCGCCTTCAAAGAAGCTGACACCTTCAAAGACGAATACGTCTCCACCGAGCACTTGCTTCTGGCGGTCACTCAACTCAAGCGCGATCCGGCGCAGGAAATTCTGGCGCGGCACGGCGCCACCCACGACGCGATCCTGAAAGCCCTGACTTCGGTCCGCGGCTCGCAGCGCATCACCGATCAAAATCCCGAGGGAAAATATCAGGCGCTCGAGCGCTACGCGAAAGACCTGACCGAACTGGCGCGTCGCGGCAAGCTCGATCCGGTGATCGGCCGCGATGAAGAAGTCCGCCGCGTCGTGCAGGTGCTTTCGCGACGCACAAAAAATAACCCGGTGCTGATCGGCGAACCCGGGGTCGGCAAAACGGCAATCGTGGAAGGCCTGGCGCAGCGCATCATCTCTGGCGACGTGCCGGAGATTCTGAAGAACAAGCGTGTGGTTGCGCTCGATCTAGGCTCAATGCTCGCGGGTGCGAAGTATCGCGGCGAATTTGAAGACCGATTGAAGGCTGTGCTCAAGGAAATCGAAGACTCGCACGGTCAGGTAATTCTCTTCATCGACGAACTGCATACACTGGTAGGCGCGGGAGCAGCGGAAGGCGCGATTGACGCCGCCAATATGCTCAAACCCGCGCTCGCTCGCGGAGAGCTGCGGGCCATAGGCGCGACCACGCTCAACGAATATCGCAAGTACATCGAAAAAGATGCCGCGCTCGAACGCCGTTTCCAGGTCGTCTTCGTCGGCGAGCCCAATGTCGAAGATACGATTGCCATCCTGCGCGGACTGAAAGAGAAATACGAAGTGCATCACGGGGTGCGGATTAAGGATTCAGCGATCGTCGCGGCCGCGACGCTCTCGCATCGTTACATTTCCGATCGCTTCCTTCCGGACAAGGCCATTGACTTGATCGACGAAGCCGCGGCGTCGCTCCGTATCCAGATCGATTCCATGCCGACTGAGATCGATCAACTCGAGCGCCGCGCGACTCAACTCGAGATCGAAAAGCAGGCGCTGAAAAAAGAGGACGATACCAACTCGAAAGAACGGCTGGCGGTTATTGACAAAGATCTCGCGGGAATTCGCGAGCAGTCGAATGCTCTGAAGGCCCGCTGGAAACAGGAAAAAGATTTAATCGCTCATCAGCGGCAACTGAAGGAAAAGATCGAGCAGTTGCGCATCGACGAGCAAGCCGCAGAACGAAAGGGAGATCTGCAGCGCGTAGCGGAAATCCGCTACAGCTTGATCCGCCAGGCGGAGGAAGAACTCGCCAAGGTCACCAAACAATTGGAAAGCTCCAGCGGCAAGCGCATGCTGAAAGAGGAAGTGGACGAAGAAGACGTTGCAAAGATCGTTTCCAAGTGGACTGGCATTCCGGTCTCGAAGATGCTCGAGGGCGAAGTCAAGAAGTTGGTCACCATGGAAGACCGCCTTCGCCAGCGTGTGGTCGGACAGGACGTCGCGCTGGAGCGTGTGTCTAACGCGATTCGGCGTTCACGCGCCGGGCTTAGCGATCCCAAACGTCCCATCGGCTCGTTTATTTTTCTCGGACCTACCGGCGTAGGGAAGACCGAGCTTGCCCGAGCTCTCGCCGAATTTTTGTTCGACGACGAGCATGCCTTGGTGCGAATTGACATGTCGGAATACATGGAGCGGCATGCGGTGTCGCGCTTGATCGGCGCGCCTCCGGGGTATGTAGGTTACGAAGAAGGCGGCCAGCTCACCGAGCAGGTTCGTCGCCGCCCGTACTCGGTCATTTTGTTCGACGAAATTGAAAAGGCGCATCAGGACGTGTTCAACATCCTGCTGCAGATCATGGACGACGGCCGCCTGACCGATGGCCAGGGCCGCGTCGTGGATTTCAAGAACACGATCATCATCATGACTTCAAACATCGGCTCGACCTACCTGCAGGCGGAAACTATGCGCAGCGCCGATGATTTCGCGAAGGCGACCGAACTGGTAATGACCGCGCTGCATGCGCACTTCAAGCCTGAGTTCCTGAACCGGGTGGACGACATTATTGTCTTCACTCCGCTGGGTAAAGAGCAGCTGGTGAAGATCATCGATTTGCGGCTTGAAGATCTGCGACGTCTTTTGGCGGAACGCAAAATCTCGATCGAACTCACAGACGCTGCGAAAGAGTTGCTGTTTACCGAAGGTTACGACCCCAATTTCGGCGCGCGTCCTCTCAAGCGGGCAATTCAGAAGCTAATTCAAGACCCGCTCGCGTTGAAGATTCTCGATGGCGAAGTGCTGCACGGTGACCACGTGGTAGCCAATGCGGACAAACGTAGCGGAAAAATGAAGTTCGAAGTAAGCCGACGGGTCGGCCAGCCTGTGCAGCCGGCCCGAACTTAGTCAGGGTGTTGTACCTGTAACCGTAGTGACCGTCAGCTCCGGCATCTGATGGTTCCAGCCAGCTGGGGTGTGCTGGAAATATACTCGTATCGGACGAGATTCATTCGGCTTAATCGGCGCCCGAGTCATATCTTGCGGGGTGGTTCTGTCTGCGAGGCTTTGCACCGGCACGGTGACAGTATCCAATACTGGCCCGTTTCTCCCTAAAAATTCCGCTTGCAGCAGGACCCCGGTTATCGCTGTGTCCCCAGTGTTATGCAAAATCCCAGTCATGTAAACCGACCCACCCACCGGTGCAGTGGCGATTTTTAAATTTGTGAGCTGCACTTGGTCAGCCGTGGGCTGTTGCGGCGCCTGCGCCCCGGCAGGAGGTGCGGTTACATGGGAAGTTCGAGGTAACAAAGCAAAAATTGCCATCAGCAATCCTGCTCCTGCAATCAAAATAATCAGCGGCCAGGGAAACTTGCTCTTGCGGATGATTTGCACTTTATTGTGTTCAGTCGTAGGCCCTCGCGGGGCAATATCCTCATAATCAGGCAGCTTGGGATTTGTGGCCATCATCAACTCTCGCGCCCAAGTGGGGCTCAAGTTCGATGGCCGAAACCGGCGGTGAGTTTTCCCAGAGTGTCGCGCCTCATCGTCCATAGGTTGGGTTCACCGTGTAACTGTTTGGCATAACTACAAATTCACTCGAGTTGGAACGCGCAACACCATATTTCGATTACACCATCGCGGCGTGAAAAGAATCGAAACTGAAAAAAGTAGGGCGGACTATGTGTCCGCCCTTCATTCAAGCGATGAGATTTTGCAAAGCCAAAGGCCATACCCACCCTGGCCCGGTTATTTGCTTCCGCCCGTGCCGGTAGTAGTAGTCGCAGGCGTTTGTGCGGGCTTCTTCAAAGCTGAAGCTGGCGTCTTGGTGGTCGCTGGAACCGGTTGCCTAAGCGATGTTTTTGTGACCGTTGCTGCAGCAGTCGGCTGAGTCGCGGTGGTTGCGACGGCTCGTCGGTTTACTGCCGTCGTTACTGCACTACGCGTGGCGGGTGTCGTTGTGGGCTGGACGGCACCATTCGCATTGCCCGTGGGAGCACTACTGGCCGGTTGCGTGACAGCAGTGCTCGCTACCGTAGCTCCCATTGCGTTGGCTTTCGTATTTGCATTTACCACGGGAGTGCAGGGCGCGGCCGCGTTGGTGGCGGCTGGGGCGGCTGCCGTCTTCTTCTTGCGCGCGAATATCGATCCGAGGTTAGAAATTGCCGCAGAGGCGTTCGTAACCGCGTTGTTGGCGGTCCCGTTTTGCGCTCCAGCCGTATTCGCCACGTTGGTTAGCGTTCCTGGTGTGGTCGCTCCGGGCGGGCAGGGCTGCCCTGATGTCGCCATCATAGTTTGAGCCGAAGGCACCGAAGCATTCGTTTGTCCGGGTGTGAAAGCATTGACGGCAGATCCTACGGTAGACGTCGCCCCCGTTCCCGAACCCATGCCCGCGGATCCCATCCCTGCGGAGTTCACATTTGACGGCGCAGCCACGCCCATGCCATTTGCGAGTCCCTGATAATGCAGCAAAGTCTCATCCCCAAGGGTCCATTGATTGCCTTCTACGCGATTCATTTCACGGATAGACAATTCCATCTCATAGTTCACGCCAGACAGCTTACCGCCTGGCATCCAGTAAAGCTCAAAGCGTGCGTCACCTCCGCCGCTCGGAGGCAAAGAAAATTTCGGGTCCACGTTGTTCCCAGCTACGATTCCCATGCCGCGGACCCCGCCGTTATAGGTGTTGAGTGCAAGCCGATTGCCCATATCGTCGATGGCCGATCCGGAGCCGTCCACGTATCCCAGGCTGATCTGCTGGTTGGTTTTGTTTTGGAAGTGCATCATTGCGTCGATTATTCTGATCCCGCGCGGATCCGTACTGGTGCGAAACTCAGTCACCGTCGCCACGAAATCGTTACCTTCATAACAAAGTGGGCGATTAGCGCAGAATGAAGTCTGAGCTGTTCCGGACGCGGGTTGAGCTTGAGTAGAATTCTGCTGTTGGTTAATTGGTTGCGCCTGAACGGCCGGCTTACTCGGTGGACGTTTTGCTTGGGCGAACATTGACGGTGCAGTCATCGCTATCGTTGCCGCGAACGCCACGATTGGCATAGTACGAACTCTCAGGTTGTACATAGTCATCTCCTCGCTGGAATTTGTTGCGCGGACAGGGCCCAATCAGCGGCTGATGCGGGGGAACTGATTCAGCGGCTGAATTATTCTGATCGCAAAGATTGAGGCTTACCCAGTATTGATTCCGGGCAGGAAACCGCCAGCAGGCGAAAACAACGAAGCGCGCCAGAATAATTCTGGCGTCGATGCCCGCTACGCAAGCAACTCAGCCCAAAATCACATCACCAGGAAATCGAACGCGAAGTCGCGACGAATTGTACTCCGGTTTTGTTGGGAGAGCATCTTTTTTTTGAAGGAGCACCGCCAGGCGCTGAGGCGAAACCTGTGCAGGAGCCAGATTTTCGGCTAACCCAGATATATCAAAGCGGGCAAAACGCGTTTCAGGTCGATTGAGCTACTTTTCCATGAAGTCCACAAACGCGCCCGTCTTCTGGAAATAAACCCGCAAGCTGCACTGTTTGGGAGCCATGTGGGCGAACGAAAGCTGTAGTTGCTTCGTCGGTTCTGGAATCTCGCCAATCTCCATGGGCGCGTGCGCCACGTCTTGCGCCGAGTTATAAGCTGCGCCCGCGGTGACGTTCTTGTTGACAGTTATCGTCCAGTTTTTTCTGTCCGGAGTCAGATAAATCGTGTACGCCCCGAGGGGTATTTCGGTTCCACCGAGAGTCAGTGGAGTCTGCACGTAAAGGGTAATTCCTGGAGACCATACGCGGCCATTTCGTGGCTCCTCCTTGACCGTGGGATTGTACTGAATCGTGACCTGATTGCCGTCCTCGAAATTGCAATAGGTTTGAGCCTGGCCAAAAGCGGTCACCGCAGAAGCTACAACGAACAAAGCCATGACTGCCGGAACCGGGGAAGACGTTCGCATCTAGGAAATTCCTTTCGGCAATAATTTATCACTGTACGCCAGCTGATGCAGAAATTCGTTGGGTAATTTGTACCTGCTCCAAAAAGGTCAAACCCGATAATGCCATTTACGACTTGGTAACCGACCTAAAACGCCCCGTTCGTGCCTGATCTTCGGTTATGTTCTCAAGCTAGTGCCGGGTTGCTACCGTTTGGACAGGGAGAAAGGCCGCAAAATGTCCAAACTGAAGCTGCTTTACGGGGAACTTGATGAGGAAGTACTGGCGTCACAGAGCGCGGAACTGCAGAAGGCGGGGTACACCGTGCAGACCGCGATTGGGCGCAAAGCCGTGCAGGATTTATTGAAGAAGGAATCATTTGACCTGGTGGTGCTGGGGCAGACGCTTAGCCGCGACGATCGTCATCATCTTCCATACATGGCGAAAAAGGCGCAGTCTTCGGCAAAAGTTCTGGTGCTGCACACCGACGGTTCGCGGCATCCTTACGTAAACGGCAACACCGACACCGGCGAGGATATGCAGCACGTGCTGAATAAGATCAGCGCGATGTATGGAGAGGCGAAGCCGGAATCGAAGCCGCAACAGTCGAAGACCATGGCGGCCACCACAGGACGATAGAGTTTTATCTGGCTGAAGTAAAGGGCGATTTCTTGGTCGCCCTTTTGTTTTGCATGTGTGGGGACAGGCGCCCTCGGCTGTCCATCTCCGTCTGTCGTAAAATCTTTATTCAAACATTCCGACGGGGAACCTATGGATACCGCAGCCAACACTCAGACCAGCAAAAAAGTTTATGTCTCACTCACCGGCTTGCCTCTGCTGGTCGATTTCAAATGGCCGTTTCACAGTTCGACCGCGGGCGCCGACTTCTGGGTCCTGCACGCCGATGTCAAGCTGGGAAATTCTGATGGCCTGCATGCTCCCGTCGCAGTCAATCTTTCAGCCACGGTGCGCGAAGTACTTCCTTCGATGGAGGCAAAAGATGTTGAGGGCGCGGTGGTCAATGCGCTGCGCAAGGACGTCGATCGCAGGCAGTTGCAGTTTTTGAAATCGGGAAAGATGGTGCCGGTACAGTTTTCCAGCCGTTACTACGATTTCAAACGCAATAAATGGATCTTTGGCCGCGCCAGCGATGAGGACATTACCAAACTGATCATGCGCAAAGTGTTCTGGCACTGGCGGCTGCTCAGCGGCAATGTCTGGGTCGGAGATCCGGCCGAGGCCCTCTACGTTGAGAGCACGATGCCGCACGTGCTGGAACTGGCGCGCAAAATGGCCGAATCAGGATTGATGACTGTAGAGGGAGAATGGGCATCGGCCAATGCAACATTGATCGCACAAGCGGATAAGTTTGAAGCCGACATGAAGTCGGCACTGACAGAACTCGAAAAGAAGCACGCCTTCGAGGATGCGAAGAGAGCAGGATAAATTCAGAAGGTAGAATTCAGAATACAGAAGTAAACGGCGGATTTTAGATTGGAGATTTTAGATTGCAGATTTGCGGGCCGAATGATGCTTCTGTATTCCGAATTCTTCCTTCTGACTTCAAATCTTCAATCTAAAATTCTTATTTCTGCATTCTGACTTCTTACTTCTGCATTCTCCCTATTCCGCCTGCACCGCCTCAATCATCTGAAATAACTGGCTGGAATCGGTGACCTCAACGAGCGGCCGCTGAGGATTGCGGCTGCTGACGATGTAGATCGTCGGCGTGTGCTGGATTCCAACCTTTTGCCCGAGCGCCTTGTCTGCGTTCACCGCCGCGGCGAATTTGCCCTGCGGATCAATCACAAAAGGCAGTTCCACCTTGTGATCACCGGCAAATTTCTGCGCGAATCCCTGCAGGTTATCGGCAGTAATTTCCGGCTGGTGCTGGAAGATGTAGTCGCGGAACTGGTTGCCGAGTTCCTTAGATTGCGAGTCGAAGTAGCGGGCGATAACCGCTGCATTGAATGACCACTTGTGAAGTGGCAGTGGGAAATCGTGAAGCACCAGCGGGATCTTGTGCGCTTTCGCGGCCTGTTCTTCGAGCGGCGAATCAATCCGGCACTTGGGGCACTCCAGGTCTTGGAACACAACCAGCGCCACCTGTGCGCCCTTCGGCGGACGGAGCAGTGCAGGATCTTGGGCCAAGGCCAATGAACAAACGAGCAACAGAGCGCAAGCAGGAAGAAATTTTCTGATCATAATATTTTGGATGCCGAGAGCACCTGGCATTTATGTTAAATCAAGGTCGCGCGAAATGCAGGCCAAGGACATTCAATTGATCGCCGTTGCGATTCACAGCAGCCGTAGTTGCCGTCGCTCCAATGCCAGCAGCTTTTCTTTTATCGGCAGTCCACCGCCGTAGCCGGTCAGCTTGCCGTTCGACCCAATCACGCGGTGACAAGGGATCACGATGGAAATCGGATTCGCTCCGTTGGCCAGTCCGACTGCGCGGCCGGCGTTCGGATTCCCGATCCGCCGCGCGAGTTCCCCGTAAGAGATGGTTTTGCCATACGGAATCTTTTGCAGCTCGCTCCACACCTTTTGCTGAAAGGGAGTGCCTTGCGGGGACAACGAAAGATCGAAGGTTTCGAGTTCGCCCGCGAAGTAGGCCTTGAGTTGACCAATCGCGTCCGTCAATGCGGAATCGTCTTCGATCCATTCGGGATCGGGAGTTGCCGGGCGGCCATCGGTGGAGAACAGAATCTGCTGCAGCCCGTGAGCGTCACCCGCCAACAATAATTTTCCGATCGGCGATTCGAGATATGTGTAAGAAACGCGCATGGTTCAGATGGCCGCCACCTGCTCGCGACGGCGCCCTTGAATTTCGATATAGACATTGACCAGCGACACCGCTGCCGGCGTCACGCCCGGAATGCGCGAGGCGTGGCCCAACGTACGTGGGCGGATTTTAATCAACGTCTCCTGCATTTCGCGGGAGAGGCCGCTGACTGATTTGTAATCGAACCACTCGGGGATGTTGCGCTGTTCGGATTTCTTCAGGCGATCGATAGCGCGCTGCTGCTGTAGCAGGTAGCCTTCGTATTTGATTTCCGTTTCGACCGACTTGAGTTCGTTGCGGATCGAGGACGGCAAAGCAGCCACGGATTCACTCGGATCTTCACGGATAAAGAACGAGGGGTGAAGATCGCGCAGAATCAGCGCCAAGGTCTCGATTGCGACTTCAGGACGCTTGAGCAGTTGCGCCAGAGGCTGACCAATGGCCGCGGAGAGATCGATTGCACCAGCGACTCGGTCGTTTTCTGTCGAGCCTGGCTCGACCGGACGAGCGTGGGCGCCCGTTCCGAAGTGGGTTGTGGCACTGGCTGGCTGACCGCTGAATGATTGCTGAAGGCTTCCAACCATTGCATGCGTCAGCCTGGTCTTTTCCAGTAGCTGCTTAATCTCTTTCTGCCGTTCTTGCTTGGCCAGGAATTCGGCCCAGGCTTCATCACCAATCAAGCCGATGCGGCGGCCATGCGGCGTAAGCCGCTGGTCAGCGTTGTCGATGCGCAGATGCAAACGAAACTCGGCGCGCGAGGTGAACATGCGATACGGCTCGTTCGTGCCTTTAGAAATAAGGTCGTCTATCAAAATGGCGGTATAACCCTCGGAGCGATCGAGAATCAGCGGCGGCTGGTTCTTTACTTTTAATCCGGCATTGATTCCCGCCATCAGGCCTTGGCAAGCGGCTTCTTCGTAACCCGAGGTTCCATTGATTTGTCCACCCAAAAACAGGCCTGAGATTTTTTTCGTTTCGAGGGTGCGCTCGAGTTCGGTGGGATCGATGGCGTCATATTCGATGGCGTAGCCGGGGCGCAGCATCTCCGCGTTTTCTAGACCCGGAACGGATTTCAGAATTTCGAGCTGCACTTCGACCGGCAACGAGGTGCTCATCCCGTTGACGTAAATTTCGTGCGTGTTCAGGCCTTCGGGTTCGAGGAAAAGCTGGTGCGTGGTCTTGTCGGGGAATTTGACGATCTTATCTTCGATCGACGGGCAATATCGCGGACCGATCGATTGAATCTGCCCGCTGTACATAGGCGAGCGATGAACATTTTCGCGAATGATGCGATGCGTTTCCGGCGTCGTCCATGCGATAAAGCACGGCACTTGAGAATCTTGGTGCGCAACTTTCTTGGTGCGGAAACTGAAGGGTGTCGGATCAACGTCGCCAGGTTGAATCTGGAATTTGGACCAGTCGATGCTTCGGCCATCCAGCCGCGGAGGAGTTCCGGTTTTGAGGCGGCATCCGCGGAGACCTAGTTTTTTTAACGCTTCGCCGAGCAGCACGGCATTGGGCTCGCCGGACCTTCCGGCGGGATATTGTTGCTCGCCGCAATGGATGAGCCCGTTTAGAAAAGTTCCTGTCGTGATGATGACAGCCTGCGCGCCGACTGTACGGCCATCGCGCAGGCGAACGCCAAGGATGCGACGGTGAGGAAAGTCGTCGGCCGTCGGCCCTCGGTCGTCGGCAACTGCAGCGGCTGAAGCCGCGTTTTCCGAGGAACCGATTTCGGCACGACTGAAGTCGTGCCCTTCCCGCTCTGGCTGATGGCTGGGGCTGAGGGCTGACGGCTGTCTTCCAAAATCAACTCCGCCACTTCAGCCTGCTTGATCTTCAAATTTGGTTGCGCCTCAAGCACTTCGCGCATTTTCAAGCGATAGGCTTGCTTGTCGCACTGCGCGCGCGGAGACCAGACCGCCGGACCTCGTGAAGTGTTCAGCAAACGAAATTGAATTCCCACGGCGTCGGTGATTTCGCCCATGATCCCGCCGAGTGCATCAACTTCGCGGACCAGGTGTCCTTTAGCAATGCCACCTATGGCGGGATTGCACGACATTTGCGCGATCAGATCGACGTTGAGCGTGTAGAGCGCGGTCTTGAGGCCCATGCGGGCACATGCGACGGCGGCTTCGCAACCGGCATGCCCGGCTCCGACCACAACAATGTCGAATTGCTCGGTGAACTGCATCGATCTTTATATTTTACAGGTTCTGCATTATCGACTCTGTGTCTTCCCTCTGTGGCACTCGGTGTTCTCTGTGGTTAAAGCTTTAAAACCTCACCACAGAGAACACAGAGTTTTCACAGAGGAACAACACAGAGGATCACTTAGCTTGGGGAACGTCGGTGAACGTGGCTTCTTGCCATTCCGGCGACCCAAAATACCAATCGCTGGCTCCTGCCTCGTGATTATTGCCGCCAGCGCCGTAGCCGACGGTGGAGTTGCGCCAGTAATCCATTCCCACTTGCAGTAGAGCGCCGGAAGAGATTCGTGCGCGGATTTTTACTGTGCAGCCTTCGAGACTGCCGTCTGGAATCGTCGCCCGCGGTGACGCCGCCCAGAAATGCCACACTCGATCGGCCTGCTTGCCCACCGGAAGCACCACTGCACGGTCGCCGTCCGAGTAGACAAGCGGCAACGGTGTATGCGCATCCGTCCCAAACCACGGAATGCGTCGATACAGCCCTCCGCGAACACTGCCGAGATCACGGTTGAGAATGATGTCTTTGCCATCCACCCGGCACGAAAGCCGAGTCTCTGCAATTTCAATCTGCGCTTTCTCGAAACCGGCTACCCGAGTATCGGCGATGGCGATTCCCCAGAGCATGGCGGACGTGAAATCCGCCGGTCTCGGCACGGGATTAACATAGGCAGATTTGAATTTCACTTCAGGTGGAACACTCGAGCCGGTTTGAGTGAGGCCCACTGCGGCAGTCGCGATGAGAAAGAGCACGCGCAAGCTGATATCGTCTCACTGCATCGAGCGCACGGACCGAAAATTCTTCGCGTCCGGCGATGTTTAATTCCCAAAATGAACACTCGGAGTACCGATGTTGCCAGCACAGGTTTGTTCCTCGTAGTATGAACTTTCAACCGGAGGGAAAATGACCACTCAAGAATTCTTCACCGAACTCGACGCCTGCATCGCCAAATATGATCTGCTTTGCCATCCTTTCTATAAGGCGTGGAGCGCCGGCGAATTGACGCGCGAAGACTTGCGGCACTACGGGCAGAACTATTTTCATCACGTGAACGCGTTTCCTGAATATCTGCAGGCATTCGCTTCGCGGCTGCCGCAGGGCAATGTGCGGCGTGCAGTGGAGGCGAACCGTGACGATGAGATGGGTCTGCATGGGTCGCGTCCGCACTCGGAGCTTTGGCTGGATTTTGTTGAAGGTATGGGCGGCGACCGCGCCGGCAGTGCAAAGCCGATCGCAGAGATCGAGTCATTGATGCAGCGATTCCGCTCAGCAGCCGTCGAGGGAACCTCCGAAGAGGCGCTGGCCACGTTCTATGCTTACGAATCGCAGGTGCCGCGGGTAGCGGCTGAGAAGGCGCGTGGATTAGAGACGATGTATGGCGCGGATGCGAAGACCCGCGAGTACTTCACACTGCATACGACCGCTGACGTCTATCACTCGCGCGTGTGGAAGCAACAACTGGCGAATGCCGTTGAAGGCAATCCCGAAGGGTCGGAACGCGCGCTGAATGCCGCCGAGAACACAGCGAAGGCTTTGTGGAATGCGCTCGACGGCATCGAGGTTCAACGGATGGCGCGAGCGGCGTAAAAAACAAAAGCCCACCACAGAGGACACAGCGTTTCACAGAGGAAAAACACATAGGGTCAGCAAAAATATGCGCCAAATATTACTCTGTGGTTGACCTCAGTGGCCTCCGTGGTAAAGATTTTGAACGACGATAACCACCGAGACCCTAAGTAGGTAGTGCTGATGGCTAATTAATGGCACAGCCGAGGGCGGCTGTCCCCACGAAAAATCAAGATTCGGGGGCCACTACGAGAGTAAAAATGCCATCACCGCCGCAACTGTCGTCGACGCAAAATTAACCGCGTTGTTCCCCATCCAATGCCTGCGTTCGAGAGTCGCTCCCAACAAGCTGTCGAAAATCATTCCAGCGAATCCAGCTCCGGCGCAAACTGTAAACAAGCGCCACGACAACATGCGGGAGAGAGCGAATACCAACGCCACCGCTACTGCAGCTGTGGCTCCATCCATGGTTCCGGCCAAAGTGACCGCGCCGTCCGTACCCGGCTCGACTCTCTTCCAGTTTGTAATTATGCGCGGCGCACCGCCGACCGCTTGGCCGAGTTCGCTCGAGACCGTATCCGCAGCAGCTTCGGCCAGAGCGGCGGCCATCGCGACCAGAAGCCGCCGATCGGGCCACAGAGTCGCGTACAAAATCGCGCAACCCGCTGAGGTTCCGAGATTTGCCAGCACTTGAAGGGCGGTTCTTCCCGTCCGGGCCTCTGCCGTTCCCAACTGCTGCTTGTGGCCATAACCAAACCGGGTTGCGACCCATGTCAGCACGAAAACTGTGAGTAGCCCCGCAAAGCCCGCGAGCCCGGCAACCCAGAGCAGCGCGAAGCAGACAGCGGCCCCGGCGACCGCACCGCCAGTGGTCACTCCCCGCACAAGCCTCCCCAAAGCCGCAAAAAGCAGCGTTAAGGCGGCAAAAGCCGCCACTTTCCCTGCTGGGTGGACCAGAGCATCACCTGAATAAAGTGGTAAGTAGCTCATATCAAACGAGAACCGAGGCCGAATCACGATGCGGGTTAATCTCGAGATGCGGAACCACACGCGTAAACACCAGATATGGCCCTGCTAAAACTCTGCCACCAGCACTCCCGCTTTCAGATTCGGTTACCAGTACAATTCCGCTGCATCAAAGAGCACGAAGTAGTCTAAACTGCTACCCGGTGAATGCTGGGCTCGAGCAGTCAGAATTTCGACCGGAGCGGTCCAAACCATGCGACCTGGCTCCGGCAAAAGGAATGAAACTATGGCGGCTTCGGTTTGGTCGGGATATCTAACCTTCGGTTTGATCTCAATTCCGGTGCGCCTGTTCTCCGGCGCGCGTAGTTCGGGGATTTCCTTCAACCAGCTTCATCGCGACGATCTTACTCGCGTGAAACAGCAGCTTATATGTCCTGCGGACAACAAAGTCCTGGAGCGTAGCGACATCGTTAAAGGCTATGAGTATCGCAAGAACGAGTATGTCGTGATTGAGCCTGAAGAGATCAAGCAGATCGAACCCAAAACTGCCAAGAACATGGAGATCCTCGAGTTCGTAAAAGCCAGCGAGGTTGACCCGGTTTACTTCGACTCTTCTTACTACATGATGCCGGAAGAAGCCGGTCGCCGTCCGTATGCATTGCTAACCAAGGCGCTGGCAGAAAGCGAATACGTGGGGATCGCCAAGCTCACCATGCACAATCGCGAGTACACCGTATTCCTTCGCCCCCACGAAGGCGGGATGATGCTGCATACCATGTATTACGAAGAAGAAGTGCGCAAGGTGGAAGGCTTTGGCGCGCCTGACGTCGAATTGAAAGATGCCGAAGTGAAAGTAGCGCACCAGTTGATTGAAGCGCTGGCGGCTGAATGGGAGCCGGAAAAATTCAAAGACGACTTTCAGGAAAACCTGAAAAACCTGATTCAGACGAAACTCGAAGGCGGCAAGATCGCCGAAGTAGAAAAACCCAAGAAGATTGCTCCTGTGGTCGACCTCATGGCTGCACTGAAGCAAAGCTTGGCGCAAATGGAAGGTAAGAAAAAGCCCGCTGCCACTACTGCAGTTGCCGAGGCGCCTCCACGAAAGCGGGCCAAGCGATAATCAACGGATAAGCATTACAACCTTCTACCCTCGCGATGCTTCCTACCTTCAATTGGAAGCGGTGTGCTTGGCTGGCGCACTTCGCCGCAAGCCGCTAGAATAAGCAATTCCTGATGAGAGTTCCTATCCAGAATCATGGGCGTTCGGTGCCCTCGCGCGCTCTCAGTGCTACGTTTACTCTATTGCTTGCATTGATCTGTGCCAGCTGCGGAGAAACTTATCGTCCCGTCGCCCAGCCGATCCAGGGATTGCAACCGAGTCCCGCTCCCGCTCATTTCATGGCTTCAATAAACAGCGACGGCGTTGGCGACAATCATCGCGACCGCGGCAGCGTCAGCAGCATTAATGTCTCCGGAGACACAATGCGCGGCGAATTGAAGGCCGGGATGGTTCCAGTCCATGCGGGGTCAACCGCTTCGGGATCGCTGCTATACATCGCGAATAGCGGCGATGACACTGTTTCCGTAAGCAATGTCTCCTCTCCCACAGGCGCGGTGACAGTCAGTCTGCCTCCATCGCCCTCGGCCACCATAACCCAGGCGGCCGGCACCGGATCGACTGTCACCTACACTTACACCGGAGGTGCAGGACTATTCTCAGTCGGCGAAACGGTTTACGTTAGCGGATGCACTACGGATAGTTTTAATGGAGCATTCACGGTCACCGCCGCAGCAGGAACTTCTTTTTCAGTAGCGAATTCCACCAGCGGCACCGAGCCGGAGTCTTTTGGGGCTCAAGCCAAAGTCCCCAATGCGGTGTTCGTAAACAGCGCTGAAAATGCCAGCGTCTTTGTTGCAGGCTATGGAACTGACTCTCTGTACGTCATCAATACAAACACTCAAGTGCTAACCGCCGCGGTGCCAGTGGATAGTCATCCGGTCGCAGTTGCCGAAGCGCCTCGGGTTCAGAAGGTCTACGTAGCGAACCACGGAAGCAGCGCCTCGGGTGGAAGCGTATCGGTGATCGATACGGTTTCAAACACGGTGGCGAAAACCATTTGCCTGGCTGGCGGCGCGGCGCCCACATGCGCGGCGGGTTCGGTCCCAGTGTGGGCAGTCGCTCGAGCTGATAGCGGGCAAGTTTATGTCCTGGATCAGAACGGAACGATTTATGCGATTGATACAGGATCGGATTCCGTCGTAGCTTCAGCCTCTGCCGGTGCGGGTGCGAACTTCATGTTCTACGACAGGATTTTGAGCCGTCTTTACGTCACCAACCCCAGCACCGATAGCATGAGCATCTTCGACGTGTCGAGCAGCACGCCATTGCCGTCGGCGATGAATCCAATTGCGATACCGCCCGTCGCCGCATCACCCTGCGGAGCGACCCCAGTCGTGCCGGCATCGGTGACGGTTTTAGGAGACGGAAGCCGGGCCTACGTGGCCAGTTACCAGGTTAGACCTC
Organism: uncultured Acidobacteriota bacterium; assembly: GCA_963703465.1. Lineage (GTDB taxonomy): Bacteria > Acidobacteriota > Terriglobia > Terriglobales > Acidobacteriaceae > Gp1-AA145. Next base: position 301,090 of record CAVPEQ010000001.1, on the reverse strand, counting down.
CGCAGCCGCCGCTAGCAGGAACGGTGTGTACCCAACTTTCCGTTATTGAGACTGGCAGCGAAACTTTGAGCAAGACAATTCCGCTCAGCCAGGCGAGTGACACTTCGGCGCAATCCGGCTGCGGAACAGTTGGATTTCGGGTCTTTGCCGCGGCTTCGGGAGGCGGCGCGAATTCCAACTTCAAAGTGTTTGTTTCACAATGCGATGCGGGAAATGTCGCGGTAGTCGATACCTACCCTGCGAATGGAAACCCGGGGAACACTTACACCGGCATCGCTTTAGAAGCCCCGCTGAGCACTTTTCCTGTGCTCACTTCCGGCATCCCGCCTGCCCAGAATCCCATGTTCCTGGTCGCCGGCCCGTAGAAAGGGTCATATCAAGTCACTTCGCGACGAACCGCTTCGTTCTCCGGGTATCAAATGAGCGAGAGCTGGTAGCGCTACCGGGAATCGAACCCGGGTTTGAAGATTGAGAATCTTCCGTCCTAACCCCTAGACGATAGCGCCATCTGAAATGAAGCCGAGGAGATGATCGTTGGCGAAATCAATGCCCAGACGATATCAAAGACGACATCAATTCAGCATCGATTATAACAAGGAGCTGTCGCGATCCGTGCCATACGCCGCCCTGGCTTCACTGATGATGCGGGCGCGTTTCGCGCAGGATCATGGCGAAGTTGCGGCCGCCGAGGCTGAGTCCCTGCTGAATGGTTCCAGTTACGGCGACTTTGGAATCGTTGCCGGGAACGCCGAATTTGTTGCTGTAAACCCAGAGACGTCCGGTGCCGTCGTCGATTTCAAACGCGCCCACTCCCATCACATCAAAAGAATTAACCACGCGCCCTGCGACTGTAACTTCGTGGTCGTGAAAGCGCGCGGGGTCACGATTGATCGATTCAATGCTTTTCCGTGCGGGGCAGGCTACGAGCAGCACTGTCGCAGTGAATATGCAAGCGACGGCGACACAGCGGAAAGTTTTGGGCACAGGTCCTCCGACAATGGTTGGCTTATTGAAACACAATGCAGAAATGAAAGTTGCTGGATTTGCGTCGCCGCGGCAGACTGTTTGCCTTATCAAGGCGAGTGCAGGGCGCTGCTAGCTGACATAAGGGATGACACGCTGATACGAAATTATTGTGCGGGTGCTTACCGAGCGCGTGCCAGCACCAGCGTGACATCGTCGGGCTGCTCGGCGGCGCCGATCCAATCATCGACCGCGGCGGTCACAATTTCAGAAATGCGTTCGAGCGGCAGGTCGCGGTTTTCCTGGACGAGTTCGATCAGGCGTTCCTCGCCGAATTCGCCGAAGTCATTTTCGGGTTCGCTAACGCCGTCGCTGTAGGCAAGAAATATCTCTCCGGGGCGAAGTTGCACCGAATCTTCGTCATAGCGAATGTCGTCGAAAAGGCCGACGACGGTGCCGCCATCCTCCAGCCGCTTTACGATGCCGGTTTTAGAGAGCACCAGCGGCGGCAGATGGCCAGCATTGCTGAAGGTGAGGCGGCGAGTCTCCGCGTCATACATAGCGAGAAATAAGGTTGCGTATTTTTCCTGCGGCGTGCTGTGGTAAAGCTGGTGGTTAAGAAGCGAGAGCAGGGTGCCCGGGCAAACCTCCGCGCCTTCGATCAGCGACCCACCTCTGGTTAGCACGGCGGGGCCCCCGCCAACGGCCTGTAACTGTCGCAGCGCCGGAATGCCTTCGACCGAATATGCGCGGACTGCGGAGTGAATCGTCGCCATGAGTAGCGCGGCGGAAATTCCTTTTCCGCTCACGTCGCCAACTGCCAGCAGCAGCCGGTCAGGACCGAGCGAAAGAAAGTCATAGTAATCACCGCTAACACTGCGTGCCGGACGGCAGAAGCCAAAGACTTCCAGACTGGGAAGCTGCGTAATGTGGCGCGGAAAGAGCTGCGCCTGCACTTCCTGCGCAATTGTGATTTCGTTCTCCAGGCGCTGCTTTTCTTTTTGCTCAAGGACCAGATTCTGGATGGATTCGGTCATCGAGTTGAAAGAACTCGCCAGCGCCGCCAGTTGATCGTTCGAAGTGATGGGAATGCGATGGCTGAAGTCACCACGATTGATGTGGGTGGTGGCAAGATACATCTGAGCTACCGCGCGGGTAATCGAACCGGACAAGCGGGTGCCAATCCACCAGGCTGCAGCCTCAAAAAGAAAAAGCGCGATCAAAAGAAGAAAAAGAACAAACTCGATAGTTGCGCCCAAGTCTCCCAAAGAAGAGAAGCCCAGGTCATAAAGTTGGGATAACCGGGTAGTGACGCTTACCGGAGCTGGATTTGTATCGGCTCCGCTTATCCAGTCGAGAACTGGAACTTCTGCTCCGGAGGTAACTTTGAAATCCAATGTTCGTCGTGGGGACGGTATGCTGCCCGCGCTGTAAATCGGAGTTGGATTTCTGGTCCCAGTATCCAATCGATACAGCGTGACTTCACCCAGGCTCCCTCCGAGTTCGGCCAGTAACCGCTGCTCGACGGGCCGGCTGGAAAGCACAACCAGCATGCCGTCGCTACCGGAAACCGTGGTTACTGAACGCAAAAAAACCGCGCCATGGTCCTGCACAACGCGGGTCAAGTCTTGACGAAGAAACGCCGGCAGTGGGGGCGCGGCCTCGCCGGAGTTATTGAAGATGAGCTTACCATCGAGCCACGCGAACACCTGATGGTTGGCACCTCGAGATGGTATTGCATCCGGCGATAAAGGGGTGACGCTGTGTGCAGACACTTTGGAGGCTATTTCACTTGCCAGCCGGACATTGCTTATGCCAAGGCTTCGCAGGTCCGAATCGAGCCGTGAGGTGAGGATATAGGCTGCGAATTGCCCGGAGAAAAGATAGAAAGCGAGAGCGGCCAGGACCACCAGCAAAACAAGGGGGATGACTCCGATAAAGGCGTAAGTGAGAACCAAGCGGCTGCGCATCCGCCAGAGCATTCTTGAAGAGACTCTTCGCAACGAGAGAACGGCCAGCAACACCAGGCCAAGCAACGTCAACAAAACCACCCAGCCGCTAAGGGAGCTTCCAAAAGAGCTGCGGAACATCCCGCCTACTTCTTCGATAACTAAAAGTAGTAGTGCCGACGCCAGCACATAGAGAGTGAAGAACGCAAGCCTGGTACGCGGAAACAGGCCGTAATGTTCCAGCCAAAGGCGCGCGCGTAAACGACGGTAGGCCATGCGATGTCGCCTGAATTATAGATGGTAGTTGAATTCAGAAAGCATTAAGGATTGTGGCCGGATTGGGTGCTGCTAGAATGCGGTTGTGCGTACGAAAATTTTGGTGATCAGCGCTATCGCGATTGCGGTGTGCCTTTGCCGGGCGCAGGAAACGGCCCCCCCCAAACCGCAGGTAAAAGTCAACGTCCTGAATGTGTGCACGCCATCGCCGGCGGAACAGCAGGAAATTTCATCAGCATTGGCGCGGATTCCCAAGCGGCCTTCATTCAGCCCGGACTTCGAGATAGACCGCGGGCGATCGGTGCTGGATCCGAATGCCAACCCGATTACTGGAATGGCCAATGCGACCACGGTGCCGGCGAATTCCACAGAGCAAGCCTCAGCCGAGTTTGTGCGCATCCGCCGCGACTTTCCCAACGGCGAAACCTTTTCTACCGCCCAATACTCGTTCAGCCGTGACAAAGAACAAATGATCGAGACGCTGGTCTTCCGCCTGCGCGAGGCCAAAGACCTGCTGGAGATCTCCATCGAATCGAGCGCCTCTTCGGTGACTACTGCGGCCGCTATGCTTACCGCCGCTACTCCTGCCGGACGAATCAAGCTGGAACGGTTTGGAAAATCATCCGTTGTGCTGGCCCGCTGCTCAGGAGGTAATGGCGGCCCAGTGCCGGACCAGAGCGCATACGAGTCCCTGTTTGCATCGGCGTCGTCGATTTTGTCGGATTATCGCGGAGTGCTGGATGCGAGGACGCTGATTCCCGCCGAGCTGGGACGGATAGGCGGAACCCGAGCCGTGCATCACAAAAGCACAAATGCCACGGGTCACCGGTAATTCGCGATTGCGACCGAATTTCAATTCTGTAATCTAATCGAGCCTATGGGCATACGAAACGTTGTGATCATCGGATCGGGCTGTGCCGGACATACGGCGGCACTCTACACTGCGCGCGCGAAACTCGAACCGCTGGTGATAGAGGGGCACGAGCCCGGCGGACAGCTTTCTCTAACCACGCTGGTGGAGAATTTTCCCGGCTTTCCGGAAGGCATTCAGGGACCGGAGTTGATCGCCAACATGCGCCGCCAAGCTGAACGTTTCGGGGCTGAGTATCAGATGGCCCACGTCACCGGCGCGGACCTGGGTAGCCGGCCGTTCACGTTAAAGGTGGGGAAAGAAATCGTGCAAACCCGCAGTCTAATCATTGCCAGCGGGGCGTCGGCGCGTTGGCTGGGATTGCCCAGTGAGCAAGCTTTGATCGGTCACGGAGTCTCCTCATGCGCAACCTGTGACGGATTTTTCTTCTCAGGCAAAGACATTGCCGTAATTGGCGGCGGCGACTCGGCAATGGAAGAAGCAATTTTTCTTACCCGTTTTGCGAGCAAAGTTTCGCTGATTCACCGCCGTGATGATTTTCGCGCCTCTAAGATCATGCTGGAACGCGCGCAGCAACACGAGAAGATCGATTTCATCACCAACACCGTGGTCGAGCAGGTGGATGATCCTTCCAAAAAAGAAGTGACCGGGTTGCGCCTTCGGGACCTGAGAAATGGAAAGACTTCAAACTTGCCGGTCAGCGCGATGTTTCTCGGCATTGGGCACATACCCAACGCCAAAATTTTTGAGGGCCAGCTGGAGATGGACCAGGACGGATATTTGAAGACTACCGGTAACGTTTTCACCAAGGTGCCCGGAGTTTATGCCTGTGGCGATGTGCAGGACCGGCGTTATAGGCAGGCCATAACTGCGGCGGGTTCAGGCTGCATGGCTGCGCTGGAAGTAGAAAAGTTCCTTGAAGATCAAGGGGTTGAATAAACGGGTACCGCCATTGTCCGCGCGGAGAGGCTTGCCAGTTACTTCAGTCTCTTTCGGACCTCCACTGCGGTAATCTGTTCGCGACGAACTGAACCGCTTAAATTCAAGTAGTTATGAGGTTCGGTTCGGTTTTGCTGGTAGTTCTGCTCGGTTTAGCCACAATTCCCAAGGCTTTGTCCGCCGATGCACAGAGTGGACAAAGCGGAGAGAGCTCATCCGGACGAAAGATAGTCAAACGAGTGGTTCCGGTTTATCCCTCCACCGCCCGCAGCATGAACCTCGCAGGAACAGTGAAACTGGAAGCGTTGGTGCTCGCCAACGGAAACGTCAAATCCATACAGGTAAAGGGTGGGAACCCATTGCTGGCGCAAGCCGCTCAGAATGCATTACGGGAATGGAAGTGGGCAAAGGCGGAACGCGAATCCACTGAAATGCTGGAATTCCGGTTCAGTCCCTAGGGTGAACACTAGTTCACCACTGCTACTCGAAGCATCCTTGCAGTTTGTGGTAAAACCTTCTGTGATCTTGTCGAGCAAGACAATAAAAAGCTGCTCTTGTACAGGAAGAACGTGCTGAGAGCGTCGCTCATTTTTTTGTCTGAGAGCCGCACCCTGCGCCGCCTGGCGGAAAAATCATCTCTTGGACAGCGCATTTCTTCACGTTTCGTCGCGGGTACTCAGGTAGAAGACGCGCTGCGCGCGACGGCCTCTTTAAATCAAGCCGGCTTGAGCGTTTCCGTAGATAATCTCGGCGAAAACGTAACCACTGCCGAAGAGGCAACTCACAGCGCGCAGCTCTACCATCAACTTCTATCAGAAATTTCGAAGCGCGGATTGAACGCAAACGTCAGCGTAAAACTCACGCACATGGGAATCGATGTCGATCCCCAACTCGGCTACTCCAACGTTGCCGGCCTGGTGGAGAAAGCCGCATCGATGTCGCCGAAGAACTTTGTTCGTGTCGATATGGAAGGATCTGCGTACACGCAGCGCACTCTGGATTTCGTTCATCAACTGCATCGCCAGGCGGGAAACAACGGCTGTGTGGGGGCGGTCATTCAGAGCTATATGCGCCGATCGGAAGATGACGTGGTCAAGCTACTTCAAGAGGGCATCCGCATAAGGCTTTGCAAAGGCGCGTATAGCGAACCGGACGATATTGCGTATCAGGAAAAATCTGAGGTCGATGCGAATTACGTAAAGCTGATGAAGCTGTTGCTGAAGAGCGGAACCTATCACGGCCTGGCAACGCACGACGAAAAGATCATCCGTCAGGCGCAGTCGTTCGCGACCCAGGAGCATATCCCGCGCGACGCGTTCGAATTTCAAATGCTCTATGGAATCCGCCGCGACCTGCAACGATCGCTGGTACGCGAAGGCTGGCGCATGCGAGTGTATGTGCCGTTCGGGACTGAATGGTATCCCTACCTGATGAGGCGTCTTGCGGAACGCCCTGCCAACCTGATGTTCGTCGCTAAAAACCTGCTGAGAAAATAACGGCGGAATTCCTTCTCTATTGTGGTGGGCGAGGAATATAGCGCTGTGGGCCGCTGTTCGGCTGCTGCGGCTGATTTTCCGGCTGCGATGGCGCCAGCGGCAGTCGCGCCGTGTTATCCAGGATCTGCCGCTCTTGCGGCGAGAACTGGTTGAATCGCCCCGACTCGAGCGCGCGCTGGCGTGCGTCAGGCGGCATGGCGCGCAAACTCTGGATCGCTCCTCTCACAGCTTGCTGGCGGTCCGGCGGCAGGCTACGGAACTGGGAATCCACAGAGCGGAATTGCTGCTTCTGTTGCGGCGTCAGGTGCTCCCAGGTTTCCATGCGGTGAAGAACTTGCTGCTGCTGGTCCCGCGGCAAGGTGTCAAAACGTTGCAAGCGCTGCTCGAGTTGCTGCTGGCGGTTCGGTGGCAAGCGGCGAAATGTCGGGTCGTTTTGCAGCGCCCGGCGCTGCTGATCTAACGGCGCCTCACGATATTGGTTTAACCATTGGCCAGAATGATGGCCTTGCGCCGGCGGCTGGTAGGGCCGCGGCACATCGTAACGCGGTTGCGGCCCGGCCTGATAATTGCGCGGCGGCGGCCCTTGATAATTCCGCTGCTGCTGCGGCGGATAATTTCTTTGCGGCCGCGATCCGTAATTCTCAGGAGGCCGCGATTGGTAGTTACGCGGCGGGGCAGAATAATTGCGTTCCGGCCGGGACTGGTATCTGGGCTGGCTTTCAGGCCGGCTGTATCTTGGTTGTTGGCGTTGTTCTTGATGCCTCGGTTGCGAATGGCTGGGTTCCTGACGGGAAGAACGCGGCGGAGGATCGTTGTGATGATTCTGCGCGAGGCACGGCGCTGCCGCCAAGACCAGCATCGTGATGTACGAGGCCAGCCGGTGCCGAAATTGCGCCGCTGCTTTCATCCCAATTTTCCCCCGGAGTTCTTTCTTTACTTCTCTTTTGTCGTGTAGCCCAACTATCGCGTCCCAATCTTAGGGGTTCGCGTGCACATCCTGCTGGACCTGCAAATCATCCAGCAAGTCTGAGTCGGCGTAAACATCGTGATTCTGATCCAGCGCCTGCAGATCGCCCACTGCCGTCCCGGGCTCGATCACTGCGGCCACCACCGAAGCGCGATGGTGGATTTTTTTCTCTTCCAACCGGACCACGGTCGCGCCTATTGCCACGATGGCAACAAGTGAAGCGGCTAGCACTGGGCGGCGCAGGCTCATCCAACTGAACCAACGCGACGGTTGTTTGGCTGCCTCCTCGCGCAAACGAGCATGCAACCTGGTATCGAAATACGGCGACGGTTCAGGCGCCACCCACTCATCGAGCAGCGCCATGGTCTTCTGGAATTCGGTCAGCGTCCCTGCACAATCAGAGCAGGAGCGCAGGTGATGATTGACCTCTGGCTCGGCGACGACGAGTCCGGCGGCCAGGTCCGGAAGCAGTTCGCGAATTTCATTGCACTTCATAAATCTTTCCTTTAGACGAATTCTTTCAGCTGCGTCCGCAAAGTTTCATAGGCGCGGAACAGCAGCGATTTGGTGGCTGATTCACTCAACTTCAAAACATCTGCAATCTGGCGGTAATCCATTTGCTGATACTTGTGCATTAGCACCGCCATTTTTTGTCTTTCCGGTAGTGCCTCTACTTTTTGCCGGATCGCATTCAAACGCTCGCGCTGCAAGATCTCTTCTTCCACGCTTGGCGTCTTGTCCGCCAAGTCGGGGGACTGGCCGGTTTCTTCATCCGGTTCGTCCAGGTTCATTATGTTCTCAGGTCGCTCGTGCCGCGTGTCCCGCGAATAATTCATCCCCAGGTTAGTCGCGATACGATACAGCCAGGTGGTAAATTTCGCACTGGCTTCATAACTCGACCTCGAACGATACACCCGCAGAAACACCTCCTGCGCCAGGTCCTCAGCGGCGGCGGTGTTGTGCGCCATGCGGTACATGAAATTGATTATCGGGCGACGATACTTCTGTACCAGAAAATCAAATGCCGAATCGTCGCCGGCCTTGACGCGAAGCATGACTTCCGCATCAGTCTGTTCTCCGCCGTTTGCGCCGGCGGCTGTGGCCTGCGGGCGCACGCCCAATGCGGGCAACCCGTAATTGAGTGCGACGCTGCTCACATCAGAGTTAACCCGATCAGGGTCAGAAAGTTGCGAGGGCCCGGAAGCCAAATTGGGCCGGGATGTTCCTTCTTTAGAAGGAGTTACGGTCGAGGCTGCGGGTTTAGACTTCTTCCACATTGAAGGTTGAGATTGAGAGCGGTCCTCTCAAGCAACGTGTTGGCTGACAACGCTCTTGCGCCGGATTTGCTTGTCGCCGTTTTCCGGACTGTTTCGAACCAGAAGGTAGCCTACCACGGGTCTGAAAAACTGAGGAGTTGGCGGCTTTGCTAGAATATGCGTTTAAGCGGGCGCTTAACTCAGCGGTAGAGTGCCATCCTCACACGGTGGAAGTCATAGGTTCGAATCCTATAGCGCCCACCATTAACCAACTGACTTTACAGACGTTACCGCGTCGTCCATGTCCACAAATGTCCAGTTGGCTCATCGCTGCTCGTTTCTTACTACGCTAGCACCAATCTCACGACACTCGAATGGGCCGCGCGTTCGAGAGCTTACGGCATGAGGGCCCAGGCACAGCGCTTTTCAATGAGTGATATGGCGATGTTAAACCATTTGGCTACGCCTGAGCCTATCCAAGAGGCGCACGCCCCTCCCAATGAACGCTCGCAGGATGGGGACTCGCCTGTACACCGACAGAGCGAAAGTCGAACCATCGGCTACGCAGTTTTGCGTTCTTCCAACCTCTCTCTCTCCAGAATGCGCAAGAATCGCAGCGCGGACTTCAATGCCAGATGTTCATCGCAAGCAGGACTGGAATGCAACTCTCTTATCCGATCACAAATTGCGGTGTGCGCGTCGGCTACTCTTCTGGGAAGCTTTGCCGGATCAGTTTCCAGCAAGGCGAACTGATATCGCTGCTTCCATGCGGCTGGAGATATGCCCTCAGTGGCCATGTTTGCGACCCCGTTTTTGAGAATGTTCGCCTGGAGTTGCCCGGCGATTCGGCTCTGAACGAGTACCTGAAAAGGAGGACAGTCAGCACCTGTCAACAATTACAGGGGTGGGAAAAGGCGGACCGGCGGAATCGTCCGCTCGTGGGATCAATGAGTGTAATCGCGATTTTTCACCAATTGACCACAGAGGCAGGCCGAAGGTACAAACTCCTGCATGGTTCTGCTTGAAGATTCAGAGCGTGTGCCTGATGTGTTCCTAGGGTTCGGAGCGATTCCTCAATCGGAATTGAGTGATTGGCTGAAGCGCCACTCGCTCGTACTACCTTCCGACCTCGTCGAATTATGGCAATTGACGGGCGGTGGGGACGTGTTCGAGTCGGAAACTATTCTTCGTCCCTCGGTTCCCACGCCTCCGAATGAATCTTTCATTGAGGATGACATCGAAAGCGCGAACCTAGCACACGATGCAAATGGCAAGCCCTCCGATTTTTACCTCTTTCATCAGGGCACTTTTCTTTCTGCTGTTCGCCTGCCGGATCAAAAGTTCGTCACGCTGACCAGGGAATATGCAGTTCAAGACTCGTTTGACTCTCTAGACGAATGGTACGTCCGAACTCTTAGGGCCGAGTTCGGCGAGAGGTATGGACTTGCCCCGAGCAAAGGTCAATGAGTGTAATCGCGATTTTTCAACAATTGACAAACGTCAGAGGATGTTTTCCCCCATGTCGTCAAAATCTGCTTACATTCATTTCCCAGACGTCGAAGTTAAGATTCTGTCATAATTCTCGCGCAGTGGCCCAGCGATGGATTGCATTGCATTGATGCTCGCGAGTGCAGTGCCGATTCGACGCTCCGCATCTGAAAGTTCTTGTGCACTCAGCGACTCCTGTTTTCGCTGAGTGAGTGTGGTGAGTCCTTCGACTTCAAGCGCGTTCGCGAAAGCGTGGTCTTCGAGCGCAGTAAACGAACGCTGAAGGTCGTAAACAACGGTATATCGCTGCACCTCGGAATATGGCATGTACGCGATGGTACCAGTCCGCGTTGCAGCATCCCAGCTAGTGCTATGCAGTTCAGCAAGCGTCCAGGTAAGCTGGAGCAGCGCCGGCGGGCTGTTCCGATTGCTCTCGAGTTGGTGTACAGCCGCGACGAGGTGCTGTGCTTCCTGCTGCATTCTTCCGAGTTCCTGCTGTTGTTTTGCGAGTTCGCGGCGATTGTTGCGTATTTCAATCAAGATGTTGGACCGCGCCTCGCGGGCGAGTTCCCGATGATGCTTCCATTCCAACAATCCTTCAAGGCTAAGCGCAATGAGAATGCCGATCGTAACGGTAAGGAGTTCCCTGAAGAATTCTTTCCACGAGCCGATATGACCAGGAGGATGAATTTCCATGTTTCAATGCTACCTTAGCTCATGAGAACCGCCGAATCCTCAATGAGTGATATAGAGATTTATGGTCAGTTGTTTCATTTCACCTCTTGTCGCTGCGCCTGACCCACCCACCGAGGACCGTCGCATCCTTCCGCCAAAACTTCCGACAGCCGATATTCGGTATGAATTTTGTTTGCCTTGAGGTAGATGACATCATCAATCGCAAGGTGATCGTTTTCCTTCACCACTCGCGCCGCAACTTCCCACGTCCACGGCTTATCGGCTGGAGATCCCCCACTGAAACGCACATACACAAGAAACGATCCATCCTTCTTTGGTTCCGTTCGCTCAATTTGGAAAGACAGCGGTTCGGACAATTCTTCGTCACCTGAAAACAGTCCAAGCTCACTCCAGGCGATTGGAGCCTTCTCTGGAACTTGATTCCCCAGTGTGCGCCTCTGATTCCGTCGGAACCAATCGTCGGCGCAGGAACGTGCTAACCGGATTCTGTGGAGCAGTTGGGTTCGTCTTACCGTGGTCGAAGCCCCCAATACGCTTCCAGAATGGAGGAATCTGAAATCTAGAATCGCGGATGATGATTTTGTCGGCATGGCGGTTCAGAATCTCTGCGAATAGCAGCTCACCACCTCCAGCGTGGTGGATGATTTCCTGTTCACGGTCCCAAGCGGCCCGCGAACTATACTTCTGTCGTTCTTGAGAGACCCAATTGAGATTGCGCTCAGGATCAGCAGAGTAGTGCAACCTCAGCACTTCCACGCCCGATCTGGTCCGTCGATCTTCCTTTTGCGACTGGAACAAAACCTCGCGTTCGGGATTGGTCATCGCAGCGTGGGTGAAAAACCCAACGCAGAGCCAAGAGATCATGAGGTCTCGGGACTTTTCGATGAAAAGCACTGGTTCGTTACAAATGTGTTCGATCACCGGAGCAAAGTCCCCATCCGTTAATGGTTGAAAGTATTCGCCGCGCCAGTGCCACATAAATTTTCAGGATATCAACGGCGATAGGTGTTGTAATCAGTCGGGATGAGAGGGCGGCCTCCATACGGGATTCGACGCAACTGACGTTCGCCTACTCAATGCGGGATATGGGGATGTTAAAACAACTACGAATATAAGGAGAGATTCCTCGCAAGGGCATCCACACATTTGCGATCATTCAATGTGGTTATTCCTCAGAGGAGGCATATGACCAAGAAGATCGCCGTGCTGCTGTTGACCGCGGCCATGCTGAGTTTAAATTTCTTCTCTCGTTTCGCAATCTTGTCATTCATTACTGCAATGAGTATTTTGTGGTTTAATGCCGAGTTGCGCTCTGCGGGCGCGGTGAAAGCCCCGGGCGTGCACGACGAAGTTCCCTTAGCAACCGAGACCAGGCTTCTTGAACCCGGCTGGTGGCCGACGAAGGTCGGCGCGGCGCGCGCTGAGTATGTGGGTTTGGCAGCCTGCGGGCGCTGCCACGCTGATAAAACCGAGAGCTACGCCGCTACTCAGATGGCGCATGCAATGGCGCCGGTGACTTCAGAAAAATTGCCAGAGCTTTCACGCGGACCGCTCCGCCGCGATATCGGATCCTTTACTTACGAATTGTCACAATCGCCTGCGGGCGCGGTGTACTCGGCCAGCGATGGGACTAATATCGTTTCCGCGCCGATTAACTGGGTCTTCGGTGTCGGAGAAATTGGCCGGACGTATGTCTATCAGCAGAACAGTGTCTTTTACGAAAGCCACATGAGCTACTACACGGGGCCGCAGATTTTGGACGTCACTACCGGACATACGGTCTCGGGCTCGCTGGCTAGCGCACTAGGCCGCCTAATCACTGACCCGAGTGTATGTTTCGGGTGCCACAGCACTGAGGCAACCACCAGCGATCATTTCGATCCGCAGCAGATGGTTCCCGGTGTGACGTGCGAAGCATGTCATGGCCCGGGCGCACAGCATGTAGCTCTAATGAGCACGGCACAAGGTGGGCAGGCACCAAGCATGATTTTCAATCCAGCCAGGCTCGGCCCCGTGACATCGGTTGATTTTTGCGGAGCTTGCCACCGCACTTCGGTAGATGTGAGTTTCCTCGATATCAGGGGACTTTTCACCCTACGCTTTCCGGCATACCGGCTTGAGGGCAGTCGCTGCTGGACCAAACCCGACGCGCGCCTGACCTGCTTCGCCTGCCACGATCCCCACCAGCCGTTAGTGCGCGAGACCAGCTCTTACGACAAGAACTGTGTGGCCTGCCACAACGGCGTAATACGAACGAGAACGGGACTAAGTAAGGGAACGGGAGCTTCCGGGCGAGTTGCCTCTGCTCTGCCAACTTGTCCTGTGGCGAAAACCGACTGTGTTACCTGCCACATGCCGCAATATCGCGTGGACCAAATGCACGCCATTTTCACTGACCACAGAATTGCAATTCACCGTGAAAGGACTGGTTCCGCGAGATGAACGATCGCAATTATTCAGCCCTTACAAAAAGGCTCGTGCTCGCGTCCATAATCGTCATTTCCGCGGCAATACTGGCGTCGAGTCTCCGTGCGAGACCGGCCGATAACTCTGAAACTGCGCAACACGCATATAAGAATGTGCAGGTCCTTAAAGACATTCCTGCAGATGACTTGGTGCCCTCCATGCAATTCATCGCGGCATCTTTGGGGGTGGGATGCGACTTCTGTCATGTGAGGGACGCTTTCGAAAAGGATGACAAGGCTCCCAAAAAAGTTGCCCGCCAGATGATCCAGATGGTGCTTGCATTGAACGGACAAAATTTTCAGGCCAAGCGTGCGGTCTCGTGCTACACGTGCCATCGTGGCGGAAGGGCACCAGTTTCGATTCCAGATGTTGCGGGCAAGGTCCCATCTGAACCGGACACGCCATATTTCAGCGAGCACTTGCCGGAAGATTTCCCAACCCAGCCGAGCAAAGGCCTTCCACCAGTGACCGACATTCTCTCGAAATATCTGGGCGCAATAGGCGGCGGATCACCAGTCGAGAAGGTTTCGACCCGAATCGAACGAGGCACTGTGAGCTTCGATTCCGGGCCGCCTTTTCCCGTAGAAGTTCTGACAAAGGTTCCTGATAAGCAGGTTTTTATCGTCCACATGAACTCAGGCGATAACATCACCGGATTCGACGGCATAAAGGGATGGTTGAGTTTTCCAAGATCTCCAGTCCGGGAGATGCACCACGCCGATTTGCCTGGCGCCAAGCTCGACGCAGATTTGCACTTCGCCGCCGACTTGCAAAGCACGTTCAGGGATTTCAAAGCCATGCAGAAGACTCGAATTGGGGATTCGGAGTCCATTCTCGTTTTAGCCAGCAACCAAGGCCAGCCACCGGTTGAGTTGTACTTCGATGCGAATTCCAGCCTGCTTTTGCGTGAGGTGCGGTTTGCTGAATCGCCGCTTGGCCTCAATCCAACGCGCCTCGACTATGGCGACTACAAAGAGTTTGATGGCGTGAAGCTTCCGCTCCACGTACTGATTACCAGTCCGAATCGGCAGCTGGACATTAAGTTCGATCACGTCGAACAGAACGTTCCGCTGCCAGATTCGAAATTTGAACCTCAGTAACGAACGCTGACCGATGCCGTATCTGGGCTGCCTTCTCCGATCTAGGTTTGTTCGTGGGTCAGATCGAAATCTATTCATTTGGAGAGAGAATTACAGTTTCTCGAAAGCGGAGGATACCGTCAGCCGTTAGGCTGGAGAGCGCCTCTGATATTTGAAGATTCCCCGATTTGTCCCAAACTCCCGTATTCTGCTTGTCCGAATGCTCAGTGCGCGCTGTTGGATTTTGTTCCTCAGGCAGAGCGCGAGCAGATCATCCCGTGCCGACATATTCCCTTAAATGAGGCTGGCCAGACGCTGGAGAGTCTCTACAACATGGCGAAGGAGAAAGAAATTGAAGATACCCTCCGCGAATGGTTGAAGAGGAAGATCGGGGAACTTCAGGACGCTATTCGCTCAGAACCGGATGTGCTGCAAAGGAAAGCAGGATAGGAACAACCGCAGCATTGCCGATTGCACTTTCATCAAACTTTCGAGACGTGTTCACAATAGGGGCTAATTATGATGGACGCCGCCAGGTGGAACTATCGAACTGCGAAATGGCTTAATATTGCTGTCCACTTCGCCAGAACGATCGATGGTCATGCCGTATTTAGCGGCCTCTTCCTCGGCCTTTTCTGGAGGCAGCGAAACACCTTTCATATTTTGGTAATAGCGTAGGAATTGCGATAGCTTCATGACGATAGTAGCGCTGCGACAATTGTTGGACGCGATCATGACACTCTCCTCAACTCACTCCTGAAGGAAATAGCGACAGATTCCACGCTTATCAGCTGACAGGCGCTTTGCAATGGCGCTTCCCGCCGGGGCAGCGATTCTTGATCCCATCGGACTCCAGTTCACCTGCTCGTGTAATTAATCCGCTTTTCACTGTCCACTCCACCACCTTCTCGCCAGTTGCCTTCACTCCCGAAGGCGCTCGGCTTAAGGCGCTCTATAAGTCAGCACCGGGCACGTTGCCCCCAACACCACACGGTACGTGATGGTGTTGCGAAAATGTGTTACAAACTCCGGGGCATTGCGCACTCCCATCGCGATCAAATCCACGCCTTTTATCTCGGCCAGGTCAAGGATGCGTTTTGCGGGATCACCGAAGTCAATCACGAATTCTGCTTTGCACCCTTTTTCGAGGTAAGGCGAGTATACGGACTCCATGTCCTTACGCAGAGCCTCAGCGAGTCTCCTCGATTCAGGATTCATTCCAGTCTCTTCTGGAAGCACATGGACGAGGACAAGTTCGCAGTCTTGCTGCGACGCAAGCGACGCGACGTACGGGAAAACCGTCCGCGACTCTTCCGAAAAATCAACCGCAAACAACAGCTTCTTAAGCGTAAAAGCGCGCGAAAACCTTTCTGAAAGCCTGGGCCCAACCGTCAGCACCGGACACCTCAAATTACGGAACAAGCTTTCGGCGACCGACCCCATAAGAAGATGTTTCCAACCGGTACGCCCGTGAGTGCTGAGCAATACAAGATCAACGTTCTGTTCTCGCACGATCTTCGCGATTTCTTCCACAACGTCACCTTGTTCAACTACCAACGTTTTCGGCACACCGGCTAGTTGCTCGGATTCGGAGATCTCTCGTGTACGACTCAGCGCATCTTCAGACTGTTGAGCCTCCAGGGCGAGAGGCGCGTCAGGAGCACCCATGCTGTACGGAAGAGGAAACCAGATGTTCGCGACATATATTTCGGAGTCGTACTTTCTGGCAATGGCAGAGAGTAGTGGCAGCGCTTTGCGCGAAGCCTCAGAGAGGTCTGTCGCATACAGGATTCTCTTAAGTTGGGCCGCTGGCATCGTCGGAATTGCAACTGGAAAAGTAGTGGACATGATCTTCACCTACCATACTTCTATTCGCGCGCACCCATCTTTTCTGTGATCACGCTCACGATTTTAGGTGAGGGCTGTCACATCGTATTCTCAGTCGCGTTGCGGTCAGAACTCGGACGTAGAGTTCGTGGAGGCTCAGGATTGTGTCTGAAGGAAGCATGGTGAGGTGGTTTTCCGCCCGGGAGATTGGAGCCTTTAGAGCCGAAGCGTCGGAAGGGCGCTTGGTGATTGAAATCACGCTGCATCGTGGTTCTGGTCATGGTTATGGCGTAATCGGAACTATAAAAAGAGCCTAGGAGATAAAACCATGTCACAGGCCTGTTTTGGAATTCTCACCGATGGGGAACAAACAACTTCAACCATGCGTGCACTCGTGTTTCGTGGACCGAATCAGATCGGACTGGAAACGCTACCGATCCCACGCCCCGCAGCGGGCGAAGCGGTAATCAGAATTACTCTTACGACCATTTGCGGCACCGACCTGCATATCCTGAAGGGTGAGTACCCGGTTCAAGCGGGTTTAACCATCGGTCATGAGCCGGTTGGAGTCATTCATGAATTAGGCGAGGCCGTGACCGGCTATCAAATTGGTGAACGAGTGTTGGTGGGCGCAATCACTCCTTGCGGGCAGTGCAACTTCTGCCTGAGTGGAAACTGGTCTCAGTGCGGAGGAGCTATCGGCGGCTGGAAATTCGGAAATACCATTCCCGGTGCTCAGGCGCAGTACTTGCGCGTCCCCAATGCACAGGCAAACCTGGCCAAGATTCCCGATGAGTTGACCGATGAGCAGGTCGTTTTGTTGGCTGACATTGCTTCGACGGGGATATCGGCTGCGGAAAGTGCTGATCTCCAAATTGGCGACACGGTCGCTGTATTTGCTCAAGGGCCAATCGGCCTGTGCGCAACCGCCGGCGCGAAGCTTAAGGGCGCGGGCCTGATCATCGGCATCGAGTCCGACCCGATCCGAATGAAGATGTCGAAACGGATGGGAGCCGACATTGTCCTCGACTTCACGCACGGCGACGTAGTCGCGCAAATAAAAACGCTTACCGGGGGCAGAGGGGTTGATGTCGCGATTGAAGCGCTCGGAACACAAGCCACTTTTGAAAGTGCTTTGAGAGTACTAAGACCGGGCGGCACGCTGTCTAGTCTCGGAGTCTACTCAGGAAAGCTGTCGGTTCCACTCGAGCCATTTGCGGCCGGTTTGGGGGACCACAAGATCGTGACCACGCTGTGTCCGGGTGGAAAAGAGCGCATGCGCCGATTAATTGAACTGGTTCGTCATGGAAAACTGGATCTGACGCCGCTTTTGACGCATACATTTTCACTTGAAAACATCACCGAAGCCTATCAAGTGTTCGGCGAACGGCGATCGGGGGTCATAAAGGTTGCCATCAGACCATAGTTACTTTTTAAAGGTCTTCACTGGTTGATTTCGTTAGCCGAACGAAATCATTCCAGCCCGGGCTGGAATGAAGTAACCGCAAGAGAGGAGAGCCCATGCAAACGAGCACTCAAGATGGCAAGATGAAAATACGAATCGAGCAGCATAGTTTCGCCGGAGGAATGTGGGCAGCCGCATGGCTCTTCACGACAGGATTCCTTCACTTTGGTTTTTGGAAATCGGTAATCGCGATTCTACTGTGGCCGTACTATCTCGGTGTTCACTTCGGTGCGCATTGATTTGTAAGGCTGGATGGAGAAAAAGTGGAAGATCAAAGCCCTGCGCTCCATTTGCGCTCCGTTTAATTGAATTTCACTGCTTTTCAGGCGTTAGGGTGTCATCCGCTGACCTGCATGTTCTTGAAACTACGTTTTATTTCCTCCGGAGATTTGTTGAAACTCGGGATGGAAATCTACTCCTATAACGATCATCGTTCGGCTCCTTTCTCCCGAGCCCGTTGGTTGGTTTTAGCACCACCAACTTTACTCGGGCGTTGGAGCCGACATTGTCATGGAATCAATATCACTCATTGACACCGATTTTGGCGAATAAAAAGTGCTTGGCCGCCGATGTCTCAATGAAGAATGTCCAGCGTATTATCGCCATCGTCAACGAAGTAAACCCCAGTGCCCGCAGGGTTCACCGCCAAACCGAACAGCGTACCCGCTCCCTGTCCGCTGGTGTCAATGGTTTTGACCACCTGCGAGCCTCCCGGCGTAACCTCTACCAGGTTTCCGTCGCCAGCGTTGGCCGCCAGAATGTCTCCGTTGGACGCGATGGTCAACCCGAGCGGCCCATTGAGTGCTCCTCCTTTAGAAACTGTCGTTCCTCTTCCGGCGCTGGTGAATCGCGACACGGCCTGCGGAATGGCCGCGATGCGGTTGGCCAATGTATCGGCGACGTAAAGTGTCCCGTTAGCGCTCAACCCAACACCAGTTGGTCCGATGACAAGCGCATTTGGATCGGTCCTTTCGGCAAAACTGGAGCCGATAACGGTTCGCACTATCTCTTGCGGCTTGCCCGATTCAGGGATGAACAGAACGATGCGCACAACTGTTCCCCGGTTCACAATGTTTCCCTTCGCCGCCACTGTTCCGTTGAGAACGTTGGTGACGAATAATTCCGCGACCGGTCCCAGATCGAACGCGGTCATATCCCAAGGTCCATTAATAGCGGCGCCGTTTACTGAACCCGCGAACGTCTCTACAACCTGACCCCACTTGTTCACCACCAGCAGGCAGCCTGCCTTGGCGGTAGCTGCGGTGCCGTCAGTAGTAGGCAGGCTCCCGACAATTACCCATCCGCTGCGTAAGACGGCAAGTGCGGTGGTCAACCCGACTCCTCCGGGACAGGCCCCGGGTAACGTCTTAGCACTGATGTGAGCGAATACGCTAAAGGCGCCACCTGGACCGATTTGAACAATCGTGGTGCCGGTGCCCTGAAGATTTGCGCCGTTGTTGAAATTGCTGACCAGAATATGACCCTGAATCAGCTTTCCCGTGCTCCTCGGCACAACAGCTACGCCGTACGGATTGACATCGCCGTTAGGCGGAACCGTGGATGCGATTCGATTAACTTTGCTAAGTGGCCCGATGAATGAATTGCTGCTGGCAGTGGCGACAAACGGAATTAATACAAACGCCAGTGCAAGCCAGCTCACTTGGCTGAATCTCTTGAACTTTCTCATATGTATCTCCTGCTGGGTGATTGTCTTCTGAATGCTGTAGGCCCGATGTAGAACGAGCGAGCGAGTAACTTCTTTGGTCACATATTTAGAGAAGGAATAGGTCGTCAGAAATGTCAGAAGATTGTAAAATTCGCGCAGTGGCTCGCCGATTCCAGCTCACGCTCACAGGAAATGCATTCTGGATCGGGCTCATAATTGTTGGTAGAGTGCCCGTCAAATACTAGTTGTTGAGAAATCGCCATCCACTCAATGATTGGATTTTTGGCGAAGAAAAGGCGCAAAGTTGCGATATCGCCTTCCATGAGAAGGCCGGTCGGAGTCAAGTTGATTCTTCATTGGCTTCATTGAACCAGGTTTTGTTGTCCCGCCGGGTGGCCACTGTCGCCATGCTTCCATCCGCACTCTCGAGGAGCGATTTGTTTCGCTCGGTGCATATTGGGCGTTCTCGGTTCAGCCGGTGCTGCCATCTGATTGGCGCCCTGTGGTTCTGCTTTTTAAGAGTAGAACCTGGGCCAGGCGATTGACGCAGTCACCGGAACTCGGCTTGGGCTCTTGTCTTTTGTTTTCCTTCCTCAGAATGTTTTGACTTTATGTCTTTGACTTTATGCTGCTGCCGGCAGCGCTTTCTGCTGGCTGTTGTGCAAAGGATCGTAGGCTTCTCCACTTATCCACAGATGATGCAATAACACCGCCAGCTTTCTTGCTGTTGCGATGATGGCGCGTTTCTTCCCGCTCTTGCCGCCGCGCTCGGCCAGTTTCAGGCCCCAGCGCCGCAGGTCGCAGTCCACTCCGAACGGTCCCAGAATGTGCTGTGCTCCTTGCACCAACAGGGTTCGCAAATACGGATCGCCTTCCTTGCTGATATGCATTTGCGGTTCGCTCCGCCCCGAGTTTCTTCGTCCCGGCTGCAGCCCCAGATAACTGCCCGCGTCCCGACTCTGGCGGAAGCGATGTGGATCTTCCAACGTCAGCATGTAAGTCAGTGCGATCAGCGTGCCTACTCCCTTGATTTGCTTTAGCAAAGCCACCTGCGGATAACTCTTCTCGGCCAGATTCTCGATGCGCTGGTTGTATTCCACAATGCGCTCGCTCAGCGACTCGATGGCGTTCAATAGCGGTTCCAGTGCAGCTTGCAGCTCTGGACTCAACCTTTCCGCTTTTTCCGGATTCATGTTGCGCACGTTGCAGCCGCGCAATCGCTCCCCGTAAGACTTCGCCAGTCCGCGAGCCGCGTTGGCCAGTCCGGTTCGTGCTCGCACCAATCCAGCTCGCGCCCGAATCAACGTCAGATCGGCTTGCGCCTGCACGCTGCGATGCTTCACCGGATACAGCAACTTCGGATCGAGCCGCGCCAGCCGGGCCAGGGTCTGCGCATCCAGCCGATCGTCTTTCTTGCGGCTCTCCGTGATCAGCCGCACCTTGCGCGCGTTCGCCACGATCACCTCATGCCCCAACTCGCTGAGCAAGCGACTGATCCACGGTGAGTGCGTTCCGATTTCCACTGCGACCCGACTCCGTGCCATCGCCCCGAAGACTTCCTGCAACGCTTTCGCATTCGTCCGGACTCGCTCTTCCCGTTGTATCTGCCCGGCTTCATCCAGCACGCAATACCAACTGTTGCGATCTCCCAGATCCAATCCGATGGTCAGTTTCTGCTGCGAAATATTCCTGCTCTGCACTGCTGCTCTGGTGCTAACCTTCTTCATTGCCGGTCTCCTTTTATCTCTTGTGCTTAAAGCACGTCGATAACTTGGGAGCCTACAGCACCCGTCCGGAGACCGGCCTTCTCATCCCATCTGATACCGACAGTAATCTGGCAAATTGTTACCGATCCGGCTATGTTGCGCTGGAGAACAATGTGAAAAAGAAGATCATTTCAGCATCGGTGTATCTGGCTGCTGCTCTTGTTATGGGCGCGTACTACGACGCTCTGCAGGGTGCAGGCTCGATGACGCGCCACGCGTTGCTGCTACGTGTTGGAATCGCGGGTGCTTTCCTATTTGGATGCACGTCCTTGCTGTCGCTCTGGAAGCCACATCGGGCGGTGTTCGTCGGTATCCTCGCTTGCTGTCTATGTTGGTCAGATTTTGCTCGGATTGTGCCGCAAATCCCTTTTCTCCAAGTTTTTTCAGTCATCGGGTACGGATACTGGAACGAGACACTGCTCGCACTTTTAATCCTGATCTTGGCCAGCGCCTACTCACTTCGGCAGAGTTGGCGGACGTTCAGCTATCCCAATTCCTGAATGACTGGCGAGAAATCGCCATCACACTCACCGATCCCAGAGAGTCAGCGCGCGCGCCGCAGCTCCGCAGTCTCTTAAATCCAGCGACCAACACGTTCGCAGTATTGAGCGTAATCTTCTCCGAAAACTGCCCGAAGTTTCGTTTCCTCGACCGGAATCACAATCCAGTTAACGTATGCAACCACAAATAAAAGCGGAATGAGAGGTGCGATGTCCACGAGGATACCCATCTCGCCCAGATACGCAATGGTCAGTCCGACGTACATCGGGTTCCTCGTAAAGCGATATGGTCCTCGCGTAACCAGAGTTTTCGACGCATCCCCGGGTGTGGTGGTCGTGCGTGCCATGTGGAACAATACGAGTCCCCACCCGGCAATGACAGCGCCAACTCCGAACAGGGCCATTCCAGAAACAGAAACGACGTGCGTAGTTCTTACAGAGAGATATGGACGTGGAAGAATAGTGTGTTGCAGCCCGACGCCCACCAAATATCCCAAAACGAAAACCCACGGCACCGGAACCTTTAGGAGGAGTCGTGAGAGTGTTGATAGCTTGACCACTGTCGCTGCCGAAGTCTGGCTCATGTTGCGAGAGAGTATAGCTCGGCCCCTGGCGTTTCGCGATCCAATTCACTTTATGGGAAAGCAATCTCGCTTATGGTCGCTCGTTGTGGGGGCATGGCTCTTCCGGTCGTTAGCGATTGTCTCTGAACAGCAGCTTTGTCGATAGAATTATTCAAGTCGTTAAACCCGCTCGTAATTGCTGCTTCTATCGAAGTTACGCGTATTGAGCTTGTATTCCTGGTGGTTACCTCTGAGTGTCGGTTGACGTTAAATCTCTATAGCACTCATTGAGGGGCTTTGCGTCTTATGAGTGATAATGCCGAGCTTGTCTCCCTTATTTTCGATGCCTGCGCTCCAAACGGGCTCCATTTGGAAGTTTAGGCGTGATTTTTAAGGTTTTTAATGTCATCCACTGCTCTGCATGTCGTTAGAACTACGTTTAACCGATATTTCGAATCCTATAGCGCCCACCATCCATATTGCCAAGCCACTGTCTCAGCATTGGCGTCGGTATTCCGACGGAGGCAGTTTACGCACTCTTATGCAGCAGCGCGTGCTAGTTTCAAAAACAGTCCAAACCCCAACGCGAAAATTCGGGGCCGGGGCAACCCCCTTCGCTCTGGCCCTGAGTCGCGTTAAGTTAGTTTTTCTGTCCAATCAGAAAAAATAGGAAAAAAAAGCAGACTGGCCATTAGGAGCGGCCAAAAGCGCCTGGGCGGGTATCTGCATACCCGCCAGGACTAACGCCGTGAGTAAAGCTCGGCTGGCTGGTTCCGATCGCGCCAGCCCCAAGGCGACTTAAACCGCTCTCGGCCCCCGGACGAAGTGCAGCACGAGGGAGATCAGCGCCACAATCAGCAGAATGTGGATCAGTCCACCCGCCACGTGAAACACCCCAAAACCTAAAATCCAGGCCACCAACAGAATTACGAACAGAATGGTGAAGATACTCATAATTTGAGCTCCTTTCAAAATACCTCTAATCAACTCAAGCATGCCTTCGATGGCCCCGCCTCGACCGGAGATGCACTCCTAGAAGCCTCTGCACGAAGTTAGCGGGGTGACTACAGAGAGGTCGGAGCGAAACTGAGAACAAAGCGAGTGGCTGCTACTCGAATTCCTGAAGATCGGCGTTTTCGGAGTCGGTCTTGGGGTTACTGAACTGGCACGGTCCCGCTGACCGGAACGCCGCCTATGCTGCCGGTGATGGTTAGCGAGGTGACCCCCGTGGGAACGTTGATATTGAAAGAGGTAGACGAGGTCGTGTTGGCGATCACCGCACTGGGGGGAACTACGTCCGGCTGGTCGGCTGAGAGCGACACGGTAACGTCCTGAATTGCGGCCTTGGAAAGTGATAGCGTGACCGTTGCCTGTCCTCCGGCTGGAGCTGGATTCGGGGAGACGGTAATCCCGCTGAGCGACTCCAACACGCACTGCATGCTCTGATCTTGCATGGGTATGTTCGCAGGAGGTGTAGCCCAGGGTACGTTCACAAAGTCAAAAAATTCCTGGCTCATATCGGGTTGCGCGGCGTCGCGGGCGGTCAGACTGGGAAGATTAAAACGAGTCTCGATCAGCTTGAGCATCGCTGTGTAATCCATCGGCTTGTGCGACACGTAATTGGCTTTGGTGAAGGGCGAGATCACAATCACCGGCACGCGAAAGCCAGTGTAAAAGAAGCCGCAGATCGGGTCGGTGCTGTCATTGGCGCAAGCAGTTCCGCTTTGAGTCGGACCGTCGGTAGGAAATTGAATGGCGTCTGGTGGCACAGCCGCCTGCGGCGGCACGTGATCATAGAAACCGCCCGGCTCGTCATAAGTCAGGATCAGCACTGTGTCTTTCCACGAGGGGCTGGCCATCAATGTATTTATGATTCCGGAGATATATTTCGCGCCGCTCTGCACACTGGGCGGGTGAACGATATCGGTGTCGTTCGAATGTTCGTCCAGCCCGACGTAACCTGCAGGTTCCAGGAAAGAGACCTGCGGCAAGGTTCCGTTCTGCATGTCGGTCATCAGCTGCGAGATGGACGCAAACTGATTGGGGAAGTTGTTCAGTGCGAAGCTGCCGTAATTAAATTGCTTCAGGTAGCTGTATTTGGCCAGGCACGTTGGCGTGCTGCAGCCAGTCGAATCCGGATGAACGTAAATTTTCCAGCTGACGCCATTGTCCTGCATCAGCTGAATGACGGTCTTGCTGGTCAGATGCTCATTGGCAACCAGAGGAGAGACGTGTCCCTGTGAGGTGGCGCCGTACAGATACATACGATTGAGCTGAGTCCGCGACATGATGGGAGCGAACCACCTATCCGAGGTCGCGAAATTCGACGCCATAGAATAGTAGTAGTTCAACTGGTCGCCGGTGAAATATCCCATGGCGCGATGACCCAGAACGTCGTAAAGACTGGGACTGCTCTGTTGGGCGTCATTAGCGGCGGTGATTACAAACCCGTCCATCAGCGCATTGCTCGAATCTTCGGGGCTGAAGCGATTGCGATCACGGTGGCTTTCAGCCCATGACGGACTTGGATTTTCAGTGCAAGCTGACTGCAAGTTATAGGGATCCACCACGGTCCCGTTGGGATCAGCATCCGGCGATGTTGTCGGCTCAGCGTCGAAGGTAGTTCCATTGGTGGCTTGCGGGAAGTTGTGCGACTGCCAATAATCCGGAAGATGGCCGAAGTAGTGGTCGAAGGAGCGGTTTTCCTGGGTGACGATAATTATGTGGTTGATGGCAGTGATATCGTGCTTTGCCTGGGCAAATGCCGCACTAATACTGGCGCTCTGATTGTTCGAGATCGCTAATTGGCAGGTAGAGCCGCTGCAGTCCCCAGCGAAGCCGGAGAAAGTAAACCCTGAGGCGGCCGTCGCCGTGAGCGTGACAGTTGTTCCATTGTCGAAACTGGCGCTACAAGTCGATGGACAATTAATTCCGGACGGGCTACTGATCACCGTGCCTTGGCCAGAGACTGCAACCGTCACTTGTGCGGAATTAGTGGAAGCGGTCGCGAATGTTGCCGAAACCGATTGATCGCTGGATAGCGTGATTTGACAAGACGAACCGGTGCAGATCCCGCCGTAACCCGAAAATTGAAAACCCGAGCCAGCAGTGGCAGTGAGCGTGACGGAAGTTCCGGACGCAAATGTTGCCGCGCAGTTGGAAGGGCAATTAATGCCGGAAGGACTGCTCGTTACTGAGCCCGTACCAGTGACGGCAACTGTCAGTTGAAAGTTCTTAGGCGGTGGCGGGGGAGTGTTATTACCCGACGCGCCTCCACAAGCCGAAAGGATTACCGAACCGGCCAGAGCAACAGCAAAACTGCATAACCGAAGACGCAAGCGAAACTACCTCTACTCAGCGATGTTTTAGTTGCAAAGCAGAGTAGCTGGGTTGCTTGCCGGATGCCGCAGAAGATAAGCCTGGCGGGCATTCCGAAGAGTGGGAATATCCTGTAGTAATGGTAAGGGAGCGGGATCACGAACGCGAGCGCGCTGGCTTGTGCGTCGATTGCCAGTACCTGCGGCTGATCGCGTCAGATCGCGGGACGACTTTCTATCTATGCCGGCGGTCTCTGTCGGACAAAACTTTCCCGAAGTATCCCCGATTGCCGGTCATTCAGTGCAGAGGATACGAACCCAAAGCAGGTGGCGAATCCGAGCGGGACTAAATCGGCGGTCCGTGGTCGAGACAATCCTGAGCCGAACCGTGGGAATCAAACCGGAGAGCGCCAGTCTCATCTGCGCAAAATGCCTTCGTCCCGGTCGCGTTGAGAGAAGTAGGAATTGCGGTCACTTGAAATTTTGTGGCCGGCGTACCAGCGGAATCCACTGTACAGTTTTGCAGCGTAAAAACGTAACCATGTTTTTGTCCTCGCAATAAATCGGAATCGCTGAGACCTGCAGAGCTCAAATCTGCCAGATTGCAAGTAAATCCCTCGGTTTGATGTTGCGCCGCGTAGGCCCTATCTGCGGTTGCAACCATACGAACCGAATGCACGGCCGATGCCTCGTTAGCGGCAATTTTTGCTCGCAGTAGATTGGGAATTGCAACGGCGGCAATGATCAGAATGAATGGAATCGCCACGATGCCCAGATAGCCGAGCACCAAGCCAGCAATCGCCAAACCTTTACCTTGAATCCGGCCCGCGCTTTTTTTAATTTGCGAGAGCGAAATGTGCCCCAGCACAATTGCGACCACGGACAAAGGAAAAACGTTAAGAATTCCACAAACTAAGCTGGCGATGGCCATGCCACTGGTTTGCGATTGTGAAGGAGGCATGCCCGGCGTCACGACGGTCGTCGGCGCCACTTGAGCAGGCGGAATTGCGTTGCCGCAGTTGGAGCAAAATTGGCTGTTGTCTGTGACAGTCGCGCCGCATCGAGGACAGTTCAAGGTGGTGATCCTCCCGTGCCGATCGCCATCCGGGCGATAAATTGGAGGCAACATTACTCTGCGCGTGGGACTGCGTCAATTCAAATGTGAAAGATAAACTGTGGAAGCTCCGCGGTGCACTGAACTATTCTTGCGCCTTGGCAGGAAGCTCCAGGCCGAGTTCCTTCATTACCATCTGCAGGTCTTTCCATGTTTCTTTCTTCTGGCGGGGATCGCGTAACAGAAACGCGGGGTGATAGGTGACGGCAAGTTTAGTACCGCGGAAATCATACCAACGACCGCGTAGTTCAGACATCGGGGCATTGATGGCCAGCAATGTCTTGGCAGCGACGGCGCCGAGGGCCACAATCGCTTTGGGCGCGACAGTTTCAATCTGGCGCATTAGAAATGGCGAACACGTCTCGCATTCATCGCGCTCCGGGGTACGATTGCCGGGTGGCCGGCACTTAATAATGTTCGCGATGTAAACTTCTTCGCGGCTCACTCCCATGGCCTTGATCATGTTGGTCAGCAATTGACCCGCGCGTCCGACAAACGGCTCTCCCTTTTCATCTTCATCCGCTCCCGGCGCTTCGCCGATGAACATCAAATCGGCGCGTGGATTGCCGACACCGAAAACAATCTGCTTGCGTCCCTGCTGGGAGAGCCGGCAGCGGGTGCAGTCCCCGATGTCTTCGCGGATCTGGCGAAGCGCAGCGATGACGGGATCAGATGAAGCAGCAATTTTCACTGGGTCCATTGAAGGTGGTGTGGCGCGGGCGCCCTCGCCCGCGACTGCGGGTGCCATGCTAATGGCTTGAGCCGGTTGCCGGTAGAAATCGTATATCCCGAGATCGTTGTAGTAGCGGAGCCGGTCAGAAATGGCGCGACGAGTTTCTGGATCGAGCGAAGGCATTTGGGAATTGTAAATGGTGAAATGGATGGAGCAATGAAAAGTCAAAATCTAAAAGCTTTACCACAGAGGACACACAGTTCCACAGATGTGGCACAGAGAAAATCGGCAAAGTGATAGAAGAGTTTAAAATTCAAAAAGTGTTTCTCTGTGGATTTGCTCTGTGTGCCTCTGTGCTCTCTGTGGTAGGGTTCGGCATCGTTACGCTAAGAGCGAACAGCTAAAAGCTTGCTTTTCAGACCAACTACACAATCCAGCACTCGTTGCGCGACTTCCCACTTCGTAGTTTCAGGGACGGGAATAGCTTCTGACGCGGTGATGATGGTGACCGCATTGCGATCGGAGTCGAAGCCGACGCCTTCACGCGAAACATCGTTAACCACAATCGCGTCCAGAGATTTCGACTGCAGTTTCTTGCGCGCATTATCGAGCACGTTTTCGGTTTCTGCTGCGAAGCCGATAATCAGTTGCGATTTTTTGTGACGAGAAATTTCCGCGAGAATATCGGGTGTAGGGGTTAGGTTCAAAGTCATGTGACCGCCGCGTTTTAGCTTTTGCTCGGCCGGATTAGCGATGGTGTAATCGGCGACTGCGGCGGTCTTAATCACAATAGACGTTTCGGGCAAGAACCGAAGCACGGCATCGAGCATTTGCTTTGCCGACTCGACGCTGACCACTTCCGCCGCGGACGGCGGTTTCAAGGATGTAGGTCCAGTCACCAACACCACTTGCGCACCACGTCGCAGCGCCGCTTCGGCCAATGCGTAACCCATGCGTCCGCTGGAGCGATTCGTAAGATAACGAACAGGGTCGATTTTTTCGCGCGTAGGCCCGGCGGTAATCAAAACAGTTTCGCCGTTCAGGTCCTGCGACGCGCCGAGCGCTTCCATCGCAGCCGCTACAATTGCTTCGTTTTCCGACAAACGTCCCAGGCCCGTCATGCCACATGCAAGATACCCGCTGCCCGGCTCGACAATCTTTACGCCGCGCTTGCGTAAAGTTGCCAGATTTTGCTGCGTCGCTGCATGCTCCCACATATTCACGTTCATCGCCGGCGCGACGACAACGGGCGCGGTGGTCGCGAGGTAAAGGGTGGTCAGAAAATCACTGGCAATGCCTTGCGCAAATTTTGCGAGAATGTCGGCGGTTGCAGGGACTATAACCAAAGCGTCGATCGACTGGGCAACGGCAATGTGCTCGATGGCAGAATCAATATTCGGTTCCGCGCCGGCAACACCATTGAACATGCCGGTGATAACTTTTTCTCCGGAGAGCGCGGCGAAGGTGAGCGGGCGAACGAACTCCTGGGCGGAGTCGGTCATTATGACCTGCACGCGAATGCCGCGGTCCTGCAGCAGGCGGACGATCTCTGCGGCTTTATACGCTGCGATACCGCCGCAAACTCCCAGTGCAACTTTCATCTAGCCTCTAGTCCCAGCCCTAGCTTCCAGCAAACTACACTCCGTTTGCGAGAAATAGCAGCCGCAAACTAGCACCAACGTAACGACTAATTCTCCTGGCCCATGGCCTTGTCGAGCATTTCCGTCGCGACATCGACTGGCGAGGCGGGTATTTCGGGCACCACCCACTTCACTTTGCCGGCCTTGATCTCGTCCTGCGCGATCCTGCAGGGCTTGCGCGAAATTGTCTCGATGACCGGAGGCGCACCACCCTGAAGCTGACGCGCGCGCCGCGCCGCCACCAGGATGTATCGATAATTGCTGTCGAACCCTTCAATCAACTTCATGAAAATCCCCCTGCGTTTACTTCACACCGGCTGCGGTTTTACCAAACGACTGCAAAATCGGTTGCAGACGCTGGCGAACATTTTCCAGGCGGTACTTCTCTGCAGTGGCGCTCAACGCCGCGTCAGTACGGCCCTGGCGCTTGAGCCGTTGTGACAACAGAATCGCCTTCAGCGCATCCACCGACTCCGCCAGGCGGTCGTTCACCAGAATATAGTCGTATTTATCGTAATTCTCAATCTCACGGTTGGCGTCTCTAAGCCTGCGTTGGATTACGGACTCACTATCCTGGCTGCGTTCGCGAAGACGTCGTTCGAGTTCCTCGCGATTCGGAGGAAGAATGAAAATACTCACCGCATGGGGGAGCTTCGACTTGATCTGCGATGCACCCTGCACATCGATATCGAGCAATAGATCATTGCCCTGCTCCTCGGCGCTGGCGAAAAACCGTCGCGCGGTCCCGTAATAATTTCCAAACACGTCGGCGTGTTCCAGAAAATCATTTGCTTGGATCATCCGCTCGAACTGTTCTCGCGATACAAAGAAATATTCATTGCCATCGCGTTCGTGCCCGCGCGGGCTGCGCGTGGTGTAGGAAATGGAAAATGACAGGTTAAGAACGGTCTGCCGAATCTTATTTACCAGGGTGGATTTGCCTGAGCCCGACGGCGCCGAAATGATGAAGACGTTGGTCATTATTCGATGTTCTGCACCTGTTCGCGCGCCTTCTCGATATCCGACTTCATGACCAGTCCGGCTTCGGTAATTCGGACTGCATCTCCCGACAGGCCGGAGGTCTTCGACATTAAGGTGTTGGCTTCGCGATTCATCTCTTGCAATAAGAAGTCGAGTTTCTTGCCCGCTTCGCCTTTCGCCTCAAGCAGCCCGATAAAATGCTCTACGTGATTCTCCAGCCTTACCAGCTCTTCCTGAATGTCGCTGCGATCCGCCAGCACCGCCGCTTCCTGAAGAATGCGGTCAGGCTCGATGGTAGAGCCAAGCCACTCCTGCATACGTGATTTTAGCCGTTCGGCATAGTTTTTGAGTACGGCCTCGCGGTGCTTGCGTACTTCAGTGCACGCTGATTTGAGGCTAGCCATCCGTTCACGAAGTTCGCGCTCCATGCCTCGGCCTTCTTCTTCGCGCATGCGATTCAGTTGGACGAGGACATGTTCGATAGCTGACATGACCGCGGGCGTAAGTTCTTCTTCGGCAGGCGCGGCAGCAGAGTCGAGCGCGCCCGGAAGTCGGAGTACCGCGTTCAAATCCGGATCGGCGGCAATTCCGAATTCGGCTGCCGCTGCGCGAAACGCCTGCACATAACCCGCCACCAGTTGTTTGTTCAGGGCGAAAGGCGAGTCGCCCGCTTGCTCGAAGGACAGACTCACATCCACGTGGCCGCGCGCCAATTTCTCTTTGAGGATTTTGCGCAAGTTCATCTCCAGCGCGTCAGTGTTTGAAGGCAGGCGGAAATGAAGATCGAGGAAGCGATGATTCACCGATTTGATGGAAATATTGAACGCAGGGCCGCCGTTCACTTGTCCCTTGGCTTGCGCGAAACCGGTCATGGATCGTATGGGCATCAGATCTTTCTTATTGCGATTGCGCGGCGTGCCGCGGAAGGTCGATATCGATGAACTGAAGATCATACAGCCGGCGATAAGTACCGAGCTTTTGCATCAGTTCTTCATGACTTCCAATATCAGCAACCGCGCCGTTTTCTATCACCACGATGCGGTCAGCGCGGCGCACCGTCGAAAGCCGGTGAGCAATCACGACGACGGTGCGTCCGGACATAAGGTTCTGCAGCGCTGATTGGACCAGAGCTTCCGACTCGCTGTCGAGTGCGGATGTCGCTTCGTCAAGAATCAGAATCGGAGCATTTTTCAGCAATGCGCGCGCGATGGCGATGCGCTGGCGTTCGCCTCCCGAAAGCCGCACGCCTTTTTCTCCGATCGCCGTCTCGTATCCGGCCGGCAACTTGCAAATAAAGTCATGCGCCAGCGCGGCACGGGCCGCGGCTTCAACTGCGGTTTGCGAGACGTTGGGTTGACCGTAGGCAATGTTGTTGCGCAGCGTGTCGTTGAAAAGCACCGTTTCCTGGGTGACCACGCCGATCTGTGAACGTAGCGAGGAAACAGAGACGTCGCGAACATCCCGCCCGTCAATTGCGATTCTTCCTGAGGTCACATCAAAGAAGCGCGGAATCAGAGAAACCAGAGTGCTCTTGCCGGCCCCGCTTGATCCGACCAGCGCCAAAATTTCGCCGGCATTTACTTCGAGATCAATACCTCGCAAAACTTCGCGCTGCTCGCCCTCAGATTCGTAATGGAATGAAACATCCTCAAGGCTGATCTTCCTGGAGAACGGCGGCAGAGCGGGAGCACCCGGTTTCTCCTGCACTTCGTCGCGAATGTCCATAAACTTGAAAATCTGCGACGAAGCCCCCAACGCCTGCTGGAAGCTGTTGTGAAAGAGGGCAAACTTGCGAACCGGGTCATAAAGTTTGAAGACGGCGATGATGAACGCGACGAATGTTTCCGGCTTCATGAGGCCGTGGACTACTTGTTGACGTCCCAATAGCAAAAGGAGAGCGACCGCGGTCGCGCCGAAGAAATCCATCAGCGGGGAGCTAAGTGAGGCGGCAGCTACGGAGCGAAGATTCGCACGAAATAGACGTTGTGCAGCGTTGCGGAAACGAGCAAATTCCCAGGCCTCCATGCCGAACGCTTTTACAATCCGGTTGCCGGTAATGGTTTCGTGAAGAATATTCTGGACGTCGGCAAGTTTGTCTTGTCCGTGACGCGTGGTGTGACGCGTCCTCCTACCAATCTTTCCCGTCGAAAAGATCATGAAGGGCACAACCGGCAAGAGCAGCCATGCCAAATTGCCACCCAATAGAATTACCGCGGCAATGAGAAACACGAGGGTAAATATCTGCTGGAGGAACTCCGCTAGCACGCTCGACATGGCAAACTGCACACGCTCAATGTCGTTGACGATTGTGGAAACCAGAGTTCCGGTGGTGTGCTTCTGAAAAAATGCCGCCGAACGTCGGAGTACAGAGCTGTACAGGGAATTCCGCAGGTCAGTGATCAATCCGTAGCCGGCATAATTTACCAAATAAGTCCCGGCGTAATCGAATAATCCTTTAACAAGCGTAGATGCTACGAAGGCGAAGGCTACGATTGTCCAGGCATTATGAAAGCGAGACGGGACAAACTGTTGCAAGTAAATTGTGTGATGAGTGCGCGGAATAGTGAAAAGTTGAATGTTGTCCGATCCCGATGATGGATTCAGCACGCGCCCCAAGATTGGGCCGATCAGCAGCACGCGAAAGGCGTCGAGAAAACCCACGCCCGCGAGCAAGATCACGGACGGAATGAATTGCCACGAGTAGGGCGCCAGGTAACGCAAAAGTCGCGTCAGTTGGCGCATGCAGCGCTCCAAAGACGGCGTGGCATATCTGACGTTTGGTTTTCGGACCCCAGCCTGGGCCAGAAGCCGCGTGGGTCCGACAAGATGGGCATCGAATGCAAGGCCTTATTCTACTTGAGAGAACGTCAGCCGGCAGAGACATCTCAGGTACTCGCGAGTGCGAGAAAGTTTGCAATCCTGCGCTTCGCTCCAGCCATCTAAACCACGCAGATACCTCTAACAGGAGCACGCGATGAAATACCACCAGCTTGGCCGTCATGATGCCCTCAACGTTTCTGCAATCGGTCTCGGTTGCATGGGCATGTCAGAGTTCTACGGCGCGGGTGATGATAACGAATCGATCGCGACAATCCACCGCGCGATTGAGCTAGGAATAAATCTTCTCGATACCGCCGATGTTTACGGACCTTACAAGAATGAAGAATTGGTCGGCAAAGCTATTCGCGGCAAGCGTGACAAACTGATCATCGCGACTAAGTTCGGCATCGTGCGCGATCCCGCTAATCCGCAGGCGCGCGGCGTCAGTGGCAAGCCCGATTACATTCGCAAGTCGTGCGAAGCAAGCCTGAAGCGATTGGGAATCGACCACATCGACCTGTATTACCAGCATCGCGTCGATCGCGATACTCCGATTGAGGACACGGTGGGGACCATGGCGGAGCTGGTGAAGCAAGGGAAAATCCGGCACATCGGATTGTCCGAAGCCGGTCCGGAGACTCTCAAGCGGGCGGCAAAAGTCCACACCATTACCGCGCTGCAGTCCGAATATTCGCTGTGGACGCGTGATCCCGAAGACCGCGTGCTGCCCACATGCCGCGAACTCGGTATTGGTTTGGTCGCATATAGCCCGCTAGGCCGTGGCTTCTTAACCGGGCAGATCAAACGATTTGAAGATTTTGCGCCGGACGACTATCGTCGCAATTCGCCCCGATTTCAAGGCCAGAACTTCCAGCGGAATCTCGATCTGGTCAAGAAAGTTGAAGACGTTGCCCGCCAGAAAAAATGCACATCATCGCAACTGGCACTAGCGTGGGTGCTGGCGCAAGGCGATGACGTCGTCCCTATCCCAGGCACAAAGCGGGTTAAATATCTGGAAGAGAATGTCGGCGCGATCGACATTAAACTGAGCGCCGATGATCTCGCACAGATTGAGAAAGTGCTGCCTAAGGGAGCCGTCGCCGGATCGCGCTATAACGAAACCATGATGAGAATGATCGATGTCGCGTGAGGACGCCATGCTGGACAAGATCAACCTTGCCGAAAAATTTTCTCGCATAACCGAATACTGGAAGCCCTACATTGCCGGCGAGCTGAATGGCCAACTAGTCAGCTCGACAAGCTGAAGGGCGAATTCGTCTGCATCACCACGAAACGAAACGAAATGTTTCTCGTGGTAGAGGGCCGCTTCCGCATTGAGTTTCGCGACAAGAGCGTTTGGCTCGAGGAAGGCGAATTCATCGTAGTGCCCCGCGGAATCGAGCACAAACCGGTCGCCGACGGAGAAGCCTGGATTG
Source organism: uncultured Acidobacteriota bacterium (assembly GCA_963703465.1). Taxonomy (GTDB): domain Bacteria; phylum Acidobacteriota; class Terriglobia; order Terriglobales; family Acidobacteriaceae; genus Gp1-AA145. The sequence continues at coordinate 266,876 of CAVPEQ010000001.1, read as the reverse complement.
TGTTGTTTGAACCGGCATCAACCTTGAACACTGGTAACGTCAATAACCAGTTCACGCTGCGTGAATTGGAAAGAGTCTAAGGCCGGGCCCAGTCTTCCAACTTTAAATCGTTCACTCGGCGAAACACGCGGTTGCTGCTCACCAAAGTCGTGCCCAGGGCCAGCGAGTGTGCGGCAATCATGAGATCCAGATTTCCCATGGGGCGGCCCTCGTGCTCGATCGCCGTCCGCAACTGCGCATAGTGCTGCGCCGCCTCGGAATCCCAAGGTCGAATGTCAATGAAGCGGAGAAATTCTTCGACCACGAATGCCAGGCGTTTTGATCCGGGCAGGCGAAGCACACCGAACCGCAACTCCGCCTCAGTTATCACGGAAATCGCAACTTCCGCTAGCGCGGCCTTCTGTAGCCGTTCGCGTACTTTCGGCAGGTTACCTTTGATTGCATAGCTGGCGGTATTGGTATCGAGCAAATAACGCGCCGCCATCAGAACAGCCTGCGTTTTTGCGGCGGGGCATTATCGCGATCTGTAAGGAACTCGTCAGGTACGCCGGTTTTGTCCGCCAGATCGAAAAAGTCCTGCCAGGACTCCGGTCGCCGGGAGATGACAATGTCGCCACTGTCCGCATCGCGCCGGATATACACCTCTGATCCTTCAAACCGGTATTCGGCCGGCAAGCGCACCGCCTGACTGCGGCCGTTGCGGAACAATTTCGCAGTTCGTGCCACGTGCGGCTCCCCCTTTTGCAAGTATATATCATGATATATCACATTAATTACAACTATCGTGCGCACGTGGACAGGGGCTAAGGTACCGTGGCGAATGTGTCCGATTGGCGCGACGATAAGCCAACCCAATTGCGGTTTCTGCCCCCCGCTAAATTCCGCAAGGTGAGTTCTCAGAACGTCCTAAATGGCTTATCGCTCATGACTTTTGACCGCACCACGCACGAAGAAGAGCCGGTTTGTACCGCCTGGCAACGGCTGGTACAGGCGGCGCTGATATTTTTCCTGGCTATTGCGCTGCTCGTTTTAGCGCATTACTTGCTGGCAGCGCCTGATTCGAAGGCTCTGCGGCAGCAGGTGCGGACGCTTTCCGAGCAGGTGAATGAACTCAAGCAAGAGCAGGCGATGCCGTCGCTGGTATTGAACCGCTACCGCAACTCGATCTGCTACATCTTCGGGATTTATCAGGTTGGCTATCAGAGCGGGAAGCCTGTCCAAAGGACGCGAATTTCTGGCACCGGTTTTGTCGTCGCGGAAGGGTTGATTGCAACCAATCGCCATGTCGCGGAACCCTGGTACGGTGATCCCGACACGGATGCCCTGGTGGCAAAAGGCGCCACGCCCAGACTTGAAAAGATGGTCGCGTATTTTCCCGGATCTCCAGCGCCGATCAATCTGACGCCCGCCGCGCTGTCTTCAGATGGCGACTTGGCGATTATGCGCATGGGAGACGCGTCAGCTTTGAACCTGCGCCCGCTGCCCCTGGCCTTGGACAAGCCGAATGCCGGCGAACTGGTCGCAGTAGTCGGATATCCGATGGGAGTTCTGGGCATGATGGCGAAGGCCCCGACCCCGGTGTATGCGCGTCTCGCATATCGCCGCGACGATCAGGGCGCAGCCAGCGAACTGGCGGCGTTATCACTGATTCGCCCCTCGGCAACCTGCGGACATCTCGGTGATGTGGTTGGCGACAAACTGATTTATGACGCGCCCACGGCACACGGCGCCAGCGGCGGCCCGGTCTTCAACTCGCGCGGAGAAGTGATTGGAGTGAACGCTGCTTACATTGACGGCTTCGCCGGTGGCACGCTCGGGGTATCCGCGCAATCGCTGAAACCACTAATCGAGAAGGCCCAGAAAAGCTTCTGAATTGAGAATCCCTAAAAACCAAAATCAAAAGCCCACCACAGAGGGCACAGAGTTTCACCGAGAAAAGAGACAAAAGCTTAAACCCCGCAACCTCTGTGGCGTTCCTCTGTGAAACTCTGTGTCCTCTGTGGTAATGATTTGTTCTTGCCGTGAGCACAAACCCCCGCCGTTCAACACATCGCTAACTGGTTCTCTTGCGAAATCCTCGAAACCATCCGTCCTCGCGCACGTATTCATCGTTGTAGCGGTGCAGGCGCGCCGCCATAATTCCTGGCCTGCCTAAATATCCGACTACGTTCTTTTGATCGTTACGCTCAACCACCGGAAGCCGGCCGATATTATGCCGCAGCATTTTTTCGGACGCGTCCTGCAGACCTTCATCCGGGTAGGTGACTACAACGTTTTGCGAACCGGCTTCGAGAACAGAAATTCCGCCGGAAGGATCTTTGTCCAGGGCGCGCATGACATCCCCGCGCGTGATTATGCCGGCGAGTTTGCCTTGCTCGTCGAGGACGATCATTCCGTGATGTCCGGCGACTTGCGGCTCTCCACGCGCGATACGTTCTGCAAGATCGCCAATTTTCATCGCGGCGGGGACAGACGGAAAGTCCTGGTCCATGGTTTGCGAAACCGTCATGTGATAAAGCACGTCAGCTTCATATTCGTGAGGAATACGCAGGCCGCGGCGCCGCAACTTTTCGGTCATGATAGAGGCGCTCGGCATCAGCAGCATGGCGATGCCGTCAGCTATCACGCTTACCAGCATCAGCGGCAGCACTGAGTTGTAGTCGCGGGTAATCTCAAACGCGAAAATGATGAACGAAAACGTTGCCCGCGAGGCGGCGCCGAACACCGCGCCCATGGCGACCAGCGCGAATGCTCCCGGCGAAAGGTGCGCGGAAGGAATGATTTTGTTTAACAACATGGCGAATGCCCCGCCCATGGCCGCACTGGACATGAACATGGGAGCGAGCAGGCCGCCGGATGTTCCCGACCCTAGCGAAACCACCAGCGCCACAGATTTCGCCAGCATGACGACGATCAGTAAACCCAACGCCAGGTTCGCATTCAAGATGTCGCCGATGGTGTCGTACCCGACTCCAAGCACTCGCGGAACGAAGTAGCCGATGATTCCGAGGCCAAGCGCTCCGATGGCGGGCCACCACACTTCGTCGATGGGAAGCTTCTCGAATAGGTCTTCTGTCCAATAAAGCAGCCGGGTAAATCCAACCGCGGCCAGGCCGCACAATCCACCAAGCAACAGGTAAAAGGGCAGGCCGCGCGGAACATCAAAGTTCATCGCCGCTACGCGGAACATGGGTCCCGCGCCCAGCAGTTGCATATGGACGGCAGTCGCAAGCGTGCTGGCGATTACCAGCGGGATAAATGACCGCGACTTGAATTCAAACAGCAGCAACTCGATCGCCAGGATGACGCCGGCAATGGGAGTGTTGAAAGTTGCCGACATTCCCGCCGCCGCGCCGCAGGCCAACAGAACTTTTCGCTCGGACGCGGTAGTGTGCAGAACTTGCCCGATCAGCGATCCCACGGCACCGCCGGTTTGGATGATCGGGCCCTCGGCTCCGAACGGTCCTCCGGTGCCGATGGCGATGGCCGCCGAAATCGGTTTTAGAATCGCAACTCGCGGCTCAATCCGGCTGCGGTTTACCAGGACCGCTTCCATAGCTTCGGGAATCCCGTGGCCCTTTATCTTTGAACTGCCGTACTTGGCCATTACGCCAACAATCAGTCCGCCAATGACGGGAATCAGAATTACCCACAATCCAAGGTGGTTGTAGCGCGGGCTCATGAAGACAGCACTGAAGTGGCCATAAAATGCGATGTTGCTGAACAGGCCAATCAGTTTGTAGAGCAGAAACGCAATGCCGCCGGCGAGCAAACCTATGGCCGCGGCCAGAAGAGAAATCATTACCAGGCGGAACGGCGCGGTCGCTAGCGGCTGCTGCTCTGCCGCGGTATTGATGCCAGTGACTGAGAATTGGGTCTTCGCGTCTGGTGGAGGCGCACCGGTAATGTGAGTGGCTGGGGGATTGCTATCTTGCATGGGGATTTTATTTAGTTCCTTTTTTCGAAGTGCGGAATCTCTTACTCTCCTGCAACACGCAGCGCAACGCTTCTATCAGCTCCGGTCCCCGGGTGGACAATTCGGAGCGATGATGCAGCACAAGTTCGCGGAGTACTTTTTCGCCGGCTGAGGTGAGAACCACCATTACCTCCCGGCGATCTTGAGTGCCGCGCTGCCGACGTACGAGGCCGCTCGCCTCCAGGCGGTCAACCAATTCAACTGCGCTGTGATGCTGGATCTGCAGCTGCTCCGCCAGCTCTCCAATGCGCGAGCGGACATTCGGAGGCAGCCCCTTCAGCGCCAGCAATAACTGGTACTGCCGCGGCTCCAGGTCCGAACCGCGGACGGCAGCGTCGCTGAACTTCAAGTAGCGCCGAATCTGGTGGCGAAATTCCGCCACCGCCTGATAATCCTCAATCCTCAAAGTCTTTTTCATGCGGCGGATTATATCCCGCTCTGGATCCTTTTCTTATATCGTATCACGACATATATTTGCCAGACTAGCATGCAACTTTCATCGCTGGTCATGTCCGGCCTTGGCCGTTTACAATCCAGTTTCTCTAGAGCGCCACAGGAGGCGGCATTGATTTCGCGATACACGCGGCCTGAGATGGGTCGTATATGGAGTGAAGAAAACCGCTTTCGAAGCTGGTTGAAAGTTGAAATTGCCGCGACTGAAACGCTTGCCGAGGCCGGTATCGTGCCTAAGGCGGCAGCCAAAGCGATTCGCGAACGGGCTGACTTTAAGGTCGAGCGCATTAACCAGATTGAAGCTGAAGTGCGCCATGATGTGATTGCGTTCACCACCGCAGTTGCGGAATTCGTCGGCCCTGAGTCACGCTGGTTTCACTACGGCCTTACATCCAATGATGTCGTCGATACCGCGCAGGCCCTCCTGATCAGAGAAGCTTCGGCGATCATTGCCGCCGATCTGCACAAGCTTGAGGACGTTCTGGAGAGGCGGGCGTGGGAATTCAAAAACACGCCGATGATCGGCCGCACCCACGGCATCCATGCCGAGCCGATCACCTTTGGTTTCAAGCTAGCCAACTGGTATGCCGAGGTGCAGCGCGACATCGAACGCTTCGATCGCGCGGCCGAGGAGATGCGAGTCGGCAAATTCTCCGGTGCCGTGGGCACGTTCGCCCATCTCAGCCCCGAGCTGGAGGAAAAAATGTGTGCGCGCCTGGGAATAAAAACGGCAACCGGATCGTCGCAAGTCATACAACGCGATCGCCATGCCAATTATCTGGCTACCTTGGCAGTAATTGCATGCACACTGGATAAAATTGCGACCGAAATCCGTCACCTGCAGCGCACTGAGGTCCGCGAAGCTGAAGAATTTTTCAGCGAAAAGCAAAAGGGGTCATCGGCTATGCCGCACAAGCGTAATCCGGTGACCAGCGAGCAGATCAGCGGCCTGGCGCGGGTGGTGCGTTCCAATGCACAAGCCGGATTTGAAAACGTCGCACTCTGGCATGAGCGAGATATATCGCACTCCTCGGTGGAGAGGGTCATCCTGCCGGACTCGACCACCCTGGTTGATTACACGCTGAGCAAGACCACTAATCTTATTGACACCATGTTCGTCTATCCCGCGCGGATGAAAGCCAACCTTGAAAGCACCGGGGGCCTGGTTTTCAGCGGACAGCTTCTGCTCGATCTGGTTGAGCACGGGGTTTCACGCGAAGACGCATATCGAATGGTTCAGTCTCATGCCATGCGAGCGTGGCGGGAGGGCCTCAATTTCCGTGAACTGGTGGCGGCCGATCCCAACATCACCAACAAGGTCCCAGCCCGTATTATCGAAAAGGCATTCGATTTGAAGCGCCAACTACGTAATATCGACGGCATCTTCGCGCAGGTGTTCAAAGCAAAAAAAGGCGGGAAGGCGGGCTTGGGCAAGGGAAACAATCCGCGTCTCTCAAGAAGCTCGGGAAAAAAGCCAAAACAATTGCGGGCATCCTGATCATCCCCGTTTCGCTTATCCGCATCGGAGAGTGAATGAATTTCAGAATACCTGCTAGCGGGCGGATAGCATTGCTGGCCCTGACCCTTAGCTGTTCCGCCATTGCTGGGAGCGGCCCGCAGGCAGACGCCGGAAAATCGCAGACTGAGCCGGCGGCGTCACCGAGCGCGGAGCAAGCTACCCATAAAGAGCCTTCAATATCCGACCTGGAAGAAAAATCATGGCTTATTTTGCAGACCGCTTTACATAGTAAAAGAGCGGCCCAACGCGAGGAGGCGGTCAAAGCCCTCTCGTTGCTCGAGGGCAACCGCCAGGCCACAAGGTTCTCACTACGCGCCATGCGTGACAAAAATCCGCGGGTGCGGGCTGCCGCGTGTTCGACTTTGGGAGAATTGCATGCCACCGCGACCATACCGGCGTTGCGGGCTGCAGTCTCCGATAAGGATGCTTCGGTCATGCTGGCGGCTACGCACGCGCTCTTCGTTATGAAGGATCCCATGGCTTACGAAATTTATTACGCCATTTTGATGGGAGACAAAAAGACCAGTGCAGGGCTGATCCAATCACAAATCGACCGATTGAAAGACCCCAAACAGATGGCGCAAATGGGGGTCGAAGAGGGACTCGGATTCGTTCCTTACGCAGGGATGGGATACGAAGCCTATCGGCAATTGATGAAGCACGATAACTCGCCGGTTCGCGCGGCTGCAGCGCGCTTTCTTGCGCTGGATCGCGACTCGGTTTCTGAAGACGCGCTGGTTCAGGTGGCTGTGGCCGACAAGAACATCATTGTGCGCGAAGCCGCGCTGGATGCATTGGCCGAGCGGTCTGACCCGAAGTGTATCCAACGGCTAGCAATTAACCTCGACGAGAACAAATATCCCGTACGTTACCGGACGGCAGCTGCAATCATCCGATTAGCCGGCGCTGATCACCGGAAGCCGCCAGCCAAATAATTTTTGCTTAGCAGCGGCTACAAACGTTTCAGAGATGCCGCGCCTCCGCCACTCAATGCCAGACAAATGCAACCAGCCAATAAGGTCAGAGGAAATTCCACGCCACCGGGACTGAAAAATCCGTGCTTGGCATGGACGGCCAAAATCGCTACGAGCATGTCAATGGCAAGTAAAGCGGCGGGTAGGCGTGTGGCCAAGCCGGTGACCAGCAGAATTCCACCCACAAACTCGACGATCATGACCACGATTGCGGCAACCGCCGGCGCCGGAATACCCATGTGCGCGAACATTCCCTCAACGCCGTGAAACCCGAACTTAAAAACCTTTTGATATCCGTGGGCCAGAAAAACAATGCCTACGACAATCCGGAGGGCGGCGATTCCGAGAGATTGAGCTTTCCCACTGAACATGACGGCTCCTTTGCCGGTAGTTGGTGAATTCTGTTTCCATCAGGATGCTGCTTCAATTCCTGGGGCTTCAATTTTGTGTGTAAAGATTTATCGGGCGGGAGTCTGCACCCGCTCTCGTACTCTTCCGGCTACGAGTTCGCCCATTTTGCCAGTACTGATGGAAGCCTCGCCTTTCCCTGCCAAATCACCCGTGCGATGACCCTCAGCCAGAACTTCGCGAACGGCAGTTTCAATCGAAGCTGCCTCAGTCTCAAGCTTGAATGAATGCCGCAGAAGCATCGCGGCTGAGAGAATCGAGCCCAGCGGATTCGCGATTTCCTGGCCGGCAATATCAGGGGCAGAGCCATGGATGGGCTCGTAGAGCCCGACCTTGCCGCCTATGCTGGCTGACGGCAGCAAGCCCAGCGAGCCCACGACCGACCCGGCCTGATCGGACAAAATGTCGCCGAACATGTTTTCGGTGAGAATCACATCGAACTGAGTGGGCCGCGAAACCAGCGCCATGGCCGCTGAGTCGACGTACATGTGCGAGAGCTGCACCTCGCCAAATTCCGATCCGACACGATTCACAACTTCCCGCCAGAGCCGCGAACAATCGAGAACGTTTGCTTTATCGACCGAGGTCAATTTTTTTCCTCGCTGCCTCGCGAGTTGAAAAGCAATGCGGGCAATGCGTTCGATCTCCGGTTCGCTGTATGCCATGGTGTCAACTGCGCGGCGGCGACCCGACTCGCCTTTGGTCGAGCGCTCGCCGAAATACAGCCCCCCCAGCAATTCGCGCACGATCATGACGTCAGTTCCGTGCACGATGTCCGGCCGAAGCGGAGATAACTGCTCCAGCCCTTGCAAGCAAATTGCGGGTCGCAGGTTGGCGAAGACGCCAAGTTCGCTTCTTAGCCGCAACAAACCTGCTTCCGGGCGAAGCTTCGATGGATATGAATCAAAGGCTGGGCCGCCCACTGCTCCCAACAGCACCGCGCCGGAATCGAGACAGGCGGCGATGGTGTCGGGCGGCAACGGATCGTTGCTGGCGACCAGCGCGGCCCCGCCAATGTTTTTTTGCGTGACTTTCAGCTTGTGCCCGAAGCCGTCGGCTATTGCCCGCAGCACGTTGACAGCTTGCCCGGTGACCTCCGGACCAATCCCGTCACCAGGCAGAGTTGTGATGTTGAGGAGCATTGGGGGATTTTATTGCGCGGACGGGCGCCACGGCAAAAGCCTGCCTTTCTGCGTCGAGTCGCATCTGACGAGACGGCCTTATACGCCCCAAAGATAATCTTCTTGTTCCGCGAGGTGCTCGGAAGCTGGTACCGAGGTCAGCCCGATCACACTGAAGTCCGATGGCCCAACCGGGAACGGCTTGCGGGGGGCCTCTTCGGCTCCGGCCGCAACCGCGGCTGCTTGTTCCGATCCCACTCGTCCGGGTGGAATTCGACGGCTTTCGCCATACGCTTCGCGCACCAGTTCGAGCAAATGATGGTCGTGTACGGTCTTGATCTGATCGGCCAGCACCACAAAAAGACGGTAAATTTCATCGAGCTCGCGGCGGTCAAAATGATAACCCAGTTGTTCGCAACGGAGGCTCAATGCATGCCGCCCGGAATGCTTCCCCAGCACCAGTTTCGAGTCCGGCACCCCCACCGATTGTGGGGTCATGATTTCGTAGGTCAGGCGGTTCTTGAGCATGCCGTCCTGATGAATACCAGCTTCGTGCGCAAATGCATTGCGCCCAATAATTGCTTTGTTCGGCTGCACCGGAATGCCGGTAATTTCCTCCAGCAATTGGCTGGTGGGATACAACTCCTCGGTCGCAATGCTGGTCAGGTACGGATAGCGATCAGCCCGCACTCGCAGCGCCATCACGATTTCTTCGAGCGATGCATTGCCCGCACGTTCGCCGATGCCATTGATAGTGCATTCCACCTGACGCGCGCCATTGGCGACGCCGACCAGCGAGTTAGCGACTGCGAGCCCAAGGTCGTTGTGGCAATGCGTCGAGATGATGACGCGCTCTATGCCGCGCACCCGTTCACGAATATTACGAATCAGGTCGCCGAACTCCAAGGGAACCGTATAACCAACGGTATCGGGAATGTTCACGGTAGTTGCGCCCGCTTCGATAACAGCCTCAAGCACCTGAAAGAGAAACTCCGGCTCGGTGCGGGTCGCATCTTCCGGAGAAAATTCTACGTCGTCGCAAAATGTACGCGCCAGACGGACTGACTCCGCGGCCTGCTCCAGGCATTGCTGGCGCGAGATGCGGAGCTTGTGTTGCAGGTGAATATCAGAGGTCGCGAGGAACACGTGAATGCGCGGACGAACCGCGGAGCGCAAAGCGAGTGCCGCCCGTTCGATGTCATGTCGTGCAGCGCGTGCCAGGGCCGCAATGATGGGACGCGGAACCGCGGCAGCCACGGCCTGAACCGCGGCGAAATCGCCGTCTGAAGCAATGGGAAATCCGGCTTCGATTACGTCCACCCCAAGGCGGTCGAGTTGACGCGCGAGGCGAACTTTTTCCTGCACGTTCATACTGCAGCCCGGCGACTGTTCACCGTCGCGCAAAGTCGTGTCGAAAATCGTAATCCTGGGGCTATCCATTTGAAACTCCTCTTAATTACTTAAATGTTATCGAGTGAAAGAGTGGAAGCAAAGCTTATTATTGTTGTCAAAATACACGATATTGCTAATATAAGTAGTCAAACTTATATCTCCCGTAGTTTCATTAATGGAGTACAGGAATGGAAATTTCGCAACTGGAAGTCTTCCTGGCGGTGGCGCGCGAAGGCGGCTTTTCCCGCGCGGCGGAAAAACTATACCGCACCCAGTCGGCGGTGAGCCAGGCAATCCGGAAGTTGGAAACAGAAATTGGCGAGCCGCTTTTCGACCGTTCAACCCGCGACGGAGTAATGACCGACGCCGGACAAGTTCTTCAGGAATACGCGGAACGGCTGCTGAATTTGCGGGAAAACGCGCGCGAAGCGCTGGGGGAGTTGCGTGAATTGCAAAAAGGGAAACTTGTCGTCGGAGCGAATGAGTTCACGGCCTTATATCTGTTGCGGGTGCTGGCGGAATTCCGGCGTCTGCATCCGGCGATCCGGATCGTGGTGCAGCGTTCACTGGGCAGCCAGATCCCGGATGACATTCGCCGGCACAACTGCGAGTTTGGCGTTCTGACTTATGACCCGCAGGATCCAGAACTTGCTTCAGTGGTCGTGTACTCCGATGAATTGATCTTTGTGGTGCCTCCGCAACATCCGTTGGCGCGCGAGTCGCAGGTCAGCATTCGTCAATTGGGAGCGGAGTCGTTCGTTGCGCACATCGTATCTTCTCCTTATCGCGAAAAAGTTATTCAGGCATTCGAAAAGCACAAGACGCCGTTGCACATGGGAGTGGAACTCCCCACCCTGCAGGCGATCAAGCGTTTCGTCGCCATGGGGAATGGAGTCGCCTTTCTTCCCGAAATTAGCGTCGAAGATGAAATTGCACGCGGAGAACTGGTCCGCATTCCGGTGCAGGAGCTGCGGGTGCATCGCAAACTGCGGCTTGTTTATCGCAAGTCAGCTGCGCTATCACACGCGGGGCGCGCATTCTTAAAGATTGCTGAGTCGGTGGCGGAGACGCAAGGCGGGCGCTATCGCTTCGATCGCTCGAAATAGGATTGCAGTATTTGGCGCGGGCTATTGAATCGTGTACTCTCGTCGTACTTCTCGCGTTAATGGAAAATGGACACTGCAGTGTCCACGGGGGCAAGCGTTGCGGCGGCGAATTTTTAGAGCGGTAAGTCTTCTCCATTTTTTTTTATTTTCTGTGCTTGTATCTTTGGCCTGTGCGCAGCAGACCAGGATCAATGGCGTGGTGCAGGACGCGACCGGCGCGGCGATTCAGGGAGCGCAGGTCACATTCAGCGCCTCTGGCGTCAGTCAGACAACCACCACGAATGCCGAGGGCAGGTTCTCATTTTCAGTCGTGAGCGGAACGCCCGGGTCGATTCGGGTGAAGGCGAATGGCTTTGCTCCCGCTGAAAAAGAATGGGCCGCATCGATCGAGGAAGTCCCACTCACGTTCGTTTTGCGCGGAGTGGCACAGGGCGAACGTGTCGTCGTCTCTGCAACTCGCAGCGAAATGAAACTCTCGGAGATTCCCGGAAGCGCGGTCGAACTCTCCCCCGAAGACCTCAGCGCGAATGCGGGCCTCACGCTCGATGACGTGCTGCGGCAGGTGCCAGGATTTTCTCTGTTCCGTCGATCCAGCAGCCGAGTGGCTAACCCGACAACTCAGGGAGTTTCACTGCGAGGGCTAGGCGCCAGCGGCCCGAGCCGCGCATTAGTTTTGGAAGATGGGGTTCCGCTGGTCGATCCCTTCGGCGGCTGGGTTTTCTGGGATCAGGTCCCGCGTGCCGAACTTTCCAGCGCGGAAGTATTTCGCGGCGGCGAGTCCAATCTGTACGGTAGCGACGCGTTGGGCGGAGTGATCCAGATGCTGACCCGAGTCCCGACCGAGCCGGCGTTCTCGATTGATACTTCGTACGGAACCGAGAACACTCCAGATCTTTCGGCGTGGGGCGGCACCAAATTATCGCGCTGGGATTTCGGCTCTGGCGTCGATATGTCGCGCACCGACGGTTACACGCTGCTGCCATCTTCGGAGCGCGGCCTGATTGATACCGACGCTAATTCGAAGCATGCAACCGTCGATGCCGGCGTCGGCTACCAGATCTCTGACAATGGGCGCGCTTTTCTGCGCGGCACATTCTTCGATGAATCACGCAACAACGGCACCCCGATGCAAAAAAACAGCACCGGAACCGCCGTTGGAACGGCTGGCATTAACACCAGCGTGGGCAATCATAATTCGTTCCTGGCGCGGGTTTCGGGGCAAGTGGAGGGTTACGACCAGACGTTTTCGTCCATAGCCTCGAACCGCAACAGCGAAGCCCTCACCGATATCCAGCATGTTCCTTCGCAACAGGTCGGCGGGGAATTCCAGTGGAATCACGAACTGAAAGAGCAAACGCTGATCGGCGGCGTAGACGTGCAGCAAGTGATGGGCGCCAGCGACGAACAGCTCATTTCGGCTACCAGCGGCCATCATTTCGCCAACAACATTGCAGGTGGGAGGCAGCGCACAACCGGACTATTCGGCGAAGGTATTTTTCGTATCAATGACCGATGGACGGTCATCGCTGGGGCGCGCTGGGATGATTGGAGCAACTACAACGGAAACACCGTCCGGATCACCCTTCCGGCAGCCACCGCAGCGGGGCAGTTCTTTCCTGGCCGTAGCGAGACATCTTTCAGCCCGCGGCTGTCGGTCATGCGGAACCTTGGCGCTAACTCTGCGGTTTGGGTTTCCGGCTACCGGGCGTTTCGCGCGCCCACGCTGAACGAGCTTTACCGCAGCTTCAGGCAAGGGAGCGCGATCACGGAGAATAATCCCGCGTTGCGCGCCGAAAGGCTGACCGGCGCCGAAACTGGAGCCCGGGTGACATTCAAACAGAAGTTTGAGTCCCGTGCGACCGTTTTTTGGGCGGATATCGTGAATCCTGTCACCAACGTTACTCTGTCCTCGACCCCAACTTTAATCACTCGCCAGCGCGAAAATCTCGGTCGAATTCGCTCAGTGGGAGGTGAATTGGATGGCATCCTGCATTTCAGCAGCACACTGCAACTATCGGCTGGATATCAATTCACCCACGCTTACGTTGAGAACTCTGTTCAATCCCTGGTCGGAAAGCGGGTGCCGGAGGTTCCCCAACATCAGATCACATGGGAAGCCCGTTACTGGAAACCGACACGGCTCATGTTGAGCGTAGAAGGCCGGTATGCGACCTCGCAATTTGACGATGACATTAATACGCTGGTGCTCGGGCCTTACTTTGTCATGGACGTCTTCGCTGGGCGCCAGTTTCGCAGCGGGCTGGTCGGCTACTTTGCAGTTGAGAACGTTCTGAACGACCGTTACGCAGTGGCCATTGCGTCTCCGGTTCAAAATCTCGGGCCGCCAATCCTGGCCCGCATCGGCATACGTTACGACTTTCCGGGCCGAAGATAAGCTCAATAAAGAGAACTGACTCAACTGTTTCCTGTTTTTGGTTCGCGCTTCATTCCCAGCGCCCGATCGGCCAGTTCAAGATAATGTTCCAGGCGCGATGGTTCCTTTGAGCGGTCGGCCAGGGGAATTAATCTTGGCCCTTCGTCACGCGCGGCTTCGGCGGTGGGGGGAATGCGTTGAACTTTCGTGCTGGATTTTACAGCCCTGCTTTTTGCAGCAGGTTTTCGCGACTTCTTACGCTTCAACCGTCCTCCACTGCCCCAGTGCTACGACTTGCGTTCGGAATCCTGATGCAGCGTGACCGAAGCGCTCGCTTTCGTTTCTCCCGCGGTAAATGCCAACCCGCGATCAGTTTCGACCGGAGGCGCACCCGCCAGCTCGCGTTTATGATTTTGAATTTCGCGCAATTGCCGGATAATGTCGGCCTCTTCCTGCGCGTACTCCTCTTCCGTGATCTCCGCTGCTTCCAATTTTAATTGCAGCTCCAGCAACCGCTCCTTGATTGGAGCGTCGTCGGTATATTGTTCTTCCGCGACTTGACGCAGCGTTTTCATGACAAAGTTAAATCCTGAAAACGGCAGCATTAAAAGATCGTCGATCAGTAGCATGAGCTCAAGGTTTCAGAGTTTCAAGGTGTCGAAGGTTTCAGTGCAACTTTGTGCTTTCAACGCTATCCCGCTCCTACCCTCTCCAACTTCAATCGTATATTCACGAAATTGTACGGAGGCCAGGGGCCGGTGTACTTGAATTTCAAGCGCTGGCCGTATTTTTTGGCGATGGTATTGACCGCTTCATCGAACTCAGGCTCGCGCTCGCGTTCCACCAGGAAAGCGGCATTCATGATCATCTTATCGCCGATTGGCTGATTGTCGCGCGAAGCCACGCAGACGCCGCGCAATGCCTCGTAAATTTCGCGCACATGACCGATTGATCGTTCGGCCAGAGCTTTGTCGATCATGCGGCCCAGCTGCATTCTCGCCAGATAAGTCGACTGCAGGTGTTTGCGGATAATCTCCTGATGAAACTTTCGAATCTCCTCATCGTCCTGCTGGATGTCTTCGATGATGCGGTCGCGGTCCCAATTCACCTTCAGTCCGAACTCAAGCTTTCCTGACATCTGGTGGAGTACGTCTTTAAGCGATGAATAAATACTTTTCAGCACCTCGCGAATATCATTGTCGGTCCGGAAAACCGTGCCGAAACTCATGGGAATGATGGTGTATGTTTTCATGACCGTCTCAATGACGTGCTCATGAGCAAGGGCGTTTTCACGGGTTGGATCGAAGATGTAAACCGAGGTATTGCTGACCACCGCGGCAATGTCGAGATAGTTCACGGTGTAGACCATCGCGCCCGCGCCACCGATTCCGACTTTCCCGAAATCAATTCGATCGCGGCTTTGAACGATGCCGTAAACATAGCGGCCACTCTCCCCGGCCCCCGTATCTGAGGGCGCGGAGTTCTCTGTAAACTTCACTCGAACATCGTCTTCTGACTTTGTGGTCTTGCGCGGTTTGGCTACCGCCTTACGTGTCATTTTCTGCGTTACCCTCTTGCGATCTTTTCATAAGCACGCTATTTCCTAGTGTCGGCGGGCTGTTTCAGGCGCCAGTACCGGGAAAACAATCCTGAAAATTGTACCTTTTCCAGGGCTGCTTCGTACGTGAATTCGGCCTCCGTGGTTTTCCACGATACCCTTGACAATCCAAAGCCCCAGCCCGGTGCCTTTTTCGCCCTTAGTGGTTACGAATGGCTCAAACATGGTAGTGCGGATCTCCGCAGGGATTCCGCTGCCGGTGTCGGAGACCACCAGGCTTATTTCCCCATATGTTCCACGGGTGGATTTAATGTGAGTAGTGCGAATATTTAGTTTGCCCCCGCCAGCCATGCTGTCCTGAGCATTCACTACCAGGTTCGACAGCAATTGGCGGAACTGGTCTGCGGAACCCTTCATTGCCGGCAGTTGCTTGAACCGCTTTTCTACCTCTATACCATCTTTTGCCAGAGGCCGCGAAAATAACGTTAGGGTATCCTCGGCGATTAGGTTCAAATCAAATGTGGCCAGGTGACCGGCGTTGCGATACAAGCCAAGCATCTGACGAACAATTCGCGTCACCCGGTCAGTTTCGCTTTTCAACGCGTCATAGACCGGTTGGGCATCGGGCTCGACCTTGTTGCGCAGCAGGAAGATGGCGTTCTTGATGGCCTCCATAGGATTGTTGATTTCGTGGGCGATGGTGCCCGCCAGCCTTCCGGTGGCGGCGAACTTCTCCATCTCAAGCATCCGTCGCTCCATCTGCAACTGCTCGAGCTTTTTCCAGGTAGAGAAATCACGCAAAACCGTGACCGTGTATGCAACCTGGCCGCGCGCATCGTAGATTTTGCCGGATCGCGCCGCATATTCGATTTCAGCTCCCATCGCCGGGTTAAAAAGATGCACAGCTTTGTTCTGGTGATCGAGAAATGAAAAAGTGAACGCGGTCAGATATGCATCCAGCTTGGCTTCGTTCTCGACCACCTGCGATTCACGAGTGGCGTTTCCGGTTCCAAAGAGTTCTTTCGCAAGAGGATCAAACAGGACGATCTTTGCGGAATTATCGGCGACAACAATCGGATCACCCACGTTCTCGATGACCACATTGAGGCGGTCACGATCCTGGCGGACGACCTCCTCCGCAGCGCGCAACTTATCCAGATTGGAGCGCAGTTCCTGGTCAGCGCGGCGCAGGTCAGTCACGTCACGCATGACCGTCACCATTCCGGTCCGGCTTTCGTCGATGTAAGTGGGCGCGCAAACCGCTTCGAAAAGAATTTCTTCGCCCTCCATAACATCCACCAGCGTGAGATCGCGCGAACTGTCCGTGGCGCTGACCGTCATGGAAGATAGCGCCGCCGAGAAGAGGAGATTGTTAAACTCAACCGCACGTCGACCGCCTTCCGTCACACCCTCAGGAACTCGAAAAAAGCGTTCGGCAGCACGGTTCTGAATAATGACGCGGTGTTGATTGTCGGTGAGGATGACCGGGTCGGCCATGCTCTCCATGACCGTCGTCATGCGCGAGATGGTGATTTCCATGTCCCGCATGCGGTTGTAATAATGCTCGACTTTGAAAAGCCGCGACAGCTGCCGGTTGGCGCGATCCACTAGATTCCGGAATTGCCGGAGCTGCGGTTGCCCGGTATGTTTGCCCAGTTGACCGATAATTATATTGACGTAAGAGCGCATGCCGCAGGCTGAACACACCTGCTGTTGGATTTGCAATTTCCTTGAGTCCGCATTTTGCACTGCCAAGCAATCGTTGCGCCGTTCGCGTTCCGCTTCCCAGCAGCGCGTAGAGTTACGGTAAATCATGGGATGCGCGTACAGAGCGCCACTTCGAATTTTTCCCTCCGGCGCCAGTACTGATTTGAGGTTCAGCAGTGCAGAGACAAAGGCATTTTCGCTCGCCCACAGCGACGTATTGAATTGCTCAAGAAACTCGGGGCTGCAGTTCAAGGAAGCGGAAGGCTTGATTTGCCCGGTGTCGAAGTCCAGTTCAAGGGCCACTGCACTGGGAAACCCCAGGTGGACTATTTCCTCCAGGAGGATTGGAAGAATTTCTTCAGGGCGTTCGGCCGCACTGAGACGGAGAGCAGCTGACTCGCTGGACGACCGGGGATCGTGGAAATGCTCGCGTTTGCGTTTTAGCGCGGAACTGGCCATTCGACTGTAACGCTAAACCGTAATCGGCCTGGGACGGCAGGCCGGGCAATTGTCGGTTGGAGATCGGACTAGTTGCGCCGCGGCGCGCGACGCTTTGGCACACGGGTAACTCTCCGAGTAGTCTCCATTTCGATTTCGGGAACGGGTGCGGTACTCAACTGTGGCCGTGAAACCAAGCCCACAAGTCCGACGGCGTCCGCATATTTCAGGTACGTGTCAATCGATGCCACGACCACTCGGGCTTCGACCGTGATCAAGTCGATACCGACGAGAGAGATGCGAACCCAGGCATCAATTACGATACCTTTGTCCAGTACTCGGTCAAGTACATCAATAAGACTGGATCCGCCCGATACCCGTTCGACCGCCATGAAATTCCCTCCTCTGCCGTTTCTAAATCATTAACGTTTGCGCCGTGTCCGACCTGGTACTCCAGCTTTGCGTCCGGGCACTCCAGCCTTCCTGCCCGGTATGTCAGCAATCCTCCTAGGCGCCCGGGGCCTCATTTCATCAATCCCGGGAAGCACCGGCGACTGCATGGTCAAGTGCGGATCGTACTTCCACCAATTGAGGCCTATTTCTTCGGCCTTATCGACAGAGCACACCAGCAGCCGAATTCGGATGGTCAGCAGTTCGACATTCGCCAGCGCAATACGCACGTCGCCCGCGATCACCAATCCCTTGTCGAGAACGCGATCCAGAATATCGACCAGATTCGTAGTTCCCGTAACTGTCGGCAGTCGATCCATGACGTTCTTTCTTTCTGCGAAAACGTTGCAAAAACCACGTTCCGCGCGCCTGATGCTATATGGAGCGGCAACCGCATGTCAACGCATGCACAATGATTCGTTTAAAGCAGAGTTTGCCTGAGATTTCGCCGAGCTTCGGATTCGGGGCTGCTGGTTATCGTTGCCTGGCTTACTCACGATATTTGCCACTAGTTCAGCGCGTATGTTTGTCTGCGGGAGGCTTTGAGGCAGGGGAACTTTCCAGAAGATTTCCTAGTGGGCCGAGGTCCAGGTTCAGGTCGGCCAGAGTCAGGCCGAATTGCTCCGCCATTTCGCGGATTTTTGTTTCCAGCTTCATTAATGACGACCCCATGCTCTCGATCTGTTCGTCAGAGAGCGATCCGCCTTCCATGCGGCGAATTGCCTGCCGTTCCAGAAGCTGTCGCAGGAGTTCGATCAGGCTGAGCACCAGTTTTGCCAGCCCCTGATCGATATTCTCAGGGGTGCAGTCGATTCGCGACTGCGGCACCGCCGGGTTCTCTTTCTCTGTCATGTTTGCCCAGCTGAATTCTGGCATATCAGCTCTGTTCAATAAACTCGCTCACCGGCCACGGACCGCTGGCGCGCACACTGAGTTCGCGGGGAACCACCGTACCACGCATCATATTTCGGAAATCAGTTACCTG
This sequence comes from uncultured Acidobacteriota bacterium, assembly GCA_963703465.1. Taxonomy (GTDB): domain Bacteria; phylum Acidobacteriota; class Terriglobia; order Terriglobales; family Acidobacteriaceae; genus Gp1-AA145. The sequence goes on along the minus strand of CAVPEQ010000001.1, from coordinate 248,415 downwards.
GTTTCGCCCAATCAGCGCAAATGCGCGGATCCCATCTCGATACGGCCGCAGTCGCCAATCTTGCAATAACGTTGACAAGGCCGCATGCAAATCATCCGTAAACTTGTCGATCTTAGCGGTCGCGGTTTGCCGAAGTTTTAAATATTGCATACCCGACTCAGAAGGCTTTTTAAGATCGGGATTTGTAACTCGAATCTCCATCTGCACCAGATCGCGAAACCTTCCAAGCAATGCAGTGTACTCGCTTGCTCGCTCCTGCAGGCACTGAATCAATTGCTCTTCATTGTCGAAGACGGTGGGAAAACGAAAGGGTATGATGGCGGAAGATTTGAAAACTTCGCTGACCACCCGATGAAATTCGAGCGCCGCCGTCTGTAACTGTGGTCGCTGCCAGTTGGACTTGTCTGTGTTGCTCGAGGTAAACGCCGTAAGACCGCCGATTCCAACGCGAACGAGGGCATCGCCAGCAACTCCGGTCAGCGAGTCGGGCACCGAAGCGTCACCCTTTGCGATGCAATACAACAGGATTGCCATAGGCTTGGCGACGCAAGTCTGACTGGAGATGTCGCTTATTTGAAGTGTATAGCCGACTCTTTTTTCCTACGCCCGGAAGCAGCGGCCGTTCCAGCATAGGTCTTCGGCGTCCCATATTTCGGCTTGATGTCGTGGCAGCCATCATCGCAATACACCCCGCCTGCCGCCGTCTCCGGCGCGGGCATGGGTGAATTGACGGCGATCTCGCGCTCCTGCTCGAGGTAAGATTCGACCTCGGCAATCAATTTCTGATGTTCCTGCGGCGAGAGCCACTTCTTTACATTGACCAGATAATTTTCAAAGCGCGCAATCGGATCACGTTTTTTCCAGTACTCGAACATCGGCCGGGGCACGTAATCGGCGGCATCGTGAATAGCGTGGCCTTTCATGCGCATCATCTTGGCTTCGATCAGTGTGGGGCCCTCGCCGCGACGGGCGCGTTCAGCGGCTTCGTAAGCTGCGTCATAAACCTGACAAGGATCGGTGCCGTCGATGATCACGCCCGGAATGCCGTAGCCGATGGCGCGTTCGGCGAGATCTTTAACGCAATATTGCATTTCGGAAGGTGTCGAATATGCCCACAGATTGCTTTCGACCAGCAGCACCAGCCCGAGCTTCTGTACCGCGGCCAGGTTAATGCCCTCATAGGTCACTCCGGTCGATTGGCCGCCGTCGCCGATGTAAGTCATGACCGCAATGTTTTTTCCCTGCAGGCGCGCGCCCAGCGCGACTCCCGCCATCACCGGAATCAGATCGCCCAGCATCGATATTGGCGAGACCACGTTGCGCTTGTAGATGTCGCCGAAATGCGAAGTGCCGTCGCGGCCTTTGGTGGGCGAATCGGCCTTGGCCATGTACTGCATCATCATGTCGCGAGGCTCAAAGCCGCGGACCAGAAGCGCGCCTTGATTGCGAATCATGGGTGCGAGCCAATCGTCTTTCTGAAGAGCGTAGGCGGAGGCGCAGGAACAAGCTTCCTGACCCAGACCGAAGTAGACGCCGCCGACCACTTTGCCCTGCTTGTAAAGGTTCTCAAGCGCCTGCTCCATTCTTCGGTTGAGGACCATCCAGCGGTAGATCTCTATGCACTGTTGTTTGTTCAGGTATTTGGAATCGCGGATCGGCGGAGCGGGCGCGTTCAAATCGCCGCAGATTTCATAGCAACACTCATCGCCCTTGCGAATCTGCGCCACGGTGAAAGCCGGTTTTTCAAGGCGATAATCCGGAATTTCAAAAGTACGCTGCTGTGGTAGGGATGTCGGGCGCTCGGCCCCGTTGCTCCTCGATTCATTGCCGGAGTGTCCGCGAGGCTTTACTTTGGTAGCTGTCTTCGAGGGTTTCTTTTTCATGGGCCGGGAGGATGTCGCAAACAAACAATCCTACTCCTCGGTTTGAGCGCAGGCAAAAACTCGAAGGTGTCCCCAAGTTTCCCAGCAGGGCCGTACAATGTCGCGGTGGCAGGGCAAGACACAGGGTACCGGCTGTTCCTGGTGGCGCAACTCTGCGTCGGCCTGATCATTCTCGCAGTAATGATCTTCGGGCCCTGGCCATGGGATTGGGCGCATTGGGTGGGACTCGGCATCGCCGCGCCTGCGCTGGTTCTGTTATTTGTGGCGCGCTTCCAACTTGGAGGATCATTTTCGGTAACCCCGCAAGCCCGCCAGTTGGTTACTCACGGCCTATATTCAAAAATCCGCAATCCGATTTATTTTTTCGGCGAGGTCATGATCGCGGGTTTTTTTATCGCGATACATAAGCCACTTTTCCTGCTTGTGCTCGCGATCGCGACACCCATCCAAATCGGTCGTGCCCGAAAGGAATCCGAAGTTCTCGAAGAAAAATTCGGAGACGAGTACCGGCAATATAAGCAGCGCACCTGGTTTTAATTCAGGCTCGGACCGGGTCTTCGTCTCCATGAAGCTTGCGAAGACTTTCCGGCGGCTGCATGGGCACGCCCAGATTATTTCCCAGCAGCGCATCGAGGCTGTCGAGCCATAAGATCTGGCTGTGAAATACCGTGCCGAAGTTGCGGCTCAGCGAGTGAGCCACATCTTGCATTGAAATTGCATGGCCGAGTTCTTTCTGCATGGATGTAACCGGCTTTGACGCAATTCCGCAGGGAACGATCAGGTTGAAGAAGCTCAGGTCGGTGTTTACATTCAGCGCAAGCCCGTGCGAAGTAACTGCGCGAGAGATGTGAACCCCAAGGGCGGCGATCTTGGCCTCCAGATGTTCGCTGCGCTCCGAACCACGTGGGGAGGGGCGCCCTCGCCCGTCCGGCTGAGTCGAAGACTCAGCAATTTCTTGTTTTTTGGGGAGACGGGCGTCCTCGCCCGTCCACACTCCCGTCAATCCAGAGATTCGCTTCGCGGGAATCCCAAAATCCGCACAAGTGCGAATCAAAACTTCTTCCAAGCGCCGAACATAATCCACAGCGCCAAGAGTTTTTCGGCTGGCAATTGCCGATGGGAAGCCCCGCAGATCAAAAATCGGATAAGCCACCAACTGCCCCGGCCCGTGGAATGTAACGTCTCCGCCGCGATCGCATTCGAAGACTTCAACCCCGCGCCGTGCCAGCATTTCAGGCGAAGCGAGCACGTTTGAAGATTTGGCATTGCGGCCGAGCGTGATCACCGGAGCGTGCTCCAGAAGCAAAAGCGCATCGCCAATCCGACCATCTTTGCGCAGCCCAACCAGTTTTTCCTGCAGACGTAGGCCAGTGGAGTAATCAAGACTGCCGAGTTGGAGAACGGAGATCAAATTCTGGTCACGGTTTTCGCGGATCGGAGTGTTCCTCTTACGCCCGCAGTCCTCACATATTTATCGCCAGCCCGTACACGCTGTTCGACGCATCCAGCATGGCTTCCGCCAGAGTCGGATGCGCGTGGATGGTCCACATTAGGTCTTCGACGGTAGCCTCGAGTTCCATCGCAGTTACGGCTTCAGCGATCAACTCGGTCGCCTGCGGACCAATGATGTGCACACCCAGAATTTCGCCATACTTCGCATCCGAAACGATCTTGATGAAACCGTCATGCTCGCCGACGATCGATGCCCGCGAATTCGCAGTGAACGGAAACTTGCCGACTTTCACGTTGTGTCCCAACTCCCGCGCCTTGGCCTCGGTCAAACCCACGCTGCCAATTTCCGGATGGCAATAAGTCACGTTGGGAATTTTCATCAGATCGATCGGCCGGTCTTCTTTTTTGGCGATTTTCGATACCGCGACGATGCCTTCCATCGCGCCCACGTGCGCCAGCTGCGGCCTGCCCAGCACAATGTCGCCGATGGCATAAATTCCCGGCTCGGAAGTTTCCATCCATTCATTGGTTTTGACAAAGCCGCGATCAGTATGGATCTTGGTCTTCTCCAGTCCTACTCCGTCGGTGTACGGCTTGCGTCCGATGGCAATGAGGATCTTCTCCGCTTCCAGCTTCTGCTGCTTTCCGTCGACGGAAAACGTCACAGCAATTCCTGACTTCGTCTTCTCAACTTTTTCTACTTTCGCGCTGGAATGGAAGTTGATTCCCTTCTTGCGATAAACCCGCGCCAGTTCTTTCGAGATATCTTCATCCTCCAGCGGAACCATGCGCGGCAGCATTTCGAGAATCGTCACGTCGCAATCGAAGGATTTGAAAATCGAAGCGAACTCGACTCCCACTGCGCCCGACCCAACCACTACCAGCGACTTCGGGATCGAAGCCATATTCAGAATCTCAATATTGGTAAGGATGCGATCGTTGGGCTCAAGCCCGGGAATCATGCGGGCTTCCGATCCCATGGCGAGGATTACGTTTTTGGTTTTAAGCTGGATGGTTTTTCCGCCGTCTTTCACCTCAATCGTGTGCACGCCATTCTGCGCCGGGCCAGTCAGCTTGCCGAAGCCCTTTACTGTCTCAACTTTGTTCTTACGCATCAGGAACTGCAGACCTTTGGCATGTTTATCGACAACTTTGGTCTTCCGCTCCTGAACTGCTGCCCAGTTCAGCTTGCGAGTGCCTACACCTTCAATTCCGTATTCCTTGGCATCTTTCAGGTGGTCCCAAATCTCAGCATTGAACAACAAGGCTTTCGTGGGAATGCAGCCCACATGCAGGCATGTGCCGCCGAGATACGGATCTTTTTCGATGAGTGCGGTCTTCAGACCGTACTGGCCGGCGCGGATCGCGGCCGTATATCCCGCCGGGCCGCTGCCAATTACGGCAGTGTCATAAATAGTGTCTGGCAAAGTCGTACTCCTCTAATAAGTATGGATGAGCCCAGGCAAACCAATGATTCTAGCCCAGGCGATAGGTTGGGGAACAGCCGTGGCAATCCAGAAGAAGCCAAGATGGACTAGTTTTCAATGTCGGCTAAAAAACGAAAGGCACCAGCGCCCAACTATCCCGGCGATAAACGTCGTACTCGGGTCCGAAGGTTCTTTGCAGGATTTGTTCTTCCATTCTGGTCTTCCGCAAATAGGCCAATACCAGTATTCCCAGGCCCAGCAACGCGTGATATTGGCTCGACGCAATCGCCGTGCCCAGAAACATGCCCAGCATTGCGGTGTAAATGGGATGCCGCAAAAACCGGTAAGGGCCGGTGCGTACCAGTTCATGATCGACGCCGATTCTGACTGCGGCGCTCCAATTGCGTCCCAAATGGCGGCGCGCCCATATGGCGAGCATGATAAAGGCTGCCTGAATACCCGCGCCGATGGCGACGAGAAAACGAACCCTCGGCGGTAAAAACCAACCGTCGAGACCCGGCACGGGGGCGAAAAGCAGCATCAGCGCCAAGGCAAGTATTATTTGGTGGAACCAGCTCGAAACCGCCGATTCCGAGTTCTTGGTCGGTGCAGAGTCGCGTCCGGCGACGGCCCAATAAGCAAAGAAGCCGATCCACAGAAGTAGCGCGGGGAACGTCCGGTTCCGTAGCAGCGGCCACGGATTTCGCGCTACCTTGATTACCATGAATAAAAGGACGATACCCATCCAAACCAACGACCGTTTCCACGGTGCAAGCTTGGTCCGCGATTTCTGCTTTCCGGAAGCCGTGCTGGCTGTGTTCACCGCTTTCCCCCTTCGATGTGGCCGATGTCCAAGGCGAACAGCGTAATCAATTTTGGGAACCAATTTGTCAGAATCGCGTACTAATCTTAAGTAAACTGAGCACAGCTGGAGGCCTAGGCCTATGCACCTCTTGGCGTTTTTCTTCTTTCCGATTTTCGGCTTCGGGTTTGTCTTCTACTTTCTTCCCGCGATCATTGCGTTAGCGCGGCATAAACGGGACGCAGTTTCAATTTTGGTACTGAATCTTCTTCTCGGGTGGACCATGATCGGCTGGGTAATCGCCTTGGTGTGGGCGTTGAAGCAGGATGTGCCGATCGTCATTCGGTAGCAACAATCAGGCTACAGATCTGCGCCGGAATTCTCGCGGATCAGCATGTTGGTTTTTTATCCGTGCAAATCGGTGTGATCAGTGGCGGTCTTAACCTTCAGCCAGCAGCCTGGCGGCATCTTTAGCGTGATAGGTTACGATGACGCTCGCTCCGGCCCTGCGAATAGAAGTGAGCGACTCCAGGATTACCCGATCGCGGTCGATCCAGTTATTGCGGGCGGCGGCTTCTATCATCGCGTACTCACCGGAAACTTGGTAAGCGGCAATTGGAACATCGAAGCGCTTGTGGGCGGCAGCGATCACATCCAGATAGGGCATGGCCGGCTTCACCATGACTATGTCCGCACCTTCTTCGATGTCGAGGGCGATCTCGCGCATGGCTTCGCGAATATTGGCTCCGTCCATTTGATACGAACGGCGGTCTCCGAATTGGGGAGCGGAATCGGCGGCCTCGCGGAACGGACCGTAAAACGCCGAGGAAAATTTTGCCGCGTATGAAAGAATCGGAGTGTTCTCGAATCGCGCTTCATCGAGCGCCTTGCGGATTGCGCCCACGCGGCCGTCCATCATGTCGGAAGGCGCGATGATATCAACCCCTGCTCGAGCCAGGGACACCGAAGTTTTCGCGAGGATTTCCAGTGTCGCGTCATTAACAATCTCGTACTCCGGCTGCTGAGCAAGTTTTGTGGCAGCGGCGTCGATGGCGTTCGCTACGCCTCCCCGTTTGACCGCAACCACGGTTGAAGCTTCACGCGCCGCTGCTCCCACCGATCGCAGTCCGTGAGAAGAGGGCACCACCCCGCAGTGCCCGTGTGACATGTATTCGCAAAGGCAAACGTCGGCGATAACAACCATATCCGGAACTTCGGACCTAATTGCCCGCGCAGCCCGCTGCACGATTCCATTCTCGTCCCAGGCGCCGGTTGCAACCTCATCTTTCTTTTCCGGCAGGCCGAAGAGAATCAACGCCGGAATGCCGAGAGACTGCGCTTCCTGGGCTTCTTTTACGGTTTCATCGATAGACAGATTGAACACGCCTGGCATGGAGCGCACTTCTTTGCGAACGCCTTCTCCGGGGCAGACAAACAGGGGGTAAACGAAGTTTTCCGGAGTAAGCCGGGTCTCGCGCACCATGGAGCGCAATGCGCCGGTGCGGCGTAACCGGCGAAGCCGTGTAGCCGGGAAGGCCATAAGCGAATTTTAGCAGGGCGGTCCGATACCGTAAAAACTGGTCAGCGGGCCCTGGCCGGCGCCGGGCGCGAGCGTAACAACTCTTGCGCTTGAATTATAAGATCGCCCGCGAGAACCGAAAAAGCCACGCAACACCAAACGATGGTTTCGGTCGCTGCCAGGTTGTGATCCAGCCCGGTGAGCCCCTGGATTACCCGCACCTCGAGAAAGATCAGGGCTACGGCAAAACTGCGCGTCATCCACTGACGGTGCTGTTGGACTTTGCCATTCAGAATGAAGGTAAGGGCAATGAGGGTCGTGATCATCAGAAGCGCAGCATCCACGCCTGCTGCAATGGTGAATGACCGTGGCCCGCCTGAGCGCTCGTTGAAATATTGGATATAGGCGCCCAGCGGTGCAAGCACCAATGCGCCACCCACGTAGATACGACCCAGCACGCGGTGCAGCTTGGTGTAACGCTGGCGCAGACGATCAGAAAACTGCAACGGTCCCAGGAAAATGGCGCACACGCCGGCTAGCCCATGGGGCAAAAGCCACCAGCGGAATGGATGATAGTGATGCCATACCGGGTCCTGCGGATGGATCAGAAAGCTTTCGTTATGCACCATCACGTAGGCGATCATCAGACCGACTAATCCAAACAATACATATTTCGGGCGTATTCCCGGCGCGCTACGGACAGGGACGGTTGCGGTTGCCATTTATGGCTCCTGATTTAAATGAAAAAATTTTCCGGCGACAACTTTCAGACGCCACAGCGTTGGGGAACGCCGATCAACAGCGCCGACTACAGTAACATGGAATGGTGCCGGAAGATATGGCAAATTCGAGCGCCCAGGTGCTGGAGTTCGCGCCGCTGCGTGAGTTGGTGCGCGGGTATGCCGCCTCTGATCTGGGGCGAGCGCGGGTCGCGGCATTGCAGCCATCGGTGGACTTAGAGTGGATTCAGACGCAGCAGCGTTTAACCACTGAAATCCGGGAGTTCCGGCGGGTGGGCGGGAGCTTCGACTTTGCTGGGCTGATCGACGTTGTGAGGCTACTGGATAAAGCGCGCATCGAGGGCGCGGCGCTCGAGGCCCTCGAGATCCGAGATGTACTCGCCATCGTCGAGCGAGCCACAGAGTGGCGTGCTGTTGCACTGAATCCTCCGCAGGGGATGAAAACCCACTGGGGGGCGGTGCGCGAACTTTCCGCTGGCATTGCTGATTTCGCCGATCTGCTGCGTGGATTGCGGAACAAGGTTCTTCCCGACGGCACGCTCGATGACAAAGCGTCTCCGGAGCTGGCCAGCATCCGACGTGAAATTGAAAAACAAAGGCGTGCGATCCAGCAATCGCTGCAAAGTTATCTACGGCGTCTGAGCGAGGGCGGAGCCGCTCAGGATGAGGTCGTCACAGTTCGTGGTGAGCGCTTCGTGATTCCGGTGAAAGCCGAACACAAGCGGCGGGTGCAGGGCGTGGTGCACGGCGCGAGTTCCAGCGGCCAAACCGTTTTCGTCGAGCCGTTGGAAACGATCGAGCAGAACAATGAGTTGGTGCGACTTGCTGGAAGACGAACTGGCCGAAGTCCATCGCATTCTGCTGGAGATGACGTGGAAGATTGGCGAGCGCGCCGCGGAAATCGCCTCAGCGCTCGACACCTTGGCGGAGCTAGAGTTGCAGTTTGCGAAGGCAAGATTCGCAGAAGACTACGATTGCGTTGCGCCAGTATTCAATCACAGCGCCGATTCCGAACCAGACCATGGGGCGACGGGCGTCCGCGCCCGTCAAACCGCCGAGGGTGCCCCATCCTTGTCTCTCCCGGTTTTGGAGAGACAGGGTGGGGATGTTGATCTCGCCAGCAGATTTAAAACACTGATCCTTCGCGATGCACGTCATCCGCTGCTGGAAAGAAATTTGAAGTCAAAAGCCCCACCCTCTCGCCAAGAACGCGAGAAGGATGGGGCACCCTTTGGTGTGGTGCCCATTACCATCGAACTCGAAGGGAATCGCCGCGAACTTATCATCACTGGTCCAAATACCGGTGGCAAAACCGTCGGCCTTAAGACGACTGGCCTGCTGGCGCTAATGGCACAATCCGGAATTCCGGTTCCTGCGAGCCACATGGAGATGCCGGTATTTGATTCAGTTCTCGCCGACATTGGCGACTATCAATCGATCGAACAGAATCTTTCGACTTTTTCGGCTCACGTGACCAACATCGATCGTCTGTCGTGCACTGCTACCGCGAACTCATTAGTTTTGCTCGACGAATTGGGATCAGCGACCGATCCGGAAGAAGGCGCCGCGCTCGCGGTCGCGATCGCCGAGCATTTTCTGAAAATCGGTTGCTTCACCATCATCTCTACGCATCACACTTCGCTCAAAGTGTTCGCGGCGAATTCAGCTGGAGTCGTGAATGCAGCGGTCGGCTTCGACGAAGCCACGCTCCAGCCGACTTATGAACTCAGGCTGGGAGTGCCGGGAGCGTCGGCGGGCATCAATATCGCGCAGCGGTTGGGATTGAATCCGGCGATTATTCAATCTGCTCGCTCGCGCCTCGGATCGCAGGCACGCGACGTCGGGCAATTTCTAGATCGGCTGCATGCGGAACTGCGCGAAGCTGAGGGTGAACGCCTTCGTCTGCGGTCCAAGGAAGACGAACTGAAACGCGAGCAGGCGCGGTTGGCGTCTGAAGGCAAACGTGAGCAGCAGGAGAAGACGCGGGAACTTGAGAGGAAGCTTGAAACCTTGCTGCGCGATTTTGAATATCACGCGCGGGAAGCAGTCAGCGCCATTCAGGACAAGGCGGCGGCACAGAAAGCCTCGAAAGATGCCGAGCGACGCATTGCTAAATTGCGCCGCGACTTTCGCGAACAGTTTGATTCTTCAGTCGTGGCGCATGTCACCGGTGCCGACCGCGATGATCCCAATGCACAGCCAAGTCTGGTGCAGAACATTTCAGAAGGCGACTTCGTAAAGCTGAAGTCAATGGGACGCAACGCCAAAGTGACGCGCCAACTTGACACTAAGCATTTCGAAGTCGAAGTCGGTTCGATGAAGATGCGCGTCGCGCGCGAGGATATTGCGGCCGTGGTCAGCCGTGCGGCGGAAAATCCAATCGCGGCGGCACGAGCCAAGGGTGTTTCAGTGGCGATACAAAGCGAGGGCCAGAACGTGCCGTCGGAGATCAACGTCATTGGGCATACTGTCGATGACGCCACCCGCGAAGTCGAAAAATTCGTTGACCGCGCTTTCCTGGCGGGATTGCCGCGAGTGCGAATTGTTCACGGCAGCGGCATGGGAATCCTGCGCAAAGCCTTGCGCCAGTATTTGCAGAAGCACCCGCATGTAGAGTCCGTCACTGAACCTCCGCAACAAGAAGGTGGTGGCGGCGCAACAGTGGCGGAGCTGAGAGTGTAAGTGTGAGTGTGGGGCGGGCGCCCTCGCCCGCCAGTGAGCATAATGAATAGCCTGATCATTCATCCCGCAACCCGCGACGATATCCCAGCGCTACTCTCGTTAATCCGCGGCCTAGCCGCGTATGAGAAGAAACCACACGCGGTCGTTGCAACCGAGAACGATTTGCTGCGCGATGCTTTCGGGCCGCGTCCGAAATTTCGCGCGCTGATTGGCGAATGGAAAGGCCAACCCGCGGGATATGCTTCATTCTTTCATTTTTATTCCACCTATCAGGGACGGTCCGCGCTATTTCTTGAAGACTTGTTCGTGCTCGACAAATATCGCGGAAACGGAATTGGGATGGCGCTGTTGTCGGCGGTCGCGAAACTTGCCGTCGATGAAGGCTGCTTCGGACTGCGCTGGGAAGTGCTCGACTGGAACCATCCGGCGGTCGAGTTTTACAAAAAACTGGGAGCGACATTTTTGAATGAACGCAAAGTTGTGGCCTTTGACGAGAATGCAATCCGCAGAGTGGCTGCCGCCTGCGAAAGCTTTTAACCGCAAAGGCCGCAGAGGCATCGCTGAGTTCGCAGAGAAGGGCAAAGCCCGCACCAACCCCGATCCACCACGGAGACACTGAGGCACGGAGAAAACGGAAACCCAAAAAAGAACTGATTGTTTGATGGGGATTTCCTCTGCAATCTTTGCGGATTTTCTCGGCGAACTCTGCGGTTAAAATCTTTGGAAGGGGCTCGACCCTATGGCCGGTTTTCTCCGTGCCTCCGATGAATGCCTTATGAAGAGAATCAAGATCATCGGCGCAGGGCTCGCGGGATCGGAAGCGGCGTGGCAGTGCGCGCGGCGTGGAGTGCCGGTCGAACTCTTCGAAATGCGGCCCGCGCGATCGACGCCTGCCCATCAGACAGCGGATTTTGCCGAACTCGTTTGCTCTAATTCGCTGAAATCGGAATCGGAAAACACAGCGCCCTGGCTGCTAAAAGAAGAAATGCGGAAAGCCGGATCCCGGCTGATCGAGATTGCTAAAGAATGTGCGGTCCCGGCCGGCCATGCGCTCGCGGTCGATCGAACGCAATTTTCTGCAAGCGTTACTGAAGCCATTTCGCGCGAACCGTTGATTCAAATTCGGCGGGAGGAAGTGACGGAAATCGACGAAACCCAGTTCACCATTATTGCGACCGGCCCACTAACTTCGGATCTCCTCGCGCAAGATATTGGAAGGCTAAGTAGCAGCTCGCACCTTTTTTTCTACGACTCAATCAGCCCCATCGTCGAGGCCGACTCTATCGACATGTCGAAAGTCTATCTCGCAGCCCGCTATGACAAGGGAACGGCCGACTACATCAACTGCCCGATGTCGAAGGAAGAATACGATCGGTTCTACGATGCGCTGGTTGCGGCCGAATCGGTCGAAGCTAAAGACTGGGAGAAGCTCAATTATTTCGAGAGCTGCCTGCCGATTGAAGAGATTGCGCGTCGGGGTCGAGACACTTTGCGCTTCGGGCCAATGAAGCCAGTCGGTCTAAGAGATCCGCGCACCGGAAAGCCGCCGTATGCAGTCGTGCAATTGCGACAAGAAAACCTGCGCGCGGACTCCTACAACCTGGTAGGTTTCCAGAATCATTTGAAATTTGGCGAGCAGGCGCAGGTGATGCGATTGATCCCGGGACTCGATAACGCCCGGTTTTCGCGCTTCGGGCAGATTCATCGCAACACTTACATCAACTCGCCGGCGCTGCTCACTTCGACGTTGCAGATGAAAGAACATCCTGCAGTTCTTTTTGCCGGGCAGATTTGCGGGGTAGAAGGCTATGTGGAATCAATCGCGACCGGAATGCTGGCGGGAATCTTCGCAGCACAACTCGTCGCGGGCGAAACGCCAGTTGCTCCGGCCCGCGCCTCGGCCCTGGGATCGCTGTTGCACTACATCACTCACGCTGACCCGAAGAAGTTTCAGCCGGCGAATATCACATTTGATTTGTTGCCGCCGCTCGAAAAGAAGATTCGCGACCGGCAACAACGACGCAAAATGCAATGCGACCTGGCGCTGGCAGAACTGGAACGCTGGTTAAGCGGGAGCATCTCGACGAATCTTACTGTGGCCTCCTAGAAAGTTTTCGCCTGCGCCAACCTAGATCAAGCAATCTTCCTATTACCAGCCACTGCAAACTACCGGCTAGCAACCACTCACCAGCCCCAACGTACGATCCCTCATACGTGCCCAAGTGAAACACGCTCCAAACCGGAGAGATGCAAAGATTGGCGAGCGCACAGACGATATTTGCTGGCAAGTCACAAATTACGAGTGCTTTAACGATCGAAGGTTCGTAATAGAAGTGAAATGGGCGACCAGCGAATATTACCCAATCGGCTCCAGCAAGAGTGTCGTGGAATTGAGCGACAGCGCGAGACGGCGGGCCCATGGAGTTGACGGCCGCAAAGAACCATACAGCATGAAGCGTCAGGAAAGTACACGCGACAGCGCTTCGGAGACAGTCACCAAACCAATCCCAAGTCCTAGTCAGCGCTTTCATCATATGTTTGGGACACCAGATACAGGGCATTGTTACTGGATGAGTCGTTCCGCTGAACAAAATCCCTCGGTATTACGTATCACTCTTAGTGACCGCCCGTGGCTTACCTTACGCCGTGGCGAGCGTCCAAATCTACGGTTGTAATCGTCATTAATCATGGACCTGCGCGATCTCATCTCGGATGTCTTTCGCACCTTGTGGTCGCACAAGCTGCGCACTTTCCTGACCATGTTTGGGATTGCGTGGGGAATCGTGTCGATCGTCCTGATGGTCGCGGCTGGCGAAGGATTGCGCAAGGGCCAGGAGGAGCAAACAAGAAATCTGGGCAAGGACATCATGATCGTTTTTCACGGCCGCACTAGCCTGCAGGCTGGAGGAACTCGCGCCGGCCAGATCGTGCGCTGGGAGGACGCGGACGTGCAAGCCGTGCAGTCACAGTCGCCGGATTGCCAATATGCCATCCCGGAACTGGAGCAGGAGGACGTTCGCACCCATAGCAATTACAACAATGCCGCTTTTCTGGTGACCGGGTCTTATCCGGAGTTCGGCGACATCCGAAGCCTTAACGTCGGCTCCGGGCGCTTTTATAACTGGGACGACGAAACCGCCGCCCGCCGCGTGGCTTTCCTGGGAACCGACGCCGCCAAGCAGCTATTTCCTGAGGGCCGCAATCCACTTGGCGAGAACGTGTACCTGAACGACATTCCGTTTCTCGTGATCGGGGTGATGGCCAAGAAGAAACAGGATTCCAGCTACGACGGATGGGACGTGAATAAAGTTTTCATCCCGTTCTCAGCCATGAAGCGCAATTTTCCCGACAAACCGCCGGGAACTGCCCGTACCTTCGATATGTTGCTGGTGACTCCGAGATCGGTAGCGCACCACGAAGCCTGCAAGCGTGAAGTCCGGGTAACTCTGGCGCACATGCATCATTACGACCCGCTTGATAAAGAGGCTTGCCCCATCTGGGACACGGTGCAGGAGGCCAAGGCCTTCACCCAGATGACCGACGGCATGAAATATTTCCTGGGCGCAGTCGGCTTTGTCACCCTTTTTCTTGGCGGTATCGGCGTGATGAACGTGATGATGGTAGCAGTGCGGGAGCGAACGCGGGAGATTGGCGTGCGCAAAGCTCTGGGCGCGCCGGCGCATGCAATCCTGAAACAGTTTTTTATTGAAGCCATGATCATTGCGCTGGTGAGCGGCGGGATCGGCATGGGAATCGCGTATGGATTGTGTTGGCTGGTTAATCTGATTCCGATGCCGGATTTCTTCGCCGGGCTCATTCCGACGTGGACGTCCGGAGTGCTCGCCTGCGCGATGTTGGGTGCGATTGCAGTTCTGTCGGCGCTGTATCCCGCGCGCCGCGCGGCTTCTATTGATCCCATTGAAGCGCTGAGGTTCGAGGCGGGCGGGTGAGGAAAAGTCAGAAGTAAGAAGTCAGAATGCAGAAGTAGGCTCTCGGGCAGGCAACGGCGGTTTCATTCTGCATTCTTACTTCTGCCTTCTGCATTTAAAAGCTAAGAGCTAAGAGCCAGAGCTAGAAGCTTATGTTACTTGAAATCATTCGCGAAGCCTGGGTGGCGCTGAAGCGCAACTACACGCGTACATTCCTGACCATGCTCGGCATTGTGTGGGGAATCGCCACGGTCACGCTATTGATCGCCTATGGCAACAGCTTCCGCAAAATTCTGGTTGGCGGCTTCGATGCATTCGGTAAAAGTGTGGTCATTTGCTGGCCGCAGCAGACCAGTGAGCAACCCGGCGGCCAGCGTGCCGGCAAAAAAGTCGTGCTCGAAAAGCAAGACATCGAGATGGTCAAGGCCACGGCCCCGCTGGTGAAGTATGCGTGCCTTGAAACCGTCCGCCGGCCGAGTATTGCATACGGCGATCGCATGGTGGGGACCGATCCGGTGCGCGGGGTTTGCCCGGAATATGGCGAGATGCGCAACGAAGTTCCATCCGAAGGCCGCTGGCTCAACGCCGAAGATGAGCTTGAACGCCGGAGAGTAATTTTTCTTGGCGGAAAGTTGAAAGAAGATTTGTTCAGCGGCCGCCCGGCAGTCGGCGAGACGGTGCTGGTGCAGGGCGTGCAATTTCAGGTAGTCGGCGTGATGGCGCGCAAGATCCAGCTCAGCAATTATTTTTCCAGTGACGACGATTCGTCGTGGATCCCGTACTCAACCGCCGGCGATCTATGGAACACACGCTACGCAGCGGTTATGGTGTTCGAGCCTATCGCGCCACAGTTCGAGAAAAGAGCCATGGCGCAAGTGTTGGCCGCAGTCGCTACTCGCCAGCAGTTCTCGCCCACCGATCCAAAGGCTTTTCAGATGTTTGGACGCGATGAGTTCCGTCCCGTCATCGACGGGATAACCATAGGGCTCGAGGTTCTGCTTACGTTCATCGGCGCATTAACGCTAGGGATCGGTGGTGTGGGTGTGATGAACATCATGCTGGTCTCAGTCGAAGAACGCATCCGAGAAATCGGGCTACGGCGCGCGCTGGGTGCTAAGAAGATCCACATCAAACTGCAATTTCTTTCAGAGACTCTGCTGATCATGTTGCTAGGGGGCGCTATTGGCGTGCTGGTTTCGTATGCTGTAGCCGCGGCGGTGGGCACGCTTCCGCTCATGGGGCCTTTATTCGAGGATGATTCCGGAAGGGGCGACATTCATCTCCACATCTCTTTGATGACGCTCGCCGTTTCTACCTTGGTGTTGTTGCTGGTTGGAGTCATCAGCGGATTGATTCCGGCCCTGCGCGCGTCGAAACTCGATCCGGTCGAAGCGCTGAGATACGAATGACGCCCTAATGAGTCCATTTCCTCGAGTCGAATTTTAAAACTTGTGCGTGTCGAGCAGGATGGCTCGAACTGCTCTGCGATCTCGGCGGCCTTTCTCAGCGAACTCTGCGGCTAAAATCTTTTCCGCTAAGTTGCAAGACTTCTGCATTCTTCATTCTTCTGCCTTTTTCCTTTCTTCAATCTTTCTTGACCCGCGCGGCCTGACAATTTACCTTCATCGCGTCACCCTCGCGAGGTGCTCCCGTGCCAATTTCTGCTGTCGATTGTCTGACTCCTGCTTTCGAACACACCAAGCAGCAACTGTTTCGGCCTTTTCGTTTCGGGCAATGGACGCGGTTGGCGCTGGTGGGATTATTGGCAGGTGAAATGGGAGGATGCAACTTCCACTTTCCATCTCACGGCCCCGCACCTCATCACGGACCTCCTAACTGGGCAATCTTGGGTGCACTCCTGGCGATTGTTCTCATCACCGTTCCGTTAATAGGGTTGCTGTTGCTTTATATCAACAGCCGAATGCGCTTTGTGTTGTTTGACAGCGTGGTTGAAAAAAAATGCGAACTGGCGCGCATGTGGCGCAAACGGAGCCAACCTGCGCTTCAATACTTTTTCTGGCAGATTGTTTTTTTCCTGGCCACCATCGCAGGAACGGCTGTCTTGCTCGGGGTCCCAGCCTTTGCCGCGCTTCTTCTCGGCTGGGTAACCGCTCCCAAGGAGCACCTCGCGCCGCTAATCCTGACTGGCATCTTCGTGTTCTTTGTTTTGGGGCTCTGGTTGGTGATTTCGATCGGCGTACACGTCTTCACCAAAGATTTCGTCATTCCCCAGATGGCGCTAGAAAGATTGTCAGCGTTCGAGGGCTGGCGAAGATTATGGGCCATGATGCGCTCAGAAAAAGCATCGTACGCAGGCTACGTTCTAATGAAATTGGTTCTGGCGATCGGCGCCGCAATTGCAGTTGGGATACTTACAGTCATCGTTGTCATTCTGCTGCTGATTCCGTTCGGAGGAATGGGCGCGATCGGTGTGATCGCTGGCAAGGCGGCCGGGTTGACGTGGAACGTTTTTACCATAACGGCCGCGATCGTCGTCGTCAGCCTATTTCTGCTCCTGTTGTTTTATGCGGTGTCACTGGTTTCTGTTCCCGTAATTGTTTTCTTCCCCGCCTATTCGATTTATTTTTTCGCCAGCCGCTATCCTCAACTGGCCCGCGTCATGTACCCGCCGCTCCCAGTTCCACCCTTCTCGTCTCCGCCGATTTTGCCGACGCCTGAGCCTATCGGCTAGCGCGCGTCAACGCAGCGAGTCGTATTTGTGATTTCCGCCATTCACCGCCAGATGTGGGAACTTCCGCGCTCCTCCGCTTGTCCAATCTTTCAGACACGCGCGCGTAATTGAGAGGAGCGACTGGCATGGCATTCTCAAATACGAGCGGTGGTCCGCTTCGAGCAGAGATCAACATCACGCCCATGATCGACATCTTGTTGGTGCTGATCATTGTTTTCATGGTTGTGGTTTCGATGTCGCAGGAGAAAGGATTGAAGGCGCAGATTCCGCAGCCGGCAACCGAAAAATCTCCCCTGCAGGCCGAACGCACGATCGTGATTCAAATCGCGTGGAGCGGTGACAACAGGACTCCAACCATCAAGATCAACGACCAAGATGTGCCGTGGGACAAACTTCACGACCGGCTCTCCACTATTTTTACCGGGCGAGTTGAACGCGTAGCGTTCGTCAAAGGCGACGATGACGTGGATTTTGAATTTGTCGCAGATGCCATCGACATCGCGCGTATCTCAGGCGTAGAGAGAATCGGGCTGCTGACCAAGACCGGGCCAGAATCGCCGCAATAAGACTCCGCGGTTGCTGTTTAGGACACCGGGCGGAGGCAACATCGAATCACTCTCTGCCTTAGAATCATGCAGTGCCGGAGCTAGCATTTTTCATCGGGAAAGGTGGCGTCGGCAAAACCACGGTTGCGGCTGCATTTGCAGTCCACACCGCGCGCGAGCATTCCCGCAGCCGCGTGCTGTTAGTTTCTACCGATCCTGCTCATTCGCTCGGAGACGTTCTGCAGCGCAAGCTGGGCGGCTCACCGAAGGCCGTCCAAGTGGCCGGAGGCAAACTATGGGCCTGGGAACTCGACGCGGCTCTCTTATTCAGCGATTTTTTTCGCGAATATAAAACATCCATTCTTGAAATTGTAGAGCGCGGGTCGCTGTTTTCGGGGGCGGAGATTTCTCCTCTGCTTGAAACCGCGTTACCGGGGATGGCTGAAATCTCAGCTTTGCTGGCAATTCGTGACGCCATCGCTTCCAGAAAATACACTCACATTGTCGTAGATACCGCGCCCTTCGGCCACACCTTGCGTTTATTCAGCCTGCCGGAGCAGTTCGCCCGGGTATTGAATTTTCTGGAACTCGCAGCGGGACGGGATCGCGTGCTGGCGGCACACTTCGGCGGTGGGGTCCGAGCGGCAGAGCCGAAGTTGATAGAGGACTGGCGCGGCAAAATCGACCAACTCGCGCAAGCTTTTTCCGCGGCTCAGTTATTCCTGGTCACCTCCGCAGAAAAGTTTGCCCTGAACGAATCGGTGCGGTGCATGAGCGAAGTGAGCCAGACCAGCCCGTCTCTCAAACTAAAGTCCGTCGTGCTGAATCGCGTGGTGCAGCGTGCGGGCAAGTGTTCTTTCTGCAAGAAGAGAGTCAAGGCTGCGAAGGCGGCGGAAGCTTTTTTGCGCAAGCAATTTCCGTCGGCGGAGCTGCATATTGGCGAAGATCCCGGATTCCCGATCATGAGGCCTGAAGCTCTTCTCCGTTTCGGAGATCACGTCTTCGCCAACCGCCGGCTGCAACTTCTCCCTCAGCTGCCCAAATTGAAGAGAAAGCCGGCGCCATTATTGACCGCGCAATGGCCAGTTCTCAATTCGCGCATTTCGTTTGTGATTGGAAAAGGCGGCGTCGGCAAGACAACAGTCTCTGCTGCGTTGGGTTTCCACGAACGCAGAAGTTCCGGCTCGGCAGTCGAAATCTGCTCGGTCGATCCAGCGCCCTCTCTTGACGATATTTTCCAAACCGAAATCGGTGACAATCCGAAAGCAGTCCTAGGCGACAGACACTTTCGGGCGTCTGAGCTCGATTCGGCCGCGCTGTTCCGGAGTTGGATCGCGGAGATTCGCGAGGACGTCGAGTCCGCCACTGCCAGCGAACGAACGGGCGTTCACGTGGATCTCTCGTTCGAGAGAGGGTTGCTTTCAGCGCTGCTGGATATTGTTCCACCTGGACTGGACGAGGTGTTGGCGATCTTCCGGATCATCGACCTGCGCTCCAGTACAACCGGCAAAATCATCATCGACATGGCGCCCACGGGGCACGCGCTAGAACTTTTGCGCATGCCAGAGCGGATTCTGAGCTGGTCCCGCCTGTTGTTGAAAAGCCTGGCGGCTCACCGTAAACTGGCACTTGCCCGTAACGCAGCGGTCAAAATTGCAGAGCTGGAATTGCGGGCGCGCGAGTTGTTGAAGGCGTTCAAGAGTTCCAGCGAAGTCAATGTTTTTGCTGTTATGTTGCCGGAGCCTTTGCCCGACCGCGAAACCGAGCGCCTGCTGGCAGAACTCGATGAGCTGGGACTCCCCGCAAGCGCATTGTTCGTAAATCGCCTGGTCTTTACGAAAGACGCTGCAAATTGTCCTCGCTGTAGGACGGCGGCAACCTGGCAATCGTCAGTTCTAGCCAATCTGAAATCTCGGCATTCCACAAAAGATATGTTTGCAATCCGTAATTTTATTAATGAAATTGCAGGCGCGAGCGGGCTGCGCGCCATCACAGATGAACTATGGCGGCTCAATTGACCCGTGATGGTCGGGTGCTCTACCTGTACGGGATCACCGAATCAAAGTTGCGCGACGCTCCAGAGTTGATCGGAGTAGACCGCTTCGCCGCGATTGAAGCCGTGGATTGCGAAGGCGTTTTCTGCTGGATCAGCCGCGTTTCCGCCCTGGATTTCGAGAAGAATCTGGCAAGCAACATGGAGAACCTGGACTGGCTCGCAGAAACCAGTGTCGCACATCAGCGCGTGATCTCCGCCATTTCGCGGCTTACCGACATTTTACCGACACGCTTTGGCACGGTGTTTCGCACTGAGCAGTCACTTTGCAAACACGTTGCGAAACGGGTTCACGGATTGAAAAAAGATTTCGAACGCATCCAGGGCGCCGACGAATGGGGCGTCAAGGTATTCACCATTCAACCGGCGGCCGTTCGTATGCCCACAGCACGCACCGGCAAAGATTATTTGAAGGCGAAGGCGGCGCTGCTGCCCAGCCGCAAGCCGAAGTCGATCCAGCGCGAGGACTTGATCAAATTCGAGGAGGCCTTAGCGGATGTAGCCGCTGAAACCGCGTCCGCGGGCAACGTCAGTCGCGGACAGCGAGGACTGTCTTTTCAGACCACGCTTCTGGTAAAACGCACGAAACGCAAAAAGCTTGAATCGCTGCTCGAAAAGTTTGCCCGCGAATGGACGCGAGAGCGTCGTATTGAATGCACCGGGCCATGGCCTCCTTATTCATTCGTGTCGCGCCCTGATGATAAAGTGAGATCGAAATGAGCGCGACGACCAACGCTGTGGTTTTCACGGGAGACGATCCCGGCGACGAGATGACGCTGCTCGACATTCTCGACCACGTGTTGAATCAAGGCGTGGTGCTGCGGGGAAACGTCATCATCTCGCTCGCTGGCGTTGACCTGGTTTATCTGGGCCTCGATGTGATTTTGACCTCCGTCGAAACTGCGCTGCGGCACATAAAAGCGACTGCGCTCCCGCCAGGAAAATAATATCCACGTCACGCCGGTGTAGAGACGTTGCAATCAACGTCTCTACACCGTCAAATCTCGACGCCGGTTTTACACTCTCCGGCTACTGAAGGGCGGATTGAACCGACGGGAATGGATGAGGCCCCACGACCCGGCCAACTTATTTAAGGACACGCATACGGAATAGGCGGCGTGGGAGGCGTCCCCGGAATATATGTGTCCGGAGTTCCCGGTGAATCCACCGTCCCCGGAGTGCCCGGAATGTAAGTTGGAGGAGTACCAGGCCTGCCCGGAATATAGCAAGTGCCGTGCTCAACAGACGCAGGCATGGGTGAATTCGGCAAACCGCTGGCAGCGGCTGGAGTTGATGCCGCGCTTTCATTATTACTCTCCTGCGCCTGAACCAGAGTCACCGGTTGCGGAAGAGACAATTCCAGCGGCGATCCCTCCTGAATATAAAAGTGATGACTGCGGGCCAACAATACCAGCGACACCGCGCTGCCCGCAGCCAAGCCGAC
The DNA here is from genome assembly GCA_963703465.1 of uncultured Acidobacteriota bacterium. Classification (GTDB taxonomy): domain Bacteria; phylum Acidobacteriota; class Terriglobia; order Terriglobales; family Acidobacteriaceae; genus Gp1-AA145. The sequence goes on along the minus strand of CAVPEQ010000001.1, from coordinate 227,247 downwards.
CAGGCTTCCGATCGCCAAACCTTTGGGTGAACTTGCAGTGAGTGTAGTTCCACCGAGAGTAGAGCTCTGGGTGGTGTGTTGGGAGGCACCGATGGCCGCGCCTATCCCCAAACCCGCCAATGGGGCCGCGAACATGCCCACTTTTTCGGCGGATGAAGGATTACTCCAAGCCGTGCCTTCGTCGCTCTCCATGGTTAAAGGTCCCGTGATGGTCGCCACATAGCCATTGGGAAAGACGACTGATAGCGATTTCATCAGCAACTCACCACGAGTTCTGCGGCGGTTCATTTTGTCCACTTTGCCCTGCACAAATGTTCCCGCGGGTATCGCCACCTGATTGGAAGCAATTAACGGCGAGGTAGTCTGCGCAAAAATTTCGTCTCCGCGATGCGTGGTGCGGCTATCCACCGGATGCGTCAATGCCAATGCCAGATGAGTTCCGGCTGGAATCGTGATAGTCGTCGGCTGCGACGCAAGATTTGTGGATGCCTGGGTGCCGCCGCTATGGGGCGGTTCCGCTACGGGCGTTCCTTGCTGCGCAATGCAAGTAGAAACCGCGAAAAGCAAAGTTATGGAAGCAATCTGAAGCTGTCGGCTGACTGATGGGAGAGAAGCGAAAAAGCCACCACTGCTTGCGGTCACGGCGACCTCCTGCGAGGCTCATTCAATGAGAGCTTTCGCTGGCGCGGGCGGGTAAGTTGCTCGTCCACTTAGATTGAAGCACAAAGTGAGGCCCACGATGCCTATAGATTGGTGAAGCTTTGTAAAACATCAATCTCGAACCATCAATATTTGTAAACCTGAGCCAATGGAAATGAGCCGCTCAGGCGAGATCAAACAGCAGAAGTTCCGACTCTTCTGCGGCTTTGATGGTGAGCTTCTGTTCATCGTTGACGGCGGCGCCGTCCCCTTGTTTCAGGGTTTGACCGTTCAATTCAATTGATCCCTTTGCGTTTTGAAGCCATGCAAATCTGCCTGTTTCCAACTTGTGAACAACTTCCTCGCCTGGACTGAGTAGCGACGCGTAGAATCTTGCGTCCTGATGAATGGTTACTGAGCCATCATCCCCGTTTGGAGACGCAATCAGGCGCAGGCGCCCGCGCTTTTCTGATTCTGCAAATTGCTTCTGTTCGTAGCTGGAATCGTAGCCCCTGCGGTCCGGCTCGATCCAGATTTGTAAGAGATGCGTCGCATGTTTAGGCGAGGGGTTGGCCTCGCTGTGACGCACTCCGGTTCCCGCGCTCATCCGCTGTCCATCCCCGGGATGAATAATCGAGCCGTTGCCCATGTTGTCTTTGTGAGCCAGCGCCCCTTCAAGAACGTAAGTGATGATTTCCATGTCGCGATGGGGGTGCATGGGGAATGCGCCCCCAGGCGCAATTACATCTTCATTAATTACGCGAAGTGAGCGGAAGCCCATCCAGCGCGGATCGTGATATTGATCGAAGGAAAAAGTGTGGCGGGTGTTGAGCCAGCCGTAGTCGCAGTCTCCGCGCTCATTGCTGGGACGAATTTGGATCATAGGACAAAGTTAGAAGTAAGAAGTCAGAATGCAGAGCGAACTTGCTGGCAATCTGCACATAACTCGTTGTAACCACGCCAGCCACTCGGAACTAGATTCCGGAAGACGTAACACCTGCGTAGGGGTGATTATGGTGCAGTGCGCAGGTATTTCTGCCGATGTTCTCCTCGGAATTCGGAGAACAGCCATGCGCAACTTGATGCACGTGGTCGTCATCGTGTGCGTACTCTTTTCGGGCTGCGGGAATGGGCCGGAGGCCGGCATTGGATTCATCAATGAGACCCAACATTCTGACGCGCAATTGTGGAGCTTATGGAAGGCGGCGCAGAAAAATCTTTCGCAGCAGATTGACTTGAATCCTTTGCAGCGGCACTTCAGCAGCGTCGCGGCCGACTTGTTGCCGGGAGATTCGCGCGTTTTGGGTGTTTCACCGCGTCAGTTGGTAGTTTCATCACAGCCGGACGTCACCTCTGCGGCTTTATACGCCGCAACGGGTACTAACCGCCCGGATCCTACTGGCCTTATCGTTTGCCCACAGCCATGCAACGTGAGTTACGCGGCGGCATACTCGCTGTATTCGCGCCCTGCGAGTCACTACGCGGCTTCGTGGGAATTCGCCGGGAACAATTTCGATGCGCTGGTGCAGTACGAATTCGAGAACCAGATTCTGAGGACGCTGGGATATGACATGAAGTGGAGATAGCTTGACATCCCGTCATGACCTGGTGATTGTCTAGGCTGCTTGAAGTGAGAGCTGGCGGCCGTTTGCCCATTCCCTCAGCATTCGTTTCCCTATATCTGTGAACTCGCGACGGTCCTCGATGTATGACCGAAGATCAACTTCGGTCTGCGTCATGGCATCCGAGATGTGTTCAAAAATCTCACGGACTTTCGCCGGCGTGCCGTGCATGCGGGTTTCGCCAAGCCGCTGCAAAGCTTTGTTATCGGGCCACTGCGTGGTGCCGTTGAGAGTTAGCGCCAGGCTATCTTTCGCGAGGTAAACGGATGTGGTGATCAGGTCGTACACCGGCGCAAGTCTGGCCTCGCCAAGCACCTCGTCATAGACAATGCCAAAATTCTTGAGGTGCGCATCGCCGTTACGAAGAGCGCAATTCAAAGCGATCAGTGTGAACAGCTTCACAGTATCACCAAGCACCTGAGGCGAATTTGCGAACTGCTGAAATCGTTTCATGATCGAGGTTTCATAGCTGCCCCGGTATTTCTCGTCAGTTCGTCTAGCATTCAGCACGGCGAAATCCTCAAAGCCTCGATAAGTGCCGTCCGGTCGCAAATCAAAACGGTCAATGACTAGCGCCATCGCATCGTCGGCAAGACGACACCGCGGAACCTCGAGGCCGCACCGTTCAGCGACCTTCAGGCAGAAGTATTCATTGGCCGCCAGCTGCGGGAATTCATTCGGCTCCCAGAACTTCACAATATGAGTTGCGCCGCGGTAGCTCGGCGAAAGCCTCGGCTTCGAAGTTTCTAGAGCAATCGATGCATTTTCATCGCGCACCATAATTTTCGGCTGCACTCCGCTGATGCCGGAGAAGGCGGCAAACTTGTCGACCAGATAGCGAAATAGATCTCCGCCGCGCCGGCTGGCTAGAATTTCGTCGACCGACTGAAAGGGAACGTCTTCGTTAAGTTTTTCGTTTCCGCCGGTGTAGCGAATGCGCCCAACCTGCGAGCGGCCGACAATGGTCAGCAGATCGAAATCGTCAAAGCTCCCCGTGGCCTTCGCAAAAGCCAGACGCAGACGCTCGCGCAGTGCGCCTTCGGGAAGATTCATCTCGAAGATTGGCGCCAGCCCAAAAGTAGTGTTCCACGACGGCAGCCGCACCGGCATTGTCACCGAGACCGCCCGCTCCGCGGCGATCCCCGGCGAATAGGAGAAGGCGCTGCCTCGATTGCCCAGCCTGTCCACCAGGCCGGCTTCAGCCCCGTCTGTCCAGACCTTTATCATCGTGATCTTCTTCCAGGAGTTCGTCCAAAGTAGGACGGCGCGGCTGGGCCTCCTGTGTCTTTAGCTCAAATCCCAAAGCCGCAAGAATTTTGGCGACCTTGGAAAACCCCAGCTCGCCGGAGCGCCCGTTCTCGAGTGCGTCGAGTGTGGCTCGGCTAACGCCAGCAGCTTTTGCCAGCGAGGATTGGCTCATTCCCAGCGCTGTGCGCTTCTGGGCGATTTCGGATCCAATTGAGGTTAGGTCTGCCACATGCCTAATATACTAGGCACAATGGCATAAAACAAGTAATATGCCTAATATATTAGGCATATCCTCATTCGTAGGCCAATGCGTCGATCGGATCCTTTTGTGCGGCTTTGAATGCTGGGTAGATGGCCCCAGCCAGCGATCCAATTATGGCAATAAGAATGGCCGTAATGATCCACTTGGACGTGATGTCCACGGGCAGAGTGGTGCGCTTTTCAATCGTTGCGCTGGTCGCCAGGCTGATTAGAATCCCGACGATGATCCCGCCGATTGATAGCAGCGCCGTTTCACGCAGAATCGCGTCGATGATGTAGAACCTCGAAGCGCCAAGAGATTTCAAGATCCCGATTTCGCGGGTGCGCTCCATGACCGCGGCGTACATAGCCTGAAAGATCACGATAAAACCAATCGTCACGCTGATGCCGATGACAATGTGGATGAACGTCGAAAGCATCGGAATATTGTCAGGCGTGAGCATGGAGAGATATTCACTCATGGAATGCACGCCGTAAGTTTCCATGTGGGGAACGTTTCTAATCTCCGCGGCGATGGTTTCAGCGTTTGCGGGATTGTCGGCCTTTATGTAGAAGGCGGTCGCTCGGCCGGAGGCGCCGTTAAGCTCCTGTAATTTCGAAAGTGGAAGAAAAACGCGGGCGCCCTGGCCATGGGCGACGATTCCGGAGATGTGAAAAGTCTGATTCAGTAAATTGACCACGTCGCCAACCTTCGCGTGATTGCCGTTGGCATAGATATCGTCAACCAGAATGTCATCGGGAGCCGTGAATGGTCCGCCCTTCAAATAGGTAAAAGGGTGCAATGCCTCAAAGCTGTGCAGGTCAACTCCGAATATATTCTGCAGGTGGCCGCCGGAAGTCGATACCTGAATTAAAACCGGCGCAACTACAGCGACATGGGGTAGTTTTGCGATGATATCGCCAATCTTCACCGGCATCGGAGAACTAGTGAGACCCACAATGTTAGAGGCGCCCGGCGGGAGCACGATCACGTCGGCGCCAATTCCCGCCTGGCGCGATCGCGAATCGTTCAACAATCCGATCGAAAAGCCGACAATCAAGAGAATGAGCGCAACCTCGAGCGCAATGGCAGCGATGCTGATGATCGACCGGACGGGCCGGTTGGCGAGGTTGGCGACGATCATTTTGTTCATCATGAAAAACAGCTTCTAGCTGTCAGCTCCTAGCATTTAGCTTAAAGCTTCGATCAGCGAAAATGAGTTGCAGATTTCAGATTGAAGATCTCAGATTTAAAAACCTTGGCTCGGATGATCCAAGTTTTCTTTTGAAGTGAATCTGCAATCTAAAATCTTCAATCTGAAATGTTCTTTTTTATTCTGCATTCATACTTCTGACTTCTGCATTCTTTTAGTGCGCTCCCCCACCGACTGATGATCGTTGCGGGTCGAGGTGAATTTCCTGCGCGCCGGGCGGCTTTTCCAGAACAAACTTGGCATTGTCGAGAGGCAGGTTGATTTCGAGCTTCACCATGTGCAGGGTGATATCGTATTCCTCCTCGGGGCGGCGAATCTCAATCACCGAGGGAAACAAGACTCCCGCGTTGTCCTTGTAATCGCTATAGCTTGCGTCGGTGACCAGGTCTCCCGCCTGATCGTAAATCAGCTGCCGGTGCGGAAGCAGGTCTACGCGGCTGAAAACGATTTTGCGTGAAAGCCACGCATCGGCATCGCCGTCGCCGAAGTAGATAACGTCAATCACGTAGTCCGCTTGCTGGAATTTACGATTTTTATCGCCGGTCACAATCTCGATGCCATTTTCGAGGACCGCCTTTTCGTTCTGTTGATCGATCTGCCGCAATAGCAGAGCGTCGTAAATAATTTTAGGCCGCAGGTTCTCGAGCGGCTGTTGCGGGTTGGGAACCATGACATCATTTTGTCCAACCACGAAACGGTTCTTAGGCGGAATGGAAACTTTGAATTCGCGGCCGTCACTGACCATGTCAAAGGCGGTGTTGCGGAGAATCGGCAGTAGCCCGATCATGCGCAGCATAGCTGGCTTGCGGGCCAGAACATAACCGCGGATCTCTTTGTATTCGGTAACTTTACCCTTCTTCGCGCCACCCACTGCCGTATCAATGTCGACAGTAGCTTGCATGGTCTGGATTTTGGCGGCTTGCGAGTTGACGTAAGCGATCAGCTGTTCCTTGGTGGCAGATTTCAAAGGCACAGGGCTGATCGTCTGCTCAACCCGGCGGGTACGAAAAAGGCAACCGGTGGTTAACGCAGTGCTCAACAGGAGAAGAATCAGGCAATATCGATGAAATAAGGACATTCGGCGCACAAACCTATTAGTAGACAGTATATAGAGATGGTCGCCGCGGCGAATACGCTTCGATGAATTTGCGGCGTGGGGTGCCTACGTTGTTATGTCGGTCGTTTTAGAGCTTGCTTTACCGTTTGGCCACGGCGCGACGTAATGCCGCAACGTTGCGGTTGTGCTCTTCCAGAGAATCGGAAAAACGGTGGTGCCCGTTTCCGTCGCTTACGAAATAAAGGAACTTGGTGTCGCCAGGATGCATGGCCGCTTGCAGCGAAGTCTTCCCCGGGTTCGCAATCGGGCCCGGCGGCAATCCGATGTGGCGATAGGTGTTGTACGCAGAATCGAAGCTCATGTCGTCATGATGCAGGGCGCCGCTGTAGCTGCCTTGCAGTAATTCTGCATAAATCACACTAGGATCGGCCTGCAGCGGAATCCGGCCATTCAGCCGGTTCTGGTAGACGCTGGCAACTTCCGGGCGCTCATCGGCAACCGACGTTTCTTTCTCGATGATGGAAGCGAGGGTCACCGTTCGGTGGAGGTCCTCGGTCAATCCAATTTCGCCCGCTACCCGGCGAAACTGCCTAACCATGGCGGCGATCATCTCGTGCATGCTTTGTGCGCGAGTGAACTCGTAGGTGTTGGGAAACAGATAGCCTTCGAGCGATTTGGCTTCGGGATCAAGATCGGAAATCAATGAAGCGTCGGCAGCGGCTGCTTTCAGAAAATCCTGACGTGATCCGAGGCCTGCACTCTCCATCGCAACTGCAATGTCGAACATATTGAAGCCTTCAGGAATTACAACCGTGTGAACGTATACATCTCCCCGGGCCAGTCGTTTGTGAATCGCGATCGCGTTCGCGTTGCGATCAAAAAGATATTCCCCGGCTTTGAGCGAGGGCCGGCGATGGAACGCATGCCAGAGCACGAAAGCCTCAGAGTTGCGAATCACTCCCGCGGATTTGAGCTCGCGAGCCACATGCCGCGTCGAGTAGCCGCTGCGCAGCATGACAAATTTCTGCCCGCCCGGCGACATCGGCAGCCACAAAGCCCGGGCCAGCCATCCGGCAAATCCAAGGGCGCACAGCAACAAGAATGTGAGCAGCCTTCGCATCGAGGTTCTAGTTTAGAGGATTGCTGTATTGAAGCTGGTTTACCAAAGGACTAACGTCCGAAAGCACTTTCGCGGAGCACCTACTAAATCTGCATAGAATCAGAGTTCCCGGCCACCTCGCATGATAGAATTTTGGCAGTCTGTCTCCCGAGAGTTCCCCTTTGATTGAGCTGGCGCCATCGATTTTATCGGCGGATTTTGCGCACCTGGCGGACCAGGTTGCGCGCGCAGCGGAGGGCGGCGGCACAATCATTCACGTGGACGTGATGGACGGGCATTTCGTGCCGAACATCACGCTGGGCCCACAATTAGTGCGCTCGCTCCGCAAGGCCACCAAGCTTCCGCTCGATTGCCACCTGATGATCGACAATCCGGACGAGTACATTCCGGCGTTTGCCGATGCGGGGGCGGATTGGATTTCGGTGCATGTTGAGGCCTGCCGGCACCTTGATCGCACGCTGAATCTGATCAAGAGCCGCGATTGCCATGCCGGCGTGGTTATTAATCCGGCTACTCCGGTGGAAATGCTGAGCGAGGTCCTGGATATTGTCGATTACGTGCTTGTCATGTCGGTGAATCCGGGATTTGGGGCGCAACCGTTCATCGCCAACTCTCTACATAAGTTGAGCAAAGTGAGGGAGTTGCGGGAGCAGCGCGGATTAAACTATCGGATTGAAGTTGACGGCGGGGTGGCGCTCGACACGGTGGCGAAGGTAGTACGGGCGGGAGCAGAAATTCTGGTCGCGGGCAACGCTGTGTTCAGCCACGGCGATCCAATGATTAATGCCCAAAAATTGTTGAAGGCGGCGACCGAAGCAACGTTGCTGAAGGTGTAGCGCGGACGCCCTCGTCCGCGGTTCGGATAACAGAAATTTTTAAACTGAGGTTTTCATGTCCTTGCGAATTACTGTGATTGCTCTGGCCGCGACGCTGGCGCTCACAACCGCATGCACCAATAAGAAGGTCAACAATCCGCTGGCCAAGGTCGACTCCAAGCAGCCGGACAAGGTCCTGTTCGACCGCGGCATGGATGCAATGAAGCACAACCGCTTCGACATCGCGCGCCTCGACATGCAGACCTTGATTAACACTTATCCGGATTCAGAGTTCATCGCCCGCGCCAAGCTGTCGCTGGCTGACTCCTGGTATGCCGAGGGCGGCACCGCGGCCCTGGCCCAGGCGGAACAGGAATACGAAGACTTCGAAACCTTCTTCCCCAACATGCCGGAAGCGGCAGAAGCCCAGGTAAAAATCGCCAACATCCATTATCAGCAGATGGAGAAACCGGACCGCGACTTCACCCACGCGGTGCGCGCCGAGCAGGAATATCGCAAGGTGATTATGCAGTATCCCGACAACCAGAAAATGGTTGAGGAGGCGAGAAAGAAACTGTTGCAGGTGCAGGAGGTTATAGCCGAGCGCGAGTACCGCGTCGGTAAATTCTATTATTTAAAAGAGTCCAATCTGGCAGCGATAGCGCGTCTGCAATCGCTGGTAGATCGTTATCCGCTTTACAGCAAGGCGGATGAAGCCCTCTATCTGATCGGACAGTCGTACGAAGCCCAAGTAGGACTTATACGCCGTCCGGAGGTCTTAACTCGTGAGAAAAAAATGACCGAGGCGCAGCGGAAAGAGTCGGAACTGATTCGCGAGCGATATACGGCTGGCGCGGTCGCAAACGCTGCGGCAGCATATTCGAAAATTATTACGCGCTACCCAGCGATGGAGCGCGCCGACGACGCCCGCGCCCGCTTGGCCGCACTGCATCAGCCAATACCACGGCCGACCAAGTCGGCTCTGGCGTTGAACAAAGCCGAAGAAGCAGGCCGTGGCGAGCAAACCATGTTGAGCCGCATGATGAGCGGCTTCGAAAAGCATCCAAACATTTCTTCTGCAACCAAAATTGGCGAGCCAACCCTGACTGATCCGACCCCGATTAGCGCGACGGGGATGATGCAACAGGCCAATCGGGTGGCGATGGGTGGCGGCAAGGGCAAGGATTCGCTTTCGGTGACGACCATCAAAGGCGCGCCCGGGCCGAACGAGGCCGCGCCCCGTTCTGATACCCCGGCTGCAGATCCAGCTGCGGCGGCTGCTGACCCCAATGCAGCGACATCTGACCCTAATGCAGCCCCGGCCCAGCCCGATCCAAATGAATTGAAGCCAGCTCCCGATGCGGCCGTAGATCCAGCTGCGGCAGTCGCGGACCCTAATGCAGCCCTTGCCCAACCTGACCCAAATGAATTGAAGCCCGATGTTCCTGCTGACCAACCATCGCCAGCACCAGCCCAGGTTAACGAGATACAAGGCAACGGAACTTCACCGGCCGCGGCGCAGGATGCCTCAAGTAACGCTGCTGGCCAGCAACTCGCCGACGACAAGGATTTGGCCTCCAGCAAGCATAAGAAAAAGAAGGGGCTGCTGCACAAAGTTATTCCGGGCAACTAGTGCAAGACGCAGAAAGTGCACTAAATCTATTGGCCCGTCGTAACCTGTTAAACCTCTGGATTCATTGACTTAACACCTTGTCCAAGTTACCTTCACGGTATCTCCTCCGGATAAGGATTCTCCATTGGCGCGCAAAGTACTGCTTGCTGACGACAGCGTAACCGCCCAGAACATGGGCCGCCGCATCATGACCGATGCCGGTTACGAAGTTATTACCGTCAACAATGGCTCGGCTGCCCTCAAGAAGATTCATGAGAGCAAGCCTGACCTGATCGTGCTCGACGTTTACATGCCCGGCTACGGAGGCCTCGAAGTCTGCCAGAGGCTAAAGGAATCGGAAGCCACCATGAAGATTCCCGTCCTGCTGACGGTCGGGAAGATGGAGCCTTTCAAGGTCGACGAAGCCAAGCGGGTCCACGCCGACGGCCACATCGTTAAGCCCTTTGACGCCAGCGAACTGCTTTCAGCGCTGACCAAGCTGGAAGACAAGATTGTGCCTTCAGAAAACGGGCGCGGACGGCGGGGAAAAGCCGAAACCAAGAAATCAAAAACTGCGCTGGCTGCAGATCCGGCGGTGAATTTTGATGACTCGCACACTGAGCAGATCGAATATCTGGCGCGAGTCAAGAATCGCCGCCAGATCGAAGAAGTTCCGGAGGAAGTACAGGATTCTCCTTTTGCGCAACCTGCGGCAAATACCGCTCCGGCGACGGAGGAAGTTGAATCCGAAGCTAAACTCGTGCCAAGTGAGGCGCCCTCAGTTGTCGAAACATCGTCTTACGAATCCGCCGAACCCGCGCGGCAAGTTGCCGAAGAGGATGTTAATCAGGACCAACGCGACGAGTCAGTCACTTTTGCTGCCGGGCCGATTTATGAGCCGGAACTGACCGCCCCCATTCAGACCGATAAGCCATCCGAAGAATTCGAGATCCAGCGAGAGCCGGAAATCGAGCACGAGCTGGAACCGGCTCGTGAGATGAGCTCAACGCCATTTGTAGCCGAGACTCTGCCCGATCTTGAGCGTCCGCCAATTGCAGAAATTTCAGTCACCGAGACGATTGCCGCGGTAGAGACCGAACCCGGCCTGGTTTCAGACGGCGCGAGAGATTATTCATTCCCGCAGCCTGAACCTGCACAGCGCTGGGTGGCGGAAAACGTTGCCCACAGCTCTGAAGAGGCCTCCCGTTCGTTGGAAGAAGAGATGCAGCAGGCCCAGGTCACACACGAAACTGAGCTCAATTCAGCTCCGAATCAGGAGCCCGCGCAGCAGACCGAGCCACAACTTGAAACTGAGTGGCAGCGGCAAGCGGAGCCGGCGACCGAGTCCAAGGAAGGCGCGGCATTTGCTGCGGCTGCCTCAGCATCCGAATCTTTCGCGCAAACTGACGCGGTCAGCACGCAGCATGCAGAGCCCGAAACAGCGGCCGCACCTGAATCATCAGCCGCATGGGACAACTGGCAACGCATTCGCGACACCGTCATAACCGAACGCGCTACTGAGGCAATTGCCGAATCGGCCGCAGTTATAGCCGATGCAGCAGTTTCGGCGCAGAATGATGCATCGGCTGCTCCGGATGTGGCACCGTCGCCAGCGACGTCCAGTAACGATGCGCTCTCTAACATCGTAGACAGCGTTCTGGCTGAACTGAAGCCCCGGCTGCTGGCTGAGATTGCAAAACAACTGGCACAGGACAAGAAATAGGCCAGTTTCTCCACAGGCCGGTTCTTTCCCACATCTTCTCCATGCGATAGGGCTGGGCTATATTCCTAAGAGCACCGTCGCGTCCGATAACTTGCCGCGTCTTTTTCACTACAGGAGCCTCGGTGCCGATCACGCATGGCATTCGCCTCCGACTTCGCCCAGACACTGAAGCAGCAGGCTGACATCGTCCGCATTGTGGGCGGCTACATCAGCCTGAGGAAGTCGGGCGCGCAGAATTACTCCGGCCTGTGCCCATTTCATAAAGAGAAGTCACCGTCATTCTCGGTGCATGCGGCGCGGCAGTTCTATCACTGCTTTGGCTGCCAGGCATCGGGCGATGTTTTCAGCTTCGTGCAGAAAATCGAAAACATTACTTTTCCGGAAGCGGTGCGGGCGGTCGCGCAAAAGCTTGGCGTGCCAATGCCCAAGCAGGCCTTCAGCACCGAGGCCGAAGCCAAAGACGCGAGGCTGCGCACAGCGCTGTTGGAAATCCACGAGCGCGCCTGCATTTTCTTTCAGGAATGTCTACGCCGGCCCGGAAGGAGCACGAGCGCGCGAATATCTTGCTGGACGCGGATTGAACGACGAAACAGTAAAGCAGTTCCGCATCGGATTCGCCCCGGATTCAGGCTTTCTGTTGCGAGATCGGCTAAAGGGCGAATTCAGCGAAGAAGTTTTGCGCGAGAGCGGGCTGTTTTCGTGGAAGGACAGCTCTCAGCCGTCAGCCCTCAGCCCTCAGCTAAAAACCGCCTCTGACCGCGGCACCACTGAAGCTAAGAATGTGGGGACGGGCGCTCCCGCCCGTCCGGCCGAGCAAGGCTCGGCTGCTTCAGACGACCGACGACCGACGACCGACGACCGGCCCAGCGCAATCTCCGCCATGTACTCCAAGTTCCGCAACCGGGTCATGTTCCCCATCGCCAACGAGAGCGGACGCGTCATCGCCTTCACCGGACGCACGCTTGCCACCGACGAAAAATCCGGACCGAAATATTTGAACTCGCCCGAGACCGCGATCTACTCGAAATCGCGAGTGCTGTTCAATCTGCATCAGGCCAAAGAAGCGATACGCGCACTGAATTACGTGATCCTGGTCGAAGGCCAGATGGATTGCATTTCTGTTTTCTCCGCCGGATTCCACAATGTCATCGCCAGCTCCGGAACAGCGTTCACCGCCGCGCAGGCCGCGCTGCTGGCCCGGTTCAGCAAACAGGCATTGGTCAACTTTGATCCCGATGCGGCTGGAGCCAAAGCCACTGAGCGCACGTTGGGTTTATTGATCGAAGAAGAATTCGACATTCGCGTGTTGACCCTCGACGCTGGCCTCGACCCAGATCTGTTCGTGCGCCGAAAGGGCAAAGACGCTTACAGCGCAGCCCTGAAGAATTCGCAGAAATATTTTGATTACCTCATCGAACGCGCGCGCCAGCAATTTCCAGTGCGCAGCGCCGAGGGCAAACACAAAGCGCTTAATTATCTTCTGCCGCACATTCAGCGCGTGCCCAGCCGCATCATTCGCGATTCGGTAGCGGAAGAAATTGCGCAGAAGCTGAATATCGACTCGCAAGTGCTGCGGCAGGAACTGAAGCATGCCGCCGTCAGCCGTAAGAGCGCCACCGTGAAACCGCCCACTGAAGCCCAGGTCACCGACGCCGAGAAAATTCTCATTCGAGCGTTGGCGTCCGAATCGCAATTTCAAAGCGAAGATTACGTCTCCGACCGCTCCGGCGCCGACGACGCATTCGAACCGGCGCGGCAGGCGAAATACGTGCTTTCGTCCGAGCGCCTGCATATGGGACTCGGCACCGAGTCGTTGATCGAAACACTACTCAACCCGCCATCTGATACCGGAGTGATGGACATTCCGCTCTCCGATGGCGACCGGCAACTGCTGGCGGCAATTCTGTTGAAGGACGACGAAGAATTAACCGCCGAAAAAGTCGAAGGCGCGACCCGCGCGCTCCGGCGCGTACAGATCCGGCGGCGGCTTGAGCAAATTCAGAAACAACTCGAGGCTTTCCGCAGCTCTGACGGCCGCCAACTTAAAGAACTTATGGATGAGAAGCTCCGCTTGAAACGGGTGCTGATGGACCCAAACCTGGGAGCAGGCGAGAATCTGGCCGCACCAGCGTAATCTCGTGTTGCGCGGCAAATCTTCCTAAAATTAACTCAGCATGCGCGAATACCTCGATGCACTGATAGAGGCGAGCGGCGCCAGGGAACCCATGGCATCCGGTGCCGCGATGGGCACTCGTCGCGTGGCTGGTGTTCTTTCTATGGTTCCTGGCCTACGCCTTCACTAAACATGGCGGCTTTCTTTTTATCGATACGCCGAACATGGTGGTTCACGAAGGCGGACACGCCCTATTCGGCTGGTTCGGCGAGACACTGGGCCTATGGGGAGGAACGATTCTGCAATGGCTGGTGCCGTTGTTGCTGGCGATTTACTTCTTTCACCAGCGCCAAGTCGCCGGCTTCGTCTTCTGCCTTTTCTTTTTCTTCGAGAACTGGATCTACACCGCAACCTACATGGCCGATGCGCGGGTGATGGAACTCCCGCTGGTCACGCTGGGCGATCCCGAATTTGCCAAGCACGACTGGAACACGATCTTTACTAATCTTGGCGTGTTGCAGTACGACACTTTGATTGCCGGCATCGTCCGGTTCCTGGGCTGGTGTGGAATGCTCGCCTGCACGGCATGGCTGGCAAGCCGTTTGCGGAAGCCTGACCCGCAATTGAATCGCGAGATGGTGAGCCAGAAAAGCTTTTAATCGCAAAGAGCGCAAAGCCAGCGCAAAGAACGCAGAGCAAACCCGCGTCGCCCACATCAGAAATCCCGTTTAGCCTTCTTCGCGGTCTTTGCGGAAGCTTTGCGCTCTTTGCGATTAAAAGCTTTTGCCGGCGTGCGCCTCGAACCTCGGCCTATCCCTCTTCGTTATAATGACAGGTTGCGATTTGGCGCGGATACCGCACTGAGTCGAAAGAGGAATTATGGCTACCGAAATTGTTATGCCCCAAATGGGCGAGTCCATCGTTGAAGGCACCATCACCAAATGGCTGAAGAAGCCCGGCGACAAGATCCAGCGCGACGAGCCGCTGTTTGAGATTTCGACCGACAAAGTCGACGCCGAGATTCCCGCGCCCGCATCCGGCGTGTTGCAGGAGATCAAGGTTGCCGAAGGCGCGACTGTCCAGGTGAACACGGTCGTCGGCACAATTTCTGATGGCGATGGCGCAGCGCCCGCCAAGGCCGCGCCGGCAGCTGAAAAGAAACCCGCACCGGCGCCCGCGCCAGCTGCTCCGAAAGCCGAGGCACGGCCCGCCGCGAAAACCGAACCGGCAGCTCCCGCCGCGAACGTACAAGAAGATGACGAGCACGCTCGTTCTTCTCCGCTGGTGCGCAAAATCGCGCGCGAGCACAATGTGAATCTTTCGCAGGTTGAAGGCACCGGCCTCGGCGGCCGCATCACCAAGCAAGACATTCAGGCGTTCATCGAATCTGGATCGGGATCATCCGCGGGTGCGCCGTCCTCGTCTCGCCCGACTTCGGCGAGTCAGGGTGGGGATGTTGACGCTCCGGCTCCCGCGCCTACTCCATCGGCTCCGCGCCCCACTCCCGCCGTCATCCCCGGCGACCTGGTTCCCATGTCGCGTATGCGGCAACTCATCGCCAAGCACATGATTGAGTCCCGCCGCACCAGCGCCCACGTGCACTGCATGTTTGAAGTGGACATGACCCGCATCGTCAATCTTCGCAACAAACTAAAGTCCGGATTCGAGCAGCGCAACGGCGCCCGCCTTACTTTCATGCCATTTTTCGTGCGCGCGGCCATCATCGGCCTGCAGCAATTCCCCATCGTTAACGCATCGATGGAAGGCGAAGGGATTCGTTACCATCGCAACGTAAATGTCGGGATCGCGGTCGCGCTCGATTGGGGATTGATTGTCCCCGTTCTAAAAAACGCCGACGAACTGAACTTCCTGGGATTGCAGCGCGGCATCACCGACCTCGGCGAACGCGCCCGCAACAAAAAACTCAAGCCGGAAGAGGTCGAGGGCTCGACGTTCACCGTAACCAACCCCGGCCAGTTCGGCGCGGTGTTCGGCCTGCCAATCATCAATCAGCCAAACTCGGCCATCATGGGCGTCGGCGGCATCACCAAGATGCCGCTGGTAGTCACCGACAAAGACGGCGCCGACTCAATTGCCATCCGCTCAGTCGTGCACCTGACCCTCGGCTACGATCACCGCATCATCGATGGCGCCGTCGCCGACCAATTCATGGCATTCGTGAAGAAGACGCTGGAAGGCTGGGGAGAGGACGTGGGGTAGGAATCGATTCCGAAACGGGTGCCCCGTCCTCGTCTCGCGATTTGTGCGAGACAGGGCGGGGATTTTGATTTTGGGGAACGAAACGAAGCTAACTTCCTCCCGTAATTCTGACGTGGAACCTGGAAGTCAACATCCCCACCCTGTCGCAAAAAGCGCGACAAGGATGGGGCACCCGATCATCGTTTCGAGATCACGCTATCAACTCGAACACCGGATATCCCGCAGCAATCTTTGCAAACTCCTCGAGCCGAGCACCGGGCGGAATGGGGAAGAACCGTCCTACGGCGCTTTTGTAATTAGTCAAATAGGATTTCAGCACTTGGGGCTTCTCAGAGTCGTTGAGCGGACGCAGGCGGAATCTCCGACGGGCTCCGCGCTTCAGAGTGACTTCGCCCGCGGCTTCTGCGTTCTGCACCCACTGCGTCCGGCCGCGGGGCGCTACCAGGAACTGCTTGCCGTCGAGTTCCATTAAATTGACCGCGGTCGAATAAATTTTTCCCGACTTCCTGCCTTTGACTTCCAGCAGATAGATGAAAGACGGCGCGATTCCCACTCCGGCCAGAAATCCAAAAACGCGGTTGAAGAGTTTCTCCCCTGATGACGGGGCCTCGTACTTACGCTCTGTTGGCATAGGCGTATTTTATTCTGCGAACGGTTCCCGATGCCGGTGCAATGAGCCGGAGTTCGATCGCTGTGTTGGCAAGCTCAGGCTTTTCCCAAAACCGGCGAAGGTGGGCAGCCTCGCGTTGAAATCTAGTTGTGATCTCGAACGCTGGCACTGCGCACCTGTCGGTCCACCTCGCCCTGTATGAACTCCTTCCAGGCGGGTGTTGACGGATGCCATTCTCCCGCCTGTGTGCCATCCCATACGATGTGAACGTTTTGTTCCCAGAATTTGTCGGTGAAGCCTGCAAGGTGTACATAACCCGGCTCGCCTGCATTACCCATGCAATAGCGCAAGCCGTAGATCAGTCTGAAGCCTGCCTCATCGGAGGGCGTTTCCGGCTTCGGTCCTTTTTTGAAACCGGTCCCTCGTTTGAAATAAGTAATTTCGTATTCCCAGTTGCAGGGGCCCATGCGAGCCGGGACCTTCCAGTCCACAAATACGCCCGTCCACGGATCGAACTTGCTGAGCAGTCCCGAATCGTTTATCTCGACCGAACGGTTCAGCGCGCCGCCGCTTATGACAATCTTGTCCGGCGTCGCTTCCTGGTCTCTCATGGTGACCGCACTGCTGAGTAGAGAATCCCACGCTGGCGTTGCCGGATGCCATTTGCCGTCGGCATCGCCTCGGATAATCGTGCCCCCATTAGGACCATAAAGCGGCTCACCAGGCCCAGGCAGATATACATATCCAGTCTCGCCGCTCCAACAGTAACGGGTGGCGTAGATCATTTTTAGATCACCACGATCCAAAGCAGACGATCTTCGCTCGGGCCATTTCAGGTAAAACAAGACTTCGAAAGATCGGCGGTAGCACGGAGCATCGACGAGCGGTGTCGCTGTCCAGTCTGCGAACTTCCCGATCCAGGGATTAAACGCGAGAAGCGATGTAGGGTCTGTAATCTCGATGGGCTGATTTAATCCGCCGCCGGAAATCAAGATGAGATCCACTGGGCCTTTGCCATAGGCGGAAGCTACGGTCGCAAAAATCATCAGCAAGGTGGAGAGAAGGGAATTCTTCATAGGTCGTCTCCAACGGATACATAAAGATTAAGACGTGCTGCCTCGTCGGATTGTTACCTGTGCTCAACGAAAATATTGTTGAATAGCCTCAGTGTGAGGAAACATTGGCGCTATTTCATCGTCGAGTTTGGCGCATTCCCTCCGCTCCGCTCTTGAAAGTCACGAGTTCCACCTGCCCGGCATCCCGCAGCCTCGCCAATTCTTCCATTAATCTCGAGAACTCAAGTTCGGTGACTGGCTCCCAGCCATCTTGCTCAGTTCCGATTCCATGAAATGTAAGCACGTGCCAGCAGCCGGGCCGGACCCATGCGGCAACATCTTCGCCGGTCTGCGCGATCTGTCGGCAGTCCACGGCAAAAGGATCGATGGAACTCCCTGCGGCGTAGAAAGAGTTCTGTTTACCCGCCCGCGCTTGCCGGTAACCGGCCGCGATCGCAGGCTCTTTGAATGTGTCGATGGTGTCGTAGAACGGATAGCAGAAAGAGGGGACCTCGAATCCCATCCAACTTTCGATTAGGCGTTTGGACTCAGTCGCCTCGTAAACCGGATCGGTCGGATGGCGTTCGTGCTTGACGGTGTGGCTTGCGATCTCATGGCCGCGTGCGGCCATGCTTTTGAGGAGCCGAATGTCGTCTTTGTCCCACCCGATCTTGTGCCAGGTGTAGCCCTTCAATTCGGCCCAGGGATCCTCGAATATCGACTCAGTATTAGCGACGAGGAAAAACGTGGCTGGAAAGCCATGGCGATCGAGGACCGGCACGGCGCGATCGAACTGGCAGAGCAGTCCGTCATCGAAGGTTAGAGAGACTAGCGACTGGTTCGCATTCACCACTCAATTCTCACTAGCGACAACCCCTGTCGCGGGAGTTCAATTTGCAATTGCGCGATTCCATTCTGGATATGCACCCACGCCGGCGAAGTCAGCAGTTGCAACTGTCCGGCGGACTCGAGTTTGTTGTATTGATCAGCCGCGGCCGGCTGTGGCGATCCCAAATTCTTCCATGCGGTGAAAGCGTTACTGTGCGCGGAATCGATGCGGAAATGCTCAAGCATGGCGTGCTCGACCTTCTGGGGAAAGCCGCTGATCTGTATATTCACCAAAGCTGGGGGCGCCGCCAGATCGTCGTCGTGATAATTCCATAACAGGACCTCAACCGCATTTTCCGAGTGAGTGGCAATTACATTGACGTCAGGTCTCTGCCGCACGCCTTCGCGCAAGACCTGATCTATGTCGAGAGCGCCCGAGCTAGTCGCTTCCAGTCGATCGCTGCCGAGCAGTCCGAATATGCGAAATGTATTCAGCACCGGTTTATCGAGGCCGTTACTGGCCAGTTCGCGATATCCGGCAAAATACGGCTGGCCTTCGAACTCAAACGCCCATGTAACGATGCCCATCATGTTGACATGCTCGCGAGCCGCCAACTCAATTGTGCGGTCAACGGCCTCGGCTGTATAGCTCGCATACAACGGGCCATTCCGATAACCATTCTGCGGATTCTTCTCTGCCGAACACGCCGCGCAGCCCTCAGGATCGGACTCGCCAAGAATGACTGGAGTATCGCGCCATTTTGGGAACGACGAAACAATCTCGAATCCCTGGTCGATTGCATTCAGCTGGGTTGCAATCCCCATTCGCACGTGGTCGCTTTGCCAAGTGGGTGACCCTTTGGGATGAAAGCTGATGAAATCCAGTGGCGCGCCAGTTTTGCCGGTAGCGTAATTGTGCCCAGAGTCGCAGTGCTGAAGAAATTGTCGTAGGAATTCAGCCGCTTTAGGTCGGGCAGGACCGGTGGTGTCGGGGCCGCCAATTTTTGCTTCCGGCATTGCCAGACGCACCGCGTCGGAGGAATAGTCGTAAAGCTTGAAATATTCGTCCGTCGTGCCTTGCCAGTAGTCGATGTCGGGTTCGTTCCACACCTCCCAAAGCCAGGTCTTCACCTCGGCGTCTCCGTAACGCTTACGCAGGTGAGTGGTCAACTGAAAAACAAGTTCTGCCCACTTTTGATAATCCTTGGGTGGATAAGCCCATCCAGTGTAGATAGATCCGCTGGGAAAATTGTGGCGGTAAGGCTGGGGGTGGGTTGAGAGCGCCTCCGGCATGAATCCGATTTCGACCAACGGTTTGACCCCGGTTTGATGGAAGGTATCGAAGATTCTGTCGACTACCTGCCAGTTGTAGATGGGATTGCCTGAGGCATCTTCTGTGTAAGCGTTCGTGGATCCCCATTTCAGCGAACTCGTGCCGTCCCCAGAAGTCAGCAGGTTGTGAACGCGAATGTAAGCCGGGGCAGAACTCAATGCGGCAATTTCGCCGAGCAGCTTCTTTCCGTTGGGAGCATAGGTGTAATTAGGCTCGTCATATCCGAAGAAATTCCAAATTGGGCGGAATGATCCTTGGGTATGGGAAATATCCACACGAACGGTTACGGTTGACAAGGTTTCTTGCCCACCTGCGCGAGTGAGCAACAGCAGAAGAACAAGGTAACCCCACTGTATTGAGAATCTCATTGTGAACCGGTCCGCATTTTGCGCTCTCAGCGTCGAAGCTGAATTACCTTTCCATCCCTCCCAATGAGTGCCAACTCCGCCATTCCAATAAAGAGCCCGTGCTCGATCACTCCAGGGATGCAGCGAAGTTTCTCTGCCAGCGCCGTCGGGTCGGCGATTTCTCCAAACGTGCAGTCCAGAATGTGATGGCCCTCGTCAGTAACATAAGGATTGCCGTAGGCATAGCTCCGCAAAGCGACCTTCGCGCCCAAAGCCTCGATCTGCGGCTTGATCAGCGACTGGGCAAACGGAACTACCTCGACCGGAAGGGGAAATTTACCCAGTCGCTTTACCTGCTTGGCGGAATCAGCAATCACGATGAATCGGCGCGAAACCGAAGCGATGATCTTCTCGCGCAAAAACGCGCCGCCGCCGCCCTTGATGAGGTTCAGCATCGGGTCGATTTCGTCAGCACCATCAATATCGATATCAATCTGGGGGTGTTCTTCGAGCGTCGCCAGTGGGATCCCGAGTTGCTCGGCCAGGTGCATGGTTTGTTGCGAAGTGGGAATCCCCACAATCTTCAGTCCTTGACGAACCCGCTCGGCCAAAAAACGCACCGCGTAAGCCGCGGTCGAGCCCGAGCCTAAACCGACTACGCTTCCCGCCTCCACAAGCTCAGCGGCCGCGCGTGCGGCAATTTGTTTCTCTTGGTTCCGGGAATCAGCTTCGTTGGTGGATGCTGTCATTAGTTTCTGCGAGATGAGAAGGCCGCCGCGGCGACCTGCCATTGTATGGAAACTTAGTGATCAGTGGCTAGTGCCGATTCATCGTGACCAGCAAAAGGCGGCTAGGAAATTCAGCGACAGGTGTCCGCTAAAGGACATCAGGAATATCCGTAGTGATATTGTGGAGGTTCGTGTGCAGCGCTGGTCCGGCGTGCCATTTAACACTAACCACTGACAACGTCGCTAGTCACCGAGCTGCGCGGCCGGTTGTGGAGACCCGTGATGTAACGCGTAGAGCACCAACTCTACGCGGCTGGAAATCCCCAACTTTTCGAATATCCGAAACAGATATTTTTTCACCGTGTGCTCACTCAGCCCGAGTTCACTCGCGACATTGCGGTTGGAGAGACCGTCGGTTACCAGCGCAACCACTTGCTCCTCGCGCGAGGTTAGCAGGATTTCTCCGGTTGCGCTTACTACCCTCAGGCAAGGCGATTGACACACTGAATCCAGCAGATAGCTGAGTTGCTGGTTGGTGGCAAAGATCTCTCCTTTATGCACTCTCTCGATGCACTCGCAGAACAGTTGGAACGACGAATTCCCCAGGCAGAATAGCCCCCGCGCTCCTGACCGAAAGGCTCTGACTGCAACTTGCCGGCTTTCAATGTCGAGCAAGCAGATCTTCGGTACTTCCGGATACATCAGGTGCAGGGTCCGGACCATAGCCAGGTCCGGCGAGGCCGAATAGGGGACCGCGCAGCTGATAACCACCACATCAGCTCCCCCGCCCTCGAGAAATTCCAGAATGGGAGGAATCTCGCTGGGGCAGGAGAACACCTGAAAACCTCGATTGCGAAGCGAACCGGCCAATAGCTGACTTTCCAGCTGTTTGGAGTCAGCCAGTAATATGCTGATCCCGTTTGAAGACGAAGCGCTTTCTATTGTCATAACCACCAACGCGAGAAGAAATCTTGTGTGTGAGAGGAATGTACCTGTTCGGAATTGCGATTGCAGTGACCAGAGAACATTGCAGCAATTCCAGCCTGTGGAAAACCACAATAAATACTGATGGCGATCGTCAGGACCGGAACTCGTAAGCAAAAAAGTCTGTCCTCCATAAACAGTGCTAGCAGTAGAAATTAAGAGCGCTGCTACCTACTTTCGTGCAGGGTACTTTCCGCGTCTTGTCGGTTTACCGACAGCAAACTATTTTTCTCTTCGCGGCGCAGTGATCGGGTCGCAGCGATCTCTTCTCATGAACATTCAGCGTGCAGCTCTTTTGTCCTTGATTTGCGGATTGCTCGCCCGACCTGCGCGCCCTGCGTGTGCTCAGTCCCTGGATGGGCCAGGCACAGCCGGGGTGACCGGTACCAGTACAGCGGATGGCACGAGGGGTCCCGATTCTAACGGGAGTCCAGCCTTGACGGGGGCGCGTCATCCGCTTTACCGGCTCCGCAAGAGTGATGTGGTCGAGATCAAGTTCACGTTCTCGCCGGAATTTGACCAGACTGCGATTGTCTTACCCGACGGATTTCTCGCCTTAAAGACGGTAGGCGATCTTTTCGTTGAAGGGCTGACCGTCGCGGAATTGAAAAACTTGGTTCGCCAAAGTTACGCGCCCACCCTGCGCGATCCCGAGGTCAGCGTGATTCTCAAAGATTTCGAGCGGCCATTCTTCGTGGCCGGAGGGCAGGTGGCACGCCCCGGCAAATATGAGCTGCGCTCGCCAACAACGGTTGCCGAGGCCGTCGCCGTCGCCGGAGGATTTACGGAACAATCGAAGCACTCGCAAGTTATTGTTTTTAGGACGGTTAACAGCGGTGTAGTAGAAGTCCACGTTTTAAATGTCAAGACCATGCTGGCTTCGCGAAATCTAGAAGAAGACCTCGAACTCCAGCCAGGAGACATGCTGTTTGTGCCGCAAAATCGAATTTCAAAGATCCGAAAATTCTTGCCGGTTTCAAGCCTGAGCACATTCTTTACACCGGCGCAGTTCTGATATGCCGCAAGAATTACAAATCGTCGCCTCGCCGGGAATGCAGCGCTCACTCACGCTCCGCGACGTGGCTGCTGTCTTCTTCCGGCATCAAGGGCTGCTGCTGGTTTCCTTTTCCATCATCGCGATTTCAGGAATTCTGTATTCGGCATTTTTCCCGTCTTATAAAGCCGAGATGAAGGTGCTGCTCAGGCGCGGACGAATCGACCCAGCGGTGACGCCGACGCCAAGTCCAGCACCGGCCTTCGAGCACGACGAGATCACAGAAGAAGAGCTGAATTCGGAAGTGGAGCTGCTGCGCGACGATGATCTGCTGAGGCAGGTCGTTCTCGAGGCCGGGTTAGGACAGAAAACCTGGTTTTCGGTCGTCACTGGACAAAATGCAGAGGAGCGTACCGAGCACGCGGTGCGCCGTTTGGCGGCCAAACTTGAGGTGCAGCCAGTGAGGAAATCGCGGCTGATCACGATTTCTTATAGTTCTCCGGACGCAGCGCGCTCGGCAGCGGTCTTAAATTCGCTAAGTCGTTTTTACCTGGCAAAGCATGCGTCGAATGTCAGGCCATCAGGGCAACAAACTTTTTTCGAACAGCAGATGAACCAGTCGCAGCTGGTGCTTCATGATGCTCAGAGCAAACTCATCGCATTTACTCGCAACCGAGGAGTCTTCTCGGCCGCTTTGGAACGCGATCTGGCGCTGCAAAAATTAAGCGACGCCGCCGCTGTTGAGTTAGGGATTGAATCGGCTATGGCTGAAGTGGGCGCACGTCTGAGAACTTTGGAGGCAAACCTCAGCAATCTTCCCCAGCGGCGCGTGGTTGAAATCAAAAACGCGGACAATCCTCAGCTGGAAGAAAGATTGAAATCGAAGCTCCTGGAATTGGAGTTGCAGCGGACCGCGCTGATTACTAAGTTTCAGCCCTCGTATCGCTTGGTGCAAGAGGTGGATGAACAGATTGCGCAGGCCAAGTCGGCCATTGACGCCGAAGAACTCAAGCCGCTGCGCGACGAAACCACTCAAGACGATCCTGAGTTCGACTGGGCGCATGCGGAACGCCTTAAAAGTGAGGTGGAACTGCGGGGCTTGGCTCAAAAGCGCGAGGCGGCGCGCGAACAGGTCTTGGAGTATAGGGCGGTCGCTGGAAAGCTGGAAGAAAGTGCAGTCGCACAACAGGACTTCGAACAACAGGTCAAAGCAGCGGAGGATAAATATCTTCTCTATTCCAACAAACGGGAGGAGGCCAGAATCGGTGACGCGCTCGATCGGAAGGGCGTTTTGAACGTCGCGATTGCCGAATCGGCCCGTCCTCCGGCGCTTCCCGTCTGGTCATTCCTGGCTGCTGCTTGCTTCTCTTTTGTGGGGGCTGCCGGGTTCAGTACCGCGATTATTTTCGTGACAGATTATTTTGCTCCCACCTTCCGCACGCCGGGAGAAGTATTTGAGTGCTTGGGATCGCCGGTGCTGGCGTCTCTGCCGGCGATACGCGACATCGGTCGCGATTCGGAGGCTTCATGAGTGTAGGCGCACAAGTTTGGAAACATATTATTCCCGGTGTCCACCCGCCCGTTCAGCGCAAACCGCCGGCATCGATTCGCGAGTCCAAACCTGGAAGTACAGGAAACGAGCCAGAGTTCGCACTGATGCATCAGTTATTTTTTCCCAGCGCCACGCTGCGGCGGACATCGATTCTCCTGGCTGCCGCGGACATACCTTCCAAAGCTTCATTGTTGGGCGAAAAAATAGCAATCAATCTCGCACAAGTTTCCGGCGGAATGGTCGGCCTTATCGAAAGCGCTTCGCCCTTGCAAAGAAATCCGTGGGAAGGTAAAGGATTGCCTGCCGGCTTCGGCCGCGGTTTATGGCAGATGTACTCATCGCGCCTCGCGGAACGCGTCTGGCAAATTCCTAGCGCGCTTATAGGTCACAAACCAAACCAGAACTGCGGCTCGACATACGATGGGCTGAAAGAACTTCGCAGTGCATTCGATTATTTCTTGCTATCGGCAGCAATTAACGACAGCGGGATGCCCACCCTCTGCAATTTGTGTGAAGCGGCTGTTCTGGTGCTCACGGCAAACGTCACCCGGCGCGAGGCAGCCCTCAAAGCTAAAGAACAGTTGCTGCGACAAGGCGTCACGTTATTAGGAACTGTGCTTGATCAAAGAACATTGCCCATTCCGGAATCGATTTATCGACGGCTGTGACGGACCTATATGGGACACCTCGCGAACATTCTCGATTTTCAGGCCGTGCGACGGCCAAAAGCTCCGAGCGCGGCGTTTGCTGCTCCGCATGTCGGCTATTCGGATCTGGCGAGACTGATCCCTGGAGCCGCTGATTCCGTTCCCTCCGCCTCAACTTCACAACCGATCCTCAGAGCGGTCGCGATGCATATTCTGCCGCGATTCTGCCACAGGTTTGAAGCCAGGATGTTGCCGCCCGCGATGCTCGACATGGCACTCATCACACTGATCTTTGTTCTACAAGTCGGGACGCTGGGATCGAACTCGCTTCATCCCGCTGTTTACTGCATTTATGTCTTGAATTTCCTCGTGTTCGCGATTGAGGAAGATTTGTACATGTTGAAGACCGCCTTGTCGGAGAACGCCGCCGCATGTCGCGCTGTGGCGTGGGCAACGCTTTTCGCAGGCCTTTTTCTAAAATGGCCGGCAGCTCAAGGTGCTGGAGTCACATTGTGCGCGCTTAGTTTGTGTACTCTCGTCGCTCGAGTCATTTCGAGATTGTTATGGCGGAGCCTTCGTCCAACTGAAGCGCCGCTGCGCAACGTTCTGATTGTGGGCAGCGGGGTCAGAGCCGCGCGAGTTGCCGACGCCATCCAACGCGATCAAAGGTCGTCTCGGATGGTCAAGGGTTACATCACGGAAAATCATCTTCGCAATAGTTACGGTTCCGCCATGTTAAGCAGGGTAGCACGCGAAGAATTCATCGATGAGTTGGTCATCGCGAGCCCGGACCCGTCAGTTGTGGAGGTTGCCGTTAACGAAGCTTGCAGAAACAAGCTGGACATAAAGATTGCGCCGGATATCTGTGTTCCCGTTTCGCCGAATGTCGATTTCGAGAATCTTGGCGGCCTGCCGCTATTCACAGTCCAAGATCATCAACGGCCCGAGTATCGGCTGGCCTTGAAACGAAGCCTCGACTTTGTGCTCGCGATTTGTGGACTGATTGCGCTCTCGCCGTTGCTGATCCTGATTGCGGGATTCATCAAAAGGGACTCTACGGGGCCGGTTTTCTACCGTGCTGCCCGTACAGGACGCAAGGGACGTCGGTTCATCTGTTACAAATTTCGCACTATGGTGCCCGAAGCAGAGGCCCTCAAAGATGAACTGCGTGGAAAGAACGAACGCGAAGGTGCGTTTTTCAAAATTGGTAATGATCCGCGCGTCACTCAGATAGGTAGATTCCTTCGGCGCTATAGCCTCGACGAACTTCCGCAGCTGTGGAATGTGTTGCTTGGCGATATGAGCCTGGTCGGACCGCGCCCTCACCCCATTGATGACGTCAGTCAGTACGAACTTCAGCATCTACGAAGACTCGACTTCGTTCCGGGAATTACCGGATTGTGGCAGGTTACGGCACGGCGGGACCCGTCATTCGAACGCAACGTAGCACTCGACGTTGAGTACATCAAGAACTGGACTTTGTGGCTCGACGTGCGCATTCTCTGCAAGACTGTTTCCGCCGTGTTCGAAGGGAGCGGGGTGTGAGTTCGATCCCAATTGCGCGGCGCGAAGAGTCTGCCACATCGTTAATCATTTTTCCGCTCAGAGTCTTTCATCTATGGGTGAGCTTGCCCGCGGTTATGTTTTTGCTGACGATGACCGCGATGCTGTTTCGGCCGCCTGATCTGAAAGCGTTTCCCTTCGACCGAGTTGCGTTCTTCGCATTGCTGCTTGTGCTGGCGGTTCGCTTGTGCCTTCGCCGCGGATCCCTGCAAATCTATCCCGCAACCTGGCCACTGCTGGCGCTGATGCTGAGCGCGCTCTGGGAAGTATTGACCCAGCCCTATGATCCGCAGGTCTGGAGCGTGCTCGCGGCAAAGTGGGTAGTCCCGTGTGTGTTCTTCCACATTGCAGGGTTGGTGTTTTCCGAAGGTCGTTCTCTGCGCAAACTGGAAACATTCCTGTTAGTCGTGCTGGTGTACCTGACGGCGATCTCCATCCTTTCTCTGTTGAATTTCCAGAGCTTAATAGTTCCGCGATTCATTACCGACGAGGGAATCGGCATCCATGCCGACCGGGCACGCGGACCCTTTTTGCAGGCGGTTGCGAACGGTCTTTGCCTTAATTTGTTCGGACTCGTAGCCCTGGATTCATTTCGTAGAGAAAAGCTGCGCGGGATGTTAGCGGTGCTGCTTTTCGTGGCTGTGCCCTTGGCTTTGCTGGCGACTAAGACCCGTGCAGTGTGGATCGCCTCGGTGTTATCGGTTGTGTGCCTTATGTTTTTCGGTTCGACACTCAAGTTGCGGCGAGTCGCGCTTGCGTGGTGTGCATTGGCAATTCTTGGGTCAGGAATTCTCCTGCTGTATCGCACCGACCCGAATTCTCTTACGCAACGCGCGATGGATCGCTCGCCGGTTGATTTCAGGACCGAGATGTACAGCGCGGGCTGGCAAATGTTTGTCGAGAAGCCGGTCCTGGGTTGGGGCAACGAACGCGACATTCAGGCAGAAGTTGAGAAGCGGGTAAGCAGCTTTCATCCTGAGTACTACGTATTTCACAACACCTTTTTGGAACTCGCTGTGCAGCGGGGCTTGTTCGGCCTGGGATTGTATGTGTGGCTGATGATCTGCTTGTTTCGCTTGCGAAACACAGGCGCGGTTTCTAGCCACGTGGATGGCGCCTTCTCGAACCCACATTTCCGCAAGCTCTGGCCGTTGCTGCTGGGAGTGTATTTCTTTAACGCCAGCGCGGTGGTGATGAATTACCAGTTTGTAAATGCGGTGCTGTTCACCATTGGTGGGGTCCTGGCGTCGCAAACCAGCGATAAACGGCAATTGTTCGCTCAACCATGTCTCGGCCAATGAACCAGATCGCTTACCTCGTTAACAGCTTTCCTGAAGCTGTCGAACCATACGTATGGGAAGAAGTTTGCGAACTGCGATATCGCGGGCAAGCCGTCCTGGTGTACAGCTTTCGTCGTCCCCAACAAGTTGCTGCGCAGGCTGCGGAAATGGCATCAGAAACCGCATATCTCTTTCCTCTCGATGCGCGACTGGCGGTCCGCGCATCCTGGATATTCCTCTCGCAGATCTTCCGGATTGTGGATTTTCTTTGGCGTGCTCTCTGCGGGCCGGAGCCTATACGACGTCGGTTGCGGACTATCGCCCACACTTGGCTGGGCGCGTATGTGGCAGCCGCGTTTTGCAAGAAGCAAATCACCCACATTCACATTCATCACGGATATTTTTCTTCCTGGGCGGGGATGGTGGCGGCGCGAATCCTGGGCGCGACATTCAGCCTGACCTTGCACGGTTCTGATCTTCTGGTTCGCGCGGATTACCTGGATTGCAAACTCAAATACTGTAAATTCTGCATCACGGTTTCTGAGTTCAATTGCAGATATATTCGCGATCACTATCCCGCAGCGGATCTTCGCAAGATACTCGTCCATCGCCTGGGAGTTGATTTGGAATTCTGGTGTCCCCTGCAACCTCTAAACCGCGAGAGCGGGTTTTCTGTTTTGAGCGTTGGACGCCTGCACGCAGTAAAAAACTACGAATTTCTCATCCGCGCCTGCTACGAGCTAAAGAACGCCGGCCTGAGGTTTCACTGCGCGATTGCCGGCGAGGGTGAAGAGCGCGGACCCCTGAACAATCTGATTCGTGAAATGTGCCTGCAAAATGAAGTCGAGCTCTGCGGTCACGTCGGGCGCGACGGATTACGAAATCTCTACAGCCAAGCCGATGTCATAGTTCTCAGCAGCCATAGTGAGGGAATTCCTCAAACGCTGATGGAAGCCATGGCGATGGAGCGAGTTGTTCTTGCTCCAGCGATCACCGGAATACCCGAGTTGATCTCCGACAAGCAAACCGGGTTTCTTTATCAACAGAATTCGCTTTCGGATTTTCTGGACAAATTAATAAAAATTGCCGCAGCCAAGTCCTCGCTCGAAAATATCGGCCAACAAGCCAGGCGGCATATCCGTTTGCGCTTCAATCGCCAACTGAATCTTCAGGCCTGGGCTGACGATTTCCTTTTTCGTCTCGAAGGCAACCCACAAGAGCAAGAAAGTTCTCATGCGAATCCTATATTGCAACAAGTACAACTTCCGGTTCAGCGGGACCGAAGCATACCTGTTTGACGCCATGGAATTGATGCGGGCGCGGGGACACAAGGCCGCGTTGTTTTCTATGGCGGACGATCGCGGTCCGGTGACGCCCGATGACCGCCACTTTGTACCGCTCACCGATTTCAAGCGCAGCTCTGGCTTTGTGCGAAAAGGCCAGCTGGCATTTCACGCGATCTACTCAATTGAAGCGCGCAAGCGAATCGCGGGAATGATCGACGACTTCAAGCCCGACGTCGCGCACGTCAGAAATATTTATCATCATCTGTCGCCTTCAATTTTGTGGGAATTAAAGTCACGCAATGTGCCGGTTCTTTATCACATTAACGATTTCAAACTCGTCTGTCCCAACTACAACCTGATCTCATCTTCTGGCGATGCCTGTGAACGCTGCAAGGGCGGACGGTTTTGGAATGTTGTGCGCGAAAGGTGCTATTCCGGCGGATTTGCAGCGTCCACGGTTCTCGCGGCCGAAGCCTATTTCCACAGTTGGATTTCAACTTATGACAAGTGTGTTGATTTGATCCTGGCTCCCAGCCAATTCGCCAAACAGAAATTGATTGAAAACGGCAACGGCTGGGCAAATCGACGGATCGAAGTCCTGCCTCATTTTCAGAACTGCCCTCCGCAGGTGGTGGCGCACCCCGGGCCAAATGCTCCCATTTTGTATTTCGGACGATTGTCTGCTGAAAAAGGCGTGGATGATCTTCTTCAAGCAATGCAGCGCTTACCCAACATCCAATTGATAATCGCCGGCGACGGCCCGCAACGTCCCGTGCTGGAGGCGCTTGTGAGAAGCCTCAAATTGAGCAATGTAAGGTTTTCCGGCCATCTCTCCGGGGCCGCTCTGGAAAATGCGATCGTGGGCTCCCAATTCACCGTCTTTCCTTCGCGCGCTTACGAAACCATGGGCAAAAGTATTCTCGAGTCTTATGCCCAGGCGCGTGCCGTGGTGGCCTCCGATTTAGGCTCGCGGCGGGAACTGGTCGGTGACGGCAGGACAGGCGTGTTGTACAAGGTCAAAGATATCGACCAACTGTCTTCCGCGATTGCATTTTTGCATGAGCGCCCGGAGCTGGCCGAAAGAATGGGAGCAGAGGGCCATGAGCTAGTCAGGCGGAAGTACTCTCAGGAACAGCACTTCGAGAAACTCGAAAAAATTTACGAAATGCTAGTGACGCGACAGAAAACCGCGCCACAAGAAACTTCGTCGGAAAAGATCACCCCGGTGCAAAAATCGCGCCTGCGTATTGCATTCATTGGCGGGCGCGGCGTAGTCGGTAAATACAGCGGAATCGAAACCTGTTACGAAGAACTCGGAGCCAGACTCGCGGAAAGCGGACATGAGATCACTGCCTATTGCAGAAATTACTTCACACCAAATGTTGCCGAGCATCTGGGCATGCGCCTCGTGCGATTGCCCACCATCCGCACCAAACATCTTGAAACACTAATGCATACTTTCCTGAGCACGATTCACGCCTGCTTCAGCGATTGCGACGTGGTTCATTACCACACATTGGGCCCGTCATTATTTTCTTTCTTACCGCGTCTTTTCGGAAAAAAGACGGTGGTCAGCGTTCAGGGCCTTGACTGGCAACGCAAAAAGTGGAGAAGAATCGCACGCCGTGCTCTTAAGTTTTGCGAGTGGACTTCAGCCCGTCTGCCCAACGCCACCGTGGTCGTATCACGCATGTTGCAGGAATATTATCGGTCGCGGTATGCAAAGGACTGCGCATACGTCCCCAACGGCACACGCATACGCGACCGGCAAACGGGAAATTACCTGGAAAGCATCGGGCTCCAACCGGACAGCTACGCGCTTTTCCTCGGACGCTTTTCGCCAGAGAAGAATTGCGACCTTCTCATTGAGGCGTTCGAGAAACTTGACACGCCGATGAAGTTGGTTCTCGCCGGCGGATCAAGCCACACTGACGATTATGTCGCCGGCTTGCGGCAACGCCAAAGTCAAAAAGTCAAAATGCTGGGCTGGCTTTCCGGAGACGCGCTGGAAGAAGTTCTCACCAATGCCGCATTATTCGTTTTGCCATCCGACCTGGAAGGCTTGTCCCTTGCCCTGTTGGACGCCATGGGCTCTGGGGTGTGTGCGCTCACTAGCGACACTCCCGAAAACCTCGAAACGTTGAATGATGCCGGCTTCACGTTTCGCCGCGGAGACGTTAACGACTTGCAGCGAATGCTGTCCCTGCTGCTCTCCGATTCCATCTTGCGTGAAAATATTGGCCGGCGCGCCAAGGCGCGAATCCGTCGGGAGTATTTATGGGAAGGAGTGGCCAAAGAAATGAATGCTGTGTACTCGTCATTATTTGAGCATCCTCAGCCAATGCCTGGCGTAAAAAAGAAAGCTGCGGGAAAAGCGGCCTAGCAAATTGCTAACCTGTAAAGCTCACCGGCTCCAGCTTTGCCGTGAAGTGTCGCAGGAAGGGAGCCTCATAAGTAAGCTTCAATCCGCGGATCGCATCGCGATTCTTCCAGACTTCGAGAATAATTTCGACCACATAATCAATGTGACTCTGGGTGTACACTCGGCGGGGAATCGCCAGTCTCACCAGGTCCATAGTGGCGGCTGCGCCAAACATGAGGCGTCCAATTTCGACCGAACGTATTCCGCCCTCCAAATACAACTCTGTGACCAAAGCTACGGCAGGAAATTGTTCCGCCGGAATGCGTGGCAGAAAAGCCCGCGCATCGAGGTAAATGGCGTGACCGCCCGGGGGTTGGACGATTGGAACTCCGTGCTCGGCAACATGATTGCCGAGATATGCAGTCGAAGCAATGCGGTACTGCAGATAATCTTCTTCGAGCGCTTCCTGCAATCCAACCGCGATCGCCTCCAAATCACGTCCTGCTAGTCCGCCGTAGGTCGGATAGCCCTCGGTCAGGATCAGGAGGTCTTTTTCCTGTTGCGCCAGTAAGTCGTCATTGGTGCAAAGAAAGCCGCCGATATTCGCCATCCCGTCTTTCTTGGCGGACATGGTGCAGCCATCACCATAGCTGAACATTTCCTGCGCAATCTGCTTCGGGCTTTTGGATTCGTATCCCTGCTCGCGCAGCTTGATGAAGTAAGAATTTTCGGCGAAGCGGCAAGCATCGAAGTAAAGCGGAATTTTGTGCTTTCGGCAAACCGCGCTCACCTGCCGGATGTTTTCCATCGAAACCGGCTGGCCGCCACCGGAATTATTTGTGACCGTGAGCATCACCAGCGGAACATGCTCGCGGCCGACGCGATCAATCAGCGCCTCCAGCGCCTCCACATCCATGTTCCCTTTAAACGGATGTCGCCTCTGCGGCTCGCGACCTTCGGCAATCACTAGGTCAATTGCTTCGGCCCCGACGAATTCAACATTGGCGCGGGTAGTGTCGAAATGCGTGTTATTGGGAACGACGTCGCCTTTTTTGCAGGTGACGCCAAATAGAATTCGCTCGGCAGCGCGTCCTTGATGCGTGGGTATCACGTGACGGTAGCCGAAAATGTCTTGCACAGAAGCGCGAAAGCGCTCGAAGCTCTTACTGCCTGCGTAACTTTCGTCGCCTTCCATGATTGCCGCCCATTGGTGCGTGGACATGGCGCCGGTGCCGGAATCGGTAAGCAGATCGATCAGCACGTCATCGGCGTTAAGCAAGAATAAATTGTAGTGAGCTGCGCGAAGAAGCTTCTCGCGTTGCGATCGCGTGGTCCAGCGAATCGGCTCGACGCTCTTGATCCGGAAAGGCTCGATGATGGTGCGGGACATGCAGGCTTATTGAATCATGAAGGGCGTGAAGGTGTACAACGAGACAAAGACTAAACCACGAAGAACGCGAAGTTACACGAAGGAAAACTCTGAAGCGTGCCGGATTGCTACGGATGACACGACTGAGAGCTCAAGGCACCTGCACGGAGTCTTCGTCTTCTTCATACGTCACGGCCGCGGTGCGCTCGAGTTTGTCCCAGGAGAAAGATTCGCCGGTAATAGCGCGCTTGATCGTCTTAAACAGCACCAGAGAAAAAAGTTGGCGATAAGCGAAACGTTGCAACCAAACCTGGCTGAGCAGCCACGGATCTTCGCGCGTATCTGGGGTGCGGCGCTCGAGTGCAAACGCGATGGCGGAGGTAATGAAGTCGATAATCAGAAACGCTGCAAAGAAAATCACCAGCCGCTGGAAGCTGGCGGGATCGGTCGATCCGGGATGAAAATGCTTTTGCAGGAAATACCACAGAGCTCCAACCGTAAACATGATGTCGATGAATGGCGACACCAGCGGCAGCAAAATCTGGAATACGACGATATTAGGCAATGCGACCCAGCCAAGTGCGCCTTTACGGGCAAACACTCCGCGGTGCTTATAGACCGCCTGTAAGATTCCGAATGACCAGCGGAAACGCTGGCGCATTAACCCGTTCGCGTTTACCGGCGCTTCGGTGTATGCCAAAGCCCGATCTTCGTACTCCACTCGATATCCCCGGCGAAGCAATGCCATCGTCAGATCTGCGTCTTCGGCGACGGTGTCGGTATGGTAGGCGCCGGCTTCGCGCACGGCCGATACTCGCCACGCTCCGATTGCTCCGGGAACCACGCTGACCGCGCCGAGGATATTCAGCGCGCGCCGCTCGAAATTCTGGCTGGTGATGTACTCGAGCGCCTGCCAGCGGGTCCATAGATTTACCCGGTTGCCGACCTTAGCATTTCCTGCCACCGCGCCGACCTTCGGGTTCAGGAAATGTGGCACCAGCAGCGCTACCGCATCTTTTGCGATCACTGTGTCAGCATCGATGCCGACGAAAATTTCTTCATCATCGTCAATGTGCAACAAGCCGAAATTTAGTGCTTCGGCCTTGCCCGAATTCGGCTTGGTCAAAACCAGCAATCGGCCCGCCGCCTGTTCGCGAGGGAAGCAGGTCCGAGCCACTTCCAATGTCTTATCTTTCGATCCATCATCGATCACGATTACCCGAAGATTGTGATAACTCGAGCGCAACGCTGCTCGAATCGTACGCTCGATAACTTTCTCTTCGTTGTAGGCGGGAATCAACACCGCGACTCGCGGACGATAGGTTTCGATCAGCTCGCAGCTGTAACCTAACCGTTTGAACCGGTCGACAATGGCTAACGCGCCGATGAACAACAGCCGGCCCGTCATTAACAAATCGCCGATAAAAAAAATGAAGGCGATAATGCGCAGGCCCGCCCCATACATCCAGAAGCCAACCCATGTAAGCCATGCCGACCAAAGTTCATTGCGCCTGATCGGTGGCATTACCTCAGCGCGGGTTTTGTGCCACAGATCGCTGACCGAGACGATCTCAATTCCTTTTGCGCGCGCACCCTCGATGATCAGCGGCAACGCGCGCACCGTCTCGCGGCGGTTTCCGCCCCCGTCGTGAAGCAGGATGATGTTTCCGCAGCTGATATCGTTCGGCTGGCACGGAGGCAGATGCTGCAACACGAAGCTCGCGATCTGCTCGCCGGAACGATTTCCGCGCCAGTCGTCGGGATCAATTTTGTCGCCGATAGTGAAATATCCCAGCCTCTCGGTCACTTCCAGCGGGCGTACTTCGTCTTCGGTGTCTGGTTCCGCATCGATCGAATACGGCGGGCGGAATAGGTGTGTTCGAATTCCCAGGCGGCTGGCGAACAAGCTCTCGGTCAGGTTCAGCTCCAACTCCACCATGGTGTTCGACAGATCGCTGATGTCGGGATGGGTGAATGTGTGATTGCCGATCTCGTGCCCTTCGTTGTAAATCCTCGAAGTGATGGACGCGAACCGGTCCGCCTGATTTCCGATTAAAAAAAATGTCGCGGTCGCGTGCTCGCGCTTGAGGACATCGAGGATTCGGGGGGTCCAGTCAGGATCGGGGCCATCGTCAAAGGTGATCGCGACCTGGTTCGGGCTGGCCCCATATCGCCCCACACGATACGGCTCGGGCAATGTGTCCATGGTCTCATCCGTAATGAGGCCCGCGGGATTATCCATCGACATTTTGCGCTCGCCGTTTTCCGGCGTAGCTTCTACGTTGAGGATTTCGCCGGCGCCTTCCAGATCGACGTCTTGACCCGGTGGGACAATAGCTTAGCTTCGACGGGGCAGCGACATCCATGGGAAAGTCCCAGATTCTCCACAATGAGCGATCTTCAGATCCCAGTCGCCACAGCGCGAAGGTACGCACACCCAGCTGGCGCCCCGCGCGCATCTCGTTTAAGAGCGGTTACGCCATCCAGAAACCAGATGTCATGCTGCAAATTGTGCTCGTCAAGGTAAGTGACGTGCGGGTTCATGCTGTCATCGTCAAAATTAACGTCCGCTTCGGAATCGCGCGCGGCCAGCCAGGCTTGCTGCACCGTCACATTGACGTCGTGCTCATCGGCGGGCAGTTTGCCGCGTTTCGGCTTTTGCACCCAGTCATACCCGTAGTTGGCAATGGCGCAAATAAGTTTGTCGATGGGAATCAACTTCTTAGCTTGCGACAAATTACTGGTGAACCAATCTTGGGCAGCGACAGGACCGGCGATGCCTCCTCCGCCGGCATAGTGCTGGTCGTAATTCATCAGTACGACGCCGTCAGCGGCCTGGCCGACGCCCCAGGTAATCGAAATCTGAATTCCCTGAAGGTGCGCTTACATAAAGCTTCATGCCCTTCGAATGCAGATCCGTCGCGAGTTCATTCAGCAGAGTGACGAACGCAGGTTGCGCTTTTTTAGGGAAGTCTTCAAAGTCGACCATTAAGCCGCGATATTTGTCACTAGCGAGAAAGCTATCGATTTGCCGGCGAAAGTTAGCGCGCGCGTCAGAATCGTCGAGGAACCCAGAAATATCGATCCAGTCAGTGCCGTCGAAGTTGTTGACCAGCGGAAACACTTCCGTCCCGGTGTCTTCCGATTTTAGAAACGACATGACTTTGTAATCGACCGGCCGCACGGTCGCGCCCTGCATGACGTCAAAAAAACGATTGGTCTCGGAATCCACGCCTTGCAGATGACCGTCAGGCGTGAGCACGTGGAGCCATTCGGGATAGAGCAAATCAATCTGCCGCGCATACTCCCGTAGCGAGGAATAACTCGCGGCGTCCCAAGGAACATAGAACGCGGCGCGAATACCTTCGTCGGTATTCAATGCCACCATGGAGGGCGCGGTCTTGGTTCGACGGTGGCTGCGTCGGGCTAAAAGGGTCCGCTTCTCGCGCGCTTTTTCTTTTTCCGTCTCCTTCAATCCCTTATACGGTTCTCTCAGCGCATGATACGGGCGTTTTTCGAAGGGAAGTAAAAGCTTCGGCAGAGGTTCGCGCGTGGCCGTATAAATGAAGACAATAATCACCGCGCTGACTAGAATGCCAGCGACGTCGATCAGCCTCCGGAGACGTTTCCAGCGTCCTCTTTTGGGATCAAAAAAAACGGGGTGAGACATGCCTGTAAGACCAAAAACATCCTAGCGGCAGGATGAAGCAGGGTCAAACCTATGTAGTTAGATGCACGACGGCTCCTACAAGTAGGAATGTGCAGACCCGAAACGCGATATATTGCCAACGTGCGCGACTTGGTTCGCAAAAACCTGCGGTTTTTCCTGATAGTTTCGGCGGCTGCCGTGCTCCTGCGGCTGATTTTTATTTTCCGCTTTCCAGGTGTGGTGACTGACTCCTTCGTTTACGGCGACATAGCCAAAAACTGGCTGCAGCACGGAATTTATGGCCTGAGCGGCCCCGACGAAATCTCCCCCACTTACATCCGGCTTCCCGGTTATCCGGCGTTTCTGGCCTTCATCTTCGCCCTCTTCGGCATGGAACATTACCGGGCTGTCCTGTCCGTTCAGATGTTCGTCGATCTCGGTACTTGTTTTCTGTGCGCGGATATTGCCTTGCGATTGCTGGGACCGAAATTCGGAAAGATCGCTTTCGTTCTCGCTTGTCTGTGTCCTTTTCTGGCGGATTATTCTGCGGCAGCGCTTACCGAAACGCTGGAAATATTCTTCACTACGCTCGCCTTTGATCTGGCAATCCGAGGCCTGCAGCGGGATTCAATGCGTAATTGGGCGGGCTGTGGCGCAGCCTGTGCGGCAGCCATTTTGTTGCGTCCTGACGGCGCCTTGTTAGTAATGACAATCGATCTTTATCTGCTAGCGCAAATCTTGAAGCCGAACCGGCACAATGGCCTCACCAGACGACCGCGCCGTTTGCGGCTCAATTTTCAAGCTGCGACTCTCGTGACTGTTATCGCAATTGCGCCGCTGGTTCCCTGGGCAATTCGAAACTATAAAGTCATGGGTAAGTTCCAGCCGCTCGCGCCTCGCTACGCCAACGAAGAAGATGAATTCGTGCCCATGGGATTTAACCGCTGGGTAAAAACCTGGATCGCGGATTACGCGTCGACTGAAGAAATATATTGGGCGGTGCCGGGCAGTGAGATGGACAGCGCGAAGCTCCCCTCCCGGGCATTTGATTCGCCGCGGCAGCAAACCGAAACTGCAGTGCTGTTCAACGATTACAACCAGGAGCTTCACATCTCTTCCGACTTGGACAAGCGCTTCCAAGCGCTCGCGACCCAGCGCATCTATTCGCACCCGTTACGGTATTACGTCAGTCTTCCATTGCTGCGCATCCTTGATATGTGGTTGCGCCCGCGAACCGAAATGCTTCCCTGCGACACACGCTGGTGGGAGTTCAATGACGACGTGCAGTGGGCGGTACTGGCCGTCGCACTCGGCGCCATCAACCTCGCTTACTTCGTCTATGCGCTGGCAGGATGGATATACGCTCGCCGACTCCCGCTTGTCGTATTGCTCGCGTTATTCGCGATATTGCGCTCGGCTTTTTTGGGCACGCTGGAAAATCCTGAACCTCGATACACGCTGGAAATGTATCCGGTCGTAATTGTGCTTGCGGCTTTTGCACTCGGCAAGATGTGCAGCGATCAAAAGGCCGGAGGGGGCTGATCAGTGCCGCTTGCGAGATGAATCTTGAACTAACTCAACGGCGAATCACTCATGCGGAAGCGCGTTCGAACGTGTTCCGAGAGTAGAGCAATGGCGTGACGATTGGCGATTGGGTCCATACGCGCCAGATAACGCATGGCCTCTACTAAGACCCGCTGTCCGTCCACATATCGCGGGTCTGAGGTCCGTTCACGTGGTTTTTTCCGGCTGATGTCGGGGACAACTGGGATAGTAAAAACTTTGGCCATGACGCTCCGATGTTATTTGCGGATACCCGCTAATCGCTTGGATGGTGTTTTCGAGTATAACGCCGCATGTTGCAGTATGCAGCCAGAAAGTTCGTCGAAAATCCACGCATAACCTGCTTATTTTTAATGGGTTACTACTTTGGTCTTGCCGGTAGTCTTCAACTGGAACACCTTGGAAGGGATTTTTTGCCCGAGTTGAATGCCGGAATATTTGGCTAGCCGATAATCTCCATTAGTCTCCATCAGCTTTTGCTGAATCAAGATTCCGTTTTGCGGATTGATCCACAGAGTGATTTGTGGAAAGCGTTGTTTGATCTTGTCCGACTTTGGGACTAGCTCAAGTCTCGCAGTATCGGCGCCGTCGATCTTCTCCTCGCCGCCGTAAGTGATATCGAATGTTTTTTGCATGTCATTACCGCTGCTGCCGAATCCCAACACCAGAAAGGTCTCGAATTCCTCCCGATGCGAGCCGGAGTCGTACTCATCTATGATGTCAGTCCTCGACTGGTAACGGCGAATCTTTCCACCCGAAAAAATCACCTGCTGCGCTTCAGGAGGATCGATGTCAGCCGCCATCTCGGTTTCGTTTCGGTTGCGTTGAAAATATATTTTGCCGGTCTGGTGTCCC
Organism: uncultured Acidobacteriota bacterium; assembly: GCA_963703465.1. Classification (GTDB taxonomy): domain Bacteria; phylum Acidobacteriota; class Terriglobia; order Terriglobales; family Acidobacteriaceae; genus Gp1-AA145. The sequence continues at coordinate 188,619 of CAVPEQ010000001.1, read as the reverse complement.
GACTCCTCATTGACCACGCTGTTGAAAGTCGTCCAGGTGAAATTAGCTTGAGCGGTGCGAAACTTGGCCGCGGTTTCGTCCATCTTCGCCAAAATCTTTTCCAGGCCTGAATCGGAGGCAGCGAACGCCGGCACAACAAAGATCACCGCAAACAGCAATCCTAGCGCGACTCTCGAGGCTAAAGTCGATGATCTCTTCATTCCTTTTAGATCTCTCCTACTCCCGCTGCACCCACACTTTGTAGGCCACCACCCGGCCTCTGCCGTCAGTGACCGTTTCGTAGCGCGAGATATTCACACTGCCAGAAATCGGCTCAATCACCTGCAGTAACGCCGCGCGCACCGCCGAATCGTCGTTACCGGTAACCGCCTTGGCGTCCACCTGGTAGATAAATTCACCCTTGCCGTCGGGATATACGAGGACCCCGGTCGCGTACGGGTTACGCTCCACCGGATGATCGTTGAAGCTGATCACCAGCGGCGAGAAGAATACAAAGATCAGAATAAGCGTGACCATGATGTCGTACTGCACGCTACCGCGCTCGTAGGACCAAAAGATAAAACCTTTGATGGTGCGCCACACCGGATTTGTCGCCGGCGGCGCTTGTGGATCTGCGGTTTTTAGCTCAGTATGCAAAGCATCAACTCGATTGAAACATCGACTCATCGGATCATTGAACACCTATTTAATGATTCAATGCCTCAATGATTGAATTCTTCATCAGTGTAGATCGTTTTCCTGCGCTGCGAGTTGCTTTAATGCAGCTTGCGGGCCAGGATGCGGTCGGCTCCCATGTACGGCTGTAGCGCCTTGGGGACCAGCACGCTGCCGTCCGCTTGCTGGTAATTCTCCAGAATCGCCAGCCAAGTGCGCCCCACCGCCAAGCCGCTGCCGTTTAAGGTATGCACGAATTCCGACTTCCCTTTGCCATCCGGCCGGTAACGGATCCGCGCCCTCCGCGCCTGGAATGCCTCGAAGTTGGAGCACGACGAAATTTCGCGATACAGCTTCTGTCCTGGAAGCCAAACCTCCAGGTCATAGGTCTTGGCCGACGAGAAACCCATGTCCGCCGTACACAAGAGCATTACCCGATATGGCAATTCCAGCTTCTGCAGAATTTCCTCAGCGTCGCGGGTCAGTTTTTCCAGATCGTCGTGGGACTGTTCGGGCCGGGTAAACTTTACCAGCTCCACTTTTTGAAACTGATGCTGGCGGATTATTCCGCGTACGTCTTTGCCATAAGATCCCGCTTCGCTGCGGAAACACGGAGTGTAGGCGGTGAGCGAAACCGGCAATTGCGAACCCGCTAGCGTCTCGTCCCGATAAAGATTAGTGACCGGAACTTCGGCCGTCGGAATCAACCACAGGTCTTTCTCTCCATGCGGCACCCGGAACAGGTCACCAGCGAACTTCGGCAACTGCCCCGTGCCATACATCGATTCTGAGTTCACCAAATATGGCGGCAGGACTTCGGTATAGCCGTGCTCGCGGGTGTGCACGTCGAGCATGAAGTTCGCCAGCGCACGTTCCAATCGGGCGCCCCCGTCCCAGTAAACCGCAAACCGCGCACCCGTTAGCTTTGCGGCGCGCTCCAGGTCGAGAATTCCCAGCTGCTCCCCCAACTCCCAATGCGGCTTGGGCGCGAAATCGAACTTGGGAAGCGTGCCCCACTTGCGCACCTCAACATTGTCGTCCGCCGATTTGCCAATCGGAACCGACGCATGCGGCATGTTCGGAACCCCTGCCAGCAACTCCGCCAGGCGCGCGTCGTACTCTTCGGCGGCCTTCTCCAGCTCCTGAATCTGCGCCCGCATCTCTTTGGTTTCTGATACCAGCTGGGTCGTGTCCTCTCCGCTTTTTTTCATCTCCGGAATTTTCGCCGACAGCCGGTTGCGCTCCGCCTTGAGGGTCTCCGCAGATTTGATCGCTTGCCTCCGTTGCAACTCGACGTTAGAAAAATCGCCCAACACCGTCGTGGGGTCCATGCCACGGTTGCGCAGCATTTCTTCGATTGCCGGCAGGCTATTGCGTACAAAAGAAAGATCAAGCATGGGAAACAATACTGTAATGGAACTTGGGCCGGATTTGCATCTGGCCGCGATTACCGAGGCCGGTGCAGTACAATTCCATCATGATTCCGCAAGACCTGCTGGATATCCTGGTTTGCCCCGTCTGCAAGAAGCCGCTGGCGGTGCAGGGAAAAGGCGAAAGCCTGAAATGCGCCGAGTGCCGCCGGGTTTATCCGGTGCGCGATGACATTCCTATCCTACTTGTAGACGAGGCCAAGATCGACGCCGCGTGAACTTCTGCCGATTTTACGGCTCGATCAGCGCGTGACAAAACCTTGACATCTCATTCTCGGTAATGTCTCAAAACCGAATGTTCTAGAGCCATTTTGACACTTTGTGTCACCCGTGAGACGAGACGTTCCTCACCTTTTCGCGCCGAGCTGCCGATGACTTTAGCAACTCTACGTACATTCAAGGGTTTAAGGGACTATGGTCTTCTCCCGCCGAATGTACATGAACGCGGTAGGTTCGGCAGACGAATTGCATGCAACAAAACAGGGTGCAGCTGAGTCTAATGGGTAGAAGCAGTGATGGTCGGAGGTGGAAAATGCGAGAACGATTTTCAGTCACCGAACTAACAGCTCTGCGAACTGACCTGCTGCAAGGCGGTTTGGCCGATTCGCGTGAAGCTGCCGAGCTGGTGCAAATTTTCCTGATGGGTCGGGGCTACGGTGTCTCGCCCCAGGCTGCCCGGGACGCGGTGGGCCGGGTGGAAATGTCAGGCTGCGCGCTTCCCGTACTGGAAAAAGAGCTGGAAGGTTTGGCTCTCGTCCAGTAAGAAGTGCACGAAGCGGTCCGTAGCGGTGCGGACCCAAACAATTAAAAGATCCGCGGGGACCAGAGACGTAAACCAGTCGCTCCCCACAGATGAGTAGCAAGGAAGCAGCCGGGCCAACCAGCCCGGCGTTCTTGTTTTTGGACGAAAGCCCCGTTCCATCTCCCCAACTCTGTCATTCCGACCGCAGCAGATTACCGCGAGAGCGGTAGTCTGCGGAGTGGAGAAACCTGGTGTTTGTGTTTGCATCGGGATGGGCAGGATTCGACTCGAACAGGGCGGGCTGGCCCACCCTTTCCGCGCTTGTACTACCGCAACCGAGGGTGGCGGGCTGGCCCACCCTTTCCGCGCTTGTACTACCGCAACCGAGGGTGCCCCACCCTTTGCGGTTTTCAAAGGGTGGGAGCCTCGGACGCTTGCGCCATGGAGTTGTTTTTAGTTTCAGCGTCCTCAACTTCACGCTTCTTAAATCTTTGCGCCGATCGTAATCCCAGCCGGTATCACCACCCTTCGAACACCCGCGAAGACCCCGGCTGGGCGGGCTGGCCCACCCTTTCCGCGCTTGTACAACCGCAACCGAGGGTGCCCCACCCTTTGCGGTTTTCAAAGGGTGGGAGCCTCGAACGCCTGCGCCACGAGACGTTCCCAGTTTCAGCATCTTCAACTTCCTATTTCTTGAACCACCCCTCGATGGAGCGGGTAGCGCGAGTCCATTAGGGCTGGGGAAAAATCTCCTTTCAATCGACTGTCGCGTGATCAAACCCCTGATGCAGGCGTTCGTGGTTCCCGCCCTTCGCAACGTACGCGAAGAACGGGGCACCCGCCTTGTAGGCAGCGTCAAGATGAAAGGCCGGGCCCCCGCCAAAAAAAAATCCAAGGGTGCCCCGTCCTTGTCCTGCGTTTTTCGCAGGACAGGGCGGGGATTTTGACTCCGACCGAGCAGCTATTGTGACTTGCCGGTCCGGGGATTTTGACTCCACCGATGAGAGCACCGAAAACGCATTAAGGTAAGCGTCCCGGCTTCGAACGCTTGCGGAAAAAAGCTCACCGCTTAGGACCACGGCCGAGGTCAGGAACCTCTTCGCCAAGCGCGGTAGCTAAATCAATTTGATGGTCCTGTTCTTGCACCAGAATCTGGCGAATCTGTTCGGCCATCGCATATTCGCCCAGCGCTTCGCATTGGCGAATGCGATCGCGGTAATTGCGAATGGTCTCGTTTTCGTTGTCGAGATCGAAGCGCAGCATTTCTTTCGCGTCTTTGGAGGTGCGCACCGGCTTGGGCGTGACCGACGGCATTTTGCCGAGATAGTCGATTTGACGCGAGAGAGTGAGTGCGTGATCGAGTTCCTGCTTGGCGTGGATCTCAAGCTGGGAGGCGATGTCCATGTATTGCGCGCCGCTGAGCACCTGCGAATAAACCACATAAGCGATGATCGCCTGATATTCGCGGGAAAGGTCTTCGTTCAATAATTCCGCCAGACGGTCGCGGGAAATTTCGATTTCCCCAGCCGCGGACTTGCTATCAGCCATTTTGGTTTCTCCTTGATAATTTTAAAGATAAACCTAGGATGCGTTGGGCGCAGCAGCAGTTTTGTCATCCTCGGAGCTCAGAACCGACGTTGGCGGCCTGAGAGCCACTCGTTCCAGGCGAAATAGCGCTATTCAGATGCATCCGGGTGAAAGCGGAAGCTTCGACCGATTAACTTTGTGATTTAATTACGGGCATGGAACCGGCCGGAGTGAACCCAAAACCAGTCGTCGCAACCATCATCCTGGTGAGCGGCCTGGCGATTTCATTCCTGTTATGGCTGGTGTACGTTCACCACGCCTCGGCAGAGTTTGCCGGACGCTGGACGTTTCTGCCCGCCCTGAATGCCGTGCTGAACGGATTATGCGCGGTTACGCTATGCGTGGGTTTTTACTTCATCAGGCATCGTAACATCGCGGCCCACCGCGCCAGCATGGTTACAGCTTTTGCGTTCTCTTCGGCGTTTCTCGTCAGTTATATCGCGAACCACGCGCTGCACGGCGACACAATTTTCCCTGGCCACGGCCCGGTGCGGACGCTATATCTTTCGATTCTGGCGAGTCACGTGGTGCTGTCGATCGTCGCGCTGCCCATGGTGCTGACCACATTCTTTTTTTCGCTGACTGGCCGGTTCGCAATCCATCGCCGAATCGCGCGCGTTACGTTTCCCATCTGGCTCTACGTTTCAGTTAGTGGCGTGGTGGTTTTCTTCTTCCTCAGGGCGTACGCATATTAGCGGGGAGCAACGGCGTAAGGGGTAAATGCTCTTTACTCGTACCGCAAGCTTTCGACCGGATCCAGCTTTGCCGCTCGTGCCGCCGGGACCGTCCCGAACAAAATTCCCACGAGCGACGAAACCACAATCGCCACGATTGCCGACAATCCTGAAATAGGCACGCGGTACTCAGTCAAGAAGCGAATTGAATAAGGGAGCGCAAGGCCAAGCACGACGCCGATCAATCCGCCGCCGACAGAGATCACAATGGCTTCGGACAAAAACTGGAAACGAATCTCGCGGTTGGTCGCGCCCAACGCCTTGCGGATGCCGATTTCGCGAATTCGCGAGCTCACCGTCGCCAGCATGATATTCATGATTCCGATTCCGCTGACCAGCAAAACGATCGCAGCCACCGCCAGAAGCACCATAGTCAGAGCGTTCGCAGTTTTGTCGGCTATGGTCACCAGCTGCGTGAGGTTGGTGACGTTATAAACCGATTCCGCGCGGTGGCGCGATTGGATCACCTGTTTGATCTGATTGGTCACGGGCTCGATCATGGATGGGTCGGATACCGAAAAATAAATCAGTTTGACGGTCCCGTTCTCGGTGAAGTAGCGGGCCACGCTGTAAGGAATAAGAAACGTGCTGGTGGTCACTTCTGATTCGCCAAACGTATTCACCCGCTCGCGGAAGGTGCCAATCACAGTGAACGGCAAATGGCTGAGCGCAATGATTTTTCCCACCGCCGCTTCTGAAGAGCCATAGATCTGGTTCGCCAAGCTGTCGGTAATCAGACCGACTTTGTTGTGGGCCTGCGAATCCTGGGCATCGAAAAAGCGGCCGGACACGACGACCAGGTTTCGCACATTGCGATATTCGGGATACACGCCCAGAATCTGCAGATCGCGCTCTTTTCCATTGCCGACCGGCACCCGCTCATTCAGATCAAGCACCGGAGAAGCGCTGCTGATGCCGGGAACCGATGCTTGCGCCGCCTGCATGTCTTCCACGGTGAGCGTATCGGGAGCAGTGTTGGTAATGCGCTGCGCTCCACCTTCATATTCGGCATAAACCAGATTGGCGCCAATGCCCTGAATGAGATTCAGAACATATTGCTTGCCGGTCATGCCGATCGTGACCACAAGAATCAGCGACGCGGTCCCGATCACCATGCCCAGCCCGGTCAGCAGGAAACGGACTTTGTTGGCGCAAAAGGTCTCAAAGGCGAAGCTCATGATCTCGCTGAAGGCGAGCTTCGGGGTCAGCTCCGATACTGCGGTGGTAACGGGCATCTGAAATTAGATGCTACGCGCTGCACGCCGGAGTCGCAAAGTGGCCGGCGGCATTCGGCAGTCAGCGGGTCACGGTAGAGCTAATATCGGAGGGCGCGAAGCAAGGCAGAGTGCGATGCAGTGTGTTGTGAGTGAAATAGCATTTTTCGTCAAATGACTGCCATTGCTACCATAAGAGGGTTATTTGTGAGGTGATTATGGCCACTGCGAAGGTCACGAGCGTGCACGTTAAGCAGGCCGTGCCGTTTTTCGGGGGAAATCGTCATTGGGTAGTGCGCTTACCGATCCCGATGGGTACCGTATTGAGTTCTCGAGTCCCACCGATACGCCGGGAAAAAGCGAGCTAGAAGAGTAAGCTTGGTGCGGCGACAACTGACTCTATCAGCGTTTACACTCACAATTCCGATCCCGGGGTAAATTCCTGCTTGAATCCAGCTGACGGCTACACTGTGCGTCAGCGCACTGTGAAACGTAAACACGCTGCAGGCTGATCCTGCGGTGTGGGCGCCGTTTTCGGTCAGCGGGAACGGGCAGCCCTCCCCCGAAGTCCACCCATTTCCCGCGTTCCCGTATTGCACTTCGGTCGATTAGAATCCGATTGCGCAAGGCAATTGGCAACTGTCAAAACTGACAGTCCGTCGGCGAATTTGTCCACATCGGTGGGCGGGGCTGCCTGCTGATCTCATGCGCTTTTCACTTGCGCTTGCGAGACCAACGCTTCGTGGATCTTTTTAACCTGTTTTTGGGTATCTTCGACGGTGCCGCTGTTGTCGACCACAAAATCCGCGGCCTGAATTTTGGCTTCGTCCGGAGCTTGGGCCATCATTCTGCGTGTGACCTCACGCTTTGCCGTATCGGCGTCGACCTTCAGCCGTCTCTCCCAGCGCTCGATTCGCTGCTGGGGTTTGCAGCTCACCACGATGACTTTGTCGAAGCTTCGTCGCAGTCCGGCTTCGAGGAGTAACGCAGCCTCGAGCATCGCAATCGCATCCGGCTCGCGACGACCAATGTCTTCCATCCACTTTTGGTATCGCTCGATGACCCCGGGATGTATAAGGCTGTTGAGTTCGTAAATGCGCGGGCGTTTCGAGTCGAACGCCAGTTCAGCCAGGCGGCCGCGGTCAACTGTTCTGTCGGAATTGAGAATTTCCGGCCCGAAGCGTCGCACCACTTCGTCATAAACCTTTTCGCCGGGACGCATGAGGTCGTGGGCAATTTCATCGGCATCGATGGTGTGCACGCCCAGTTCAGCAAACATGCGTCCGACCGACGACTTCCCGGTGGCGATACCGCCAGTTAATCCAATCTTGAGCACGGATGCCTCTCTTTCACTCGCCACAAAAGATCGCAGAATTCAATTGAAGATTTCAGATTGGACAGCTGCGTTAGGGCAGAAGCTTTGGGGATCTGAATTCGACGTTCTTAAATCTACAATCTGCAATCTGAATTCTGCAATCGCTCAAGCTCTGGACAGCTCTGCTATCCGATTACCCCGGCGCATCTTCGCGGCTTTCACCGTATTCGACATCAGCATGGCGATGGTGAGGGGCCCGACGCCACCTGGCACCGGTGTGATGGCCCCGGCTATTTCCGCGACTTCAGGGTGCACATCGCCCACCAGCACCGATCCCTTGCTGCGAAATGTTTCTTCGCGTTTTGCATTGCCCGCGAACAGGCGCGCGAATTCTTGCGCATCAGTCACGCGATTCATGCCAACGTCAATCACCGTCGCTCCTGTACGAACAAAATCCTTTGTGATCATTCCGGCCCGGCCGATTGCGGCGACGAGAATATCCGCGCGGCGGCAAACTGCATGCAGATCACGGGTTTTCGAGTGACACACAGTGACGGTGGCGTTGGCATTCAGCAGTAGCATCGCCATCGGCTTGCCCACAATATCGCTGCGGCCGACTACTACGGCTTCCTGTCCGGTGACTTTGATTTTGCTTCGCTCGAGCATTTCCATAATCCCTGCCGGAGTGCAAGGCACCAAACCTGGACGCTGGGTCGAAAGAAACCCCACGTTCATGGGATGAAAACCATCGACATCCTTTGCCGGATCGACGGCCAACAAAACTCTCTTGGAATCCACCTGCGGCGGTAGAGGCAGCTGCACCAGAATGCCGTCAATCTCGTCGCGGCGATTTAGATCTGCAATAAGGTCCAGCAACTCCTGGGTCGTGGCGCGATCAGAAGGCGTATGCTGCTCGCTGTAAATTCCAACTTCGCCGCTGCTCTTCACTTTGCCGCGAACGTAGATCTCCGACGCCGGATTATTGCCCACGAGCACCACTGCCAGCCCCGGCCGCATTCCCGCAGCCGACAAGGCTTTGACATCAGCGGCGACTTCGCCACGAATCTCGGCGGCGATTTTGTTTCCATCCAGAAGGGTTGCAGGCATGGGCAGGTGAAGAGAAATTCTAGCACCGCAGGAAGAATGTCGTTGGTCGCGCGTCCTTGGTCGTTGGCAAAACCAGCTCCGGCGTCGCCAGCCCTCCCTAATTCGGTTTACTCTGTGGCATTTCTCTGTGAAACTCTGTGCCCTCCCTGGTTCATGCTTTTAAAACCTTTCACCACAGAGGACACAGAGTTCACCGAGGAAAAACACAGAGGAATTAGCAAAGACTTACGCGCAACGACGAAGGACCAGGGACGACCGACGCCCTCGTTTTTTGCGATACTGAAATTATGCCGTCCGTCGACCCAAAATCCGTGAAGGTCCACCTTACCTCCGGTAAAGGGGTGGACATCGAGTGGAAAGACGGACATCTTTCCAGCTACACGTTTCATTATCTGCGGGACGCGTGTCCTTGCGCTCTATGTGATGAGGAGCGCGGCAAAAGTGGTCGGGGAGCTGGGCAGCCGGTGAAAATAAAACCGGGAGAGCTGCCGATGTTCAAACCTGCGGTCAAGCCGAATTCCGCTGAGGGTGTCGGCAAGTACGCCATTAAGTTCAACTGGAATGACGGTCACAACCTCGGAATTTATTCCTGGAAGTGGCTGCGAGAAATTTGTCCATGCGAGGCGTGCACAGGTCACGGCGAGGCTGGAGATAAACCCGAAATCCACGCGGATTAACGTGGCGATGTGGGGACAGCAGCCCTCGCTGTCCGGACCAGGGTGGCTCGACTGATTATGCACGCGGCTCGTCAGAAAATTTCGCTGAACTTAATCAGCTCCGTTACTGCACAGTGAAGCTGACATTCGTGGTATGGGTCAGCGCGGTTCCGCCGCCAGTCGTGCCGGTGCCGGTGACCGTCACGATGTAAGTCTGCGGACCGCTCGGTACCACACTACTCTTACCGCTTCCTCCGCAGCCGATTGCGGTGACCGCAATTGCGACCACCACCAGCCCAAACAGAGTAGCCCACTTGCGTCGCGAAGGGACGCCCAGAATCACGGCCGCAAATAAACCGCCGGTCATTCCAAATCCTCTGGCAAAAACTTCGAATCTGGATTTGCCAGAAGGCATAGTTCGAAGATCTGCGGCCGCGGTCATACTCAGAGTTGAAGTTTGAGTGTTGCCGGTTGCAGGGAAGGTGATGCCTGCGGGCGTTAACGAGCAGGTGATCTTGACCGACGCGGCACTGGCGCAGGCCAGGTTAATGGTTCCGGTAAAGCCGTTGAGTTCGGTGACGGTGACCGTCGAAGTGGCCGCCTGTCCCGCGGTTCCTGAGGTCACCAATCCGTCGAGCGCAAAATCCTGCGTGGGGACTACGGCCGTCCATGCGGAGATCAGATTCCCCACGTCGAGCGAACCGAGCCCGGTGACCTGATCGTAGCCCGTGCCTGCGGAGAAGCCGAAGCTGGTTGTGCCCGCTGGACAGTTCGGTGTACCCGCGGTGCACGGAGCGTTGTTGTTTCCTGAAGTGATGTCGTGAAATGCGGTAGGAGAACTCGCCGCCAACGCGTAAAGCATGGGGTTCACATTGCCGAGACCGTTTGATCCCGTAGCCTGATTAATCAGTGCGAGGATTCCGGCGAATGTGGGAGCACCGGCCGAGGTGCCGCCAACTGCATCAAGAAGATTATTGTTGCTGGTGTTCGAGCTACTCGACCGGAAACCGTTTGCGCAGCTCGTGACACCAGCCGTGCCTGTGAAAAAATCCTGCGAACACACCAGGTAAGGATCGTGAGCATTCGACGCGTTCAACGCGATGTCCGGCACATCGCGTTTGCCATCACCGGGCACACCGCTTCCGGTCTGCCATGAAGGTTTCGCGAAGATGGTGCTCGCGCCACCACCACCCGCGCTCAAACTAGTGGCACCTGTCCCAAGCGTATCATTCCAGGTTTTTTCCGTGATGTAGTGCAGGGCGGTTCCCGCCGAACTGGTTGATGTACATGACGGGCCCCAGTCGGTGGTTGCCGTACCACACCCTGCAGCCACGGTTGCCGCCGCGTCGCCTGTAAACTCACTGCCTCCGACACCCGTGACTTCCGGAATCGCGGCAGGTACATCTACGGCGAAGCCATGTGTCGCCGAAGTGCCGGTATCGCAATCGGCCGCGCCCTCGTCTCCCGACGGACCGCTGATCGTCTGGCCCTGTGCGTTGGCTTGCTGTGCCCATTGCTGCATGGTGAGCACGAACGATCTTCCGAGGTTGGCTTCGCAGTTGCCGTAGCTGATGCTGATGATCGGGGCAACGTTATTGGTGATTGAATATTGCAGTGCGTCGAATACGTTGGAGGTTCGATTGTTGCAATTGCCGCCGGAGCCGTTCCCCGCATAAACGAATTTGATAGTCGCGTTTTTGGCTACGCCCTCTGTCCATTCCAGGTCAAGGTCGGCCTCCATCTGATCGCCGGTACATGCCGTGGCAGTGCCGGTGCCCGGCACCTGAATGAGCTTGAAATTTGTGCTGGTCGTGGCTGGCAGACCGGCTGCGCTCCTGAAGGCATCGATGTCAGAGGTGCTGTTGCTCGCGTTAAGCAGAGTCTGCCCAATCACCGCGATAATCTGGCCGGTGCCATCGAAATTCGACGGCACGCCGTACAGCGTCGCGAAGTCGGCAGGAATTACGAAGTGACTTCCGGAAATGTTGGACGTGAATCTCGTCAGGGGCTTACGAAACCTCGGCTTGGGATGGAAGTCATTCAGCCCGCGCACGCCCAGCACTTCACCTGCAAATGCATCGGGCAGCGCTACATCGCTGGCGTTCGCCATGTGCTGCTCGCCGTTAATTAAGTATCGCTGCAGCTCAGTCCGCAATGCATACTCCACCTGTCCGACGCTGCCGCTGAACGAAATCTCATTGCGGCTGCGAGATATGGCGGTCACTGTGAGCCCTTGCGATTGCAACCACGAAGTGACCTTTGCCAAATCATTCGATGTCATCCCGAACCGGGCAGCGTATTGTTCAGGCGTAAGCCATCTGTGGTAGTTGGGCGAGGAGCGGTCCTGCTGTTCGCGCAGAAGTTCCTGCAAGTCTGCCTGCTGCGAAGCCGAGAGCCGGAAGGTCAAAGCCACTCCCGTGAGTTGCTGCTCGGGGCTAACCCGACCCTGGGCAAACTCCGGGCGCGCCATGGGGTGGGCAGTGCCTCGCACCGCGGCGGTTCGGCCGGAGTCGACGGCGTAGATAATCCGGTCCCGTACAGCATTTTGTGTGCTACCGGACGCTGCCAGAAAAAAGACCGCGCAGCCTATCAAAAAGACGGTCAGAGTTCGGGAGCCCAAACGCGTAACAGGTTTATTGAACATAAGGGGTTTCCTAGATCCGTTCTGCCCCAAGGTAAGCCGATTGCAGAATAGATTCAGGGTATCCCAGCCGGGATGTATTCCCAAGTCCCTGGGCTGTAAAAAATCCTTTACAACCCTCGATCCGAGTTACGGTTACCGAACCCAGCATTTCCAGGTCATGCGCACTTTTTGGTAAATGCCTTACACTGTTGCTCGTTGTTTCCGAGCCGCGCATGAAACTTTCCGTCGTTATGCCTGTCTACAATGAGCGCGCCACCGTGAAGGCCGTTGTCGAACGCGTGCTCGCGGTGCCGCTTGAGATCGAGCTGCTGTGCGTCGATGACGGGTCGCGGGACGGTTCAAGGGACATCCTGCAAGAAATCGCGGTCGCTAAGCCGCAAGTCAGAGTTTTTCTGCAACCACAGAACATGGGCAAAGGCGCGGCATTGCGTCGCGGCATTCAAGAGGCAACCGGAGACTTCGTAATTATTCAGGACGCCGACCTGGAATATGATCCCGCCGAATATCCATCATTGCTCGGACCGTTGCTGGAAGACAAAGCGGACGTAGTCTACGGGTCGCGTTTTCTTGGGGGCGGACCTCACCGGGTACTTTATTTCTGGCATTCTGTCGGTAACTGGCTTTTGACCCTGCTTTCAAATTGCCTGACTAATGTCAACCTCAGTGACATGGAAACTTGCTACAAAGTTTTTCGCCGGGACATTATCCAATCGATCCCGATTGAAGAAGACCGCTTTGGATTCGAGCCTGAAATCACCGTTAAAGTGGCCAAGCGCCGCCTGCGAATCTACGAAGTGGGCATTAGCTATCAGGGCCGCACCTACGAAGAGGGTAAGAAAATCGGGTGGAAAGACGGCGTACGTGCGCTATGGTGCCTGCTTAAATACTCGCTGAAGAACGACGCAACGGTGCCCACCCAAAAGTCCATTGCGTCAGGCAAAGCCGCCATCCCTGGCACCGCTCCCCCTGCACGTAAGTAACCTGTAACGTCCAGAGTGCCTTCAGTTCCCCTTCCCTGTCTCCTATGATGATTACTGAACGCTTTTTCCTGGATATCCTCGTGAGCGCATGCCTACTTTCGGTCGTTGTTCCTTGCTACAACGAAGAGCAGGTCATTGACACGTGTCACGAAAGCCTTACCAGGGTCTTGTCACAGGCCATCGGGGACTATCAAATTGTCTATGTCAATGACGGGTCGACCGACAGCACTTACCAGTTGCTGCGCGAAATGCAGAGTGCAGACGCGAGAGTCAAGGTGGTCGATCTAGCGCGAAACTTCGGGCACCAGATTGCCGTTTCTGCTGGGTTGGCATATGCCGAGGGCGATGCTGTCGCCTTAATCGACGCCGACCTGCAAGATCCTCCGGAAGTTCTGGTGCAGATGGTTGATCTGTGGAAGCAAGGCTACGAAGTTGTGTTCGGCGTTCGCAAGACGCGCGCCGGCGAGAGCTGGTTCAAGCTGAAGTCTGCGGAGTGGTTTTACCGCATCCTGAATCTCCTTTCCGATACAGAAATTCCGCGCGATACCGGCGACTTCCGTTTGCTGGATCGGAAAGCTGTGGACGCGCTACTGCGAATGCCTGAGCGGGACCGGATGCTCAGAGGACTTTCCAGTTGGATTGGGTTTCGCCGTTACGGTCTCGAATATGAGCGCCTTCCCCGTCTGGCTGGCGTGACAAAGTATCCCCTTCACAAGATGCTGCGCTTAGCGCTGGATGGAATCCTGTCGTTTTCGGTCGTTCCCCTGCGCCTGGTTAGCATTATGGGGATCGCAACTGCCGGAATGTCTGTGCTCGGAATTTCATATGCATTGGTGTTGCGCCTTTTCACACGTATTTGGGTCCCTGGGTGGACGCTGCTTTTCATCGGAATGCTGTTCATCGGTGGTATGCAGATGCTGAGCCTGGGAGTTGTTGGCGAATACATCGGCCGTATTTATACGGAAGCCAAGCAGAGGCCGCTGTATCTGGTGCGTGAAGTCTTGTCTTCCGTGACTCAGCAACCGCTGGTCCGGAAGGCTGCGAGCGGATCGGCGTGAGCCCCTTGCCGACGCCACGGTTTCAACTCTGCATTAATTTCCTATGACTGATGTTGCCATTGTCGGAGCAGGTTTTACCGGTCTGTCGGCGGCTTTGGAACTGGCCCGGAACGGCTTCAAGGTCACAGTCGTGGAGAAGGATTCTGAATCGGGAGGACTCGCGGGCTCATTCACCGTCGGCGGTCAACGACTCGAAAAGTTTTACCATCACTGGTTCACCAGCGACCACCACATCATGAGCCTTGTGCAAAGCCTGGGGCATGAGGACGATGTGCGCTGGCATCCGACGAACACTGGAATGTACTATGCTCATCGTCTATTTCGGCTTAGCCGTCCCCGGGATGTTCTTGCGTTCACTCCCCTGAGTTTCACGAACCGGCTGCGTCTGGGGTACATGACTCTTGCAGCGCGCCGAGTCAAAGATTGGCAGGAATTGGAAGGAGTGACCGCGAAAGAATGGCTGGTGAAGCTGGGAGGCGAGCAAGTATACCGGGTGATCTGGGAGCCTTTATTGATCGGGAAATTTGGAGAGTACGCGGAAGAGGTATCTGCGGTCTGGCTCTGGAACAAATTGAAATTACGCGGCGGAAGCCGCGGCAAGGCAGGCCAGGAAGTGCTGGCTTACTATAAGGGCGGCTTTAGCGCTCTTGCCTGTCAAGTCACGGATGCGATTAAGAAAAGCGGCGGCGAGATCCGACTGGATACCTCGGTGCGTGCAATCTCATCGCTCGGCGGCCAAGTGAATGGATTGGTTACCTCGAAGGGTTTCATTCCCGCATCTTCCGTACTGCTTACCGTGCCACTGCCTTTGGCAGCAGACTTGGTTGCGCCAGTTGCCCCGAACGGTTACGCGGAAAGCTTGCGGCGCATCAGGTATCTTTCCAATATTTGCATCGTCCTGGAACTTAATCGCAGCTTGTCGTCGTTGTACTGGCTTAATGTTAACGATCCTTCCTTTCCATTTGTAGGAGTTATTGAGCACACCAACTTCGAACCTGCCAGTACTTATGGCGGCAAGCATATCGTTTACCTGTCGAAATATTTGCCTCGTTCGGCGGAGCTTTACCGAATGTCTAATGAAGATGCCGTTGAAGTAGCCATTGAAGCGCTGACCCGAATGTTCCCTGAGTTCCGGCGACATACCATCGAAAACGCTCACGTCTGGCGCGCAGAGCATGCGCAGCCGCTTGTGGAACGGCACTACAACCGGTTGGTTCCCGATTTCGTTGCGCCAGTCAAAAACCTGTTTCTCTCCAGCATGGCGCAAATTTATCCGGAGGACCGAGGGACAAATTACGCCGTCAGAAATGGTGCCCAGGCGGCACGCGAAATTGCACTCAGATTACGGAACGACACTCGCGCATTATCAGCTGGCTACCACTGAGCAGGAATGGCAACGTCGTTACGGACCAACACTCGAAATGGTCCGAACCTGGGATCTGAAACCGCCCTGTATTGCGACGCAATAACGTCCTGCAGCAAGTTTGGAAGCAGCATGTTCTGATACCCGTAATCAGTCTCGGGGGCCTGCATATTGCGCAGGGTGCATTCAAGCTTCGACGCACACAAAATTCCCATCGTCGGATTACCCGATACGATCACCGCCGGACGGTTCTGCGCGATATCGCACATGAATTGCTTGCGCTGCTCGCCCGCGACCGGGTTGTTCGCATCAATCAAGGGAAGTTGATAGACGAATCGTGAAGCCGGCAGCCGCTGTGCGAGAAAGCTTATGTATCCCGATTCCGTTACACCTATCACCGTGATCCTGTCGCGAGCTGTCGTTGCACGCTGGATGAAATGCACTACCGTTAAATACTCGGAATGTGGCGGTTCGGTAGATCGTGAAAAATCGCTCGAGTATGTTGTCAACATGAACGGGCAAAGCCCGATCATCAGGGCCGTTGCCAGAGCTGGCATAGCTTTGGTTTTGTTCTGAAGGGCATCGAGGAACCAGGCCGCGAGCACAACGAATGTCGGGAACAGCGGCAGCAAGTAATGCGGGTAATCTCTGCCAGATAGACTCGCAGCCGCGATTTCGAAGGGCAAGCTCCACAGCAAAGTCTGTAAGTAGACGGACGGGAGGCCGCCGGCAACTTCTCCTCTTTTGCGGCTTTCGGTTATCCATAAGGCCCATCCTGCAGTGCCCAGAATCGCGATCGCTGTAGGGAACAACAGCGCCAGTAACTGACTTGTATGCAAAAGCCGGCCGGACAACGACAACGCGTTAGAATAAGCGGCGTTGTATCCAAAATATGCCTCTATGAAGTCATGAAACACTCCCCAGCGGTAGAGCGGCACCACAATCAGCGCGGACAGCGCCACCGCCGAGGTGGACGCCAAAGCGAACTGCTTCATCGCGCTACCGAATCCGTGAGCCTTCTTGGTTGCATACAACAAGACCAGGACCGCCAATGCTGGATAGGTCACCATGTTCGGCCGTATCCAGAAAATGCAAGCGAAGCTCGCACCTAATAAGGGTGCGCACCAGTTCCGCGACAAGCGTTGGGACCATCTCCAGGATGCATAGTGCGCCGTCGCGAGAGGGAGCAGTGCCCAGCTCTCGCACATATTGCCGCCTAGAGAAAAATGCGCGACGAAAGTGACGCCGAATACCGCTACTACGCGGCCGACAAACGTCGAAACAAAAGAGGTGATCACGCGGTATAAAAGAAACAGCGCAATCGAAAGCGCAATTAGCTCAAGCAGCCCGATGCCAAACGTGGAAGTCGACCACAACCACATCCCGGCGAATTGCAAATAATAGAGAAGAGGGCCCTTGTGGTCCCACAGATCGCGATACGGCATGAGGCCGTGGTGCATGGCCCAACCGATGTAGGCAAATACCGAACTGTCATCCGTCGCTCCCGTGGAAAACAACATACGAGAGGGAACTAACAGAGCACTGATGACAGCCATAAGCGCCGTGACGGTTATCGAACCGTTCGCAGATTTGACCCCGCCGGTTGAAGACGACCCAGCAAGAAACTCTGGTACTGCTTCGGCAGGTGTGACACCGGCTTCGGCGGGACTGTGGTCCACCACTGGCATAGTTTCCTAAAACAATTCAAAGGCTATGTTGATCAGGGACATCGAAATTGTAGACCGAAGATCCGCGTGGTGATGATTGTCGGGCAATCGAAGGTAACTAATGCAATCGGCGGAGAACCAGGCGTGACTCTACCTATGGGGAACAATTAGCCGAAGCCACGAGCGTCCACTTACATGGTGTTTCTTTACTGAAGGTCAGTGGGCTGGTCGCGATCGACCCGCAGCCGGCGCTGGATTTTTAGCAGAAGTCTTACCCGTAGTCTTTGGGGGCTGGTAGGAAAACTTGATCGGCTTGCCTTTGGTTTGAGGCTGTTTTCCGAAAACAGCCGGGGAACCGGGCTTCGAAGCGGCATTCTTTTTGGGGCTTGCCTTGACCTGATGAATGCTGCTTTGTTCGATTTTTGCCAGGTCCCGCGCGGATGACGACCCGGACTTGGGAACACTGGTCGCTTCGTACTGTGTCTGCTCCGAGTTGGTAGCGCGGCTCGACGAGACGGAGACTGCACGCTTGTTTCGTGCTTCCGGATCTGCCGGCTTCTGAGCAAAGGCTGTGGTGTGCAACACCGCCGCCAGGGTAAGCAAACCGATGACTCTCACGCCCTTATTTTACCTCTTAATGTTCCCGAGGGATAGCTGATTCTCGGCCGAAAAAGGGGAGTATTTTCCGGCCAGATGAGTTGCGGAACGTTACCTTTGGTAAGATCAGTGAGCACGGGTTTCTGCTAAATTTGGGATGACCTCAAGGACGCCGTTTTTCTTTATCCCCTTAATTTATGAGTGCTCTGGCTGGACGGGCCAGAATTTCCTAGGGAGGTTTCGCATTTGACGAATTCGACGAGCCATCTTGTTCCGCCGCATGGCGGTGAACTTGTACAACTCATTGCCACAGAGGAACGTAGCGCTGAATTGAAGGCCCAATCAAAGGACTGGCCCTCATGGGACCTGACGCCTCGGCAATTATGTGATGTGGAATTACTTCTGAGTGGCGGATTCTCGCCTTTGCGCGGATTTATGCGGCGCGCCGACTACGAGCGGGTTTGCCACAACATGCTGCTCACCAGCGGTGTTCTATGGCCCATGCCGATCACCCTCGATGTCCCCGAGGACTTCGCAAAAAAGTTAACGCCCGGAACCAGCAAAGTTGCGTTGCGCGATCCTGAAGGCGTGATGGTGGCAGTTCTTGACGTCGAGGAAGTTTGGCGTCCTGAGCGCAAAGATGAAGCGCAGTCGGTTTTCGGCACCACCAGCACCGTCCATCCCGGCGTCAATTATCTTCTGAATCAAGCGAACCCGTGGTACGTGGGCGGCAAGCTCGAAGGCCTGCAATTGCCTTCGCATTATGACTTCAAGACTTTGCGCCTCACTCCGGCTGAATTACGGGCTGAATTTTCGCGCCTGGGTTGGCGACGCGTGGTAGCGTTCCAAACCCGAAATCCTATGCACCGCGCCCACGTCGAATTGACTTTCCGCGCGGCCAAGACCGTCGAAGCGAATCTGCTGATCCATCCATCCGTTGGAATGACCAAACCCGGCGACGTGGATTACTTCACCCGCGTACGCTGTTATCAGTTGCTGCTGGCGAAGTATCCTCAGGGAACGGTGAAGCTTTCGCTGCTGCCACTGGCCATGCGCATGGGCGGGCCGCGTGAAGCCATCTGGCACGCCTTGATCCGCAAGAATCATGGCGTCACTCACTTCATTGTGGGCCGCGATCACGCGGGGCCGGGCAAGGATTCTGACGGCAAGCCGTTTTATGGACCTTACGAAGCGCAAGAACTATTCTCAAAGCACGAAAAAGATATCGGCGTCACCATGGTTCCATTCAGCATGATGGTTTATTTGGAGAACCAGGACTGCTACGTGCCGGACAACGAAGTGCCCACCGGCGCGCGCGTGCTGAACATTTCCGGTACGGAATTACGCGACCGTCTAAACGGAGGCCGCGACATTCCTGCCTGGTTCACTTATCCGGAAGTCGTGCGCGAGCTGCGGCGCAGCTTTCCGCCACGCCACAAGCAGGGCTTCACGGTCTTCTTCACCGGGCTTTCAGGATCCGGCAAGTCGACGATTGCCAACGTTCTGCTCACTAAGTTCTTAGAAACGGGCGGACGTCCGGTCACTATTCTGGATGGAGATCTGGTGCGAAAGAATCTTTCGTCGGAGCTTGGATTTTCTAAAGAGCACCGCGACATCAACATCCGGCGAATCGGATACGTTGCGTCGGAAATTACCAAGAACGGCGGCATTGCGATCTGCGCCCCGATCGCGCCTTACGATTCCGTACGTAGTCAAGTGCGGCAGATGATTGAGCCTCACGGAGGCTTCATTCTGGTTCACATTGCCACACCAATTGAAACCTGCGAACAGCGCGACCGGAAAGGGCTCTACGCCAAGGCGAGGGCGGGAATCGTAAAGGAGTTCACAGGCGTCTCCGATCCCTATGAAGTGCCCACCAATGCCGAGGTGGTAATCAATACCGCGGAGTTGAGTGCGGAAGAAGCGGCGCAGGAAATAATTCTTCACCTGGAGCAGCAGGGATTCATCGGAGTTAGTCCTGAGCCCGCGCTTACGGCGGGAGCTTAGGTAGGGCAGTACAAGACCTGGCAGTCTAAGTACCCGGCACGATTACGATGGAATTGATCGCGGCTAAAGTCCTGATCGGACTGGTGGTGGGTTTCCTGATTGGCCTTACTGGGCTGGGCGGGGGCGTCCTGCTGCTCCCGATCCTGATTTTTGGGTTAAAAATTCCTGCGATTGTCGCCGTAGGTTCGGACGCCGCTTTCAACTTCCTGACCAAGATCCCATCCAGCGTCGTGCATCTGATGAAAGAGACGGTGCGCCGCAGAGTAGTAGCTGCTCTGGCGGTGGGCAGCGTGCCCGGCTCTATTTTGGGTGTTCGCCTTTTGCAGCACCTGCGGGTTGTTCATGGCGCGGGGGTCAATGATTTCATCAAAGTAGCCGTCGGCATTTTGCTGGTGGTCGTTTCGTCTCTGCTCTTGATGCAGCGACGAATTGAGAAGGAAGTCGCCGGCCGCCATCCCACTGCCAAATCTTTTACTGGGATGGCCCTCATCGGACTATTCGCAGGATTTCTGGTTGGCATGACTTCTGTAGGCTCGGGAAGCATCATCATGATGCTGCTTCTGATGTTCTACAGTTATCCGCCAAAGGTGATGGTGGGCACGGACATTGTGCATGCTGTCATTCTCACCGGCGTCACCAGCTTTCTCCATTTTCGTTTGGGCAATGTCGACCCTTCGCTGGTGGCGTATCTTCTGATCGGGTCGATTCCGGGTGGAATTCTCGGCTCCAACCTCAGTACCCGGGTTCCGGTCTTGTGGTTGCGGCGAATTTTGTGCGCGATTTTGTTGAGCACCGGCGTTCGAATGTTGTGGACGCCGGTGCACTTCCTCGGCCGATGACACAATCTTCCTATTCCGGCGTTCTTGAGAGAATCGAGACTGCGCTTGCTGCCGCACGGGAAATCTTCGCGCGCTTCACGCCCGGGAAAATTGAGACCGAGTACAAATCCGGACATGATCCGGTTACGGAAGCGGATCGCGCTCTCGACGCCGCTCTCCGCAAAAATCTGTTGCGCGACGGCGAAGGCTGGCTATCCGAAGAGAGCGCAGACGATCTTTCGCGGCTGGCTCGGGAACAGGTGTGGGTGGTCGACCCCTTGGATGGGACGCGCGAGTTCGTGCAGGGCATTCCAGAGTTCTGTGTGTCGATTGCGATGGTGGAACGCGGCCAGCCTGTAGCAGCCGGCATTTGCAATCCTGCAACCAACGAAACCTTTATTGGCGCGATCGATTGCGGGCTCACCTACAATGGCACACCGGCCCGAATCAGCCAGCGAAAGAAGTTGAATGGCGCAGTGGTTCTGGCCAGCCGCAGCGAAACTAAACGCGGCGATTGGCAACGATTTCAGAACGCTCCATTCAAGATCCAACCTATGGGTTCTGTTGCCTACAAATTAGCTCGGGTGGCTTCCGGCTTAGAAGACATAACCTTTACGCTTACACCAAAGAATGAATGGGACGTAGCCGGAGGCGCTGCCCTTGTCGCGAGCGCCGGAGGCTTCGTTCAGACGCTGAACTTTCCGCTCACTTGCAACTGCAAAGATCCCTTGATTGATGGTTTAATCGCTGGCGGCCCGCTACTGAAAGATGAACTGCTGCTGTTCCTTGCCCCGCATCTCCCGCCAACGCACAACAAATAGCCGCGTCCGTCAGATTAAAAAGATCAATCAACTATCGGATGGCCGGTAAAAATGTTTTCCGTAAAGAAAACCAAACAGGTCAAATACCTTTAGCTCCTCGCCGAACATTTCGGCAGGATCTTTCCTGAATCCCGTGAATCTTGGCAGCATGCGCAGGAAACCACGCCCGGCGCTTCCGAAAAGATAACGAGGAACGCCAAATAAATAAGGCGTAGGCTGCGGCTGTCTCTGGTCCAATCTCCCCGAGGAGACGCCGCGCCAAAAATGCCAGCGCCGGAAATAGCGCTTGGTTAGTCTATCGGGGTGGATGTGGTGGTAGATGATCAGATCCGGAACGTACACTCCTCTTGCTCCTGCCGCGAGCAGGCGGTGGTACATGTCGGTGTCCTCATCGGCTAAAGGGCGCTTTCCGTTGCGTCCCAGGTCGGTTGAGTACAGACCGACCTTGGTTAACATCGCTCGCGAGATGACGGCGTTTCCGCCCATTAACTCGGCGTCACTGGTGCCATAGACATGCTGCGATCCTCCATCCACAACCCCAATCACTCCAGCGTGATTGCGCGGAAGCCAGATGGGAGGAACACCTGACCAGTGTGGCACGTAAGGTCCGCCTATGAAATCGACTTCACCGCTGGCAAACATTTCGTAAATACGACCAAACCATCGACGATCAATCTGTTCGTCGTCATCAATCATGCCGACAAGATCGCCATGGGTAGAGTTAATGCCGGCGTTCAAAGCGTGCGATCTGCCCTGCTTCCTCTCAAATACGTAGTGAAGCCGCCCAGAAAATTTCTGCTGGTAGCTCTCCACCGTGCTACGGGTAGCATCACTGCTGTTGTTATCTACAACCGTCACTGACACACTTAAGTCGGAAGGAGTATCGGCGGCCAGCAAGCTTTCTAACGTAAGTTTGAGTAGCGCGTGCCGATTGAAAGTAGGCAGGACGACATCTAATCGCATGCTGAGCTTACCTGCGGAAGGTAACCTCGTCGACAGATCTGTAAAATTTCTTGTGCCCCGCAGCCGAATACCATTGATTCCGCGTTCGGTAGAAGAGGCGAACGGTTCGCGGCATAAAACGGATAATCCACTCGATGCCGCGCAATTTTCTGCTCTGAAAGTAGGTGTTGGCGAAGCGGATAGCCGCGGCAGCCTCAGTGTATTTTCCAGCCATCAGATCTGCTTTGCTGCGATGTAGCTGAATCTCTGCCATGCATCGTGCAATCTGTTTCTCGACGATCGCCTGGTGAACGGGAATCAGCGGCAAAGACTCGCCTAATTTCCTGAACACTGCTACTTGCGAATCGATCACATAGCTTGGATCAGCAGTTATCGCCTCTGAATGGAGCCGGCGCAGCGCCAGAACTTTGTGTTGATAGGCCATGCGTCCGCCGCGATCGGCTATGCGCACCCACATGTCATAGTCCTCGCAGCATCGCCGGTCCTTATCGAAAAGGCCTGCATCCAGCAAACAGCGCCGCCTTACAACGGTGCAAGAAGTGATCACGCTGCAATCGAGTTTGAGAAGGCTTTCGAGAGTGACAGCGCCATGCGACGGATTGATTTCCATCACCGTCTTGCCAGCGTTTGGCGATGCCCCGATCAGCAAGGCATCGCAATAAATCAGATCGAGTTCGGGATCAGCACGGAGTAGGGCGAGTTGTTCTGTTAGGTAGCTTGGATGCCAGGCGTCATCGCAGTCGAGAAAAGCGACGTACTCTCCTTTAGCCTGGAGGATACCTGCGTTCCGAGCCGAGCTGGGGCCGCCATTCGCTTGTTTGATGTAGGTAATCTGCTGCGCGTAAGGCTGGAGTTCCCTGTCAACGCGCTCTGTTTCGGGAGATCCGTCGTTAACTACGATAATTTCGTATGCCGTAAACTTCTGCGCGAAAACGGACGCGAGGGCCTGCGCAATGTATTGCGAACCGCGATAGACAGGGATAATGACGCTTACGTCAGGAATGCCATCAGTACGCTTTTCCCACTCCTGCACGATCACAACATTTTCGCGCGGTAAATTTTGTTTACCCACACAACTCCCGCCATTTACAACAACGCTTCCGGATCTCCATTTGAACCCGGCATCTCGTTTTTTAACATGAAAGGGAGAGAATTGCGAGTCTTCACCGAACGTTAAGAATCTGGAAAGAGACTTCGCGATTGTACTTACGATAGCCATTCTACGCCAATTCCTAACCTCAAGTGGTCCGGCTCGAGAAGACCCAATGCGAATAATCCCCGGTGCTGGTCCTGCTCCTGCGTGGCAGCTTAGGCAAGGAAAACTCACGGTCCTGATATTGCAGGTATTGGCGGTGCTACTTAAACGTCACCTGCCAACAGTTCTTGCAAGTTGGTTTCGTTGACAGTTCGCACATTTCCCTCTTCGGTGTCGAATCCTGCGGTTGTTTCGTTCTGCATTCTCCTTTTCTGGTTAGTGCACAGTCAAGACTGTGGTGCCATTCACCCCATTCAGGCTGGATTTAATTGTGGTTGTGCCGGTCGATGCACTGCTCGCCAATCCGTTCGACTTGATGGTTGCCACTGCAACATCGGATGAGGTCCACGTGACTTGCACCGTGATATTGACAACCGAGTTGTCGGTGAACATTCCCTGGGCCGCGAACAGCTGCGAAGATCCCAGGCTAATTGACGGATTAATGGGCGTTACCGAGATTGAGGTCAAGGTTGCATTCGTGACCGTAAGGGTAAGGGGCGGCGTGGCGCTGATTCCGGCGAAGGCCGCCGACACGGTAGTGCTGCCTGTTGCCACACCGGTTGCTACACCAGCGCTGTCAGCCGAATTGCTGACAGTTGCCACCGAAGGCGTTGACGAAGTCCACGTAACCGCTGATGTCAAATCTAATTGTTGGCCATCGCTGAATGCGCCCATTGCAGTCAGTTGGGTCTCAATGGTTGCCGGCAGTTTAAGACTTTGTGGGGTTATTTTGATCGAAAGCAGGGTCGAACCTTCAACTATAAGGGACGCTGAGGCACTGATCGTACCAATTTTTGCCGTAATGCTGGCGGTGCCCGAGGATTGACCAGTGGCGACACCAGAGAGCCCCACGGTCGCCACATTGGTGTCCGATGAAGACCAGGTCGCGTACACATTCACGTTCTGAGTACTCCCGTCGGTCCATTTTCCTTTCGCATTGAAGGGCATGGTCGAGCCGGGAGCCAGGAGTGGGTTTGTTTTGCCGGCAGGCGCAGAGATTGAGATCGACTGGAGGGTCGCCGAGCTGACCATCAGTGAGGTAGTTTTGGTCGCGCTTGAGCTTGCAAAACTGAAGGAAGCCGTAACGTTGGCGGTGCCCTGGCTGACTCCTAGCGCAACGCCGATGCTGCTGCCCGGCGCCCCAAACTTTGCCACCGCAGAATTGTCGGAGGTCCACGTCACCGAAGTGCTTATGTCCTGAGTAGAAGAATCAGTGAACGTTCCGGTCGCCGAGAATTGCTGGTGCCAGCCGATGGCTATTGTCTGGTTAACGGGAGTGATGGTAATCGATTTAATTGTTTCGTTAGTTATGTTGAATGGAAGCGAAGCCGTTACCGAACCAAGTGTCGCGGTTATTGTGATGCTGCCCGGCTTCAACCCTGATAATTGATTGACCGATGCGAACTGAGCTATAGAGATGTCTGAAGATGCCCAATTGACGATAGTGCTGAGGTTGCTGGTGCTGCCATTGTTGAAGTGCCCGGTCGCGGTAATTATGATTTTGGTCCCTTGAGCGATAAAGGTCTTATTTTCTGCGGCTGTAATTTCAATACGGGTGAGATTGCTTGCATCGACCGTGAGCGAACTGCTGTCATTTGCCGATTCGAACGCCGCCGAAATGTTGGTGGTCCCGAGATTCTTGGCCGTCACAAGTCCGCTGACAGTGACGGTCGCTATGGAACTTGCTGACGAGCTCCAGGTGGCCACATTAGTGACATCCTGCGTGGTTCCGTCGGAAAAGGTCGCGGTCGCGGTGAATTGCTGACTCACGCCCAGGGCTAGACTGGACGGGCCCGAGATGGCAAGTGATGTGGCATTAGCCGAAGTCACCGTCAAAGTGGCAGCCGGGGATGTAATCGTCCCAGAAGCTGCCGTGATGCTGGTGCTCCCGGCGCCGACACCCAGAGCGAGTCCCTTGGTTGGAGTGGTGTCGCTGATAGTCGCAACGCCGGTGTTAGATGAACTCCAGCTTACGCTACCGGTGATGACTTGGGTGCTATTGTCGCTGTAAGTGCCCGTTGCCACGAACTGCTGTTTGGTCGATGCCGCTATAGTTCTACTGGGCGGCGTGATGGCAATCGAGACCAGTTTAGGGGCGATGGTTACACTCGCCGAACCGCTCACTGCACCCATGCTTGCAGTTACCGATACCGCGCCGCTGGCTTGCGCCGTAAGCACTCCACCCGCTCCAACCGTCGCCAGACCCGCCGGAGAAGTGGTCCAGGTCACTGCCGAGGTAAGGTCTTGAGTACTGCCGTCGCCGTATTTCCCCGTAGCCGTCAATTGATCTGTATCGCCTACAGTTGGGTTAGCGTTGGCTGCGCTTACCTTGACAGAAACCAGCTTAGAACCGCCGCCGCCGTTTCCAGAACCTCCGCCGGCGCACCCAAAGGTGGCCAGCAGGCAGCTAAGTACGATGGCGAACAATTCGTTACGAGTAGAGATGATGCGTGAAGGGTTCATTGCAACGGCAATAGGAGCAAGGGAAGAACCAAAGCGGTGGCTGTAACTCTATCATTCTGAGTAGCTGGATCTCTTCTCTGGGAAAGAATCGGATGCGAAAAAGGAAAAATATTGCCGTGCCGGAGGAGAAACTTTTTCCCCGTTGTGCCCACAAGGAAGGCATGTGCGCCAAGTCACAGGGACCGGAATCCGAAAAGGCTATAGTGGCTGCGATCAGATCTCGACTTCACCCGACCGCTTTACCAGCATATTCCGTCGTAGGACGCTGCCGCGGGTCGTGCCTTGGCGTTGAGATTGATAAGATCGATGACCACCTGATCTGGACGAAGGCTTCGGCTCAGCTGCTCTTTGTCGATTTTGGTCCCGATAATCACGACTTCGCCGCTCCGCATAACTTCCTCAAGATCGGCGGAGAGCAACGAACCGATGTGCGGAATGACTTCCTCGATGTATTGCCGGTTGGAGCCTGCCAGCCTGCCGAGGGAGACGTCCTTGTCCCAGATGCGCAGCTGACAGCCTTCGCCAAGAAGCCGCTTAACCAGCTGAACCTGAGGGCTTTCGCGCAAATCGTCGGTTCCGGCTTTAAAGCTTAATCCCAACACGGAAATTTTTCTGCGGTTCGCGCGCAATACAGCCTCTACGGCGCGATCCAACTGCTCAGCATTGCTTGGCAGCAGGGATTCAAGCATGGGAAGGCTAAGATCCAGTTCCTTGGCCTTATAAGTGAGTGCGCGCAGATCCTTAGGAAGGCACGACCCGCCGAACGCGAAGCCCGGCGAGAGATAAGCTGGAGAGATGTTGAGCTTGGTGTCCGAAGTAAAAATACGGGTTACATCTTCGGAATCCACCCCCATGCCTTTGCACAGAGTGCCAATCTCATTGGCGAAGCATACTTTAACTGCATGGAAGACGTTGGAAACATATTTCACCATTTCGGCGACGCGGATGGTGGTTTCGAATACCTGGCCGGGGATACCCTGATAGAGCTCACGAACCCGGGCTCGCTGCGTGGGATCGCCGGCTCCAATGATGGTGTAAGGCGGATTGAGGAAGTCCGCGACCGCGCTGGCCTCGCGCATAAACTCGGGGTTATAACAAACCCCGAAATCTTTGCCGGCCCGTTTACCACTGGCTTTCTCAATAGCAGGAATAACCAGCGATTCGGTGGTGCCGGGTAGCACGGTGCTGCGCAACACCACCACATGGTAAGCGTCCTTTTGTTTCAGGGCTTCACCGATGCCGGAGGCTACGTGTTCCACGTGGCTGAGGTCGAGTTTGCCGCTGCGCAAACTGGGAGTGCCCACGCATACAAACGAAATCTCGGATTGCTGGATCGCGGCGGAAGAGTCAGTCGTCGCAGTGAGCCGCGATGACTTGTGGGCTTCGGCCACCAACTCTGTCATTCTGGCCTCCACAATGGGGCTGCGGCCACCGGCCATCATTTCAACCTTGGCTGGGCTAACATCCACTCCAATAACCCGGTGGCCCATGTGCGCGAAGCAAGCCGCAGAAACCGAACCGACATAACCCAGTCCAAAAATACTGATCGACGAACTCACGCTTTCATCCTCCCGGGAGGGTCCAGATCGCTAACGTTAACTACTCAGTATGACATCCACGCAGCGGCATTCGGCAGATGACCGAAGTTTAGCCAGTTTAGTCGAAGCGAACAGTTTCTCGCGAGCTGAGCGTAGCCTCGCCGGTATTGTGAATGTGCGTGCTATTCTGGCGTTTTAGGCATTCGTCGGATGCGGTATGCAAGCCAATTTGAGGGTGAGATCCAGCGGCGCTGGCGCAGGTCAGGTTAATAGTTCCGTTAAAACCGTTGATTTCGGTGACGGTGACCGTCGAAGTGGCCGCCTGTCCCGCGGTTCCTGACGTCACCAATCCGTCGAGCGCAAAATCCTGCGTGGGGACCACGGCTGTCCATGCGGAGATTAGATTCCCCACGTCGAGGGAACCCAGCCCGGTGACTTCATCGTAGCCGGTACCCGCTGAGAAGCCGAAGCTGGTAGTGCCTGAGGGGCAGTGTTTGCTGCCGGCGGTGCATGGAGCGTTGTTGTTTCCTGAAGTGATGTCGTGGAATGCGGTCGGAGAACCCGCGGCAAGAGCATAGAGCATGGGGTTTACATTGCCCAAGCCGTTCGAGCCCGTCGCCTGACTAATCAGCGCGAGGATTCCGGCGAAAGTTGGGGCGCCGGCGGAGGTGCCACCGACGGCGTCAAGAAGATTATTGTTGCTGGTGTTCGTGCTACTCGAGCGGAAGCCATTTGCACAACTGGTCACCCCGGCTGTGCCAGTGAAAAAATCCTGCGAACACACAAGGTAAGAATCGTGAGCATTCGAAGCGTTAAACGCGATGTCCGGCACGTCGCGCTTGCCATCACCCGGAACACCGGTTCCACTTTGCCATGAGGGCTTAGAGAAAATCGTGCTTGCCACCGCCGCCTGCGCTCAAGGTGGTCGCGCCTGTTCCCGGTGGATCATTCCAGGTTTTTTCTGTGATGTAGTGGATGGCCGTTCCAGTGGAACTGGTCGCAACGCAGGATTGGTTCCAGTCGGCGGTTGGCTGACCACATCCGCCAGATACAGCTGCCGCCGCATCGCCTGTGAACTCGCTGCCGCCAACTCCCGTGACTTCCGGAATTGCGGCCGGAACATCTACAGCGAAGCCTTGTGTCGCCGAGGTTCCGGTATCGCAATCGGCAGCGCCTTCGTCGCCCGCCGGACCGCTTATCGTCTGACCTTGGGCGTTAGCTTGCTGGGCCCATTGCTGCATGGTAAGGACAAATGACTTGCCCAGATTATCTTCGCAGTTTCCGTAACTGATGCTGATGATGGGGGCAACATTATTTGTGATCGAGTATTGCAGCGCGTCAAATACATTCGAGGTTCGATTGTTGCAATTAGTGCCGGAGCCGTTCCCTGCGTAAACGAACTTGATGGTTGCGTTTCTGGCTACGCCTTCTGTCCATTCCAGATCAAGGTCGGCCTCGGTCTGATCGCCGGTACACGCGGTTGCAGTGCCGGTGCCTGGAACCTGTATGAGCTTAAAATTTGTGCTGCTGGTTGCCGGTAGACCCGCTGCGCTCCGGAACGCATCGATGTCAGAGGTACTGTTGCTCGCGTTAAGCAAAGTCTGCCCAACCACCGCAATGGTCTGGCCGGTGCCGTCAACGTTTGACGGCACGCCGTAAAGCGTCGCAAAATCGGCAGGTATGACGAAGTGATTTCCGGAAATGTTTGAAGTGAATCTCGGTGCCGGCTTGCGATATCGCGGCTTGGGATGAAAATCATTCAGCCCGCGCACGCCCAGCACTTCTCCGGCAAACGCATCGGGCAACGACACGTCACCCGCGTTCGCGATGTGCTGCTCGCCATTAATTGAATATCGATGGAGCTCTGTCCTGAGCGCGTACTCCACCTGCCCCACGCTGCCGTTGAACGAAATCTGGTTGCGGTTACGCGATACGCTGTTAACCGTGAGCCCTTGCGATTGCAACCACGAAGTGACCTTTGCTAGATCGTTCGACGTCATCCCAAAGCGGGTGGCGTATTGCTCCGGCGTCAGCCACCTGTGATAGTTGGGGGACGAACGGTCTTGCTGTTCACGCAGCAGTTTCTGCAGGTCTGCTCGCTGCGACGTGGACAGCCGGAAGGTCAACGCCACTCCCGCGAGTTGCTGTTGCGGGTTGACGCGCCCCTGATCGAACTGCGGCCGCGCTAGGGGATGGGCCGTTCCCCGCACTCGGGCAGTCCGGGCGGAATCGACAGCGTAGATAATCCGGTCTCTGGAAGCGTTTTGTGTGCTCCCGGACGCTGCCAGAAAGAAAACCGCGCAACCATTAGCAACACGGTCAGAGCTGCGGAACCCAAACGCGTAAAAAGCTTATCGAACATAAAGGAGTTTTCCTAGGTCCAGTGCTGTCCCACGATTGCAACCGACGGCAGAATAGATTCAGCGTACCCCAGCTTAGGATGTATTCCCAAGTACTTTTGGCTTGTAATAAATTGTCACTAGAAACCTGAGTAACCTACCGTAATTTACGCATGATCAACGCTATTTTCCCGGTGATGGGAGCCACCGGCCTGCCCAGAGCATGGTAGATCCGGCGAATTCGACGAAGCACGAACATGTCAGAGATCGAGCCGGACCAGCAAGGCGACAAATTTTAAAGCAGCTTTCATCTTCCACCGGCGGCGCCATGCTGCCGGCGAACGAAGCGCGACTGGCATCTTCCCTTCGCAACATCGAGAAAGCTCTACACAACCGGTACGTAATCGCCTACAGCCCCGAATTTCGCGCTGACGCTACCTAGTTATAACGAAGAACAGGTCATTGCCTGCTGCCACAAGACTCTCACCCGCGTTTTATCCCTGCAATTCGCGACTATCAAATCGTGTATGTAAATGACGGATCGACCGACGGCACTTATCAGTTGCTGCGTGAGATGCAGCGTTCAGACGCAAGAGTCAAGGTAGTCGATCTATCGCGAAATTTCGGGCACCAGATTGCGGTTTCTGCGGGACTGGCATATGCCGAGGGCGCCGCAGTTGCCTTAATCGATGCCGACCTGCAAGACCCTCCGGAAGTCCTCCTGCAAATGGTTCAGCTGTGGGAGCAAGGTTACGAGGTGGTGTTCGGAGTTCGCAAGACGCGCGCCGGCGAAAGCTGGTTCAAACTAAAAACGGCGGATTGGTTTTACCGCAACTTCTGCTCCCGAAGTATCCTCCGGGAACCGTGAAGCTCTCGCTGCTCCCGCTGGCTATGCGCATGGGCGGTCCGCGCGAAGCGATCTGGCACGCGCTGATTCGCAAGAACCACGGCGTGACTCATCTGATTGTAGGTCGCGATCACGCTGGGCCAGGGAAAGATTCCGACGGTAAGCCGTTTTACGGGCCTTATGAGGCTCAGGAGCTATTTGCGAAGCACGAGAAAGAAATCGGCGTCACCATGGTTCCATTCAGCATGATGGTTTATCTGGAGAACCAGGACTGCTACGTGCCCGACAACGAAGTGCCAACCGGCGCGCGTGTGCTGAATATTTCCGGAACGGAACTGCGCGACCGGCTCAACGAAGGCCGCGACATTCCCGCCTGGTTTACCTATCCAGAAGTCGTGCGCGAGTTGCGCCGCAGCTTTCCGCCACGGCACAAGCAGGGCTTTACGGTTTTCTTCACCGGGCTTTCAGGGTCTGGAAAGTCAACTATCGCCAATATTCTGCTCACCAAGTTTTTAGAAACGGGTGGCCGGCCAGTCACCATCCTGGATGGCGACCTAGTGCGTAAAAATCTTTCGTCCGAACTCGGATTTTCAAAAGAGCACCGCGATATCAACATTCGCCGCATCGGTTACGTCGCGTCCGAGATCACCAAGAACGGTGGCATTGCGATTTGTGCCCCGATTGCGCCTTACGATTCGGTGCGCAGTCAGGTGCGGCAGATGATTGAGCCTTACGGAGGATTCATTTTGGTTCACATCGCAACGCCGATTGAAACCGTGCGAACAGCGTGATCGCAAAGGGCTGTATGCCAAGGCGCGGGCGGGAATTGTGAAAGAATTCACCGGCGTTTCCGATCCCTACGAAGCGCCGACCAATGCCGAGGTCGTGATCAATACCGCGGAGTTGAGTGCCGAAGAAGCGGCGCAGGGAATAATTCTTCACCTGGAGCAGCAGGGATTTATCGGAGTCAGTCCTGAGCCCGTGCTTTCAACGGGAGCATAGAAAAAGCGCAGAGCAACATCCGCAGTCTAAGTACGCGGCACCATTACGATGGAATTGATCGCGGCGAAAGTCCTCATCGGACTTGTAGTTGGTTTCCTGATTGGCCTTACCGGGCTGGGCGGGGGCGTCCTGCTGCTGCCGATTCTGATCTTTGGCCTCAAAGTCCCCGCGATTGTGGCCGTGGGTTCTGACGCGGCCTTCAACTTCCTGACCAAGATCCCTTCCAGCGTCGTGCACCTGATGAAGGAGACAGTCCGTCGCAGGGTGGTAGCGGCCCTGGCCGTGGGCAGCATACCGGGATCAATCTTAGGGGTTCGCCTATTGCAGCACGTGCGGATCGTGCATGGGGCTGGAGTCAACGACTTCATCAAGGTGGCCGTCGGTATTTTGCTGGTGGTGGTCTCGTCGCTCCTGCTATTGCAGCGAAGAATTGAAAAGGAAGTTGCAGGGCGCCACCCAACCGCCAAATCCTTTACCGGCATGGCGATCATTGGACTGTTCGCCGGATTCCTAGTAGGAATGACTTCCGTAGGCTCGGGCAGCATCATCATGATGCTTCTGCTGATGTTTTACAGTTATCCGCCAAAAGTGATGGTGGGCACGGATATCGTGCATGCGGTAATCCTGACTGGGGTCACCAGTTTTATGCATTTTCGCCTGGGTAACGTTGATCCTTCGCTGGTAGCCTATCTTCTGATCGGATCAATTCCAGGTGGAATTCTCGGCTCTAACCTCAGTACGCGCGTTCCGGTGTTGTGGCTGCGCCGGATCCTGTGCGCGATTCTTCTGACCACTGGCATCAGAATGTTGTGGACGCCAGTGCACTTCCTCGGCAGATGAAAGAATCTTCCTATTCCAGCGTACTCGAGAGAATCAACGCTGCTCTTGCAGCCGCGCGGGAGATTTTCGCCCGCTTCACTCCTGGGAAAATTGAAACCGAATACAAATCGGGACACGACCCGGTGACTGAGGCTGATCGCGCCCTCGATGAGGCCCTTCGAAAAAATCTGTTGCGTGACGGTGAAGGCTGGCTCTCCGAAGAAAGCGCCGACGATCTTACGCGCCTGGATCGTGAGCGAGTTTGGGTTGTCGATCCGTTGGATGGAACGCGCGAGTTCGTGCAGGGCATTCCGGAATTTTGCGTGTCGATTGCGATGATAGAACGCGGCCAGCCTGTGGCTGCTGGAATTTGCAATCCTGCAACCAACGAAACGTTTTTGGGCGCCATTGATTGCGGGCTCACTTACAACGGCGCACCGGCTCGGGCCAGCCAGCGAGGTGAACTCCGAGGCGCGGTGATTCTTGCCAGTCGCAGCGAAACCAAACGCGGCGAATGGAAGCAATTTGCAAGTGCTCCTTTCAAGATCACGCCCATGGGTTCGGTGGCCTACAAATTAGCTCGGGTAGCTGCCGGCTTAGAGGACATAACCTTTACGCTGACGCCAAAAAATGAATGGGACGTCGCCGGAGGCGCCGCGCTCATCGCCAGCGCGGGAGGCTTTGTTCAAACACTAAGCTTTCCGTTAACCTGCAACCGCAAAAATCCGTTGATCGATGGCCTCATCGCCGGTGGCCCGTTTCTGAAGGATGAACTACTTCAGTTGCTGAAGCCGTATCTCCAGCCGACACCAAGAAAATAGCGGCGGCCTTCAGAATGAATCGAGTCGGCACGGTCAACTATTCGACGGCTTATAAAAGTGTTTCCCGTAAAAAAAACCAAACAAGTCAAAAACCTTTAGCTCATCGCCAAATAGCTCGGCAGCATTTTTCCTGAACCCCGCCATCCTCGGCAGCATGTGTAAGAAACCCCGCGCCGCGCTCCCGCATAGGTAACGGGGAACACCCAGCATGTATGGTGTCGGCTGGGGCTGCCTGCGGTCCAACAGCCCGGAAGACACGCCGCGCCAAAAATGCCAGCGTCTGAAATAACGTTTGGTTAGCCTGTCCGGGTGGATGTAGTGGTAGATGATGAGATCCGGAACGTACACTCCCCTGGCGCCTGCAGCAAGCAGACGGTGATACATATCGGTATCCTCGTCCGCTAAAGGGCGCTTTCCGTTCCGTCCCAAGTCGGTTGAATATAGACCGACCCCATTCAACATCGCGCGCGAGATGACGGCGTTTCCCCCCATTAACTCGGCGTCACTGGTGCCGTAGGCGTGCTGCGATCCTCCATCCACAACCCCGATCACTCCAGCGTGATTGCGGGGGAGCCAAGAGGGAGGAGCGCCTGACCAATGTGGCACATAGGGTCCGCCTATGAAATCGACTTCGCCGCTCGCAAACATTTCATAAATACGCCGAAACCATTGACGATCAATCTGCTCATCGTCATCAATCATGCCGACAAGATCACCATGGGTAGAGTTAATGCCGGCGTTCAGAGCGTGCGACCGGCCCTGCCTCTTCTCAAATAGATAGTGCAGTCGCCCGCCAAATTTCGGCCGGTAGCTCTCCACCGTGTCACGGGTCGCGTCACTACTGTTGTTATCTACCACCGTCACAGCCACACTTAAGTCGGGAGGAATATCGGCGGCCAGCAAGCTTTCTAACGTGAGTTTCAGCAGCTCGTGCCGATTGAAAGTAGGCAGGACGACGTCTAATCGCATGCTGAGCTTACCTGCGGAAGGTAACCTCGTCGGAAGACCTGAAAAATTTCTTGTGCCCGAGGCCGGAATACCATCGATTCCGCGTCCGGTAGAAGAGTCGAACCGTCCTCGGCATAAAGCGGATGATCCA
Source organism: uncultured Acidobacteriota bacterium (assembly GCA_963703465.1). GTDB lineage: Bacteria > Acidobacteriota > Terriglobia > Terriglobales > Acidobacteriaceae > Gp1-AA145. The sequence goes on along the minus strand of CAVPEQ010000001.1, from coordinate 154,079 downwards.
CTCGATGCTGCGCAATTTTCTGCTCCGGAAGTAATTGTTGGCAAATCGCACTCCGCTGGCGGCTTCGCTGTACTTTCCCGCCATCAAGTCCGCTTTACTGCGGTGTAACTGAATCTCCGCCGTGCACCTTGCGATCTGTTTTTGGACGATTGCACGGTGAACCGGTATCAGTGGTAAAGACTTATCAAACTTCCTGAATACTGCAACTTGCGAATTGATCACATAGCTTGGATCTGCGGTTATGGCTTGGGAATGGATGCGGCGCAACGCCAGAACTTTGTTTTGATACGCCATGCGTCCGCCGCGATCGGCGATTCGCACCCACATGTCGTAGTCCTCGCAGCAGCGGCGGTCCTCATCGAAGAGGCCTGCATCCAGCAGACACTGCCGCCTCACCACCGTGCAGGAGGTGATCACGCTGCAATCGACTTTTAAGAGGCTTTCCAGGGTCACGGCGCCCCGTGAAGGATTGATTTCCATCACTGTCTTGCCGGCGTTTGGCGATGTTCCGATTAGCAAGGCATCGCAATAGATCAAATCGAGTTCGGGATTAGCGCGGAGAAGAGCAAGTTGCTCCGCTAGGTAGCTTGGATGCCAGACATCGTCGCAGTCTAGAAAGGCAACATAGTCACCCTTTGACTGGCGTATGCCCGCGTTTCGGGCTGAACTGGGTCCACCATTCTCTTGTTTAATGTAGGTAATCTGCTGCGCGTAAGGGTGCAGCTCCCTTTCAACCTGCTCGGTGTCGGGAGATCCATCGTTGACTACGATAATTTCGTAGGCGGTGAACCTCTGGGCAAAAACCGATTTCAGGGCCTGCGCAATGTATTGCGAACCGCGATGGACAGGAATTATTACGCTTACATCGGGGACACCATCCGAGCGCTTTTCCCACTCCTGTACGGTCACAACACTTTCACGCGGTAGATTTTGTTTAGCCACACAGCTCCCGCCGTTTGCAACCAGGCTTGCCGATTCCGAGTTGAACCCGGCATCTGGTTTTCTAACATGAAAGGGGGAGAATTGCGAGTCTTCGCCGAACGTTAAGAATCTAGAAAGAGACCTTGCGATTGTACTTACTATAGCCATTCTTTGCCACTTCTTAACGTCGAGTTTGGGTGCTGCCCGAGAAGACCCAAAGTCGAATAATGCCTGGTACCGGGCCTGCTCGTGCGCAGCTTTTGCAAGGAAAGGTCACGGTTCAGTATTGCGAGTTTTGATCCAAATACAGAATAAACGTCACCTACCAAACAATTCTTGTAAGTCCTGGTACGGTGCAGTGGGTTTCCAGTTTATCCAATTTCTGCTCTTTTGCGTGTCATGCCACCTTCGGCGATGGTTTATTCAGCACTCTCCTTTTCTGCTAGTGAACCGTCAAGATAGTGGTTCCGTTCACTCCATTCAGGCTTGCTTTAATTGTGGTTGTGCCCGTCGATGCGCTGCTCGCCAGGCCGTTCGACTTGATGGTGGCTACTGCAACATCGGACGAACTCCAGGCGACCTGAACCGTGATATTGACTACCGAGCTGTCGGTGAATGTTCCCTGCGCCGCGAACAGCTGCGACGATCCCAAGTTAATTGTCGGGTTGCCGGGCGTCACGGCGATCGAAGTCAAGGTTGCGGTAGTGACCGTAAGGGTTGTCGTGCCGCTGATACCAGCGAAGGCCGCCGAGACGGTGGTGCTGCCTGTTGCCACACCGGTGGCTACACCCGCGCTGTCCGCCGAATTGCTGACAGTTGCCACCGAAGGAGCTGACGAAGTCCACGTAACCGCCGACGTCAAATCCAATTTTTGGCCATCGCTGAACGTTCCCATCGCAGTCAGTTGGGTCTCGATGGTTGCGGGAAGTTTGAGACTTGGCGGAGTTATTTTGATCGAAACCAGGCTCGACCCTTCAACCACCAAGGACGCCGAGGCACTGATCGTGCCCACTTTTGCCGTAATTGTGGCCGCTCCCGCCGATTGACCAGTGACGACGCCAGAAACCCCGACGGTCGCGACACTGGTGTCCGACGAAGACCAAGTCGAGTAGACATTCAAATTCTGCGTACTGTTATCCGTCCATTGTCCCTTCGCATTGAAGGGCATGGTCGCTCCAGGAGCCAGGATTGGATTGGGTTTGCTCGTGGAGATCGAGATCGACTTGAGAGTCGCGGTACTCACCGTTATCGGGGTAGTCCCGGTCTGGGTTACCGCGGCGAAACTGAAGGACGCCGTGACATTGGCATTGCCATGGCTGACTCCCAGTAATACGCCAATGCTGCTGCCTGGTGCGCCGAACTGGGCTACAGCTGAATTATCGGAACTCCATGTCACCGAAGTGCTTATGTCCTGGTTCGAAGAATCACTGAACGTTCCCACAGCCGAGAATTGCTGGTGCCAACCGATTGGGATCGTCTGCTTGACCGGGGTCACGGTGATGGTTTGAATGGTCGCATTGGTTACATTGACCGGAGCTGATTGTGTGACCGAACCAAGCTTTGCCGTGATGGTCACGCTTCCCGGCTTCAACCCGGATAATTGATTGACTGACACGAACTGAGCTATCAATGGGTCCGAAGACGTCCAATTCACAATCGCGCTGAGGTTGCTCGTGCTGCCGTTGTTAAACGACCCAATTGCGGTGACAACCGTCTTCGTACCCTGCGCGATATTGCCTAACACGTGAATATCAATCTTGGTGAGGTTGCTGGCATCCACCGTGAGCGGACTGCTGTCACTCACCGACTCGAAAGCTGCTGAAATATTTGTCGTGCCAAGGTTTTTGGCGGTTACCAGGCCGCTGACTGTGACCGTGGCCACGGAGGATGACCCCGAGCTCCAGGTCACGACATTGGTCACGTCCTGACTGCTGCCGTCGGAAAAGGTTGCGTTCGCCGTGAATTGCTGGCTTACGTTTAGCGCCATGCTGGACGGGCCGGTGATTGCGAGTGAGGTCGCGCTCGCCGATGTCACATTCAAAACAGCCGCTGGTGATGTAATTGTCCCGGAAGTTGCTGTGATACTCGTGGTACCAGCGGAAACGCCTAAAGCCAGTCCCTTGGTTGGAGTGGTGTCGCTGATGGTTGCCACTGCAGCAATGGAGGAACTCCAGCTCACGCTACCGGTGATGACTTGCGTGCTGTTGTCGCTATAAGTGCCGGTCGCAACGAACTGCTGTTTGGTAGACGCCGCGAGAGTTTTACTGGCGGGCGTCACCGCAATAGAAACTAACTTCGGGGCGATGGTCACGCTGGCCGAACCGCTGACTCCGCCCAGGCTCGCGGTCACCGACACCGCGCCGCTGGCTTGCGCGGTAAGCACTCCACCCCCGCCAACGGTCGCCAGACCGGCTGGCGATGTGGTCCACGTAACTGAGGAAGTAAGGTCCTTGGTGTTTCCGTCGCTGTATTTGCCGGTGGCGGTCAACTGATCGGTGTCGCCGACAGTCGGATTTGCGTTGGCCGCGCCCACCTTGATGGAAGCCAGCTTCGGATCGCCCCCACCGCTTCCAGAACCTCCACCGGCGCACGCAAAGGTGGCCAGCAGGCAGCTAAGTACGATGGCGAACAATAAGTTGCGGGTTGAGAAGATCACAGAAGGTTTCATTGCGAGGTAGTAGAAGCAATAGAGGAACCAAAATAAAGACCGTAACTCTAACATTCTGAGTACCTGGATCCACCTGCTGGGAAACCATCGCATCCGAAAAAGGAAAATTATTGCCGCGCCGGAGGCGAAACTTTTTCCTGTTCTGCCCAAAATTTGACCAGTGAACGGCAAACCAGACGGGATGAAGGATGGGACGGATTCCGGCCTCCACTCTCCTGGGAGATTTTCCGAATTAGAGCCAGGCTGGTTTTTGCGCTCAAGTTGACCAAATTGATCGACTGGAGCGAAGGCTTGGCGAGTGGTCTTTGTCGATTTCATCGAACCGTGCTGTTTCCCGCGACCCGAGCCGAACCTCGCTGATATCGTTAAATGTGCGTGCTATTCTGACGTTTTAGGCCTTTGTCCCATGCGGTATGCAAGCCAATCTGAGGGTGATATCCAGCCGTGAGCCTGGCATGGTTTGAAAAATGGTCGCGACTCAAGCGCTTGACTTGGGACGAGGTACATACCCGAGTGCGCCAGGAATTAGGCAAGCGCCTGGACGCGGCTCTTCCCGGATCCACTTTCCGGCCCGAACCAATTGATCTTGTCGAATGCAGTCTCCGCGGCAATTTCTTTTTCTCGCAAACGGATTTACCAGACCGCGTTCGCCTGTTGCGCGAGTATTTGCCAGCCGAAGTTGATGCCATCCTCAGTGAAGCCGACGAAGTCTGCCGCCATCGGTTCAGTTTGCTCGGGTATGTTGATCTCGACTATGGCGCTGAAATCGATTGGCATCTCGATGCGGTGCACGGCAAGCGTTCGCCGCTGAAGCCCTGGCACAAAATCAACATCTTTGATTTCGATCAGATTGGCGACCACAAAGTTACATGGGAGCTAAACCGCCATCAGCATCTTGTTACTCTGGCCAAGGCCTGGCTCTTAACGCACGATGCCCGTTACTCGGAAGAATTGATTTCGCAGTGGTACGCGTGGCAGCGCGCAAACCAGTATCCCCTCGGAATCAATTGGTCAAGCAGCCTGGAAGTTGCATTCCGAAGCCTGTCTTGGATTTGGGTCGATCAACTCCTTGCAGATTGTCCTGAGCAAAATGCTCAGTTCAACGCGGACTTTCTTCGCGGGCTGGCGTTAAACGGGCGTTACGTCTCGCGATATCTTTCCACATATTTTTCTCCCAACACTCATCTCCTGGGCGAGGCCGCAGCGCTTTTCTTCATCGGTGTGCTGTACCCGCAAATTCCATCGGCGGATCGTTGGAAGGAAAAGGGATTCGAAATCCTGTTGCAACAAGCTGAACTGCAAGTGCACCCGGATGGCGTTTACTTCGAGCAATCTCTGTACTACCACGTGTACGCGCTGGATTTGTTTCTTCATGCGAGGCTGCTGGCGTCGCGAAATGAAATCGATGTCCCCTCGAATTTCGATGAAATTCTAAAGAAGATGCTGGTGGTCGTCGAAACTTTGTCGCAGAACGGACCGCCACTGGGTTTCGGAGATGACGACGGTGGCCGATTGTTCAATCCGCGGCGAAATCGCTGCGAGCATATGACCGATCCGTTGGCAATCGGAGCGATTCTTTTCAAAGACAAGCAGCTTCGCGCCACAGCCACGTTGACCGAGGAGGCGATCTGGCTCTTCGGAGAGCAAGCGGTGACTTTTCTTTCCGGCTTCCCCTTACCAGTGCCGTCGCGCGCACAATCGTGTCCGGATGGTGGCATTTATATATCGGTTGACCCCGAACATTCTGCGCAACAAATCGTGATCGATGCCGGCCCGCTGGGCGCAATGCGCGCCGGACACGGGCACGCGGATGCTCTGAGCGTGAGGTATTCGGTGCATCGGCGGCCTTGCCTGATTGATTCCGGCACGTTCTGTTACACGGGCGATGAACGCTATTCATTTCGCGGGACCGGCGCGCATAACACTCTGCGTGTCGATGAGGTCGATCAAGCCGTACTCGATGGCCCGTTTGCGTGGAAAGATCTACCAACCGTCCGCGCGGAATCCTGGATCGCGGGTGACACATTTACGTATTTCAGCGGCAGCCATACCGGCTATCTGCGACTGAGTGATCCTGTTTTCCATCGAAGATTTGTCTTTCATCTTTTTAGGAGCTTCTGGATGGTGCGCGACATCGCCGAAGGCAATGCAGCGCATGTACTGGAGACGTTCTGGCATCTTGATCCAAACCTGGTGCCTCGCCGAAACGACGGTGGTTTTGTGGTTGCGAGTGCGAATGAAGATGAACTGGCGAAAGGTGTCGCATTCGTGCCGGTGAACGACAGCGAATGGGATTGCCGGATAGCTTCATCTCACGTCTCGCCAGTGTATGGAGTGGTTGATCCGGACCAGGTTCTGTCTTGTCGAGCAGAGATTCAACTTCCCGCGGAACACGCGATGGTTATTCGGACGCTCGCCGCGAAGGGCGAAGCTCCAGGAGAATTGGTCCATGCAAAAAAGCAGTCAGTTGAAACGAACGGCATTACTGGTTACGAATATCGCGAGAACGGTCGCTCGCACTTTTTGATTTTTCGCGGCCAAGAGGCGAAGGTCTGGAAGTTTGGTGATTGGGAAAGCGATGGCGAGTTTTTTTATTACTGCGCAGAAGGGCAGCGCATCTCTCACATGGCCGCTTGCAACTTCACCTTCGTTAAATATCACGGAGAGGCGCTGATATCGAATGCGCGCCAAGTGGAGCGGTTTGAATATTGGGAGCGGGACGGCAAGCGGCAGGCAACTTCATCGGACGAGGAAGGTCTGCTCCGCTTCCCAGACGCAATACTGGCATCGTGGGACGCGGGCGTTGTACGCTGATCGCGGGATGAGCTAAATAAAACTTATGTGCGGCATTGCCGGGGTCATTAAATTCGGGCGCGACGCGCGTGTTGAGATCGACACGATTCGTCAGATGTGCAGGGTCATGGCCCATCGCGGTCCGGATGATGACGGATTCTACGTTTCCCGTTCGGTCGGGTTAGGCATGCGGCGATTGAGCATTGTGGATGTCGCTCGCGGCCATCAGCCGATTGGCAATGAAGATGAGACTGCTTGGATCGTATTCAACGGAGAAATTTATAACCACGCGGAGTTGCGCGAGCAGTTGAAAGCGCGTGGTCATCGCTACCGCACCAATAGTGACACTGAAACTATTATTCATCTTTACGAAGAGTATGGACGCGATTGTGTGCGGCATTTGCGCGGCATGTTCGCCTTTGCTATCTGGGACACTAAGAAGCAACGCCTGTTCATTGCGCGCGATCGCCTGGGCATTAAGCCTCTTTATTATCGGTTGACTCCTGAATCGCTGGCCTTCGGTTCAGAAATCAAAGTAGTTCTCGCAGAAGGAGCTCAGCCTAAGTTCAATCGGCAAGTGCTGCCCGAGTATCTGGCATTCGGATATGTTTCAGGCAGTGAGAGTTTCTACGATGGCATCGTGAAGTTAATGCCCGGGCACACCATGGAAGGTAGTCTCGATGGCCACGTGAGCATTGAGTCCTATTGGGACTTGCCGAGCACGCCCGAGGATTCGTCTCACGGCGAAACTTACTACCTCGAGAAATATCGAGATCTCCTGGAACAATCTGTAAATAGCCACTTGATGAGCGACGTTCCTCTGGGAGTTTTTCTCAGCGGCGGTATAGATTCGAGCGCTGTGGCCGCGTTAATGACAAAACTGCGGCGCGCGCCAGTGGAAACATTTTCTGTCGGCTATGCGGAAGATCAATACAGCGAACTTCCCTACGCCCGCGTTGTTGCCGAACATCTGAAGTCGGTCCATCACGAAGTGCTGGTTAGCCGCGAGCAGTTTTTTGATGCCCTGCCGAACCTCATCTGGCATGAAGATGAGCCCATTGCCTGGCCATCCAGCGTCCCTCTTTACTTTGTCGCCCGTCTGGCACGAGAACGGGTGAAGGTGGTGTTGACCGGCGAAGGTAGCGATGAGACTCTGGGTGGCTATGCTCGCTATGCATTCACTTTAAAGAATGCTGCACTCGACCGCTACTATCGCGGGCTGGTTCCAGGCGCGGTTCGCCGTCAAATTCGCAACACGATCCAGGATTCATCATGGCTTAGCGCTACCCTCAGACGAAAATTGGCGCACACACCGCTGGCCCGCGACGGGAACTCCTGGGCGTCCTTGTACTTCGACAATTTCTTGTGCGCTTTCAGCGAAGGAGAGCAACACACTTTATTGTCGGATGAAGTTGCAGCTCAAGTTAAAGCCGGTGCGCCTTACCAGAGTTCTCTCGAGTATTGGGACCGTTCTTCCGGTGACATGCTGCATCGTCTTCTTTATACCGACATAAAAACCTACCTGGTCGAGTTGCTCATGAAGCAGGACAACATGAGCATGGCCGCCTCCATTGAGAGCCGCGTGCCTTTTCTTGATCACGTGCTGGTGGAGTTCGCCACCAACATCCCCCGCAAGTTTCAATTGCAGGGACTGAGCGGCAAACGAATCTTAAAAACAGCCGTGCAGGACCTGCTGCCGCACGAAATTCTCTATCGCAAGAAGCTCGGATTCCCTACTCCATGGAGCCGCTGGCTGAAGGGCCCGCAATTGCAGGAAATACGCGATCTGCTGTTGGAACCACGCAGCATGGACCGAAGACTCTTCAAACGCGTGGAGATCGAGCGGCTATTCGATGAGCACAAGGCCGGTCACATCGATCACTACGACCGCATCTGGCGATTGCTGAATCTCGAGCTCTGGCACCGGGTCTGCGTGGAAGGCGACGAACGCGGGCGTGGCAGCTGAGCCAGAGGTAACCGTCGCCAGAGAAAACTGACTTTTCTTTAAAAGATAGTAGTAGTTTAGTGTCCGTGTTTCTTTGGTAATGTCCTTCCGAGTCGAACCCTCCACTTAGTTTTTCCACTTCTTTTCCACTGGACGTCTCGCCGCACAGATCCGCCGAAACCCGCCTTGCTTACGGCTTTCGAGCGGGTAAACGAAAGACGCGTCGATGTTACTCGCATGATCCCTAAAGGAGATGACCCTCTGGGCTGTCCCTTGGTTATCTGTCTTCTGAGTAGGTGGAAAGTTAGAGTGCCTCAAGCAGGCCGATTCTTGGGCTTGGCATGTTCTTTCGAGGGAATTATGTCCCCCATTGCCTTGGCTGATGCACGAACCACAATTCGAGGTTTTCGCTTCTGCTTGGCAGTTCTTGCAGTGCTGTTGGTACCTGCTTTTGCTGTCGCGCAAGTTCGTTATTCGACTGAAGATTTCACTCGCCCGACCCGCATTTCACAACTGGTTCACCCAGTTGCAGTTCTGGCGAATTTCGCGCCTGCGACCCAGGGTCAGGCGTTCGTCTCAACTTTGCGGGTGGCAGGTGGATTGCCGCCGTTCAGATTCTGGATTGCGCAAGGCGCCCTTCCGTCCGGCCTGTCATTGAATTCGAGCACCGGCGTAATTTCTGGCGTGCCTGCTGTGAGCGGCTCGTTTGCGTTCATCGTGGAAGCAATTGACTCGCACTACGGCATCGGAAGACGGTTGTTGCAGTTCAATGTTGCAGCGAGCGTTCCGAACCCTGTGTCGATCGCACTGAGCCCGCAAACTGTTCAGCTCGCGCCCGGCGCGACCGTTCAATTCACCGCAACCGTCCAAAATACGCCGCAGACTGCAGTCGTCTGGTCTGCCAGCGCGGGATCGATTTCCCCGAACGGACTTTTCACCGCGCCCATCAGCGCAGGAACAGCAGTGGTTACAGCCGCGGCGGCCGCCAGCAACGGAGTGCGCATGTCGGCCACCATCTCAGTGCAGAGCGTGCGGAGCACGTCGCCACTGAGCATCGCGACCTCCGCTTTGAGCAGCGCGCAGGTAAACACTGCTTATAGCGCGAGCATTGCTGCGCAGGGCGGCACTGCGCCCTATACCTGGTCGCTTACCTCGGGATCTCTGCCGAACGGATTAACTCTGAACCCGAGTACCGGCGTGATCGCAGGCAGCGTCAGCCGGGCGGGTGCGTTCACCTTTACCGCGGAAGTGACGGATGCGTCGGCGAACACCGCTACTCAGCAACTTACTCTGAGTGTGACGGTGTCGAACTCCGGGCAACTTCGATGGGCCCGCGGAGTTGCCGCGCACCACTGTCCAAAGCACGCTGGCTGATACGCCTGCACCGGGGAACACTATCAATGTGGCGGCGGGCGCCAATCTTCAAACCGTATTAAACAACGCGAACTGCGGGGACACGATCCAATTGCAGGCGGGCGCGACTTTCACCGGCCTCTTTACACTGCCGGCAAAGAATTGCGACGACAGTAACTGGATCATCATTCGAACCTCCGCTCCCGATTCCGCGCTGCCCGCCGAAGGCTCGCGGATGAGTCCGTGCTATGCCGGAGTGAGATCACTGCCCGGACGCCCCGCCTTCACTTGCCCAGTAACGACTGCGAGCGTGCTGGCCACGATCGTCACTCCCAAGGCACAGCCCGCTTTTGCGCTTGCAGCCGGCGCAAATCATTATCGCTTGGGGCCTGGTCTAGAAGTCACGCGCACTCCCGGCTCGGGGCTTACTTATGGCTTAGTTACTCCATCCGGGCAGGCCGACCATCTAATCGTTGATCGCGACTGGATTCACGGAACTGCACAAGACGATACCACGCGGGGAATCTTTTTGAGTGGCGTAACCTATGCGGCGGTTGTTGACTCCTACCTTAACGACTTCCACTGCACCGCTGGGATCGGGGTGTGCTCGGACGCCCAAGCCATCTCCGGAGGAACCGGCCCGCTTCCGCAGGGCACCTGGAAAATCGCCGGCAACTTCCTCGAGGCCTCGACCGAAAACATTCTCTTCGGCGGTGTCCTAAAAAACTCCGCTACTCCCGCGGACATCACTATCGTCAATAACCATCTGTTTAAGCCGCTGATCTGGATGCCTGGTCAAGCTGGATTTGTGGGTGGCAAAGAGACGGCGACCGCAACCTGCCCGGTGCGCGATCCCGGCGGCAAACTGGGGCAATGCCCGTTTGTGGTAAAGAATCTTTTCGAGCTGAAGAACGCGCAGCGCGTTTTATTCGAAGGAAATGTCCTAGAAAACGTATGGCCGGGATTTAGCCAGCACGGAGAATCGGTGCTGCTCTCGGGACTTAACCCTCCAGCTGTCGCAGGAGCTACGGTTTACTCAACTGTCTCCATTGCTAATGTGACATTCCGGTTTAACTATGCCCGCCACGCTTCCGGTGGGATGACTGTAGCAAATATGCAAGGACAAGGTCGCGGCACCGGCCCTGTGAACTTGCCAGTCTTCAACATCTCGATTCACGATGACATCTTTGACGATATCAATCCTAAGTACCTGGGTCCAGATGCGCCTAACTATGACGACCTGAACATGCTTCATGTGAGTAGCTGTCTCAGGTGTGTTCCGTTAACTGGAATTGTGATGGATCACATTACAATGCTGGGAACGGCTCCCAGAGGTGCATTTATCATCGGAGCAGCAGGGACTCAACAACTGGGTTTCACCTTCACCAATAGTATTCTGTCTACTCCTGCGGGACTCGCAATTACGGGGGGGAGCTCGGGCTGTGCTTTCACTTCGAACAGCAATCTTGCACGTCTGAATGCTTGCCTGGTTCCCAATTATCAGTTCAATGGCAACGTTCTCGTCGGGGCGACCAACACCTGGCCGGCGGGTAACTACTCTCCGATGGATACAGCTGCGATTCAATTCGTGGATTACAATGGCGGCAGTGGTGGAGATTATCATTTACTGCCCAGCAGTCCTTATAAGAGTGCAGGCTCGGACGGTACGGATTTGGGCGCCAACATCGACCGGATTAATCAAGCGATTGCCGGCGTAGACTAACTCTTGCTGCGTTTAAAAGCAGGCGAGCTGGGCAATGATCGAGTTGCAAATCTCCCAGGCGGAAGAGGACCTTCGCCGGATCATGGCTTGCAACGTTGATCCCATCGCTTCTCCTCTGTAACCAAATCGTATCGCAGCCCAAGCATTCTTGTCATCCTCGACGCACACCTGGGCCGCGGTTCACGCGCTCTCCGAAAAGCCACTAACAACTACTTTCGCGGATCCGTGCATGCTGCAGCCGGATATGTGCGCGCTGGGTACCAAGGTCAGCACGCCCCGAGGATTGCAGGTTTACCCGTAAAGCTGAGAGTGTAAATTATAGACTTAGCGGCACTGGTGTGTCGTAGAGTGACGTCAGGTCATCAGGAAACAGCAAAGAATGAGTCAGAGAAGCAAAGCCCCGGTGTTTGTTCTCGGATGCCCGCGCTCGGGAACGACCCTTCTGTATTACATGCTCATGTCTTCCGGTGGGTTTGCGGTTTATCGGGAAGAGAGCCATGTTTTCAACATGATCGCTCCAAAGTTCGCGTTGGCCAGCAGAAAATCTCGCGAGAAATTAATGAAGCGTTGGCTGAAGAGCATTTACTTTAAAAAGACTGGCCTGGATGCCCAGAGCATTGAAAAAAAGATCGTGGAAGAATGTCGTAATGCCGGGGACTTCCTTCGCATTGTGATGGAAGAAATCGCGCGGCAACAGAACGTGAGCCGCTGGGCGGATACCACGCCCGAGCACCTTCTCTATATTCCGACAATCAAGAAGGCTTTTCCCGACGCGCTTATCATTCACAGTATCCGTGACGGCAGGGACGTTGCGCTGTCCATGGATAAGCTCCATTGGCTTCGTCCCTATCGCTGGGACAAGCAGCGCAGCCTTATGGTGCATGGATTGTATTGGGAATGGATTGTGCGCCATGGTCGGAAGGACGGCAAGTTATTTGACGGCGATTATATGGAAATTCGTTTTGAAGATCTGATGAGCCGTCCCCATGAAACACTCGCAAGCATCGGGCGTTTTATCGAACATGATTTGGATTACGATAGGATCCGCAAGGTCGGCTTGGGATCGGTCGGAAAACCGAACACATCGTTTCGGACAGAGGTCTCGGACGGGCAATTCAGTCCTGTCGGCCGCTGGAAGAAGAACTTCTCACCACAACAATTAGAAATGTTCGAAGGGCTGGTTGGCCCGTTCCTGAGAGAGCTAGGGTACGTTACGGAGACTTCCTCAGAGAATTCGTGGTCAAGTAGTCTGATGGCCATGCGAATGCTTTATCAATCAAACTTCAGCTTGAAATTGGGATTGAAATCTAAGACACCCTTCGGCCGGGTTTTTATGCGTACACCCGATTTGGAAACTTAGTGGGCTGAAACTATCCTGTTTCGCCTCGCCCGGATGGCCGGTTGAACGCTGCCACAGATAGTGAAAGTGTCGCGCGTGACATGCGCAATCGCGCTATTGCCCGCCTTGCCTGGCAGAGTCACGAACCGCAGCAACGGCTTGCGTAGAGGAAGTAGCCGCGACCGCAGAATCTTCGCGCCAAAGTCTCAGAAGACGACGTGTGCGGTGCGAAATAAGCCGTAGTTTTAAAGAGATCAGGTAAACCCGACGCACTGCCCAAGGAACGACGGCGAGAAGGGCCAGTGTAGCGCGGAGATGCGGTCGATGATAGAACCTATTTGCTTGCCTGATTGCGACGGCAGCCGCAGCGTACCGACGTGATATGAGATGATCCTTACCTTTATCCAACTCCAGAATCGCTTCGCAGCGTGCGATCTCAGCTCGAATCAGGGAAGATCCTTCAGCTGAGAGTTCCAGCGCCGAGAGCAGTTTGTGGTACACGGCGATTTGGGCTTCGCGCAGGGCATCACGATCGCTAGATAAACCCTCCACTCGGAGTGTGTGCTCGCCGAGAATCGTCTCGTGATAAGCCATGCTTACGCCGCGATGTGCCATCCTCAACCACAAATCGAAATCTTCCGAACGGAGAAAATTCGGATCGAATAAACCCGCATCTAGAACTGCTTGCCGGCGAACCAAGGTGAAGGACGTCAGAACGATGCATTGCTCGCGTACCAGGCTCTCAAACGTGACTGGACCATGCGATGGAGAAGCATCCATGCAAGTGCGCCAGCGGCCAGCACTGGGTCCGACACGCACGGCATTACAATAAACTAAACTAATCGGGGTTGACTCCTCTATCACGCGCATTTGCTTCGCTAGGTACGAAGGAAACCAGCAGTCATCGCTATCTAAAAAGGCTATGTATTCGCCATTCGCTAGTAAAATTCCGCTGTTGCGTGCTGCACTGGGGCCTTGGTTGTGCTGCTCCAAATAGCGGATTCTGTCGTAGTAGGGATGGATGATTTCGAGGAATTGTGGAGTATCGGGCGAACCGTCATTGATAACGATCACCTCATAGTTCGAAAATGTTTGCGCAAACACTGATTCCAGCGCCTTGACGATGTGTTCAGCAGCTTTATAGGCTGGGATGATCACGGATACTAGAGGCGGACGGATGCTTGGTATACCCATGTTTCCGCTGCTCATCAGGAAAACTCGGCAGAACAATTAGCGTAAAGAATCATCGTATTTGGACCGTAAACATCCTTAGATTCAACTGTGGGTATTATTAACCATCGACCCGACACCGCGATGAGAACCGTCAACAATCTTTTGCGAACTGATGCCGAACGGAAACTCTGAAACGTCGCATTTAATCCAACACCATGAACAAATACACGAGGGATCGCCCATGCCGTTGCCCAGGGCTTTGAGCCTATTACCCCTGCTGCTATTGATCTTGACCAGTCTTCTTGCGGGTTCTGACGCACAGGTATTGCCAGCCTCTGGCAATACCAGCTTTGATGGACCAGCGGAGCTGCCCCGCGTATCGGTGGCAAGCTCTCTAAGCAGTACCCCCACACCGGGCAGGATACGGGAAGTACGGCCCACCGATAATCTTCAGTCCATTCTGAACCAGGTGCAGTGTGGTGAGAAGATTCAACTCCCGCCGGGAGCAACGTTCCAGGGAGCTTTTGTGCTGCCAGCCAAGGATTGTGATGACCAGCATTGGATCGTGCTGCGATCTAGCGCTCCCGATGAGGATCTGCCGCGGGAGGGGAAACGCATTACGCCATGCTACGCCGGGATTTCTTCTCTGCCTGGCCGTCCGCAATATCCCTGTCCCTCGCCTGAGAACAAAATGGCCAAGCTAGTGGCAGCAAAGGGGGCCCCTGTGTTGCGACTGGCAGATGGAGCCAATCATTACCGTATAGGCCCGGGGCTGGAGCTGACGCGGGCTCCTGGTGACGGTATCCACTACGCGCTAGTCGGGCGGCGGCAAGATCCGACCACGAAGGGAATTAACCATATAGTGATCGATCATGATTGGATCCACGGTACTGCCACAGATGAGACTGTAAGGGGCGTCTTCATGGCAGGCTGGACGTATGCGGCAATCGTGGACTCTTATATTAACGATTTCCACTGCGTGGCCGCGATTGGAACTTGCACCGATTCGCAGGCTATAGCCGGTGGAACCGGTGACATGCCCGAAGGGCCCTTAAAGATTGAGAATAACTTCCTCGAGGCTGGAGCAGAGAACATTCTGTTTGGCGGCGGCCAAGCCACCATCGTTCCCTCCGATATCACCATTCGCCATAACCACTTATTCAAGCCTCTCATCTGGATGCCTGGTCAACCCGGTTTTATGGGCGGCGTGAATGACGACCCCCGAAAATGTGCCCGATTCAACACCCCTGGGCTCTGTCCTTTCATAGTTAAGAATTTATTCGAGCTCAAGAATGCCCAGCGCCTTTTGTTCGAGGGCAATGTTCTCGAGGACACTTGGCCGGGCTTTACCCAGCATGGCGCGGCCATTCTTCTCACCGCTCTCAGTCAAGGAGGCAGGACCGGTAACCCAAATGCCACCGTTGCCGACATTACCATCCGGTTCAATAGGATCTCCCATGCAGCCAGCGGGCTCGTGATTGCCGAAGCAGCCTATGAACAAGGACCACCGATGTTGGAGGCGCGTATCAGCATTCATGATGATGTGTTCGACGACCTTAGTCCGGCTTACTACAATGGCGATACCAGCGTCACTGCCGGAATGGCATTCCATCTGAGCTTCTGTGCTAAATGCACACCGATCCGGGACGTCCTAATCGATCATGTGACTATGCTGTTGACGTCGCCAAGAATGTTCATGATTCTCGGCGCTCCGCTCGGCAGCCATATCCAGAACCTTACCTTCACCAACAACATCGTGTCGTCGCCGTCAGCATCGGCAATCACTGGCAATGGCCCAAAGACTCCGTGTGGATTTCAAGGCAAAACCGCTGGTGAGCGACTCAATAGTTGTATTGCTCCACTTCGTTTCGAGTCGAATGCTCTGGTGGGAACCAACGACAGTTGGCCGCGAGGAAATTTTTTTCCTCAAGACTTTAAAAAAATGAAATTCTCGAGTTCCAACTCAGGAAATGACGGAGATTACCGGCTTTCGCCGGATAGTCCACATAAAAACCGGGGCACTGATGGTAAAGATTTGGGCGCGGACATTGATGCAGTAACAAGGCTGACGGCCAGCGTCCGCGGGGTTGTTCCCGCGACTCCGCCGGTCAAGTGACCTTCAGAGCCTCAGGCGCGTGGAGTCGGCTAAACTTAGTCGACATCCTAGGCTTGGTTGTCGGCGCTTGCTCCTGGCAGGCATTGTAAAGCACTCCCGTGAAGGCCACGAGAGCATAAATGAAGAGCTCATACGCGTAGCTGGCAAAAAACGCCCCTACCAGATAGCCGGCAAAGCTGGCACGCAAGGCGCTGGCAAATATTTCCACCTGCGGATCAGTTTGGAACCGTTCCGTCTTGGTAACATCGTTCAAATTTCGAAACACCCGCCGCAGAATTAAGATAAACAATATGATTCCCGGGAGGCCAACTTCCGAGCTTAATTGCGTGTAAGTGTTATGGGTCAGGAACCAGGTCTGGGTGACATTCTCAAAATTTCCCGGCCCGACCCCGAAAATTGGGTGTGTCGCCGTCAGCTTCAGGCTCATTATCAACAGCTCACGACGGGCCGCAGCCGAGCCCTTGTCCAGAGGATCAATGCTGGGATTGAAAATGCCTACCAACCGGGTTCCGTAGCCCGATGGAATCAAAACCGGCAGAAGCAAAAGGACTAAAACCGCTGCCCCAATCACAACATGTTTTCGCTTGCCCTTAATCCCGAACTGCCAAAATGACGCAAGGACTGCCACCATCGTAGCCATGAAGCCACTGCGTGAGTAGGTGAGTGTGACCGCCCACAGCATGCCGATCAGGCCGATACCCCAAAGCAGTTTTTTGAAGGGATTTCGGGTCGCCAGCATAAATCCCAGGCAAATGGGCCAGTTCAGGGCGATCATGATGGCGAAATCGTTTGCATTGCCATAAAGCCCGTTTCCGATCTGAAGCCGTGTCATGTGGCGATAGAAAACGCACCCGATGGCCGCCATCAGAGCAGTCGCGCTGGCTTGGATGAACAGTAGCCGCCGCAGCCTCACAACCGAATTGACTACAATGCCGATCATGATGGTCATGATGATGCACTTGCCGTAGTCGCCAAACACTGTCCAGAAGGCGCCTCCCCTCCAGGATGCGAACGGCACGCACACAACACACCACGCATACAGCATCAACACCAGTTTGGCTTCCGGACTCAGATTCACGCCCCGGCCCTGCCCGACCGTACCCAGAATTAATGCGATGAGGGCAATAACGCCTAGAATTTTTCCTAATGGAATGGCATACAGCGCCGTAATGATGTCCTCGGGCCGGAAATAGTAAAAAGCCCAAAAAATGACGATTGTGACGTACGCGGCAACGAGGCGATTCTGTGGCGTGCCGACCGCTGCTATAGCTTTCCAACGACTGGTCGCAGTTTTTTCCATACGTCAACGCTGATTATGATGGCCCGCGATGTGTGGAGCAATTCGGTCTCCACAGCGGGCGCGACTTAAACACTTGTCCCAATTGTTAATCGCACTCAAAATGAAGACATGGTCTTAGCCAATACACAAGGACTCGCCCACAGAGGCCGTGCCTGCCTTGGATGTGAGCCCTAGGCAATCATGGTAAAAAAATGCCTGATATTTCCCCGCTTTGCCCAGAACCGCAAAAGATTGCACAGCTCACAATTCTGCTTTGGCGGGACGATTGTAACCAATTGTGAATACAAGCGCTATCGTCCGTACGGGATCGGCTTTGGCAGCTTGGGTGCGACAATGGATAGAGTCAACATCCGAAGGCCTGTCCGCAGTTTTCGAAGCGGCTGGTTGATTCGCAGGGGGAACGAATCTCAAAAATGGGGACGACAAAATTGACCAATCGCGGAGCTAAAACCTGGATACTGGGCGGGGGAATGACCGGGCTGGCGGCCGGAATGGCGTCAGGTTGGCCTGTCTTCGAGGCATGTGAAACCCCCGGCGGCATATGCTCCTCTTATTACGTCACTCCGAAGGGTCAAAAACGGGAGACATCTCCGGAAGACGGCGAGGCTTACCGGTTCGAGATCGGTGGCGGACACTGGATTTTTGGCGGCGATCCCGCAATCATTCGCTTAATTCGTTCGATCACGCCGGTAAAAGAATACTCCCGAAGTTCGGCCGTGTTCTTTCCTTCGGACAATCGGTTTGTTCCATATCCTCTGCAAAATAATCTGTCCTATTTGCCGGAAGATATCCGTCTGAAGGCGCTCACCGAGATGTTGACCAGCCCTAAAGGTCGTCCCGGCACAATGTCAGAATGGATTGAGCAGAGCTTCGGCGCCACGTTGACCGAAAAATTCTTCGGCCCGTTTCATCGGCTCTACACCGCCGGTCTGTGGGAACAGATCATGCCGCAAGACGGCTACAAATCTCCAATAGACGCTGCCTTGGTCTTGCGAGGAGCTTCAGGCAACACGCCCGCAGTGGGTTACAACACCGGGTATCTTTATCCGCAGGAAGGCTTGGGGATGCTGGCTCAAAAGCTTGCGACCAGGACGAAGATTGAGTATTGCAAGCGAGCGAGCCGCATTCATCTGGACAAGAAGGAAGTTGAATTTAGCGATGGTTCCGGCATGCACTACGACTCCCTGGTTGTAACCCTGCCGTTGGACAAAACGCTTGAAATGGCGGGAGTCCAGTTGGACGAACGCCCGGACCCGTACTCGTCGGTGCTGGTGCTCAATATCGGAGCCAAGCGCGGGCCGCGCTGTCCCAATGAACATTGGCTGTATCTTCCGGACACTAAGTCCGGCTTTCACCGCGTTGGTTTTTACAGCAATGTCGATCCGAGTTTTCTCCCGGCTTCCTCGCGAGCCAGTGAGGACCGCGTCAGCATTTATATCGAGCGGGCGTATGCTGCCGGGAAAAAACCGTCGAGCGAGCAGATCGCAGCGTATATCGCGGCCACCGTCGCCGAACTTACGGAATGGGGCTTCATTGGAGAGGTCGAAGTGGCTGATCCCACCTGGGTAGAAGTCGCTTATACGTGGTCATGGCCGGGTTCGCGGTGGCGTAACAAAGCCCTGCAATTTTTGGAGAAGCGCGACGTATTGATGGTTGGCCGTTATGGCCGCTGGATTTTTCAAGGCATCGCCGATTCTTTGCGCGATGGCCTTTTCGTTGGCGCGGCTTTACGGTCCTGAATTCAGAGATGAACAACGCCATGCCCAAAGTTAGCGTCATTATGCCGAGCTACAACACGGCCGCCTTGATTGGCGAGGCACTCGACTCGGTGTTCGCGCAAAGCTATCGGGATTTTGAAGTGATCGTGATCAACGATGGCTCGCCGGATACGCCGGACCTGGAGCGCGTGCTCGAGCCCTATCGCGAACGCATCGTTTATTTGAAGCAAGAAAACCGCCGCGCTTGCGGAGCGCGCAATAACGGGATCTCGCACGCCAAGGGAGAATACCTCGCATTCCTGGACAGCGATGACAGTTGGACCTCCGGATATTTGCAATCCCAGATTGAGCAACTGGAAGCCGATCCTTCGCTGGATATGGTCTATTGCGACTGCCTGATCTACGGCGACGCCCCCGAAGCCGGCAAGACCTTCATGCAGGGTTGCCCCTCGACCGGACCAGTCACCTTCGAGAGCGTGCTCGCAGAGAAGTGCCAGATTCCGATCTCAGGAACGGTCGTCCGGCGACAGGCGGTGATCAATGCCGGGCGCTTCGACGAAAGATTGGCCATGTGCGATGACTATGAGATGTGGCTTCGATTGGCGTTTCATGGCGCGCGGATTACCTATTATTCGAACGTGCTGTCGCGTATACGCATAGGGCGGCCTAGCAGCCTGTCATCGTCAAAGTCCAAAATGGTTGCAGCCTTCGTGAAGATCTTGTCGATCGTGAAGACCGAGTGGAATTTGTCGGCCGAGCAGCAAGCCCTGTTGGCCCAAAAGCTCCGCGAGGTACAGGCTTTGTTGGCGTTAGAGCTCGGAAAGGAACTTTTGAGAAAGGGTGAATTCGGCCAGGCCCGGATACAGCTGGAAAAAGCCAACTCGCATCTACGACGAAGCAAGCTGCAACTTGCATTATTTGGGTTGCGTTTTGCCCCCGCGCTGACGGCGCTTACGGTCAAAAAGTGGGAAAGACTTACGGAGTCTTTGACGTAAATGCTTGCCTCAACCGCAAGCACGAAGGCGGATAACTGAATGTTTGAACGCTTAACCGCGGGAGCCAAACTTTTTTTACGGCTGCATCGACCGGGTCGGACTTTGCAAATCTTTCCCGACGACGTCTTTCTTGTTTCCTTCCCTAAATCGGGCAACACCTGGACGCGTTTCTTGATCGCCAACCTTGCTCACCCGGAAACGCCGGCAACCTTCGGGAACATTCATGAATTAGTTCCCGATCCGGAAGGTACACCCAAAAAGCTTCTTGACAGTATGGCTCGGCCACGGATCATCAAGAGCCACGAATGCTTCGATCCCCGCTACCCAAGGGCGATGTACATTGTCCGCGATCCGCGCGATGTCGCTTTGTCGCAGTACCACTACCATCGCAAGTGTCGGAAAATTGACGACGATTATCCCATGGAGAAATTTGTCGACCGTTTTCTGGCAGGCCAGACGTGCCCGCACGGATCCTGGGGAGAGAATGTTTCCACTTGGCTGGTTACCCGTCGAAACGACCCTCGGTTTCTGCTGCTGCGATATGAAGACATTACCGCGAATACGCCGCGGGAATTGTCCAAGATTGCGGCATTTGTAGGTATCAACGCCACTCCCGAAAGAATTCAGCAGGCGGTAGAGCGGAGTTCGGCCGAAAACATGCGCAAGCTGGAACAAGTGCAAAGTCATCTCTCCGGGCTTACTAAGGCTTCGCGGAAAGACCTTCCTTTCGTTCGGGCCGCCGGATCAGGTGGCTGGAGAACGGGTCTTCCCGAACCTCTGGTTGCCAAAATCGAGGCAGCTTGGGCTCCATTAATGGGATATCTGGGATATGAATTAAGCACCCGGGCTGCGCCGGAACCGGGTACGTTTGAGCTGGCGGTAGACGGAATGTCTCGATAGACGTTCGCTTATTCACCGCTTTCTCGCTGCATTGGAAGATCGCAGCTATGGTTCCAGATGCGAAGATTCCGGTAACAGCATTTCTGGAACGCCTTCGAGGAACCTATCCAGGCGCTTTTCTAATGATGCGAACACATGCGTAGATTCGAAAAAATCCAGTTCATCAACAACGTGGGTTCCAGCTGGTTTGCTCTGGGAATCAACGTTTCCGTTGGAATCTTTCTTTCTCCATTCATCCTGCACCGGCTGGGTGATTCGGCATTCGGCATTTGGGTACTGATCTTTTCCATTACCGGCTACTACGGTTTATTCGATCTGGGTATCCGCTCCTCGATTGTTCGCTATGCCTCAAAATTTGCTGCAACTGATAGCAAAGAAGACCTCGCCAAGCTGATTAACACCAGCCTCTTTACTTACGGTGGCGTGGGTGCTATTAGCCTGCTGGTAACCATGGTGCTGTTCGTTTATGTGGACAGTATTTTCCGCGTTCCGGCCGAGCTTCACGCGACTGCACGCTGGCTGCTGCTGATGGTAGGTGTCTCGGTTGCGTGCGGGTTCCCGCTGGGAGTGTTCGGAGGATTCCTGGACGGACTCCAGCGCTTCGATGTGAACAACTGGACCAGCGTCCTGTCGAACCTTCTTCGTGCTGGTCTCATCGTGGCCGCTCTCGATCACGGGCGGGGATTGTTGACGATCGCGTTGATCACGGTCGTTTTTCCACTTATCACGTCGCTAGTGCGAGGAATTATCGCATTTCGGCTTCACCCCATAGCCTTCGGCCTGAAGTACGTGGACCGCGCAACTTTTCGCATGATGGCCAGTTACAGCGGGGTTACTCTGATCATAATGATTGCCGGCCGGCTGAAATTTAAGACCGACACCATCGTGATCGGCACTATGCTCTCAGCCGCCGCAATTACCTATTTCAATATCGCCGGGCGCATCGTGGATTACGCCGGAGAAATCGTAATTGCCCTGGCGCAAAATTTTCTTCCCATGGCCAGCCGGTCAGAAGCCAAGGGAAGCATGGATCATCTGCGCAAAGTCTTCGTGACCGGCAACCGCCTGTGCGCGTTTACGATTTTCCCCGTCAGCGCGGTGCTTTTGATCTTAGGCAAATCGATCATCGAGGTTTGGGTCGGTCGAAAATACATCGCCACCAGTTATCCCGTCCTGGTGATCTTGATCATTCCCTCGACGATCATGTGGGCGCAGTCAGCGTCGGGGCGGGTATTGTTTGGAATCAGCAAGCATCGCACCTGGGCGTTCGTTACTCTGGCGGAAGGAATTTCCAATCTCATCCTGAGCATCCTGCTGGTGCGCCCTTACGGAATCATCGGCGACGCCCTGGGCACCGCGATTCCGCTTACCTGTAGCATGGTGTTTTTTATGCCAGGACATTTGTGCAAACAACTCGGGATTCGCCTCTGGACTTATTTGCGGGAAGCCTTCGTGTTGCCGGTGGTTGTCACTGTACCCCTTGTGGTGGCTCTGCTATTAGTGAGGCGATGGTTTGTTGCGCACAACTATTGGCAACTGGGAATTCAACTTCTTATCGGCGCAATTGTGTATGGCTTGGGCTTAGGGTGGGCTTTTCTGACTCGTCGGGCGTTGCGGGTAGGACAACTGGCTGCGATTCAAGAAATGCAACCCTTCGACGCCGGCCTGGTAGCCTCCGCAGTTGAAGACGTGTGAGATCAGGGTGCGCGCCTGGTAATCGCGCCCGGAAAATAAAATGCTCTTCGGAATCAAAAGCGTCGTCAAATACCTGCTGGCCATGGATATTGCGGACCGCAACGTCGCGGTGTACGCCGACGATACATTCCTAGTTTCCTATCCGCGCTCGGGGAACACCTGGACCCGGTTTCTGATCGCCAACTTGTTGCACCCTGAAGTTGAGGTCGGCTTCGCGAATATCGACAGTTTCGTTCCTGACACGGCTGCACTCTCGAGCCGTGCACTCAAACGTACGCCGCGCCCCCGGGTTCTGAAGAGTCACCAATACTTCGATCATCGCTATCCCAAGGTCATTTACATTGTGCGTGACCCAAGAGACGTGGCGCTCTCCTATTATCAATTTCATCGCAAATACGGTTTCATTCACGACGGCCACCCCGTCGAGCAATTCGTCGCAGATTTTGTTGGCGGCCGGCTCATTTCAGCCGACTGGGGAACATGGGCGGAGAACGTCGCGAGTTGGCTCTACACTCGCGGTCAGAGCCAGGGTTTTCTGCTCACCCGCTACGAAGATCTAAAGCAGGACACTCGTCGCGAACTGGCGCGGATCGCTGCCTTTCTTGGCGTGGATGCAAAACCTGAACTCTTGAGCAAGGTGATCGAACGATCTTCGGCGCAGCGCATGCGCGAACTGGAAGTGAAAGAACAAGATCAATGGCTCGGCACCCGGAAGCACCGCAAGGATATTCCCTTTGTCGGCGAAGCCAGCGCGGGAGGGTGGGAACAGAAATTGCCGACAGAATCCGTGGCGCTCATCGAGACGACCTGGGGAGAACTAATGACGACGCTCGGATACAAACTTTCTACCAGGCCGGCGGCGATCGATGATCAGCGGGGACTCGCTACGCAATCTTCCCAACCACTGCGATAAAAGCAGTCAGCCCGAGTCTTATTTGTTTTCCACCGAAGAATATTCCGCCTCGGATGGTTCTACGGCAGCCTGCTGCTGACGCATTCCCCTTCGTCTTTTTCTCCGCGGCAATAAAGATGCGGCCCCGCTCAGCCAACCTTCAAATTCCAAATTGGTGACATGACTTGTATCGATGAATCGCGGCAGCAGCAGCGGATTGCTGGTGCGGGAGGCCATTCCGGGATCGCACGTGGTGGCAGATATGACGTCTTCCGCCGCCAGCCAGGGCAGGAATTCGGGTTCATAGACTCCGCTGGGATAACAAAAATGCCGTGTCGACCGGCCGCTCAACATGGATTGCAAGCTGTAACGATTGTCGCGAATTTCCTGACGAAATGGCGCCTCGCTTAAAGGAGTGCGATGGCGGTGGGTGTGCAGTTGAAAATCCACTCCCTCTCTTGCCAACTCGGCAACTTCCTGTGGCCGCAAGAGTTGCAGAATCCGCTTGCGAACCAGTTGGGCGTAGTCAATCCCAACCGCACCGGCCAATTCCTCCGCGAGTTCATTCTTCTTTTGCTCTGTCAATTTTTGATCCTCGGTATGTTTCACCAATTGATCCACAATCGCCTGCCGCGAGGCTCCAGTCCTCAAGTCCAGGCGCGGAGAAAGAACAAAGCGTTCCCCGACATTCAGCACCTCTCCTCGTCGTTTCCACAAAATGTAAGAGCAGACCAGGTTAAAAATCGGACGGTCATAATCACAGTAATAGGTGGTCTGATAAACCGTGGCGGGAAAGCCGTACTGTTTCAAAGCAGGAAACGCGTGCTCGAGGAAATCATAGGTGCCGTCATCAAAGGTGATAACCGCGCTGCGCCGAGGAAGGTCTTCTCTGTAGAGCCGTTCAACCGCTTCCCCCAGCGGTAAAACCGAGTATCCGCTCCGCGAAAGAAACTCAAGCCGCTCGCCAAAAAGCTTGGGGCTGATGTAAGTTTCTGGACGCCACAAGTGCTCTTCGTCGATAGAAATGCCGTGATAACAAAGAATCATGAGCCGCTGTGTTCGCCAGCGGCTGTCTCTCACGCGGTCAAAAATGCCAGCGGCCTTTAGTGTAGCCAGCGAGCCGAGGCGAAGAGGTCGATAGACTGATCCAAGCATAACGATACGAGCCAATCCTATCTTAATTAGTAGAGAATAGAATTCGCAGCTATTCGCGTGTACCTGGCGTAATTGCCTGAAGAACCAAAGTAACCCGGAGCGCACAAACTACGTGATATCATCATTTGCGCACTCAGCGATTGACAGCGCATTTGTTGCTGCACATGACCGCAACCATAGGTCGAACCGCAGTCTGGTGCGGTTGAATACACTTTGGGCAATTATTCCGCTGGCACACGAGTCCAAATGAAGCAGGTTTTACGCAAGGGCCTGAAGGACATCATTGTTGACGAAGTGCCCGACCCGGTCGTCACCCCCAATCACATCGTAGTTCGTCCTTTTTTTTCTTTAATCAGTAGCGGCACGGAAACCGCCAGCATTCACAACGAAGGCGTGCTGAAGGCAGTTGCGGAGAACCCATCGCATCTTGCGACCATTTGGAACGCAGTGGTCAAAGTTGGCCCGCTGCCAGCTTTTCGCGAGGTGCGGGCAAAGTTCAGTGAGTACGCGGTACTCGGCTATTCAGGTGCTGGCATCGTTGTGGATAAGCATCCATCCGTCGCGGAGTTTGAGATTGGCGACCGCGTCGCGTACGGGGGCGAAGGCACCGGTCACGGAGAAGCCATCCTGGCTGCGCGTAATCTGGCAGTGAAAATTCCCCATCAGGTTGGGTTCGAATATGCGTGTTTTGCGACGTTGGGAAGCATCGCGATGAACGCAGTCCGCGTCGCCAATATCGGATTAGGCGACCGTGTCGCGGTGTTAGGGCTTGGCTTGGTAGGCCAGCTCATCACGCAATTGGTGACAGTGCAGGGCGGTTCGGTAATTGCTGTCGATCTTCGACCGGAGCGCGTCGAACTGGCCAAGCGGCTGGGTGCTGAAGATGGGGTTTTAGCGACATCTGCGCCGGAAGGCGCTCTGGCGTTTACCAATGGAAAAGGCGTGGATTGCGTTTTCATCGCCGCCGCTGCAAAATCTGACGCACCGTGCCAAACTGCAGTCGAGATCTGTCGTGATCGCGGGCGGATTGTTGATGTCGGTGCGGTGCAGTTGAATTTTCCCTGGAATGCGATGTATCTCAAGGAAATTCAGTTTTACATGGCGCGGGCGTACGGACCCGGCAGCTACGATCCGGCTTACGAAAAACAGGGCCACGATTATCCTTTTGCCTACGTTCGCTGGACGGAAAACCGCAACATGCAGGAGTTCGTGCGCCTCATGTCGATTGACCGGGTACGAGTGAAGCCTTTAATCACTCACCAGTTTCCGCTTGAAGATGCATCGAAGGCCTACGAGACCATCATTGATCCATCGTCCGGAAGCTTGGCGGTGCTGCTGCAATATCCGGTTTCGCCGGATATAGAACACACCTCGTTCGTCCCCAAACGCAAAATTGCCGCCACCAGAGAAACTGAAAACAGACCGGAAGTTGCTGGCGAAACCGGGGTGGCTTTGCTGGGAGCGGGTAATCTTTCGCGCTGGGTACACCTGCCAAATATCAAAGCCGTCCCCAAAGTTCGTCTTCGCGCCATTTGCTCGGCCAATGGCGCGCGCGCCAAAGGGTTCGCGTTGCGTTTCAAAGCGGATTACTGCTGCTCGGATTACCACGAAGTTCTAGCCGATCCCAAGGTCAGTGTAGTCGTCATCGTCACTCGCAACTCCAGCCACGCCAATCAGGCCGTTGCAGCATTGCGGGCAGGGAAAGATGTTTTCGTCGAAAAGCCACTAGCGTTAACCGTCGAACAATGCCGCGAGCTCTGGTTGGCGGTGCAGGAAACGGGCAAGCAGTTGACAGTTGGTTTCAACCGACGGTTCGCGCCATTTTATGTCGAGCTTAAGCGCGAGCTCGCGCACCGAACTGCCCCGGCAGTACTAAATTGTCGCGTGAATAGTCCGGGCATTTCTGGTTCTTACTGGATGGCCGACGTTGCGGAAGGCGGTGCGCTTATCGGCGAGGCCTGCCACTTTGTGGATTTAATGTATTGGCTGCTCGACTCTGAACCAGTCAGCGTTTCCGCCTTTTCACTACCAACTGGAAGGCAAGACACGCTTGGCCAGGACAACATTGCTGCCAGCTTCCGTTTCGCTGACGGTTCAGTTGGGAATCTGACTTACTGCACCGTAGGAAGCAAGAGTTCGAGCGGGGAACGGCTTGAGGCCTTTGCTCCTGGACTGGGCGCCATCACCGAAAATTTCAAGAGTCTGATGGTGCAGCGAAAGACTGCGCACTCGCGCTCGTCCTGGACTCCTAACAAGGGTTACAGTCAACAAATTCAATCCTTCTTCGAGCGTCTGCGAAAAGGGCAGCGTCCCGAAATAGGCGTCGAGGACGGTATTCGTGCGACTGTGGCATGCCTGCGCATGATTGAGTCCTCAGCCACGCTGATGCCCTCCTCCATCGATTGGCAGCGCGAGGTTGGTTTACCGTCGCAATGAAGATCCTTCAGCTTGGGCCCTACCCGCCACCTAATGGCGGCGTGCAAACGCATGTTGTGGCCCTGGTCGACTTCCTGCGGCAACGCGGTGTCACTTGCGATGTGATGAACCTCACGCGTTTCGCCGGCCGTCGGAGAACGGAATCTTATTATCCATCCCAATGCAGTCGAGGTGGCTGGACATCTGCTGTCGCACCGTTACGACATGATTCACCTTCATATCGGTGGACGCATTTGGGCGCGACAACTTGGCCTGGCGTTTAGCGTGCTCTGCTCTTGCCGAAGACTCAGCTGCGTTTTCACTTTTCATTCCGGCGGTTATCCATCTTCTCCGGAAGGACGTTCGGCTCACGCGCCGCACGCTGCGTGCATTTGTGCTTCGACGCTTCGACGCGCTTATCGCGGTCAATGATGAGATTGCACAGTTCTTTCGAACGTCTCGGAGTGCGAGCCCGATCGCATTCATGTGATTTCGCCTTACCTGGGCTTCGCGCCAGTGCTCTGGGCGAACCCTCTCTTCCGGCGAAAGTTTCAACTTCTGGCCGCTCATGACCCCGTCGCTGATTTCCGTCGGAGGCTTGGAGCCAGAATACGACGTGAGCTTGCAGATGGAAGCGCTCGGCGTGATTCGCACCAGTCATCCAAAGCCGGCTTACTGGTTGCGGGTTCGGGAAGTCTTGACGAAGCTGGTTCGGAAGGAATGCAGCCTCCTGCCTTATGCCGAGCACGTTTTGCTGAACGGTGACTTGGCCCATGGCGCGACCTTGCAGGCGATGCAGTCCGCGACCTCATGCTGCGCACAACCTGGTACGACGGAGACGCTATCTCGGTGCGGGAAGCCCTGCACTTTGGCGTGCCTGTCATCGCCAGTGACAACGGCATGCGTCCGGAGGGAACTCATCTAATTCCAGCTCGCGACCTTGAGGCATTGGTCGCGGCTGCTGAAAAAATTCTTGGATAGCCCTCCGCCACGGATACCTGTCGTTTCTGAGAGTGACCGGAATTTGGAGGAAGTCTTAAAGGTTTATCAACAGTTGACTCGGTGACAGCAGAAACGCAATTGCCGGAACCGGCCGCCTTCTAGCGTGTGGCCCGAGTCGAGTAAGGGCGCTGACTTGGTGTGCAAATATTTGCATCTAGGGTAACTGGAAGGGTGCACGTCAGTACGGTGATATCACTCTAAACAATTGATATAAAACATCTTATCTAGCTAGACAAGAATTGGACTCCGGCAGCTCACGTGCGGTTTTTCAGATGAATCATTGTGTGGCGGGTGTTCTAATTAGGGACGTGGGACAGTCTGAACGTATCCTGATGAAGATTCTTTGGGTCAAAGCCGGCGGGTTGGTACCTCCAGATATCGGGGGCAAGATCCGGAGCTATTCCATCCTTAAAGAGCTGGCTAAGATCCATCGAAGTGACCGCTGTTTAACTTCTACGCGGCACATCCAGAGTGACGTTCATTCCGGGCTGAACGGCATGTTCGACCAGGTGGTAAACCTGTCGTTGCCGATCGCGACAAACCGAGGTTTAGGTGAACTGGCAAGCTTTGCGAGGAATGTCTTCTCTTCCTGGCCGCACACGGTTTCCAAATATTGCCGTCCAGAAGTCAAAGCCCGAATGCGCGAATTGCTGGCGAGCCGGAATTTTGACGTCATTATCTGCGATTTCGTGGTGGCTGCCGCGGCAATTCCATGGGAAGTCGCATGTCCCAAGGTGATTTTCACTCATAATGTCGAGGCGCTGATCTGGAAGCGGCATTTTGAGGTAAGCCGCAACCCTGTCTGGAAAATAGTCAGCTGGGGCGAATACCAGAAGATGACCCACTTTGAGAAACATTTCCTGAAAAAGTCAGAGCACGTGCTCACCGTCTCCGAGGCAGATAAAGATTTTTTCAGCGATTTCCTTAACCGCTCCAAGATGACGGTTATTTCAACCGGAGTAGATACGGAATATTTCCGCCCCGACAACGGGAACGAGAAGCCCAATTCGCTGGTGTTCACTGGATCCATGGACTGGATGCCCAACGAGGATGGTGTTCTTTACTTTCTGCGTTCCGTACTTCCGCTGATCCGGCGCGAGATACCTCAAGTCAGCTTCACCATCGTGGGACGTAAACCGTCAGAGAAATTACGCGCCGCCGCGGCTTCTGAACCGGCAGTTCACGTTACCGGCACGGTCGATGATATCCGTCCTTATGTTCGGGAGGGATCAGTTTATGTTGTGCCCTTGCGCATCGGCAGCGGCACCCGGCTAAAGATTTTTGAGGCCATGGCCATGGGCAAGGCAATCGTTTCCACTACCCTGGGGGCTGAAGGCCTGCCGATCAGGGACGCTAGTGATATATCGATAGCCGATAGCCCCCAGGAATTTGCTCGGAAAGTTGGCGCGTTGCTTCGCGACTCAGAGGAACGTCGACGATTAGGCTACGCCGCACGCCAATTGGTAGAACAACATTACAGCTGGTCTTCGGTAGCCGCCGAATTCGACGCCGTGTTGCGTCGCGTGGCATCAGTGAGTAGCACCCGTGACATGAACCTGCCGGTCGATGAAGCGGTTTCGCCAACGAGAGTGTGATTTTATGAAGAGCATAATGTCGGTAGATGTCGAAGATTGGTTCCACATTCTGGAGGCCGCGGCGGCGCCGGATATCTCACAGTGGGATTCTTTGCCGCCTTGTGTAGAGCGGAATTTCCGCAAGCTTCTCGATCTATTCAGCGAAAAAAATGTCCGCGTAACCTGTTTTTTCCTGGGCTATGTCGCCGAGAGATATCCCCACCTGGTTAAAGAAGCTTTAACTCGTGGACACGAAATCGCCTCTCACGGCTACGCGCACCGTCTGATCTACACCATGACGCCGCAAGCGTTTTTTGACGATGCACGCAAAAGCAAAGACATCCTTGAAAATATAAGCGGACAAGTGGTTCGTGGATATCGGGCGCCGGGATTTTCAGTGACCGCTGACACGCCGTGGTTTTTTGAAAAGCTCGTCGAGGCTGGATATAAATACGATTCTTCGGTATTCCCCGCGCCGCGGCAACACGGTGGGTTGAACACCAACAAATATGCTCCGCACATGATTTCGGACAGGCTTATGGAGTTTCCAATCACTGTGGCCGATGTTTTAGGAAAGCGTTTTTGTTTCTTCGGCGGTGGTTATCTTCGCTTGTTTCCGTACCCGGTCGTGCGTCAGATGTGCCGCAAAGTTCTGGGTGAGAATCGGCCGGTGATTTTCTACATCCATCCCCGGGAAATCGATCCTGATCATCCTCGCCTGAGTCTGGGTCTTACCCGGACATTCAAATCGTATGTGAATCTTAAGACTACGGAAACGAAGCTGCGAAATATTTTGGACGAATTCCAGGTCACGCCATTCGCTGAATTTATCGCCGAAAATCCATCATTTTTCACTGAATCCAGTTCCAGGCGCAAGCCGACAACTGTAACCACCGATAACCGAGTAGCGGAGACTGCATGAACGCATCAACCAATCGCACTTCAGAATTTTTTCACGCCTATGCGCGCGACTTCAACGCCATTTACGGTAACAGCAATACGTTCGTAAATCGGCTGATCAACCGGCATTTTCGGGCGAGCATGCGGCTCCGATATGAGAAAACCATTGAGGGCTGTTCGCCCATAGTCGGGAAGACGGTGCTCGACATCGGCTGCGGGCCAGGCCATTACAGCGTTACGCTGGCGAAAAATGGCGCCGCCGAAGTGTACGGCATCGATTTCGCGGACGAAATGATCAACCTGTCCAGCCAGCATGCTGAATCTGCCGGCATGGGAAGCCGTTGTCATTTTGACCGCAAGGACTTTTTGGTGGATCCCATCGATAAGAAATACGATTACACCATCGCCATGGGCTTTATGGATTACATGGCCGATCCGCGGAAAACCATTGAAAAAGTGTTGAGCGTCACCAACTCAAAAGCATTCTTCAGTTTTCCCACGGACGGCGGAATTCTTGCCTGGCAACGCAAGCTTCGTTACAAAAGCCGCTGCCCGCTTTACCTTTATAACTTGCCCCAGCTCAAGCAGTTATTTTCGAGCGTAGCGCCTGAGCAGGTTCGTATCGAGCGAATCGCGCGCGATTATTTTGTTACGGTGAGCATGTAGGGCGTTTCAATCAGGCTTAGTTGCCTGTTGCCGAAGACTCCGCGCTTTCGTTTGTCCAACGATGCTTTAGGACGAAAGCGCCGTTCCACGGCACTTTGCCGGTGCCGTAATAATCAGACTCAATAACTCGAAGCCGCACCGCATCGTTGATTAAATCGGCTTCGGCATTGTCGATCTCGAGCCATACCCGCAAGCTGTATTCACCCGGAGTGACGGTGAGGCTGGGAAGATCGCAGATGTAAACCTGCGCGCCTATGCGGGCTTGCCTAGGGCGACCCGGGTGGAATTGGCTTTGGGCGGTAAAGACTCGCTGACCATAGGAGTTATCGAAGCCGATCCCCACGTTGAAGTCGGCCGTCAGGTCGGGTAATTCAAAGTGCACTCGAACCTGAAGACGCGCGCCGATCTGCAGGTCATTCGCGAGAGGCCGATCGTCGTCGGTATAAAATTCCAGCCGCTTCAGTAAAGGAAGGCGCGCAAAGCGGCGATCCGAAGCTGCGCTCAAATCAATGATATGTCCGGTCGAATCCCGCGAGCCGGAAACGCGACCCAGGTAATCAAGGACCGCTTCTTTGGATGTACCCTCAAAAGCGATTCTTCCACTGTCTAAAACAATCCCGCGCCTGCACAAATTTTCAACCGCAGCCATGTTGTGGGAGACAAACAGCACGGTCCGGCCGACGCTACTGACTTCGCTCATCTTGCCCAGGCATTTTCTCTGAAATGCCATGTCGCCCACTGCCAGCACTTCATCCACGATCAGGATTTCACGATTTAAATGCGCCGCGACCGCGAAGCCTAATCTCACATGCATACCGCTGGAATAATGCTTCACCGGAGTGTCAAGGAACTTTTCCAGTTCGGCGAAAGCCACGATTTCATCGAACTGGGCTACGATTTCAGCTTTGCGCATGCCGAGAATCGCTCCGTTCAGAAAAATGTTTTCGCGACCGGTCAATTCGGGATGAAAGCCGGTCCCGACCTCCAGCAAACTTGCCATTCGCGCGCGCACCACGACTCGACCTTCGGTCGGATCGGTGATCCGCGAAACAATTTTAAGGAGCGTGCTCTTGCCGGCGCCATTCCGGCCAATGATGCCAACTACGTCCCCTTCGTTGACATCAAAAGAGAGGTCTTTCAAAGCCCAGAAATGTTCCCCCGCGTTTTCGTCCGGCAATGTCGAACCACTGAACCGCCGAAGTGCGGCCCATCTTCGCGCCAGCGCGGCACGCACTCCACTCTGCTCAAATGAATCGCGGGTGAGCACGTACTCTTTCGACAAATTCTCGATTTGGAGGATGGGCAGCACGGTCAGATAATGTCGGCAAAACGCCTTTCCATTCGCCGGAAGATCAGCAGCCCGAAGAAAAACAATAAGACGCTCACGGCGAGAGATAATCCCATGACCGGCCACGGAGATGGGCTGCCCAGTATGGCGTAACGAAATCCCAGGACGACTCCGGTCATGGGATTCAGACCCATGAGGATTTTCCAGGAGCCGGGAATATAGCGAATGGGGTAAATCACCGGGGTTACGAAGATGCCCATCTGGATGAGAAAGGGCACCGCATATTTCACGTCACGAAAACTGACGTTGAAAGCTGAAAGGATCAGGCCGACACCGGATGTTGCCAGCACCGCGGCAACGATAAAAATCGGCAACCATAGGAGATTTAGCGAAACCGGCCAGTGATAGTGGACCATCAACAAAGCCAGCAAAATCAGACTCAGTCCGAGATCCAGCAGCAGCGCGCCGACTGAGCCGAGCGGAATGAAGACACGGGGAAAATAAATTTTCGAGACCAGTTGCTGATTGCTCACCAAGCTGTTACTGGATTGCGAAACTGCGGTAGAAAAAAATGTCCAGGGCGCAAGCCCTGCCAATGCAAACAATGGGTAAGGTGGGCCGTCGCTCTTAACGCCTGCGAGCCGATTAAAAATGAATGTGAAAATCATCATCGCAATCAGCGGCTGCAGAACCGCCCACAGTGCGCCGAGCAGCGTCTGGCGATAACGAATTTTGATATCGCGCCAGACCAGAAAGACAAGCAACTCGCGGTAGAGCCAGATCTCGCGAAGATCGATCGGTTGCCAACCTCGATGCGGGCGAATGGTCACCTCGAAAGATGATGGCATCAGGCTCCTGGTATCCAACAGGGACTCATAGAGTGCGGCAGGATGTTTGCTTGGGGAAGAGTGATTGTCATCGAGTTCAAGAGCCCAGAGACCATTGCTGATCGAGAACAAACATGCCATCGCCGGGCAGCTTTCCACTACCGTAGAAGTCGGATTCAAGCACCGTAATCCGTGCGGCTGAATCGATGAGATCGGCTTCTGTGTTCCCCACGTCCAGCCAGACGCGCAAAACATAATCCCCGGGAAGCAGCGTCAGGCTCGGAATTTCACATACCAGCACTTGTGGTCCGGAAACCGGAGCGGGGTCGCGATTTGGTTCGAACAATGTGTGCGCCGTAAATACACGCTGCCCGACAGCATTATTGAACCCCAGGCCCACGTTAAAAGCGGATGTCGTGTACGGCAGATTGAAATGAACTCGCGCTTTCAGTCGGCCACCGACTGAAATCCCGTGCATTAGCGGTTCGTCGTGACCGGTGTACAGCTCGAGTGCCTGCAGGAACTTGCCCTGAGGAGATCGGCGATCGAGAGCGGCGCGCAAATCGATGATGTGGCTGGGAGTGCCATGCGTGTGGAACATCATGCCAATGTATAGCTGGATTGCTTCCTTCGCAGAACCATCGAAGGTCAATTTGCCCGTGTCTAACACGATTCCGCGGGTGCACAAGTCAGCGACCGCCGCCATGTTGTGCGAGACGAAAAGCACGGTGCGGCCCTGGCGCGCCACTTCGCTCATTTTGCGAAGGCATTTTCTTTGAAATGCAATGTCGCCGACGGCCAGCACTTCATCTGCGATCAGAATCTCGGTGTTCAGATGGGCCGCCACAGCGAACGCCAAGCGCAAGTACATTCCACTGGAGTAGCGTTTTACCGGGATATCCAGAAATTTTCCGATCTCTGAAAAATCGACGATCGCATCGAAGTAGCCGTCGATTTCAGACTTGCTCATGCCCAGTATCGCGCCGTTAAGATAAACGTTTTCTCGCCCGGTGAGTTCGGGATGAAATCCGGTGCCGACTTCGAGAAGGCTTCCCAATCGTCCGCGAAGCGTAATGCTGCCTTTGGTGGGATCGGTGACCTTGGAAATAACCTTCAATAAGGTGCTCTTGCCGGCGCCATTACGGCCGAGAATTCCCACGACGTCGCCCTGAGCAACTTCGAAGCTGATGTCATCGAGGGCCCAAAATTTTCGTGATTGCTTCGACTTCGTGGCAGATTTTTTTACCCATGCCAAAGGGTTCAGATTTCGCATGACCATCTCTCGCAGGTTGTCGTGATGAATGGATCGCCCCCGCTCGTATTCCTTCGAAAGGTGGCTAACCTGGATGATGGGCGGCATGAAAAACTTGGCGGACCGACACGAATAGCGAAATCATAAAGCCCTTCGCCATGACTGAGTTAGAATACTACAGCCGAAAAGCATTGAATTGAAGTTCTGCTAGATGTTTCGCGGATTTCACACCGCGGGGTCGACCGCTTACGAATGCAATTCTCGGTAGTTATACCCACTTATAATCGCGCCGCCGAACTTAAGCAGACTCTGGCCAGCCTGGCAAATATCAACCATCCTGGAAGTTGGGAAGTGATTGTTGTGGATAACAACTCCCGCGACGCCACCCCTAAAATTGTTGCCGCCTGCGCAGCAAATTTCCCGACCGCACTGCGATATGTGTTTGAGCCTCGGGTCGGAAGAAGCGCGGCGCTGAATGCGGGGATTACGGCAGCCAAGGGCGAAATTATTGCCAACACTGACGACGATGTGCGCTTTGAACCGGACTGGCTGCAACAGGCCGCGATGGCGTTGAATCGCGAACAGTGTGATTTCGTTGGCGGCAAGGTTCTGCCGATCTGGCATGGCCCCAGGCCGGCTTGGCTGGCTGACAACGGAGGGCCGCACTGGGCGGTGATCGCGCTACTGGACTTTGGACCCGACCCAGTCGAGTTCGGGAAACGCTACGCGCCCCTGGGAGTGAACCTGGTTTTTCAGCGGGAGGCGTTCGATCGCGCCGGCTTGTGGGATCCGGGCCTCGGCCGGAAAGCCGGCACTCTGCTCGGCCAGGAGGTCCGCGAGTGGATGCTGCGCGCACGCAAAGCCGGGCTGCGGGGCATGTATGCTCCGAAGATGGTGGTGCACCATGTGATCCCTGCGGATCGTCTGCATAAGCGCTATTTTCGAAAATGGTCATACTGGCACGGCGTCAGCAGGGCCATTCTTTACCAGCAGCACCCCATCGATATGCAGGCGCCTGAACGAACTGCTCTCGATTTTGTCAACGTTCGAATGATTTTTGGCGTGCCGCGTTACATGTATCGCTCATGCCTGGAATCGGCGTTTACCATGGCAAAACAGCGCTTAAAGGGCGAGCAAGTTGCTGCGTTTGAGCGAGAGCTGGATTTGTGGTTCTTCCTGGGGGTTCTTAGGCAGCGTTGGAAGGACCGCAACGCGGGGGCTTAGTGAAACCACCTTTGATAAGTTTGATGGGTTATAGCTGTGCATTAATCGACGGTAACAATTCAAAAGGACTCACTTGAGGGCGATCATTCTGGCGGCAGGGAAGGGCTCGCGTCTGGAGCCGGTTTCCGGGGAATCCGTAAAGTGCCTGGTTGAATTGGGCGGAATGACGCTGATTGAGCGCCAGTCCAGCTATTTGCGGGCCTGCGGAATCACCCACATCGCGGTCGTGGTCGGTTTTCAGGCGGACCGCATTCGGCGCATCTGTGGTCCGCAGGTCGAGTACGTCGAGAATCCGATCTTCGCCGAGACGAATAGTCTTTATTCGCTGTGGCTGGCGCGGGAGCTGTTTGGGGACGGAATCGTGGTCATGAATTCCGATGTATTTTTCCATCCTCAACTTTTGGGCGACCTGCTTACCGCGAAATATGAAGACGCGATACTGGTCTCCTGGCGCAACCAGACCAAATATGGCGACGAAGAAATGAAGGTAAAGGTGCGCGGCGGACAATTGCTGGACATTTCCAAAACCATGGATACGGAAGAAGCCGACGGCGAGAATGTCGGAATCGTGAAATTTGGCCCGACGGGCGCGAGTTTACTGGCGAAAGAGCTGGAAAAGCTTATTGCCGATGGCGCAAAGAAAAGCTGGGCACCGCGAGCCTTTTTGGAATTTTCCAAAGCACGGCCGTTACACGCGGTGAGCACTCGGGGTTTCCCCTGGATAGAAATTGATTTCCCCGACGATCTGCGACGCGCTCAGGACGAAATCCTGCCGCGAATTCCGCTCAATTTCGCCGATTTAAACTTCTATCTGCCGGAGAAGTGAGATGAAGTCCAGGCAAATCGTCTCGCGACTGCGGGCCCTGGACACAAGGGTCCAAAGATTATTGCACCCTGAGCGGCGGCGGATTCTGATCAATGCGGGGCTACCCATGGAGTTCAGCATGATCGCGCCTATTCACCGGCGTTTATCGCAGGATCCGCGGGTCGAGTTCTTTTTCACGTCGAGCAATCATCCTGATAACATCCGCCACATCTTCGCTGAGGCCGGAGAGGGCATTCGAACTATTAGTCCGGAGCGCGCGGCGCTGATGAAATTTGATGCATACCTGGCGGCAGATTTTATCTGGGCGAAACTGCCGCGCGGCACCAGGCGCATTCAAACTTTTCATGGCGTTGCGGGCAAGTATGGCAATGTGTACGACCGTCCCGACCATTCTTTGCGCGAGTGGAACCGGCTGTTTTTTATCAATAAGCGGCGGCTGAATAATTTCATTTCCGCGGGAGCAATCGATGCCGACAGCCCCGCCATTTGTTTGATTGGCATGCCCAAAGCGGATTGCCTGGTGGATGGCTCGATGCAACGCGATGACATCTTGCGATCGCTGGGGATTGATCCTTCGCGGCGCACAGTTTTGTATGCCCCGACTTGGACGCCCTATGCATCGCTGAATGTTATGGGCGAAGAATTAGTCGCGCAGCTGGGGCGTGCCGGATTTTGTGTGATTGTGAAATTGCATGACAATTCGCGCGATTCCGATCCGCGAAACTCCGGCGGCATAAATTGGGTTGAGCGTTTGACGCCTATCTTGCGCAGACATGATGGCCATTTAGCTGCGCGGGGCACAATTGCGCCTTACCTGGTGGCCGCCGACGTCATGATTAGCGATCACAGTTCGGCCGGCTTTGAGTACCTTCTACTGGATCGGCCACTCATAAGAATTGAAATGCCCGAACTCATAGCGCGAACCAACATTCATCCTGATTACGTAGACCTTTTAGTGAAAGCATCAACTACCGTCCGGAACCCGGAAGAAACGGTGCGTGAGGTCGAGTCGGCTTATGCTGACCAAGCTCAGCTCTCAACCGAGAGAAAGATAATAGCTGAGGAGTTGTTCTACAGACCCGGAACCGCCACCAGCCGTGCAGTTAAAGAGCTCTACGAAGTAATGGAATTGTCCGCTCCGAACTAAATCAGAAGGTGGAAATCATTTTTTCGTTTTTGCGCGAAGACACAGAGAAAATCAATGTTGAAAAAAAACAATCTGCCAAGTGGCTCTTGACGAACGCGTCGCGACGGGGCATAAAGCTCAAATGGGCTTTCTAGGTGGAGAATTGGGATATCGCCTGCTACGGGCACTATGGCCTGCGCCGGTCTATAACCTTTCAGGCAAAGCGTATGCCGATAAAGACAAGTTACAAGTAGTTCTGGGCGCGGACGTTTACAAGGAACTCGAGGGTAAGGTTGTTGTGGATTTCGGCTGTGGTGAGGGACTGGAATCTGTACGGATCGCGCAAAACGGGGCAGCACGAGTGATCGGCGTGGATAGCAGGAGAAATCGCTGACAACGGCGCGAGAGAATGCGACGAGAGCCGGGGTAGGTGACCGCTGTCAGTTCACCAAGTCGACAGACGAGAAGTGCGATGTCGTTATCTCGCTCGACAGCTTTGAACATTTTGAAAATCCCAACGCCATTCTCGGAATTATGCGCGATTTGCTAAAGCCGAACGGCTATGTATGGGCCTCATTCGGGCCGACTTGGTATCACCCCTACGGCGGACATGTATTCTCACCTTTCCCATGGGCCCACCTAATTTTTACGGAAAACGTACTTGTGCGAAGACGCGCCGAGATAAAGCGAAACAAGGTGGCACGCTTCAAGGACATTCCAGAGGGACTGGCTCAGTTGAGTATTCGACGATTCCTGCGAGTAGTCGATGAGGCCGATTTTAGGATTATTTCGTTCGAGGCGGTCCCGATCAGGAAACTCAGATTCTTCGCCAATCTGCTAACACGCGAATTCACAACTTCGGTTGTCAGGTGCAGGCTTAAGCCTCGAACAGAACTTTCTCGAACAGAACGTCGAAGAGACGACTAATCCTTACGACCACAGAGCAGCACGATCATTGCCGGTTCTCATTTACGCCTGCCGCAGAGAACGGTGGCCACCACCGACTTGTTCCACAAACCTGTAACTGCGACAAGCCGTGCAATTACATAACTTTACAAACTAAAGCAAGTCTTTGCCGAGGCAAGAAAATACGAGGTGAATACATTTCCACTTTTGCGCAAAGCCATGAACTGCGCCACCGTCACATCCGGACGGAAGGCCCGCATTTGCCGTAACAACCTCAGTTGAACGCGTCGTTTGGGCAACGGAGCAGCTGCTTGCGGCGTCCAAAAACCTGGCACTCTGCTTGCAGTGTTTTTAAACGAATCATTAGGTTTACCGAGTCGAAAAATCTAGTCCGGGGTTGTATGCTGTTTGAGTCCGGAAGTGCCCGTAGTCTCTCCCAGGCCGCGCCATTTTCCGCTCGCGCAAATAACTCCCTTAGGTGAATATGAATTGCAAAAATTTGTGGAATTCCGTATTGGTATTAGTCTTTGTTGTGGCTGGTCTCATCCTTCCTGCTTCCGCTTCCGAGCGCTTATGTGACGTTTCGTTTGAAGACTGCCGGGCACAGTTAATTCAGCTGATTCAGAACGAAAATGTCGAAATCGATACCGCCTTTTGGTTTATGGACGACTCCGCCATTTCGGGTGCGCTCACGAAAAAGATCCAGGCCGGGGTCAAGGTGCGAATGATGGTGGATCCGCGGGCAGATGAAGCTCATTTGCCCAATGAGCAGATCCTTCAACAATTCGCGGCGATGACGCCCCCGGTTCCCATGCGACAGCGGGTCGCCAATGGGATATTGCACTGGAAAATGATGCTGTTCGCGGGCCAAGGAACTGTGGAATTCAGCGGGGCTAACTTCAGCTCATCTGAACTGGTGGCAGGGAAGCCATACCAGACTTACGTTGACGAGGCCATCCACTACTCCGACGATCCGGCGATCGTCAATAGTTTCCGCACCATGTACGACAACTGGTGGGTCGATACCACCAGCTTCGCCGATTATGCGAACACCGGCGGGATGCCGCTGGTTCGCTCCTACGCAACCTACCCGATTGAATTCGAGGTATGCGCAAACGTGACTGATGGATGCGGAATGAATTTTCTGCCTTCACCTAAAAATAAAGATGATTATGGTGTTAAGAGCATAAGCGCGATCAATGCCGAGAAGGTGAAGCTCGATGTTGATATGTTCCGCATCACAAATGCATCCATCACCGACGCCACCATCGCAGCCTTCCGTCGCGGCGTTCCGATTCGGCTAATCGTCGATTCTTCAGAATATTCAAACCCCGCTCGGGTGTGGGACCGGTATAACGTAGATCGCTTGTTCGCAGCTGGAGTTCCGCTCAAGATCACCAAGCACGGTGGCCAGAACCATGAGAAGTCGATGATCTTCTATGGCCAGAATCTGGCTGTTTGGGGTTCGTCTAATTGGACTTTGCCTTCATTCAACAGCCAACAGGAGCACAATTTTTTCAGTACGGCAGCAGTCAAGCCGTGGTTTTTCGATTGGTTTGTAAACCAGTTTGAACGGAGATGGAATTCGCCTCAGGAGTACCGGGCATTTGTTCCGATCGGGCCGGGGGCGCCGGTCAATAAGACTCCAGCTAATGGAGCGACTGGCGTAAACCAAAGCTCAAGTCTCAAATGGGACGGCGGTCCTTGGGGCCAGTTGTTCGATGTTTACCTGGGCACGGGGGCGACTGGGCCGCTAACTCTGATCGCCTCGAACGTAGACACCGGTGCTCCAGATCCAGCGCCTAATCATGTTTTGGGCAGCTATGGCATCTCCGGGCTAGCGCCACAGACGACTTACCGATGGAAGATCGTTTCCAAAACGATGGCCAATTTGACGTCAACCGGACCCATTTGGAGCTTCACCACCGGGGGAACCGCTGCAACTCTGGGCGCCACAGTGTCGTCCATTAGCCCCGCTACAGGTAATGCCAACGGCGGCGCGCCGGTGACAATAACTGGCACGAATTTCGCTGCCGGCGCCATTGTGACGTTCGGTGTTGCGACGGCAAGTAAGGTTGTTGTGGTGAACAGTACGACCATTACCGCAGTTACGCCACCCCATGTGGCCGGATCCGCGAATGTTTTAGTCCGTAATTCAGCTGGCGATCAGGGTTCGCTGCCCAATGGGTTCCTTTATACGTCAACTCCGCCTTCCACTCAGCCGCAGTTAAACGTGATAGTGCCGAACACCGGTTCCACTGCGGGTGGAGATACGGTCACGATCGCGGGAAGCAATCTTACAGGGACGACCGTAACCATCGGTGGAGTGGCCGCAACGGTCGTTACCCATGGCCCGGTATCGATGACTGCCACTACGCCCGCTGGAAGCGCGGGACCGCCGTTGGATGTGGTGGTAACAAACGCGAAGGGTCAGTCCGGAACCTTGCAA
The DNA here is from genome assembly GCA_963703465.1 of uncultured Acidobacteriota bacterium. Lineage (GTDB taxonomy): Bacteria > Acidobacteriota > Terriglobia > Terriglobales > Acidobacteriaceae > Gp1-AA145. The sequence continues at coordinate 112,938 of CAVPEQ010000001.1, read as the reverse complement.
TCCGCTTTTACTTACGTCGATCCGCCGGCACCTCCCAGCGTGAGTGCGATCTCGCCAGCTTCAGGTTCGACCAACGGTGGCACTCAACTCGTCATTTCCGGCAGTGGATTTCGATACGGTGCGGTGGTGAGCTTTGGGGGACCGCCGCCACCGGTTGGCACCGGGATGCGGGCATTGACCATGGCTGTGACTTACGACGCGACAGTCTGCGGCTCTGGGGTTCAGTTGCCCTGTATCATTGCCACGACTGTCGCTCACGCTGCAGGCGCGACAGACGTGGTCGTCACCAATATGGATTTTGCGACTGGCATAATTGATAGCGGCAGCGGGAGCAGCACATTGACGCAAGGGTTTACTTTTGTGCTGGCGCCCTCGATCAGCGATGTGACCCCCAGCTCGGGCACCGTTTCGGGTGGGACGACGGTCACTATCAAAGGAACGAACTTTGTCTCCGGGGCCCAAGTGCTGGTGGCAGGTCAACAGGCAGTTGTTCAGAGCCTAACCAGCACCAGTATCACCGCCGTGGTGCCGGCAAACCCAGCAGGCACCTCGCCTGTTGTGGTTGAAAACCCGAATGGTCAAAGCAGCAATACTTTGATCTATACGTATCAGTAGGAGTTCCAAGCGCAAAGCAAGAGGGCACCCGTCACGGTTGCCCTTTTTTTTAGGCGGCTGCTGGATCTGACCTCGTCTTCCTGTGGTGTTGTCCGGAAAGTTTAACGCGCTGCGGATTGTTCAGTATGTGCGGCATCCGCCAGCACCACTTAATGCGCCTACAGATGCGGTCGACTCTGGAAAATGGTGGGCCAGTGCGCACTTCCGCCAGCAAAGCTTTGCGAGGGCATGGACCCAGAGAGTGATAGAAGATGATCGTGCGCGTGGACTCCGCCACCGACATGCACCGAGCTGTCGAAAGTTGGGGAAGACCAGTCTCACAATGTCACGGACGCATACAGTAGGATGCGTCCGTGAGTTGCAGCAATTTGAAGTTATCGAGTTGGCCCTAATTCAGATTGAGGGTGGCCTCAACAAAATTGTGGTCAGACGGTCGCACCCCTTTGTCGTCAGTGGTGCCAATTTTGACCGTCACTAAGGCGGCCGTCCCGGCGGCTCGCTGATCAGGAATCGCTGCCCCGGCCACCGAGACGCCAGTCGCACCCTTAGCATAGAAAATGTGGTCGATTCGGCTCCTACGGGAACGGGTCGTAGAACTGGGAGGATTGTCAGGATACGAGGTTGCGAGTCCCTTGCTTGCCGCCTCGTCCCATGCTCCGTAGTACTGCTGCAGAACGATTCCTACTTCCGGGGTGTAAACCTGAGCATTCAGGTCGCCGGCAATGATTCGCGGTTCGGCGAATTTTGACGCGAAAGCGACCAGTTGATTGGCTTCCACTTGCCGTTCCGCGCTGGCATTTTCAGGCCACTGAAAGTGGGTTGAGAAGAAGCTGATCAGCTTACCGTTCACATTTATGGTGGCTTCAGCTACTGGCATCTGGTAGCTCATGTAAAGCGGCGCCGAACTTACGATGGGCCACTTCGAAAGCACCATCACTCCTTCAGGGCACCCAGGGAATTTCGCCACGTAATAGCTGTACCAGGTAAGACCGGTTTTCTGCTTCATCAAGCCGGTGATAAGCGTGGGATCGTTGTAGCCTCCAATGGCTTCAACCAGGGAAGCAACATCCGGATTCAGTTTCACCAGCCAGTCAGCGGTCCGGTTCAGGTTGATAATGTTATCTGTGCCGTGGCCACCGTAGGAAATATTCGCTTGCACCACGCGAAGTTTGCTTTCGCTGGAGGTTCCATTGACCGCGACCACAGTGGAGGCGGAAGCGGTTCCACCACTGCTGTCGGTCACCGTGACCTTGGCAGTGTAATTTCCGGCCGCGTTATAAGTATGGGAGGGCAGAGACGCGGTTGAGCTCGTCCCATCGCCAAAGTTCCAGTTGTACTTCGAGGCGGTCGCACCTGAAACATTGGCCGTGAAATCAACATTCAACGGAACTGACCCTGAGGACGGGCTCAAAGCCAGACTGACGGTTGGGGTCGAACCACCAAGGGCAGGCAAGTTGGCAGCAAGAATCGTACTGTTGCTGGTCCGCGAGCCCGGCGCCGCCGTCAAATAAGTCTGAGGAGAGAGTACGATCTGGTCAATCGCGAATCCGGATTCGCGCAACTGTAACCGAATGGTGTGAGTGCCAGTGGTTTGGAAGTGAATGTTCGTTCCAGTTCCGCACCACCCGTTGTCCTCCCAGCCCCATCCCTGCTCGGGATTGCCGGTGCAACCTTGCAGAACGACCGCTGCTGCGGAGGCCGTGCCAATACGCTCCGTGGCCGCTCCGCTGCTGGTAATGCTATCGGAAAACTGCACGTACACCGAGTCGTGATTATAAGAATTACTAGCGGCTTTGCCGCGAATCCATAAGTGATACGCCTGGCCACCATTGGCGGGGAAGGTCATCTGGAAATAATTCGCAGGCGAGGCCAGTGGGGTGGCAATTTTAGTTGAGGATACTGGCGTGGTCATTGCAGCTCCGCCGGCGGCGGTTGAATCGGAGACTATTACCCACGATCCAGCTCGTACCGGGGCCTTTGACGCGTATAACACTACGTTGGTATCAGCCGCCTGCGCCGAAATGGCAGGCATGACAAAGCAAACCGCAACCAGCACGGCAAGCAAAAATGTAGGGAAAGAACGCTCTTGGCGGATCGCCATTTTTGGTCTCCAGCAAAGTTGTGAGGATTTGGCGTGTGCGCAGGCTTGCAATTCTTGTCCGCTAGCCAGCGTCACCCTAGCCAATCTTGTTTACACAGTGTGCGAGGAGCAGCCCAGGAGTGTATAGATCACTATGGTACATCTGGGTTTTTGGCTTCTGGGCTAGACGAAAATAACGATGGCGCATCCCTCACCCGTCCGTTTACCGAACTGCGTTTGGCCAGAGCAACCGGGGGATGTAGGATTGCGCAACATGGTAAACGCGGCGTCTTCACATGGGCAAGAGCAATGGCCGTGTTTTATAAAAACTAATTGCCACCAAACTCCCTTTGGGGTGCGGTCGTGGGGATAGATCTAGGTCTAAATGGACGTTTCAATAGTAATCAGCACCTATAACCGATGCGAGTTGCTGGATGGGGCCTTGCGGGCGATCCTGTCTCAAACGCCCGCGAATCTGGCCTACGAAATCCTCGTAGTAGACAACAATTCGACTGACCGGACGCGTCCTCTCGTCGAAGCCCTCGCAAGGCAGAAACCAGAAAAATTGAGATATCTGTTCGAATCGAAACAGGGCTTGTCTTATGGGCGCAATACCGGAATTGCAGCGGCAAAGGCGTCCCTTATTGCCTTTACAGACGACGATGTTCGGGTGGCTGCAGATTGGGTCGGGCGGATTAATGCGGGCTTTGCCGCCAATCCCGATATTGATTTTCTGGGGGGGAAGGTGGTTCCCAAATGGCCGGCGGAACCGCCATCATGGTTGACCAAGGAAAATTGGTCGCCTCTCGCCTTGCTGGATTATGGCGATCGTCCATTTTTCGTGGATTCAGAGAAGCAGCTTTGCTTGATCGGCGCCAACTTCGCCTTCCGACGGCGCGCTTTTGAGAAGGTGGGGCTATTCAAAACTGATTTCCAGCGCGTGAAGGACGGAATCGGCTCGCTGGAAGACCACGAAATCCTGCTGCGGTTGTGGCGGGTGGGAAGCCGGGGACTCTATCTCCCTGAGCTGATAGTCACAGCGGAAATTGAACCAGACCGGATGGAGAAGGCTTATCACCGAAGATGGCACGCCAGTCACGGACGCTTCTATGCGGATCTTCGCTCGGAAGAAGTGGAACAATCAAAGCTGGGTAAGTTGTTGGGAGTGCCGGCTCATTTCTACCGCCAAGCCTTAAGTGACTTGGCGCAATGGATCCGTGCCCGCATGCGGCGCCAATCGGCGGAAGCTTTCACGCGCGAGTTGGGACTTCGCTACTTCGTTGGTTTTGCAATACGCCGCTGGCGTGAGTTCGTTGGCTTTTCACGGCCTGAAAACCGCAAGCCGGGAGCGTCCGGCTAGGTCGAATATAGAACCCGCCGACTGCCTGACCTAAGGACGGCGCGCCTGCAGTAATTCAGCGTACAAAGCGTCCATATTAAGGATCAGTTGGGCAAAATCAAAGTGGCGACGTATTCGCTCGCGCGCTGCTGCTCCCAACTTAGAAGCCCCCTGCCGATTTTCCAACAGAGATGAAATTGCGTCGGCCAAAGCCGCGGGGTCGTCAGGCTTCACCAAGAGACCGTTGATTCCATTCTCTATGACCTCAGGGTTCCCTCCGACCCTCGTGGCAACCGTCGGCAAACCCATCGCCATGTATTCCAACAGGGCATTCGAAAAACCTTCTGCCTGCGACGGCAAAACCGCCATATCGCAGCAAGCCAGTATTTCCGAAACATCCTGCCGTGAGCCCAAAAACAGGAAATTCGGTTGAAGTCCAAGCTCCGAAACCTTTAATTCAAATTCGGCCCTCTTTTCGCCGTCGCCAATCAGCACGAACTTGACCTGAGGGAACTTCGAACATACGCGGATGGCCGCCTCAATCAATGTCGGGTGACCTTTTACATAACTATGCATGTTCCCGGTACACGTAATTAATGTGTAATTGCTGAGCCCCGGAAAAAGCCGTTCGCGGTTTGGAGCTAGCCTACTGCATCGAGCGAAATCGATCCCGTTATGAACCACTTGAATAAGCTCCGGACGAAAACCATCTTCGTGTACCAATTGCTCGCGAATCTGGCTGGAATTTACCAACACTGCTGTGGAAAGCGATTGCAAGTGGCGAAGGATTTTTCGGTGACGCGGAGTGTACCAGGCTAGATGGGCGAGATCGCGACGGCTGGAAATAATGACCGGGACCCGCGCTAATCGTGCAGCTGGAATTGCCAGCAGGTTTGACCACAGATCGTGGGAGTGAACAATGTCAAATTGTTCGCGACTTAAAAACCTGGCTAGGCGAAGGATCTGGTAAATGCCGCGCGGTGAGTTCACGCCTCCCGGTGCGCCCCATTCCATTACCGAAACCGTTGATCCATCAAGCTTCGTCAGCAGAGGCCCTCGCATCCGCAGACATCCCATGGTTAGGGCATAGCGCGCAGGGTCGAGCCGCAGAGCCAATTCCACCGCTTGTGTTTCTGTGCCGCCTATTTCGAATGAATCAACCAGGAAGAAGACGCGCCTGCGCCGGCCGGACGTCGCTGGAGGAATTCGCGTGTCTATTTCGGAAACCGGCGGGAAGGATGGATGCATTTCAAGTCGCACTGAGCACCGAGATCGCAGTCGATTGGAATTGATTTCCGGCGCGGGCTTCGAGAAAGTTGCGATGCCAAAGTTCCAGCATCAGCAGCAGCCAGAGTTCGTGCGAACGGTCGCGGCGACCGCTGGCATGCTCTTCGACCAGTCGGCGAAGCGCCGGCTTTGAATAATATCCGCGTTCTAGCGTGCGCGGTTCCAGCAGGATTTCCACCAGATCACGTTTCAGTTCTTGTCTCATCCAGTGCACCAGAGGCATGGCAAAGCCGCGCTTGGGGCGATGTAATACTTCGGAAGGAACGCCGACCCGTTCCGCCAGCTTCTTCAGAATGTATTTGCCATTCATGCCGTGCAGTTTCAAAGACACGGGCAAACTGGTGACCCACTCCAGAAAAATGTGATCCAGCATCGGCACCCGCACCTCAAGCGAGGTCGCCATGCTCATGCGGTCTACTTTGGTCAGGATGTCGAAGGGAAGATACGTTTTCGTGTCGAGATACAGCAGCCGCGAAACGAAATCCTTCGCGGGAGCATCATCGAAGTAGCGGCGGAACAAATTCAGCGGAGATTCAACCGCATCAGACCATGCCAGGAAATCTTCGCTGAACAACTCACGTTCCCTACCCCAAGCCGGGAAGTGCGAGACGCTATCGATATAGCGATCGCGCAGCGGCAGTGAAATGTTGAAAAGAAAACGCCGCCCGTAAAAGCTCGGGGTGCGATGGAAAATCTGCTCGCGATATATACGGCCGAGCCATTGCGGAAGATGATCGAGCTGGCTTCTACGTAGCAACCGCGTGTATCTTTCGTATCCGGCAAACAATTCATCGCCACCGTCGCCGGAAAGCGCCACCGTCACGTGATCTCGCGCCAGCCGCGAAACATAATAAGTCGGCAGGATCGACGAATCCGCGAACGGCTCTTCCAGTCCCGGAGTTAGCTTCTCCAACGTTCCGACCACATCGGGCTTGAGGATTAGTTCGTGATGTTCGGTGGCAAAAGCCTGAGCCACTTGGCGCGCGTAATGAGTTTCATCGAACTCGTTGTGATCGAATCCGATGGTAAAAGTCTTCACCGGACGCGACGTGGCTTTCGCCATCAACCCCACCACAATCGACGAATCCACTCCCCCGCTCAACATCGCACCCAGCGGCACATCGCTGATCAGCCGCATGCAGACGGCTTCCGACAGACGCCGCTCCAGCTCTTCCAGACACTCTTCTTCTGAGATCGGCGCGTGCGTTCCGTACGCGGGAACGTCCCAGTATTGCTTTACGTTAATTTTTCCATTGCGACATTCGAGCAGATGTCCCGGCGGGAGTTTGTGGATCTTGCGAAATGCAGATTGCGGATCAGGAATGTATCCGAAATAAAAATAATTGAGAATGCCTTCGCGATTGACTTCCGCCAAACCCGGTGCAGCTTCGAGCAAGGACTTGATCTCGGATCCGAATACCAGCCATTCGCCGTCCAGGGCGTAATGCAGAGGTTTCTTGCCCAATCGGTCTCGAGCTAAGAGCAAAGAGCGATCGCGCGAATCGTAAATCGCAAACGCGAACATTCCTCGCAGGCGTTTGACGCAGTCGCTACCGAACTCTTCGTAAAGATGAACGATGGCTTCGGTGTCGGTGTTGGTGCGAAAAACGTGGCCGCGGGCGCGCAGCTCGTCGCGCAACTCGATGAAGTTATAAACTTCGCCGTTGTAGACGATCCAGATGGTTTCGTCTTCGTTGGCGATAGGCTGGTGGCCGGTGGAAAGGTCGATGATGCTGAGACGGCGCATGCCCAGCCCGACTGGGCCGTTGACGTATGCGCCGTAATCGTCCGGACCGCGATGGACGATCACATCGCACATGCGGCGCACGACCGCAGCATCGACTTCACACCCGCGCTCTGTGCCCATCATTCCGGCGATGCCGCACATAGTGGTTGGTGAAACCTCCGGCTAAATGTCGCAGCCCGCTTAAGTGGTGCGGCTATGTAGTGGCTTCGTGCCTCGAACCGCGATGGGCCGGTAGAGAACGTGCAGGTCCTCGAGGCCGCAATCTTCAAACCAGCGGAAGACTTCCTCGTAAGTATGCTTCGACTGGTACACCGGCGAATACCAATCAAATGTGTCGAGCAAACGCCACTCGCGCTTAGGGTTATCGTTCATCGGCACCGCGTAGGCGAGCATTCCGCTGAAAAAGGAACCGATGCCTGGAATAAATTTCAGTCCACGATGCACGTAATAAAGCGGATCGGTCGCGACGCACAACGCGTGCAGGGATTTCGGCGAAAGCTTGGTCGTGAACTTGCGGTAAACGTCACTCATGCGATACCAGCGAACGTAAGCGCTGTACAGCCAGATGGCCACGCTGCCGCCCGGTTTGAGTAATTTGGGCAACATCTTGAAGGACTGCTCGCAGTCGGGCGTGTGATGCAAGACGCCGATGCTGTAAATGTAGTCAAAGCTCTGCTCGCGGAAGGGCAAGTTCAAAACACTGGCCTGGCAGATCCAAACGTTATCCCGCGAGCTCAGATTCCTGGCGGCGACATCGGCCGCTAGACTGAGGTCGATGCCCACCACGTTCGCGCCCCAGCGGCTGGCGACTTCGGCAAAGCGTCCCATACCGCAACCAATGTCTAATATCCACTTGCCTTTTAGTTCTTCGGGACTGAAACCGGTCGACTCGGTGAACTGGCGCTCAGATAAATTGGATATCTCACTATCGAGCTGAGTGCGCGCGTATTTTCCCCACTCGAAGCCGAAATTCTCTGCATAACCTTGCGATTCGACAAAGCGCAGCACGCCGTTGCTGACGGGGAAAATGGTGGCGCAGTTTCGACATTGGACGCCGCGGTCGTGAACGCCAAGGTCTCCCTTGCAGCGCAAGCACCGCAGCATGGGCAGCAGCCGTTCAAAATGTCCAGTGCGAGAATCTTTATTGTCTTGTGCCTGAGACACTGCTTCTTCAGCTGAAACTGTCGTGTTCGATGCCATCTATCCTTTATCCGGAAGCGGGCGCTAAAATCCACCCCGCTTCGATTACTAACTGACTTTTTGCCAGACCGCTCGATCTGCGCCCACCAGGCACCGAAAGAATCCCACGATAAACGCCAGGTGCATAGCAAATAAGAAGTACGGGACCAGCCCATAACGCACCCGCCGCATATGCTGGTAGAAAAAGAAGCCCAGCCCAGCCCAACAGTAGAAGAGGACTTGGGCCGCCAGCGCCACGCGATAAGACGGGCTATGCATTACCAAGACGTTGCTTATGAGCAGGGTGATCGCGAAAAACGGCACCAGCCACCGCAGCAGCTTGTGCGAGATCAACGCAAAGGGCGTAAAACCGCGCCACGGAACCCGCACCAGATCTCCAAGCGCGCGGAAGCTTCCCACCGCCAGGCGGACGCGACGGGTAAACTCTCCCGAGACGGTGCTCGCAGGAAACTCAATCGCCACCGCCTCAGGATCGTAAAGCACGGAAAATCCCAACCTGCGCGCGCGCATGGGAATCACGAAGTCTTCGAGAATCGTGCTTTGCGGGACCGGCGAGAAACATTCACGCCGCAAGGCATAGATCGCGCCGCTGGCGTTCAGGATCGCTCCTAGCCGCGCTTCCATCATCCGCAATGCGCTCTCATATTTCCAATACGCCCCTTCGGTCTGCTGTGCGTCAGAGCTGGCTTGATAACGCACCGCGCCACAGACTGCCCCGACTTCGGGGTCCGAAAAATGCCGCACCAGCTTTTTGATTGCATCCGGCTCGAACAAGGTAGCTGCATCGCAGAAAATCAAAATCTCTTTGTTGGCCTGCGCCACCGCGTGATTCAGGGCGTTAGCCTTTCCCCCGCGCTCGGTCAGGAAAATACAACGATAGTTTTCCGCGTGAAGCTCTTGCAGTATCTGGTTCGTGCCGTCCTCCGAGCCATCGGAGACGAAAATGACCTGCAGCCGGTCGCCCGGATAATCCAGATCTCGTAAGTTTTCTATTTTGGGAGGCAATACCTTTTCTTCATTGTGCGCCGGAATGATGACGCTCACGCCTGGCAGGGCCGCCAAAGAAGGTGTGTCGGTGCGGCGATTGCGCGGCGAACCCAGATAACGCAAATCGCGCCACGCCTGAGTCACCGAATAGGTGAAGAAGAGCACCAGAGGATATAAGACATAGGGGTACACAACCAACCCCAGGCTGACCCAGAAAACAACTTTCGCAACCAGGATAGTTTCGGGGTTCATCGCCCTCCTCGTCCCAGCAACAAAATCTTCATGGTCTTAAACATGATCAACAGATCCAGGGAGAGTGACATGTTTTTGATGTAGAACAGATCGTAGGCCAGTTTCTCCGTGTTGTCCTCAAGGGTCGCACAGTATCCGCGATTGATCTGCGCCCAACCGGTGGCGCCGGGCTTTACATTCCAGCGCTGGTTGTACAGCGGAATGGCCTTTACCAGATCTTGTTCCTGATCGGGAACGAACGGGCGCGGTCCGACGAAATGCATGTCTCCGCGCAGAATGTTATAGAGCTGTGGCAACTCATCCAGCCGGCTCTTGCGCAGAAACCGTCCCAGCCGCGTAATCCGAGGATCATCTTCTTCTGCGGGAGGATTGATCTTGCACTCGTCGATGGCGTGATACATCGAACGAAACTTGTACAGAGTGAAATTCTTGCCGCCTTTACCCACCCGCTTTTGCAGGAAAACCGCTGGTCCGGGCGAATCAAGCCGAATGGCGAGCGCGACCAGCAGCATGATGGGCAAGCACAGAATTAATAGAATGAGGGAAATGATGAAAGAGAATATTGTCTTCCATGCCGTCGCCCATCGTGACGTCTGCAATCCGGACGAAAACAAAAGCCAACTCATGCGCAGCGATTCCAAAGGCAGTTTTCCGGTGAGCTTCTCGTAAATCTCCGCCCCGTCTTGCACCCGCGCATATTGCGCCTTGATGGCGAGCAACTCATTCATGGGCATTCTGCCGCGCTGGTCTGACATGGCTACCAGCACGCGACGGACTTCGCGGGTCCGTACCACCTCAGAAAGTTGATCAGGGGTTCCCAGGTGAGGCAAATTGCTGTGCGCCTGAGCGGTCGAAGTGCTCACGTAGCCCAGCAGCTGCAGGCCCAAGTCCGGCCGAGTGATAATCTCATCGGCGAGCTTTCTAGCGAGGGGCCCATCCCCCAGAAGCACGGCGCGCTCCAGCAGATGCTTCGAACGAAACATCCAGAGAAATAATTCTCTCCAGAACCAGACCAGAAACATCACCAGAACTAATCCGAGCGCAAAATTCTTCGCTCCGAGCCGCGCCCTCGGAATTGCGGAGTAGAGCACTGCCATCACCAGGGTGCCAACACCGGAAACCTGGATGAGGCGGATGATTACCTCTCGCCGGTTGCTCAGGATCAGGGAATCATAGAGGTCGCCGTAGTACATGCATAAGACAAATACGACTGTGATGAGGGCGATGTTGGCGAAGCCGCCGTCATAATTCAGGAAAATATCGGCGTCCCTGCCCATCAGGAGCACACAGGAGACGGTAAACGCAAACAGTACGACGCAGGCTTCTGAGAAAGCCAACAGTAAAGTGCGACTCGGAAAGTACGCGTTGAATATGCGGATTACCATCTCGACCGTTTTGTGCTGCTGGCCAGCACTGCAACACTCTTGTTATTTATCTCAACAAATCATGGCTGGCGCGAAATGCCGGAGGTAAGCCACGGCAGTCGCGGCCAACCCTATTTCATCTTCATGGCCTGTCCCTGGCCGTTTGGTTTCCCATAAGCGTTGTAGTAGTACTGCGAATACTCAGGTAAAGTGCTAATTCCATTCAGGACGACGCCAATCAAGTTGTCGCCGAATTCCTGCCGCGCCCTTTGTGCGATATCGAACGGAGTAGCATTCGAGCGCACAACCATGAGTACACCGTCGCAATAGTTCGAAATCAGAGTTGCGTCGGAAACCGCAGCCGCCGGCGGAGAATCGACGATGATCCAGTCAAACAGCGGTTGCAGGCGGTTCAGCAAAGTGTTCATACGTCCGTTGGCAACTAACTCCGCCGGATTTTCATTCTGACTGCCTGCCGGGATCAAGAAAAGGTTATCCATGGGACCGCCCTGAATAATCGAAAACTCGTCTGCTTCGGAGCGTAGATAGTCCGATAGACCCGGGCCCGGTTCGGCGCCAAGCGTCAAGTGCAGGTGCGGATTGCGCAAATCAGCATCTACCAGCAGAACGCGTCTGCCTTGCTGCTGCACCAGAACCTGGCCCAGATTGGCGGTCACAAAAGATTTGCCCTCTTTAGGCAGAGGACTGGTGACTAACACCTTCGAAAGCGGATGCTTTTCCCGCGCCTGATATAAGCGGCTGCGCAGGGTGCGGAATTCTTCCATCCCATAGAGGTGCTCCTCGCCGTTGAAGAAAAGCATGGTCTTGGGATCGGGCCTCCAGTTCGTGCGGCGCGTGCGAGTTAGCAAGGTGTCGCCGTTCACAGCGGCAGGAGGGGTCGCGATTGCCGGCATCGTGGAGATGGCAACGTCTGAATTATCCAACGTGTCTATTCCCATCGCATCAGGCGTCGTTTGCGGAACACTTTCCGACGTGGCTCGTTCTTGCTCGGCTTTCTTTAAGGCTTCATGAATTCGGCTCATAGTTTCCCTTCTTTGCTCACTTCACTCGCTTCCCGGTGCGATTCTTTTAATCGCTCAGTTAGAGTTGAAATTGTCTTCAGCGCATCCATCAGGTCGAATTTGTCGGGAACCACTTGCGACGTAGGCCCTACGTCGTGGTTGCCCTCAAGGTCAAAATCTCGAGCCACTGCCTGCACGACGGCTGCGCTTACCGTTTTTTGCTGGTCCACGAAAGCGCTCACCAGGCAATGCTCACAGAGCAAATTCACCACCCGCGGTATGCCGCCCGAATAACGGTGGATCGCAGTCAGGGCGTCGGGATCAAAAATCCGCTGGCCGTTCGATCCTGCAATGCGCAATCGTTGATGAATGTAGGACCGGCTTTCTTCGGCGGTGAGAGGATGAGTCTTGGCACGAAGCGTCAGCCGTTGCCGCAACTGGCGCAGGTTCGGGTGCTTCAGTCGCTGCTCCAACTCAGTTTGACCCACCAGAACAATCTGCAGAAGCTTCTCGGTGAAGGTCTCCAGATTGGTCATCATGCGAATTTCTTCCAGCACTTCGTCGGGCAGGTTCTGCGCTTCATCGACGATCAGCACCGCGGTCTCTCCCGCGCGGTAGCGCTCCAGCAACCAGTTGTACAGCCTCATTAATATCTGGCTCTTCGATAACGTTTCCGAGGGCAGACCGAAATCCGCCATCATGTAATCGAGGAACTGCGGCACGTTCATTCGCGAATTGAACACGAATGCCGTCGGAACCTGTTGCGCTCGCAACCACTCCAAAAGCTTGTTGATGAGCGTGGTCTTGCCCGTCCCAACTTCACCGGTCAGCAGCACGAAGCCTTTACGGCTCTGGATGCCATAAGTCAGGCAGGCCAGCGCTTCCTCCGTATGCCGCGTCAGAAATAAGTAACGCGGGTCAGGATTGACGTTGAACGGGTTCGCTCGCAACCCAAAAAAATCCTTGTACATCCGATTAGGCCTCTATCCCTTCTGCACGTTCTCGAGAAGGCGATTTAAAACCGGAGGTTCGATTGCCGTTCCCGTTCTGCGCGGGTACTCCGGCCCCGACCCACGGAACTTGCGAGAGCACCGGCAGGTCCAGGGCCGCAATCACGTCGGCTTCATTGCGGAGAGATTTGTCGCGCAACTCAAGCAACAGCCCGAGGCCAAGTCCCAGGACCAATCCGCCGCCCAGGCCACCCGCGGCAAACAGCAGGCGGTTAGGGAAGCTGGGCGAATCGGGCAAGCCGGCTGGAATCTGCAGCCGCATTTGCTCGCCCTGCTGCTCGCGTTCCATTGACGTCTGCATTTCTGACTGGCTCTTCTTGTCGAGCAGGGCGCTATAAAACTTCTGCGCGGTGTCGTAGTCGCGAGTCAGTTGCTTGTACTGCTCTTCAACTCCAGGGCTGAGCGCAACCCGCCCCTGCTGGACCTTGATCTGGTTTTGCAGGGTCGTCTGCTGGCGCGTAGCTTGTGCGATCACTTCGGAGTATTGATGGATTTGCATCCGCAACTGCTGAATCTCTGGTGGCTCGGCGGCATTACCCTGGGTACCCGATGCCGCAGAGGTACTAGGCGCAGCTGAGTTAATTTGATCCAGTTGTTTTTGCAGGTCTGCAATCTGCTTCTTCGTCTTTATTACATCTGGAAAATCATCCGTGTAGCGTCCCTGTAGAGCAATCAGCTGGGACTGAGCCAGCGCAAGTTGCTGCTGCAGAGTTTGCGGACTACTGGCGGACTGCGAGGATTTCCAGTTGGACAGTTGCTGGGCAAGCAAGGACTCGCTATAAGTTTTGTCCTGTTGCGCACGGCTCAAAGTCTGCGTGGTTGCGTCTAACTGTGAATTCAATCCCGACAGAATCTTCAAATTGTTGTCTTCGTCACCCGGAAGTTGGCCCATGTACTGTCTTTTAAACGCAGCAAGCTTGGCATCCAGGTCATTCAAATTGCTCTTGGCGTCATCCACCTGCCTTGCCAGGAAATCCGTCGTGTTCTGGGCTACCTGTTCGCGGTCCCGCAAATTTTCCTGGAGCATGATGTCGGTTACGCCGGCGCAGATCGCCTGTGCCTCGCGCGGGTTACCCGCAGTGTAGTCCAGGTTAAATCCCGGAACCTGTGGAGATTTTGGACCGCCACCGCTAAGCACGCCATGTGGTCCGATTGGTTTTGCAGTCGGGTTGGGAACGATCACCATCTGTAACGGCTCAATAGCGACCCCGTTGCGGATCTCCTCGATCACGTCGTCAACGTTTCCGACGTGCAACACACCCTGCTGGTTCAACTTTTGAATGAGCGGACGCAAACGATCTGAGCCCATGGCCTTTTGCTCCAGGGTTGCGACCCGTTCCGAAAGGTCCCCTGTAATTACGGGTGCAACATACCCTTCCGGCACTTTTTGCTGTTCCACCAGAACCAGCGCCTGGGAAGTGTATTTCGCCGGGAAGGCGTACGAGATCAAAAAACCGACCAGTGGCGCCAGAAGCGTGGGGATTAGGATCAGCTTGAAGCGGCGCCGCAGCATCGCTGCGTAATCGTCCATTGTGAGTGTGCGATTCTCAATCATATTTGTTCCCATTCTGCCAGCCTGAGCTGGCCCAAAATCAATCCAGCCGAATTGGCTGCGGCGTCCAGTTCAGACCGATTAACAAAATATTGCGTCCATAAGAAGCTCCACAGCCACTCGACCCGACGCAACCGCCGGAACCAAAAACGAAAGCGTTGTATTGATAGCTGCCGAACGCCCCAAAGTGTCGGCCTATTCGCCGGTGGGCAGCCGCCCCGAAATACCAGAAGCTGTAGCTTGTGGCTGAGCCAGCGGCGATTGATGTGCTTTCCAGAAGGGCCGAATTGTGTGAGTAGCCGGTATCCAGCATTGCGTTCCAGTGGCGACCAAAAGCATGGTTCAAATTTATGCGGCCGGTATCCGTTTTGGCACCGCCGAAAAACCCTGACCCTGAGCTCACGTAGCGCAAGTAAGAGAGAGAGACGCCGGTGAGCGCTGATACTCGGTATCGCAGCGAGACTTGGGCTGATCCCGTAATGAAACTGCTCTTAACCTTCGGACAGCTGAACGGAGGTGTTGTGTTTGTGCACGGAAGCCCTGTCGGATTACCAAGGACTTCCTGCTCGGGCTGGATACGGCGGACCCACTCCGGCCCCCCGCCTAATATCAAATCCAGCTTCCCGGATATGCGATGGCCAAACTCGATCTGCGCCAGATTCACACTTAAGGTACCCGCGGATGTACCAGGGAAGTGCAGTTGTTCATAGGCGTATACGAATGCGATCTGGTCATGCCGGGAAATCTGGTGATTGAATGCCGCCCGCGCTATCGCCTCTTGGCTGTTGAAGTAACAGCTTACGTCTGTAGGGCAGAACGAGGCAGACTTCGGAGTGTTCAAGAAGTGGGTGAGGCCATAGCCTCCGGTCAAAATAACTGCACTTCGCGGGCTTAGGTACTGCGTCACGTCGGCGATCGCCATATTCGTGACTTCAGTGCCGATTGTTCCATACGTGCTGCTAGTGAAAATGCCGGCGCCGGAACTACCGGCGATTCCGCCACCGCCCAAGCCGCCTGCACCTATCGCTCCCACGCCGCCAAAAGAACCGAATCCGAATGCTCCTTCGGGAAGGTAGCTGAAGGAATCACGCACCGCGAATTGCCCCGTGCGCCATAGAAAGCGCTGGGTTGCGGCTAGCGAATGAAGCTGATAAACACCTCCCTGAGCCCCGGTGCGCCAATCCACCCCGCCGACATAATCCACGGCAAGCGGGTGCAGCTTCCACAACTTCTGAAGTTCGAGGGAGCCTAGCGCGCGAGTGGTCTCTGTACTGTGCGAATTGGAAAAGATGCCAATGCTATTGGAGTCGATTGACTCACTGAGCTCCGCCTTGGGTGCGAGGTAGCTGCGAGTGCCGAAGCCAGGCTCAAAGCTGGGCTGATCTAATCCTGAAAGCGGCGGGTTCTCACTCATTTGCGTGGTGGTGTCGAGCCCGGTAGCCGCGGGAGGTGCGCCGGCAGCATTCTGGTCGGTCGGGGTTTGCCCCCTCATGTCAGGGACGCAGGCCGCCAGCAACAACATTGTGAGCACGGATTGGGTTGCCGCTCTGTTCATACCCATATTACGGGACAACGATCGTATCTCCAGGCTTCAACGCAATGTTCTGACCGCCTTCGCCCTTGATAAGTCTTTTGTAGTTCACTGCTAACTTGGTCTCGTTGCCGTGTTCGTTGCGCAGGACATAAATACCTTTGGTATTGGCGAACTGCGTAAATCCTGCCGACGACAAGGCTTGCAGCACGGTCATGTTTGGCGTCAGATTCATCGCACCCGGGTGCAGCACTTCACCGGTGACATACACCCGCTGGCTGTTCATCTGCGTCACCACGACGGTCACATGCGGGTCGGAAACGTACTTCTTTAATTTGTCCGTCAATGCCGCGCCCAACTGCATGGGGGTGAGTCCAGCGGCCTGAATATCATTTAAAAGCGGCATTGAAATCTTCCCATCGGCCCGCACCGGCAGGGTTTCGGTAAGATCCGGCTCCTTCCAAACTGAAATATAAAGCGTGTCATCCGGGCCAATCACATAAGTCGATCCGGCCTGCGACGCGGGAGGTGCTTGGGTTGCATCCTGCGCGGCTGCGAGTGCCGGCAAACTTGCCAGCGCAAGAGCCAGGAAAATCCACGTTGCGGTTGTGCGTCTCATTAGTTCTCCACTTTCACGGCTTTTTCGGTTTCAAGTGATTTCATGAGGCCTCGTATTCTCCGTACCCAATCTGCTTAAGTTTGTAAAGCAGGGCCTTGTAACTGATCTGCAACTCCTGCGCCGCGCGGCGACGGTTCCAACGAGTTCGCGTCAACGCTTTCAAGATCAACTCTTTTTCAGCTTCGCGGGACGCCGCTCGCGCCACGTCTTTCAGCGATACCCGCCCTCCGTTGGTACCGTTATCGGAACGCACCAACATCGATCGCAAGCCGCCCATAGCTACAGATTCGTCGCCTACGGCCACAATCGCGCGGGCCGCGGCTTCCAGTTCCCGCAGATTTCCCGGCCACGAATAGTCCAGAAACAGTTGACGGGTAGGAGCGCTCAACGCCGGTGCTGCGCGATGAAAAACTTCCGAATACCGCGCCAGAAAAAAACTCATCAATTCGGGGATGTCTTCCCTGCGCTGCCGCAGCGGTGGAATGCGCAGACAGACGCCGCTCAAACGGTAATACAAATCCTCCCGAAAAATGCCGTTCCGCACATCGCGTTCAAGATCGCGCGCGCTCCCGCCGATCACCCGTACACTTCTTTCGCTATCGCTGGCCGTGGAGAGAACTTCCATAAGGCACTGCTGGGTTTCGGAACTCAGATCGCCAACCTCGTCCAAATATAGGGTGGTGGCCTGGAGCTGCAAATTTGCCTTCATGGAAGAGGAACTCAGGCCAGAGCAGCTCAGAATCCGGAACTCGCTTTCGGGTTGGATGGAACCGTTGTGAATCCTTTTTGCAATCGTCCGCTTCCCAGTACCCGGCTCGCCGATCAGCAGTACCGGCACGGAATTATGCGCCAGTTCCTTTATGACTGCTTCCATGCCTTTCATTGTGGGATTCACCGCATCAAGAAAGGGTATGTCCATCGCGGGGTCTTGTGCAGGGGCTGGCAAACTAGGGTTCTGCTCCTTAAAGGATCTATTCGTTACGACCGCTAAGCGTAAGAAGGAAATAGTGCCACAACGATAACAGCACGACTTGGGCCACAGTAGCTGGATTCACCCTGTCACCGCGATTCACTACGCAACAGCGTGTTTTCAAGCACTTACAATTTAGGGATTCCGGGAAAGGGAACCTTTTATAGCTACATCAACTCGGATAAAAGAGAAAATGTTTTCCCATTTTTCCAACCCTTGGCAAACTGCAACTGATGTCACTGGGAGCTCTTCCACGCTAAGCTACTAACATTCAACGCCGTTCGAGCCATGGCTATCCGCGGAAAATCCGGGTCTGAGTGGAAAGTAATTATCCTTTTTTGCCGGAACAAGACTTCTGGCACTCGCAACTGAGCGCAACACGCGACGTTCTAGTTGCCATCTCCAAGGAGAAGGCAGCCTTCAAATTTGTACATTGATTCACCTTAACTAATTGAATTAATTGTGTTTATTTCGTCAATGCAGTTTTCATGCAAGCTGACGGAAGTCGGCAGCAGAGTTGGGGACAAGCAGCATCTCGGCCCTGCAATTGCAAATAGGTTAAGGGTTGGAATATGTTTGGGCATTCCCGACAGTTAGAGCTATAAGGAGCGATTTGGCACAAGCCGTTTCAGTTCCAGAGCCGATCATGAGCCGTCCCGTAAACAGGCTGGCTGGTTGGTATACGGCGGCTCTTCTGATTTTGGGACTCTGGCTTTATGGTCCTGTCCTTATTCGCTTGACCCGACAGTGGTGGGCAGACCCAAATTTCTCTCACGGATTTTTCGTGCCGTTGTTTTCGGCCTTCATTGTCTGGCAGGACCGCACGCGTCTGCGAGAAATCCAGCCCAAACCCTCAACTTGGGGATTGCCTGTAATTGTGATCTCGCTGGCGATGCTGCTGGTCGGAACGTTCGGCGCTGAACTCTTTCTTTCGCGGTTGTCATTCATTCTGCTCATTGCCGGCGCGATCGTATTTTTTGTCGGCTGGTCCATGCTTCGTGCTGTCCTGTTCCCAATGTGTTTCCTGTTGCTGATGATCCCCATTCCGGCGATCGTTTTCAGTCAGATTACTTTGCCATTGCAGATATTGGCCTCGAAGCTCGCGGCCGGAACTTTGCCACTTTGCGGGGTGCCCGTTCTGCGAGAGGGCAACATCATTAACTTGCCAGCCATGCCTTTGGAGGTCGCGCAGGCCTGCAGCGGTATTCGATCGTTGATGTCACTAATGACTCTGGCGATTATGTATGGCTACCTTGTCGAGCGACGGATCTGGGTCCGGGTTGCATTGGCGCTCTCTTCAATTCCCATTGCGGTGGCAGCAAATGGCTTGCGAATTGTCGGTACAGGATTGATCGTCCAGTACTGGGACCCGGAAAAAGCCGAGGGTTTTTTCCATCTTTTCTCGGGATGGCTGGTTTTCGTCTTTTCACTACTGATGCTGTTCGCCGTGCATCGCATCTTCACTTTCCTGCAGGGCAGAAGCGAGCGTGCAGCGTGAAATGGCGCTTCGTGAGTGTGCTGATACTGTTGGGAGCAACCGCGTTGCTGCTGCGTGCGCGTAATGCTTCGGAGATCGTTCCCCCTCACCAGCCACTGCAGTCTTTCCCCCGAACCTTTGAAGGATGGTCTTCGACGGATCTGCCGCTCAGCAAAGATGTACTGGAGGTTTTAGGGCCGGGCGACTTCCTCACTCGCGACTACAAACGCGATCCGAACACGCCGGCAGTCGGTTTATTCATAGCCTATTTCCCTAGCCAGCGTTCAGGGGACACAATCCATTCCCCTAAAAATTGCCTTCCGGGCGCGGGTTGGGTCCCTCTGCGATCGGACCGGGTCACTTTGAACCTGCCGGGCAAGGCGCCGTTTCAAGCGAACCGCTATTTAATTGCGCTTGGGCAGGAGCGGCAACTCGTTTTGTACTGGTACTGGGCTCACGACCGAGCCGTGGCTAGCGAGTATTGGGCCAAGTATTACCTGGTGGCCGACTCGATTCGCATGCGCCGTTCTGACGGTTCGTTAATGCGACTTACGACCAAATTTATGCCGGGAGAAAGTATTGATTCAGCACAGCAACGCTTGCTCGGGCTTGCCGACGATATCGCTCCCGTGATCGATAACTATGTTCCACGCTGACCGGTTTATGTAAGGTTTGGCAACGCATTTTTCAAAGCAGTAGTTTGTGAGTAACGGAAATCATAATTGGGCGCGTTGCGCGCCGACTGGGGAGTCTGGAATGAGAAGTTCTGCCTGCTTGCGATTGGTGCTGGTGCTGGGTTTATCAGCGGCCATTTTGAGTGGCTGTTCGCGCGATCCTAACGTGCGAAAGCAGAAATACTTTGAGAGCGGGCAGCGATATTATGCCGAGGGAAAATATCGCGAAGCCATAATCCAGTTTCTCAATGCGACCCAGGTAGATAGCACCTTTGCGGCCGCCCACTATCAGTTGGCTCAGAGCTATCTCAAATTACAAGATTGGCAGCATGCCTATCAGGAAATTGGCCGCACCCTGGAACTGCAGCCCGACAACTACAAAGCGCACGCCGATATGGCGAATATGCTGGCCGCAGATTACGCTTCCACCGCTAATCCATCAGACTTGTCGACTGCCGAGGAGCACACCCAGCTGCTGCTGCAAAAGCAGCCCAATGATCCCGAAACCCACATCGCGGTCGCAAACTTATTGAACGCTGAACGAAAGTATCCCGAGGCGATTGCGGAAATTCAGAAGGCGATCGCGCTGGCGCCTGCTCGCGGCGATTCATATTTGGACCTCGCGCTGCTTCAGACCAGAAGCGGACAGTTTGATTCCGCAGAAGCAAACTACAAGAAGGCCATCGATCTGAACGCCAAGAGTGAAAATGCCCATATGGCATTGGCCGCCTTTTATCAAACACGAGGCCGTTATCCCGAAGCCGAACAGCAGGTGCAAATGGTTATTGCAGCGGACTCTAAAGACGTAAATGCCCGGGCTTCGCTGGCCAAGCTGTACATGTCAGAGGGCAAGCGCGCTGAAGCCGAACAATTTCTCGGTCAAGTCAAACGAGATTTTCCCAAAGACTCCGTCGCTTACCGGATGCTCGGGGACTACTATTTTGCGGAAGGCGATCTTGATAAGGCGACGGCAGAGTACGGAGCTCTTCACCAGGACCATCCCAAGGACGCGGAGGTCTCAAGAAATTACGTGCAGTTGTTGATTTTAAAAAACCGGTTGACCGAGGCCGACCCGTTGAACGAGTCGATGTTGAAGTCTAACCCAAAGGACGACGAAGCTTTTACTTTCCGCGGCGAGATTCAACTGCAACGAAATCAGGTCAATGAAGCAGTCCAAACTTTGCAGGGCGTGGTGGCGCGAAATCCGGACATGGCGGTGGCGCATTACCAGCTTGGCTTAGCCTTGAGCCGGCTGGGCGAACCCGACCGCGCCGGCGCAGAATGGCAGCAAGCAATTCGTTTGCGGCCTGGCATGGTCGAAGCCGATCGGGCGTTGGCTGGACTTGCTCTCCAAAAATCTGACATGGCGGGTCTGGAGCGGTATTCCAGCGAGATCATCCGCTTACAGCCGGCTTCTCCCGACGGCTACGCGCTGCGCTCGATTTCTCTCATGGCCCGCAAACGCTATCCCGCGGCTGAATCAGACGCGCGCAAAGCCATCGAAGTGGCTCCTCAGTCGCCGGCTGGTTATCTTGAGATGGGGAATTTGAGTACCCTTGATCACAAAAACTCAGAGGCGATCAATTGGTACCAACAGGCTTTGAGTCATGATCCTAACTCCATCGATGCATTACGGGGACTGGCGAATCTGTACGTTTCCCAAAAGCAAGCCGACAAAGCGATTTCAGCGATCAACTCTCAAATTTCTGCATCGCCAAAGAACACTAGCTTCTACGACCTGCTTGGTTCGCTAATGTTAAACAAGAAAGATTATCCGGGAGCGGAGACTGCATTGAAGAAAGCCGTCCAGTTGGATAAAACCAATGTCGACGCGTACGTGAAACTTGGCCAGTCACAGCTTTCGCGAGGCGCAGTCGATGAAACGCTGAGCACGTATGCTGAAGCTACCGCCGCAAATCCGAAAGAGCCGGCCCTTTACATCGTGACTGGCGTAGCTTACGAGCGTAAGCATGAGTTGGATAAGGCCAAGGCGGCGTATCAGACTGCGCTTCAATTAAAGCCCGACAATCCGCAAGCGTCCAACAATCTGGCGTACGTGCTGCTCGAAACCCATGGCAATGTGGACCAAGCCTTGCAGTTGGCGCAAACCGCGCGGCGCATCCTGCCAGAGTCCTCCAACGTCGCGGACACCCTGGGTTGGGCCCTTTATCAGAAAGGCGTGTACGAGTCTGCCATTGGCATGTTCCAGGAGGCCATCAAGCTGGCCGCAAAAAACAAAGAAACCGATAACCCCACTTATCACTATCACCTTGGTTTGGCGTACGCCCGGACTGAGCGCCCAGGGTTGGCGCGTGAACATCTGGAGCGCGTTCTTAAGATTGATCCGAAGTATAGCGGCGCCGATGACGTGAGGAAGGAACTGGCTCAACTGAAGTCATAGCTACGAATTTTCATCATGCGCTGGGGCCAATACGAAGTGTACCGGAATGAATCCAAGAAGGAGATGCTAGAATTTTTCAACTACTTATGAACAATCTCGTTGTTACCGCCACTCATTATTCGGAACTAAAGAGCAAGATTGAGCAACGCCAGGCGCGGATCGCAGTTATTGGCCTGGGTTACGTTGGGCTTCCGCTCGCGCTGCTTTACAGCGAGCAGGGATTTCGCGTTACCGGCTTCGACATAGACGCGCGAAAAGTTTCCACCATTGCCGCTGGGGGCTCTTATATTTTCCGGATTCCAGCTCCGGACATTCAGAAAGCTCGCAGCCAGGGGTTTTCCGCAACCTCTGATTACACTCAACTCGAGCAAATGGATGCGATCATCATCTGCGTCCCGACTCCGCTAAATGAATATCACGAGCCCGATCTTAGTTACATAACCGGCACGGCAGAAGCGCTCGCTCCTCACCTGCAACCGGGTCAGTTAGTAGTTCTCGAAAGCACAACCTATCCCGGAACTACCGAGGAAGTGCTGGTACCGATTCTAGAAAAAGGCAACCGCCATGGTTTGAAAGCTGCGCGCAAAGGAGAGCCCGACAACAAGACATTTTTCGTAGCTTTTTCTCCAGAGCGCGAAGATCCCGGGAATCAAACTGTCGCCCGTTGCGATATCCCTAAGGTAATTGGGGGAATGGAGCCGAAGGCTTCGGAACTGGCCGGCGCAATGTACGGCGCCATCTTCAATCGCACAGTTCCCGTATCCTCGCCCGCAGTAGCAGAAATGACGAAACTGCTGGAGAACATTTACCGCTGCGTTAATATCGCGCTGGTTAACGAGCTCAAGCTATTGTGCTTGAGGATGGGAATTGACATCTGGGAAGTGATCGAAGCTGCGAAAACCAAGCCGTTTGGTTTTCACCCTTTTTATCCTGGGCCAGGCCTTGGCGGGCACTGCATACCGGTTGATCCGTTCTACCTTTCGTGGAAGGCCAAGGAGTGGGACTTCCACACTCGTTTCATCGAACTGGCCGGCGAAATCAATACCAACATGCCGTATCACGTGCTGGATTCTGTTGCCCGCGCGTTGAACCAGCAAAAGAAGGCAGTCAACGGATCCAAAGTATTGATCCTCGGCGTGGCTTATAAGAAAGATATCGACGATCTTCGCGAATCACCTGCTTTAACCATTATTGAGTTACTGAAAAATGCAGGCGCTGAAGTGAGTTACAACGATCCTTATTTCCCCACGGTTGGCCGAGGCCGTAAGTATGACCTGCAGATGAAATGCGCGCCGCTGGAGAATCTTGGCCAGTACGACTGCGTGCTCATTGTGACCGACCATTCCGACTATGACTACGAACACATCGTCCGGGAGTCGAAGTTAGTAGTCGACACGCGCAAGGCCACACGAGGCATCGATAGTCCTAAGGTCGTGCACTGTTAGGCGGTTGCGGGACGATCAGGTGATCGGCTTGAAAGGCAGAGACTGATTGACTGCAAAGAGGGCCAGTTCCAGCCGGCTTGAAACCCCAACTTTGTCGAAGACATTGCTCAAGTGATGTTTGACGGTATCTTCGCTGATTTTGAAGTACTGGGCGATTTCCTTGTTGGCGAAGCCGGCGACCACTGCCGCAATAATTTCCAGTTCGCGGGGCGTCAGGCGATATTTATTTCTTTGCGGAAATGCCGAGGCTGGCGTAACCAGCGTCCTCAGGTATTGCACCAGGTTCGAAACACTTTCCCGCCCAACCCAGTACTCGCCGTTCATGACCGCGCGAATACTCTTAAGCAAAATCTGAGTGGCGGAATCTTTCAGCACCACTCCGCGCGCGCCCAATTGCAGCGCTTCTACGATCTGCTCCTTCTCGGCAGCGGCGGTTAACAGGATTACGCGAACCGATCTAGCGTCCGATGCAAGCTCGCGAAGCGTCTCCAGCCCTTGACGGCGCGGCATGGCCAGGTCGAGCAACATTATCTCGGGAATGAGTTGGCGGGCCATGGAGACTGCTTCGACTCCGTCGCAAGCTTCGCCGATGACTTTAAACTCGCCTTCTGATTCCAGAAGACGCTTGAGCCCATCCCGGAAGATTGGGTGATCGTCAGCGATCAAAATGCGCACCGGTTGAGGCCTGCGATTGTCCATCTCGCCTTTTCGGATTTACTGTGGGACGACGGGGCCCAAGAAACCAATTATGTTCTTACTAAATCATTTCAAGACGGTTATGTGAATAAGTTCCGAACGCCGGTTGCTACCTCGACCGGTTGGGCCTGCGGCACGAAGACTTCTAGTCGCGATCCCATGCCCGGCTTAGATTCTATCGTGAGATCGGCCTGAATAAGGCGCACGCGTTCCCGAATGATGGACGGGGCCTTTCCTGAGGCTTCGAGTTCCGATTGCGAAATTCGTCCCGAGAACGGAAACCCGGTTCCGTCATCTTCGACCACCAGCTGCCAACCGCCTTCTTCCTGCAGCAGTTGGACGATTACCTGCTTGGCGCCGCTGTGCTTGCGCACATTCACCAGCGCTTCTTGCGCGATTCGTGCCAGCTCACGGCAGACGGCAGTGGGCAAAACAATCTCGTCTCCGTCCATTACAAATTGCGCAGCAATACCGGTCTCGCGTTGAAATCTCTGCACGGTGTCGCGCAAGAATCCGGCCAGACGACGCGCGTCCACCTCCGTGGATTTCATCTCCTGCATCAGCTCACGAAGTTTTAACACTTCTTCTCGAAGCAAACCTTGGATCCTCTCCAGTTCGTCGGTCATGGATTCTGCAACTGGCACATGCCGGCGCAACACGTCCACTTGCATTTCGACTCCGATGAGCGACTGCACCGCGCCGTCATGGAGCTCGCGCACCAGCCGTGCGCGCTCGGCTGCCCCTGCCCGGCTCCGCAAACGTCGCAAAAGATAAAGATTGTAGACTGCGGGAGTGATCTGCCGCACCAAGTCCTGAAGGAATCCAAGTTCTTCGTCGGTTCCGGAACGGAAATTGGGATCGAGCAAGAATATCCGCCCAGTTAGCTCGTGAGAGAACGAGAAAGACGATGCCGCCACCGATTGAAACTGATACAGATCCGCTAACCCGCGTACTACGACCACATCGACATCCCGCAGAAGCGAGCCGGAAGAATCCAGCCCTGTAACTCGGATTTCATCTGTTTCGCCGCGGCTCGCATACCAGGTTTCGGCGGAGCTTTCCTTCAGATACGCATCAGGACCCGGAGGGCCTGCATCGCTCCAGCGCAGCTCGGGCAATGTACTGTTCGATTCCAGTTCACCGATATGCACGCGATGACTTCCGCTCTCGCGGGTGATTACCAAAATCCGCTTGGCTCCGTAAAGCCGCGCCAACTCACTCAAGATGTGCGATAGCGAGCCCGCCAAGCCAATATCGATCCGTACGAGCCGTAGCATTCTGGCAGCGATGTCCTTCTCTGCGCTCAGCTTTTTCTGGCGTTCCGCCAGATATCCCAATAGCAGCCCCATCACGATCAGGTACACCGATTCCATGAAAAGTTCTTTTGGCTCGATACCGAGGATGTTGACTTGAATGACCGGCATGCGGTGGTGAGTGGCCCAGGTATTCAACGCGAGCACGATTCCTTCTTTGAATGAGACACTCTCCAGCCAGAGCAGAGAGACCGAGGCGATGGCGGTCATCACCGTTTCCCAAAGGCCCCAGCGATAGGCCGCAGCCGCCAGCACAAAAACGAAAAACAAGAAAAAAGGATTGTTCTGGCCGATGATATAAGCGGAAATCAAAGCCGGACACAGCACATCTACGCCATGCACCATCAGACGCAGCGGCGAGGAAGACTGCTGCGGCGATCTCAACAGAATTAGAATGGCCGCGGCATGTGCGATATAAAAGCCCAACAGAGCGTAGGCCCACGGCGAGCGCACCTCTTCCGGGTCAAGCCACAGGGCAATGAGCGCCCACACCGCCAGGAAAACCCTGGCTGTCGCAAGCCAGCGCTCGGTTCTAAGGTTTTCTTCGGGACTCAAGGGCGCCTTCCGCCAGAGTGACTGGGGCCGGAAGCGCGATCGCCAAGATCGGGTAATGACAGCCAAAGCAGTGTTCTTGGTGGATATTATGGGGTGGAACATACCTCTGGCAAGCAGAAACCCACCTGAAACCCTGAACCTCGGGGCTTGACGAGCAAAAGCCCTAGGAGGTATCTACCCTCTTACCAAAGTAGTTACCGACGTAACATCTCGGAAACAACCCAATCATCCTAGAATTGCTTGGGGCGAGGTAGATGTCTTCGCGCGTCAAAATCTGGGGTGTGGGACTGGCGTGTCTGGTCTTGGTACAGACTGCCGCCTTTTTGCTGTCTGGCCGCAGCTTTGGCCTGATTGCGCTCAGCGACACTTTACAGTCCCTGCTTCTTCTATCGGCATTTCTCTCCTGTTTCCCGAGCATTTTCCGGCATCGTGGGCGGACCCGGCTGTTCTGGACGTTCATGGCAGTAGGGCTGGCCTCGTGGCTTAGTTATCAACTTGTCTGGACTTACGTCGAAGTCATACAGCGGAAAGAAGTACCTGACCTTTTCAGCTGGGACGCTCTCTTATTCCTGCACTTTGTTCCGATGATGGCGGCTCTGGCCTTGCAGCCGAACGTTGAGGCACATGATCGTGACTGGCGCTCCGGATCCCTTGACTTTGCGCTCCTGCTGCTCTGGTGGGTCTATGTATATGTTTACTCGGTCCTGCCCTGGCAGCTCGCTTACACCAGCCCGGTGGCGTATCAGCTGAACCTCAACACTTCGTACTTGCTCGAGAAAGTTGCATTGTTGGGCGGCCTCGCACTGCTGTGGTACCGGAGCTCTGGCGGCTGGAAAACTATTTATGGACATTGGCTGATCGCTAGTTTCCTTTATTCGACGAGTTCTTACGTAGCCAATTGGGCGATGGCGCGGCACAGCTATTATTCCGGGAGCTTGTACGACGTCGCACTCGTGATTTCCATGGCATGGATGAGCGTGCCCGGTCTGCTCGCCCTCGACATGCCGGTAGCAGAAACCAAATCTGCAAAGTCATTGCCGCGTGGCGTATGGGCAGGGCGGCTAGGAATGGTGGCTGTATTTTCGCTGCCGGTCTTTGCATGGTTTTCCGAGTTCGACGCTGCGATTCCCCAATCCGTGCGCAATTTCCGATTGCTGCTGACCCTCGCTGCAATGCTGGTCATGGGCGCCATCGTTTTTATCAAGCAGCATTTTCTGGATGTCGAGCTAATTCGCCTGTTGCGCGCCTCTCGGCAATCTTTCCAGGAACTGCAGCTCCTGCAAGCTCAGCTCGTGCAGTCAGAAAAATTAGCTTCAATGGGACAGTTAGTTGGCGGAGCGGCGCATGAACTAAATAACCCGCTCACCGCGATGCTGGGCTATGCCGAGCTGCTTACGGCGACTGAACTCACTCCCGAACAGCGTAGCCTGGCCGCCAAAATTTCGCAGCAGACCAAACGCGTGCGATCCCTGGTGTCAAGCTTGCTGAGTTTTGCCAAGCAGGTGCCCTCGAGCAAAACGCCGGTGGATGTGAACGCTATTCTGCAAACCTGCCTCAAAATGAGTCAGCCGCAGATGGAGGTGGCGCGGGTAAAGTCATCGACCGAGATGGCGAATCCCCTGCCGCGGGTCCAGGCTGACTCGAATCAGTTGTTGCAGGTTTTCTCTCACATCATCAATAACGCGGTGAACGCCATGTCTGAACGCGGCGGCACCATAACCATTTCAACGCGCTGCGAGCGAGACTTAATCATTATCCAATTTGCCGATACCGGCCCCGGACTCGCCGAACCCGCGCGCGTTTTCGATCCCTTCTACACGACGCGCCCTGTCGGGCAAGGAATAGGCCTGGGCTTAAGCGCGTGCTATGGGATCATCCAGCAGCATGGCGGGAAAATCAGCGGCAGCAATCGCGAAAGCGGGGGAGCGATTTTCCAGATCGATCTGCCGGCTGCGCCAAAGGCGGCCGAAGCCGAGTTCGCCCAGGCCCACGCGGCCAGCAAGCCTTCCTAGGCCGTCATCTCCAAGGTGCGTTTTAACTGGCCGCACGCGGCATAGATATCCCGACCTCGAGGCCGCCGGATAAACGCCGGTATTCCGGCTTCGGTCAGAATCTTTTGAAACTTGAGGACTGCTTCGTCTGCCGGTGTGTGGAACGCGACTCCCGGCCCGGGATTCAACGCAATCAGATTGATCTTCGCCTTCATGCCGCGCACCAACTCCGCCAATTCTCGGGCCTGCTGTGGAGAATCATTCGTGTCCCTCATCAGCACATATTCGAAAGTAAGCTTCTCTCGATTGCGCAACGGAAACTCACGTGCAGCTGTCATCAACTGAGCCAGGTCCCACTTTTTATTAATCGGCATCAGCTGGGTTCGCAACTCGTCATTTGGCGCGTTCAACGAAATTGCCAATTTCGGGCGCACGCCAGCTTCGCCGAGATCATAGATTCGCGGCACGATTCCTGCCGTCGAAACCGTCATCCTGGATTCCGGAATTCCGACGCCTTTAGCCAGCAGCTTTACCGCTTTGATGAAATTTTCGAAATTTAAAAACGGCTCGCCCATCCCCATAAATACCAGGTTCACCCGGTCATTCGGCGGTGACACATTTTGCTTGCGCAAAACTGCAATCACCTGACCGACGATTTCGCCGGCAGTCAAGTTTCGTTTCACGCCTAAAAGCGCGGTCAGGCAGAACTGGCAATTGACCGCGCAGCCGACTTGGCTGGAGACGCAGATCGTTGCCCGGCTCCATCCTCGCGCATTGTCGGTTGAGCCAGCTTCACTGCCATCGCCCGATTCGCCCTCGTCGCCTTCCGGCATCCAGACGGTTTCGACGGTTTCGCCGTCAGCGAGCTTCATCAGGTAACGAATGGTGCCGTCATGGGAGACAAATTCGTTGGCGATTTCTGGCAGGCCGAATGTGAAGCCTTCGCTTCGTAGCCTGAATCGGAAGTCCTTGGGAAGGCTGGAAACGTCATCAATTGAAGCCGCGCGCTCCACGTACAGGGCATGAAACAGCTGGCGAGCGCGGTAGGCGGGCTCGTCCGTATCCTCCGTGAGCCGGGTAAGTTCTTGAAGCTCAAGCCCCAAAAGATTGGTGTTTAATCCTGTGTTCATGCATCTAATTCCTTGCCTGAGCCAAGTTCTGTCGGCGAACCCATTTTAGACCGATTGCAGGCGGGAAACGACCTCTTCGGCACTAACTATTTATTATTCAGCATGTTAGCGTGATTTCCCGCAATCCTGCGCGGTGTGTAAGAATTGATACACAGAAAACATCATGGATGAAGATCGCAATATTCAGCGCGCGGTTTTGCCGAATGGCCTGACCGTCATCACCGAGGAGATGAAACATATTCGCTCGGTGTCGATCGGCATTTGGCTAAAAACCGGTTCCCGCGACGAAGACCTGCCGTGGAATGGCATCTCCCATTTCATCGAGCACATGGTTTTCAAGGGCACCCAGCACCGAACTGCCGAGGAAATTGCCCGCCAGGTGGATTCCATCGGCGGGAACATGGACGCATTCACCGCCAAGGAGTGCATCAGTTTCAGCATTAAGGTGCTGAATGAGCACGTGCCTATCGCGCTCGACGTTCTCAGCGACCTGGTGTTGAATCCGGTCTTCGACGCGCAGGACATCAGCCGCGAGCGTGGCGTGATTCTCGAAGAGATCAAGATGGACGAAGATAATCCCGATTACCTCGTCCACGAAATTTTCACCCAGAATTTCTGGAAAGATCACCCTCTGGGCAGGCCGATCCTTGGAACTCGCGACACGGTCAAGAAATTCGACCGCACGCCGGTGTTTGATTTCTATAGCCAGCGATTTTCGCCCGCGAACATGATCATCACCGCAGCCGGGTATCTGAATCATGAACGCTTTGTGGAAGTCGTGGCCAAGCACTTCGCGAATATGAAGCCTATGAGCAATGGCTTTCACAGCTCGCCGCCCAAGATTGTTCCCAAGATCATCCTGCGAAACAAAAAGTCGCTGGAGCAGGTGCAGATTTGTGTGGGCGTGCCGTCGTATCCCATCACCCACGAGCGCCGACACACTTCTTACATTCTGAACACGCTACTGGGTGGCGGAATGAGCTCGCGATTGTTTCAAAACATTCGTGAGCGGCAGGGCCTGGCCTACGCGATATACAGCGACCTTAATCCTTATCGCGACACCGGCTGCATGTCGATCTATGCCGGCACATCGCGCGCATCGGCGGGCAAGGTGGTTGAGTCAATTGTCTCGGAGTTCCGCAAGCTAAAGACCGAGACGGTGAGTCCTGACGAGCTTCGCCGATCTAAAGACCAACTTAAAGGCAGCTTGATGCTCTCGCTGGAGTCGTCGAATGCGCGTATGTCAAACCTGGCGCGGCAGGAAATGTACTTCGACCACTTCTACGGGCTGGATGAGTTGATCGCCAAGATTGAGGCCGTGACAGCTGAAGAGCTGCTGGAACTGGCCAACCAGTTTTTTGAAACTGACAACATCGCAGTTACGGTTCTCGGAAACCTGAACGGTTTGAAACTTACTCGCGAACAGCTCGCCTGCTAACGCCCTTATTTTGGCAGCGTGTCTTTTTTTCGAGCTTGCAGAGCTTCCTGTAGGTCAGGGTGCTCCTGCAAAACCTCGATCATTGATTCCCGCCCGATTTTCTCGCCCCACTGGCGGCCCTTTTCTCCCGACTCAGTCATGATGTTGGGTAGGGCTTTTATCATTTTCTGGCCTAGCGGGGTCGAATAAAACTCGATCAGGCCTTTGATATCGGCGTCAGACAAATATTTGTCGTAAACCGGAATGGCGAGATCTAACATTTCTTGCAAATCTATTTTGGAATGAAACTTCTCAAAGAATAGTTGAATGAGCCTGTCACGATATTCACCCGCAGGAAAAGAACTCGTGAGCAATGGTCTGATATTGGTTTCCATGTCGGCCATGGCTCGTGTGATTGTGTTCTCCGCACCCATGACTCGCAAGAGTCGGCGTATATCGGCTTCTTTCGCGGGGTCGATTTTTGGTTGCTTATTAGCCCGTGCGGCTGCCGCCACACTTTGGTCAGAATTTGAGTCGGCGGTAGGGGAGGGCTCTTGAGCAGAACACAACGCTCCCAACAAAAGGAGGCCAACTAGAGCAGCGCCGGAAACTTTCATAAAACACTCCTAAGCGAAGGGTTGAAACGATAGTACCCTTCATCAAGAGCCGCGCGAGATCACGTTGGGTGTTGCACCTTGGGTGGCAGTGCCGATCGAGATTCTGCGCGTCCTGTAAAATTTGATTAAGGAAATTCTTGGAGCCGTCCTCTTAATTTGTCTTTTCTCTCCCAACTCAATCCGCAGCAGCGTGAGGCTGTCGAAACTACTGACGGCCCGGTGCTCATTCTGGCCGGCGCGGGCAGCGGGAAGACGCGCGTCATTACCTACCGCATTGCGCATTTGATCGAAAGCGTTGGGGCCATGCCGGAATCGATCCTGGCGATGACCTTCACCAACAAAGCCGCCGCCGAAATGGCAGAGCGCGTCGATAAGCTGGTTGGCGGACTTTCGATCGCCAAGCCGGTCATTTCGACTTTCCATTCTTTCTGCGTGCGGCTGTTGCGGCGCGACATCGAAGCTATGCGCATTCCGTCGTCCGTTCCCGGCAAGCCGCCGATCGGGCACTCAAAAAGTTTCGTGATTTACGACGAATCCGACCAGCAGCAGATCACCAAGTCGATCATGAGGCGTCTGGGGA
The DNA here is from genome assembly GCA_963703465.1 of uncultured Acidobacteriota bacterium. GTDB lineage: Bacteria > Acidobacteriota > Terriglobia > Terriglobales > Acidobacteriaceae > Gp1-AA145. Next base: position 81,067 of record CAVPEQ010000001.1, on the reverse strand, counting down.
TCGACGACAAGCAACTCACTCCGCGCGCCGTGCTCGGCCAGATTTCCTGGGCCAAGAACCACATGCTCGATCCGCAGGAGGTTTATCTCAACTCCGCTGATCCTAAGACCGAACGCGTCGCGCAGATCTATGCGGAATACCGCAAAGAGCTGCTGCGAGCGAATGCGTTGGACTTCGACGATCTGCTGCTCGAAGCGGTCCGGCTGCTGAAGTCGGCGGCTGAAGTTCGCGACTACTACAACCGGCGCTTTCAATACATTCTGGTCGATGAATACCAGGACACTAACCGTCCGCAATATGAGCTGATGCGGATGCTGGCTGGCTCTCGGCACAACGTGTGCGCCGTTGGCGATGAAGATCAGTCGATCTATTCGTGGCGCGGCGCCGATATCCGCAACATTCTGGAGTTCGAAAAGGATTTTCCCGAGGCCAAGATCGTTCGCCTCGAGCAGAACTACCGCTCGACTCAAAACATTCTGCAGGCGGCTTCGGCGGTGGTGTCGAATAATGTACGCCGCAAGGGGAAGAACCTATGGACCTCGCGCCAGGGCGGCACCAAGATCGGATACTACGAAGCGCCTGACGGCGAGAACGAAGCGTTGTTTGCGGCCGATGCAGTTGCCCGTTACATGCGCGAAGCCACCGATCGCGGAGACGATGCGCGGGCGGCGGTGCTTTACCGCACCAATTCGCAATCGCGATTGTTCGAAGAGGCGATGCGGCGTTATCAGTTGAAATATCACGTAGTGGGCGGATTTTCGTTTTACGAGCGTGCCGAGATCAAAGATCTGATTTCGTATTTGAAGGTCATTCACAATCCTGATGATTCGGTTTCGCTGTTGCGCGTGATCAATACGCCGGTCCGCGGGATTGGGAAGACCACACTCGAAGTGGTCGAACGTATCGCGCTTGAGACCGGGCTTTCGCTGTGGGGAGCAATTGGGGAGTGCGTTCAGCGCGGGCTGCTGCCGGCGCGGGCTCAGCAGGCGCTCAAATCATTTCGTGATTTGATTGAAGATGCGCGGGCCATGGCGGCGGGGACGTATGTGGAGAGATTGCAGGAAACTTCCTCGGTCTCCGCAGAAGAACAGCGGAGCGAAGCTCCGCCGGACGGGCGAGGGCGCCCGTCCCCACATGGTTTGGATGAGGGTTCTTCTCTCAATGATCTCACCGAATTCGATCCCACGGCCTTTGATTTCGGCGGAGGAGAATTTATTCCCGCAGGGAACTCAGCTCCGGCTGATATGCAAATTGAGGCCGGGTCAATTGAAGCCGATGCTTCGCAAGCCGCGGGTGTAATCGAAGGCTTCCGGACCCCCGGCGAAGCCGCTCACACCGCCGAACTTCTGAAGTTCCTGATCGACCGCACCGGCTACATCAAAATTCTCGAGGCCGAAGATTCTCCGGAAGCCTACTCGCGAATTGAAAATATTCGCGAACTGGTCAATGCCGCCATGGATTCGAAAGACCGCGGCGAAACTCTCGACCAATTCCTTGATCATGCCGCGCTGGTTAGCGACGCCGACGCCTACGACGCACGCGCGCAGATCACACTGATGACACTGCACGCCGCCAAGGGCCTGGAATTTCCGCTGGTATTTTTGTGTGGGCTGGAAGAAGGCCTGTTTCCGCACTCGCGCACATTTCTCAATCCTGACGACATCGAAGAAGAACGCCGGCTCTGTTACGTGGGCATGACCCGAGCCATGGACCAACTGGTGATCACGCGGGCTGTTTATCGCCGCCGTTACGGAACCGATATGCCGGAGGCGAGCATACCCTCGCGCTTTCTGGATGAGATCCCGGTGGAACTGGTGGAGGAGCTGGGAAAGTCTCGTGTGGGGCGGGCGCCTTCGCCCGCCAGGAGTTCAACATCTGCGGCCGGGGCGGGATCCTGGAGTTGGAATCGAGATCGGCGGGCGGCGGCGCCCGCCCCACACCAATCCGGCTCCCACTACGCCTACGAAGATGAAGACCAGTCAGCCGCGTGGAATGAGAAAGCCGAAGCATCCCGCAAGCCAGCCGCGCCCAAATACAATTCCATCGACAACATCGCCGAGTTCTTCGCCTCGCGCGGGAAGAAGTTCAACGTAGCCAAAGTGCCGGTCGAAGAGCCCAAAGGCCGCTGCGGCTTTCGCCCCGGGCAGAAAGTCAAACATCCAAAATATGGAGAAGGCACGGTCTACCATCGCGAAGGAGAAGGCGAAGAGGCTAAGATTACGGTACAATTTCCTCGCTTCGGAATGAAGAAGCTGGTGGAGAAATACGCGCAACTGGAAAAGGGATGAGAGAAATTTGGTAATTTTGTAATTGAGTAATTTTGTAATTGGAAACCCGACTTCCTGAGCTCTCCGGACCTAGGGTTTTCAGTTACCAAATTACCCAATTACCCAATTACCCAATTACAAAATAAGGATTTCATGGCCAATACAACTGCACTCAGCAAAGACGAACGCAAGAAATCAAAACGGGCGGCCCGCAAGAAGCGCAAGACCGACAATCCGTTAAAGCCCCGCGATTACGCCCGCGGATCGAAGAAACCGAAAGTCAAAAAGCTGGCCCGCGGACAGGCGAAGCGATAGAAATCCGTGTGGGGCGGGCGCCTTCGCCCGCCTCATTTCGATTCCCGCAATTCAGGAGAAATCAACCGCTTGCCGCAACCACCCACGGGGCCATCCGCCGCGCCGGTTCGTACTTCGGAAAACCAGCTGTTCTGCTGCAAATCCATCGACAAGCTGATCTCCGACTCCGAAGAGCCCGAGCGCCGGCTTAAGAAAACCCTGGGCCCGGTTTCGTTGACTGCGCTCGGCATCGGCGCGGTGATCGGCTCGGGAATTTTCACCGTCATCGGCACCGCCATCGCCGGGCAGAAGTTCGATACTTCCTCCATCCTTAATGCGCCGTTGCTGGATTATTTGATCCGGCACACGGCTTCGCTTGGCCGCCCTGGCGCCGGACCAGCGTTGGCGCTTTCGTTGGTTCTGGTAGCAATCGTTTGCGCTTTCACCGGTTTGTGTTACGCCGAACTCGCGTCGATGATTCCGATCGCCGGCAGCGCCTACACCTACACCTACGCCACCATGGGCGAACTGATCGCGTGGATCATCGGATGGGACTTGATACTGGAATATGCGGTCAGCAACATGGCCGTGAGCGTCGGCTTCGCACAGCATTTAGTAAATATGTTCGATTGGTTCGGCTGGCATCCTGCGCTGCGCTGGATATCCCCGGCATATTTGCCTGCCGGAATGACTGGACTGCAAGGCGAAACGCTTTACGCCCCGGGCTTTCACTTTGGTTTCAACTTTCCAGCGTTCCTGGTGGTGATGATTCTCACTGTAGTTCTAGTCCGTGGCATTCGCGAATCAGCGGAAGCCAACAACACCATGGTGATTCTGAAGATCGCCGCCATTCTGGCTTTCGTCATAACCGGCGCTCACTTCATCAATCCCGGATTATGGCATCCGTTTGCGCCTAACGGATGGTCGGGCGTTCTCACCGGCGGCTCGATCATCTTTTTTACCTACATCGGATTCGATTCGGTCTCGACCGCAGCCGAAGAAGCCCGTAACCCACAACGCGATCTGCCGATCGGAATCATTTCCACGCTGGTGGTCTGCACCGTGCTCTACATCGGAGTAGCGGTTGTTCTGACCGGGATCGTGCCCTGGGATTCAGTTCGGGACGATGCTGCGCCAGTGGTCAACAGCATCAAGCACCTCACAGAGGTTAACGGTGCGCCGTGGTTGCGCTGGGTACGCCTCGGGGTTCTGTTCGGCGCCATGATGGGGATGATTTCGTCGCTGCTGGTGTTTCAGCTCGGGCAGGCGCGGGTGTGGTTCTCCATGTCGCGCGACGGGCTTTTGCCGAAGCTGTTCAGCCACGTGCATCCCCGGTTTCGCACTCCTTCAACTGCAACCTGGATCGCCGGACTGGTGGTCGGAATTCCGGCTGGGATTCTAGACATCGGCACGCTTTCAGACTTATCGAATATCGGCACCCTGTTTGCATTTGTTCTGGTGTCGATCGGCGTCATCATTTTGCGTTACCGCGATCCGGGTCGTCACCGCGGCTTCAGGGCTCCGGGCGGAATTGCTGCGCCGGTGTTGAGTGTCCTGTTCTGCGTGCTGCTGATGGGCGGCCTTCCCATCCTCACCTGGTTGCGTTTCTTCGGATGGCTGCTGATCGGCCTGGGAATTTACCGCTTCTACAGCCGCAAGCACAGCGAGTTCGCGAGAGGCTGACGCTCTATCGCGCTCACGATGTATCGTTTTCCGGGTTACCTAATCGTATTTCACCCAGCCCCAATTTCTCGCCACATCAATTACTCGATAGCTTGACCGTCCCCAAAATGTGTTGTTCGGTCTTCATTATGAAACATCCGTTGCAGCAGCAAGAGAAACTTATAGATCGCAAAGAACAGCAAGAAGCCGAGGAGGGCGGCTCCTTTACTCGCACCGCGACCAAGATTTGGAACTCGTTGTGTTATAGCGTGGACAACTAAAAGATGAAAGACAGAAGAGATTGCCAGCGAAATCCAAAACGGCAACCTCCGCCAGATGGTGCGTTCGCTGGAGATCGCGATCACAACTGACGTAATCATCACAATGAATGCCGCGTCCTGCCACTCGGGCCTCATATGATAGCGACTGGGGAGGACAATGTATGTGAACGAAATCAGCGCGATTGCGCCAAATGCCCAGAGCAAGTCAAGCCACGACAATTGATATCTGAAGGGGCCGAATGTTCGCCGACGTTGCTTTCTCGACTCACTCTCACGCTGCTCTTGACGCTTCACGAATCGCTGATGTTCAATCCGGTCGGACTCGGAGAGATTGCGTCGATGCAGCTCCGCATCTAAGGCGGCCGCCGCTGCTGTGGTTAAGGAATGCCGTTGGGATGCCAGATGTAATAGCTCATCATCACTTCGTTGAGGGTATTCGGTAGAGAAGTCGACAAGCATCTTCGTTACCCGAACTTACAACCCAACATCCTAATCCAGGGGCCGATTTAAGCGATAGCTTTGTTACTGGCGTTCTGCAGGTATAACGTGTGACTTGACGTCACGCCAATTCCAATTCTGCATTCTGACTTCTTACTTCTGCATTCTTCTGATCTACAATTTGAACTGATGAAGTCCGCACTTATCCGCTCTCTTCCCAAGGCCGAGCTCCACCTGCATCTCGAAGGATCCATCACTCCGCAGACGCTGGTCGACCTCCGGCGCAGGCACGGAAAACATAGCAGCCTCGCCGAGGCGGAATCGCTTTATCAGTACAAAGATTTCACCGGTTTTCTGATGGCCTTCAAGACTCTCACCGAAGACCTTCAAACTCCCGAAGACTATGAGCTCATCGCGTATCGGCTGATGGAGCAGCTGAAGGCCGATAACGTGCTCCACGCCGAGGTGTATGTCTCGGTCGGAGTCTGCCTATGGCGCAAGCTGGATTTCGATGCGATCTTTGAAGGCCTCGAGCGCGGGCGCCAGCGCGGCGAAAAAGACTACGGCATCTCGCTGCTGTGGATTTTCGATGCCGTCCGCCACTTCGGTCCGGGCGCGGCCCAGGATGTATTCGAGCTGGCAGCGAAATATCGCGACAGAAATGTGGTCGGCATCGGCATTGGCGGCGATGAGCAGAAAGCTCCGCCTGAACTGTTTCGCGAGCAATACAAATACGCTGCCGGCGAGGGGCTGCGGCTCACCGCTCACGCCGGTGAAAGCGCCGGCCCGGAATCCATTTGGGGCGCGCTAAATTTAGGCGCCGAGCGCATCGGTCATGGACTGACTGCCGGGCGCGATCCCGAGCTGATCGAAGAATTGGCGCAGCGTCAAATTCCGGTTGAGATTTGCCTGACCAGCAACCTGCGCACTGCCTGCTGCGGGAAAATTTCCGAGCATCCGCTCCGCAGCTATTTCGATCACGGACTCATGCTGACTTTAAATACCGACGATCCGGCAATGTTCGGCACGACTCTGACAAGAGAGTACGAACTGGCACAAACCGAGTTCGCTTTCAGCGATGACCATCTTCGGGAGCTGGCACGGAATTCGTTTGAAGCCGCGTTTCTTCCTGCCGAAAAGAAGCTGGCATTTCTTAATCTTCTGGACGCCGTGCCGGTGCGTGCATAGCCGTGCTAAAGTTCACCTGAATGGCCGAACCCAACCCGCCGACTTCTCCACAAAAATCCGAGCTGTATTGCCCCAAATGTTCCGTCGAGGTCACCGAGCCGCTGAGCTGCGGAGATTGCGGTTCGATTATCTGCCGGCGCTGTGGCACACCGTTAGAAGCTGCTGATGAACTGGGAATGGGATGAGATGGGCAATTAAAGTTGTCATCGGGTCTGCCGGGTGGTTTCGATCCAATCCCTGACCGAAGCTGAGTGGGTATGTCGGCTCGCCAGACGCGACCTCTCAACCATCAGCCATCCCTGGATGCGTGGCAGCTGCAATCTGAACTTGGCCAGCAATTCACAGTATTGAGCTGCATTCCCGCCACCCCTGGCAGATTCATCACTTTGACGACTCCGCAAGAACACACACATACGGGTAATTTCGGCGAATGCCATTCTCAGGTCCCGCAAAGTGTCGAGTTGGTTAGTCGCTCCACCAACCTGCATCGGCGATACAGTGGTCATAATCTGCCAGCTGGCGAGGGCTTGCCGAAGAATCATGGAAGCGTTTCTGAACTGTTCTTCGATTGCCTGTGGGGATATTCGGTGCGGCTCAGCGCTGGCCGAGGAATTACGGGGTTCCGACGAGTTTTGTAGATTATTCTTACCGGCTGAGGCTGGCATCGGTTTCCACCTTGATCCAGGCCTCGCGAACTTCAGACAACTGTTGCTGCAACTCAGCCAGAATCGGGCGCGAGGATCGCACCTGGGCTTCCATGAGCCTTTCGCGAAGCATGGTGTAAAAGCGCCGCAAGTTACCGACGACATCCGGCCCGCTATTCTGCCGGAGCGTCGCCTGCAGATAGCCGATCACTGCGACGGCATGGCCGATCTCTTGCGCGCAAGCTTCTAAGTGTGCGGCGGCCAGGGCTTCGTCGGCGCGTGCGACATCCTGAATAACTTGATCGTAAAGCAGAATGGTAAGCCTTACCGGAGTTGCACCCCGGACTGCGGCTTCCTGATAAGCGCGTTTGGGATTCATCGGCTATCCAAGGCTGCTGGCACCGCCGGCTGGACTGGTGTTGTTATTGCCGCTTGGCTGGATTCCCAGCTGCAGGTCGATGGCCTCGATGGTGAAAGGGTAAGACTCGATCAAGGCGTTGACCTGGCTGAATTCCGTGGTCAGCTGCTGCTGCTGCGACGTGATCTGATCTTGAAAATCGCTGATGGTGTTAGTGAGATCAAGCTGCTGCTGCTGGTTCTGCGCCACGTCGAGGCTGATCACTCCCTGAGTGGGGTCTGTAAGGTTCTGCAGATCACTGGCAAAGTTGTTGGCAAAACCGCTCTGCGAGCTGTTCTGAAAAAAGTTCAAGACCTCGGAAGGGTTATTGGTGAGCACGTTGCTCAACTGGGCGGCATCGACGCTGAGCGTGCCGTCGTTGTTGGTGCTGATTCCCAGCGCCGCCAGGCTGGAGATCGCTCCGCTTCCGACCGAGTAAGTGCCGTCTGCCAGCAGGCTCGACTGCAGCGAACGTATAGAACTGTCAGAAGCCAATGGGCCCTCTGTATTCGTAGTTGGGTCCAGCGTGAACTGCTGATTGATATCGTTGATTGCGCTGTTGTACGCGGTCACAAAGCTGGTAATGGCCTGGGCAGCCTGAGTGGTATTCAATCCCACCGATAGTTGGACCGGGATGGTCGGAAAGGCGCCAAGCAGGTTGAGCGTCACCCCTGGAATTGCACCGCTGACCGTATTCGAGTTACTGCTAAAAGGGATGTTATCGACGGTGAAAGTTGCATCTGTTCCACCCACCGGCGCATTAAAATTGAGCGAGGTTGTGTTGGCTGCAACCGCTAGCGCGCCGGTGCTGCCGGTATTCTGGCTGAAAATGGCAATCCGGGCGCCGCTCGCGTCATTGAGGATAGTGGCGCTCAATCCCCAATTTTGCGCGTTGATGTAATTGGCTAGCGTGGTTAGGGTGTCGTTGCTCCCGGCGGTAATCGGAATATCTTTCGGTGTGCCCGCACCACCGATCTGAATCTGCAGGTCTCCGCTCTGTTGATTAGCAGGCAGGATCGAGGTGTTCGCGTCGGTCACCGCGTCGGTGTACAGCGTGCCCTGGGTGGCCAGCGTATTGACCACAATGTTGTGGCTTCCGGGAGTGGCCGAGGTCTGCGCGGAGCCGGTCACGATGCTTGGCTGGGTTGAGGTAGCCGTCTGGCCGGTCAATGGTCCCAAAATGTCGGCCAGGGAATTTACCGCCGAGGAAAGATTGCTCAGGTCATTGCTGAAGCCGGTCAACAGGCTGGCTTGGCTCTGCAAATCGGTTTGCTGCTGTTGATAGGCCTGCAGTTGCGTGTTTTCAGGTGCCAAGCTCTCGGTCACCAGAGAATTGACATCGATACCATTTCCCGACAGCAAGGTAGCGGAATTCAGGCTGATCATGACGGCTTCCTAATGTTTTCGCCGGACGCTTTTAACCACTGCAACCAGGTCGCGATACCATCGATCCCCAGTAGTTTCTAATTCCTAATACCCTTCCGTTCCTTAGAATTCCCGCCCGGAAAAGAACAAGGAGGGCGCGGTTACGCCCTCCCCACTCGTGCCTGCCTACTTAATAAGCGAAAGCACGAGTTGCTGCGCCTGGTTGGCCTGGGCCAGAGCCGCGATGCCGGTCTGCTCCAGAATTGAGTACTTGGTCAGGTTAGCCACAGTTTGTGGAATGTCCGCTGCCCGGATACCGTCTTCGGCAGTGGTCAGGTTCTGCACCTGGCTGTTGATGACGTTGCTGGCGCTTTGCAATCGGTTAATGCCGGCGCCGATTTGGCCGCGCTGGGCCGCGACCGCCTGGATTGCGCCGTTGATAGCGGTCAGTGCAGTTTGAGCGTTGGTCGATGTGGTGAGCGAGGTTGCGGAACCCGAAGCGAAGGGAGTGGTATCGAGGAAGGTTTCGACGGTCCCCGTCCCCACTGTGGCTGCGATGGTTCCACCTCCGGCAATGAGTGCATTGCCCGCCGGCGTCGCTTCGAAGGTCACCGCCGTACCCTGTGCGCTAGCGGCGGCGTCTGCATTAGCCACGGTTCCCGCACCGTATAACGTTCCCGCGCCATTTCCGCCATTGACCGCCGCCACAAAATTGTTCAGCGTGTTCTGCAATGCCGTCACCGGGTTGGCGTTGGCATCGATCAGGACTTGATTGGCAGTGGTGCCCACAAAGCTGCCGGCGGCTTCGAACGTGTAGGTGGTGCCGCCGATGGTGACTTGGTCGCCACTAGCCGGGGTTCCGCTGAATGCCAGGGTGGCGTTGGCCGACCCACCCAGAAGGCCTGCAGCCGACAAGGTTCCAGTTGTCACCTGGATGGTACTGCTGATGCCGGAATCGCTGAGGAACAGGTTGTTGGGGCTGGAGGAGAAGACTTGCTGTCCGTTATAGGTGGTTGTCGACCCGATCCGATCAATTTCTGCCTTGATCGCGGTGTACTCAGTGTCCAGTGCGGTCCGCTGGTTGTTGGAAACTGTTCCGTTAGCTGACTCTGTCGCCAAGGTGACGGCGCGATCCAGCAGCGTAGTGACCTGGGCCAGCGCCCCATCGGCGACTTGCAACTGCCCCACGCCATCGTGCGCATTGCGCGAGGACTGAGTCAGGGCAGTAATATTGGCTTGCAATCCGTCGGCGATGGCCAAGCCGGCAGCGTCATCGGCGCCGCTGTTAATGCGGGAACCGGAAGACAACTGGAACAGGGTGTTTTGCAAGCTGCTGTTGGTGATTCCCAGCTCGCCTTGTGCGGCAAGTGACGCCGGATTATTCAGAATGCTAAGCGACATTGTTGGCTCCTATGGGCTAAGTTGGTCCCGTCGTTCCGGAATCGCCCCGACTTACCTGCAGAGGCCGTCAAGAGTTGGGGAACCTTGCTGCTTTCTTCTCAACATCGACCGATCAGGTGCGGCCTTTAGCCTGTATCTCTGGTGAGGCGCGAACTTCGGTAACGGCCGTACATGGCCCCTGGTGAACTCCTTATTTCTTTCGCCGATAGTCCCCAATGGCGGCGTCCATGATTCAACTCACTCGACTTAATAATTCAAAAGTGTCAGTTAACTCCGATCTTATTAAGTGGGTTGAACAAAACCCTGACACCGTCATCACCCTGCTGAACGGAGAAAAACTTCTGGTGCAGGAAACGGTCGAACAGGTGGTCGATCGAGTGATCGAATTTCGGAGGCAATTGCTCTCCACGGTTGTGAGCTGGACGGGAATGCGTGCCGGAGCGCTTCCAGTCATGTATCTATCTCCGGAAGGCCACAAGGAAAGTGAAGGATAGTGAGGGTGGATAAAGCCAGCGTGGGCGGAGTGCTGTTGGGACTGGTGGGCATCATCGGAGGCCTGCTGCTCGAGGGCGGCACCGTCTCCCAGATACTGCAACCTACCGCAGCCATGATCGTTTTTGGAGGCACCGCGGGCGCGGTACTGGTCCAGTTTCCACTTTCGGTTGTGTTGACAGCGGTCGGCCGTCTTGCAGCAATTTTTTCTGAACCCGAGGTCCGCCTTGAGTCCATCATCGAACAGCTGGTCAATTATGCAAATATGGCGCGTCGCCGGGGAATCGCCTCGCTTGATGACGAACTTCCCGAGGTGAAGGACCCTTTCATGAAAAAAGTCCTTACTCTGGCAGTGGATGGAACGGAACCGCAGGAGTTGCGCAAAATCGCTGAGCTTGAACTCGACAACGAGCTCGAACGCGAGGAGCGATTTCCGCAGGTATTTGAGTCTGCCGGAGGCTTCTCGCCAACCGTGGGAATCATCGGTGCGGTGCTCGGTCTTATTCAGGTTATGCAACACCTCGATAAACTCGACGAGGTCGGGCGTGGGATTGCGGTAGCTTTTGTGGCCACAATTTATGGAGTCGGCGCCGCGAACTTGTTGTTATTGCCCGTCGCCGGCAAACTGCGAATCCGTCTGCGCGAAGAGCAAGTACAGAAAGAGGTGGTGCTCGAAGGAGTGATTGCAATTCTGGGCGGAATGAATCCCCGCATGCTGCGCAATTCGCTCCGCAGTTTCGTTGGTGAGTCGATAGGCGAGCGAGAGGAGGTCGGCATTGCCAGGGCCGCGGGCGCGGGCGCATGAGCCGCAAGCGCCGTCAGGAAGCCCACCAACATCGTGACCGCTGGCTGGTCTCTTATGCCGACTTCATTACTTTGCTGTTCGCTTTTTTTGTAGTTTTGTACTCAGCTGCGCAAGTCGACAAACGCCGCACCGCACAGGTGGCCTCCGCCATTCAAACTGCATTTCATCAGAGCGGATCCTTGCCGCCCCCGGCGCTCAACGGTGGGAATCCCCAGCTACCGAGTGCGCCACCTACTTCAGATGAACAACAAAAGGCACTCAAAAAACAGATCGAGCAGACGCTGGCTGCGGAGATTGCCAACGGCGATGTGGCCGTCCGCACCTCGCCTGAGGGATTGGTTATCAGCCTGCGCGAAGTCGGATTTTTTGATAGCGGGTCCGCCGAAATCAAAGCCAGCTCGGCTGCTGCGTTTGCTCAACTCGCTGAAATTTTGCGGGAGAACGGCTCTGATATTCGCATTGAAGGCCATACCGACAACGTACCCATTCACAATTCGAAATTCTCCTCCAACTGGGACCTGTCGACCGCCAGGGCGACTGCAACCATCCGACTGCTGATCCGGTATAAACTCAAACCCGAACGCATGGCTGCGGCGGGCTATGCGGAATTTCATCCCATCGCCGGCAATGACACCCCAGAAGGCAGGGCCAACAATCGCCGGGTGGATATCGTTGTGCCCCGCAAACCGGCCGCGTAACCGCAATGCTCGATTACAATAGCGCCGTGGTCAAATCACTGCACCACGGCAAGCAGAAAATCGCGGGCGATCCCCCGGCGCCGCACAAATGGCTGGAGAATGTCGGACTCATCGTAATCGTCATTCTCATTCTCGCTATTACCCTCACTCGCTACTGGCGCAACATTCACTGGAGCGCGCGCTGATTGGCTCGCGATCCCCTGCTGGTTGTAATTCTCGGTCCCACGGGCAGCGGCAAGACTGCGTTATCGCTCGAGCTGGCTACTCGTTTTGGTGGCGAGATCGTTAACTGCGATTCGGTTGCAATGTATCGCGAGTTCCAGATAGGCACGGCGAAACCCACTGCGGAAGAACAAGCCCGCGCTCCGCATCATTTACTCGACGTGATTGAGCCTACGAGCTTCACTACCGCCGGCGAATATGCCCGGAAGGCACGGGAAGTTTTATCAGAGATTCAGCGGCGCGGCGCACTGCCCATAGTGGTTGGCGGGACGGGTTTGTATTTACGAGCATTGCTCGAAGGTCTATTTGCCGGGCCGGAGCGTTCGGAGGAATTGCGCGAACGGCTACGCCAGCGCTGGCACACGAAAAAGGCGCTCACTATTTGCACCGCGTGCTGCAGCGAATGGACGCCCAGGCTGCTTCGCGAATTCACGCCAACGATGTCCCCAAGATGATTCGCGCCATCGAGGTGTGTCTCGCCGCCAAACAGCCAATGAGCGAGCAATGGAAGTCCGGCAGAGATCCACTGAGTGGCTTTGACATCCTGCGAATCGGCCTCGATCCCAATCGCGCTGAACTTTATCGGCGTATTCACGAAAGAGTGCTGGCTATGTTCGACGCCGGTTTAGTCGAAGAGACGCAGCAGATGCTGAAAAAGTACGGCGACGCTGCCCGCCCTCTGAACTCAATCGGATACAAACAGGTTGTGCAGTTGCTCAAGGGAGAAATTGCCCGGGAAGCCGCCGTGGACGCCGTCCAGCAGGCCCATCGCAATTACGCCAAGCGACAGATGACCTGGTTCCGTCGCGAGCCGGAAGTTAACTGGCTTGCGGGTTTTGGCGATCGGGCCGAAGTCATCGCGCAGGCGGTTGCCGCAGTGCAAAACAATTTTCAGCCTACGCCGTGATATCTTCCTCTCGATGATCCCTTTCGTTCGGCGCCTGCTGTTCCTGCTCGTACTTTTCGCAATTTCTGTGTCCGCTAAAACCAAATACCAGCCGCTCCCGGTCCGTCTTGACCATGATGGCGAAAAGTGGGCAGAGAAAACTTTGCACAAAATGTCGGTAGAAGAAAAAGTCGGCCAGCTGTTCATGATTTGGACGCGCGCCGAATTTCTCAACGCCGGCAGCGCCACCTATCAGCAGCTTCGCGACGCCATGGATAAGTATCACGTCGGCTCATTTGCCATGTCCGTGCCCTACGAGCCGCCGTTTCTTTACAAGAGCGGGCCGTACGAAGCCGCTGAACTTCTGAATCGGCTGCAAAGTGACTCCAAACTCCCGCTTCTGATTGCCGCCGATTTCGAGTTGGGCGTCAGCAATCGTCTTCGCGGGACGACTGGATTCCCCAACGCAATGGCTATCGGCGCCAGCGGGCAACCGAAATATGCTGAGGATTTCGGACGGATCACCGCCGAAGAAGCCCGCGCTATCGGCGTGCACTGGAATTTCTTCCCCGTTGCCGATGTAAATTCGAATCCTGATAATCCCATCATCAACACGCGCTCCTTCGGCGAAGATCCGCAGCAGGTTGGGGATTTCGTTGCCGCCTATATTCGGGGCGCGCACTCTGCCGGCATGCTGGTCACCGCCAAACACTTTCCCGGACACGGCGACACCGCAACCGATTCGCACCTCGGCACCGCGCAGGTCACCGGCAATCGCGCCCGCCTCGATGCTGTCGAGTTGCCGCCGTTTCGCAAAGCCATAGACTCCGGCGTCGATTCGATAATGATTGCCCACGTCACTGTACCCGCGCTCGATCCCAATCCCAACGCGGTCGCGAGTGTTTCACCTGCAATCATCACCGGCCTGCTCAAGCAGCAACTTCATTTTCAGGGGCTCGTGATTACCGATGCGCTCGACATGGGTGCGCTCACCCGTCTTTATTCCGCCAATCTTGGCCAGGAAGCAGTCGATGCGTTCAAGGCCGGCAACGACGTGCTGCTTATTCCTCCCGATCTCGACGTTGCCTATCAGGGCGTGCTGAAGGCGGTGCGCAGTGGTGAAATTTCACAGTCGCGGTTGGATGAGTCGGTCCTCAAAATTTTGAAGACTAAAGCATCTCTGGGATTGCATAAAGCCAAATTGGTTGATATTTCCGCTTTGGATAAAACCGTGGGAACTCCCGAGCACATCGCCGACGGCCAGCAGATCGCGGACTGCGGGAGTCACTTTGGTGCGGCAAAACCACGCCGTGTTGCCGCTGAAAAAGACCGGAACAAATCCCGCCGGCCTTCCGTATCAAGGCGGTGTAGAGGTGCGCAATCGCCTGCTCGTGGTGATTTTTTCAGATGACGTTCGCCTGGACGCGGGACGCGTACTGGAACGCCAGATCAAGTCGCGCGCGCCGGATGCGAATGTGATCTACACTGACCCGGATCTTGCGAGCGCGATGCAGCCAAATGTGCTCAACACCGTCCAGCAAGCTGAGAGAGTCGTAGTGGCCGTCTATGCTGCGCCGGTTGCGGGCAAAGTGGTGCAGTCCAATGGCGTGGCAAGGAATTCAGTCGCGCTGGCTGGGCCGAGTGCGGACTTGCTGCACCGGATATTAACCAACGCCGGACCAAAGACGGTTGTGGTGGCCATGGGCAATCCCTACCTGGCGCGAGATTTTTCCGAGGTGCAGAATTATCTCTGCACTTTTTCGGCAGCGCCGGTATCAGAGGTCAGCGCTGTCAAAGCCCTCTTCGGCGAAATGGAAATTCACGGCCGATTGCCGGTTACAATTCCGGGAATCGCGGCTAAGGGAGCCGGGACCACCGAGCTGGCAAAGAAAATGGCCCGCAAATAGTCCGACAAACATTGGAGGAAGTATGAGAAATCGCTTTCAACTTTCTGTTGTTTTCATTCTCGCCTCGGCCTTTTTGTTGTTTACTGGATGCAGCATTAACGTAAAAAAAGACAGCAACGCTAAAAACGACGACAAGAATGTAGACATCGATACCCCCTTCGGTGGCATACACGTGAGCAAAGGCGCTAACGTGCATGACACCGGGCTTCCGGTCTATCCAGGCGCTGAGCCTAAAACGAAGGATGACTCGGATGGCGAGGAAAAATCCGCCAATGTCGACATCTCAACCTCGGCGTTCGGATTAAAAGTTGTTGCGCTGGAATATCAAAGCGATGCGACGACTGATCAGGTCATCGCTTTCTATAAAGACAAGTTGAAACAGTACGGCAACGTGCTGGAGTGCCACACCAATGCCAAACACTACAGCTACGATGCCCACTCGGACGCCGACAAAGATCACTCCGACGAGTTGAAGTGTGAAGGCAGCGATGGCAAAACCATCGAACTGAAGGCCGGCACCAAAAGCAACCAGCACATCGTCGCAATTAATCCGGACGGCAAAGGTTCGAATTTTGCCCTGGTCTACGTGCGCATACGTGGCAAAGAAGCAACAATTTAATTTTTTTTGGCTGCTCACATTTCGGCGCCAGAGCATTGCCTTGGCCCACGACGCACGACCAACGACGCACGACGCTTTATAATCCCCTCCCATGAACCTTGAGCAGAAGTTGCAGGAGATGAAGCGCCGCGACCAGTTAGCGGAAGAAGGCGGCGGACGCGAGCGTCGCGAGCGCCAGCACAAAGAGGGCAAGATGTCGGCGCGCGAGCGCGTCGAATTTCTCCTCGATGAGGGCACCTTCGAAGAGACCGATCGCCTGGTCACGCATCGCGCCAACGATTTCGGGATGGCCGAGCAGAAATATTACGGCGATGGCTTCATCACCGGATATGGTCGCATCGACGGACGGCTGGTTTTTGTTTTCGCGCAGGATTTCACCATCTTCGGCGGTTCGCTCTCTGAAACCAACGCCGCCAAGATCGTCAAAATCATGGACACCGCTGCCCGCGTGGGTGCGCCACTCATTGGCCTCAACGATTCCGGCGGCGCGCGCATTCAGGAAGGCGTGGTCTCGCTCGCCGGCTACGCCGATATTTTTCTGCGCAACACGCTTTACAGCGGAGTGGTGCCGCAGCTTTCGGCGATCATGGGCCCGTGCGCCGGCGGCGCGGTTTATTCACCGGCGATCACTGATTTCATCGCCATGGTGAACCACACTTCGTACATGTTCATCACCGGTCCCGACGTGATTAAAACCGTGATGCACGAGGACGTAACCAAAGAACAGCTCGGCGGCGCGCAGACGCACAACGAAACTTCAGGCGTAGCGCATTTTCTGGCGCATGATGATGCCGAGTGTTTGTCGATGCTGCGCGAGTTGTTGAGCTTTATTCCGTCGAATAATCTGGATGACCCGCCGCGCAAGCCTTGCAGCGATCCGATTGACCGCGCCGACGCTGCTCTCGACACCATCGTCCCCGCGCAATCGAACCTGCCTTATGACGCGAAAGACGTGATTCGCGCCGTGATCGACGACGGATATTTCTTCGAAGTCCACGAGCACTACGCGAAAAATATCGTCGTAGGATTTGCCCGCATGAACGGCCGCTCGGTGGGAATCGTCGCCAATCAGCCGGCATTTCTGGCCGGGACCCTCGACATCAATGCCTCAGTGAAGGGGGCTCGCTTTGTGCGCTTCTGCGACTGCTTCAATATTCCGCTGATTACCTTCGAAGACGTCCCCGGATTTCTTCCCGGCACCACCCAGGAATACGGCGGCATCATTCGTCATGGCGCCAAGTTGCTTTTCGCCTACGCCGAAGCCACCGTGCCCAAGCTAACCGTGATTACCCGCAAGGCCTACGGCGGCGCGTACTGCGTGATGGCCTCCAAGCACATTCGCACCGACGTAAATTTCGCCTGGCCGACCGCGGAGATTGCCGTCATGGGCCCCGAAGGCGCAGTAGACATCGTTTACCGCCGCGAACTCGAACGCGCCGCCAATCGCGACGAGTTGCGCAAACAAAAAATTGAAGAGTTCAGCGAGCGCTTCGCCAATCCCTACGTCGCCGCCGAACGCGGTTACGTGGACGCCGTCATTCAGCCGCGCGACACCCGCAAAAAACTAATCCACGCCCTCGAAATGCTCGAAACCAAGCGCGACAAAAACCCACCGAAGAAGCACGGGAACATGCCGCTGTGAGGCTCACCTGCGGACCGTTTTCCCCGAAATATTCCTCCGCGCCACTGCGTGACTGACTGCGTTTTCCACCGCGCGCTCTCCCGCCGAACTATTCCTCGCCTTCCGCTGCGGCCACGTTGAACCCCGTCTGCGTGGTGTAGATGGCTTCATTGAACGTTGCGCCGGACTTTGCTTTGGCGACGGCAAAGAAACCGTATGCGTTGCCTCCCGCGAACGAAGTTGCAATGTAGTCGGCAACCATCTGCCCGGAATCGGTTGAGGGAAGCCAGCTGAGCGCCATCGGCCCGGCCACTGGAGTCGCAGCACTCCAGGTGCTGCCGCCATCGGCTGACGAAATAAATCCCGCGTACAGCGCGCAGTTCGCGGCCGCGCAATTCGCCTGCGGATAATAGTAATAAGTCAGCCCGAGGTGCGCCGCGCTTCCGGCGGTTGCGGGATCGATGCCAAGCCCGGGAATGAAATGATCGGCGGTGCTGGTGACGGCATCGATTGGGATGCGCGCAGGTTGCGTCCAATTCGCGCCGTTGGCTGAGGTGCTCATCACCAGATCGTTCGACGCGCAATTCGCGCGAAAGCGGCAGTCCTGCCAAATCACATAAATATTTCCAGCCGCGTCTTCCTGCGCGGACGGCAGCGCGTCGCTGCGCAAATTACCCGCTACCGCATGGTCGGTGACGGTTGCCACTTGCACGACGTTTCCCCAAGTCGCGCCCCCGTCGGTCGAGGAAAAAGATTGGATCAAGCCAGCATTCGCCAGGAACGGAACAATCACCGCGCCACCTGGCTGCACCAAAGGTTGCCCACCAAGCCCATGCGCCGCCGATACCGCGAAGCCCGCAGACCAAGTCAAGCCACCATCGGACGACGTGCTCATGAACATTAGATTTGAACTGCCGTTGTCGTCCCACTCCATATAACAGTTGCCGTAGTGCGGGCTGGTCGGAGTGTTGTCGCAGGTGATCCAATCTTTATCGAGGTCAGCGCCCTGGGCCACGATCATCGGATTGGCCCAACTTGCGCCGCCGTCGCTCGACCGGCTAACTGCGACCTGAATGTTGGTTGCTGAGATGGGCAGCGACGAGATCATCCAAACGCCGTGCCTGGCGTCATAAATCACCGCAGTGTCACTGACCGCAGAGTTCGCGCCTGCGCCTTGAAATGTGGTCAGTCCGGGCAAAAGGCCATTCTGCCATGTCGCCCCGCTGTCATTCGAAATCGCGTAACCAATATCTGCTCCGCCACCGGCGGAAATCCGGGCAACCTGAAAACTTGTGATGATGGTGGGGCCAAATGAGAAGCTCCCGGGCTCAACTTCCGTGGCATGTTGGCTGCTGGCGTTAGTAAAAGTGTCGGCACTCAACTGCGTGATCGGGACCGTTGCCGGCGGGTTCGACGAGAACGGATCGCCGGTGTTGGAATTGGACGGCGAACTCGAACCGCAACCGGCAGCCAAAAGAACGACTGCAATGAGGTGCAGAGAAAAGACGACTCGATAAAATTTCACTCCTACTCCTCATTCCCCTATGCGACAAAACAGTGGCCAAGGTAAATAGAACTCGATCTTGCGTCAACATTTTTCTGGATCGGGTTGACTCTCGGGGTGGATTTCACTGGCGGCTGCGCGCAGGGCTCCGACATCTTGTCATGATCCGTTAAACTAACCGCGATGCTTGTACGACTGTGGCTGCTACTTTTTGCATTCAGTGTTGCCTCCGCGCAGACTTCGCCGTCTTCAACCCCGAACGCAGGACGGCCAACACTTGAGCAGACCATCGAAGTCACGGCGACCCGCGTGCCAGAAGATCCGGAAAATGTTCCAGCCGCAATCGAAGTATTCAGCCGCGACGAATTGAACGCGCGCGGCGCCAGAGATCTTCCCAGTGCGCTGTCGCTCGCAACCGGCGTCGAGATCGCGCCGGGTGGAGATTCCGGACCCGCCAGCTCTGTTCCGGACTTCTGGGGGCTCAAAGAATTCGACGCATTCCTGCTGGTTGTAGATGGCGTGCCCTGGGGCGGAGCTTTCAATCCCGCGCTTACGGCATTAAACCTCAGCGATGTCGATCGCATTGAAGTTCTTCGCGGCCCGGCACCGGTCATGTATGGCGCGACGTCGTTTGTTGGCGTGATTCAGGTCGTCCACAAAAGCGCAGAGGACAATGAGAAGACGCTTGATCTTCACGCCGGCAGCTACGGCAGCGGGGGTGGTGCGTTTTCTCTTCCGGTTCCGCTGTGGAGCGAATGGGCCTCACGATTAACTGTGGAAGGCGAGCGCGAAGGCTTTAGCGATCCGCGGACGGCATTCCGCCGCGGGCATGGACTGTGGCGACTGGCGCATAAACCGACGGCATCGAATCGTGAATGGCTGAATGCGGATTTGAATTGGCTGGATCAGAATCCAGCAAGCCCTCGGCCGCTGGTGGGATTTGGGCTCACGCCGTTAGTCTCCGGTCTGACGCCAACCAGAACATGGCGGGAGCATTTCTTAACGATCATCGCGGAACGGCTACTGGTGGCCTCGACCGCCATTCGCAGCGCGGAATGGAGCACTTCGGCCAGCGTCTCGCGCGACGATCAGAACACATTGCGAGGGTTTCTCACCACCATTGCGGATGCGCCAGATAACGCTCACGGCTTTCGCGAGAAAATTTATCTGACCGACCTTTATCTTGATTCGCATATTTCGTGGAAGGCGCAGCATTCGGTACAACTGCTTCTTGGCGGCGACTATCTGCGCGGAGCAGGCGCGGCCCACGGCGCCGATTTTGATTACACTGCACCGCTGAACGGTGTCCTTTCTACGATCGTGCCATCTCCGGCCGACCTCGACTTCCACATCGACGATCAGCGGAACTTTTTCGGAGCTTATGTCTCGGCGGAATGGAGTCCATTCGAACGATTGCGTTTCGACGGCGGCATTCGGCTGAATGTCACGCAAGAGCACCAGCAAGTAGTGGATAGCGGTGCCGGGACAAGCGACCAGCAGGGCCGCACTGACATCCGCCAGGGAACAAGTCTGGGTGCGATCTTTACTGCGTGGCAGCGGCAACAGGATTCTATCGGGCTATACATCAACTATCGCGACACGTTCAAACCCGCGGCCATTGATTTCGGCATCGGTGAAGACGAGGGCGGCCCGCTCATTCTGAAGCCTGAGACTTCGCAAAGTGTCGAGGGAGGAATGAAGGGCCGCTTCTTCGACCGACGAATGGAGGCCGAGGCCTCAGGTTTCCTGATGAACTTCGACAACCTCGTGACAGCCAGCAATGTGAACGGCGTGCCGTCTCTGATTAATTCGGGTAAGCAGCGGTTCGAGGGATTTGAATCGAGCATCGCATACTTTTTCGGGAAACAGATCGTCCTTCGCGGCACGTATAGTTTTCATGATGCGACCTTCACTGATTTCGTGCAGGATTTCAACGGCGTTCCGGTGCAACTCGCTGGAAGGCGGCTGCAAATGTCGGCGCGCAACCTGGCTGCGGTGGGTGTTCAGTATAGCCCGTCAGGCGGATTTCTCGGCGGCGTTGAAGTGAATTACACCGGTAATCAATATCTCGATATGCTTAATACCACGCTCGCCGCCGGGTTCGCAACTTTCGGCATTAATGCTGGTTATCGCACGCGCCATTGGGAGTTGCGAGTGGACGCCAGCAATTTAACCAACCGCCGCGATCCGGTCGCGGAAAGCGAACTTGGAGACAGTCAGTTTTATTTGCTGCCGGCAAGGCGAATCGATGCTGGACTACGGCTGTTTTTCTGATGTGAATCGGATAAATTTACTGCAGATGGAATCTTTCCCGCATGAGCCTTTGCAGCCGCGGCTTGTAGAGGATGTCGTAGGCGAATTCTTTGTCCGGGAACATGGCGAGGGCGGCGCGTTTGGCCCCCGCCGCCAGTTCTGAAGCTTCTTCGACGGTGAGGTTGGGGTCCTGGCTGATAACCGACATCACCATGCTGATCATGATCTGAAGGCGCCGGATCTTCTGCGATTCCTGTAGCACTTCGTTGGCATGCGCTTCTTCCAAACAGCCCCTCTTTCCGTTGTCCCGCGCGGGATGCGCCTACCCGCTTACTGATTAGATGTGCCGTGCGAAACCGACGTTGCGCTATTGTGCTCAGGAAGGGTGGCAGGAATCAACACACTTCGGTCACTACTTAGGTTCGGTCTCCGGGTGCGCGAAAAAGCTCGCCCGGTTCAATCTCGCATCTATAATCCTGCAGGAGGAAAACACACATGGCGGCGAATCCGAATCCTTTGCCCAACCCTAACGGAAAGCTGGTGCGCGTGTTCGATGCGGAACAAGAATCTGAAGCTATGGTGGTGAGCGGCTTGCTGGAATCACAAGGTATCGACTGCGAAGTCACAGCGCTCGACGCGCCGCAGGATGTGCTGCCTATTGGTGGAACTGTGATTCTTGTCCGCGAAGAAGATGCTGCGAAGGCGGTTCAACTCATTGAACAATATCGCCGCACTCCGGCCGAGCAGCTTGAGGAAGAAGCCAACGCCTCTGCTGCGGGAACTGACGGGGAACTCAGCGAATAGTTTCGACCTGCGAGCTCACTGTCGTTCCATCAAGAAAAAAACTGGTGGCGCCGTCGGTATCAGTGCGGTAAGTGATTACGTGGGATTGTTGCAAACGCTGCAGAACCTCGGGCCGGGGATGATGGTAAACGTTTCTCGTTCCTACCGAGATTACGGCGAAGCGCGGGTGCACCGCGGCAAGCAACGCCTGAGCGCTTGAGCTGGCGCTGCCATGGTGGGCCACTTTCAACACATCGGCTGATGGATCCTCGGTGGCGATAAATTGCTCTATGGGCTTTTCTGCGTCGGCCTCAAGCAGGGCTGACGTCTTGCCGTAAGCTACTTTCATTACCAGAGACTCGTCGTTCCGATGGGAGTCGCTGCCGGAATTACGCACCGCGGATTCTGCAGCCGGCGCGAGAATCCGAATCGTCGTCCCGCCATAAGAAAAGAAGTCGCCTGCTTTACGGTAATAAATTGCGACTCCGTATTCCCGCGCCTCTGTCAGCAACCTGCCAATCTCGGTAGATGGAATGCCCTCAGGCAACCACAACTCTCGCGGACGAAAATTCTCCATGACGGCAAACATTCCGCCCATGTGATCGGCATGCGCGTGGGTGAGGACCACGGCGTCGATGCGCGAAATCCCGCGTGACCACAAATATGGCGAGACCACGTCTTCGCCGATATCGAGTTGTGAGTGCGTCCAAAACGGCAGACCTCCCGCGTCAACCAGCAGCTTGCTGCCTTGCGGTGTGACCAGCAAAATCGAATCACCCTGGCCGACATCGATTGCAGTCATTTCCAAAATGTTGGAGTGAATGTCCTGATGCGGCGGGATTAGCCAAATCCATAATGCGCTGGCAGCGAGAAGCGTTATCCCGCAGAGGGCGAACGCAGTTTTGCGGCGTACGAAAATGGCACAAATGAAGATTGCTACCCCGCAAAAGGCGATCGCGCTAAGCCCTGGTGTTGGAACCCGAATGTCGGCGAGTCGCATGCCACCCAGCCATTTCACAGTTCCGGCGATGCCTTGCAAAGCGAATCCGGCAACTGCCGCTGGCAGCTTCGCGACCGTCAAAGAAACGTAGCTTATGCAGATTGCGCACACTGCCGCCGGCATCAGCAATTGCAGAAATGGGATGACGAACAGATTAGCCGGCATCGCCACTGACGTCGCGCGATGGAAGTAATATGCCATGGGTAATGCGAGACCCAGCTGCAAGATCGCCGACATGGCGGTTAATTCGAGAAACCCAAAAATGATTCGGAATGCCGCGAGGGCGGCCATTCGCGGGAAGGGCTCGGGTACGATCATGGCGAGACGATTCACGAGCAGGCGCAGGTCAAGCCGGAACTGCGCGATCTCCGGAGCCAGCGCGCGGTCCCAGGCAAGCGCATTCAGGTTTCGGAGTCCTCGCGAATAGGGTTGAATGGTGCGCTCCAGCAGGGGAACACCAATGCCTGCCACCAGCGCAACACACAGGAATGTCATCTGAAAGCTTGCGCCGAACAACACTCGCGGATCGGCGATCAACAGAATGAGAGCAGCTGCACCCAGTGTGTTCAACATGGCGCGATCACGATAAAGCAAGCGCGCACACAAATATGCTGCGAACATCAAGGCCGCGCGCCACACCGGAGAACCTTCTTTGGTCAGAACGGCGTAAGCGAGGATCAGGGCGATTGCGCCCACACTGGCCGCCACCTGTCCCATTCCAATCCGCCGCAAACTCCACAACGCAAACATCGCCAGGATGCTGACATTCATACCCGAGACAACCAGCACGTGATAAGTTCCGGAACGCTGGAAATCCATGCGCGTGTGCGGTTCGACGAATGTCTCTTCGCCCAGCACAATTGCATCCATCAAACCTGCCGTTCGCTCTGGCCATAGCGCATGAATTTTCCCGATGATGCTGCGATGCATGCGAGCACGCCAGCGCTCGATGTTGTTGCCATTCAATTCGGCGAGAACCTCCACAGTCGAATATTTCACGGACGCGGTGGCTACAATGCCGTTATCGCCAAGGTATCCAGCGTAGTCGAAAGCGCCGGGGTTGCGGTAATTACGCGGCGGAACTAGCGTCGTCCGAAATCGAATGCGCTGGCCATAAGAAATCAAACGCATTTGATCGCGAGGGCTTTCCCGGCCATTCTGGTAAATGCTGAGTCTGATTCCTTCCGCAATTCCCTGGGTTTGAAAGTTGGAAGCTATGGTTTCAGTTTCAATATCAATGCGCTGGCGAATGGAGTCACCTTCGGATTGAATATTACCTTCGGAAATGACGTGCGCAGTCACCAGCACTTCACCGTCACCGAACCAGAGTGATTGCTCTGAGGCAGAGCTTCTGCGCAGTTGAATGGATAGCGCGCCGATTGCAACCAAAGCCGCAAAAATCAGAAGTGTCGATGGGACCGTCCTTTTCTTCGCCAGATAAACTGAGGACATCAAAAAAATAATCGCCGCGAAGGTCCACCAGCTGATAGGACGCCATACGTAGTTGCCCACGGCAATTCCCACGGAAAAAAACAGCGCCGCCCAGAACAATGGCTGCCGCGCGGATAGTTGCTTTCTTCTTGAAGCGCGCGATCTTTCAGTCCGCACCGGACGCACGGGGGCATGAACGCTCGATGTGCAAAGCGGAGCGGCGATGTTTGCCGATGCCAACTTTCAGCGGCAGTTTTATCGGGCCAGAAGAAACACGCTCTCGATGTGGAAAGTCTGGGGAAACAGATCAATCAAGTGGGCATCGGTGATGCGATATCCCAAGCCGTCCATCAGTCGCAGATCGCGAGCCAGGGTAGAGGGATCGCATGATACATATGTGATCCTCGGTGCTTCCAGCTTTGCCAGGCTGCGAACGACGTTGCCGCCCAATCCACCCCGCGGCGGGTCAACTACGATCAGATCCGGGCGCATGCCAGATGCTTGTTCCAGATATTGTTCCGTCGTGGCCAGAACTGCCTTTACCTCCGGGGAAGCATTGTGCCGCAAGTCGGCGAGTGCGGTCTGTGACGATTCCACAGCGATCACCTGTGCAAAACTTCTAGCCAGGACAGTCGAGAAAAGTCCAACTCCCGCATACAGATCGAGGGCCAGCTTGCCCGACCCTCCGTCCGTCACAATGGCGATCAGTTCGTCGATTAAGAAACGATTCACCTGGAAGAATGCCCCGGCGCTTACCCGGTAGCGCCCAGACTTTGTTTCGCAAACCAGCGCGGATTCACCAAAGCTGCCGAGGCGTTTGGGTTCAATGATCTGATTTGCCGGAAACTGTTCGAAAACCGCAATCCCGACCGCGTTAGACAAAATCCGTCCCACCGCCTCCGCAATTTTCTGGCCGACGGCTTTCGGCGTTCGTGGCTCGCAATAGAGTTCAACCAGCAGGCGCTCGTCCGCATAATCAGCAAACAACTCGATTTCCTTGATGTCCTCGGGAATGCCCGCCGCACGGCCAGCACTCCATAGTTCAGAGATCGCACGATTGATGAGGCGCGAACTGATGGGGCACTCCTCAATCGGCAAAAGCTGATGCGACCTATATATGTAATAACCCAGCGCGAACTCTGGCGACGTCTGCACCTTGAGCCGTGAGCGATTGCGGTAATTCCATTCCGGCGAGGAATGAATTTGCAGCTCGCAAGGCAACTCGATCTTGGCGGTTCGTTTGAGTGTCTCAAGCAAAATGGCTGACTTAATCTTGAGCTGTCGCGGATAATCTGCGTGTTGATAATGGCAACCGCCGCATTGAGAAAAGTACGGGCAGCGGGGTTTAACCCGATCAGGTGAGGGATCCAAAACCCTTTCCAGTCGCGCACGGGCGAATCCGGGCTTCTGCTCAACGACTTGGGCTTCTACCAGTTCGCTGTCGAGCGAAAACGGCAGGAAGACAGTCTTGCCGTTTCCTTTCTCATCGGCAGGTAGCCGCGCGAGTCCGTCTCCGCCATATACGAGTTTTTCAATCTTTAATTGCACGCTTAGATTCTAATGTGCGAGTTCGGAAGTGCCAGCCCCAATCGCCCGGCGCACACTTCCCGCGATAAACTGTTTGACTCATGAATCCAACTCCCACAGTGGCTCTTCGCGGCTCGGCTGTAGGCCTGTTTCTTTTTGACGTATGCGAAGAGGTTAAGCTGGATGAACTGCGCACCATTCTTGGCGCGCGCCGCCTGGGCGAAGGATTGAAGCACGCTGCTGCGGAGCAGCTCTTCTTTGAACGGCCGCCGGTGGTTGAAAGACTTCAGATTCCTGGCGACTCCCAAGCCCAAGTGCGGGTGAAGTATTACGACTACGGCGTGGTGAGCGTGCTGTTTGAATTTCCCTTCGCCGGTGAGTGGTCCGATCTGATTGCGCTTTCGTCGCGCTGGATTTCTGGAACCGATTTGCCCACCCGGGCCGAGCAAATTGCCAAAGAACGGGTGGCGCGAACGCGTCCGGCACTCGTAAAACCCTATGGAACCTGGCTTAGTGAGGACTATTTCATTTTCTTTTTGCGTGAAATAGGCGGCAATCCGTCTGCCACGCAACTGCTGAACTCCTGTGGGCAACAGATTTCACAAGTGGTTCGTGGCGAGAACCTGGTTCTTTCCGATGACGAGCGCCGCGAAGTGGTGCAGTCAGCGATGTCTTACTATCCCAACGATCTGGCTGTGTTGGGATGGAATGCAGCTTTCGTTTACGACTCTGCCGCCGGCTCGGAAACCACCATGCAGCTGCTGGAATATGCCAATTCGCAGCTGCTCGAATTCCGCCACTACGATGATCTGCTCACCCGTGAACTGGCGGCGGTTTACGATTCGCTGGAAAAGAATTCAAACTTCATCGGACGGTGGCGGCTGCCGCGCGAAGCGTCCCGTCTGCAGACCGTCTTGCTGGACGTCACCGAACTCACCGAGCGGGCCGACAATGCAATCAAGTTCCTCAGCGACATGTTCTCCGCACGGCTTTACCGGTTGGCCGCCAACAAAGTCGGCGTGCCCGACTACAAAAGCCTGGCAAAAGAAAAACTGCGCACTGCAGAAGACTTGTATCGTTTTATGATCGATGAATTTCATCAATCGCGGACTTTCTGGCTGGAGGCAATGGTGGTGCTGATTCTGTTGATCGAGTTGGTGTACGTGTTCCACGGGAAGATGTGAATTCCCAACTATTTCAGATCGCTCTTTCAGCGCTACATGTAAAACAAACTGAACCGTGGCAGGCCATACTTTTCCAGTAGCTTTTTGTGGGCATATTGCTTTTGCAGTTGCTCGATTTGCGCGGCCGGCATTTTACTGCGATAAGGGGCGAGGTCGCGGTCGGCTTGGCTGCGGACCGCGACTGCGTCATCATCAGGGATCGCAGCGAGAAGAACCGAGAACAATTTTTCTTCGAGCAGGGTGAGCTTTCGCTCTAAGTCTTCCAGTCGGGAGGTTGGCGATTTAGTTTCAGTTTCTGCTGCGATGTTGCGGAGAGCCGCAGAAATTTCTCGCGCCACTGTTTCCGGGGAGATCCCAGGCCGCGAAGGTAGTTTGGCGGACTCCAATTCACCCGCGTTGCGGCGCAAGAAGCCTGCAATCTCTGCGGTATCAAAACCTTTCGCTGCACTTGGTGCACTCGATGTGCCCACCGACGCTTGTTTCATGTGTTCAGCCGCGGCCAGCACTTCCTGGGAGCAATAGGCAAGTCCGTTGACTTTTCTGCTTTTCGAAGGCCTGGCGTTGTACTTTTCAAATGTCGCATCAATTCCGCGCAGCACCGCTTCGAGTGGAATTCCTGCGTCTTTCCAGGTCTCAATCAGCGCCCAGTCGAGCGTTGAAAGCATCAGGATCGTCCCGCGCCCGCGCTGAAAGTGCTCTTCGATTTCCGTGAAGTAATTGAAGTAGTTTTGCACGGGCAGCGCTCAGCTTTTAGCCATTTAGCTCTTAGCCTTTAGCTTAATGCAATGAAGTTGTGAGCTGAGAAGACCAACAATAAATTTCAGTCAATGCGAGCGAGGCTTCGCCGCGGAGTTCACAATTTTGGAAACGGAGGCGTTTTTGTCGGGAGCATTTCGTTCCCACAAAATTCGTAGACCCTCGAGAGTCAGAAATTCGTCGACATGCTGAATGTATTTTGATCCCGATCCAATCAACGGCGCCAGCCCGCCGGTCGCAATCACCTTTGTCGATTTTCCGAGTTCACCGATCAGTCGCTCCAAAATCCCGTCCACCAAACCGAGGTAGCCATAATAAAGACCGGACTGCATGCTTCCCACCGTCGTAGTTCCAATGACGCGGGTTGGCTTACGAATGTCGACTCGCTGCAAGCGCGCGGTGCGGGTAAAGAGCGCATCGGCAGAAATACCGATGCCCGGACTTATGACGCCGCCCTGATACTCTCCCTTGGCAGTGACGCAATCGAACGTTGTAGCAGTTCCGAAATCCACCACGATGCAGGGGCCACCATGCTTCTCAAACGCGGCCACTGAATTCACGATACGGTCGGCACCGACTTCTGCGGGATTATCGTATAGCACGGGCATGCCGGTCTTCACTCCCGGCTCAATGAACAGGGGCTTACGTTCGAAGTAGCGCTCGCAAACTCGCCGCAAGGTCGAATCGAGCGGTGGAACAACCGACGAAATCACGATCCCGCCAATATCTTTCGGCTCCAGGCCTTCCATCGAAAAAAGATTGCGGAAGAGCACGCCGTATTCATCGATAGTTTGCGCCGCACGCGTGGTCACTCGCCAATTCGCCGCCAGCTTCTCATATTTCGCGCGAGAGTCTGACGCAGTCCGCGTGAATACGCCAAGGACCGTGTTCGTGTTACCGACATCGAGAACAAGCAGCATAAGCAGTGATTAGTGGCTAGTGATCAGTCTTACCGTTCCACTGTACACAATTCGCGTTCCCTCACCGGTCCTGACCCGCAAAAACCCACGCGGATCGAGCCCTCCGGTAACTCCTTCGAAACCACCGTTTTCTTCAACTCGCACTGCTCTGCCTCGGACCATGGAAGATTGCTGTTCAAAGCGGCGCAAAATATCGTTGTGAGCTTCGGGATTCGAAGTCAAATTCTGGTATTCGCGGTCGAGCGATTTTAGCAAAGCAGCGCACGAGTCCACGCGCGACCATCGTCTTCCGGTCACGGCGCGCAGTGACGTTGCGGTCTGCTGCAGATCGCCCGGAAACTCAGACTGGTTGATATTGATACCGATTCCAATCACGATGTGCCGCACTCGTGTCGCTTCGGCATTCATTTCCGTCAGGATTCCGCAGAACTTCTTACCCTCGATCAATACATCATTTGGCCACTTCAGATCAGCCACGACACCCGAATCAATTTCCTGCACCGCGGCTCGTACTGCCAATCCCGCTGCCAGAGACAGGACCAGAACCTCAGATGGGGGCAGCGCTGGCCGCACAATCACAGAGCAATAAATTCCCGCCGACTCCGCCGAGTGCCAGTGATTATTGCCTCGTCCGCGCCCGGCGGTCTGTTGCTCGGCAAGGAACACGCTGCCTTCGGAAGCGCCTGCAGCTGCAGCTTCCATGGCAATCGTATTGGTCGAACCGGCGCGGTAGTAGTGATGAACGTGTTCGCTGAAAATCGTGCCGCGAACCAGCGGCTGCAATAATTCCGGCAAAAGCAGGTCGGGAACTGCCGTCAGCTGGTATCCGCTCGCTGGATGGCCGGCGATTTCGACGCCGAAGGTCCGCAGCTGCTGCACCAGTCGCCACACTTCAGAACGGGTCGCGCCGATCTCCTGCGCCAGCTTGGTCCCACTGATCACAGTGGTCGAGTAGTTCATCAGCACTCGGATGATGCGGCCCAGACGGACGTCGGTCTGATGTTCGGCGGCCTGCGACGCCGTACGCGGGCTTCGGATTGTGGTTGTTTTGGCGATGCTGGAATTATGCGGGAGAGAAGCTATCACCGCAAACTGCCGCTTAAGCGGTGACCATGCGCAGGCTCATGTCCACAGCCGGCGCCGAATGGGTGAGCGCGCCTACTGAAATGAAGTTGACTCCAGTCTCGGCATACGCGCGGACGTTTTCCAAATTAATCCCGCCTGAACTCTCAAGCGGAATGCGCCGCTCGGACTTGGAACAGCGCTCGACCGCCGCGCGCGTCTCGGCTACGGCCATGTTATCGAGCAGAATGGCCTCGGCTCCGTTTGCAAGGGCTTCTTCCAACTCAGCCAGGGTGCGCACTTCGACTTCAATGATCTGGGTACCGCGACGATTGCGGTGAGCCCGTTCCAGCGCCGGCTTGATTCCACCTGCCAGCGCTATGTGGTTGTTCTTAATCAAAACGCCATCCGATAAATCCAGCCGGTGATTCTGTCCACCACCGCAACGCACGGCATATTTATCCAGCGGACGCAGGCCAGGCGCGGTTTTTCGGGTATCGAGAATTTTTGCTTTAGTGCCGGAGACGGCATCAACAAATTGCCGGGTAAATGTAGCGATTCCGCTCAAGCGCTGCAAAAAATTCAAAATGACTCGCTCGCAGGAGAGCAGCACTCGCGCATTGTGGCGAATGACTGCGATCGTCTGCCCCTTGTGCAATCGCACGCCGTCAAAAATTTCAGGATGGCTGGTCACTTCGTAGTGCGAGACCACCGCGCCGTCGAGCATGGCATAGACGTCGAGTATGCGCGCCACCGCGCCCAGCCCGGAGAGAATGCAATCCTGTTTGGCGAGAATCGTGCCGGCCGCGCGCTGGTTGGGGTCTATGCAGGCGTAACTGGTCGAATCACGCGTGGCCCGGTCTTCGAGCAGTGCGTTTTCGATAATCGCGGTAATGCGCCGGCTATTGAAGTCCATAATTTGCCCATCTGGCGACAGCTGCCCCCCCGGCTGTCGAGGGGGTCACAGATCCGCTAAATGCCTTAACCGCAACCTAATTCATTCAGCTTACTCTGCGTCTTTTGATGCAGCACCGCGAGTTCCTGCTGCTGTTTTTTCAAGTTCTCCACCACAAGCGCGGGAGCTTTCGCTACAAACTGTTCGTTGCCCAATTGCCGTTGTCCACTGGCGATCCCCTTCTCGATCTTTTCCATTTCCTTCTTCAGTCGCCCACACTCCGCGGCCACATCGATCGTCTGCTCATAGATCAGGCGAACATCGAAACGGGCCGTGGTGCGCAGCCCCGATTTATTTACCATGGGTTGGGTGACAAATTGTGCCTGCTCCACATTGGCCAACAGCTGCAATGCGCCAATGTTTTTCTGCATGAGATCCCTGATCCCCGGATCTTCCGCGAATATTTCGATGGGCACGCGCTGCTTGGTCTCAACTTTAAGCTCCGCCCGCAGATTTCGCACGCTAGCAATCAAATCCTGCAAAATCGCCATTTCGGTCTCAGCCGTCCGATCAACCTGCGCTTCATTGGCCTGCGGATAAGTGGCCAGCGCCAGAGATTTCAACGGCGGCTTTCCGTCATACATGGCATGCCAGATTTCTTCTGTGATGAACGGCATGACGGGATGCAGAAGTCGTAACGAAGCTTCGAACAATGCCATCAGGTTAGCGCACGTGGGGCGAGCCTCCTCCGATTCCGGCGACAACCGAGACTTGATCATTTCGAGATACCAGTCGCAAAGCTCGCCCCAGAAGAAATCGTAGATAGCGTTGGCGGCTTCGTCGAAACGATAAGCCGCAAGCGAATCGCTGACATTTCTCGTAACGCAGTTGAAGCGCGAAAGAATCCAGCGGTCTTCAAGAGTCGCGGACTCGAAACCAGCAATGCCCATGTGGGAACGGGCGTCCACGCCCGTTCTTCCCGGGTCGGAGACCCGGATCGATCCGCTCGATGTTCATGAACATGAAGCGCGCGGCATTCCAGATTTTGTTAGCGAAGGCACGATAACCTTCGGTGCGCTTCTCGTTGAACGCAATGTCCGTGCCTGGCGAAGACATGGCCGCCAGCGTGAAGCGGGTCGCATCGGTCCCATACTTCTCGATCACCTGAATGGGATCGAGCACATTGCCTTTGGTTTTCGACATCTTCTGGCGATCGGCATCGCGGACCAGAGCATGGATGTAGACATCGCGGAAGGGAACCGACGCTCGAAGAGCATCCTCTGGCAGAGCTGCACGCGCCCTTAGCTTCCCATCAGCGTTTTGCGGGGCAGAAACTGTCGAGCCTTGCTCGACCGGACGGGCGAGGGCGCCCGTCCCCACATGGTCTGTGCCGGGCTTCTCCGGCGGCGCCATGAACCAGCAGCCCAGCATGATCATGCGTGCGACCCAGAAAAATAAAATGTCGAATCCGGTTATCAACAGCGACGTGGGATAGAAAACATCGAGGTCGCGCGTCGCTTTAGGCCAACCTAATGCAGTAAACGGCAACAGCCCGGATGAGAACCAAGTGTCCAGAACATCCGGATCCTGTTTCAACTTCGAGCCGCCGCATTTCGCACACGAACTCGGCGTCTCCCGCGCAACGATGATCTCGCCGCAGTCGCAATACCATGCCGGAATCTGGTGGCCCCACCACAACTGCCGCGAAATACACCAGTCGTGAATGTTGCGCATCCAGTTCAAATAAATCTGCCGGTAATTTGCAGGGGTGAAGCGAATGTAATCTTTCTCCACTACTTCGATAGCGCGCTCCGCCAGCGGCTGAATTTTTATAAACCACTGAGTCGAGAGTCGAGGCTCGACTACCGAACCGCAGCGATCGCACTTTCCGAGCGCCAGGGTGTAATCTTTTTCGCCGACCAGAAAGCCCTGCTCGCGCAAATCTTCCAGCACCTTCTTCCGAGCTTCCTCGCGCTTAAGCCCGGCATAAGGCCCGGCATTCTGGTTCATGCGCGCGTGCTCGTCCATCACTTCGATCTGCGGCAGGTTGTGGCGCAGTCCGGCGGCAAAGTCATTCGCGTCATGCGCCGGTGTAACCTTTACCGCGCCCGTGCCGAACTCCGGCTGCGCCAGTTCGTCGGTGATGATCGGAATCTCGCGATTCATCAAGGGCAACAAAACTTTTTTCCCGTGCAGATGTTTGTAGCGTTCGTCACGCTCATTCACCGCAATCGCAGTATCGCCTAGCATCGTCTCCGGCCGCGTCGTTGCCACGGTGATGAACTCATTCGTTCCTACCACCGGATAACGAATTTCCCAAAGCTTCCCCGGCACTTCTTCGTGCTTGACTTCGAGATCCGAAATCGCCGTTGCGCAACGCGGGCACCAGTTGACGATGTACTTGCCGCGATAAATCAGCCCTTGCTCATACAAACGAACGAAAACCTCGCGCACTGCGCGCGAAAGATTTTCGTCCATGGTGAAATACTCGCGGTCCCAATCAACAGAGGCACCCAACCGCCGCATCTGGTCCTGGATCGCGCCGCCGTACAGCTTCTTCCACTCCCAAACGCGCTCGATGAATTTTTCTCGGCCAAGGTCGGTACGGCGTTTGTGTTCACTCGCCAGTTGGCGCTCGACCATCATTTGCGTGGCGATGCCCGCATGGTCGGTTCCCGGCAGCCACAGTGTGATGAAACCGCGCATGCGGTGCCAGCGCACAATGATGTCCATCTGCGTCTGGTTGAGCATGTGGCCCATGTGCAGCCGGCCGGTCACATTCGGCGGTGGCAAAAGCAAAGTGAACACCGGCCGCTTGTCATCGACCGGCGGAGTCGGCACCGAGAAAAGCTTCTCCTTGACCCATAACTCCGCCCAGCGCGCCTCAATGGCGCCGGGTTCGTAGGATTTTGGGAGTTCGGTTTTTGTCGGGTTCTCAGGCATGAAAGCGTAGAGCACTCAGGCATCAGTGTCCGCCACGCAATCGGCAGTGCCGATGGTCGGGCAGCGTCGAATGAATGCTGAGTGCTGAGTGCTGCTTTGATCTTACAGTCCGACGAAAAAGGGGGTCAAACGGCGGACGGGATATACGTCGCAAACGGATTGAAGCGATTGTATATGCTGGGTACGATGGCAGCCATGTTGTTTCTCAGAGGTTCACATGCCGAGCATCTCCTCTTCATTTTTCGGCGTACTCAGCGCTTAAATTGTTCGCACTTATTCCGCCTTACTCAAATAATTGGAGCCAGACGACTCCAATCGCCAAAGTCGCAAGCGTGACCGGCACACCTACGCGTAGATAATCCTTGAAAGTAATTTCCACGTTCGGCCGGGCTTTTTCGATCACGATAATGTTTGCGATCGAACCGGTCACAGTCAGATTTCCTGCCAGCGTGCTTGCCATCGCCAGCAACAGCCAGAACTGGGTCGCGTTCTGAAATTGTGGGACCAACCCTTTCAGCAACATTACCGCGGGTACGTTGCTCACGACATTCGAGAGCAGCGCCACCACGCCGGCAAAGATCCATTTGTTATGCAGGTTCATGCGCTCTGCCAGCGCCAGCATCTGTTGCGCAATGCCAGCCTGCTCAACGGCGCCGATAATCAGAAACAGCCCGATGAAAAACACCAGCAGCGGCCAATCAATTTCTTTGTAAATTTCTTCCGGATGGACTGAGCGGCGAATCAGCAGCAACGCCCCGGCCAGAGCGGCAACCAGCGCCGGAGGAAATCCCGCAAGAAATCCTGCTAATACGAGCGAAAGAATTATCAACGGAAATGCGAGCTGCCGCCGGCGAATCGGATCGATTGGGCGAGTAGTCGCTGCGGGTCTTAAAGCGGCGTCTCCGTCACGATTCGGATACAACCAGTGCAACACCATCCAATCGATAAACAGACCAATCACGGCAACCGGCGCCAGCGCGGTCAGAAAGTGGCGATAGCTGATACCGGAAATCGATCCGATCAAAATATTCTGCGGATTGCCCGTGATGGTCGCGGTGCTGCCGATGTTTGACGCCGTCGCAAGCGCAAGCAGGTAAGGGATCGGCCGCTTCGAAAACTGTTTACAAATGTTCAGCAGTAACGGCGTCATGACCAGGCAAACCACGTCGTTCACTAAAAACGCGGACAGAATTCCGCTGGTGAAGATCACGCCCGGCAACAAGTGTGAAGGCGATACGAACTTCACAACCAGTCCCGCAACCCACTCGAAGAAACCCGCAAAGTGCAGGCTGGAAACGATCAACATCATGGATGCCAGCAAGACGATGGTCGAGTAATCAATGCTGCGAATGCCGGTGCTTGGGCTGATGACTCGAAAGGCGAACATGAGTGCGGCGCCGATGACCGCGGCTGCGGGGCGATCGATCTTCGTTCCCGGAAAGCGCCCGATCGCGAACACCAGATAGCTGGCGAGAAATATCGCGTAGGCGATCACGAGGTGAATGCCAGGACTTGCACCGAAGGCAATGATCACGCCATGAACTCCTGCGCGACGGTTGATATCAATGGAAATCGCGACGTTCGGTCACTTTGATTGATGACTGCCAGCAAGAGAGACCCGGGCGAATGTGGCGAGGAGCATGCCACAATTTGTCATGCTCGAAGTGGGACACGATGCCGGGTCTGGGCTGCAGCCTTTGAAATCAAGCATTTGTTTCATTCGTGATTCTGGCAGACCACATGCTACTACCAGAAGTGAACTGTACCAGTAGCCAGTAGGCTAGTGAACCGGGGAGTCGGGTATGGGATGGAAACCGCGACAGCACGCAAGGTTCAAAGCGGCCGTTCCGATCGAACTCCGCCCCAAGGGTGGGCCGACACCATTACGTGGACAGACCGCGGACATCGGCCTGGGCGGGTGTTACGTGGAAATGATATTTACCCAGGAAGTCTCCACCCTGGTGGATCTTTCGCTATGGCTCGGAGACTCGAAGATTTACGTCAAGGCTGAGGTAGTAAGCAAACATCCGTCGTTTGGCAACGGATTTCGATTTGTTCATCTCACCAGAGACGGCGTGGCTAAATTGAGCGCGTACTTGGAATCGTTGAACCCGCAACAGGCAATGGCAAACGACTCGCCTTTCGCGGGTCCGCCCAAGCCCTCGTAAAAAGTTCGACCAGTTTTCCCGCCGGATTTCACAGGATAACTCGTTCGTCGCCGACACGTTTCGTCACCCGCTCGCGGTCAAGGTACTCCAGCAATGGAATCGCGTATTTCCGGCTGACACCTGTCAGGTCCTTAAATTTCCCGACGTCGATCTTTGGAGAATGCGATTTGTGCGCGGCGAGATTTTTTCGGAGCTCGCCCAATGCCCCTTGGTGAAATACCAGATCGTCAGAAACTTTGATCAGCACCTTGTCGCGCAGCAGTAGAGTTACAAGCTTCTGAGCACGAGTTTTGTCGATTCTTAAACTCGCTAGCAC
Source organism: uncultured Acidobacteriota bacterium (assembly GCA_963703465.1). Taxonomy (GTDB): domain Bacteria; phylum Acidobacteriota; class Terriglobia; order Terriglobales; family Acidobacteriaceae; genus Gp1-AA145. The sequence continues at coordinate 45,138 of CAVPEQ010000001.1, read as the reverse complement.
ATCTTTCAACGCCGGAACCTTCAATCCCGCCGACGCGAATGCCTTCTCAATAATTTGTCGCGATTCGGCTTCTTCATCTTTCATCACCACGCCACGACCGCGGATGTGGACGATGTCACCAGCTATCTCCACTTTGCCCTCCTGCGACAGTTGGGAGACGACGGCGGAAAAAACCTCGGGATCAAGCGCGAACTTTTCTCGCAGGGTTTGCTGGTTCATGCCCGGCGATAGTGGGTTTTGCGTTTGAAAAACTTCCAATGCTGATAACAAAGAAGCCTTGAGACCGGATACCGCGGCAGAAGCTAAAAAATAATTGCCAAGCTTTGCAGTCGCGCCATGCTTTATCGCCCCGTCGAGTTCGGTGCGAAGGATGTTTGCCTGCCAGCCCGTTTCCGTTATCAGCCGATCGAACGAAATTCCCGAGCTTCCACGTCTCGCGACTCGCGTCGTGAGAATCGCCTGGTGATTGCCAGTGGCGGAGGCAGTGAGAAAGTCCTCACGAGCATCCACTTTCTGTTTCGGAATAGGAAAGGAATCCAGCACAACGCCCCCGCCGATGGTGATCACTGGCGAGAATTGCCGGATGATAAAGCGGTCGCCAGGAACAAGCAGAAGCGGAGAACTCAAGCGAAGTTGCGTGAAAGCCTCCGTGCCCGGCTTAAGTTGTTTATTTTCGTATAAATTTACTATCGCAACCGTTTCCGATGCGAAGGCATGAAGATGTACGCGCGCACTGTTCTTCAACGGTTTTGCAGACTGCAGTAGCGAAAGCTGTACGTCGATTCGCGATGAAGTTCGAAGCAACCCCGGCGAGGCCAGCACCATACCGCGTTCAAGTCCATCTTTATCAACTCCCGCCAGATTCAGCGCCGTACGCTCGCCCGCGACCGCTTTGTCGGTTGACGCGCCATGTACCTGGACGCCCCGTACGCGAACTTTTGTCGCTGTTGGGAGAAGCTGCAGCTCGTCTTCTTTGCGAATCGTGCCCGCAATGAGTGTTCCGGTGACTACGGTGCCGAAGCCCTTCATGGTGAAGACGCGATCGATCGGCAGCCGCGCAATCGCGTTCGAATCACGCGCCGGCAACTCAGCGGCAATCCGAACCAGTTGTCGATTGAGTTCATCAAGCCCCGTTGATTTGAGCGCGCTGACCGGAACGATGGGTGAGCTTTCCAGAAACGATCCGCGCAGAAAGTCTTCAACTTCGAGCCGCACTACTTCCAGAGTATCCGCGTCGACCATATCCGATTTTGTGAGTACGGTTATTCCATTCCGGATTCCGAGGAGGCGGCATATGTCGAAATGTTCGCGGGTTTGCGGCTTAATGCCTTCATCGGCTGCAATGACCAATAGCACAAGGTCAATGCCACCAACCCCCGCCAGCATGTTGCGCACAAAGCGCTCGTGCCCGGGAACATCCACAAATCCAAAGCGCAATCTCTCGCCGGATGGTCCCGGCAACTCAGCATGGGCAAAGCCCAGATCGATGGTGATTCCGCGGCGCTTCTCTTCCTGCAAGCGGTCGGCGTCGATACCAGTCAGCGCCTTGACCAGTGCGGTCTTCCCGTGATCAATGTGGCCGGCAGTTCCAACGATGATGGACTTCATCGGACTTCAGTATATTCGTAGAAAACCATCTAACCGCCGAGTACGCCGAGCACGCTGAGAAAACCATAGCGCCGGATTTCTCAGCGTTCTCTGGGTTAAGACCTCTGCGATCACTGCGGTTAAACGCTTTTGGGTTGGCTGCGGTAAATGCTTTTGAATTTCCCCCGAAAATGCGACAATAGAACTTCCCCGCATGTCCACGGCCACCCTAGCCATTACACCTGAGGTCCTCCGTGACCACGGACTGACTGCGGAAGAATACGAACGCATCAAATCGCTCCTCGGCGGACGCGAACCCACCTTCACCGAACTCGGCATTTTCAGCGTGATGTGGAGCGAGCACTGCTCCTACAAATCATCGCGCGTTCACCTGAAGCGCTTGCCGACCCGCAGCCGTCGCGTGTTACAGGGTCCCGGAGAGAATGCCGGCATCGTTGACATTGGTGAGGGGTGGGCCTGCGCCTTCAAAATCGAATCCCACAATCACCCTTCGTTCATTGAGCCGTTTCAGGGCGCTACCACCGGAGTCGGCGGCATTTTGCGCGACATCTTCACCATGGGCGCGCGCCCGGTCGCGGTCATGGATTCGCTGCGCTTCGGCCCGATCTCGTCATCTCGGGCACGGAGCGTCCAACGACGGACCATGTGGGAACGGCCGCCCCCGGCCGTTCAGCCGAGCATAGCTCGGCAATCTCGAACCAGGAAATCCACAAAAACCACTCCATCCTAGAAGGCGTGGTCAGCGGCATCGCTTCTTACGGCAACTGCTTCGGCGTTCCCAACCTCGGCGGGGAAACTAAGTTCGAACCTTGCTACTCCGGCAATCCATTAGTAAATGCCTTTGCCCTCGGCCTTGTCCGCAAAGATCAAATCTTTTACGCCAAGGCCTCGGGCGAAGGCAATCCCGTGATTTACGTCGGCGCAAAAACCGGACGCGACGGCATCCACGGCGCCACCATGGCGAGCGAAGAGTTCAGCGAAGCTTCGGAAGCCAAGCGGCCAAACGTGCAGGTCGGCGATCCGTTTTTGGAAAAATTGTTGCTTGAGGCTTGCCTCGAAGCCATGCAAACCGGCGCGGTGATTGGCATTCAGGACATGGGCGCCGCCGGCCTCACCTGCTCTACCTGCGAGATGGGCGCTCGCGGCAACGTTGGCATTGAAATTGAAATGGACCGCGTGCCGCAACGCGAAACCGGCATGAGCGCTTATGAAATTCTGCTGAGCGAATCGCAGGAGCGCATGCTGCTGGTCGCGCAAAAAGGCCGCGAGGAAGAAGTTTACAAAGTCTTCCGCAAGTGGGGACTCGACGCGGTCGAAGTCGGCAGGGTGATCAATGAGAACCGCATGCGCGTGCTGGAACACGGCGAAGTTGTTGCCGAAATTCCCAACACCGCGTTGACTGATGAGGCCCCGGTTTATCAGCGCCCTCTGAAGCGCTGGCAGCCGCCGGTTCCGAACGAGATGCCCGAGCACATTCAGCTGGGCAAGAAAACAGATTTTACCGATGACCTGAAGCGCCTGCTCGCAAGCGCCAACATCTGCAGCAAGCGCTGGATCTACCAGCAATACGATTCCATGGTGCAGACCAACACCGTGGAAGGCCCGGGCGCGGGCGATGGCGGCGTGATTCGCATAAAGGGTTCGCAACGCGCGCTGTCGATGGCGCTCGACGGAAACGGCCGCTGGTGCTACCTCGACCCCAAGCTGGGCGCGATGCATGCCGTCGCCGAAGCCGCGCGCAATGTCGCGTGTTCAGGAGCGACGGCCATAGGCGGTACGAACTGTCTGAACTTCGGCAATCCTGAAAAGCCGCAGATCATGTGGCAGTTTTCGCAGGTGATTGATGGCATTACCAAAGCCTGCGAGGAACTTGAAATTCCCATCACCGGCGGCAACGTCAGCTTCTACAACGAGACCCTCGGCGAAGGAATTTATCCCACGCCGGTCTTGGGAGTGGTCGGAATTCTGGATGACGTCAGCAAGGCGATGTTCCCGCACTTCCGCGAGGCCGGTCGCTCTGTTGTATTGCTTCGGGCCTGCGAACCAGGAGATGCGGTGGACGCTGAAGTCGAGTTTGGATCATCTGAATATGCGAAAGAAATTCTCGGCGAGCTTTGGGGATTTCCTCCGGCTCTCGGGATTGAAAAAGAAGCTGCGCTGCAGAAGGCGATCGTCGAACTTATTTCTGGGGGACTGATCGATTCGGCCCACGATTGCTCGGATGGCGGACTGGCTGTGGCTTTGGCACGATGCTCTTTCGCCAACGGAATTGGATGTAGAGCCGAGCTGCGCTCGGCATGGACGGGCGTGGACGCCCGTCCCCACACGGACACGGCTGGGCTTGCCCCGGAATTCCTGCTTTTTGGCGAAGATGCCGGCCGGATCGTGATCTCCTGCGACCCCGCGCACCTGGCGCGAATCAAACAAGTAGCAAACAAGCACGGCATTTTTGCCGATGAACTAGGTGCCACGGTTTCAGGCAGCCTGGAAATCAAGATTGATGGGCAAGTCGTGGTTTCGGGTTCGGTCTCGGATTTCAACCAAAGTTACGAAGGTGCGCTGGAGAGAGCGTTGCGTAGCGATCCGGCGGCAGTAGCGGCAGACTGAGAACGTGTAGCAGCGGGCGTCCACGCCCGCGCAAAAGTGCCGAGCATAGCTCGGCAGGACGGCCGAGGGCGGCTGTCCCCACGAAGTCTTAGTTGTGAATGGGTTCACTGAAAGCTGAGGGCTGACAGCTGATGGCTAGAAGCGACAAATTTCGCGACGAGTGTGGCGTAGTAGCGATCTACTCCCATCCTGAGGCCGAGACGCTCGCCTACCTCGGCCTGCATGCCCTGCAGCATCGCGGACAGGAATCTGCCGGCATCGTAACTTCGAATGGCATGGCCCTGCACATACATAAAGCCATGGGCCTGGTCGCCGACATTTTCACTGAGAAAAAACTGGCGAAGTTGCGCGGAACTCTCGCGATTGGCCACACCCGCTATTCGACCACCGGCGATTCGGCTTTGCTGAACGCCCAGCCGATCATGGTGCAATCGAACAAGGGAATGGTGGCGCTGGCGCACAACGGCAACCTGACCAACGCAGGTGAAATTCGCGCCCGCATGGAGGCCCAGGGCTCGATTTTCCAGACCAGCAGCGATACCGAAGTTATCGTCCACCTGATCGCCCAGTCGCGCGAACACACTCTGCCCGAAGCCATGGCCGACGCATTGCGCCGCGTAGAAGGCGCATTCTCGCTGGTGATGATCAGCCCCGACCGCATCTTCGCAGCCCGAGATCCCCGCGGATTTCGTCCGCTGGCCATGGGCCGCATTGCGGCGCAAGGTGATCGCCATCAGGACACCATAGTTTTCGCTTCCGAGACCAGCGCCTTTGACCTGATCGGCGCAACTTACGAGCGGGAAGTGAAGCCTGGAGAACTAGTGATTGTCGGACCCGAAGGCGTCAGTTCCCGGTTCTATGCCCCTGCGCTGGCGCAATCGAGCTGTATCTTTGAGCATGTTTATTTTTCAAGACCTGACAGCCGTGTCTTCGGACGTCCGGTGCAGGAGAGCCGCGAAGAACTCGGCCGCCAGCTTGCCATCGAAGCTCCCGCCGATGCCGACCTGGTTGTTCCAGTGCCGGACTCCGGTGTCACTGCAGCCATGGGTTATGCCGCTGAAAGCGGGATTCCCCTACGCTTCGGCCTGATCCGCAACCATTACGTGGGGCGCACTTTCATCGAGCCGCAGCAATCGGTGCGCGACTTTGGCGTAAGGCTCAAGCTGAATCCGGTGCGCAGCTTGCTGGAAGGCAAGCGTGTTGTGCTGATAGATGACTCCATTGTCCGCGGCACTACCAGCAAAAAGATTGTGCGCATGGTACGCGGCGCAGGGGCCAAAGAAGTTCACCTGCGGATTTCATGTCCGCCGACTATCTCGCCGTGCTTCTACGGTGTCGACACTCCGCGCAAGAAAGAACTTATCGCAGCCAATAACACCATCGAAGAAATTCGCAAATACATTGGTGCAGATTCGCTCTCGTATCTTTCGCTCGAGGGAATGAAGAAAGCCTGCCACGACGGTGAGAAAACCACCTACTGCACCGCCTGCTACACTGGAAGTTACCCTACCTTAATCGATGTCGAAGAAATTCAGCCGGCCGTGGTTGAGAAACCCTAATTGTGATGGAGGTACGGGCGCCTTCGCCTGATCGCGCGGCAGTCCGATATTCCCCGCACCCCAGCTTTTGCTAGCGTTGGTTTTTTCCGCGTTCCGGAAGGGTCAAGATAGATAGAATGATCGCGACGCGGTTTCTGACTTTCCTCGCGTGTCGCCTGATCTAAAAGGTCGACCTTGTCCGCCCGATGAAAATTTTTCAAAAGATCGCAACCCTGGTCGTGGTGGTGCTGTTGCTGGCGACAGGTTATGGGCTGTTCCGCACCAAGTCGCAACCTAATATGGAAGCGAACAGTGAATCGACGAGCGTCCGAATGCAAGCGGCTTTGCAAGTGGATCAAAGCACACTGTGGACAGCGCGCTGGCTGACCCAGATGCCGACCTCGGCCGAAGAGCGTCAGGTGGCCGAAGATGCCCTGCAGCTTGCCGATAAAGAAATGGACCTCGCATTCGCCACTGCCCTGCGCGAGGCCGAACTGCATCCCCCAACCCTCAGCTCCCAGGCCCAGAAGATTCAGGCGCGAGTGCAGAAATCAGAGGGCGCGGTGGCCGCCGACCAGGCGACAGTTGCGCAACTTACCGCTCAAGAGAAAACTGCCTCGGGAAAAAAGAAAGACGAACTGGATACCGAGCTGAATCTTGCCAAGGCCCAGTCGGAACTCGATCAGGACGAGGTCGACGACGGCAAAGAAGATTTGTTACGAGCAGGCGGTGACCAGCAGGCACGCATTCAATCGTTAACTCAGCAACATGAAGCGGCCTCGCAAATTTCCGACAATACCCACGTCGCCGTAACCTCGCCTAGCGAAAGACGCGGCCTGATTCATCGTTTTCAGGAATGGTCGGCGCTTCATTCCAAACAGAAGCAACTGTGGCAGGCAAAAGGTCAGGCCGAAGCCGATGCCGCGAAGTTTTCGGCCGCCCATAACGCATTGGATGCCAGGATCGACGCACAGTCGGGGGGCTCAGCGCCGACGGCGTCGTCGATTGCGAACGCCCCCGGTTCAGCTTCTCCAAACGACGATTCCAGTTCCAGGTTGCAGCTCACGAAGCGGCGCTCGCAAGACCAGAAAGCGCTTTCAACTTTCGACAAGCGGGTCGAAGATCAAACCCAGCTTGCCGCGGTATATGGAAAGTGGATCGAGATCGTGGCCGGCAAGGAGCGCAGGGTTGTGAATTATGCCCTGCGTGGAATAGCCATTATCCTGGTGATTGCCCTGATCGGCCTATTCTTCGACGGATGGATCGAAAGCCTCTTAGGCAAAATGTCGATGGATCGGCGCCAGGTTGAAACTTTGCGCACCGTGACTCGCGTCAGCGTGCAAATTGTCGCGGTGCTTTTCATTCTCCTGGTGATTCTTGGGCCGCCTACGCAGCTGGGAACATTTTTGGGGTTGGCAGGCGCCGGGTTGACGGTCGCGCTGAAAGATTTCATCGTCGGATTTCTGGGCTGGTTCGTGTTGATGGGGAAGAACGGAATTCGCCTCGGGGATTGGGTTGAGATTAACGGCGTAACGGGCGAGGTCGTAGAGCTCGGAATGTTCCATACCGTATTGCTGGAGACAGGAAATTGGACCGACTCAGGCCATCCGACCGGCCGTCGCGTAACATTCACCAACAGCTTCGCCATCGAAAACCACTATTTTAATTTTTCAACCACCGGGCAATGGTTATGGGACGAATTGCAAGTGGTACTGCCCATCGGGCTCGATCCTTATCCGATTGTTGATTCCATTCAGAAGAAAGTGCTGGAAGCCACTTCTGAAAGCGCCCAGCAGGCGGAGCAGGAATGGAAGACTGCGGCGCATTCACGAAACCCCGGAGCGCTGTCGGCGGTGCCGGCCATCAACGTAAAACCGGTAATCGGAGGGGTCGAAATCACAGTCCGTTATGTCGCAAGGGCCAATGAGCGTTACCAGTTGCGCGCCAAGCTATATCAGGCAGCGGTCGATTTGCTGGGAAACCAGAATATGACCTACGTAGGGCCACCCGTTGTAGCCGTGCCGCCCGCCGACGCTGCAAAACCGGCGCCGTGATTGGAATTTTCCCAACGCCACTCTTCGCCGCCAGCGCAGTTTGCAAACCGAGATCGATTTGCAGCATCGAAATGCGTGTCCCTAAACCAGCAAATCCTCACGCTGTTTATTCTGGCCATTCCTGTGGCTTGCGTAGCCTGGACGTTCACCCATGAAGCCGTGCTTCGCGAATTTCAGGACTACTGCAAAGGTCAATGCCAAACCGGCCCGTGGTTCAGGCGCAAGTTGTTTTATCTTTTTACCTGCGAATATTGCTTAAGCCACTACATAACCGCATTTTTCCTGGTCATCACGCGATTCAAATTGGTGTTTCCAGGCTGGCGCGGTTATGTTATTTCGCTGTTCGCGCTGGTGTGGGTCGCCAATCAATACATGAGTATCTACGACCGGCTGCGGCTCGACATAAAAAAAGAGCACATCTCCATCAATACCCAACAGCAGCAGGTGAAATCGATCGAAGAGCAACCGAAAAAAGCGGCCTAAGAGGCGCGGCCGTAGAGACGTAGCTTGCTATGTCTCCTGCTTATCTCTTCATTCTGACCGCCTTAATGCGGGACACATCAGCCGTTGTTGAAAGGCGTCGGACCGACGGCGAATTATTTTCCCGGCACCACCGTCTTCGCCGAATTCATGTTGTCGTATTTATCGTAGGCGCGGACTACGACCACATGCTCTTGTCCGGCCTGATCGCCTGGAATCGGCAAAGCGAAATCGTAGTTCTCAGTCTTGGCGTCCGACAATTGGCCGACCGGTTCTACGAAATGCCAGTCGCCGGCGTCGAACGAATATTCCGCGCGCTTGATCGTCGAAAAGCTGTCGGCGGCACGGAACTGTACGCGAATTTTTCCACCCTGAACCGAAGCCTTCAAATCTTCAATCTGGGGAGGCGTGGTGTCCACTTCGAAGCGGTCACTCTCTCGCTCCGCCGAAAGCGCCTCGCCCGGCGAGTGCGACGGAGAATCGGAAGCCACCACTTTTATTTCGTATCCGCCGTCCGGCAGCAGGGCGGCGTCAAACGAATAAAATTTCTCGCTCAGGCCGTCTTTCAGCAGCAGCCAGCGGCTCTGGCCCTCGCCACGGTAATAAACCGAATACACCATCTGATCGTCGTTCTGATCGCGCGCCGTCCACTTCACGCCAATCGAATCGGAATCGTGGATCGGGCTGGGTTGAGGATCGAATCGTTGGCCCGGCTGCAAAGCCGGCGGACGCGGCACCGGCTGGTAGCGCACACCCGGCGTGACCGTCACGTCATCGAATTCTGGCGCAACATTTTTCTGCAGATAATTAACAGTGACGCTGTCCACGCGCGGCGCTTTGTCCCCAGGATGCAAGATGGCCTTCCACTGCACGAACCGGGCCGGCGGCACGGTAATTTCAGCAACCTTCTGCAGATCGACGCGCGTCCAAGTGCTCCAGTTGCGGTCGGGATTGTCCACGTTCCCACTGCGCGCGAACAGCTCAACATTCCCCGCGCCACGAAACTGTGCGCGTCCCCATTTGGAGAAGACTTGCGTGTCGAAAACGTCGCTCTCGTAACTGCCCTCGGCATCAGGCGCGCTGCTCAGCAGAAAAATCTTGCCCAGGTTGCTGGTCGAGGCATACAGGCCTCCATTCGGGCCTTTGGCAAACGCCGTGATTTGGCTCGCCTCAGCCTTGACCAGTTCGGTGTAATCTTCGCGCCCACTCACTTCAAAAATATTTCCACGGTTCCCGGTTCCGGCGAGCAAGTGTCCCTGCGAATCGAATGCCATCGCATACACCAGATCATCGCGCGAGTTCCAAATCAGTGAGGGCGAGCCATCGAGGGCGATTTTGTAAATGCCCGAACCTCCTGGGATAGCGGCATTTGAACTGTTCAACGTCACTGCCGACTCCGCCGGGGGTGCAGTGCTCGGCGCTCCCGCCGACGGCGTAGCTGAATCCGACGCTTTAGGCGCCGCCGGAATTGCGACCGTTAAAGTTGCCGCCGGACTACCTCCGCGTTTTTCACCCGCCGCGGCCGCGTAAATGTTTCCCGCCTTGTCGATGGCCAGACTGGTGATCTCACGTTTAGGGGCGCTATATAAAACGAAACCGTCACCCTTCGGATTGATGCGATAAATCAGTCCGCTGCCGTCAGAACCCGCAATCACATTGCCTTGGCCATCAAACGCCAGCACGCGGATGTGCGGTTCGTCGCTCTTGAAGAAAAGCGAATGATCTCCATTCGGCGCGACGCGGAAAATTTGCCCGTGATCTCCGGTGGCAACGTATAGATTGCCACTCTCATCAAGCGCCAGACTCCAAATGTATTTCGTGCCGGGATCAAAAAAAACTGAAGACTTCCATCCGTTCGTAGCATTAGCAGCCTCAGGTTTCGACTGATCGCCTTGTTTGGATGTTTTATCGTCTTGCTTTACGGTGTGATCATCTTTGTCTTGGGGGTGACGGCCGTCATTCGATGCTTCAGTCGCCACGCCCGGCGCGATCTTATAGACTTTCCCATCCGGATTCGTGGCCGCATAAATCACTCCGTCTTTACCGACCACCAACGCCTGCACCTGCAATTCCTGCGGCTGAAAAATTGCGACCGGCTTGCCGCCCGGAACAATTCGATAAACTCGCGCTGGCGCTCCCGTAGCGGCATAGATCTCCGCTTGCGGTCCGATCGCGGTAGCCCAGATCGCGCTCGAAGGAGTTGTCGCTACCAGTTTGAAAGCCGGCGCCAGCAGCAGGAATCCGTCACTTGAAATCGCGACCCCGTGCGCGGTGCCTTTCAGGAAATCCTGGTAGTTCGATTGTTCCCAGGTGCGAGTCCCTTCTGCGAAACCAGCCGCGGCAGCTGAAAGAAGGATGAGAAATATTACGGAATTACGAAGCAAGATGGTGGCCTCTGAGGAAAGAGAAATCGTTGAAACCAGAGTATCACGGAGAGCGTTCCCTGCAGGACAGGACGGAAGCCGGTTTGTGAGTGTGGGGCGGGCGCCTTCGCCCGCCTTAACCATCCCCCGCACTCAAGTTTGTTTACTTCTTCTCTGCCATCGCAGTCTTCGCCGTTGGCTTCGAACCGCCCAACGGAACCATGGCGTGCTCATAGGGCGTTCCGGCCCACATCATATATGGCTTGGTGGGATCGGGATCGGCAGCCTCAGTGTAGCCGAGGCTCTTTGCGGCCGTCCCAGTGACCATAATGTGGGGCCCAGTCACTACCCAGTGATTGTCTGCCGTCTTGCCGGCGGCTTTCGGATCGGTGTTGCTGGCGCCCTGGTCGCCGGCCAGCATGTACGAAATGCCAACTTTATCGGTGGGAGTTTCGCCCTTCAACATGGCCCCGAAAAATTCCATGCTGTTGGCGTCGTTGCACATTTTGTCGGTGGCGATGACCATGCAGGTGAAGCCGTTTTTACTTTCGCGCAAGGTCTTCATCTGGCCGTCTGCGTCCATGCGGACTACGCCGGCATCCTTAGCAATCGCCTTGGGCGCAGCCGAAAGCGCCTGGGCAGTATAGGCGGCGTCGGACATTTCAGATTTCTTGTGTGTCATTTTCCCTGAGGTTTTTTCCTGTGCAGACACAAAATTGGCTAGAGTGAGAGACAATGCAACTGCGAAAAATATTTTCAACGTTCGCATATCGCCTCCTGGATCGAAATGGAAAACCCGAAGATTAGACCACAAAGAACCGTTGGCGTACAGCGTTGGATTACAACAGCGTTTTCCAGTAGCAAGCCGGCGTCTGCTGTGATCTACAGCTATATCTGAATTTCACCGAGGGGCGTTCGCCCAGTATCCGACTCTAGAAGCCAGAAAACGCCGCGCCGAGGGAAAAAGATTGGCGCTCGCCGCTGCCCTACCATCACTTAATCGTGATCGAGAGTAATTGCCCGCCGGAGACGACGAAATCCAGCGGCTGAGTTGCGGTCTCGCTAACTGAGGATTCACCGAGCACGGTCATGTCTTGCGTGCCGCGCATACCGTCCATAACGTTCATCACGGAGAGCGGAAGCGCAGGCATGACTTTGTCGGCAACCATGGCTTCAGGGTCTTCGTCGAGAACGGAAACGTAAACTCGATTGTTCACGTGCTGTTTGTTGAGAATGCCAATGGTCGAGGCAAGGTCGAGCCTCTGCGCTCCCGACGAGCCACGGCGCAGGCGGTCGAGCATCTCGCCGTCGCTGACCATAATGTGGAGCGTGGATCCCTTTGAGGCTGAGAGCGGAATGCGGACTGGAACGTGCTCGATGAGTGCTTCCCCGCGATAGGGGCGCAGCAGGATTTCGACGGTAATCTCGTCTCCGGGACGGGCTTCGCTGAGGTCGGTGCGGGCGCTTTCAAGACGCGCCCAACGGCGCTCGTTGGTGACCTCGAAATCAAGGTTTAAGCCCTTGATGTCCGGGGTGCTGTAGGGATTATCGTAAATTCGGCCGAAGCGCTCGCCAACTGATCCGGCGGCCAGCATGGCGGCAGGCTGCATGCCGTCAGCACTCGAAAACATGTCTTGCAGTTTCACGACCGGGAAGCCTTCTACGCTGATGTCGCCTTTCATGGCATAGGTCGTCTCGTCGCCGTATTCATTGACGCCATGCAGCGCGTTGTAAACCGTGGTGGAGATTGCAACCGGGCTGAGCCGCGCGTTGTTCAGCACGTCGTAATGAAATATTTTGGGTGTGGTGCCGCCATGGATGGTTAATGTAACCGGAATCATCTCCGGTTTCTTGCCGAACTCGCCCAGAATGCCGGTATGGCGGTCCTGCACGAATGTGCCGACAGTCTCAGTCGCGTTAACAATCTTGAAGGCATTCAGGGGCGAAGGCAAGGTAGCCAGCACCTCGGCTTTGGTCATCGGCAGATCGATCATGCCGAACTGCAACAGAGGATGCCCGCAGGCCAGCAAATGCTCGGCGTCGATGTAAGTAACAGTGCAGGTTGCGGCGATGTTCATGTCACCACGAACCAACACGGCGCTGACCGCGGAGCCAGCTTCCATCGCCTCAGGCTGTGCAACATCGGAGGCAGAACCTACGCCCATCACTGGCACGATTCCCGCTGAGGCAAACTGCGGCGCGAACCTCTGCACCGCGTCTTCGGTGAATCCGCTGAAGACGAGCGGAGTTTCGATTGGCTTTAAATAATTGGCAAAACTCTGTGTCGTGTTGCCCGGCAATCCCGGGCCAGATGTCTTGGCTGCGAAAGAAGGAACCGACCTCACCTGCACCGGAACGCTGGTCGGCGTGCTATCAATTGCGCTGATCTCGAGCATTTCTGAGATCGGAGTGACGCCAGCGATAGGCTCCTTGGAGAATTCGCCGATACGGAACGCCACCGCCCCGGCGAGCTTACCGTTGAAATAGACCGGGCTGCCGCTCATCCCTGCGACCACGCCGGTGTACTCCGCCTTAGCTCCGCCTAGGCGCACCAGGATGATGTCGCCTTTCGGGCCGTTGGCGTTCTTGAGGATGCCAAGAACTTCAACCTCCATGGGCTCCGGCTTGGTTCCCTGAAACACCGTGTAGGCCACGCCGTGCATGCCCTCGTGGATCTGGCTCACGGGAATGGTTTCCACGGGCTTGGAGGTCTGGGCGTAACTGTTTTGGGCGAAAGTCAGGAAGGAGAGTACAACCGCATACACTGCTACTACTACAGGGAGAGTTGCTCGTCTCATTTTTTCCCGCCGGGACAGTGGCAAGTCCCTTGACAAAGAATTTACTTCCTTGGAATCTTTTCACCGGTGAGGAGCCGGCAAACATCCCAATCGCGAAGATCTGGCGTCTATACTAGCATAGGGTTTTCCACGAGGCGCCTAATGTTTTTCACGATTTGGCCGCAGAAATCCACGCGAAATGCACACTTCTGTGCAAAGTCACTATCTTTTCTGCTGATGCTTACTTTGGTAACTGGATCGTCGATTTCCTTACCCGCACAAGACAATTCCGGGCAATCGCCGACCACCCAAACTCCAAGCGCTCAGCAAAACCCTAACCAGCAAGAGGCCCCGCCGGAAGCCGGTGGTCCCAATGACAATACCGGACCTTACGCGATTCCGAAGAAAGGCGAATCCGAACCACCGCCTCCTCCTCCCGAGCGTCCAAAAAAAGTCGAGGGAATGCCGGACTACTCTATCCGTGTGGATGTGCCACTGGTGACGGTTCCAGTGATGGTCACGACTAAGGATGGCCAGTTCATCTCAACTTTGAAGAAGGACAACTTTCGCGTTTTCGAAGATGGCAAACAGCAGAACATCGCTGATTTCAAAGTCGAGGACGCGCCTATTACGGCGGTGTTGCTGGTGGAATTCGCATCGACCAGTTATCCCCTGCTGATCGACGCACTGCGGGCCTCCTATATTTTTGCCAGCACATTAAAGAAGGAAGATTGGGTGGCTGTCGTCTCCTACGATATGAAGCCCGATATCCTGGTTGACTTCACGCAGGACAAGAACGCCGTTATGGGCGGGTTGAATACGCTGCGCATGCCGGGATTCTCCGAGACCAATTTATTCGACGCGCTTTATGACACGCTGGATCGGCTAGATCGGGTTGAAGGCCACAAATATGTGGTGCTGGTTAGCTCCGGTATAGACACCTTCAGCAAATTGAATCTTGATCAGATCACCAAGAAGGTGAAAAGCACGCACGACATAACGATCATTTCAGTCAGCATCGGATGGCTGCTCCGGGAATATTGCGAAACTCATGGCTGCACCGGTATGTCACACGGTATTGCCAGCATGGGAATGCAATCCATCGACTGGTACCAGGCTGACAATGAAATGCAAACCTTCGCCAAACTGACCGGCGGACGTTTCTACCAGCCACGGCTGGAAGGCGATTTCGTCGATACCTTCAAAGATGTAAGCGCAGACATTCGGCACCAGTACGTGATTACTTATCACCCGACAAACCCGAAGCTGGACGGAAGCTACCGCAAGCTCAAAGTAGACGTGATAGCCCCAGATGGGGGGCCTCTGAAAGTAAAGGATCAGAAGGGTAAGGACGTGAAGTACCAGGTGATTGCCCGCGAAGGCTACACTGCCAAGCACACGGTGGATTAGCAGAGGCCGTGTGGGTCGGACACTCTTGTCCGACAGAGCCTCCCTGGAGTTCGGGATCGCGGGCGAGGGCGCCCGCGCCACACATGTACTGGTCGGACAAGAGTGTCCGACCCACACGGACATTTTTAGCTAACCATACGATCCAGCAGAAAAAACACTGCAACCCCCAGCAACACCACCATCGCCATCTTGCCCCCGGGCTCGCGGTTCACTTCGGGCATCAGGTCTGACGCGGCAACGTAAATAGTTACACCACCAGAAAGCGGCAGCCCGATGCCAACGTGGTGTTTCAGCAGCGCCATGGTAAGCACTCCAGCGAAAGTGGCGCCCCCCAGCAGGACCGAAGCTCCCCACGCCAGCCGTTTGCTGCGGCCGCTGGCCAGCATCACCGAAGCCACGGTGAAGCCCTCGGGAATTTTGTGCAGGAATATCGCAACAAAAATCACCCATCCCAGGCGGTTCGAGATGATGAAACCCGACGCGATCGCGATCCCGTCGAAAAAAGTATGAATCATCAAGCCGAGCAGCACAGAAAATCCCTTGTGAGCAGCCATAAACTCGTCATGATGAGTTTCTTCCCCGAAGTGGAAGTGCGGCGTCACCGTGTGCTCGAAGAAGTGAATGAGCAGGTAGCCGGCGAGAATAAGTAGCGCTGCGCTTCGGCCGCGAAGCTCCAGGCTGTCAGGGATGATCTCGATGATGGCGACGCCGAGCATGAAGCCTGCGCCCAGCGCCACGAAATATTTGAGGTAAGAACGGTCCCAATTCTTTTGCACGATGATGGTGCCGCCGAAAACATTCGCGGCGGCAGCAGTCAAGCCGAGCAAAAGACTGAGCAGTATGGGGTGCATCGAGAGTGGGAAATGATAGCAGAGAGCTGTCAGCTATCAGCTGTCCGCTTGGCTAAGTCTCAGATGGCTCTCACAAAAGCGTAGAGACGTTGCTTGCAACGGAATAACGGCAAACGTCGAACCTGCTGATGGCTGACAGCTGGCTGCCCTCCTGTGCAAAAAAATACCAACTTTTATCTTTCTATCGCTGCGCGAATGACGTTATATTGAAACTGCTCAGCGATTTCCACGACAACTGACCTGTTGATGGCGCGAAGGAACAGCACCACCATCCAGGAAGAGTTGTATCCGACGCCCAACGAATCGGCGCGCGAAGAATTAGATGACGCTCGCCTGCTCGACTTGGACGCGGAGAAGGAATCGCCATTCCTGCGGGCGCAAAAGCGCGTGTCGGTCCGCCGTAGTCCGCTCCCTAAAAAAACTGCCGCTCGTCTGTTTTGGGTTGTGATCGCCGTTTCAATCGCCGGCGCAACTGCGCTCGGCGCGGCCATGTTTTATCACTACGAAGAACACTCATGGCGTTTCCGGCTGGACTCGAGCGACAACATTGAACTGGCCGGCCTGAGCAATGTGACCCGCCCCCAGGTCATGGAAGTGATGGGCGGCGACATCGGCCGCAATATCTTCTTTATTCCTCTCGACCAACGGCAGAAGCAGTTGCAGCAAATTCCGTGGGTGGCGTCGGCCAGCGTCATGCGTTTCGCGCCCAACCGTCTCAAAATCCAGATTCACGAACGTACGCCTGCAGCCTTCGCGCAGGTTGGCGCCAAGGTCATGTTGATCGACGCCGGCGGCGTCCTCATGGAACTGACTAATAAGAAGAGGTTTTCGTTCCCCGTGATTATCGGGATGTCGGCCAGCGAGCCGCTTTCGACCCGGTCGATCCGCATGAAAACTTTCAATGAACTGGTGCGAGAACTGGATTCCAGCGGGGGGCATTACTCGCAAGATCTGAGCGAAGTGGATTTAACCGATCCGGAAGATGTGAAGGTGCTGACTAATGATCCCTCGGGCGAAGTGCTGGTGCATTTGGGGTCGGCGAATTTTCTGGATCGTTTCAAGATCTATGTGGCGCACCTGCGCGAGTGGCGGCAGCAGTTCACCAAGCTTGAGTCAGTGGACCTGCGCTACGACCAGCAAATAATCGTGAACCCGGATTTGCGCGGCACGGCCAAGCAGCCCGTACTGACCCAAGCAGCGGCAAAAGCGGCGATGGCTGCGGGAGTGAAGCCGAGCGCGCTGGTTAGCCGCCAGCCCACGGGAACATTGGCGCCGCATACGGTCTTTGTGAGACCTCTGAAAAAGTCCGCGGCTTCGCAATCGCCCGCGGTCCCGCAAAAATGGAAAAAGCGCGGAACACTCGCGGCGAAAATTAAACCTGCCTCCATCCGCCACGCGGAAAAACAATCGCCGGCCCATAACCGTTGGACACCGGTGAAGCATTCCGCGTGGAAGCCCCGAGCGCAGAGCAGAGCGGCACAATCCAAATCGACGGCGGCACTGCAGAAACCCAGCCCTGCAATTGCCAAAGGACAGGACACCCACTAACCATGCCCAAACCGCATGAACAGTTCTTGACCGCGATCGATGTAGGCAGCGCAAAAACTTGTGTGCTCGTAGCCGAGTTCACCGAGAACGGATTGCGCTACCGCGGCCACGGTCTGGCGGACTCACGCGGATCGCGCAAGGGCATCATTGTGGATCTGGAAAAAGCCGT
This sequence comes from uncultured Acidobacteriota bacterium, assembly GCA_963703465.1. Lineage (GTDB taxonomy): Bacteria > Acidobacteriota > Terriglobia > Terriglobales > Acidobacteriaceae > Gp1-AA145. Next base: position 27,733 of record CAVPEQ010000001.1, on the reverse strand, counting down.
CGCGCACGATTCAGAAAGCGGTCGAACGCGCCGAAGATAGCTCGGGCATTCCCATTGAGCATGCGATTCTCGGCGTTTCTGGATCGCACGTGCGTGGGGTAAACACGCATGGCGGATTAATTTTCAACCGCGCACGCGAAATTGGCCGTGAGGAAATTCGGCTGGCGGTCGATAAGGCCCGGGCGATCCCGTTGCCGCCCGACCGCGAAGTGCTTCATCTGCTGCCGCAGGAATTCATTCTCGACGAACAGTCGGGCGTGCATGATCCGATGGGCATGATTGCGAGCCGCCTCGAAGTTCGAGTGCACATGATCACCGCAGCTACATCGGCGACGCAGAACGTGATCACAGCGGTGAATCGCGCGGGCGTGCATGTGGACGACACGGTGTTCGAGCCGCTGGCTTGCGCCGATTCGGTCTTGCGATCTGACGAACGCGAGATGGGGATCTGCCTCGCGGATATTGGCGCGGGATCGACCAATTTGATTGTGATCCAGGAAGGCGCGGTCGCTCACAGCGCCGTGCTTCCTGTCGGCGGCGACCACTTCACCAGTGACCTTTCGGTGGGACTGTGCACTCCGCTGATCGAATCCGAAAAGATCAAGAAACTTTTCGGCAACGCGATTGTCACGCTGATTCCGGAAGGTAACGAGGTGGAAGTTCCGTCGGTGGGAGATAGGCCGTCGCGCATGATTTCGCAGCGCATGGTCGGAGAAATTCTGGAGCCACGGGCGCGCGAACTTTTTGAGATGTTACGCGAAAACCTGCGTCACGCCGGGATGCTTGAAGTTTGTGCCGCCGGAGTGATCATCAGCGGCGGCGGTTCGCGGCTGCCGGGGTTGATGGACATCGCCGACTCGGTTCTGCGCAAGCCGGTCCGCATGGCGTGGCCAGCTCCCATCGCGAAAATGCCTTCTACGCTTGCCGAACCTGAGTTCGCGACCGTACTCGGCATGGTGATGTACGGCCACCGCGCGCGCACAGCACGAGGAGCGCTGGATGAAAGATGGAGTTCGAGGCTGAAGTCCATGCTGGTGGGCAAGGGAGCTTAAAGCAGTGAGCAGTGTCCGGGCATACGGGAGCATGAACAGAAAACTTTTAAGCGCACAGGACGCCGAGTATCGCAGAGCACGCCGAGATGTTCTCTGCGACCTTCGCGAGTTCTCTGCGATCTTTGCGGTTAAAAGCTTTGAATTTAAAAAACAACGACGATTCACCAGGAGTGCGGTATGAAAAAAGACAACAACGAAATCCGTATCAGCTACAACGACGATACCCGCAACGACGCTCGCATTAAAGTGATCGGCGTTGGCGGCGGCGGCGGCAATGCCGTCAACCGCATGATTGATGCCGGCATGGACGGCATCGAGTTCATCACTGCTAACACCGACCTGCAGGCGCTGCGCATGTCGCGCGCGCCCATGAAGATCCAGCTGGGCGTAAAGCTCACCAATGGCTTGGGCGCGGGCGCCAACCCGGAAATCGGACGAAAAGCCGCGCTGGAAGACTCCGACAAAATCATCGAAGCGCTCGAAGGCGCGGACATGGTTTTTGTAACCACCGGCCTTGGCGGCGGCACCGGCACTGGCGCGGCGCCCATCATTGCATCGTTGGCGAGCGAGATGGGGGCGTTGACCGTTGCGGTTGTAACCAAGCCATTCGCATTCGAAGGCAAGCGGCGAATGCAGCAGGCGGAGCGCGGTGTGGCCGAACTAATGGACTCGATCGACACGACGATCGTGATACCCAATGAGCGATTGCTTGCGGTGGCGCAAGACGCCGGCTTCTTCGAGTCATTCCGCGTGGCCGACGACATTCTGCGTCAAGGCGTGCAGGGAATTTCCGACATCATTACGATTCCTGGCATCATCAACCGCGACTTCGCCGACGTGAAGGCGATCATGGCGCGCATGGGATACGCGGTCATGGGCACAGCCAGCGCCAACGGTTCGCGCCGCGCAACCGAAGCTGCACAGAAAGCAATCGCATCACCGCTGCTCGAAGCCGGAGCCATCGACGGCGCGCGCGGAATTCTCATCAACATTACGGGATCGGCGTCGCTCAAGCTGGCCGAGGTGCAGGAGGCGTGCAGCATCATTCAAAATGCCGCCCACGAAGATGCCAACATTATTTTCGGCGCGGTGCTGGATGAAAAGATGAAAGACGCGGTGAAGATCACCGTGATCGCAACCGGATTCAAAGATGAAGACCGTCCGCGGCGGAAGACCGAGTCGACGGGATTCACCATCAATTCCGACGACGACTTCGACTCTGAGCCAGCGCCTCCACCGATGATGATGGAAGCGTCACAACCGGCGCCGGCAGCTTCGACCGAGGTCATTTCACTCGACAACATGCGCACCGCCATGATCGCGAATTTCGAGCAGGCGGATTTAGACGTGCCGGCATTCTTGCGCAAGAGCCGGGAAAACTAAGAAACGCACCAGGTGCCCCACCCTTCTCATGTTTTCGCGAGAGGGTGGGGTTTTGATTCGACGCAGAGGTACAACACGCACTGGAGATCGGAAATGTTCCTCGCCAAGGTATCAGGCGTGGGTAACCATACAAGTCATTACCAAAGTCCTAGTTCTTTAATCAATAAACGCCTAAATTGTTGTCCCGCAGCAACTTCCGCGCGATCCGTCCTGTTACCTTCTTCGTTAATTCTAATTGCGTAATCTTCCTTTGCTCCCGTAAGATCGAAAAATTGCAGAAACTTCGCCCCAACTTATGGTCGGCGACCGGGTTTTTGCAATCTAAGTAGCTGTTGAATCCCGGGGAAGTGGGTACAGGTAATTGATCGCTAAAAGTTCGATTCGAGCCCTCGTAATTTTCGTTGCTTCGCTGGTGCTGCTGACACAAAGCGGAATCGCCGCGACCATTAGCAATCACACCCTGACTCCCACCCGTAAGCCCCGCACTGTTAAAGAAACTCCGCGTGCGCGTCGTCATATGCGTCACCTGGCGCGCCACCGTCGAGTGCGCTCGCGCACCGTCGTCGCGTTAAAAAAGCACCATTATTACGAACACTTTTACGCGAGCTCTTACACTAGCGATATCACTGAAGGCGACAAGACCGTCGGAGAAGACCCCATTGTGCGCCAGGCGGCAATTGACGCTCTAGGCAACATGAACGGCACCGTGCTCGCCATTCAGCCCACCAGCGGACGCATTCTTGCCATGGTCAACCAGAAGCTGGCACTCTCCAGCGGCGCACAGCCTTGTTCGACCATTAAATTGTCGGTTGCGCTGGCTGCTCTTAGCGAAGGCATTATCACCAAGGAAACTGAAGTCCGACTTGGCGGCCGCAGCCATATGAATCTGACGCTGGCGCTAGCGCATTCGAACAATGCCTATTTCGAAGCGTTAGGTCGCCAGCTCGGATTCGAAAAAGTCGCGCACTATGCGCACATGTTTGGATTGGGTGAGCTTGCGGGTTACCACATTGTCGGAGAGCAGCCGGGAATCTATCCGGAAGAAGAAATTTCGTCGAAGCTGGGCGGAGTCGGCAAGATGTGCTCGTTCGGCGAAGGCATTTCCATGACGCCGCTGCAATTGGGTGCGCTGGTCACTGCGATTTCGAACGGCGGGACCATGTATTACCTGCAGCATCCATCAACCGCTGCCGCCATTACTAACTTTCAGCCGATCGTGAAACGGCACCTGAATATCGGTGGCCTGATTCCTGAAATTTCTGACGGCATGGCCGGCGCGGTTGAATTTGGTACCGCCCGCCGCTTGCTTTTGAATTTCAATGAAGAGGAAGTGCTAGGCAAGACCGGGACATGCTCACGCGCTGGAACGCGCTTCGGTTGGTTCGCCAGCTATGCCAACACCAATTTCGGACGTGATCGTAGTCGTCGTGTTTCTTGAAGGCGGACGTCCAACCTTCGGTCCCAAAGCCGCCGAGATCGCCGGCCGCATGTACCACAATCTTTACAGCCACGACTTCTTCCTGGCAAAACCGATAGTGCCCGACCACGAAGTTCCAGCTGCCGCACGCGAAACCAGCACGTCGGACTAAGAAACTCTCCACAGAAGATTGTGAAGGCCGGGCGTCTCGCCCGTGCTGATGTCGCTAGCCCTCCGCTCTCGCCGAAAGAAGTCTCGACCGAAATCTTCGCTCCGTAAACACTTCCCCTATAATGTCTGATCTGCGGTAACGCTTTTACGCGAAATGATTCGTCCCGATTACAAAGAATTTTCCCGCCTGGCGCAGAATGCCACGCTGGTGCCGGTAGTCAAGTCGGTCATGGCTGATTTGCTGACGCCCGTCTCCGCCTCGCTGGCGATTTTTCGCGGAGAAGAGAATGCGTTTCTACTCGAATCGGTGGAGCGTGGCGAGCAGATCGGCCGCTACACATTTCTCGGTGCGCGTCCTTACATGCAACTGCGCACGCGCGGCAGCGAGATCACGATTGAGCGCGGCAGGAAACGCGAGCAGCTGAATGGAAATGTTTTTGAAATTGCAAAAGAGCTCTTGCTGCAGCACGTCCCTGCGCCGGTTCCTGGCTTACCTCCCTTTACCGCGGGAGCGGTTGGCTTTTGTTCTTACGACATTGTTCGCCAACTGGAAAAAATCGGAGACCATACTAAAGACGACCTGCACCTGCCCGATTGCGTTCTGATGTTTTTTGACCGCCTGCTGGCATTCGACCACCTTCGCCATCAGATCCACATCATGGCGGCAGCCGACGTTGCCAGCGAGAGCCCTCGAAAAGCATATAACCGGGCGGTTGCGGACATTGAGGTGCTTGAGAAAAAACTGGCCTCTGGAGTGCGTTCCCCCGGATGGGAAAAGTCCGCGAGCGGCTCGCGCGGCAAATTAATAGTCAGATCCGTAACTCCTCAGAAAAAGTTTGAGCGATCGGTGGAAACTGCGAAGGAATACATCGCCGCGGGAGACATATTTCAGGTCGTGTTATCGCAGCGTCTCGACTTCAAACCTGACGTCGCGCCGTTCGACATTTATCGCGCGCTCCGCGCCGTGAATCCCTCGCCTTATATGTACTTCCTTAAAATGGGCGACACCCACATTCTCGGATCTTCGCCGGAGATGCTGGTGCGCGTGACTGGCCAAGCAAGTTGGAATATCGCCCGATTGCGGGCACACATCCACGCGGCAAAGACGAAGCCGAAGACCGCCAGCTTGAAGAAAAAATGTTAAGTCGACGAAAAAGAGCGCGCCGAACACGTTATGCTGGTCGATCTTGGGCGCAACGACCTCGGTCGGGTGAGCGAATACGGTTCCGTCAAAGTAGAAGACCTGATGTACGTCGAGCGCTATTCGCACGTGATGCACATAGTTTCTGCGCTGGAAGGGAAGCTTCGACCTGATCTACACGCGCTGGATGCCTTTGCCGCATGTTTTCCTGCCGGCACTCTCAGCGGTGCGCCAAAAGTCCGCGCCATGCAGATCATCGAAGAACTCGAGCCCACGCGCCGAGGCGTTTATGGCGGATCGGTGCTGTACGCCGATTTTGCCGGCAATCTCGATTCCTGTATCGCGATTCGCACCATGCTTATGCAGGGGAAGAAAGCCTATTTGCAGGCCGGCGCAGGCATTGTCGCCGACTCCGATCCGGCTACGGAATATCAGGAATCAATGAACAAAGCGCAGGCGGTATTGCGGGCAGTCGAAACGGCCAGAGGATTTGCAAAATGACACGGCTGATAAGCGCGATGAATGTATGTCGCTCAAAGATTGATTTTGGGAGTGCGCGGCTGAAAGCCGTGCCCTCCCAACTTCGCCCTAGCAAATGTTTTTTAATTTTTCTGCTATTTCCTCTGTGCGCGAGTCTTGCCACCGCTCAATCGCAGCTGGTCCTCGATCATAACGGCAGCACAATCGCACTCGAGCCCTACGCTCCCAATATCATTCGCGTGACTTTGAGCTTGCAGAAAGATCAGGCGCTGGCCGCGCCTGGCTTTGGATTCATCGCGCAACCAGCGGCGGAAGGCTGGTCGCATCAGCACACCGACGCCGCAGACATTTACCAATCGTCCCGAATGATCGTTCGGATTGACGCCAGTCATCCCGGAGGAACTCCTCCGCGCACCATTCGCGATATCTCGAAATATTTCAACGGATCAACTCCTGGCGCGCACATTACCATCACGACGCCGGCCGGCAAGAAGTTACTGGAGATGACTGGCTGGTCGATGTCGGTGCCGAATTACAAAGATGGCAATGCCGGCATCTTGCATGACAAGCGTTTATCGGATCAGGATTTCTACCAGGTTGGCGCAAGTTTTGTTTCGCCCGATGACGAGCACTATTACGGTCTTGGCCAGAATCAGGAAGGCTTTCTCGATCATCGCGGACATACCGTCGAGTGCTGGCACAACTACACGGCCACCGGCGGCCCAAGCATTTGCGTTCCGTTCGTCGTCACCAATCACGGCTACGGCCTGGTCTGGGACAATCCTTCGAAGACCACCATCGAGCCGGGATTCAACGAACGTACCAGTTGGACATCCGAGGTCGGCAATCGGATTTCGTATTTCGTGATCGCTGGCTCAAACGTCGACGAGATTTATTCCGGCTATCGTCTACTCACCGGCGCCACGCCTATGCTGCCCAAGGCGGCCTATGGATTCGTCCAGTGCAAGCAGCGATATCTGACGCAGGAAGAAATGCTGAACGTTGCCAAGGGCTATCGCGAGCGCCATCTTCCGCTCGATGTCCTGGTGCTCGACTGGTTCTACTACACCAAGATGGGCGAGTTCGATTTTGCGTCCGACCGCTTTCCCGATCCCGCGGCCATGAATAAGCAGCTGCATGACATGGGCATTCAAACCATGATCAGCGTGTGGCCGCGCTTCACCAAGGATTCCCGTTTCTACGACACCGTTCTTAAGCACGGATGGTTCGAGCATCTCGCCGACGGCACTCCGACGACCGGTTTGCCTTACGATCGTGCTGGATCTGACATCGATACCAGCAATCCTGAAGCCGCGCGCTGGTATTGGGACGTGATTCGCGACAACATCATCAGCAAAGGCTTCGACTCACTCTGGGCGGACGAGACCGAGCCGGACCTGCCTCCGAATGGCAGTTATTTTTCGGTCGGACCGGGCACGCGTTTTTACAACATTTATCCGCTGGTGCACACGGCGGCGCTTTACGACGGCTTTCGCCGCGACGTAAATCATCGCGCGCTGATTCTTTCCCGCGACGCGTATCTCGGCTCGCAGCGCAACGGCACCATGGTCTGGTCGTCGGATATTTATCCCACGTGGGACGCGTTCAAGCGCCAAATTCCCACCGGCCTCGACTTCACGGCATCCGGCATGGCTTATTGGACGAACGATGTCGGCGGCTGGCAATATCTGCCCGCTGAACATCATCCCGCGCAGCCGCCGTTGCTCGACCCGTCCGACGCTCGCGATAACGTCGGCGGATACGATGACTATCCTGAGCTGTACACCCGCTGGTTCGAGTACGGAACATTTCTGCCGGTCATGCGCACCCACGGCAGCCGCAACTACAACGAGGTCTGGTCATACGGCAAGCAGGCTGAGCCCATTCTCGAGAAATATTTGCGTCTCCGTTATCAGCTCATGCCGTACATCTATTCGCTGGGATACAAAACTTACCAGACGGGCGCACCTTTCATGCGTGCGCTGTTCATGGATTTTCCGACTGATGAACTGGTCGCCGATATCAAAGACGAGTACATGTTCGGTCCGGCATTCCTGGTTGCGCCTATTACCGACCAAGGCGTGACGCTGAAGAATGCGTACTTGCCGGCGGGTTCGGATTGGTACAACTACTGGACGAATGAGCGTTATCATGGCGGCCAGATCGCGAAAGTCGAGGCGCCGATCGACACAATTCCGCTGTTCGTTCGTGCTGGGTCGATAGTTCCATTGGGATCGGCAATTGAGAGCACGAGCCAGACACAAAAAATTGAAAAAATCCGGATATATCCTGGAGCCGACGCCGACTTCACGCTCTACGATGACGACGGCAAAACCTACGCCTACGAAAAAGGCCAGAGCAGGATCACGCACCTACATTGGGATGATGCCGCTAAGAGGCTCACGCATGAGGGCGCGAAGGCATGGGAGGGGCCGGACTCAGACGTCGTGGAAGTTGTGCATTGACGACTTCAGGATAAAATTTTCTGGCCACAGATCTACGCGGATCAACACAGATTCAAGCTTAGCATGTATTCCTCTGTGTATTCCTCTGTGAAACTCTGTGCTCTCTGTGGTTAGGATTTCAAAAACTAACCACGGAGGATACAGAGTTTCACAGAGGAAGACGCAGAGAAAATGTTCTTATCGCAAACGCAAATCCCGCGGTTCGTTAAGAACGACTGCCTCTTATATGATAGGCAGAATCGCTTGAGGAAAGCGGGGCCCGTAGCTCAACGGTTAGAGCAGCAGACTCATAATCTGTTGGTTCCTGGTTCGAATCCAGGCGGGCCCACCATAACTCGCACACCCGACCGCGGCTCACATCATGATCCGTTCCTTCTAAAATACATACTCATGGCTGTTTCTCCCGCTCGCGCCGCGGCTTTTGAAATTCTGCTGCGGATTGATACCACTGACGCGTACGCGTCCGAGCTTCTGCACTCATCTCGCTTCGCGAAGCTTTCCCCGGCGGATCACGGATTGTTGACCGAACTGGTGATGGGAGTGTTGCGCTGGCGGGGCGTCATGGATAAGTCCGTCGCGGAGCACTCAACGCAGTCCCTCGCAAAACTCGATAGAGAAGTGCTTACCGCGCTCCGTCTTGGCGCTTATCAGCTTTTGTTTCTCGATCGCATTCCCACGCATGCAGCTGTGAACGAAAGCGTCGAACTGGTGAAGCAGGCGCGCAAACGGTCCGCGGCCGGAATGGTTAACGCCGTACTGCGAAAAATCGACAAGGGCCGACGCGAACCGAACGACATTTCACATCCCGATTGGCTGGTCGACCGCTGGGAGCAGAATTATGAGCCGGAGATAGCGCAAAAGATTTGTGACTACAACAACACTGCACCGAAGCAGGTACTTCGGATCAGCACTCTTCAATCCAGTGTGGGGGCAGCTGTCCCCACGTGGGTACTCGATGAACTAGGCTCCGACGGTGTTCGCCTCGAACCCGGCAAACTGCTGGCAACTGCATTCACCGTGACCTCTGGCGACATCACTCGCACTAAAGCTTTCCGTGAGCGGCGTCTCATCATTCAGGACGAGGCGTCACAACTGGTGGCGTTGTTAGTCGGTAAAGGGAACGCGATTCTCGATTGCTGCGCGGCACCAGGCGGCAAGACGCGGATCATCGCCGAGCACAATCCGGAATCAATTGTGGTCGCGCTGGAACTTCATTCACATCGCGCGGCACTGCTGAAGAAACTCGTCACATCCGACAACCTCCGTGTGATCACAGCCGATGCCCGCCAATTGCCACTGAATAAGAAGTTCGACCGCGTTCTGATGGACGCGCCGTGTTCGGGCACCGGTACGCTGGCGCGAAACCCTGAAATCAAGTGGCGGCTCAAAGCAGAAGACATTTCGCGGCTGCAGGCCTATCAGCTAGAAATCATCTCATCCGGAATGAATAACCTTGCGGCGCACGGAAGACTGATCTATTCGACCTGTTCGCTCGAGCCGGAAGAGAATGAGCAAGTCGTAGAAAAAGTGCTCGCCGCGAATCCCGAGTTCCGCCTCGTCGATTGCCGTGGCGAATTGCAGCGGCTGAAAGAGAATCGAGAACTCATTATCGAAGACATTGATTCTTTATTAAGCGGCCCATACCTGCGCACCATCCCTGGAGTTCATGCGAGCGACGGTTTTTTTGCAGCTATCTTTGAAAAGAATTGGGTCACTTGATAACAAAATTGATGGCCGTGCCAGCCAGCACTTTCTGTCCTGGCGCCGGTTCTTGCGAGATCACAATGGAAGCGGGCGACGCAGGTTGCGGCGGTGAGATTGCCGGAGTAGTCGCTGCAGGGATCGTTGGTACGGCAGGCGTTGCGTTTCCGGTCGCGGAAACAGAAACCGCCGGCGCAACCGTGATCTTGCCGACCACGAAACTTGCGCTCTCCAGAGCATTAGTCACGGTTCCCAAAGGCTGCCCTACGAAGTTGGGCATGACGAATGCCTGCGGTGAAGGCGATTGCGCGACCAGCAAACTTACCTTCGGCGCAGAAACATCCGTCGCGTTCGCAGGAGGGTCCTGGGCAACAACCTGACCGGATTCCATTCCAGAAAGTTGTACGTTGTCCGTGGAACTGAGTTGCAGCCCGCGTTCCGCAATGCTGATGGCTGCGGCGCGATCGCTTTTGCCGACCACTTGCGGAATCGTCACGCGCTGCGGACCCAGACTGAGCGCGAGCCGCACCTCCCAGCCGCGGCGAACTAACGTGCCAACCGCCGGAGTTTGCGACAGGACTTTTCCTTCAGGAACAGTCGCGCTGTAGTAATTGCTATCCACCTCCGACGCCAGACCATCAAGTTCCGCCACTCGTTTCGCATCGGCAGGAGTCTTGTTGCGCAAATCCGGCACCTTCACTTCGCGTACTTGAATCGCCAGCCGCATCGTGGTCAGCGCAGACACCAGCGCAACCACAAGCAGCAATAACACCATCAGGAAATAGCGGAGCACATTGCGCACGCGCCGATTATAATTTGCCTTCGCTGAATCGTTGTTCTTACGGCAACTTTAAGGAGCGTGTCGAGTGAGACCTTTTCTCGCGGGGATCATCATCGCGGTTCTTTTGATCGGGACTGGGGCGGCCTACTATTTCATGTCTGGCACCGCGCCTGCTGCAGTAGAAGACAAGCCCATGCCCATGGAGAAGTTTTTTGCCAACAAGGCCCTTCACGCCCACGTTGACAAAGACATGCCGAAGTCCATTCCAATTGCAGCTGACGAAACCGCATACTTGGCCGGGGCTGACATTTATCAGCAGCATTGCGCCATCTGTCACGGTCTGCCGAACATCGATCAGACGCCGATGGCCAAAGGCATGTTTCCCAAACCGCCAGCGTTATTTAAAGGCCATGGCGTCACCGACGATCCTGCCGGAGAAACTTACTGGAAAGTAGCGAATGGAATCCGGCTCACGGGAATGCCGGAGTTCAAGCACTCATTGAATGAAACCCAGATGTGGCAAGTGAGCTTGCTCCTTGCCAATGCCGACAAAATCTCTGATGCCGTGAAAGACAAGTTGAAGCCGCCGCCTGCGCCTGGGGTTCCGGGTGGGGTTGCTCCGCCGCCAACGGGCGTGCCGACGAAGCCTGGGCGAGTGCCGATCAGCCCCCACTCCACGCCGGCTATGTAGTGATTTAATGGTCGGCTGAAATGCTGACAGCCAGTTCGCGGTCGCGTGGACCATCGAGTTCAACCAGCACAACCCTTTGCCAGGTGCCCAGCACCAGCTTTTTCTTTTCAAAGGGCAGCGAGACCGAAGTGCCAATCAGTGCCGACAAAATATGATCTGGCACGTGCGCCGGATTGTGCGGATGGCGATAGCGCAGCTTCGGAATCATGGCTTCAAATGCATCCAGCATGTCGAGGTCGGTTCCGGGATCGAGATCGGCGGTGGTGAGGGCGGCAGTGGTATGCAAAACAAGCACGTGGCAAACGCCAGAGCTGATCTTGCCGAGTTGCTGCTCGATTAGATCGGTGATATCAACGACTTCTCGCTTCTTGTGCGTTTTGACTGAAAGCCGGGTCATGGCGAGTTGTCGTCTTGCGCGTTCTTATGATTTCCAGGCTGCGGGTATGGGATGCCTGGATTCGTAGGCGTTAATTTCCGCGTGGTGTTGGAGCGTGAGCCCAATGTCGTCGAGCCCCTCGAGCAAGCAGTGCCTCGTGAATTCGTCGATGGGGAAACTTGCGGTGAATCCCTGGTCATCCCGCACGGTGCAGCCTTCAAGATCTACGGTTAACTGGTAATCAGGAATTTCCGCAGCCCGGCGTGCAATTTCCTCCGCCTCTTGCTCTTTCAGGACCACGGTCAGCACGCCATTCTTTACGCAGTTGTTGGCGAAGATGTCAGCAAACGATGGCGCAACCACCACGCGAAACCCGTAATCTGCCAGTGCCCACACCGCATGTTCACGCGACGATCCGCAGCCGAAGTTTTTTGCTGCGACCAGGATGCTGGCACCTAAGTATTGCGGCTGGTTGAGTGCGAATGACTCGTCCGGCGTGCCCTGCGCCGAGCGCCGCCAGTCGTTAAACAGAAATTCTCCGAAACCCGTCTTCTCAATCTTTTTTAAAAACTGCTTGGGGATGATCTGATCGGTATCGATGTTCGCCCGATAAAGCGGGGCGACTCTGCCTTTATGTTTGCGGAATGGCTGCATTGTTCTGTCGAAGCCTCGTGTTCCTCGGTGTCTTGCCTCTGTGAAACTCTGTGTTCTCGGTGGTAAAGGTTTTTCCAAACCCTAACCACAGAGCAGGCCGAGGTTCACAGAGGAACGCCATAGAGGAAAATCACAATCATTCACCGTGAAATTTCCAGTTTCGAATGTCCGTGAAATGGCCTTCGATCGCCGCCGCCGCGGCCATCATCGGGCTCAGCAAGTGCGTACGGCCGCCGCGGCCTTGGCGTCCTTCGAAATTGCGATTGCTAGTGGACGCGCAACGCTCTCCTGGATTCAAGATGTCAGGGTTCATGCCCAGGCACATCGAACAGCCTGACTCGCGCCATTCAAATCCTGCCTCCTGAAAAATCTTGTCCAGGCCTTCCTGCTCGGCCGCGTGCTTTACTTTTTGCGATCCGGGAACCACCATTGCACGCACACCATTCGCCACCTTGTAGCCGCGGGCAACTCGCGCCGCCGCTCTTAAATCTTCGAGTCGCGAGTTGGTACACGAACCAATGAACACACGATCAATGCGAATCTTCTCGACCGGCGTACCCGGCTCTAGGCCCATGTATTCGAGCATTCGCTGCGCGCTCGACCGTTCGTTTCCATTTGTTGGAAGATCCGGCACCCGACCTGTGATTGGTACGACCATGCCGGGATTTGTCCCCCAGGTTACAAATGGCGTCAACTCAGCGGCGTTAATTTCAACAACTGTGTCGTACTTCGCTCCCGGATCAGAGGTTAGCTGCCGCCATCGCGTCACTGCGGAATCCCAGTCCTTACCATTTGGCGCAAACGGCCGGCCCTTCAGATAGGCGAAAGTGGTTTCGTCGGGCGCAATCATTCCCGCTCGGGCACCGGCTTCAATGCTCATGTTGCAGACCGTCATGCGGCCTTCCATGGAAAGCGAACGCACCGCCTCGCCTGCGTACTCGATCACGTGGCCGGTCGCGCCATCGGTGCCGATCTTACCCAGAATGCCGAGCACAAGATCTTTGGCGGTCACGCCTTCAGCAAGTTTGCCTGTCACCTGAATCAGCATGGTTTTCGGCTTTCGCTGCGGCAGGCATTGCGTGGCTAAAACGTGCTCTACCTCAGAGGTGCCGATGCCGAAAGCCAGCGCGCCGAAAGCCCCGTGAGTGCTGGTGTGGCTATCGCCGCAAACGATGGTCATACCCGGCTGCGTATAACCCAACTCGGGGCCGATCACATGCACGATGCCCTGATCGGGCGAATCCATGTCGAACAAATGGACCCCGAAATCGCGGCAGTTCTGCTGCAAGGCTTCGATTTGACGCTTGGCAATCTCGTCAGTTATGGGTGTTCCGCGAGGCTCGGTGGGAATGTTGTGATCGACCGTCGCAATAGTTCGCAACGGCTCGCGCACTTTGCGTCCAGCAGCGCGCAATCCGTCGAAAGCCTGGGGAGACGTGACCTCGTGAACCAGGTGCAAGTCAACATACAAAAGCGGGAGCTGGCCCGCTGGCGCGGCCACTACGTGCTCATCCCACAATTTTTCAAACAGTGTGTGAGGCATGTTGCGGTTCTGCTAGTTTATCAATAAATCCGCGCCCTCCATCATAGGGCGGCCAACTGAGGCTCTGCTCGTCAGATAAAAAACCAGCATAGCCGACACACCTAACAAGGGGACCAGAAAAGCTACCCGCAGCCCGGCAGCATGGGTTGAGAACTCACCCACGAACCAGGGCACGACAGCGCCCCCGATATTTCCGCTGGCAAACACAGCGCCACTCGCGCGTCTAGCAGACTGGCCAAACCATCCAGGAAGCAGTGAAACGCTGATGGGAAATATCGACGCCAGGCCTAATCCGGCCAACACCGCGCCGACGACCACCAACTTCATTTCGTGGGCGGTGACTAGAGCCAGCCCTCCCAACATCGCTATGGTCAAACCTGACCGTGCAATCGTGACCGCGGAACGAAATCTCAAGAACACCGGGGCAAGAGCCCGCCCCAGCAGCAATGCTCCCCAATAAAATGACGGCGTCACCGTCGCGAGCGCATGGGCCCGCGAGTCCACGCGGCGCGCATACGTTGCGATCCATGCACCAAACGATGTTTCCGTGCCTACATAAACGAAGAACAAGGCACAGATCAGGGGCAGCGCGCCGTCGTTCCAGAAGGGCTTGTCTCCCCGTCGCGCCTCGATGTGGGCGTGAGTGTCGGGAACAAATCTCGTAAGCAGGAGCGCGAGCAAAAGCACTAATAATGCCCCTGCGGTTCCGTACAGGAAATATGCTGGGCGGTGTTCACGCTGGGCGATGGCGACGAGAAAAGGCGAACTCATAGCGCCAATCCCCCACACCGCATTGATCACATTGAGCGCCGAGGCGCTGTTCTCCGGATTGATCTCAGCGGTGCGGAGATTACCCGCGGGAGTTGTAAGGCCATAGCCAATCCCCAAAATGCAAACTGCTATGATCCCCATTCCCCATGACCCGGAGGCCACGAGCGCCATGCCCGAAGCCATCAGCAATGCGCCCACAATCAGCGTGAAGCGATAACCCTGTCGCTGCACCGACAGCCCCGAAACCAACATTCCGAACATGGAGCTGAAAAATTGCACAAAGATCAGAGACCCCGACTGCGCATCGGTCAACGACCAGCGCGCCGCCAGAATAGGCAGCATGGGACCGATGAAGGTCATGACGATCCCCGTAATCAGGAAATCGACATGGATCAGCGCGATACCGTTGGTGGCTACCGGTAGCCTTTTGGGGGCGGGAGCGTTAGAACTCATGATTTATAATTTGAAGTGTATCTGAGGTCGAGTTTTTCTAGGGCATATGCCTCACCTACACGTCATTTCCTATGCTTAATGGAAAGCGCATAGCCGTTGTAATGCCCGCATATAATGCGGAGAAAACGCTGCCCGCGACGGTTCAGGAGCTGCCTGATATCGTCGATACCCGCATCCTCGTGGACGATAACAGCGCTGACCGCACGGTCGAAGTAGCCCGAGAATTGGGGCTGGTGCACTTCGTCCACGACCGTAATTACGGTTACGGGCGTAATCAGCAGACCTGCTACCGCGAGGCTCTGGCTGAGGGCGCCGACGTCATCATCATGGTCCACCCCGACTACCAGTACACCCCGCTTCTGGTGACCGCGATGGCCAGCATGGTGGCGTATGGGATCTATGACGTAGTGCTGGGATCGAGAATTATCGGCGGCCAGGCCCTGCGTGGCGGCATGCCGTTTTATAAGTATGTATTCAACCGCTTCCTTACCGCCATTGAGAACTTGTTCCTGGGGATCAAAGTCTCGGAATATCACACCGGTTATCGCGCTTTCAGCCGCCAAGTCCTGATCAAGCTGCCGCTACTCGAAAATTCTGACGACTTCGTATTCGATAATCAAATGCTGGCCCAGTGCGCCTATTTTGGATTCAAGATCGGCGAAGTGTCTTGCCCGACGAAATATTTTCCCGAAGCCTCATCGATCAACTTCCGGCGCAGCGTGAAGTATGGATTAGGTGTGCTGGGAACTACATTGCAGTTCGCACTCCAGCGATGGGGACTGGCTAAGTTTCCCATCTTCAGCGAACAAGGACGCAAGATCGAGCCCCGTTCCGCCGACTATTACGAGCGGGGAGTTCTGCAAGCCAGAGCGGGATACTGAAGTTTCCGATAACGCACTCTTTCCAAAATCTTTACCACAGAGATCACTGAGGTTCACAGAGAAATGCCACAGAGTAAGGCGAATTCCTCTGTGTCTTTTCTCTGTGTAACTCTGTGTTCTCTGTGGTAAGGCTTTTAAGGTTGCACCCGGCAAATAGTCACCGTCTGATTTGCATAGGGGCAAGGGAAACCCAAAGTCTGCGGCGTCTGCAAGACCGCCCATTCCACCTCGTATCTTTCGCGGAGCCGGAAGAAATCTGCCCGCTTGAAATGCAGCCAGTCTTTCTGAGCTTGAAATTGTTCCCACCATTCTTCCGCCAAGGGCGGAAACATGGCGACGGCGCCACTGTCTTTATTGGCGTCACCCAGGCGGCTGCGTTCGGCTACGGCTCGAAAGCCGATTCTGTCCTCGCCCGAGGCCTCCATGTAGAAAGGATCGATCGCGAAACGCGCGCCGGTCGGCGTGTTCTGTCGAATCCACAGAAATGCCTGCTCCCACTGATTTTTCGGCGCAGCCCACGGCCATTCGATGTGGGCGGTCGCAGGAAACAGCTGGCATTGAGCAACAAGCATTCCCGCGCACAGGGGCAAGAACAAAGCGATCCATCGCCAGATCCGATCTTTCAAGATGTATTCCGCGACAAAGCCGCCAATCGACATCAGCATGAAAATATAGACGAGAAGCAAGCTGCGCAGCGGTTGTAGGCGCGCCAGAGCCTCGAAGCGTTGCGGGATCGCGATGATCAGCGCAATCGCAAAATAAACAAACTCATACACCACTGCGGCATGGCACACGCGTTCAAGATTTGCAAGCTTTCGCGATCGTGCGATTCGTGCCAGAAAAACGAGGACCGCGAACGGCGCAATCAGCCCCAGCCACTCATACCACTGCCACTGCAGCAGAAAGTGCGAAATATGAAAGCGCATGGCTTCGCGATAGGCAGGAGTGGGCGGAGCAAAGAAATTTGCAAAAGGAAATACTGCAGCCACCGCCAACGCTGGCTTCTTAACTTTTTCCAACAAGATCAGCACCGCGCAAAATGCAATCGCGAATGATGCCATCAGTGGATGCACAGCCGCCGCGAACAGAATCCATAATGCCGCGCGCGCATATTTCTTTTCCAAAACCCGAGTCACCGCAAACACCGCCGCGAACGCCGCCAGGTTCCGTGGATTCAGATATTGGTCCATCACGTAGAGTGCAGTTCCCGCCACTGGCAGCGTCAGCAGAGAAGCGATCAGAGCAACCGCGCCCCATCGCGCCCGTGTTGTGTCGAAGCAGACTCCGCTGAACTCCCAGCACGCCAGCAGCAAGAGAAAAATCGAAGCCAGGTACCAGATGAAAATCGCGTAGTCGAAAGGAATGTGGCTGAGGCGCACCGATGCCGCAATCAGGTTGGGGAAAAACGTCAGGCTGGCGTGCGACTCGAAAAATTCATTTCCCGATGGGTAGAGCGCGGGATGCAGAAGCTTCTTAATTCCCGGCAGGTAGATTTCCGCGTCCTCGGCGTAGGGATGATAGCCATGCACCGCCAATGCCCCCAGCGTGAGCAGCAGCAAGCCAAATGTAGGGGTTCGCTTGAACAAGGGTCAGATAGACGGGCGCGCTGGAAGTAGTAACCTAAAGAGCCGGCCTTGAATTGTCAAACCTGCGCACATTTATACTTCTAATCTGTTCCCTTAGGTGAAAACGCAAATAAAATACTGCTTGGTAAATAGTTCATCATCCAATAAGGCAGGCTGTACTTGAACATGAAACTGCTTCGTCCCATTGCGATTGCGGTCGTTTTAGTCGGCGGGTTCTTTTACTTCACCACCTACAGGTCGGCGACTTTCCGCACCATCAACTCGCCGGCGGCAAAGGTCGAAATTACCCAAGCAGCGACTAGCCAGCCGCTGGACGCCGACGAGCAGAACAATATTTCCGTTTACCACAAGAATATAGGTTCGGTGGTGAACGTTACATCGAAAGCTGTGGCGTTCGATTTTTTTTATGGCCTGGTCCCGCAGGAGGGGCAGGGCTCCGGCTTCATCATTGATCACGATGGTCATGTGCTGACCAATTACCACGTGGTCGCCGATGCCCGCCAGGTCGAGATTACACTGCATAATCGAAAAAAATATCGCGCCACGATTGTGGGCACCGACCGCTCGCACGACCTGGCAATCGTTCAAATTAAAGCCCCGGATTTAACGTCGATGGTGTTGGGCGACTCCAAGAACCTGCAAGTGGGACAAAAAGTTTATGCCATCGGCAATCCGTTTGGCTTGGCAGGAACCCTCACCAGCGGCATTGTAAGTTCCATCCGCTCGGTGCAGGAACCGAACGGCATTAACATTGACGAAGCCATTCAAACCGACGCGGCCATTAATCCCGGCAACTCCGGCGGCCCGCTGCTGAACTCGCACGGTGAAGTGATCGGCATTAACACCATGATCGCTTCCAGCGTGGGACAGAACGCCGGCATCGGGTTCGCAATTCCCATCAACACCGCGAAAGCGGTTCTTAACGATCTGCTTACGCTCGGACGAGTCCGTCGGCCGGTGCTGGGCGTGATCACTCTCGCAATTGGCCCCGATATCGCCGACCAACTCGGTTTGCCTGCGGATTCCGGCTTGCTCGTGCAACGCGTGCTGCCCGGCGGCGCAGCTGAACGCGCTGGCCTGAAAGGTGGCACCGAACGCGCATATCTGGGAAACGAACCGATCATGGTCGGCGGAGACCTGATAGTTGCCATCGACGGCCAGGACATTCAGGACCAGCAACAACTTGCGCAGATCATGAATAATCACCGCGCCGGAGACACGGTGCGGGTGACCATCTACCGCGGCAAGCGCCGGATCGATGTGAATCTGACCTTAGGCGAAGCGCGAGAGCAGGTTTGAGTCGCGCTTTTGATACCTGCAACTAACCAGTCCAAATGAATTTTGACGCCTTGCGAGCTTTATGTCTCTCGCTGCCTGATGCTACCGAGAACCTGCAATGGGAGGATGAACTGTGCTTCAAGGTCTGCGGGAAGATATTTGCCATGGTCAGCTCTGTCGCAGCGTTCCTCAGCGGCTGATCTTCAAAGGCGATTCTGAAGAATTTCTGGAACTGATCGAGAATGAGGGAGTCGTTCCCGCCCCTTACGTCGGACGTTACAAGTGGGTGATGCTCGAGAGCTTAGACGCCCTGCCTAATTCGGAAATTGACCGCTGCATTAGGACGTCTTATGCGATGGTGGCCGCAAAAGCGAAGCCATCCCGATCCAGAATCAAAAAGATAAAGCGCAGTCGCAACTCGCGAAATTCATGATTTGACTCACGCGCGCGCACTACGCTAGCCTCAACAGTCCGAATAGTTTCAGACATTTGGGGTGAATGCCCCGACAACGAAATATGCTGAGAGCGGTTTCCACTTACATTTTCGTCAAGGAGCGGTTGCATCCCGGCCTGCTCGATAAGCTGGTCAGCGGTGGGGCCCAGGCTGTGGAGATTTTTGGCGCGCGCCAGCATCTCGACTACGCTAACCGCAAGCAGCATATCCGCGAAATCGCAGACTGGTTTAAAACCAGCGGCATTCCGCTGCATTCGGTGCATGCGCCGCTCTACGCCGACTACGAGTGGGGACGCAGTGGCTCTCCGCCGATCAACATTGCCTCCGCCGATCGTGCCGAGCGAATTGAGGCCATGGACGAGATAAAGCGGGCCATAGAAGTAGCGGAGCATATTCCGTTCAGGTTTCTGATTCAGCACATCGGTCTGCCCAACGAGTCTTTCAACGAGCGCAAGTTTGAAGCGGCCATGACGTCGGTCGAGCACTTACGGGCTTTTGCCAAGCCGCTCGGCGTGCGCGTTCTCCTGGAAAACATTCCCAACGAGCTTTCCACGCCGGATCGACTGGTCGAATTCATACGCACCAGTCATATGGACGACGTAGGGGTCTGCTTCGACACCGGTCATGCCAACATGATGGGCGACGTTGCTTCGGCTTTCGAGACCGTAAAGAATCACATCCACTCGACGCATGTGCATGACAACGATAAAGTCAAAGACTCGCACCTGTGGCCCGGCGATGGGACGATAGACTGGAAGTCCACGCTGGAACTATTGAACCAGGCGCCGCACAAACCGCCGCTTCTGCTGGAGATTGAGGATAACGAAAAGATCAATTCCATTGAGAAGATGGGCGAAATTTTCGGCAATCTGGTTCCTGCATAACCTTGAATTGCACGGGCGAGGATGCCCGTGCCTCCACAAACCCCGAATTACAGGGCACGGGCGTCCTCGCCCGTGTTCGCGTGGAAAGTAAGCAAAGTGTCATGAGTCCGATATCTACGATCGCTGAAATCGGAAAACACGAGGGCCAAACCGTCACCATTCGCGGTTGGCTCTACAACCTTCGCGAGAGCGGGAAGCTTCTCTTTCCCATTTTTCGCGACGGCAGCGGGACCATCCAAGGAGTAGTTCCCAAGAACGCGGTTGCTCCCGAAGTCTTCGACGCGATTAAAGGCTTAACGCAGGAATCAAGCGTCATCGTCGAGGGCAAAGTTCGCGCCGATAAACGTGCGCCAGGCGGGTTCGAGTTGGATGTTTCGAACGTGCAAGTGCTACAGCGGGTTTCAGAGAACGAACCGTTTCCTATCTCGCTGAAAGAGCATGGCGTCGACTTCCTGATGGATAACCGCCATCTTTGGATACGAACTCCCCGCCAGGCGGCCATTCTGCGCACGCGCGCCGAAATCATCAAAGCTGCTCGCGATTTTTTCGATGATCGCGGCTTCGTGCTGACTGATCCGCCGATTCTCACGCCAGCGGCGTGCGAGGGAACGTCAACGCTTTTTCCGGTTGATTACTTCGACGAGCAGGCATATCTCACGCAGTCCGGCCAGCTCTATATCGAAGCGACGGCTATGGCGTTGGGTAAGGTTTATTCCTTTGGCCCGACCTTTCGCGCAGAAAAATCGAAGACTCGCCGCCATCTGACCGAATTCTGGATGGTCGAACCTGAAGTGGCGTACGCCACGCTCGACGACCTGATGGATCTGGCCGAGGGCCTGATCAGTTTTCTGGTGAAGCGCTGCCTCGAAAAACGCCGCGCCGATCTGCAAACCATGGGCCGCGATGTTTCAACGCTCGAAAAAATCGAAGCACCGTTTCCGAGAATTACCTACGACGAAGCCGTAAAGATGCTGCAGGAAGGCCACGCCAAAGGCGCGCTCGAAACTAAGTTCGAATGGGGCGGTGACTTCGGCTCTCCTGATGAGACGTACATTTCGGCTCAGTTTGAAAAGCCTGTCATGATTCACCGCTATCCGGCAAAGGTGAAGGCTTTTTACATGGAGCCCGATCCGCAGCGTTCCGACCTGGCCTTGTGCGTGGACGTGCTTGCGCCCGAAGGCTATGGCGAAATTATCGGCGGCTCGCAACGTATGGCCTCATATGATTTGCTTCTCCAACGCATTCGCGAGCACAACTTACCGGAAGAATCATTCAAGTGGTATCTCGATCTGCGGAAATATGGCGGCGTTCCTCATGGCGGCTTCGGCATGGGAATCGAACGCGCGGTTGCCTGGATTTGCGGATTGGAACACGTAAGAGAGACAATCCCGTTTGCGCGAACGCTGCACCGGCTGTACCCGTAAGATTGTTGAGTCATTGAATTACCGGGGGATTGAATCATTCCCCCCTGTTTTCGCAGCGCCCTTTTAAATGTTTCAGATCAATGATTCAATCGGTTAGACCATGACCGCTCACGCTACCACCACGAACATTGCCCCCAAGAAGATCCGCGTCATTGGTGTGCCGCTGGATCTTGGCCAGTCGCGACGAGGCGTTGATATGGGTCCGTCTGCGGTGCGTGTAGCCGGTCTTGAGGCCCGCCTCGAGCAGTTAGGGCATGTCGTTGAAGACGCGGGCAACATCGCCGTCGCTATCGCTGAGCAGAAAAAAGAGGGCGATCCGCACGCCAAGTATTTAAAAGAGATCACCGCGACTTGCATCAAGCAAGCCGACTTGGTGCTAAAGACGCTCGAAGCCGGCAAAGTCCCGATCGTTTTAGGCGGAGATCATTCCGTGGCTGCGGGAACGGTTTCTGGCGTTGCGGAATTTTATCGCCGGCAAAATCAAAAAATTGGCCTGATCTGGATCGACGCGCATACTGACATCAACACGCCGGATAGTTCTCCCAGCGGAAATGTTCACGGCATGCCGCTGGCGGCGATCATGGGACTCGGCCCGCCGGAGCTGGCGAATGTTCTGAATTTTTCTCCTAAGGTGTCGCCTGAAAATTGTGTGCTCGTAGGAGTACGCGACATCGATGTGGTCGAAAAAGAAAATGTTCGCAAGGCCGGCATCGGCGTGTTCACTATGCGCGACATCGATGAGCGCGGCATGCGCGCGGTTATGGAGGAAGCGTCGAAGATGGCGGGACGCGGCACCGTCGGGTACCACGTTTCGCTGGATATGGACTGGGTCGATCCTGAAGACGCGCCAGGGGTCGGCACCCCCGTTCGCGGCGGGGCAACTTATCGCGAGGCACATCTGGCAATGGAGATCATCGCCGACCACGGACGCATGTTGAGCTTTGAAATCGTCGAAGTAAATCCGGTGATCGACGAACACAATCGCACCGCCGATCTGGCAGTCGAGTTAGCACTATCAGCTTTTGGGAAGAAGATTCTGTAGGCGTCTGCTCTCTTAATCTCTTCTATCGCTTCACTTCATCGCGCTCGACCACTCCGTCCTTAATATTGACGACTCTGTGGGCGTAAGCGGCGATGTCGTTTTCGTGGGTGACGAGGACGATGGTATTGCCTTCGGAATGAAGGCGATCGAATAACGCCATGATCTCGTTACCAGTTTGCGAATCAAGGTTTCCCGTCGGTTCGTCGGCAAGGATGATCGAAGGCCGGTTTACCAGTGCGCGTGCAATCGCGACCCTTTGCCGCTGACCACCGGAGAGTTCATTCGGCTTGTGGCTCATGCGGGCCTCCATCCCAACCGCTGCCAATGCTTCTTTCGCGCGGTCGGCGCGTTCGCTGGCGGGCACGCCACCATAAATTAGGGGCAACTCAACGTTGTGCAGCGCGGTTGCGCGCGCCAGCAGGTTAAAGGTCTGGAAGACGAATCCAATTTCTTTGTTGCGGATACGGGCCAGTTCGTCGTCATCCAGTTCGCTGACCTGCTGGTTGTTGAGCCAGTACTGGCCGCGGCTGGGACTGTCCAGGCAGCCGATCAGGTTCATCAGGGTCGATTTTCCCGATCCGCTTGGCCCCATAATCGCGACGTACTCGTTGCGGCGGATCTGCAGGTTGACACCGCGTAACGCGTGCACCTGTTGCTCGGACCCCATGTCGTAGGTCTTCCAGAGGTCCGAGGTAAAGATCATGCATGATTCAGGCGGATTGGACACTTGCGGCTCGGAGATGCCGATTACTTCTGCCGTTGCCATTCTATTCTCCTGCTTCGACTGGGGCACGGGTGGTCTCAGTCCCTTGCCATTGGACGGGCTCGCGGCCCTTTGGTTACTAAAACGTGGGTTGGCACTGTCCTGGCACTCAAAAGGTACGAATCCCAGGAGAGAAAAGTTCCGCCCGGGACGGTTTGCTTTTTGTTGGCTCCAAGGGATTATAGCCTGCCTACAAAGCGTAGGATGCCGGGGTCGCTCGAAAAGTAATGGGTGAGTTTTACAAATCCGGGGACAACCAATGTGGCTGGTCGCAGAATCAGGACTAAGCAGGGGTTTTTGTGCCATGCCTTGGCATTTCTTGCGGTCCAACGGCTTGTATTCCCCTAGCCAAAGACTTAAAATGTTGACACCCAGAGTGCGTCTTAAGGAGTACTCTTCCTCTATGTCCCGGTTCCAGTTTTCGCGCGTAGTTCCGTCTTTCGTGCTTTTGTTTGTCGTTGGCTCCTTCTCGGTGGCCTTTGCCGCTCCGCGCTCGGCTGACGGCCAGGCAAATACTGACCGAGCTCAGGCCGATCAGAGCCAAAGTAAGAACGGCGCGACTGACAAATCCTCGGGCGATCCCCTCAAGCGAGACCTCAGCGAAAAACAGAAAAAGCAAAACGCGAAATCCCTGCGAAAAGAACTGGGAACCTCATATAAGAAGTGGCTGGATCAGGACGTTCGCTGGATCATAACTGACGACGAACGCAAAGCGTTTATGCAGCTCTCTAACAACGAAGAGCGCGACCAGTTCATTGAGGCTTTCTGGCAGCGGCGCAATCCCAATCCGGACAGCGAAGACAACGAATTTAAGGACGAGCACTATCGGCGAATCGAATATGCCAACGAGCATTTCCCCGCAGGCAAGCCGGGTTGGATGACTGACCGCGGCCGGATTTATATCGTCTACGGTCCGGCGGACGAAATCGACTCGCATCCTTCCGGCGGAACCTATGAACGGCCTATGGAAGAAGGCGGCGGCGAAACTTCGACTTTTCCTTTTGAAGACTGGCGTTACCGCTATATCGAAGGCATCGGACAAGAAGTCATCATTGAGTTCGTCGATACCTGCATGTGCGGCGACTATCACATGACTATTGACCGCAGCGAGAAAGATGCGCTGAAGAATGTTCCGAATGCCGGACTGACCCTATACGAGCAAATGGGCATGTCTTCGAAGGCAGACCGATTTAATGGGAGTGGGCTTGAACAGTTGGGCGCTGGGCCGATGTCCAGCGACTTGCAGACTAAGCAATTTGATCGCTTGGAGCAATATGCGAAATTGAATTCGGCGCCTGCGGTCAAGTTCAAGGACCTGGAAGAGATCGTACAGCACAAGATCAGCTACAACACGATGCCTTTCGACGTGCGCACCGATTTTGTGAAAATCACCAGTGATACCGTCCTGGTCCCAGTGACAGTCCAACTCAGGAATCGCGACATCACCTTCACCAACAAAGATGGTGTGCAGCATGGAGTAGTAAACATTTTTGGTCGCTTGACCACTTTATCAGGGAAGGTGGCGCAAACCTTCGAGGACACCGTCGTCGCGGATGTGCCTGCTGAGCTATTGCCGCGGGAAGTGGAGAACTCGAAAATATATTGGAAGGCGGTCCCGCTGAAATCCGGGCGGTATCGTCTTGATCTGGTAGTGAAAGACGTGAACGGCGACCGCATGGGCACATGGAGCCGCAGCATTATTGTGCCGGATTTTTCGGACGATAAATTGGCGAGTTCGTCGTTGATCGTTGCCGATGACGTCGAGGCGGTGCCTTCCAAGAGCGTAGGCACGGGCATGTTCGTGATCGGCACTACCAAGGTCCGTCCCCGGGTTGCGCCTTCGGACGGCAAACCGATGGCATTCAAACGGGGCCAGAAAGTGAACTTCTGGATGCAGGTTTATAATCTCAGCGTTGATGAGAAAACCCACAAGCCGTCAGCAACGTTTGAGTACGACATTGTGAATACGGCGACCAATAAGCAAGTAGTGCATGCGGTCGACTCGTCCGAGAAAATGGGCAACATCGGCGACCAGGTCACTTTGGAAAAGACGGTACAGGCGGCCAATCTGGAACCCGGCGTGTATCACATTCAGATTAAGGTTAACGACAACATCTCCAAGCAGACCCTGGGACCTTCGGCAACGTTTGCGGTCGAATAGCGGTTCTGAGAACTCATGAATCGAAGACTCGGCTATCTCGTGGTTGCGTTCAGTCTCGCGCTCCCGTCGTGGGGTGCGGACAAATCCGCATCAATTGCCGGCTACGTCCATAATGCATCGGGTTCACCGCAGATCGGCGCAGTCGTTGAGGTGATGGGATCCGCCGCCCAGGTTTTGAATCTGGTGACTGACGATAAAGGTGCCTTCCGCGCCTCGGGCCTGGTTCCCGGGCTATATAACGTTAAGGTTTCTGCGCCCGCCTTCCTGCCAACGCTTCGTGAAAAAATCAGCCTCAAGGCTGGCGCCAGCATTTTGTTGAATTTGACCTTGTCCACGGTCTTTGACGCGCTGCAATTTACCCCGCGGCAAGGGACCTCAGAGGACGGAGACTGGGATTGGGTGTTGCGTTCTACCGCGAATCGCCCGGTTCTGCGCATCCTGCCTGACGGCTCTCCAGTGACCGTAGCCGACAAATCGACCTCGAGTGATTTGAAAGGCACGCTCTCCTTTGTGGCCGGTGCGCCCTCCGAAGGATTCGGTTCGATCTCCGACATGAGCACCGGCTTTTCAGTCCAAAAGTCGGTTTTCGCTTCCGGAACTTTGACGGTCAATGGTGACGTTGGGTACGGTTCAGCGCTGCCGAATGCGGTGCTGCGCAGCTCTTATAAGCACCACATGGCAAATGGATCGACGCCGGAAATTGCATTCACCATGCGGCGGTTGTCCTCGCCGGACCTGGGAGTTCGCAATGCGCAACTTGAGGCGCTTGCGATGACAACTTCGGACGAAATCAACCTCGACAATGTGCTCGAGCTCAAGTTCGGTAGCGAACTGCAGACCATCCAATTCATGGGCCGGGTGACGGCATTTCGGCCTTTCGGGTCAGTTGCTGCCCATCTCTCGCCGGACACTGTGGTGGAATATCGCTATTCAAGCTCGCGTCCTGACAGCCGGGAAGAAAAAGGTTTTGAGAGCGCTCCCGCGGATTTGAGCGAGTCTGACCCGCGCGTAAGCATGACGGGATATTCTTCTGCTATTGAGAAAGCGCACCACCAGGAACTCGCCCTATCGCACCGCGAAGGCAACACCAACATGCAGGTGGCGTTTTACTCTGACCGCCTGATCGATCCCGCGCTGACCGGAGTGGGAGAGTTTTCCTCGAGCACAGGAGATGTTTTGCCGGATGTCTATTCGGGAACGTTCACATATCAGGGCCGCAATATGGACACCCACGGAGTCAGGCTGGTGCTGGAGCGCAAGCTGACCTCTGATGTGACAGCTACCGCGGACTACAGCTATGGCGGCGTGCTTGATCTGAAAGGCGGCAAGACTACTCTGGAAGACGCCCGTGAGCAGACTGTAACCCGCAATCGACATGTGCTATCAGGAAAGCTGACCGGAACAACCCCTCACACCAAGACACAATGGATTGCGTCCTACGGATTGGAGAGCGGTCGTTCGCTCACTCCAGTGGATATGTTCAACGCCTCTGCGGGACAGACCGATCCCTTCTTCAACGTTTTCTTGCGCCAACCTGTCCGCTGCAGCAAAGCGCTGGCTGGACATATGGATGTGGTCGTTGAAATCCGTAATCTGCTTGCCCAGGGATATGTCCCGGTCTTCGGGCAGGATGGACGAACCGTCTACCTCGTGCAATCCGCGCGCACCCTGCGCGGCGGATTGGCGTTTAACTTTTAGATTCTCCTCCCGTTTCTTTTTCCAGGACCCAACCCCTTTTTCAGAACCCCGAGTTTTGTTGCTGGAAGACCTACGCTCGATTGATCTACAATCCCTGCCATCCACAGTAATCATCGCTAGGGGGCTTTATGAGGCTTAGATCGAGTCTGGTTTTTTTGCTGCTGCTCATTTCCGCTTCGCTGGTCGCGCAAACTTTTCGCGGGACGATATTAGGGACGGTCACCGATCCGCAGGGAGCTGTCGTTCCCGGCGCAAAGGTCACGGTTCACAATGTCAACACCGGACTTGAGCGCGCCACTGAAACCAGCGCCGACGGCAGCTATTCAGTTCCCGAGTTGCCGATCGGTACCTACAACGTAGTGGCAACCCAAAGCGGATTCCAAACAGCGGTAATCAGCAATGTGGCGGTGGATGTGGCGGCGGAGAAGCGCGTCGATTTCGTGTTCAGGACTGGCCAGGTTTCCGATAAGGTCGAAGTTTCAG